>NZ_VOHL01000001.1 GCF_007859195.1 Streptococcus cuniculipharyngis
AGTTGCGAAATACATTCGCGAGCAGGAGAAAAATGACATTGCACTTGATAAATTGAGTGTCAAAGAGTATGAAGATCCATTTTCAGATGGCAGTTTTAGAACAAGATAAAAGCCCGTTGTTACGGGCGTTAGTCAAGTAATTATAGCACTAACCTGAACGAAGTTCAGCGAACGTCTTTAGACGTCGCTGGAGAGAAACGGCTTACAGCCGGTGTATAAGCCACCCGTTTTCACGGGCGGTTATGACTTGATTAAGCATTCAAGACCTTGTCAAGGAAGTCTTTGAGGCGAGGGTGTTGCGGGTTATCAAAGATTTGTTCTGGTGTACCGTCTTCGATAAATTCACCACCATCAGTAAAGATGACACGATTGGCAACACGGCGGGCAAAGCCCATCTCGTGGGTGACAATCAACATGGTCATGCCTTGCTCTGCCAGGTCACGCATAACATTCAGAACGTCACCGACCATCTCAGGGTCAAGGGCTGAAGTTGGCTCGTCAAAGAGCATGATGTCTGGATTCATGGCTAAACTGCGGGCGATGGCCACACGTTGCTTTTGTCCGCCTGAGAGGCTGTCTGGTAGGGCATCACGTTTGTCAGCCAAACCAACTTTTTCTAGCAATTCCATGGCGACCTTGTCGGCTTCTTCCTTGGTCAATTTACCTAGTTCCACAGGAGCAAAGGTGATATTGTCTAATACACTCATGTGGGGGAAGAGGTTGAAGTGTTGGAAGACCATGCCGATATTTTCACGGGCCTTATCTACGTTGACCTTGGGGTCGGAGAGGTCAAATCCATCAACCACGACCTTACCACTGGTAATGCTTTCTAGCAAATTAAGTGTTCGTAGGAAGGTTGATTTTCCAGAACCTGATGGGCCGATGATACAAACCACATCACCTTCGTAGAACTTGGCATCAATTCCTTTTAGGACTTCATTTTTACCATAAGACTTATGTAAATTTTGAACATCAATTTTTAATTCTGCCATTAGTTAGCCCTCTTTTCTAAGCGTTTTGCTAAACGTGTCAACAGCGTGATAATGACCAGATACATGACTGCCAAGATTGCATACATGCGGAAACTTTGGTAGTTACGTGCAATAATGATTTTACCTGTTTGGAAGAGTTCGACCAAACCGATAGCAGACACGATAGTCGTATCTTTCAATGAGATAACAAATTGGTTGATAAAGCTTGGTAGCATGAGTTTAACTGCTTGAGGTAGGATAACCTTTCTCATGGTTGTGCCATAAGGAATACCCAAGCTGCGGCTGGCTTCCATCTGACCAGTCGGTACAGCTTCAATACCACCGCGGACAATTTCGGCAATGTAAGCACCACCGTTGAGGGATAGAGCAATGGTTGCTGCGACAAAGTCATTGATTGGGCTTTGCTTACCAGTGAGAGATTCCAATAGGTTTGGAATGCCCCAGAAGATAAAGGCCGCCACAATCATCAATGGGATACCACGAACCACATCAACGAAGATAGCTGAGATGGTGCGTAGGGTTTGGTTTGGAGCCACGCTCATCATACCAAAGATGATACCGATGATGGTCGCAATAGCAAAGGACACCAGGGTCAAGCTGAGAGTAGTTCCCAGACCAGCCAGGAGTTGTTTGTAGTTGTTTGACAAGAGGCCACCGATAGTGGTTTCGTCAACAGTTTTTTCAGTAGTTGAGCTTGAACCGAGATACTTGCCAACGATTTTGTCGTATTGGCCAGAGGCTTTCAAGGCCGCCAGACCATTGTTGAACATTTCGAGCAATTCAGGGCTGGTTCCTTTTTTGACCGCAAAACCATATTCACCAGATTTTTCTCCAGCAATTGGTGTTTCAAAATCACGACCTTGTTGAATAGCATATTTAAGGACAGCCTCATCGTCCATGATGGCATCAACTGAGCCAGAATTCAAGCTGTCATACATGGTAGACCCTTCATCAAATGCCTTGACGGTGTAACCGTATTTGGCAGCATTGTCACTCAGGAAGGTGTAAGAGGCAGTTCCGTTTTTAGCTCCAACGGTTAGGCCTTTCAGGTCTTCATAAGACTTGATAGTGCTGCCTTTTTTAACAGCAAGGATGACGTTTGAGGTATAGTAAGGGTCAGAGAAATCAAAGATTTCCTTGCGGGCATCGGTGATAGACATTCCAGCGATAACCCCATCGGCCTGACTAGATTGAACAGCGTTGAGGGCTGCGTCAAAGCCTGGGTTGCTAACGTCAAGAGTGAAGCCTTGTTGTTTAGCAATGGCCTGAATCAATTCCATGTCAATCCCAGTGTATTTGCCAGCGTCATCTTGGAATTCAAATGGGGCAAATGATGAGTCAGAAACAATTTTATAGCTTTTCTTGACTGGTGTAGCCTTGGCATTAGCATCACCAGTTGATGTCAGATTAGGCGTAGCAGTGGCAGAAGCGGTTGAGCTACCTGTCCATTTTTCAATGATTTGAGCGTAAGTGCCATCAGCCTTCATATCAGCGAAAGCCTTGTTAAATTCCTCAATCAGGTACTCATAGTCGCTACCTTTTTTAACGGCAAAGGCAAAGCTACCAACTTTTTCACCATCCATATTGATGGCATAGTTTTTACCTTGGTTGATAGCGTATTGGACAACCGGTTGATCGTCCATGGCAGCATCAACTGCACCTGAATCCAAACTATTGTTCATGAGGTCACTGGTGTCAAAAGTTTTGAGCGTGTAACCATACTTGTCTTGATTTTCTTGAAGAAAGGCTTGGGCAGCCGTACCATTTTTGACACCGACTGTTTTACCTTTCAATTGATTGTAATCACTGATTTTCTTATCGCCACGGGTATAGATAACAACGGCCGTGTCATAATAAGTATCAGAGAAAGTGAAAACCTTCTTACGAGCATCTGTAACAGTCATCCCAGCCATGATAGCATCGGCTTGGCCAGACTGGACAGCATTGACTGCGGCATCAAAGCCAGGAAAGGTCATATTGACATCCCAGCCAGCACGTTTGGTGACTTCGTTGATGATATCAACGTCAATTCCTTTATAAGTTTGATCTGAATCCTTGAATTCGAACGGGGCATAAGCAGTGTCTGAAACAATGTCAATGGTTTCAGCGGTAACTTTTGTCCCTAACATTAAGAAACATGATAGAATTGTTAGCATAAATAGCTTAATGTTGTTCTTCATGTTAACCTCCTTTTATAAAAATTACTACTTATTATAGCAAAAAAGGAAAGATTAAGCAAGTTTTGAAATCACTCATGTAAGAAAATATAACATAAGGTGTCCTTTGTGTTTTGTTGGAAAATATAATAAAATAGAAGAGAGGTAAGAAGATGATCGATAGAAAAAATGATAATCAGTTTAAGTTAGTATCTAAGTATGAGCCCTCTGGTGATCAGCCCCAAGCCATCGCCCAGCTAGTAGATAATATCGAAAACGGGGAGAAATCGCAGATTCTCATGGGGGCAACAGGGACTGGTAAGACCTATACCATGAGTCAGGTCATTCAACGGGTCAATAAACCTACCCTGGTCATTGCTCATAATAAGACTCTGGCTGGCCAGCTCTATGGGGAATTCAAGGAATTTTTCCCTGATAATGCCGTGGAATATTTTGTTTCCTATTATGATTACTATCAGCCTGAGGCCTATGTGCCCTCTAGTGATACCTATATTGAAAAAGACAGTTCGGTCAATGATGAGATTGACAAGCTCCGTCATAGTGCCACTTCAGCCTTGCTAGAACGTAATGATGTGATTGTGGTGGCTTCGGTATCTTGTATTTATGGGTTGGGGTCACCCAAGGAATATGCCGACAGTGCTGTCAGCCTGCGACCAGGTCAGGAAATCTCTCGTGACCAGCTGCTCAATAGTTTGGTTGATATTCAGTTTGAGCGCAATGATATTGACTTTCAACGAGGGCGGTTCCGTGTGCGTGGTGATGTGGTGGAGATTTTTCCAGCTAGCCGTGACGAGCATGCCTTTCGGATAGAATTTTTCGGTGATGAGATTGACCGTATCCGTGAGATTGAGAGCTTGACAGGAAAGAGCCTGGGCGAAGTTGACCATTTGGTTCTTTTTCCAGCCACCCACTTTGTCACCAATGAGGAACATTTGGAACAGTCCATTGCCAATATTCAAGCAGAATTAGCCCAGCAGCTCCAACTTTTTGAGAGCGAGGGCAAACTCTTGGAAGCTCAGCGATTGAAACAAAGGACTGACTATGACATGGAAATGTTACGGGAGATGGGCTATACCAATGGGGTGGAAAATTATTCCCGTCACATGGACGGCCGTAGCGAAGGTGAGCCGCCCTATACCCTCTTGGACTTTTTCCCAGAGGATTTCCTGATTATGATTGATGAGAGTCACATGACCATGGGTCAGATTAAGGGCATGTACAATGGTGACCGCTCTCGTAAGCAGATGTTGGTGGACTATGGTTTTCGCTTGCCATCAGCCCTAGACAACCGACCGCTGCGCCGAGAAGAATTTGAAAGCCATGTCCATCAAATTGTCTATGTCTCAGCGACACCGGGTGATTATGAGTTGGAGCAAACAGAGACGATTGTTGAGCAAATTATCCGTCCGACTGGTCTGCTTGACCCAGAAGTGGAAGTCCGTCCAACCATGGGGCAGATGGATGATTTGCTAGGTGAGATTAACCAGCGTGTGGCAAAAGGTGAGCGGACCTTTATCACCACCTTGACCAAAAAGATGGCTGAGGACCTGACCGATTATCTCAAAGAAATGGGCATCAAGGTCAAATACATGCACTCAGATATCAAGACCTTGGAGCGGACAGAGATTATCCGTGACCTGCGACTGGGTGTTTTTGATGTCTTGATTGGGATTAACCTGCTTCGTGAGGGGATTGACGTTCCTGAAGTGAGTTTGGTGGCTATCTTGGACGCTGACAAGGAAGGTTTCCTGCGAAATGAGCGAGGGCTTATCCAGACTATCGGTCGGGCAGCTCGAAATAGCAACGGTCATGTCATCATGTATGCTGACACCATGACCCAGTCCATGCAAAAAGCCATTGATGAAACGGCCCGCCGCCGTCAGCTTCAGATGGCCTATAATGACAAACATGGCATTGTGCCGCAAACCATCAAGAAAGACATTCGCGATTTGATTGCCATTACCAAGGCGGATAGTTCAACAGAAGTGGCAGAGCCAGTTAACTTCTCTAGTCTGACGAAAGCAGAGCGTCAGGCAAGCATCAAGAAACTTCAAGGACAAATGCAAGAAGCTGCTGAACTCCTTGACTTTGAACTGGCCGCCCAAATTCGTGATATGATTTTGGAGCTCAAGGCTTTGGATTAGCGATTAAAAAAGTAGATGAAGAAAGTATAATCATGGAAAAACAAATCATTGCAATTTTACTCTTCTTATTCGTCATGCGGATGGTTATTGTTTTTACCGCCAGCCGTTTGATAAAACCCCAAGAACTGTCTGAGCAAGACAAGGAAAAGTTTGACGAGCAAGAAGATGACCGTTTGACTTAGAAGGAGAGTCGTTTATGATGTTAGAAGAATTTGACCCAACCAAAGAGGCGGTGATTAACGCTGCCGATACCATGGGGGAGCGACTGGCTGATTTTCCCAAGACAGTGGTGTCTTGCTTTGCCCGTGAGACCTTTGCCCGCTTGCTCAAAGCATATCCCCATCGTCAGCTTTTTACCACCTCAATGGCCTGTATAGAAATCCCCTTTTATGAACTGGATGTCAACGGCACTAAAATTGGTTTTTTCAATTCTCTTGTCGGAGCAGCTGGTTGCGTCGCCATCTTAGAAGATATGATTTATATGGGCATGGAAAATCTGGTGCTTTTTGGCACTTGTGGGGTTTTGGAAGAGATTGAGGAAACCAGTATCATTATCCCAACGGCTGCCCTTCGTGATGAGGGAACCAGCTATCATTATCAACCAGCCAGCCGTGAAATTGCGGTCAACCAAGATTATCTACCAGCCTTGGAAGATTTTTTCAAACAACGTCAGATTAGTTATACCGTTGGTAAGGCCTGGACAACTGACGGGGTTTACCGAGAAACGGCGCAAAAAGTGGCCCAGCGTCGGCAAGAAGGAGCAATCTGCGTTGATATGGAATGCTCAGCAGTAGCAGCCCTGGCCAAGTTTCGTGGGCTGAACCATGTTCATTGTTTTTATTCGGCAGATAGCTTGGCCAATGAAAGTTGGGACCCAAGAACCTTATCCAACCTTGATGACCTTGAGAAAAAAGACAAGATTGGTCATCTCATGCTGGAATTTGCTGTTGAGCAGTTTGAAAAATAGATTTTCTTGATTTTTTAGTAGATTTTTTCACAAATTTTTTGTATAATGAAAAGGTATTACTTTGGATTTTCCAAAAAATAAAAGGAGACTTACAATGGTAAAATTAGTATTTGCCCGTCATGGTGAATCAGAATGGAACAAGGCCAACCTTTTCACAGGTTGGGCAGACGTGGATCTTTCAGAAAAAGGAACACAACAAGCAATCGACGCTGGTAAATTGATTAAAGAAGCCGGTATTGAGTTTGATATCGCTTTTACATCAGTTTTGAAACGCGCGATTAAAACAACTAATCTTGCACTTGAACATTCAGACCAACTTTGGGTGCCTGTTGAGAAATCTTGGCGGTTGAATGAGCGTCATTATGGTGGTTTGACTGGAAAAAATAAGGCTGAAGCCGCAGCAGAATTTGGTGATGAGCAAGTGCATATCTGGCGTCGTTCTTATGATGTTTTGCCACCAGAAATGGCTAAGGACGATGAACATTCAGCGCATGCTGATCGTCGTTACGCCTTACTTGATGACTCAGTTGTGCCAGACGCAGAAAACTTGAAAGTAACGCTTGAGCGTGCCCTTCCATTCTGGGAAGACAAGATTGCACCAGCTCTTAAATCTGGCCAAAATGTTTTCGTTGGTGCTCATGGTAACTCAATCCGTGCCCTTGTGAAACACATCAAAGGTTTGTCAGATGATGAAATCATGGATGTGGAAATCCCTAACTTCCCACCACTAGTCTTTGAATTTGACGACAAACTAAAGGTCACAGCGGAATACTATCTAGGTAAATAAAAAGGTCCAGTGGACCTTTTTATCATGTCACCGAAAAATAAGAAAGTGGCATCAGGTCCAGTGGACCTTTTTATCATTTTGCCAAGAAATTAGAAAGCAAAATTAGGTCCAGTGGCCCTTTTTATCATGTTGTCAAGACACCGATGGGAAAGACTAGGATAAGTTCCTAGTCTTTTGATATCGGAAGATTGTCTGAGATTGGAAAAATTCTCTCCAAGTCATCAAAGTAAAACAGTTTTTTTTTGAGGAATTATGGTAGAATATTCATAGCAGATAAGACGAGTGAGGATTAGTGTGATAAAAAAAGGAAGCAATGATAAGTCAATGACCAATACCTTATTGCGGAGAATTTATCTCCTCTTTTTTGTGGTAGTTAGTTTATTTTCAATTTTGGTCTTTCGGCTAGCCCAGATGCAGTTAGTTAACCGTTCTTTTTATGACGATAAGCTAACAGCCTCAACAACCTACACGGTAACCACTTCTAGTCCTAGGGGGCAAATTTATGATGCCAAAGGGCAGGCCCTAGTTGGTAATACTGTTAAAGAGGCTATTTCCTTTACGCGGAGCAATACCATGACCGCCCAGGACATTAAGGAGATTGCCCAACGCTTGGCAAGCTATGTGACCCTGACGGAGACCAAGGTGACCGATCGGGCAAAGAGGGATTATTATTTGGTGGATGAAGCACGTTTCAAAGAGGTGGTGGAGCAGTTACCTGATGATCAAAAATATGATCAATTGGGTAATAATCTGACAACGGCTACTGTGTATAACAATGCCATTGCTGCAGTGCCAGAAGAGGCGGTGAATTATAGTGAGGAAGAACTCAAGATTATTTATATTTTTAATCAAATGAATGCGGCGGGGACCTTTGATACGGTCTTTCTAACAACAGGAGACTTGTCACCAGAGCAGATTGCGTATGTAACGGCTAATAAGGCTAAGTTGGATGGAATTGCTGTCCGTACCAATTGGCAGCGACAAGACATTGCAACATCCCTCTCTTCCATCATTGGTCGTGTCTCAACAGAGCAGACGGGTTTGCCACAGGAAGAGGCTGACGATTACCTGAAAAAAGGCTATGCCCTGAACGATCGGGTAGGAACTAGCTATCTTGAAAAACAATACGAAGAAGTTCTTCAAGGAAGCCGGACGGTTCGTACAGTGACGGTTGATAAAAAGGGAAGTATTTTATCAGACACGGTTGATCAGCAAGGGGAAAAAGGAAATAATATCAAGTTAACGATTGACCTTGCCTTCCAAGAGGGGGTTGAAAATATTCTCCGTGACTATTATAATGCAGAGTTAGCCAAGGGAAATGTAGCCAATTCCGAAGGGGTCTATGCGGTGGCCCTGAATCCAGAAACAGGTGCTATTCTGGCGATGGCAGGCCTAGCCCACGATACCAAGACTAATGAGCTAACAACAGATGCCTTGGGTACCATTACCAAGGTCTTTACACCAGGTTCGGTTGTTAAGGGGGCAACCCTGTCAGCAGGTTGGGAAAATGGTGTTATTGCTGGGAACCAGACGCTCTATGACCAACAGATTGACACCATTAAATCGTGGTTTACAGATTTAGCAGGTGGTTCCATGCCCATCACAGCAACCCAATCCTTAGAATACTCCTCTAACACCTACATGGTTCAAGTGGCCCTAAAATTAGCTGGCCAAGACGGCATGACAGAGGACCTCTTAAAAGAATCGGTTTATCAAAGAGCTATGGAAAAATTACGGACCAGTTATGCCCAGTATGGCCTAGGCGTAGCAACTGGTATTGATTTGCCTAGTGAATCAACGGGTTTTATCCCAAAGGATTATAGCCTAGCGAATGTGATGACAGAAGCCTTTGGTCAGTTTGATAACTATACGACGATGCAATTGGCTCAGTATGTTGCCACAGTGGCCAATGGCGGAAAACGTCAGGCCCCTCACCTAGTAGAAGGGATTTATGCGAATGATGCTTCAGGTGGTTTAGGTGCCTTAATCAAGCCAATTGAGCCACAAACCCTTAATCAAGTTGGGATTAGCTCAGACGAGATGGCCTTGATTCAAAACGGATTTTATAATGTGGTTAATGGTGGTGGAGCCTTTACAACTGGACGAGAAATTGGCTACGGTGCCAGTGTAGCCATTTCTGCCAAAACTGGTACAGCCGAGGCCTATGTGACTGATGAGGCTGGTAATTCTATTTATACTAGTAATCTCAATGTGGTGGCCTATGGACCGAGCGATGATCCACAAATTGCGGTTGCAGTGGTCTTGCCCCACAGTACGGATCTGACGGGTAAGACCAGTCATCACATTGTCAGGGACATTATCAATTTATACATGTCACGTCGTGGACAAGATTGAGAGAGGAGACACATGCTTTATCCAACACCCGTTGCAAAATTGATTGACTCATTTTCTAAATTACCTGGAATTGGGATAAAAACAGCGACACGTCTAGCCTTTCATACGATTAGTATGACGGATGAAGAGGTTAATGAGTTTGCGAAAAATTTGTTGGCCGCCAAGCGTGAGTTGACCTACTGTAGCATCTGTGGCAATCTGACAGATGAGGATCCCTGTGCTATTTGTCAGGATCAGACTCGTGATGGGAGCTTGATTTTGGTGGTTGAAGCTAGTAAGGATGTCTCGGCCATGGAAAAGATTCAAGAATATAAGGGGCGCTATCATGTCCTTCATGGCTTGATTTCACCCATGCAAGGCATCGGTCCAGATGATATTAACCTCAAATCCTTAATTAATCGGTTAATGGATGATCAGGTACAGGAGGTTATCATTGCGACCAATGCGACTGCTGATGGTGAGGCCACATCGATGTATGTGTCACGTCTTTTAAAACCTGCTGGAATCAAGGTCACGCGCTTAGCCCGTGGTTTAGCAGTAGGAAGTGATATTGAATATGCTGATGAGGTAACCTTACTACGGGCTATTGAGAATCGGACAGAACTGTAAGACTAGAAGGATTTCTAGTCTTTTTTTGGCATTAAGATTATCTTTAAGTCTAACCACTTTTTTTACTTTTTTTGAAAAAAGATTGATTTTATGATATGATAGGAGAGAAAAATAGAGAAGAAAAGGGGAAATCATGTCGAAAGAAACCTTGATTTTACTATACGGTGGACGTTCAGCAGAACGTGATGTTTCTGTCTTGTCGGCAGAGAGCGTCATGCGAGCGGTCAATTATGATAAATTTACTGTAAAAACCTATTTTATTAGCCAAAGAGGGGAGTTTATCAAGACACAGGAGTTTAGCCAAACACCAGCAGCTGATGAAAAATTGATGACTAATGACACGGTTGATTTCAGCAAACAAATCAAACCAAGTGACATTTATGAGCAAGGAGCGGTGGTCTTTCCAGTTCTTCACGGTCCCATGGGGGAAGACGGCTCGGTCCAAGGATTCCTTGAAGTCTTGAAGATGGCCTATGTGGGAACCAATGTCCTCAGCTCAGCCGTGGCCATGGATAAAATCATTACCAAGCAAGTTCTCCAGACGGCAGGCATTCCGCAAGTGGCCTATGAGACCTTTATTGAAGGACAGGATGTAGACGCAGCGATTGCTCGGGTTAAGGACCACCTCAGCTACCCAGTTTTTGTTAAGCCAGCTAATATGGGTTCCAGTGTGGGGATTTCCAAGGCTGATGATGACAGTCAACTCCGAGAAGCGATCACGCTTGCCCTCAAATACGACAGTCGTATTCTTATCGAGCAGGGTGTTGTGGCTCGTGAGATTGAGGTTGGTATTTTGGGGAATACTGACGTTAAGACGACAGAGGCCGGTGAAGTGGTTAAGGACGTGGCCTTTTATGATTATCAGGCTAAATACATTGATAACAAGATTACCATGGAGATTCCAGCCAAGATTGATGGTCACATCATGGAACAGATGCGGGAATATGCTGCCCAAGCCTTCCGTGCCATCGGTGGCTGCGGTATGGCTCGTTGTGACTTTTTCCTAACAGAAGATGGGCAACTCTATCTCAATGAATTAAACACTACCCCTGGTTTTACCCAATGGTCTATGTATCCCTTACTTTGGGAAAATATGGGCTTGGCTTATAGCGATTTGATTGAAGAATTGGTTGCTTTGGGCAAGGAGATGTTTGCCAAACGTGAAAGTCACTTAATTTAAGATCAGAAAAAATCAGAGTAGGGATGATACTCTGATTTTTTTACTTATCTGCTTTGACTAATTTTTTTAATTCTGGAATTTTTTGTAGCTGCGGCAGAACTAGCATGGTGACAAAAATTCGTAAGGGGATTTCAAAAATCTTTAACCAACGACCAGCTAGATACTGGGCAATAAATGGGGTACCAAAGTAGGTCTGAACTAGAAATGGTGTGACAAGGAAGGTGCTAAAGGTCATGATGACCAAGGTTGCCAAGGTGACTTTTAGCCAGTCCTTTTTCTCGTCACGAGCAAGCAATTGTCCATGGAAGAAGAGGCCGTAGAGAAAGCCTTCAACCGCCTCCATCAGGGTCCACCAGATGATGAAATTTCCCTGACCACTGCTGAGATTGTCAACCACATCAATGAGGGCAAGGCTGATA
Source organism: Streptococcus cuniculipharyngis (assembly GCF_007859195.1). Classification (GTDB taxonomy): domain Bacteria; phylum Bacillota; class Bacilli; order Lactobacillales; family Streptococcaceae; genus Streptococcus; species Streptococcus cuniculipharyngis. The sequence goes on from NZ_VOHL01000001.1 coordinate 11,631, forward strand.
AAGCCCCAAATTGGCCCTGCCACCATCCCAATGACCGTGTTGACGATAAAGGTAAAACTCACCATCAATTGGTTGGGAATGACTGTAATGGAAAATTTACTGATGATAATGGCCAAGGCTGCCAACATGGCTAAGGTGACCAAGCGTTGGTTGGTCATTTTAGGGCTAGAAAAAGATAGTTTCATAAAAATGCTCCTTTCAAGGTGGAGCTGTTATCAAGATAACAGCGGATGCAATGATTTACCGCACCGAGAGGTTTCGTTGTGTGACAACATCCCATTCACACACACTTAACGCAAATCATCTACTCTGTAAGGTGGTTTGTTTGCCACCGTTTTCTATTATAGCACATGTTTTAAGAATGGCAAGGCTGGTTTATGGTATAATTGAAAGGAAGTAAAAGAGAAAGATGGAAGACAATGAAACTAAGTTTGCAAGAAATCGCCCGTCTTCTTGGGGCAAAAAATGATGTCACCAAGCTGGCAGATGTGACCATTTCCAAGATTGAATTTGATAGTCGCTTGATTGGGAAAGGCGACCTCTTTGTTCCTCTCAAGGGAGCAAGAGACGGTCATGACTTTATCCCCTTGGCCTTTGAAAATGGCTGTGCGGTTACCCTGTCAGAAAAACCTCTGGCTGTCCCTCACATCCTCGTGGATGACTGTTTGCTCGCCTTACAAACCTTAGCCAGCTACTATCTGGATAAGATGGCAGTAGATGTCATTGCCGTAACGGGTTCTAATGGCAAGACAACGACCAAAGACATGATTCATGACCTTTTGGCGACTAGCTATAAGACCTATAAAACCCAAGGCAACTACAATAATGAAATTGGCCTTCCCTATACTGTTCTCTCAATGCCAGATGATACGGAAAAGCTGGTTTTGGAAATGGGGCAAGACCATTTGGGGGATATTGAACTCTTATCCAAGATTGCCCGGCCTAAGTTGGCGGTAGTGACCCTGATTGGTGAGGCCCACTTGGAATTTTTTGGCACACGCCAAAAAATTGCCCAAGGTAAGATGCAGATTAGCGCAGGCATGCAGCCAGAAGATCTACTCTTGCTACCGCAGGATGACTTGCTTGACGACTTGATTCCAGTAGGTCAACGCCTGTTACGTTTTGGTCCTGGGGGCGACCTTTATGTGACGGATTTAGTGGAGGCCAAAGATTCTTTGACCTTTAAGACAAATTTCTTGGCGAAGAAGTTGACCATCCCTGTGACGGGTAAGTACAATGCCACCAATGCCATGCTGGCTGCCTATGTGGCCAAGGAAGAGGGCGTGTCAGAGGATAAAATTGTTGCTGCCTTAGCAAACATTCAACTGACGCGTAATCGGACAGAATGGAAAAAAGCAAGTAATGGGGCGGATATTCTTAGTGATGTCTATAATGCCAATCCAACAGCCATGCGGTTGATTTTGGAAACCTTTGCCAATATTCCCAAGAATGAGGCTGGTCGAAAATTGGTGGTTTTAGCGGATATGAAAGAGTTGGGGCCTACTTCGTTTGCCTTGCACGAGCAGATGATTGATAGCCTGTCACCAGCTGATTTTGACCGTCTCTACCTCTATGGTCAAGAGATTAAGGGCTTGGCAGATTTGGCAGTTGATAAGTTTGGGGCTGAGGCCGTGGCTTACTTTGTTAAAAGCAATCAAGAGGATGCCTTTGATGACTTGTTGGCAGCGATTAAAGAAGATTTGCAGGCCCAAGACCAAGTCTTGCTCAAAGGCAGTAATTCCATGAATTTAGCCAAGATTGTCGAAGAACTGGAAAAGTAGTCGGAAAAGGGGCAGTGACTTTCTGTCTCAATCTAAAAGACTGAAAAAAGATGAAGGGGCCAGTCACTATGCTAGCCGAATTTTTTACTGACCATATGACCCAGGAACCACATTTACGTTTAGAAGACCGTCTGCTTATCTTCTTATTTTTAGTCGTGGTGATTTATCTAACGAGTCGTTGGTATCAAAAACCTTGCTACCTTGCTTTTTTTCGATGGTTACAAATGGTGCAAATTATCAGTCTTTACAGCTGGTATCTATTGGTAGGGTGGCCCTTGTCAGAAAGTTTACCCCTTTACCATTGTCGTTTGGCCATGTTTGTTCTGCTTTGGGGGAGAGAGGGGCGTTTGAAAGCTTATTTTGCCTGTCTGGGCCTGATTGGTTCCGTTGTGGCCTTGACTTATCCAGTTTTGGATCCCTTTCAGTTTCCTCACCTGACCTTCTTTAGTTTTGTTATTGGCCATTATGCCTTGGCAGCCAACGCTCTTATGTATTTGTTGTCTCATCAGGCTGACAAACCTTTGCCACTAAAAGCAGTTTTTAGCTATACTCTGATGATGAATGGACTGATATTAATGGTCAATCTTGTATTGGGAGGCAATTATGGTTTTCTAAGTCAACTGCCCTTGATTCACAGTAATCATCTAGTCTTTAATTTTTTGCTGATGACAAGCGTGCAGGTGATTGCCATCTGGTTTATCAATGACTTTTTTCATGGTTTGGAAAAACATCACGCCGGTTTCCAAAAAGAGCAGCAACTCAAGGAATGAGTGACTGCTCTTTTTAAATAAATCTAGCCAAGTGATGTCTTTAGTCTGCCATCACGTAGAGTACCATGTCTAAAAAGATGAGAAGGCTCAAGCTGCTAATGATAGCAGAGACCGGGCCGACGTTTAATGGTGAATTCCAGAAAAAATGGCAGATAACTGGTGCGAGAATCCATAACCAAATCTTGGATTTGGAAACCTGCTTGCTTTGGGAAATTAGTAATGCGACCCCAACAGTGAGGAGGGCCGTATAGAGGTAGTGAGAGCTAAGGCTTCCAGCAATCCGATAGAGGGCAGATGGAATTGTGTTACTGAGTTTTTCAAGACCACCGAGATAGATGTATTCAATGTCCTCAATAACTTGAAAACCCATGCCCGTTGTGATACCAAGAAGGAAAGCCCATTTTTTGTCCCATTTGCCGAAGATGGCCAGTAGGCAGATTGCAATACCGGTCTTGACTAATTCTTCAATAAGTGGAGCCGTTAGAGCCATTTCCCAATCAGCTAGAAATTTTTTATCTAGAAAAATTGCCCAAAAGCTAGCTAGTAGGTCGTTGCCCTCCACGGCAGTCCAACTGGAGGCAAAGAGGGAAACGAAAAAGGTTAGCGGCAGCACAAAAGAGGGAATCTGCCAGTTTTGTTGGGCTTTACGAAGATAGATGATAAAAGGGACAAGATAGATACTGATGAGTAGGCTGGCTAGGATGACATAGGGATAGAGCGAGAGGGAGGGATTTCCCCCAGTTAGGGTTTCAATTTCATAATCAATACCGTAGCAAGTTGCCAGTAGCAAGAGCCCAATCAGACTCCACTGTTTACGGGTGAGTTGTAGTTGGTTCATGCCTTTTCCTTTCTAGCCCTATTATAGCATGACTAAAGCCTTTTCACAATGCTGGAATCATTGCCAAAAAAAGGCAGATGGGGTATAATGAAAGGGCTGAACATCAGGTGTGATGTGATTTGTTATTTGCAAGAGAAAAGGAAGTAGTTATGTCATTACAAGAAGAAATTCAGAAGCGTCGGACCTTTGCCATTATTAGTCACCCGGACGCTGGTAAAACGACCATTACTGAGCAGTTGCTTTATTTTGGTGGCGAGATTCGTGAGGCTGGTACAGTGAAGGGGAAAAAAACAGGGAATTTTGCCAAGTCTGACTGGATGGACATTGAAAAACAAAGGGGAATTTCGGTGACCTCATCGGTCATGCAATTTGACTATGCCGGTAAGCGGGTCAATATCCTCGATACGCCAGGACATGAGGATTTTTCTGAAGATACCTACCGTACCCTGATGGCGGTTGATGCTGCCGTTATGGTGGTTGATTCGGCCAAGGGGATTGAGGCCCAGACCAAAAAACTCTTTGAAGTCGTCAAGCATCGCAATATTCCAGTTTTTACCTTTATCAATAAATTGGACCGAGATGGTCGTGAGCCCCTGGACTTGCTAGAAGAGTTGGAAGAGGTTTTGGGCATTGCCAGCTATCCCATGAACTGGCCCATTGGTATGGGGAAATCCTTTGAAGGGCTCTATGACCTCTATAACAAACGTTTGGAACTCTATAAGGGCGAGGAACGTTTTGCCTCTTTTGACAAGGGTGCCCAGCTATTTGCTAACAATCCTTTCTATGAGCAGGTTTTGGAAGATGTGGAACTGTTGGAAGAAGCAGGTAATGACTTCTCTCGTGAAGCCATCTTAAAGGGAGAACTGACCCCCGTATTCTTTGGCTCGGCCCTAACCAATTTTGGTGTTCAAACCTTCTTGGATTCCTTCCTTGAATTTGCCCCAGAACCTCATGGGCATAAAACGGCTGATGGCCAGTTGATTGACCCTTTGACTCAGGATTTTTCAGGCTTTGTCTTCAAAATTCAAGCCAATATGGACCCTCGCCATCGTGACCGTATCGCCTTTGTCCGTATTGTTTCCGGTCAATTTGAGCGAGGCATGGCGGTCAATCTGCCTCGTACGGGCAAATCTGCCAAACTATCTAATGTCACTCAATTTATGGCTGAAAGCCGAGAAAATGTTGAAAATGCCGTGGCCGGTGATATTATTGGGGTCTATGACACAGGGACATATCAGGTCGGTGATACCCTAACTGTTGGTAAAAACAAGTTTGAATTTGAACCGCTGCCAACCTTTACCCCAGAGTTGTTTATGAAGGTAGCGGCCAAAAATGTCATGAAACAAAAATCCTTCCATAAGGGGATTGAGCAACTGGTCCAAGAAGGAGCTGTTCAGCTCTATAAAAATTATCAGACTGGTGAGTACATGTTGGGGGCTGTCGGTCAGTTGCAGTTTGAAGTTTTCAAACACCGCATGGAGGGAGAATACAATGCCGAAGTGGTGATGACACCTATGGGCAAGAAAACTGTCCGATGGATTAAGGAAGAAGATTTGGATGAACGCATGAGTTCCAGTCGTAACATTTTAGCCCGCGACCGCTTTGACCAGCCTGTCTTTCTCTTTGAGAATGATTTTGCTTTGCGGTGGTTTGCGGATAAATATCCAGAGGTCACATTAGAAGAAAAGATGTAAGGAGAAGATGATGGGATTATTTTCAGGTTTATTAGGCAATGCCTCACAAAAAGATACCACTAAGGTCGAGCAAGACTTGGCTCATGTGTTGGTGACCGATGAGGTGGTTGAGCTAGCTTTCAGTCTGGTTCGTGATTTGGTTGTGTTTACGGACCGTCGTTTGATTTTGGTGGATAAACAGGGAGTGACAGGGAAAAAAACATCCTACAAGTCCTTGCCTTATCGTTCCATTTCACGGTTTACCGTAGAAACATCAGGTCATTTTGATCTTGACGCTGAGCTAAAAATTTGGATTTCATCAGGTGTCGAGCCCGCTGAAACACTACAATTCAAGAATGATAAAAACGTTATTCAAATCCAACAAGCCTTGGCTGAAGCGGTTTTAAGATAAGAAGTAAAATCCTTGGTTGTAAAACCAAGGATTTTCATCTGTATGGTAAAATAAAAGAAAACATAAAGGAGAAAGCCATGTTACGCAAAGCTATTGTTTCCCTTTTCCTTCTAGCAGGTTTGCTTGTTGGTGGATATTTTTTCCTCAACGACACTGGTCTTGTCAAGACCTTTTCACAAACTACCTCGTCGAGTGTGGTGCAATCTATCGAAAAGGTTAAAGAAACGGTTTTTCTTACTGCTGCTATTCAGCAGGTAGAAACACAAAAAAATAAGACGACACTATTTTCTCGTTTGGATTTGCCTTTTACCGAGAAAAAAGCTATCATTATCTTAAATTATCAAGCCAAGTTTGGGATTAAACAGGCTATTGCCATTGAGCAGACTGGGGACAACCGTTATCAAGTGACAGTTCCTAAATTTGACGTGATTGGAGTGGAGCTGGACAAGGAAACTCCTTACCAACTGTATGATGCCAGCGGTCAACTCCTCAGTCTGTTTACCCAGAATGTCGATACCGGTGACTTAGTCACAAAGACCTTGAGCAATAAGGAACAAGAGAACTATCTGACCAAATATAAGGGACAGATTCGAGAAGCAGCTCAGGAGTATTACCAAACCCTGTTCAAATCAATTGACCCAAAGATTGAACTGGACTTTGTTTTCCAATAAATCGAAATACCCAAAGGTGTTTTTCGATGAAAACGATTTATTTTTCTTTTCAAGGTAAATCTGCTTCATTCTGGTCAGATTATGATATACTAGATAGGTTGCAAGTCTGATCTTCGCTTTAGGGCAGATTGGACAACTATTGTTACAAAAACAAGCGTCATAAGACAGCTTCGCACTGTCTTTTTAGAAAAGGAACTTATGAAATTTACAGATTTAAACCTATCAGCAGAGATTTTATCTGCTGTTGAAAAAGCTGGCTTTGTTGAACCATCTCCGATTCAAGAAATGACCATTCCTTTGGCCCTTGCTGGCAAGGATGTCATCGGTCAAGCGCAGACAGGGACAGGAAAAACCGCAGCCTTTGGTTTGCCAACCTTGAACAAGATTCACACAGAGGATAATACCATTCAAGCCTTGATTATTGCTCCAACCCGTGAGTTGGCAGTGCAATGTCAGGAGGAACTTTTCCGTTTTGGGCGTGATAAGGGGGTCAAGGTACGGTCGGTTTATGGTGGCTCAAGTATTGAAAAACAAATCAAGGCCCTACGTTCTGGTGCTCATATCGTGGTTGGCACACCAGGTCGTTTGTTGGATTTAATCAAACGTAAGGCTTTGAAGTTGTCTGATATTGAAACCTTGATTTTGGATGAGGCTGATGAAATGCTCAATATGGGCTTTTTGGAAGATATTGAGAGTATTATCAGCCGAGTGCCAGACAGCCGTCAAACCCTGCTCTTTTCAGCGACCATGCCAGAACCGATTAAGCGTATTGGCGTGACCTTTATGAAAGAACCTGAGCATGTTAAGATTGCGGCCAAAGAACTAACGACGGAATTGGTGGACCAATATTATATCCGTGTGCGTGAGCAAGAAAAATTTGACACCATGACCCGTTTGATGGATGTTGACCAACCAGAATTAGCCATTGTCTTCGGTCGGACCAAGCGTCGTGTGGACGAATTGACGCGTGGTTTGAAACTGCGTGGTTACCGTGCCGAGGGCATCCACGGTGATTTAGATCAGGGCAAACGCCTGCGTGTCCTTCGTGATTTCAAAAATGATGGTCTTGATATCCTTGTCGCTACCGATGTGGCGGCGCGTGGCTTGGACATTTCTGGGGTGACCCACGTTTACAACTATGATATTCCCCAAGACCCAGAAAGCTATGTTCACCGTATCGGACGGACAGGACGTGCCGGCAAACATGGACAGTCCATTACTTTTGTTTCACCAAATGAAATGGGCTACCTATCCATTATTGAAAATCTAACCAAGAAGCGGATGAAGGGCTTAAAACCAGCGACTGCTGAGGAAGCCTTCCAAGCTAAGAAAAAAGTCGCCTTGAAAAAAATTGCCCGTGATTTTGCCGATGAAAAGGTGCAGGCTAGTTTTGAGAAATTCAGGGCAGATGCCATCAAGTTAGCAAATGATTTTAGCCCAGAAGAGTTAGCCCTTTACATTCTTAATTTGACGGTTCAAGACCCAGATAGTCTGCCAGAAGTTGAGATTGCTCGTGAAAAACCGCTGCCATTTAAACCGTCAGGCAATGGGTTTGCGAATAAGGGGCGTGGAGGCAATAACAACCGGTCATTCAATCGTCAATCAGGGAAACGTGAGGGAGGTCGCCGAGATTTCAAACGTCGTTCCAACAAAAATTCCCGTGATTTTGACAATAAAGGCAACAAACGCCCACACCGCACCTCAAGTGAAAAGAAAAATGGCTTTGTTATCCGTAACAAGGGAGATAAATAAAAAGGTCCAGTGGACCTTTTTATCATTTTGCCCAAAAAAGGACAGCAAAATCAGGTCCGGTGGACCTTTTTATCATTTTGCCTAAAAAAAGGACAGCAAACTCAGGTCCAGTGGACCTTTTTATCATTTTGTCAAAAAGGAGAAGTAAAATCTAGGACTAAGGGATCATTTTATTATGAATACTCATAATAAAAAGAATATTTGACTATGTTAGTATGGTTGATAATGATTAAACTATAACAATGAAGTCAGTGAACATCATAAATATTCTATACTTATGTGATAAATTAGCTAGGAGAATTTCGCTAATATTTGGTTTTTTCTAGAGTTTTTACAAACTTTGAGAAGTTTAATGGACTATGATATAATAAATCTAAATAGAAAAGAAGGATAATAAGAATGATAGATAATTTTTTTAAAGATAAAAATTTCAATCTTGAGCAGTTTACTGATAAAGAAATTCTAGCTCTTAAAAATCGAATTACCGAAAAAACTACCAAAACTGGAAAAATTTCGTATAACATCAAATGTTTTATTAGGGAAAAAAATGTTGCTTTAAAACCTGAAGAGTTGGTAAGACAGCTCTATTTGTACAAGCTGATTCATGATTATGATTATCCAGTGAATCAAATAGCAGTGGAATATAGTGTATCTTTTGGTCGTGAGAAAAAGCGTGCGGATATTGTTGTTTTTGATAAGCAAAATACAACAGCACCATATATCATTGTTGAAGTAAAAAAAGCCAAGTTAAAAGATGGAAAAGAGCAACTGAAAAGCTATTGTAATGCGACGGGTGCTCCGATTGGTGTTTGGACAAATGGGAAACAGATTTCTTTTTATAATCGTAAAGATCCCAATTATTTTGAAGATATTCCAAATATTCCTAAATATACTGAAAAATTATCTGATATTCTTAGTGAGCGTTGGAATATTGCAGACTTAATTCAAAACGATAAGCTGGTGACTGAGCGTAAAAGTCTGAAGGATCTCATTTTAGAAATGGAAGATGAAGTGTTGGCAAATGCTGGGGTCGATGTTTTTGAAGAAGTTTTCAAGTTAATTTTTACAAAACTTTATGATGAATTAGAAAGTACTCGAAATAAAACACGTCATCTGTCTTTTAGAAATTATGGAGATACAGATACGGAATTAAAAGATCGTATCCAGCAACTATTTGTAAACGCCCAAAATAAGTGGGAAGGTGTTTTTGAAGAAAATGCGAAAATCATGCTAAGTTCATCCCACTTATCTGTTTGTGTGTCTAGTTTGCAAGATGTTAAATTATTTAATTCTAATTTAGATGTTGTGGATGATGCTTTTGAGTATTTGATGAGTAAGTCAAGTAAGGGCGAAAAAGGTCAGTATTTTACACCACGTTATGTCATTGATATGTGTGTTAAGATGCTTAATCCTACCAAAGATGAAACCATGATTGATACAGCAAGTGGTAGTTGTGGTTTTCCGGTTCATACAATGTTTCATGTGTGGAAACAAATTTTAGACGAAAAAGGAATTAAACAGAGTCATTTATTTACTGCTGAAGAAAAACCAACGGAATGTGAAGATTATGTAAAATCAAAAGTTTTTGCTATTGATTTTGATGAAAAAGCTGTTCGAGTTTCTAGAACTTTGAATCTTATCGCTGGAGATGGGCAAACCAATGTTTTACATCTAAATACTTTAGATTATGAGCGTTGGGACGAAACTGTTCAACAAGAAGAGTGGACTGATACTTATAATCAAGGGTGGAAACGTCTCAAAAAACTTCGTCAATCTAAAAATAGTAACTACGCATTTCAATTTGATGTTTTAATGGCAAATCCGCCTTTTGCAGGTGATATTAAGGAAAGTCGAATTATTACGAAATTTGAATTAGGTAAAAATGCAAAAGGAAAATATCAAACTAAAGTTGGACGAGATATTCTATTCATAGAACGTAATTTGAACTTCTTAAAACCTGGTGGACGCATGGCAGTTGTTCTCCCTCAAGGACGCTTTAACAATTCTAGTGATAAGTATATTCGAGACTATATTGCCGAACATTGTCGTATTTTAGCAGTTGTTGGTCTGCATGGCAATGTTTTTAAGCCACATACAGGAACGAAAACAAGCGTCTTATTTGTTCAAAAATGGGATGATGAACTATGTCCGAAAGTGGAGGATTATCCAATTTTTTTTGCTACCATGCAAGAACCAAGTAAAGATAATAGTGGTGATAAAATTTATCTCAAAGATGAAAATGGCTCTCCAATTTTAGATGAACATGGGCATCTGATTGTGAAACATGACCTCTATAATCATGATGGAAAAACACAAGATGGTATTGCTGAAGCTTTTATTGAATTTGCTAAAAAGGAAAAACTTTCTTTTGTGGGAAAGGATTAAGCCCATTTAACCCTGCCAAATATCAGGCATTGTTAGATGGGCTGGAAGTGAGTGAAATTAGTTTATCCGTTGTTGATAAAAATAAAGATTGTAGATTTGATACTGACTTTTGGACAAAAGAACCAAAACGTAATCCACAATTAACATATATTAAAATAGGTGATTGCCTTTTAAAATCACAATATGGAATTTCTATTTCTATGAATGAAATTGGAGATGGTATTCCAATTTATAGAATGAATGAAATTCATAATATGTTATGTGATTTTTCTGTATCAAAGTATGCAAATGTATCAAATTTAGAGAAAGAAACCTTTTTATTAAAAGATAGAGATGTTTTGTTTAACAGAACAAATTCGTTTGAGTGGGTTGGGAGAACAGGTATTTTTTATCAGCAAGACGATAGTGATTTTATTTTTGCTTCTTATCTTGTGCGTTTTGTTCCAAATGAAGATATTATTTTACCTGAATACCTAACAGCATATTTAAATACGAAATATGGTATTTGGGACTTAAAAAGGCGGGCTAGACAATCTATTAACCAAACCAATATAAACCCAGAAGAGGTAAAAGAAACCTTTATTCCATTACTTGATAGAGATTTTCAATTAAAAATAAAAGACTGCTTCGATAATGCAAAACTATCTTTGAAAAAATCTCAAAACATCTACATCGAAGCCGAAACTTTATTGCTAGACAATCTTGGTTTAACTGATTTTCAAGCTATACAAAATCCTGTAAATATCAAATCGCTCAAAGATAGCTTTTTACAAACAGGGCGATTGGATGCAGAGTTTTATCAACCCATTTATGAGCAATTAGAAAAATTTATTCAAACTCATTCAAATGGTTTTGAAAAATTAGGTAAAGTATGCCGTTTGCACGATGAGAATTACACGCCAAACGAAAACCAAGAATACGACTATATTGAGCTTTCCAATATCGGTAAATCAGGTGAAATTACAGGTAGTACAAAAGCATTAGGCAAAGACTTGCCATCTCGTGCTAGACGGAAAGTGCGAACAAATCAAGTGATGATTTCCAGCATTGAAGGCTCTTTGCAAAGTTGTGCAATTGTACCACCGCACTATGATAATTCTTTATGTTCGACAGGATTTTATGTATTGTCATCTGATAAAATCAATGCAGAAACTTTATTGGTGTTGTTCAAATCATCACTTATGCAACAGATTTTAAAGAAAAACTGTTCAGGAACGATTTTAACGGCAATCAATAAAGAGGACTTATTAAATATCCCGCTGCCGATTATTTCTCAAAATACGCAAGAAAAAATCGCTGAATATATCCGTCAAAGCAACGATTTACGTGAGCAAGCCCAACAGTTATTGACTGAAGCAAAAGCATCTGTTGAAAATGAAATCGAAAACTCTGTGAAAGTTTCACGGGGGGGGGGGGGGGTAGAGATTGACTCTCTCCTTGCTAAAGCCCTCTATTATGAGCGCTTAGCAGAGTGGACACTCATAGAATTGTTAATCGAGCAAAAAACAAGCAATGTCTCTGTTCAAACTTTATCACAATCATTTGGTATGAGTGGGCGTTTAGATGCTGAATATTATCAACCGAAATTTACACAACTTTTAGAAAGTATGGCTAAATTTGATTGTGTACGTTTAGGTGATATAGTAGACTTGTATAAATCAATTGAGCCAGGTTCACAAGCATATCAGAGTCAAGGAGTACCATTTGTGCGTGTATCAAATTTATCTAAATATGGTATTACAAAATCAGACAAGTTTTTAGATCCTGAATCCTTTAATGAAGCTATTCGTCCTAAAAGAGACACTATTTTATTATCTAAAGATGGGACAGTTGGGATTGCCTATCGGGTACCAGAAGATTTAGATGTGATTACATCAGGAGCGATTGTCCATTTATCTCTAAAAACAGATAGAGTGCTACCTGACTATCTTGCTTTAGTTATAAATTCGGCAGTAGTACAATTACAAGCAGAACGTGATGCAGGTGGTTCAATTATCCAGCATTGGAAACCGTCAGAGATTTTAGACGTGCGTATTCCAGTATTACCTAGAACCATTCAGCTAAGGATTAGTGAAAAAATTCAACAAAGTTTTACACTGAAAGCCAAAAGTGAAGAACTATTAGCTGAAGCTAAAAGGTTAGTAGAAAATGAAATTGAAAATATGAGGTAGGTATGTCTGGTAGTAGTCAAGATTTAAAAAAAGAATGGTTTGAAAAAGCAAGGATTGATTACCATTCACTATTTATTATGCTTTGGCTAAGTTGTAATAGCTGGTATAATTTTCATTATTCTTTGACAAATGATAGAGAACATATTAATAAAATAAAGTCTGATCGTTCTTCTAACAATAAATTATACCAATCATTTGAGCGATTGTTTTTATCAGATGATAAAGAAGGTGCTGATTTTAGGAATAATATTACCCAACTACACTATGCTTTAATACAAGCAGAGTTAGAGTATCGTGGAAATGATATTCCGAATGGTTATACTAAAATGATTTTTGAGAATTTACTAACTGATTTTAATAAGAAAACAGATAATACTAGCTACCAAAATGTGATTATTAGTGATGCGAGAACAAAAACTGGAAAGTTAAAGAAAAAGTATAGTGATACTCATGATTTAGGTGACTTGGTTGTAGTAGAGGATTTAGGTATTCTTTTTGCGGGAATTTTTGAAATTATTTATCAAGTCCGTTGTCATTTGGTACATGGTAGTTTAAAACCTAGTAAGGAAAATCATGCAGTAGTAAGATGTTGCTATTTAATCCTTTGGGATTGTTTAAAGGGGTTTTGTGAATAATTTCCATATTAAATATATGATATGAGTAATTTCCAATCATTATCATATTTAGAAAAAAGACATATAAAAAGGAAACATTCCAATATCCTTTTTATATGTCTTTATAATTATCCTGTGGCACAGTTGGTTTAAGAGGTGATTACAGTTTTTCGAAGGAGTGGTTCCATAATTGTTCTATGGCTTGTTTTGGGCGATATAATTTAACTTTTCCTGTCTCGTTTTCTTTTTAAACTGGCTTTCAGCTGACATGGCCAGGGACTTGCTAGCAAATTTTTCCACATAAAGGAGTTGGACCGGTAGTCTGGCTTTGGTATACTTGGCTCCTTTGCCAGCTTGATGGGTCTTAACACGTCTATCTACATCAGTGGTGTAGCCCGTGTAAAGAGAGTCATCCTGACAACGAAGCACATACATGTAGGCCTTAATTGCTTTTATTTTTTCCATAATAAATCTCAAAAATCTCATCGCTATAATCGCCATTGTCCTTGTGAACAATGAGTGGGGGTAGGATTTTGAACCCCTCCAAAGAACCGTCCTTGATGGCTTCAATCAGTAGCATATTAGCTTCCTTGCCTAATTTAGGGTAGATGAATTGAACCCGTTTGGGAGCGAGCTTGTATTTTTTTAGGGTGTCCATGATTTCCAAAAACCGATCTGGGCGATGGACCATAGCCAATCGACCATTGGATTTGAGTGCTTGCTGGCTGACGCGACAAATTTCATCAAGGTTGGTGGTGATTTCATGGCGGGCCAAGAGGTAATGCTCAGAAAGATTTTTCTTAGAGCTTTCCCTATCCTTAAAATAAGGGGGATTACAGACAATCAAATCCACCTGCGAAGCTGGCACATGGTCTAAGAGGTGCTTGAGGTCATCTTGGATAATGTCAACCTGCTCTTCCAGCTGGTTAAGGATAACGGAACGTTTAGCCATGTCAGCTAAGCGTTCTTGAAGTTCCACAGCTAAAATCTTGACAGGGGTCTGACTGCTGGCAAAGAGGGCGACAGCTCCATTACCACTGCAAAGATCGACAATCAAGCCCTTTCGTTGAGGGTATTGGGGAAAGCGAGAGAGGAGGACAGAGTCCAGAGAATAGCTAAAAACTTCCCGATTTTGAATAATCTTAACATCGGTTGAAAAAAGTTGGTCAACTCGTTCATTGTCTAGTAAAAGATTTTTTGTCATGTTTTTATTATAGCATAAGATTTCCCTAGAGAATAGACAGAGCTTGTTTTTACAAGAAATAGATTAGCCAAGATTAGGAAGGGCTAATTGTCCTTTTGACTGAAATATGATACAATGAAGGCACTGATCTTATTGACCGAATTTAGCAGAAAGAAAAGGAAATCAAGATGTTTTATGCCTATCTTCGAGGTCTGGTAGTGTTTTTACTGTGGATTATCAATGGCAATGTCCACTATCATAATCAGGACAAGATTCCTGACCAGGATGAAAATTATATCTTAGTTGCCCCCCATAGGACTTGGTGGGACCCTGTCTATATGGCTTTTGCCGCCCGACCTAAACAGTTTATTTTCATGGCTAAGAAAGAATTGTTTACCAATCGGATTTTTGGTTGGTGGATCCGTATGTGTGGAGCCTTTCCGATTGATCGTGACAATCCAGGCCAAGAAGCCATTCGCTACCCTGTCAATATGCTGAAAAAAAGCCAACGCTCGCTGATTATGTTCCCTAGTGGTAGTCGTCATTCCAGTGATGTTAAGGGGGGGGTAGCTGTGATTGCCAAGATGGCTAAGGTTCGGATTATGCCTTCGGCCTATCTGGGACCTTTGTCGATCAAAGGGCTTTTATCTCGTGAGCGGATTGACATGAACTTTGGTGCCCCTATTGATATTTCAGATATTAAGCGGATGGATAATGCAGGGGTGGAAGAGGTTGCCAGACGGATTCAAGAGGCCTTTGACCAACTAGATGAGGAAAATCAAAGCTACCATAATGCTAAAAAACCAAGTGTTTTTTGGTATCTTGTTCGCATTCCAGCAGCCTTAGTGGCTATTGTCTTGGTTATTTTGACCTTGATGTTTAGTTGGCTAGCTAGTTTCGTTTGGGATCCTGATAAACACCGCAAGTAAACTGCCTGTAATCACTTGCCTAATCATCAGGCAGTCTTAATAGCATATCAGAGGATTTTATGAAAATCCTCTTTTTGTGTGGTCAATTACGAATAAAAAGATAAGCAGGGATGTTTAGAGGAGGTCATGATGGAAGAAGTCTTAGCACAAATTAGAGAACGGAAGCTAGTTGTCGGAGGTTTACTGGGCCTTGTGGCCCTGGTCTTTATCTATCTTAGCTTTTTACAAACCGACAAACCTAGTGAATCAGAACTTTTAAACTCGGCAAGTTCCTCTTTGGTAAGCCAGTCGACAGCTCAGGAAGATTATCCCTCTTCAAGCAAGGAGGAGGCTGACTTGGTCGTTGATGTTAAGGGGGCTGTGCAAAAGGAAGGGGTTTACCAGTTACCAGCAGGGAGCAGAGTTGATGATGCCATCAGATTGGCAGGTGGTTTAACAGAAACAGCTGATAAAAAGTCCATCAATTTAGCTCAAAAATTGAGTGACGGCAGTGTGGTTTATGTGGCTAGCCAAGGAGAAAATATCAGTGTGATTTCTACCTCTTCAGCTACCAATCCATCAGACACGAGTGGGGTAGGAACTGGTAAGGTTAATATTAATCGGGCCAGTGTTAGTGAACTGCAAACCATTTCAGGGATTGGTGCCAAACGGGCTCAAGACATCATTGATTATCGGGAAAGCAGTGGCTTCTTTAAGTCTGTCGAAGACTTGCAGAAGGTTTCAGGGATTGGTCAAAAGACCTTTGACAAGATTAAGGAGATGATTACCGTTGACTAGGTTTTTTCCCCTACCACCGATTTATTTGGCGGTTTTATCAGCCCTGCTCTATTTTTCTTTGGTTTATCGGCAGTTGCCCATTCTAATCTTCTTGGCTGTCACTTTGGCAGCCTTATTTTGCCAGTATTCCAAGAAAATTATCGGTCAAGTGCTTGTCTATTTGACAGCTTTGACCATCTTTTTGACGGGTCACTTTCAGCAAATGGAGCAGGCTTACCAAACAGCCCCTGAGACTATCAGAACTATTCAGTTAATTCCTGATACCATTAGCATTAATGGGGATCGTTTGAGTTTTCAAGGAAGATCTGCGGGGCGTCGCTACCAGGTCTTTTATCGGCTAGCTTCTGAGCAAGAACGTGATTATTTTGCTAATCTAGACCAGGTTGTCAGCTTGCAGGGAGAGATTAGGCTAATTGAGGCAGCAGAGCAAGGCAATTTTTCTGGTTTTAATTATAGGGAATATTTGAAAAATCAAGGGATTTATCGCTTGGCCCAGCTAGAGCGATTGCAGGCTATTGAGCCAGTTCAATCGTTAAGTTTTCTTGATTACTTAGCTCAGTGGCGACGACAGGCTATTTTACAGGCAAAAACACGATTTCCTGCTCCTATGAGCCACTACATGACAGGCTTGTTGTTCGGTTACTTGGATAAGGACTTCGCAGATATGAGTGACCGGTATGCTGACTTGGGCATTATTCATCTTTTTGCCTTGTCAGGGATGCAGGTTGGCTTTTTTCTCACTCATTTCCGGAAAATTTTCCTGCGTTTGGGTTTGCGTCAGGATGTGGTAGATGGCATGCAAGTTCCTTTTTCTCTTTTTTATGCAGGACTGACCGGTTTTTCCATTTCCGTCATTCGTAGCTTAATCCAAGCGTTCTTGGGGCGATATGGTATTAAAGGAGTCAATAATTTTGCGGTGACCTTTTTGATTTGTTTGTTTATCCTGCCTAATTTTTTATTGACAGTCGGAGGGGTGCTTAGTTTTGCCTATGCTTTTGTCATCAGCATGATGGACTTTAGTCACCTGTCAGGTTACCGACAAAAATTAGCAGAGGGCTTAACCCTAACCCTAGGGATTTTGCCCTTATTGTTGGCTTATTTTTCAGTTTTTCAGCCCTGGTCTGTGGTTTTGACAACCTTATTTTCACTTTGTTTTGACTACTTGTTTCTTCCCTTACTATCAGTTGCCTTTCTCTTGTCCCCAATCTTAGCTCTGACTTTCTTTAATCCTTTGTTCATTTTTGTGGAAAATCTAGTCAAGGGAACGGGCGGTCTTTTGAGTAAGCCCTTGATTTTAGGCCAAGCAACTGGTTTAATGCTCGTATTACTTTTGCTTTGTTTGACGGTCTTATATGATTACTACCAGAATAAGAAGGTTTTGGTCAGTCTGGTTGCTTGTTTAGCTCTGCTATTTACCCTTGTAAAGCATCCCTTGACCAATGAAGTGACCATGTTAGATGTGGGGCAAGGAGATAGCCTGCTTTTGCGGGATATGCGTGGCAAAACCATCCTGTTGGATATTGGTGGTCGTTTGGAAATTGGTCAGAAAGAGGCTTGGCGTCAGGGAGTGACAGCGAGCAATGCCCAGCGGAGCCTAATTCCTTATCTGAAGAGTAGGGGCATTGGACGGATCAATCAGCTTGTCATTAGTCATGCTCATGCTGATCACATGGGGGATTTGGAAGTATTGGTCAAGGAAATAAGGGTTGATGAGATTTTGGTTAGCCAGGGGGCCTTGACCAAGACCAGTTTTGTCAACCGCCTACAAGCTCTGAACATTAAGGTTAGGACAGTTAGGGCAGGGGATTCTCTGTCTATTATGGGGAGTCGTCTTCAGGTTCTCTCACCTCTTGGGGTGGGTGATGGCGGCAATGATGATTCCCTTGTCCTTTATGGTCGCTTGCTAGGTCTAAATTTTCTCTTTACAGGGGATTTAGAGGCAAAAGGAGAGGAAGATTTGTTGGCAAGCTATTCTAACCTACCAGTTGATGTGCTTAAGGTAGGACATCATGGGAGTAGAGGGTCGTCGTCAGCTGCCTTTTTAGAAAGAATTCAGCCCAAGTTAGCTCTCATTTCTGTGGGCCAGAACAACCGTTACCAACACCCTCATCAAGAGGCTCTGGCACGTTTGCAAAAACAAGGCATTAGGATTTATCGGACAGATCAAGATGGGGCCATTCGTTTTTCTGGTCAACGAACCTGGCAGTTGGAAACAGTTAGGTAAGGCCAATCCCTTTTCTTTTAAGCTTAGGTATGGTAAACTAATAACCTAATTTATTGTAATTATAAGGAGTTTATCATGTTAAAAGCAATGGAAGTTTATCTGGTTACCAATGGTGACGGCTTAGAGGCGATTGAATTTTATAAGGAAGCCTTGGGAGCAAGTGTGGAACAAGTCACTCTTTATAAGGACTTTATGCCAGATTGTCCTGCTGAACTTGAAAATTTTGTCATGAATGCCCAATTCCGTCTGAATGGTCAACGCTTTATGTTATCAGACAACAATCCTGAAATGCCTTATACTGTCGGTGACAATATTACAGTTGCTCTAGTGACAGATGATGCAGAAACAGCGACTGACCTCTACCAAAAACTATCGGTGGATGCCAAGGCCATTCATCTGGAACTTCAAGCAACCCCTTGGTCGCCTGCCTATGGTAATATAACGGATAAATTTGGTATTACTTGGCAAATCAATGCTGAAGTGGCTGACCATGGTCAAGAATTCTACGCAGACAAATAAGAAAATCCCTAGCCAATTTGGCTAAGGATTTTTTCTTGGTGACAGCAGCCAAAGCCAAGAAAATGAGTTCTTGCTTGTCATTGTCTGCTATTTTGTATCAGAAATTCTGTTAGAGCAGGAAGAGCGATTTGATTAAAAGCTTGGTCAATCCAGTGTTGTCCTTCTGGAACAGTTACCAATGTGGCCTGAGGGAAGAGGTTACTCGCTTCTTGAGCATAGCTATAGGGAACAACCTGATCATCGGTTCCTTGAATGATCAGGACAGGCTGGTTGACAGCTTGCATTTTTTGTTTGATATCAATGGTTAAGGCATCGGTCAGATAAATACTGCCTAGTTGGGCATTACGGTGGCTGATGATAGCTGGTAGTTGGTCTGGACTAGCTACCCCAAGCTGATTATAGGTTTCCTTGACATCATCAAAGAGGACGAAGGCGGGGAATATGAGGAGGAGTTTGCTAATCTTTTGGGGATTGTCAGCGGCATAGAGGGTGGAAACCACCCCGCCTTGGCTGACACCGAGGAGACTGATATTCCTGGTGTCAATAAAGGACTCTTGGCTGAGTTTATTGACCACAGCCGCTAGGTCCGCCTCTTGGGTCAAGACAGACATGTTTAGCATGTCTGTACCCCCACTTCTGGAACGCGTGCTACCGCCGTAGAAATCAAAGCTATAAACCACATAACCTAGTTTGGCAAGATATTGGGCATAGTCATCATACATGTCCAAGGTGTTGTTAAAACCATGGGCAATAATGACCAGTGGTCGTTTTTCTTGTTTGAAGGTTTTGGGGGCTGTCAACTTGCCGTAAAGAGTGATTTGTTCCCGGTCAACGGTATAGGTCTCGTTCTCAAGCTCTTGACTGGGTTTGGGAGCGACAGAAGGGGTGCTTGTTGCTAGCGAGTTTTTTGTACTGGTCAGATTAGCTTGCTCAGTGCTTGGTTGGGTCTTGACTTGGACATGGGCTTGTAAAAAGAGCCAAACCAATCCCAGGAAAAGCAGGGCAATCAGTAAATAGAGGTATTTTTTCATGATTTTCTCCTAGGGATACTTACTGCTATTATACCAAATTTTTGATATAATAAATACATGATTGTGATAGAAACAGTAAAGCAATTAAGTCGAGCGACCTTACCGCAGATTTTAGTGCTAGCAGGCGATGATAGTGGGCAATACCGTGACAGCAAGTCAGCTTTGTTTGAGGCGGTTGGTTTTGATCCCAGTGATTTGACCTATTCCTATTTTGACCTGGAAGAAAGCAGTTTTGAAGAGGCAGCCCTAGATTTGGAAAGCTTGCCCTTTTTTGCGGATGAAAAAGTGGTTATATTGGATAATTTGAGTGATATTACCACTGATAAGAAAAAGGTTTTAGATGATGCACAACTTAAACAATTTGAGGATTATCTCCTCCAACCAGTAGCTAGCACTCGCTTGATTATTTGTGCCCCAGGGAAGTTGGATGGGAAACGTCGTCTCGTCAAATTGCTCAAGCGAGATGCCTTGGTATTGGAAGCCAATAGCTTAAAGGAACAGGAATTACGACAGTATCTGGAAAGACTGGCTCAAAAGCGACAATTGACTTTTGCAGCAGGGGCCTTGGAGGATTTATTAATAAAATCGAATTTTGATTTTAGTGAGAGCCTCAAAAATTTGGCCTTCTTAGAGACTTATAAGGGAAGAGAAGTCATTGAACAGGCAGATATTATCGAAGCGATTCCAAAGAGCTTGCAGGATAATATCTTTGATTTGACGCAATATGTCTTAACCGGCAAGCTAGCAGAGGCACGAGAGCTCAGTCGTGATTTGAGTTTACAAGGTGAGGACGTGATTAAGCTGCTGGCTATTATGTTGGGGCAACTTCGTTTTTGGTTACAGGTCAAACTTTTGGCCCAGGCCAATAAGTCAGAAGCTCAGCTGGTGGCTGACTTGTCAGATTACCTTGGACGACGCGTCAATCCTTATCAAGTCAAATTTGCCTTGCGGGATTCTAAAGCCTTGTCACTGGCCTTTCTCAAAAAAGCCCTAGTCATTTTAATTGATACGGATTATCAAATCAAGACTGGCCGTTATGACAAAGATTATCTTTTTGATTTGGCCCTCTTAAAATTAACCTATGAGAAAAACGGTTAAAATAGTTGTCAAAAGTGAGATTTTTCGGTAGTATGAAAGGGTAACTATAAAGAAAAGAGGACAGATTTATGGCCATTATTTTACCAGATTTACCTTATGCTTACGACGCCTTGGAACCCTATATTGATGCAGAAACCATGACTCTTCATCATGACAAGCACCATGCGACTTATGTGGCTAACGTCAATGCTGCTCTGGAAAAACACCCTGAAATTGGTGAAGATTTGGTGGCACTTCTGTCTGATGTGGACAGTATTCCGGCAGATATCCGCCAAGCAGTGATTAACAATGGTGGTGGTCATCTTAACCATGCCTTGTTCTGGGAACTCTTGTCGCCAGAGAAAACAAGCCCTTCAGCAAGCTTATTGGCAGAGCTTGAGGCGACCTTTGGTTCATTTGACGCCTTCAAAGAAGCCTTTACTGCGGCTGCCACTACCCGTTTTGGTTCAGGATGGGCCTGGTTGGTTGTCAATGCAGAAGGCAAGCTAGAAGTCATGTCAACTGGTAATCAGGATAGCCCAATCATGGATGGAAAACAACCTATTTTGGGGCTAGATGTCTGGGAACATGCCTACTATCTCAATTACCGTAATGTTCGTCCAAACTACATCAAGGCCTTCTTTGATGTGATTAACTGGAACAAGGTTGATGAGCTTTACCAGGCTACTCAAGCTTAAGAACACGTCAAGAAAAAAGCTGAACGTCTCAGCTTTTTTCTGTGTAAATGATTGGAAAAAAGAAAGAAAATATGGTATAATGGCTATATTATGAAAAGTATGAAAAAATTAGTTTTGGGATTGGTAACTGGTCTGCTCGTATCCCTTTTTATTGTTGTCTTGGGTCGAAGCTATGGTGGCTCTGTTAATCTTAAGCAATGGTTTACCAAAGAGGAAACAAAGGTTAGTCAGGACGAAACAAAACCTAAGATTATTCCGACTAATAAGAGTGCTAAAGCTAAAAAACAGGCAATGGCAGAAGATTTAGCGGTAATGGAATCTTATGGCCTGTATTATGATTATGCTAATTTGAGTTTAGAAGAGACGGTTAAGGCTTACTTGGATGAATTTGGCATCGATCCTAAAGCTGTTGCCTTTTCCTACAAAAATATGGTGACAGGTGAAACTTTTGCCATGAATGATACCCAGTTGATGACAGCGGGTAGTACTTATAAATTACCACTTAATATGCTGATTGTTGATGCTGTGAATGACGGAAAACTGTCTATGGACAAGGCCTATGACATCACCAAGACAGATTATGAGTATGAGGGAGAATACTTGGCTTATCGGGGTCAGTTCGGTGACGACATGACGATTTCAGAGATGCAAGAATATTCTTTGGTTTATTCTGAAAATACTCCAGCCCATGTGATGGCTGGGTTGTTGGGAGGCTTTAAGAAAGCTTATAGCCAGTTTGATCGTTACGGTCAATCTAAAGCTTCCGTCAAAACAATCCGTCTAGAAGGTAATAAAACAACAACGGACTATTACATCCAAGTGTTAGACTATCTTTGGAAGAACAAGGAAAAGTATGCGGCTATTTTAGACTTTCTAGATCAATCCTTCCCAGGGGAATACTACGAAACCTATCTACCAGGTTTACAAATTTATCAAAAACCCGGTTATGTCAGGGAAGCATTGAATGTTGATGCCATTGTTGAAGAGCAAACCCCTTATATGGTTGCGATTTATACTGCTGGCCTTGGTGGGTCCAATGAGGAGACTGAGGAAATCAATCCTGAAGGTTATAATCAATTAGCCCAGCTAGCCTATGTCATTAACCAGTGGCATCGGGTCAATATGAACACAAACTAATACGAAAAATTTATCTCTCGGTTTTGACTGAGAGATTTTTACTATCTAAAAATGATTAAAAATGAGCAAAATAGTTTACAAAATAGGGAGAGGGGTAGTATGATGAGATGTCCTAGATAAATTCAACTGACTCTGTTAGTCATAGTGGCAGAGAGAGATTTGAATGCTAGAGCTAATAAACGATTAAGGAGTTATCATGTTAACATTTTGGCTACAAGTTCGCCGCGTCGGCAAGACTTTGGTCTCTATCTTGAAGGACGAAGAGTCACGGTCTTTGCTTTTTCTGACCCTATTTATCTTGTTGATTGGTAGTATGTTTTATAGTCAGGTAGAGGGTTTTACCTTTTTAGATGCTTTTTATTTTTCTTTTACCACACTGACAACCATTGGTTTTGGTGACCTTTACCCTGTTACAGCCCTTGGCAAGATTTTTACCATTTTATATACGGTTATCGGACTTGGTTTGATGGGGATGTTCTTAACGGTCTTTATCAACCATTACCTCAATTTAACCAAAAAATCTCGTCAATCAAAATCATAAGAAAAAGCTTTCCTAGCCAGTTGAACTAGGGAAGCTTTTTCTTATTTGACAAACATGGCATCGCCAAAGCTGAAGAAACGGTAGTCTTGCTCAACCGCATGTTGATAGGCTTCTAGGGTGAAGTCACGACCAGCAAAGGCTGCGACCAACATGACCAAGGTTGATTTTGGCAAGTGGAAATTGGTGGAGAAGGCATCAACGACCTTAAATTGGTAGCCTGGTTTGATAAAAATATTGGTCCAGCCAGAATCAGCTTGCAACTGACCATCATATTTTGCTCCAATCGTTTCCAAGGTCCGAATAGAGGTTGTCCCGACAGCAACAATACGACCGCCCTTTGCTTTAACCTGATTGAGTGTTTTGGCAGCTTGGGCTGATAAGTGATAAAATTCTGAGTGCATGTCATGGTCCTCAATATTGTCAACGGAAACAGGGCGGAAAGTGCCCAAGCCCACATGCAGGGTTAGGTAGACTAGCTTGACTCCTTTGGCTTCAATAGCAGCCAGTAATTCTGGGGTGAAATGCAGACCGGCGGTTGGGGCAGCAGCAGAGCCATTTTCCTTGGCATAGACGGTCTGGTAGCGTTCGCGGTCGGCTAATTTTTCGTGGATATAGGGTGGCAGTGGCATCTCTCCAAGACTTTCTAGGACTTCGAGGAAAATTCCTTGATAGTCAAATTCAACAATTCGGCCACCGTGTTCCAGTTCTTCAATGACTGTCGCCATGAGACGTCCGTCCCCGAAAGAGACCTTGCTGCCAACCTTGAGCCGTTTGGCTGGCTTGGCTAAGACTTCCCATTGATTGTCCTGAGTATTTTTCAAGAGTAAAAATTCTACGTGGCCATGGGTGTCAGGCTTCTCGCCATAGAGGCGAGCAGGCAAGACACGGGTGTTATTCATGACCAAGGCATCGCCGGGATTTAAGTGGTCAATAATGTCATGGAAATGCCCGTCAGTCATGCTTCCTTGCTCTCTGTCAAGGACGAGCAGTTTGGAAGCGTCTCTTTTTTCTAAAGGGGTTTGGGCAATCAGCCTTTCTGGTAGATAAAAATCAAAATCGTTTACGTTCATAGAGTCTCCTTTTTCTGCCTTTTTATTATACCAAAAATGATAAAAACTTGACATCGGCAGCCTATCCTGTTAGAATAAAGAAAAATGGTATATACCAAAGGAGAGACAGATGAAATTAGTTGTCGTGGATAATCAGCAGGCAGGTAGTAAGATAGCTTTTGATGTAATCGCTGAAAAAATAAAAGCTGGTGCTCAAGTTTTAGGGTTAGCAACAGGTAGTAGTCCTATTGCTCTTTACCAGCAAATGGTGGCCTCATCTCTGGATTTTTCAAGGATAAGGACCATTAATCTTGATGAATATGTTGGTTTGTCTGCTCAGGACCAGCAGTCTTACCATTACTTCATGGAGCAACAGCTATTTGGTCACCGGCAGTTTAAGGAGCATTTTTTACCTAATGGTTTGGCAGAGGATTTGGTGGCTGAAACTGAGCGTTATAATCAAGTCTTGCAAGCTTATCCGATTGATGTTCAAATTTTAGGCTTGGGGCAAAATGGTCATATTGGGTTTAATGAACCAGGAACCCCCTTTGATAGTCAGACCCATGTGGTTGATTTGGCAGCTAGCACGATTCAGGCCAATGCACGCTTTTTTGAAAATTCTGAGCAAGTACCTCGCCAAGCTATTTCTATGGGCATTGCCTCAATCATGTCAGCTAAAAGTATTATTCTGATGGCCTACGGTCTGGAAAAGGCAGCAGCTGTCAAGGCAATGGTGGAAGGCCCCGTCAATCCAGACCTACCAGCCAGTATTTTACAAGAACATGACGACGTTTTGGTTATTTTAGATCAGGAAGCAGCTAGTCAATTGAGTCAACAGAGATGAGATAAATTAATAGAAAAAACCAGCCTGAAGGGCTGGTTATAATTTTAGGCTTTGAGTGGAATTGACATCTCAATCAAATTTGGAGTATGTAAGGTTTTTAACTGATCAAAAAGGGCAAGATCCTTGTCGATTTTACGCTTCATGAAAAAGTCACGAATGATTTCAATTTCATCATCCTTAATAGCACGATGTTTGTTAGAAATTAAAATCTCATAATGCTTGGGAGCCTTGGTAAAGACAACGTCTGTATTACCAGCTGAATAAACCTCAACTAGCTCGGCATCCGTATTTCTTAGTTGATTTTTAACCAGGCTAGCATGGCTACTAGTTGTATTGATAAGTCGCATAGGTTGCTCCTTTCTGAAAGTTATGATGGCACTATTATACCATAAAATTGTGAAGTCATTAACAGTTTTCGCCTAATTTTAATGAGATTTTTTCCAGGCTTGAACTCCCCATTGATGACTGCCACGCTTCAGTTTGGTAATGGCTTCATCGACAGGGAACCAGGCCAACTGGTTGAAATCCTCTAGGGGACTTTGATCTTGTTTAAAATCAGTGACTTGATAAATGTAGGCTGGGTTATAAAAATGCTGGTCACGGTGGCTAGAGTAGAAATATTCATCGGCTTGACCGTAATATTGGCCAATAGTGGCTGTAAATCCTAGCTCTTCCAATAATTCACGTTTCAAAGCAGTTAAATGATCTTCGCCAGCTTCAATTTCTCCGCCGGGCAAGAACCAAGAACCATTGGGGGCTTGAACAAGAATAATCTTTTCATGCTTGGCATCGGGAATAATAGCGTAGACGCCTAAGCGAGTGGTATAGGTGATTTGGTCTTCTTTTTGGCCAAATGTGGGATTCTTTGTCATAGTTTTCTCCTTTGGTTCTATTATAACCCGAAAAATGAGGAAAATCCAGCATTGAATTTGCTGGATTTTCAAGCCTAATCAGTCTGGCTACTTGCTGCTAGATCGGTTTCAGGCTCTGTTTTTTTGGCTGATTTAATTAGGATATTGCCAGTTGAGGTCATGACTGCCTTGAGGTCTTTCTCGGTTGGATGTTCTAGATAGAAATCAGTGATGGCATCTTCAATGTGGTCTTGAATGGTACGACGTAGGGGACGGGCTCCCATTTTAGGATCGTAGCCTAGGTCAACCAGTTTTTCCTTGACTTTATCGGTAACATCAAGGTGGATGCCATTGTTGGCCAAGCGGTCATTGACGCTAGCTAGCATCAAATCAACAATGGTCAAGAGATTTTCCTTGCTTAGAGCTTGGAATTCAATGATGCCATCAAAGCGGTTCATAAATTCTGGACTGAAGAAATCACCCAGTTGATTGAGGACAGAATTAGTCCGTCCTTCACGACTAGCCCCAAAGCCAACGGAAGCCTCGACCTTGCCTGTACCGGCATTTGAGGTCATGATGATAATGGTGTCCTTGAAGCTAACCGTCCGTCCTTGGCCATCTGTCAGGCGACCATCGTCTAGTACCTGCAAGAACATGTGCATGACATCTGGATGGGCCTTTTCCACCTCATCTAGGAGAATGAGTGAGTAGGGATTGCGACGAACTTTTTCAGTCAGTTGGCCGGCCTCATCATAACCGACATAGCCTGGAGGGGCACCAACTAATTTTGCCACAGCGTGTTTTTCCATGTATTCACTCATGTCAAAGCGAATCATGCTATCAGCTGAGCCAAAGAGTTCAATGGCTAGTTGTTTGGATAGCTCGGTTTTACCGACACCAGTTGGTCCGACGAAGAGGAAGGAACCAATTGGGCGATTTGGTGAGCCGAGACCGACACGATTACGGCGGATAGCCTTGGCAATTTTATCCACGGCTTGGTCTTGGCCGATGACGTGTTGTTTCAAGTCGTCAGCTAGGTTGAGCAATTGTGATTGCTCTTTTTCTTTCAAGTCGCCAACAGGAATATTGGTTTTTTGTTCAACAATGGCCTCGATATGTTTTTCGGTAATGATGGGCATGTCTTGGTCATCAATTTTTTGCTCTTGCATTTCCTTGTATTTGGCAATTTGGTCGCGGAAGTAAGCAGCTTTTTCATAATCCTCGTCACGAGTGGCCTGGGCCTTGAGATTTTCAGCCTCAATTAAGCGCTTGTCAATCTCTTTAGGGTCAACAAAGTTGAGGGTTAAATTCATCTTAGACCCAGCCTCGTCCAAAAGGTCGATGGCCTTATCTGGCAAGAAGCGGTCTTGGATATAGCGGTTAGAGAGGGTTGCCGCAGCCTCAATGGCCTCATCAGTGTATTTGACATGATGGTAATCCTGATATTTGGATTGGATACCACGGAGAATGGTAATGGTTTCTTCCACACTCGGTTCATCAACCTTGACGGGTTGCATGCGGCGTTCTAGGGCGGCATCTTTTTCAATGATACGGTATTCATTGAGCGTGGTTGCTCCTACCAGTTGCAACTCGCCACGAGCAAGGGCTGGTTTGAGGATATTACCGGCATCCATATTGCCGTCACCAGCCGAGCCAGCACCGACAATTTCGTGGATTTCGTCAATGAAAAGAATGACATCTTGACGTTGACGGATTTCGTCCATGAGTTTTTGCATGCGTTCTTCAAACTGACCTCGAATACCAGTTCCTTGAACCAGGCTAACGACATCTAGGCGGATGACTTGTTTGCTCTGTAATTTTTGCGGAACATTGCCATCAACGATTTTTTGAGCCAAGCCTTCAACGACAGCAGTTTTGCCGACCCCAGGTTCGCCAATGAGAACAGGATTGTTCTTAGTGCGACGGTTGAGAATTTCAATGACACGGACAATCTCTTGGTCACGTCCGATAACGGGGTCAATATTGCCCTGCCGAGCGATGTCAGTGACATTGATACCAAACTCGTCTAAAAGTCCTTTGGCTTGTTGGGGAGCTGCTGGTCTGCGGTTGGAGCGGTTGCCACCGTTACCAGAATTGCCGCCGCCAGACTGAGTTTTAGGGGCATTTGGCAAATCTTGATTGAAGGCACGGAAATTATTTAAATCGCCGAAGAAATCATCAAAGAGGGGATTGAGGGATGAACTATTAGTTAAAGATTGGCGCGAACGATTATCGGGTTCCGCTTTCATGATTTGATAGCAGTTCTGGCAGAGATCAATTTGCTGTTGCTGGCCATTAAGGTTAGTATAAAGATGGATTGTTGCTTCATTAAGTTGACAGTTTTTACATAACATGGTCGATACCTCTTTCCTTAGAAGTTTCAGTATAAAAGTTGCTTTCACCTTTTGGTCAATATTGGTCAAACTTTTATAGTTTCATTATACACCAATCTATAAAATAAGCAAGCAAAAAGATGGTTTTGGCTGAAAAATTACTAGTAAGGTAGAGAAGATTGGCAAAAAGTACCTGTTTCTTTGCGTCTTTACTGACTTTTGTGATAAAATAGAGGGGTAGTATTTAGAAAATAGGAGAATAAAATGGAATCACATTTAGTAAGAATTATCAATCGCCTGGAGTTGATGGCGACTGACGGTGGTAATTTGAAGCGTAATTTTGAGCGTGAAGGTGTCGTTGTGGCAGAGGTGTCGTTTAACAATGACCCAGAAGCAGGAGCAGTCTTTACTCTACGTGATGTTGAAGCACGGGAAACCTATACCTTTGATAGCATTGACTTGATTGCGATGGAAATTTACGACTTGCTTTATTAGGCCTAAGAACACCGTTAGGTGTTTTTTCTTAGACAGAAAGGAGAAGACATGGCAAGACTGATAGATGGTAAAGCCTTGGCTCAAAAGATGCAGCTGGCCTTGGCAGACAAAGTCAAAGATTTGAAGGAAAAGACAGGCATTGTCCCCAAGTTAGTGGTGATTTTGGTGGGTGAGGATCCAGCCAGTCAGCTTTATGTGGGTAACAAGGAGCGGGCAGCCTTGGCGGCTGGTTTTGCTAGTGAGATTGTTGGCCTGCCTGAAAGCATTAGTCAGGCTGAGCTATTGCAAGTGATTGGGACCTATAATGAGGACAAGGACTGTCACGGGATTTTAGTGCAGTTGCCCCTGCCAGACCATATTGATGGCCAGGCCGTCTTGCTAGCTATTTCGCCTGACAAGGATGTAGATGGCTTTCATCCCATGAACATGGGACAGTTATGGTCAGGTCATCCCGGGCTTCTGCCCTGTACGCCGGCGGGGATTATGGCCATGTTAGAAGCTTATGAGGTGGATTTGGCTGGCAAAACGGCGGTGGTGATTGGCCGCAGCAATATTGTTGGCAAACCCATGGCTCAACTGCTTTTGGATAAGAACGCTACGGTGACCATTGCCCATTCCCGGACCAAGAATCTTGCCCAGGTGGCCAAGCAGGCTGATATTTTGGTGGTGGCCATTGGTCAAGGCCATTTTGTCACTAAGGACTTTGTTAAGGAGGGGGCGGTTGTCATTGATGTTGGCATGAATCGCCACCATGATGGTCGATTTGTCGGTGATGTCAATTTTGATGAGGTGGCAGAAGTGGCCAGTCTTATCACACCAGTTCCAGGTGGTGTCGGCCCCATGACCATTACCATGCTTTTGGAGCAGACCTATCAGGCTGCTAAAAAAGCCGCTGAAACAGTATAACCCTAAGCAGACTGTTCTGCCTAGGGTTTCTTTTTGGGGTCTTGAAGATTAGTTTGTATCTTGTTTAGCTCTTCTAAAATGGTAAACTCTTCAGCCTCGACACCCAAGTCTAAGACATAGGTTAGATTGGTTTCCAATTTTTTGAGGGCATCTAATTTTGCTTGGATTTGGTGACGCTTTTTCTCAATGACTTGCTCTACCCAGTCAGCTTCAATGTTTTTCTGGCGAATAGTTGCCATAATGTCTTGAATTTCTTTGAGGGAAAAATCAAAACAAATCAAAAGTTTGATAAAATCAAGTAAGACCAGGGTCGTTTCTGGGTAATCCCGATAGCCATTGGTCTGACGAGGTGGGGCTGGAATTAACCCTAATTGTTCATAGTAGCGAATGGTTGAAATGGGTATTTGACTGAGTTGGGATATTTTTTTACTGTTCATGAACTTTCTTCCTTGACTATCAAGTATCCTTTATAGTTTATAATAATCTTATCAAAAAATAAAGGAGTTCTTATGAAAAAACTAAGAAAATTTGTCATCTATCTGTTAGCTAGTATCTTGTTACTAGCAGCAGGTTTGGCCGCCTACACCAATCTTGTTGAGGGGCGGTCTGCTCGAAGTTGGTTGGTGGAAAGGTATTTGTTTTTACAAGGGAAGTCAAGCTTGACAGAACAAAGTCAGGAGAGTTTTGCAAAAGTCTTGCAGGCAGGTCAAGCTAAGAGTGACCAAGCCTATCCCAATCCTGAAAAATGGGTAGGTATGCCAGTCACTGAAACAAGTGTTGATGGCATGCAGACCTTTGTCTGGAATGATAAGAAAGACAAGAATCAAAAGGCCATTCTCTATATCCATGGTGGGGGTTATCTCAATCAGCCAACCTCTTATCATTTTGAGACAGTGGCCGCCCTTGCCAAGCAGCTAGATGCTAAGGTGGTCTTTCCCATCTATCCTAAGGTTCCGCGTTATAGCTATAAAGATGCCTTTCCAAAAATGCTGACGCTTTATAAGGAAATCTTAGAAAATACCTCAGCTGACAAACTGACGGTCATGGGAGACTCTGCCGGTGGTGGTTTCAGTCTTGGTTTGGCCTTAGCCCTCAAAGATGAGAACTTGCCTCAACCCAAGGATATTATTCTCTTATCCCCTTGGGTGGATGTTAAGACCGATAATCCAGACATCGCAGACTATGAGGCCAAAGACCCGATGTTATCAGCCTGGGGCTTGAACCAGCAAGGGGCTATTTGGGCAGGTGGTGCGTCTGAGATGGACAATCCTTATGTCAGTCCCATTAAGGGCGATTTGACAGGTCTTGGTAAGATTTCTATCTTTGTTGGTACTCATGAGATTTTCTTACCAGATAATGAAAAATTGAGCCAAAAATTAACCAGCCTGGGCATTGACCATAACTATACCGTGGCAGATAAAATGAACCATGTCTATGCGATTTATCCCATTCCAGAAGCTAAAAAAGCTCAGGCAGAGATTGTGACAATTATTGAGCAGGACTGATGATTTGAGAAGTGCCTTTTGGCACTTTTTTTGTTATACTGATAAGGATAGTGAAAGAAGTGGAGGGGCTATGTCAGACTATTTATCCGTATCGTCTTTAACCAAGTATCTAAAGATGAAATTTGACCGTGATCCGTATCTGGAACGGGTTTATTTGACTGGACAGGTGTCTAATTTTCGGCAGCGTCCCAGCCATCAATACTTTTCTTTGAAAGATGACAAGGCGGTCATTCAGGCGACCATGTGGGCGGGTGTTTATCGTCAGCTGGGTTTTACCTTAGAAGAGGGCATGCAGGTCAATGTGGTGGGGCGGATTCAGCTTTATGAACCAGGCGGGTCTTATTCCATTATCATTGAAAAAGCAGAGCCTGATGGTGTTGGTGCCCTGGCCCTGCAATTTGAACAGTTGAAGAAAAAATTAAGTGCAGCAGGTTATTTTGACAATCGTCATAAACAGCCCTTGCCTCGCTTTGTTCAAAAGATTGGCATTATCACCAGTCCCAGTGGAGCAGTGATTAGGGATATTATCACCACCATTTCTCGGCGTTTTGCCGGTGTTGAGCTATTACTCTTTCCGACCAAGGTCCAAGGCAAGGGGGCGGCCGAGGAGATTGTCGCTAATATTGCCCTTGCCAATCAAATGAAAGACCTAGACCTCTTGATTGTTGGTCGGGGCGGTGGCTCTATTGAGGATTTGTGGGCTTTTAATGAAGAAATCGTGGTGGAAGCTATTTTTGCCTCACGCTTGCCAGTGATTTCTAGTGTGGGTCATGAAACAGACGTGACCTTGGCTGATTTTGTGGCAGACCAGCGGGCAGCAACGCCGACAGCAGCAGCGGAGCTAGCCACTCCTGTGACTAAGGCAGATGTTTTGGCTGGCTTGCTAGATTGGGAGAAACGTCTCTACCAAGCCAGTCAGCGACAGCTTCAAGCCTTGAGCAAGCGATTGGAACGCTGGCAGCAGTCAGTTGTTTTTCGACAGCCGGAGCGACTATATGATGGTTATTTGCAACGGGTGGCTTATTTGAGTACTCGCTTGACGGATAGAATGGACAAGCGAGTTAGGACCCAGCAGCAAAGGGTTCAAACCCATCAGCAAGGTTTGCTGAGCTTGGGCTTACCGGTCAAAATCCAGTCTTATCAAGACAAGATAGGCCAGCTAGAACGCTTGTTGCTCAGCCACATGGCCAATCAGTATGACCGACAGGTCAGTCGTTTTCATAAGGCTCAAGATGCTCTTTTAGCCCTTGATACGCAGAAGATTGTTGAGCGAGGCTATGCCCTTGTCCAAAAAAATCAAGCTATCCTAGATTCGGTAGCGGGAATTAAACCAGGCGATAACTTGGAGCTAAGCATGCGAGATGGATATTTAGAAGTAGAGGTAAAAGATGTCAAAGCAAAAAACATTTGAAGAAAATTTGCAGGAGTTGGAAGCTATTGTCAGCAAGTTAGAAAATGGCGATGTGCCCTTGGAGGAGGCCTTGGCTGAATTTCAAAAAGGAATGGGGCTGTCGCAGCAGTTGCAAACAACCTTGCAGGAGGCTGAAAAGACGCTTGTTAAGGTCATGCAGCCAGATGGTAGTCAGGTGGAGATGGACTAGATGATGATGGAAAAAATAGACCAGACCATGCTGGCCTTTTATGAACAAGCTGACTTGTCTCCTGATTTAGTTAAGGCCATCACTTATTCGATTAAGGCTGGTGGCAAGCGGATTCGTCCCTTGCTGTGTTTGCAAGTCTTGGCTGGTTTTGGCCTAGACTTGACGGCTAGCCACTATCAGGTGGCAGTGAGTGTGGAATTGATTCACACGGGAAGTTTGATTCATGATGATTTGCCGGCCATGGACGATGATGATTTTCGGCGGGGGTTGCCGACCAACCATAAGCAATTTGGTGAGGCCCTGGCCATTTTGGCAGGAGATGGTCTGTTTCTTGACCCCTTTGCCCTGCTAGCCGAAGCTGATTTACCAGAGGCTATCCGTTTGCGTTTGATTAGTGAATTGTCACGGGCGGCGGGGAGTTTTGGCATGGTAGCTGGTCAGGCTCTAGATATGGCTGGTGAGGGACAAAGCTTGGCCTTGGCTGATTTGCAGGCCATTCATGCCAATAAAACGGGGAAATTATTGACCTTCCCCTTTGTGGCTGCTGGCTTAATGGCAGGGCAGAGTCAGCCAGTGCTTGAGCAGTTACGTCAGGCTGGTCAATTGGTGGGTTTAGCCTTTCAGGTGCGTGATGATATTTTAGATGTTACCGCAGATTTTGCAGATTTGGGTAAAACCCCTCAAAAAGACTTGCTGGCGGAAAAATCTACCTATCCAAGTTTATTAGGCTTGGATAAGTCCTATGAGATTCTAGATAGTAGTCTAGACCAAGCGCAGGCCATTTTTGCGGATTTGGCCTTGACACAAGGTTTTGAGCAGACAGCTATTCAGGAGACAATAGAAAGGTTACGATTACATGCCTAAGGAAAGAGTGGACGTATTGGCCTATCAGCAGGGCTTATTTGAAACGCGTGAGCAAGCCAAACGTGGTGTTATGGCAGGTCTGGTGGTTTCCCTACTCAATGGCCATCGCTATGATAAGCCAGGTGAGAAGATTGATGCTGCTACGGAATTAAAATTAAAGGGAGAGAAACTCAAGTATGTTAGCCGTGGGGGGCTCAAGCTAGAGAAAGCCTTGCAGGTTTTTGACTTGTCTGTGGCAGATTTGCTGACCTTAGATATTGGGGCTTCAACAGGTGGCTTTACGGATGTCATGTTACAACATGGTGCCAAGCAGGTCTATGCGGTAGATGTTGGCACCAATCAATTGGTTTGGAAACTTCGGCAAGATGAACGGGTTATTAGCATGGAGCAGTATAATTTCCGTTATGCTGACCTAGCTGATTTTGAAGTGGGTCAGCCGGTCTTTGCTTCGATTGATGTCAGTTTCATTTCTCTCAGTCTGATTTTACCCGCTCTGCATCGGATTTTAGCACCAGGTGGTCAGGTTGTTGCCTTGGTCAAGCCGCAATTTGAAGCGGGTCGGGAGCAGATTGGGAAACATGGGATTGTTAAAAATCCTGCTATCCATGAAAAAGTTCTCCATCAGGTGACGGAAATGGCTGTGACTGAGGGCTTTAGTGTCAAACAGGTGGATTTTTCGCCTATCCAAGGAGGGCAGGGCAACATTGAATTTTTACTTCATTTGGAAAAGGCAGAGCAGGCGGTTAATTTGGTTGCCAATCAGCTGGTAGAAGTGGTTGAGGCAGCCCAAGCTCAATTCAAGCAGGGCGCAGAGGAGCAGTAGATGTTATTAAGCATTTCCATTAAAAATTTTGCGATTATTGAAGAAATCTCCCTCAATTTTGACAATGGGATGACGGTTTTAACCGGAGAAACAGGGGCTGGGAAGTCCATCATCATTGATGCCATGAATATGATGCTGGGGGCGCGTGCTAGTACAGAGGTTATCCGTCATGGAACGGCTAAGGCGGAAATTCAAGGATTTTTCTCACTGGCTCCCAATCCAGTTTTGGAACAAATTCTAGTAGATAATGGCATTGATGTCAGTGATGAATTGATTATCCGTCGAGAGATTTTTGCTAATGGTCGGAGTATCAGTCGGATTAATGGTCAAATGGTCAATCTAACCACCTTGAAAAGCATTGGCCAATTTTTGGTAGATATTCACGGTCAACATGATCAGGAGGAACTCATGCGTCCTCAACGCCATATTTCCCTCTTGGATAGTTTTGGTGATGATGAATTTGTGGCGATTAAGCGCCATTATCAGACCACTTTTGATCAGTACCGTCGCTTGCGTCAGCGTGTCTTGGCTAAGCAGAAAAATGAAGCCGAGCATCAGGCGAGAATTGAGATGTTGGAGTTTCAACTGGCTGAGATTGAGGCAGCTGATTTACAAAAGGGTGAGGATGAGAGCCTGCAGCAGGAGCGAGAAAAATTACTGAATCACAAGCAGATTGCTGATACCCTGACCAGTTCCTATCACTTGTTAGATGATGAGGAATTTTCCAGTCTCTCCAATATCCGTTCGGCTATGAATGACTTGATGACCTTGGAAGACTATGATGCTGCTTATAAGGAAATGTCCGCCCACCTCAGCGAAGCCTATTATGTGTTGGAAGATGTCAGTAGGCGGTTGGCCGATACCTTGGATGGTTTGGATTTTGACGGTGAGCGACTAATGGTTATTGAGGCCCGCTTGGATGTGATCAATAGCATTACCCGTAAATATGGGGGAACGGTTGCGGATGTTTTGGCCTATTTTGACAGTATTTCCAAGGAATATAACCACTTGACTGGTAATGATTTGGCGGGGGATGACCTAGAAGGGCAGTTAAAGGTGCTGGAAAAAGAGCTACGGACAGCAGCCATAGCCTTGAGCCAGAAACGCCATGCCATAGCTGAAAGCCTAGCCCAAGAAATCAAGCAGGAATTGGCTGACCTTTATATGGAAAAGGCAGATTTTCAAGTTCAATTTAGCAAGGGCAAGTTTAACCGTGATGGGCATGAATTAGTGGAATTTTATATTTCAACCAATCCAGGGGAAGGCTTTAAGCCTCTTGTCAAGGTAGCTTCTGGTGGGGAATTATCACGGTTGATGTTGGCCATTAAATCGGCTTTTTCTCGCAAAGAAGACAAAACCAGCATTGTTTTTGATGAGGTGGACACAGGTGTCTCTGGACGGGTGGCCCAGGCGATTGCTCAAAAAATCTACAAGATTGGTCAGCATGGTCAGGTCTTGGCCATTTCACATTTACCACAAGTGATTGCTATTGCAGATGACCAATTTTTCATTGAAAAACGCAGCAGTGAGTCATCAACGGTTTCTGTGGTGCGACTGTTGACAGAGGAAGAGCGAGTGGAAGAAATTGCCAAGATGTTGGCTGGCCACGATGTTACTGAGGCAGCTCGCATTCAAGCTCGAGAATTATTAAAAAAATAGGATGACAAAGAAGCGACCTTCACTGGAAGGCCGCTTTTGTGATTGTCAATCATGGTCAATTATTTTTTCTAAGACCCTTTGGGGTTCTGTTAGCATGAGCAGATGGTCTTCTTGGCTAATGGGCCTGTGGGCTAGTCCTATCGGCCTACTTGAGAAAATACAGATTTCCTCTATTTGGTTTAATACGGTTGTCAGTTCCGCTGCGATATCCAAATTAGAATAGATAGAAAGGTAGGCTAGGGTATTTTTGGTGTTAAGTTTGGGCCTATAGCGTCCATTGTGGACGATTAAATTGCCAGTCAAAATCTCCAATAATTGGGTGTCGTTTTTTTCATCATCAGACAGCATCTCATCATAGTAATCGGATAAGTACTGATAAGTGACATCTTCTAGGTCGGCAAAGGTCTCCTTGAGCTCCTCTAAGGAGGGCATCTGATCAAGACCATCAATCATCAGGACTTGTTTTACGACTAGATGATGATGTTTCAAACAGCTGATTAAGGCTGCTGTCCCATAAGAGGAGGTAATGACCCAACCATTTTTTGAAAGCTGACTGAGGCGGTGCTTGATCCGTCTGTTAATCTCATCTTCTGAAATGATGTCAAAGGAATCGTTCAAAAAGTCAATGATGTCAATAGATTTTTCTTGAAATCTCTTGTCTTTTAGTAGTTTGTTCCAGACCTTCTTACTCCAGCCCAAGGGCGAGATAAATAGATAATCAATCATTGGCAGTCCTCCCTCTTATCATCCTGATAAGGCTATGATAGATGATTTTAGCTTATTGGTCAAGAAAATGACTAAGCCCTGCGAGAAGAAATCAGAAAATCTCCCTTAAAAAGCAAGATTTTGTTATAATAAAAGTATGTTAACTATAGAAAAGGAGTGTTTATGAAGGCACTAGAAGACAAAATTCGTCGTGATTTTGGCATTGTTTTTTCCGATTCCAATCTTTTAAAAACAGCTTTTACTCATACCAGCTATGCCAATGAGCACCGCCTCCTAAAGGTTTCACATAATGAACGTTTGGAATTTTTAGGAGACGCTGTTTTACAGTTGCTAATCTCACAATACCTGTTTAAAAAATATCCTAATCAGGCAGAAGGAGACCTGTCAAAAATGCGGTCTATGATTGTGCGGGAGGAAAGCTTGGCTAGCTTTTCACGTCAATTGGGTTTTTCAGAATACATCTTGCTCGGGCGGGGTGAGGAGCGTTCGGGAGGAAGAGAGCGAGCGACTATTCTAGGGGACTTATTTGAAGCCTTCTTGGGGGCTTTATTGCTAGATAAGGGGGTAGAAACTGTTTCGAACTTTATCAACCAGGTCATGATTCCGCAAATTGAACAGGGGAATTTTGAAAAAGTTCGAGATTATAAGACTCACTTGCAGGAATTATTACAGGCTAAGGGGGAAGTTGACATTGACTATCAAGTAGTTGGTGAAACAGGTCCTGCCCATGCCAAGACTTTTGAAGTTTTAGTTCGCGTCAACCAGAAGGAGATTAGCCTTGCCAAGGGACGCTCTAAAAAATTAGCAGAGCAGGAAGCTGCTAAAAAGGCCCTAGAACGATTAGAACGAGGGGATTATGTTTTTAAAAGCGATTGAAATGCAAGGCTTTAAGTCATTTGCTGATAAGACTAAAATTAGCTTTGAACCTGGGGTAACAGCAGTTGTTGGCCCCAATGGTTCAGGAAAAAGTAATATCACTGAAAGTTTACGTTGGGCCCTTGGGGAGTCCAGTGCCAAAAGTTTACGCGGCGGCAAGATGCCAGATGTTATTTTTGCTGGAACAGAGAATCGTCATGCTTTGAATTATGCCCAAGTCACAGTTGTTTTGGATAATTCGGATGCTTTTATTGCTCACGCGGCTTCAGAAATTCGAGTGGAACGACATGTGTATCGCAATGGTGACAGTGATTATTTGATTGATGGTAAAAAGGTTCGCTTACGCGATATCCATGATTTATTTATGGATACAGGTTTAGGGCGGGATTCATTTTCCATTATCTCCCAAGGACGGGTGGAGGCTATTTTCAATAGTAAACCAGAGGAGCGGCGAGCTATTTTTGAGGAGGCTGCTGGCGTTTTAAAATATAAAACCCGTAAAAAAGAAACTGAACAAAAATTGGGGCAAACCCAGGATAATTTAGATCGTCTCGAGGATATTATTTATGAGTTGGAATTGCAGGAGCAGCCACTCAGACAACAGGCTGAGGTGGCCCAGACCTTTTTGAGGTTAGATGGTGATCGTCAGCAGTTACAACTCAATCTTTTGGTTGCAGATGTTCAACAGGTTAATCAAGCCTTGGCAGATAACCAGTACCAGCTGGCTCAGGTAAAAAAAGAACTAACAGGCTACTACCAGCAAAGGGATGAGTTGGAGACAAGCAACCAGGTCTTGAAGGAAAAACGTCAGTCCCTACAAGGTAAGCAGGAGAGTTTACAGAAGGACTTGTTAGAGAATACCCGACTGTTGGCGGATTTGAGACGGCAAATGGATTTGGCAAAGCTCGCATCTTCGCAAAAATCAGAACAAAAATTATCAGTGCAGAAACAACAGGCTGACTTGCAGGAACAGAAAATCAAGTTGACCGGTCTGATTGCAGATAAGGTAGAAAAGCTTGAACAGATTAATCAGGACCTAGACCAGGTTAGGCACCATTTGCAAGCGTTGGAGAAGGAGTTGATCCAGTATTCATCGACTCCAGACCAGATGATGGAAGAACTAAGGGAACAATTTCTGGAATTGATGCAAACAGAAGCTGATTTGTCCAATGAGTTAACGGCCTTGCAAGCTACCCTGTCCAGTCAGGAAGAGCAGTCGCGACAAAAATCCGTCGCTTTGGAACAGCTACAGGTGGAACATGACCAAGTGACCCGGGATTACCAAATGGCGGCAGAGAGCCTAGCTGAAAGTCGCTCTCAGCTTGATCAGTTATTGGCAACCTACCAGAGCTTGCAAAAGAGTTTGGCAGAAAAAGAAAGTACCTATCGCCAGAAACAAACCGCCTTATTTGACTTGATGGATGAGATGAAAACCAAAAAAGCCCGTCATCAGAGTTTGACAGGCATTTTGAAAAATCATAGTCATTTTTATGCCGGGGTCAAATTTATTTTGCAACAGGCCGCAGATATTGGTGGCATTGTTGGAGCAGTTAGTGAACATGTTAGCTTTGATTTAACCTATCGGACAGCCATGGAGGTTGCCTTGGGAGCTAGCAGCCAGCATATTATTGTGGCAGATGAGGGGGCAGCTAAGCGCTCTATTGACCTCTTGAAAAAAAATCGTCAAGGGCGGGCAACCTTTTTACCACTGACGACGATTAAGCCTCGTCAAATTCCTCCCCATCAATTAGCCATTTTACAAAAAAGTCCTGGTTTTTTAGGGGTAGCTAATGATTTGGTAACCTATGACCAAAGTGTGTCAGTTATTTTTGGCTACCTCTTAGGGGCAATAGCTGTGTTTGAAAACTTGGATCAGGCCAATCAAGCGGCTCGACACTTAGGCTATCAACTACGATTGGTGACCTTGGATGGTAGTGACTTGCGACCAGGAGGTTCTTTTGCTGGTGGTGCCAATCGGCAAAACAATATGACCTTTATCAAGCCTGAATTAGAAGAGCTAACCAAGGAATTAAGCCGGCAAGAGCAGGCTATTCAAGTGGCTGAAAGTGACTTAGGGAAGGACCAGGCAGAATTGGCAGGCTTGACTAATCATTTGGCGGAAATCAAGGAAGAAGGGGAACAGGCTCGCTTGGTGGAGCAAAAATCTCGCTTGGAGCATGAACAACTGGAGCAGCGCCTGGCGGATCTGACTAGCTTATTGGCAAGGAATCAAGGGGATCATCAAGAGGAAATTAGAGCGGACTTGATTCAGCGACAAAGGGTTTTAGAAGGTCGTTTGCTTGACGTAGAAGAAGCAAAAAGTCGTTTAACACAAGAGTTGAATCAGATCAAGGATAACAAGGACCATGTCCAAGAACGCTTGGCTGCTCTAAGAGAGCAAGTTCAGGAGACCAAGTTAAGGGAGCGTGATCTCGTTAGTGCCAATCGTTTTGAGCGAGCTAATTTAAACCAATTAGAAGAGGACGTCAAGCAACTAAGTCATCAATTGACTAAGATTGACCAGCAGCTTCAAACTTACGCTCAGGAGGACAATCCCAAATATCTGGCACAAATTCAGGAAGAATTGGTTCGCCTTGAAGGGCTAAAGAATCAACAGGAACAGGCCAATATTCGACAGAAATTAGAACTGGAGGATTGCGATGCGGCCCTGGAGGAAGTAGCGGAACGTCTCTTAAGGTCAGGTCAGAAAAATGAAGAGTTGATTCGAGCGCAGACACAGCTAGAATTGGCCATTGATGGTCAAACGAATCAACTTCGCCAGTTTGCCCATCAATTGGCTGAGGATTATCAAATGAGTTTTGATGAAGCCAAGGAAGCAGCCCAGGTCTTATCAGATTTTCAGCTAGCTCGTCAGCAATTAAAGGCCTTGGTCAAGGAAATCAAGGTCTTGGGTTCAGTTAATTTAGAGGCTATTCAGCAGCATCAAGAAGTGAAACAGCGCTTGACTTTTTTGACTAATCAAAAAGAAGATTTGGTGGAAGCCAAGCGATTGTTAACCACAACGATTGATGAGATGAACAATGACGTTAAGGAACGTTTTAAGGCTAGTTTTGAAGCTATTCGTCAGAGTTTTAAACACACCTTTAAGCAGATGTTTGGTGGCGGTAGCAGTGACCTCATTCTTACCGAACAGGATTTGTTGACTGCGGGGATTGAGATTTCTGTGCAACCGCCTGGCAAAAAGATTCAGTCCCTCAATTTGATGAGTGGGGGAGAAAAAGCCCTGTCAGCTCTAGCTCTGTTATTTGCTATTATTCGGGTAAAAACCATTCCTTTTGTGATTTTGGACGAGGTGGAAGCAGCTCTGGATGAAGCAAATGTGAAGCGTTTTGGCGACTATCTCAATCGTTTTGATAAGTCAAGTCAATTTATTGTTGTGACTCACCGCAAGGGAACCATGGCTGCCGCTGACAGTATTTATGGGGTGACCATGCAGGAGTCAGGAGTGTCAAAAATTGTGTCGGTCAAGTTGGCTGAAGCAGAAAAATTGATGACTAAGTAGAGGGAGAAATAGATGGAAGAAATCAAATTATTAGCCTTGGATTTGGACGGTACCTTGTTAACCAGCCAAAAAGAAGTGACGTTGGCCAATCGTCTAGCCTTGCAGGCAGTCAAAGACTTGGGAATTAAGGTGGTCCTGACAACTGGACGGCCATTGAAGGCTATTGAGCATTTGTTGGCAGATTTGGATTTGCTTAAGGAGGATGATTATAGCATCACCTTTAATGGTGGCTTGGTTCAATCAAATACGGGGCAGATTTTGGCAAAGAGTGAATTGAGTATGGCAGAGTTGGAAGAGATTTATCAGGCCTTGCAGGCTCTTGATTTACCCATGGATATTTTAAGTGAGGGGACGGTTTACAGCTTAGCCAGTCAGACCCGTCAGTCGCTCTATCCCAAAGTTAATCCCATGTTAGACTTTGTTGAGATTAGTGCTTTGGCAGATTTACCGAAAAATGCTGTCTTTAACAAGGCAGTCTGTGTTTATGAGCAGGCCATTTTGGATCAAGAAGTTAGTAACTTACCAGCCAGTTTGGCGGACAAGTTTGAATTGTTTAAGTCACGCGATATTGTCTTTGAAATCATGCCCAAGGGTGTGCACAAGGCTGTCGGCTTGGACCTGTTGACCAAACATCTGGGCCTAACCGCCGCCCAAGTCATGGCCATGGGCGATGAAGAAAA
Source organism: Streptococcus cuniculipharyngis (assembly GCF_007859195.1). GTDB lineage: Bacteria > Bacillota > Bacilli > Lactobacillales > Streptococcaceae > Streptococcus > Streptococcus cuniculipharyngis. The sequence continues at coordinate 53,549 of NZ_VOHL01000001.1, forward strand.
TGACATGACCATGTTAGGTTGGGCTGGCCTGGGTGTGGCCATGGCTAATGCTAGCCAGCAGGTCAAGGCAGTCGCAGCTGCCGTGACCAGTCGCACCAATGAAGAGTCAGGAGTAGCTGAAGCCATTGAACGTTATATTTTGAAAGGAAGAGAGTGATGGGATTATTTGATCGTTTATTTGGTCAAGACCTAACCGACCAAGAGGAAGAAACAGTAGAGCTTGCGGAGCGTGAACAGACGGAGCAAGATAACCAGTTTACAGAAGAAGATGTCATGGCCAAGTTGGCCCGTCTCCGCCAAGAATTTGCCCAACAGGAAGCAGAAAAAAATAGCAGAGCTGACGACCAGCCAGAGGAGGAATTAAACAGCCATTCTGACCAAGGAGACTTGTCTGAGGAGTTTAGTCCGAGTGGCCAGCTAGTTGAGGCGGAGCAGTCAGTAGGGGCAGAACCAGTAAGTTCTGAGACAGAGGATGAGAGCTCCCTTGCTGGTCAGGAAACTGAGACCGAAAAATATCATCGCACCCTATCTAAGACCAGAACTGGTTTTGGTGCCAAATTAAATGCCTTTTTCGCTCAATTCCGTCGGGTTGATGAAGAATTTTTTGAGGAATTAGAAGAATTACTCATCATGTCAGATGTGGGGGTCAAGGTGGCCACCAATTTGACAGAAGCCCTACGCTATGAAGCCAAGCTAGAGAAGGCCAAGAAACCAGAAGAATTACGTCGAGTCATCATTGAAAAGTTAGTTGACATCTATGAAAAAGACGGTCATTTTAATGAAGCCGTCAATATGCAAGAAGGGCTGACCGTTATGATGTTTGTTGGTGTCAATGGTGTCGGTAAAACCACTTCCATCGGTAAACTAGCCTATAGTTATAAGCAGCAAGGCAAGAAAGTCATGCTAGTAGCAGCTGATACCTTCCGTGCAGGAGCTGTTGCCCAGTTGGTTGAATGGGGGCGTCGAGTGGGGGTTCCCGTGGTGACAGGGGCTGAAAAATCAGACCCTGCTAGCGTGGTCTATGATGGTGTTGCCCAAGCAGTGGCGGAAGAGGTTGATGTCTTGATGATTGACACGGCTGGTCGCTTGCAAAACAAAGATAATCTCATGGCTGAATTGGAAAAAATGGGGCGGATTATCAAGCGGGTGGTCCCAGATGCCCCTCATGAAACCCTCCTGGCACTGGATGCCTCAACTGGTCAAAATGCCCTCAGTCAGGCCAAGGAGTTTTCAAAAATTACCCCGTTGACAGGGCTAGTTTTGACCAAATTAGACGGTACGGCTCGTGGTGGTGTGGTCCTTGCCATTCGAGAAGAATTGGATATTCCGGTTAAATTTATCGGTTTTGGCGAGAAGATTGATGACATTGGTCTCTTTAATTCAGAAGAATTTGTCAAAGGCCTGCTAGATGGTCTGGTATAAGCAAAAAATCCTTGGAAAATCCAAGGATTTTAGCTTTCTCTAATGGTATAGAAGTGGCCACTAGGTGATTGAAAATTAAAGTTTTTAAAAGGAAGGGGATTTAAATCACTGACCTGGTTAGTGATTTTTTTGACCTTTTGATAGATGGTTTCAATGTCGGAGCTAGTAAATAAGAGATTGGGCTGATTGGTAGCAATACTTGGCGAATACCGTTCAATAAATGAGAGGGAATAAACGGTAAAGGAACAATTCGACTGCTCACTAACTCGCATGTCAAAGGTTGGATAGCCTAGAACCTCCTGTTCATTTTCAATAATGAAACCCAGTTGCTGCCAAAATGCTTTCTCTGCGTCAACGTCTTTGACATAGAGCATAATTTTAAACTCATTATTCATGATGGTCTCCTCAGCTTGTGATATGTTCTATCTTATCAAAAATATGATAAAATAGCTATAAAAACTACCAGCAGACCTAATCTCTGGTAGTTTTTAATTAATTTTCTAGGCCAATCAAATAGTCGCTATCCTGCATGGCCTCAACGGTTCCAAGTAGATAACCATTTCCCACCTGACTAAAGAAGTCATGGTTGCTGGTTCCTGTTGAAATACCATTCATGACAATAGGGTTGACATCATTGGCAGTATCAGGAAAAAGGGGATTTTGCCCTAAATTCATCAAGGCCTTGTTGGCATTGTAGCGCAGGAAGGTCTTGACTTCCTCGGTCCAGCCGACACCATCATAGAGGTATTCGGTGTAGGCTTCTTCGTTTTCGTAGAGGGTATAGAGCAGGTCATACATCCAGTCACGGAGTTTTTCTTGCTCTCTTTCGTCCAATTCGTTAAAGCCAAGCTGGAATTTATAGCCGATATAGGTGCCGTGGACAGATTCATCACGGATAATCAGCTTAATGATTTCGGCCACGTTAGGCAGTTTGTTGTTGCCCAAATAATAAAGCGGGGTAAAGAAACCAGAGTAGAAAAGGAAGGTTTCAAGGAAAACGCTGGCTACTTTTTTCTCCAAGGGACTACCATGCTTGTAAATTTCATTGACAATCTCTGCCTTCTTCTGCAAGTAAGGATTTTCAGCTACCCAGTCAAAAATCTCCTCAATTTCTGACTTAGTGTTCAGGGTTGAAAAGATTGACGAATAAGACTTGGCATGAACCGACTCCATAAATTCAATATTGTTGAGCACAGCTTCTTCATGAGGGGTACGGACATCTTTTTTAAGGGCTGCCATCCCACTTTCTGACTGGACGGTATCAAGCAGGGTCAAACCACCAAAAACCTTGCCGACCAAGTCCTTTTCCATGTCGGAGAGCTTACGCCAGTCGTCCAAATCATTGGAAAGAGGAATTCTTGTATCTAACCAAAACTGTTCGGTCAGCTTTTCCCAGGTGGATTTATCAACGGAATCTTCAATTTCGTTCCAGTTAATTGCGTTATAGTAGGTCATTAGTAACTCCTTTTTCTAAATCACACAGCTTTCGCATTGATTTGAGCCAACCTCTTCGCCATCATCAGTAAAGGTACGGATGTAGTAGATGGATTTGATGCCCTTGTTAAAGGCATAGTGGCGAAGAATTGACAGGTCACGAGTGGTTTGTTTGGTTTCCGTTTTCCATTCGTAAATGCCCATCGGAATTTCACTACGCATAAAGAGGGTCATGGATAGGCCTTGGTCAACGTGTTCAGTGGCTGCCGCATAGACATCGATGACTTGACGCATGTCCATGTCATAGGCAGATGTATAGTAGGGAATGGTGTCGGTTGAAAGACCATTGGCAGGGTAGTAGATTTTACCGATTTTCTTCTCTTGCCGTTCTTCAATCCGTTGTGTAATGGGATGGATAGAGGCTGAGCAGTCATTGATATAGCTGATTGACCCATTAGGGGCAACGGCTAGACGGTTTTGATGGTAAAGACCGTGGGCCATAACAGCTTGACGCAAGTTTATCCAGTCCTCAGCCTGCGGGATAAAGTGACCGGCAAAGAGTTCTTTAACCAAGTCTGATTGAGGGACAAATTGACCAGTGATATACTTGTCAAAATAGCTTCCATCGGCATAGGTTGATTTATCAAAATTGACAAAGGTTTTGCCCCGTTCACGAGCGATATTGTTGGACTCAACCAAGGTCCAATAGTTCATCAACATAAAGTAGATGCTAGTAAATTCGATGGACTCTGGGCTACCATAGGTCATGTGATGTTGGGCAAAATAACTATGCAAGCCCATGGCTCCAAGCCCGATGGTATGGGCTTGGTCATTGCCATTTTTGATGGTCGGCACAGCCTCAATGCTTGAAGCGTCAGTGACAAAGGTCAAGGCCCTAGTCATGGTGCGAATAGAGCGGCCAAAATCAGGTGAGGTCATCATGTTCAGCACATTGGTTGAACCAAGATTACATGAAATGTCTGTTCCTAGCTTGACAAATTCTTGCGCATCATTGATTTGACTAGGTGTTTGCACTTGGAGAATTTCTGAGCAGAGGTTACTCATGATGATTTTACCATCAATAGGACTGGTTCTGTTGGCGGTATCAACATTGATAATATAAGGATAGCCTGATTCTTGTTGGAGTTTGGAAATCTCTGTTTCTAAATCACGGGCCTTAATCTTGGTCTTAGTGATATTGGGATTAGCCACCAATTCATCGTACTTGCTGCTAATGTCAATATAACTGAAAGGCACACCGTATTCACGTTCAATGGAGTAGGGGCTAAACAGATACATGTCCTCATTATTACGAGCCAGTTCGTAGAATTTATCAGGGACAGTAATGCCTAGGGAGAGGGTTTTCACACGGATTTTTTCATCAGCATTTTCCTTTTTGGTAGAAAGGAAGTTGAGAATATCAGGGTGAAAAACATCCAAGTAAACCACGCCAGCCCCTTGGCGTTGGCCCAGCTGATTAGAATAAGAGAAACTATCCTCAAAGAGTTTCATGACAGGAACAACCCCGCTGGCTGCTCCGGCAAAGCCCTTGATAGGAGCACCGGCCTCACGCAGATTGCTTAGTGAGATACCGACACCCCCCCCGATACGGGATAATTGCAGGGCTGAATTGATGGAGCGACCGATGGCATTCATGTCGTCAGTCACTTGAATGAGGAAACAAGACACCAATTCGCCACGGCGGCTGCGACCGGCATTGAGGAAACTTGGGGTGGCGGGTTGATAGCGCTGATTAATCATTTCCATGGCCAAGTCACGCGCCAATTCTTCATTGCCATCAGCAAAATAAAGAGCATTAAAGAGGACCCGGTCTTCAATACTTTCGAGATAATAATGGCCATCATTGGTTTTGAGGGCATATTGCTGGTAGAATTTATAGGCCGCCATAAAGGACTTAAAGCGGAAGTTTTCATTCTTGAGAGCTTGAGCCAATTCTTCGATAAATTCAGGGCGATAGGCTTGAATAAAAGCTTCTTCCAAGTAGTCGTGCTCTAGTAAATAGGCAATTTTGTCGCTAATAGTAGCAAATGACTTGGTGTTTGGCAGAACATTCTCATGAAAGAAGGCTTTGAGAGCCTCTCTATCCTTGTGGAGAGGAATTTGCCCATTAACAGGGCGGTTAATTTCATTGTTGAGACGGAAATAGGATACGTCGGTCAGATTTTTAAGACTCATGGGATAAGATTCCTTTTACATATTCAAGATCTTGGTCAGTTCCATTAAATTCAAATTCATGAAGAATGGGGAGACCATAGGTTTGAGCGTAGCGTCTTGCGGTTTTACAAAATTCTGGGCCAAAGTTGCGGTTTCCAGAGCCCAGCAATCCTTGACAAAGGGCGACATTCTCTGTTAAAAAGTCGTCAACCAGTTCAACATCACTATCATCATAGCTAGGGACAAGCAAGATAAAAGGGCTAGTCATTCTTGGATAGTTAGCAGTAGACTTGAGTTCGATACTGGTATCCAATAAGCCCAACTTGTCAACAAAACGACGACATTGGCCGGTTAACGAGTAAAAAACAAGTGTAATCATAGAAGCTCTTTCAATTTGTCTGGTTGGAAGCCAGAAAAGACTAAATCACCAGCTTCTATGACAGGGGCCGCTGTAAAACCAAGATTCTTCACATAGTCAATGTATTGGGGCTCTTCATCTAGATTAATTTCCCTATAGCTAAGGTTTTTGTCGTCTAAAAATTTCTTAGTCATCTTACATTGCACGCAATTATTCTTGGAAAAAACGGTTACAGTTGACATTCTTTTGTTCTCCTTATATTCATTTGGCTAGACCAAAATTTTACCCTACTATCATACCTAAAAAAGGGAGAGATTGCAATAAAAAAATTTCAAGATATAGTGTTTGATGTTCTGCTCACCTACTATATCTTGTGTTATTCCTTGAAAATCCCCATGTTGAAGGGAGAGGAGGAGAGGTCTTGAAACAATATATGTAAATAGTGAAAATATGAAAAGGAAATTTAGGAAGTAAGAGCATTTTATACTTGATAAAAAAAGATTAGTGTGCTATAATTTATCATTGTAAGGGTTATCATGAATAACTCAAAAAATTAGTAGAATTAAAAGGAGAACCATTATGGCTTCAAAAGATTTCCACATTGTGGCAGAAACAGGTATTCATGCACGTCCAGCAACTTTGCTTGTTCAAGCAGCTAGCAAATTTGCTTCAGACATCACGCTTGATTACAAAGGGAAAGCAGTTAACCTTAAATCAATCATGGGCGTTATGAGTCTTGGTGTAGGTCAAGGTGCAGATGTGACAATCTCAGCAGAAGGTGCAGATGCAGATGAAGCTCTTGCTGCTATTGAAGAAACAATGACAAAAGAAGGTTTGGTTTAATATGACAGAAATGCTAAAAGGAATTGCAGCATCTGATGGTGTTGCTGTTGCTAAGGCATATCTACTTGTTCAACCAGATTTGTCATTTGAAACAGTAACTGTTTCTGATACAAGTGTAGAAGAGGCTCGTTTAGATGCAGCTCTTGAAGCATCGCAAAACGAGCTTTCTCTTATCCGTGAAAAAGCAGTAGATAGCCTTGGTGAAGAAGCGGCAGCAGTATTTGATGCTCACTTGATGGTTCTTGCTGACCCAGAAATGATTGGTCAGATTAAGGAAACAATCCGTGCCAAACAAGTCAATGCAGAGACTGGTTTGAAAGAAGTGACGGACATGTTTATCACGATTTTTGAAGGCATGGAAGATAACCCATACATGCAAGAGCGTGCAGCAGATATCCGTGACGTGGCTAAGCGTGTGTTGTCACACTTGCTTGGTGTTAAATTGCCAAACCCTGCAACAATCAGTGAAGAGTCAATCGTGATTGCCCATGACTTGACACCATCTGATACGGCTCAACTTGATAAAAAATTTGTTAAGGCCTTTGTTACCAATATCGGTGGTCGTACCAGTCACTCAGCCATCATGGCTCGTACCCTTGAAATTGCTGCAGTTCTAGGAACAAACAACATTACGGAATTGGTTAAAGATGGTGATGTTCTAGCAGTTAACGGAATTACTGGTGAGGTTGTTATCAACCCAACAGAAGAGCAAATCGCTGACTTCAAGGCAGCAGGTGAAGCCTATGCCAAACAAAAGGCTGAGTGGGCTTTGTTGAAAGATGCTCAAACCGTAACTGCTGATGGTAAGCATTTTGAGTTAGCTGCCAATATCGGAACTCCGAAAGATGTTGAAGGTGTCAATGACAATGGTGCAGAAGCTGTCGGTCTTTATCGTACAGAATTCTTGTACATGGATTCACAAGACTTCCCAACAGAAGATGAGCAATATGAAGCTTACAAGGCTGTTCTTGAAGGCATGAATGGGAAACCAGTTGTCGTTCGTACCATGGACATTGGTGGCGATAAGGAATTACCATATTTTGATTTACCAAACGAAATGAACCCATTCCTTGGTTTCCGTGCCCTTCGTATCTCGATTTCTGAAACAGGGGATGCCATGTTCCGGACGCAAATCCGTGCCTTGCTTCGTGCTTCTGTTCACGGTCAATTACGTATCATGTTCCCAATGGTTGCCTTGTTGAAAGAATTCCGTGCGGCTAAGGTTGTCTTTGATGAAGAAAAAGCTAAATTGCAGGCAGAAGGCGTTGCTGTTGCTGATGATATCCAAGTGGGGATTATGATTGAAATTCCAGCGGCAGCCATGTTGGCTGACCAATTTGCCAAAGAAGTTGATTTCTTCTCAATCGGAACCAACGACTTGATTCAATACACCATGGCAGCAGACCGGATGAATGAACAAGTGTCTTATCTTTATCAACCATATAACCCATCAATCCTACGCTTGATTAACAATGTGATCAAGGCAGCCCACGCTGAAGGCAAATGGGCAGGTATGTGTGGAGAGATGGCTGGTGACCAACAGGCTGTACCACTTCTTGTGGGTATGGGACTGGATGAGTTCTCAATGAGTGCCACATCAGTTCTTCGGACACGTAGCTTGATGAAGCAGCTTGATACTGCTAAGATGCAAGAGTATGCTCACCGTGCTTTAACAGAATGTTCAACGGCAGAAGAAGTGCTTGCCCTTGAAAAAGAGTATGTTAATTTTGACTAAGTCATCAGTAGTCACCGATGATTAACAAGGTTTAGTTCTATAATGGAGGAACTAAACCTTTTTGTTGAAAAGACTGACAAAGAGCATTGAGATCTTGTCTGCTTGAAATAAGATGAAAAAGTCTTTATAATAGTAGTCAGTAAAGGTTAAAGGAGACAGTTATGTCAAAACAATACAAGAATTATATCAATGGCGAATGGAAGACTTCGGAAAAGGAGATTGCCATTTTTGCCCCTGCTGACAATGAAGCTCTAGGAACTGTACCTGCCATGAGTCAGGCTGAAGTTGATGATGCCATGGCAGCAGCTCGTGCGGCCCTACCAGCTTGGCGGAGTCTATCTTATGTGGAGCGTGCAGCTTACCTGCATAAAGTGGCTGACATTTTGGTTCGCGACCAGGAGAAAATTGGTGCGATTTTATCTAAGGAAGTTGCCAAGGGCTATAAGGCCGCTGTTAGTGAGGTTGTTCGGACAGCAGACATTATCCGTTATGCCGCTGAAGAAGGGGTTCGTCTATCTGGTGAGGTCCTTGAGGGGGGAAGTTTTGAAGCCGCTAGCAAGAAAAAAATTGCGGTGGTTCGTCGTGAACCTGTTGGAGTGGTCTTGGCCATTTCACCATTTAACTACCCAGTTAACTTGGCGGGTTCTAAGATTGCCCCAGCCTTGATTGGGGGAAATGTCGTTATGTTCAAGCCACCAACACAAGGTTCTATCTCAGGCTTGCTTTTGGCAGAAGCCTTTGTTGAAGCGGGCTTACCAGCAGGTGTCTTCAACACAATCACTGGCCGTGGGTCAGAAATTGGGGACTACATTGTTGAGCATCCAGAAGTTAACTTTGTCAACTTTACAGGCTCAACCCCAGTCGGTGAGCGGATTGGTCAGTTGGCTGGTATGCGTCCGATTATGTTGGAACTTGGTGGTAAGGATTCAGCCATTGTCTTAGAAGATGCTGATTTGGAATTGACTGCCAAGCAAGTGGTGGCAGGTGCTTTTGGTTACTCTGGTCAGCGTTGTACAGCAGTTAAGCGTGTCCTTGTGATGGACAGTGTAGCGGATAAACTAGCAGATTTGATTAAGGCAGAAGTGCTGAAGTTGAGCGTCGGGATGCCAGAAGATAATGCAGATATTACACCATTGATTGATACAGCGGCTGCTGATTTTATTCAAGGTTTGGTTGAGGATGCCGCTGATAAGGGGGCGACAGCCCTGACTGAATTTAAGCGTGAGGCTAATCTCATCACACCTGTCTTGTTTGACAAGGTGACCACAGACATGCGCTTGGCTTGGGAAGAGCCATTTGGGCCGGTTTTGCCAATCATTCGTGTGACTTCGGTTGAGGAGGCCATTGCCATTTCTAACCAATCAGAATATGGTTTGCAGGCGTCAGTCTTCACGCAAAACTTCCCACAAGCCTTTGCCATCGCAGAGCAGTTAGAAGTTGGAACGGTACATATTAACAACAAGACCCAACGGGGAACAGATAATTTCCCATTCTTGGGGGCTAAAAAATCAGGTGCGGGCGTGCAAGGGGTGAAATATTCTATTGAAGCCATGACCCAGGTCAAATCTGTTGTGTTTGACATTCAGTAAGTAGCCGTTAATCGTTTAGATGTAAGAAAAAGAAATCATTAGGAACTAGGGATTATTAGCAGAAGGTGAGGTAGATGAAAAAATATTTGGATTTGGCATTGGTCGTTTCAATCAGTCTCTTGTTGGGCCTACTCTTGTGGAACTCTGTTTTTAACTGGGTGGTGCAGCTTTCAGTGGCGCATGCCGTGAATGCCGAGAAAAAAATATCGCAAAAGAGTGTTAACATCAAGGTAGTTGACCAAACTAATGGCAAGGTTAATCCGGTTTACTACTTGAGTCCAACGGAAAAAGGGACACCAGTTTATGAGAATATGGTATTGGCCCCAAAAGCCATTCCAACTGATAAAAAAAATCCAAAGATAACTGTTGTTTACCCAACTGCTACCGATACTAGTCTTAAAGGGGTTAAGCAGCTAGAAATTCATCAGGTGACTTATGATAAAGGTCCTTTTGGAGTTAAAAATCGATCAGATAAGATTATTAACTCCATGCGGGTCAAGGGGGATAGCAGTCCCTTTAGCCTAGGCCATTTATTTAAGGATAATGGAAATGGCATGGAGCGTTTAGAAGAAGAATTGGCGGTTCTTTACCCAGAACAAGAAATTAAGGTTAGTCAGTCTGATGACTTTGACTATCAGAAAGGAAATCTGATATTAGCTGATGGTGTTAAAGTTCCTTTGAAAAATCTTTATGATGTGATTAATAGTGAGTATTTACAAGATAAGGATTTGGAAGCCTACCAGCAATATTTACGTGAAAATAAAATTTTTACAGAAAAGGTTGTTGCTCTAACACTCGACGATGGACCAAAGAGTGAAACCACTGCCCAAGCCCTAGCCATCTTAGAAGACTATAAGGTCAAGGCTACCTTTTATCTGGTTGGACAGAATATCGCCGGTAATGAGAACTTGTTGAAACAGATGAAAAAGGCAGGGCATGAGATTGGTAACCATAGTTGGGACCATAGTGATTTAAGTAAAATGAGTTTGGATCAGGTCAAGGCTTCTTTGGGTGCCACTAGTGATGCTGTCAAGGAGGTTCTTGGCCAAGGGACCAAAACCATGCGTCCTCCTTATGGTGCCAGCAATGACATTGTTCGAGCGGCTACCGCCCTCCCACCAGTTATGTGGACCGTCGATACCTATGATTGGCAGAATAAAAATCCAGACATGATTCTCCAAAATGTTAAGGAAGGTCTTCAGCCTGGTAGTGTGATCCTCATGCATGATATCCACCAATCAACGATTGATGCTCTGCCTGCTGTCCTAGATTACTTGATCAGCCAAGGTTATAAATTTGTTACGATTAGTGAACTTTATGGCTACTAAACTGATAAAAAACACCTCCCATCATCATGATGGGAGGTGTTTTTTATCGCTTACTCGGTTCGTTTTTAAGGAATAATTCCTGATTTTTGAGAATAACTTCTTGGGCTGAACAATATCTTTTTAATGTTTTGAGTTCTTCTGGATGGCTGATGAAGGTAATGACTGTTCCAGAGCGGCCCATGCGTCCTGTCCGACCACTACGGTGGGTGTAATCATCTAATTGACGTGGTAAGTCATAATTAATGACTAGGTCTAAGTCAGCAATATCAATGCCACGAGCGACCAAATCTGTTGCCAAGAGAAGCGAGAGGGCGCCTTGTTTGAATCTGTCAAGAATCACTTTACGATAGTTAACATTAACATCACTGGCGAGGGAAACAACATTGGCCCCGCTAAATTGTAGGCGTTCATCAACAGCACCGAGGTCAGAGAGATTGTTAAAAAAGACCAGGCCTCTGATATGAGGAATATTGGAAAATTTACGTAATAAATCAAGTCGTTGACGCTTGTCTACCTGGATATAGTAATGGTTTATCTTGTCCAATTCTATGGCTGAGAGGTCAATTTTTTGTGTTTTTGGTGCGAGCTGGCTAGCATCAATGCCCTGGGTTGCACTGACATAAATCATTTGGTGCTCACGTGGAACATGGTGAATGATTTTTTCGACGAAAGGGTATTGGGAATCGCCGAGTAGTTGGTCAAATTCATCTAAAATAATGGTTTGAACGGACATCATTTTTATTTTTTTGAGTTTTATTAGTTCAAAGACCCGGCCTGGTGTACCGATGAGAATTTCAGGTCCTTTTTTCAAGCGTTCAATTTGTCGTTTTTGACTGGATCCTGAAATGAAGAGCTGAGCATTGAGACCTAGAGGCTCTGCCCATTGTTTACAGATAGCAAAGATTTGTCCGGCAAGTTCAGTATTAGGGGCTAAAATCAAGAGTTGCTGACTTTTTCGGGGGCTTAGCTTAAGTAGGCTGGGCCAGAGGTAGGCAAGGGTTTTACCAGTTCCAGTAGGGCTAATGACGAGAAGGTTCTGGCCTTGTTGGATGGGATCAAAACTTTCTTTTTGGACTGGGGTCAGTTGGTTAAAACCAAGCTGGTGAAGTTGCTCTTGCCAACTATTTGGGAAACGCTTAATCATGTAAAAATCCTTATTTTTCTATTTTGTTCCTTTTATTATATCATGAATTTTGGTAAAATAGAGAGAAAGATTTATTGTAGAGATGGAGAAGACATGCAAAAGAAAACAATTATTATTGGCGTGACGGGTGGTTCTGGAGGCGGTAAAACCAGTGTTTCCCATGCTATTTTGGAGAATTTTTCTGATGCTAAGGTGGCCATGATTCAACATGATTCTTATTACAAGGACCAGAGTCACTTGACTTTTGAAGAACGGATTAAAACGAATTATGACCACCCTTTGGCTTTTGATACCGACTTGTTAATTGAGCATTTATCTGCTCTTGCTGATGGTCAATCGGTTGATATTCCAATCTATGATTATACCCAACATACTCGGAGTCAGGAAACCTATCGTCAAGAGCCGCAAGATGTCTTCATCGTTGAAGGAATCTTGGTCTTGGAAGACAAGCGCTTGCGTGATTTGATGGACATTAAATTGTTTGTTGACACTGATGATGATATTCGGATTATTCGTCGGATTAAACGTGATATGCAAGAACGGGGACGGAGTTTAGATAGCATTATTGAACAGTATACTAGTGTAGTCAAACCCATGTACCATCAATTTATTGAACCAACCAAACGTTATGCAGATATCGTCATTCCAGAAGGTGTGTCCAATCTGGTTGCTATTGATGTGATTAATACGAAAATTGCTAGCATTTTAGCTGATTAAAGGAGTGGAGGAGAACGATGGAAACAACTGTTAAAAAAGAAGCCTATGATTTACTCTTGGCCCAGGCTCGCCTACTCTTTGATAGAGAAGAAAATGCCTTGGCTAATCTGTCCAACGCATCTGCTATGTTGAATCAGACCCTACCCAATTCGGTTTTTACCGGTTTTTACCTTTTTGATGGTCAAGAGTTAATCCTGGGCCCCTTCCAAGGCAAGGTGTCTTGTACCCGTATTGCTCTTGGAAAAGGGGTTTGTGGTGAATCTGCTCAGACTCAAGAAACCTTGATTGTGGCAAATGTCAAAGAGCATGATAACTATATTTCTTGCGATTCGGCTGCAATGAGTGAGATTGTGGTTCCTATGGTCAAAAATGGTCAATTACTTGGTGTTCTTGACTTGGATTCTCGACTTGTAGGGGATTACGATGAGCTTGATCAGGCCTATTTAGAAGAGTTTGTCCAGCTTTTAATGACTCAAACCAGATGGGATTTTAGTCAATTTGGAGTAGAACGTTAATGTACCAAGCCTTATATCGGAAATATCGGAGCCAAACCTTTGCCGAAATGGTCGGGCAAACAGTGGTGGCAAAGGCCTTAAAACAGGCAGTTTCTAGTGGTAAGGTCAGCCATGCCTATTTGTTTTCTGGTCCTAGAGGAACTGGGAAAACAAGTGCTGCCAAAATATTTGCCAAAGCCATGAACTGTCCCAATCAATCCCATGGTGAACCTTGTAATGCCTGTGATATTTGTCAAGATATTACTAAGGGGAGCTTGGAGGATGTTATTGAAATTGATGCGGCCTCAAACAATGGGGTGGATGAGATACGGGATATCCGCGATAAATCAACCTATGCTCCTAGTCGAGCTAGCTACAAGGTTTACATTATTGATGAGGTTCATATGTTATCAACGGGAGCCTTTAATGCCTTGTTGAAGACTTTGGAAGAGCCGACAGATCATGTTGTTTTTATCTTGGCCACGACTGAATTGCACAAAATTCCTGCAACGATTTTGTCTCGGGTCCAACGTTTTGAGTTTAAAGCCATTGGGGTTAGTGACATCAGTCAGCATTTAGAGCAGATTTTGACCCGAGAGGGGCTGACTTATGACCCTCTCGCCTTGACCTTAATTGCCAAAAGGGCAGAAGGAGGTATGCGTGACGCCTTATCAATGTTGGATCAGGCGCTCAGTCTGACCCAAGAGAAACAGCTAGATTTGGCAACTGCGGAGGAGATTACGGGAAGCATTTCCCTTAAAGCTTTAGATGCTTATGTGAGCTTTATTTCTCAAGGACAAGTGACCCAGGCCTTGTCAGAAATGGACCTTATTTTTAATAGTGGCAAGAGTATGTCTCGATTTGCCACGGATTTATTAAATTACCTGAGAGATTTGTTGTTAGCCAAGGCAGGGGTAGAGCTTAGTCAGCTGAGCCAGGGGTTCCAAGATAATCTAGTCCTGTCTCAAGAACGCTTGTTTACGATGATTGACCAGGTAACGGACGGTTTACAACAAATTAAGGCTGCCAGTTATCCGAAAATCTATGCAGAAATGATGACCATGCGACTGGCCCAGACCTCTGAACCACAGAACAATTCTCTTGACTTGAGGGGGCAGATTGAGCAGGAGCTTGAACAATTGAGACAAGAAGTCTTAGAACTCAAAAATCGTTTGAGCACTACTGATTCCCAGCTTCCTCCAGCTAAGCCGCTTCCCAAACCGTCCTCTTTTAAGGTGAATAAAGAGAAGATTCTGATGATAATGGCTGAGACGGTGGAGGATAGCCAGAAATCCCGCCAATATTTAGGGGCTTTAAAGGAGGCTTGGCAGGAAATTTTAGAAAGCCTATCGGCCCAGGAAAAGGCTCTCTTGATGGGATCTGAGCCAGTCTTGGCCAATGCGGAACATGCTATTTTGGCTTTTGATGCGGCCTTTAATGCTGAGCAGGCGATGAGGCGCAGTGATTTGAATACGATTTTTGGAAATGTCATGAGTCAAGTAGCCGGTTTTTCACCGCAAATTATGGCAGTACCAAGGGCTGATTTTAACCTGATTCGGCAAGAATTCGCTCAGAAACATCGTCAAGAAAAGGAAGAGGTCCAGGCTAGTCAAGAGCCAGCCTTACTACCTGAGGGCTTTCAGTTCTTGCAAGATAAAATAAGGGTTATTAATGATTAAAAAGTGAGCAGAAAGAAGTTACTTCTCTCTGCTTGCTAGTTTCACTGCTGATGGTAAGCGATTTGGCTTACTGCATAAAAATGGAATGATGAGTATTTTACAGTTTATTATTATTGCTAGTTTTTGTCTTCTAGAAACCATCTTTTTTAATCAGGCACTTTTTGAAAAAGAATACCTGATTGCCCTACTCTGGGGCTTCTTATTGTACCGTGACTTGAAGCGCGTCTATATTGTCAGTAAATTTACGGATAATATTCTCAAGATAACCAAGAAGAAAGACTAACTTCATTGCTAGAGAGAATCTTGGTCTCATGATTAGCGAGTTGTACGATTAGCTCGCCTTTTTGACTGATGTCTATGGCTAGGCCTTGGAAGGTCTGGCCATTTTCTGTAAAACTGACTAGCTGGTCTAAAACCATGGACTTGTCTCGATAAACCTTAATCAAATCCTGTTCGGGAGTTTCTTGAAAAATACGCCAAATCTCACAGATTAGTTGGCTCCGACTAATTGAAGGGTGTTCTTGGAACAAGGAGCCGGCCTTGCTAGCTAATTCTGGTGGAAAGGTTGAAATGGCAAAATTGATACCGACTCCAATTAATAAATCAGTCGCTTGCTGATCTTCACGATGAATGCTCTCAAGCAAGATGCCAGCAATTTTTTTCTGGTTGAGGTAGATGTCATTGACCCATTTTATTTGACAGCGTTGTTGGGTTAAGCCTTCAATAGCCTTGACGATGCTTGTAGCAATCATCATGGTGTAGACAGCCAGCTGGCTTAGGGGACGAGTTGGCTTGAGATGGAGGGTCATGTAAATCCCTCCTTGATCTTCTGTATAAAATGGCCGGCCAAATCGTCCCACTGCTTGTTCTTGACCATCGGCCAGGTAGAGGGCAGGGCAGGCATGATTTTTCTGAATGCCCTCTCTAGCGTCTGTTTGGGTAGAGGAGCTTTTTTCCTTGAAATAGACAGGCCAACCGACTTGTTGACGAATAGTTTCTGGGTCTAAGTAATCCTTTAACATGATTTTAGTATAATATAAAGTGGTAAAAATGCAACTGCTAACTCATCTTTTTTATCCTATTTTTCGCCATTTGTGTTAAAATAGGGGTGTTATAAAGTCCCGAAAAGGTAGTAGTGGTTAACCTCCTACTAGTTCTTTGTAACTTTTTAACGCATTTTATTAAAAGGGGGACATTTTTATGTCAGAACGTAAACTTTTCACGTCTGAGTCAGTATCTGAGGGGCACCCAGATAAGATTGCAGACCAGATTTCTGATGCCATCTTAGATGCCATTCTTGAGCAGGACCCAGAGGCCCATGTGGCTGCTGAAACAGCGGTTTATACGGGTTCTGTTCATGTCTTTGGTGAGATTTCGACGACAGCCTATGTGGACATCAATCGCCTTGTCAGAGATACCATTGCTGAGATTGGCTACACCAAGACGGAGTATGGTTTTTCGGCAGAAACGGTTGGGGTGCATCCTTCCTTAGTGGAACAGTCACCAGATATTGCCCAAGGGGTCAAGGAAGCCTTGGAAGTTCGTCAAGGGAAAGATGAGGAGCTTGATAAGATTGGTGCTGGTGATCAGGGGTTGATGTTTGGCTTTGCCATTGATGAAACACCCGAATTGATGCCTCTGCCGATTTCGCTGTCACATGCCTTGGTCAGAAAATTGGCAGAGCTACGAAAGTCAGGTCAATTGAGCTATTTACGACCAGATGCTAAATCACAAGTGACCGTAGAATATGACGGAAATGACCAGCCTCTTCGAGTGGATACCGTGGTCATCTCTACCCAGCATGACCCAGATGTTAGTCAAGAGCAAATCAGTCATGACATGATTGAACAGGTGATTAAGGCGGTGATTCCAGCTGAGTATCTGGATGAAAACACCAAGTATTTTATCAATCCAACAGGCCGCTTTGTGATTGGTGGCCCCCAAGGCGATTCAGGCTTGACAGGGCGTAAGATTATTGTCGATACCTATGGTGGCTATGCCCGCCATGGTGGGGGTGCTTTTTCAGGCAAGGATGCCACCAAGGTTGATCGCTCAGCCTCTTATGCCGCCCGTTACATTGCCAAAAATATCGTGGCTGCAGGTCTAGCCAGAAAAGTTGAGGTTCAGTTGGCCTATGCGATTGGTGTGGCTCAACCTGTTTCCGTTCGCCTGGACACCTTTGGCACCAGCAAGGTGGCAGAAGCAGATTTACAAAAGGCCGTTCGGCAGCTATTTGATTTACGACCAGCTGGTATTATCAAGATGCTTGACCTCAAACGGCCAATTTATCGCCAAACAGCAGCCTATGGTCACATGGGGCGGACAGATATTGATTTGCCTTGGGAACGTTTGGATCAAGTTCAAGCCTTAAAAGCCTATTTTAAAATCGAAAACTAGTGGATTAAAGATGGACTGTGGAGTTAGTCCGTCTTTTTTACCCCATGCTAGTCTTTTGGTAAAAACGATAGTTTCCCATATTATCTGTTTGTCAAATGACCTGAGATGTGATAGAATAATATAGTTAAATATAGTATGAGAAAGAATAGAACGAATGCGTAAGATTGTAATTAATGGTGGTAAATCCCTTAAAGGGCATGTTGCTGTATCGGGGGCTAAAAACAGTGTTGTGGCTTTGATTCCAGCCATTATTTTAGCGGATGATATTGTGACTCTAGATGGTGTTCCAGCCATCAGTGACGTGGATAGCTTGGTTGAGATTATTGAAATTATGGGCTGTCAGGTTAAACGCTCTGGCGAAACCTTGGAAATTGACCCACGTGGGGTTAAAAATATCCCCCTCCCTTATGGTAAAATCAATAGTTTGCGTGCCTCTTATTATTTTTATGGTAGTTTGTTAGGGCGCTTTGCTGAAGCGACAGTTGGTTTACCAGGTGGTTGTGATTTGGGCCCACGCCCCATTGATTTGCACTTGAAAGCATTTGAAGCCATGGGGGCAAAGGTTTCCTATGAAGGGGAGTCTATGCGATTGGCTACTGATGGCCAACCCTTGCAAGGCGCTCATATCTACATGGATACGGTCAGTGTGGGGGCAACCATCAACACCATGATTGCAGCGACCAAGGCCAAAGGACGGACAGTGATTGAAAATGCTGCCCGAGAGCCAGAAATCATTGATGTGGCGACCCTTTTGAACAATATGGGGGCTAAAATTCGTGGAGCTGGAACGGATGTCATCAGTATTGAAGGTGTCGATAGCCTCCATGGGACTCGTCATCAGGTTATTCCAGACCGCATTGAAGCGGGGTCTTATATCGCTATGGCAGCTGCTATTGGTGAGGGTGTTCATATCACCAATGTCTTGTATGAACACTTGGAAAGTTTTATTGCCAAGTTGGAAGAGATGGGTGTTCGCATGACCATCGATGAGGACAGTGTTTTTGTTGAAAAGCAAGAGCAGCTCAAGGCTGTTTCGGTTAAAACATCCCCTTATCCTGGCTTTGCCACTGACTTACAACAGCCAATTACGCCTCTTCTCTTGACCGCTCAAGGTCGTGGCACTATCATTGACACCATCTATGAAAAACGGGTCAATCATGTGGCTGAAATGGCTCGTATGGGAGCAGACATCACAGTCACTGGCGGTCAAATTGTTTATCATGCCCCAAATAAATTGACCGGTGCTCCTGTTAAGGCGACTGACCTACGGGCAGGAGCAGCTCTAGTGACGGCAGGTTTGATGGCTGAGGGAACTACAGAGATTAGTAATATTGAATTTATTCTCCGTGGCTATTCCAATATCATTGAAAAGCTGACTGCTTTGGGAGCAGATATTAAGATTATTGAAGAGTAAAAAAAGAACTGCTGATCAGTTCTTTTTTTGATGAGAGCAACAGAAAACCATCAGTTGAACTGATGGTTGATTGTTATCATCGGTCACTTTTGGCGATAAAAATGGTTAGAATAATCATAGCCCCTAAAATAGAAGGGATAAGAGCAGTATCGCCTAGTCTGGGTCCCCAATGGCCAAAGAAGAATTGACCGAGAGAGGCGCCTAGCAGGCCAACGATGATACGAGTCAAGCAGCCGATACGGTCGTTACGTTTGGTAATCATACCAGCTAACCAACCGATAAGAGCACCAATAATAATTGAATTAAGCATCTTAATCTCTTTCTAAGGTTAAATAGCCCATTCGCCGCCACGGAAGATTGGCACACGTTTGCCATCGGCAGTGATACCATCAATATCCATTTGGTCAGAACCAATCATAAAGTCAACGTGGGTACTTGAGTTGTTAAGGCCAGCCTCTTTGAGCTCCTCACGACTCATGTCAACGCCCCCTTCAATGCTATGGGCATAGGCAGCTCCGATAGCCAAGTGGTTTGAGGCATTCTCATCAAAGAGGGTATTGAAGAAGGTCAAGCCAGAGAGGGAAATTGGTGTTTTATGAGGGACAAGGGCTACTTCACCTAGCGAACGAGCACCGTCATTTTCTTCAATCATGCGTTTGAGGGTTTCTTCACCTTTGTCAGCCTTGACATCAACAATTTGTCCATCTTTGAAGGTAAAGGTCATGTTTTCAATGACAACACCAGCATAGCTGAGTGGCTTGGTGCTAGACACGACACCGTCGGCACGGCGATAGTCAGGGGCAGTGAAGATTTCTTCAGTTGGCATGTTAGCGATGAATTTCTCGCCTTGTGCATTGTAGCTGCCAGCAGCCTCCCAAACATGATTTTTTGGCATACCGAGAGTTAAATCTGTACCAGGAGCAGTGTAGTGGAGGGCGTCAAACTGCATGTCATTGAGAATTTTAGCCTTGGCGGTTAGCTTGGCCTCGTGCTCATCCCAAGATTTGATTGGGTCCTCGTCATAGACACGGTTCATCTTGAAGATAGCGTCCCAAAGGGCATCAACCTGTTCTTCACTCGTTTCAAGGTCGGGAAAGACCATGGCTGCCCATTCTGGACTGGCAGCTGCTCCCAAGTTCCAGCTGAACTTATTGGCCTGCATGGCATTGCGTTGTTTTTCAAGGGCTGTATTGAGGGCCTTGGTTGCCGCAGATAGGCGACTTGGGTCAACAGCTGCATAGGCATTTGGATTAGCTGATAGGATAACTAGGCGGCTAGCTTTTTTATCCAGGAAATAGTTGGAGCGATCAACCATGTATTGGGGAATGGTTGTTAAGCGGTCTTGGTCAGCGTGGAGGTATTTTTCACGGGTGACGACTTCGTCAGTGTAGTCAACGACAACCTCGCTAGCTCCTTTAGCATAGGCTTCTTGGACCAAGAGACGGGCAAATTCATGCTGTCTCACATCAATGGCTAAGACTAGGGTGTGCCCTTTTTGAACATTGACACCTTTTGCAATGAGTAATTGGGCGTATTTTTTAAGATTTTCTGAAAAATGAGGTAGGGTCATTAATAAGTCTCCTTTAATTGCAAGATATGCCTAATAATATAGCACAAATTCCAAGAAATCTCAACGGAAAGCCATGGTAAAAAAGTTGCGAATTTATCCCATTCATGGTAGTATAATAGGGAGTAAACTATGAAGAGGTAAGAGGCTATGGCTTTTGGCGATAATGAAGTGAGAAAGAAAACACTTTTTGAAAAATTAACCCTAGTTGTTGTGGTCATCATGTTGTTGATCACGATCGGTGCTGCTGTTTTAACAGCTTTGAGTGCCATTTCATCATAGGAGAGGATAACTAGAGAGTGACAAATTCTGACAATGAAGTGTGACCTTGTCCTCTCTTTTTTGTAGGAGAAAAAAATGAGTATGTTTTTAGATACGGCCAAAATTAGTGTCAAGGCAGGTCGAGGTGGCGATGGCATGGTGGCCTTCCGCCGGGAAAAATACGTTCCCAATGGTGGTCCATGGGGTGGCGATGGTGGTCGAGGTGGCGATGTTATCTTTATTGTTGATGAGGGGTTGCGTACCTTGATGGATTTTCGCTACAATCGTAAATTTAAAGCCAAATCAGGTGAAAAAGGCATGACCAAGGGCATGCATGGCCGAGGGGCAGAAGACCTCTATGTGCGAGTGCCGCAGGGAACAACGGTCCGTGATGCTGAAACAGGTAAGGTCATTACTGACTTGGTAGAGCATGGGCAGGAGTTTATCATTGCCAAGGGCGGTCGCGGTGGCCGTGGCAATATTCGTTTTGCGACACCACGCAATCCCGCTCCCGAAATTGCGGAAAATGGTGAACCAGGTGAAGAACGCGAGCTGGCCTTGGAGTTGAAAATTTTGGCGGATGTCGGTTTGGTTGGCTTTCCTTCAGTTGGTAAATCAACCCTGCTTAGCGTTGTTTCAGCAGCCAAGCCCAAGATTGGTGCCTATCACTTTACCACCATTGTGCCAAATCTAGGGATGGTGAGAACCAAGTCTGGCGACGGCTTTGCCATGGCGGATTTGCCAGGTTTGATTGAGGGAGCCAGTCAAGGGGTTGGGCTAGGGACCCAGTTCTTGCGTCATATTGAGCGGACGCGGGTTATTCTCCATGTCATTGATATGTCAGCCAGCGAGGGCCGTGACCCTTATGAAGACTATGAAGCCATCAACCATGAGTTGGAGACTTATAACCTTCGGTTGATGGAGCGGCCACAGATTATTGTTGCTAATAAGATGGATATGCCAGAAGCAGCAGAAAATCTCAAGGTTTTCCGGGAGAAATTAGCTGCCAACTATGATGAATTTGATGACTTGCCGCTGATTTTTCCAATTTCCAGCATTGCTCACCAAGGTTTAGATAATCTTTTAGAAGCGACCGCAGATTTGCTGGACAAGACAGACGAATTCCTCCTTTACGAAGAAACAGATATGGCAGAAGAAGTTTATTATGGCTTTAATGGCGAAGAAAAAGCCTTTGAGATTTCTCGTGATGACGATGCCGCCTGGGTCTTGTCGGGTGAGAAATTGGAAAAACTCTTTGTCATGACCAATATGGAACGGGACGAATCCATCGTGAAATTTGCCCGTCAATTGCGTGGCATGGGGGTTGATGAAGCCCTGCGTGAGCGTGGTGCAAGAGATGGCGATATTGTCCGCATTGGGAATTTTGAATTTGAATTTGTGGATTAAGACCAAGGTGAGGTGAGCAGATGGGTGATAAACCAATATCATTTAAGGATAAGGATGGGAACTTTGTTTCAGCTGCTGACATCTGGACAAGTGAAAAATTAGAAGAATTATTCAACACCCTTAATCCCAACCGTAAACTCCGCCTAGCCAAGGAGAAAGAAGAAAAATAGCCGAGAGTTAAGGACTCTTGGTTACTTTTTTTGATATAAAAATCTGAAAATTAAGTATTGGCAGATTATTTTTTTGTGTGATATAATTGTATTGAGGAGGGTTGTTTTTTAGGAGTCATGGTTTAGAAAGGAGGCTTTCATGACTTTTAGAAAAAAGACGGTTTCTTTTAGAGGGTTATTACCTATTATTATAGTTATATTTTTTCTGAGTTTCGCCTCAAGCAGTGTATTTGCGGAGAGTCCTGACTTAGGATTAGTTGCTACTGAAGTTAAACCATCTCCGGGAATGGGAGAACAAGCTCTGTCTGCTACTTCTGATTCTGAAATTATTGATAATGATTCTTTAAGAGTAGAAAATAATTTAGTTCCTGTTCAAAAAGTTGATTTTACGAGCAATTACGAGCAATAATAGTCTTTCATCACCACCATCATCTGACTCAATTAACAATATTGAAGCTGGGATAGATGGTTATTTAGACAATGCTAGTGACGACGAAATAAATTTATTTAAAATCTCTGCTACAAACGAGGATAAGGTAAAATCCTTGGTTTATCTTTTGGAAAATCAGATTAATGAAGAATATGCTATTAAAGAATTAGCAACATTAAGACAATACTTAACGGCAGAAGAGTTAAATCGTCTAGATAATGAAAAAGATCCGCTTAAATATCAAGAACTCTTAAAATCCTATTTTGAAACTTACAGTATACAAACTGATTTAGAGGAATTAGTTGATCAGTTACTTTTGGCTAGCAGTCCTAAAGAGTTTGAACGTGTTCTTCAAGCTAAGACTGTAGAAGAACTTAGTGATACCTTTGTTGATATGGTAACTTCAAGAGATTCTGGTAATGAATCACGGTCAGCTGTTAGTTTGGGGAGAGGTTTAGTATTTGCTTTGCCCAAAGCGACTCGTCTTTTGCGAACAGGAGCTCTATTGGCACGTGCAGTGACAGCTATTGCGCCATTTGCTCCTATTATAGCGACAGCAGCAGCTGTTGCAGGGACAGCCTCTATATTGGATACAAAGTTTATCAAGCCTATCAAGCCTATCAGGCAAATAAAAACCAACAACTACAAATACGGCAGACGGTTAATTATCATGCGACTCAGAGAACACAAGAACGTTTGGCACGTCGTGTGACTGCACAAGCTAACTTGACTTATCGTAATCACGCTATAAGTCAAGTCAATGGTGTTGCGAGACAATCTTTATCACAAGCTACTAGCCGATACAATTCTCCCTCAATTATCAATGGGGAACTACTGTGGTATCCAATCAGCTTCAACGTTTGAGAGCTCAAGCAACTGCGCGTGCCTTATCTAGCTCTCAGATTATTCCGCAATTTTCGGGAAATCTAGCTGTGAAACCACAACCAAAAGTTCTTGTAAGAGGTGCTCATCAAGTTCTCGTAGGAGAATCAGTCTGGTCAATCTCACGTCGTTATGGCATTAGTATGCAACAATTAGTTGCATGGAATAATATTAGTAATAATACCATTCATGCAGGGCAGATTTTACAAGTGGTGCCCCCTCTCTTAGTCCGAGGAACAAGTAGTCATACTGTTCAGGCAGGAGAATCAGTTTGGTCAATCTCACGTCACTATGGTATTAGTATGGAGCAGCTTATTACTTGGAATGGTATTAGAAATAATACTGTTCATCCAGGGGAACGTCTTCAAGTAACAGCTCCAGCTATTCATACCGTGCAACGAGGAGACACACTTTGGTCGATTTCCCGTCGTTATGGTCTAACAGTAGAACAACTAGTAGCATGGAATGGTATTAAGGGAAATTTAATTAGGCCCAATCAGTCCTTGCGGTTAAGTCCTATAGTTGGATTGACGATAAATTCAGCAACTTTAGTGCCTAGTCATTATACAGTTCGTCAAGGTGACTCTCTTTGGCGTATTGCTAATAAATATGGCATGAGTTTGACTGACTTGCGACAACGAACAGGAGTTGTTGGAGACCTGATTTACCCAGGTCAGGTGCTTAATTTGACAATCAGTAATCCAGTAAATAAGTCTGGAGAAAGAGTCCATGCTGTTCAGCGAGGAGACTCATTGTGGGGAATAGCTAATCAGTATGGAGTTACGATTGCTGAACTTGTTACATGGAATGGTTTGTCCAATAAATCGATTTACCCAAATCAAAAACTGATTGTAGGAGCAATAGCTGTTTCGCCACCAGTCAAAAATGTTGAGACATTTCCAACGCCAGGTAAGCAACCAAGCATTACTATCCATCCACCGTCTGTTTCATCAGGGATAGGGATAACACCTGGTCCCGCTCAAGTAAAGCCAAGTCAGGGGATAACAGTTCAGCCGCCGAAGAGTCAAGGCAGACCAGATATTGAAAGCTTCCCTCTACCTAATGAAGAAATGTTAATCCTAGCTAATAATATTATACTGGATGGTTCTCATTTTGATAGTCAAGGAAACTTACGACCAAATATTAATTACCGTTCAGGGGAGCATGACTATTATTATGAGACAGATGCTCTAGGTCGTATTATTGGAGTTGGTGTGGGTGAGTTGCAATTAAAAACTCATGCTGGACGGCTTACTCATAATCCTAATACTACGGGTAAAATAGTTACCGATCATGCCGGTCATCTGATTGCTGATCTCTTCGGAGGTTCTCCAAAGCTAGATAATCTTGTCTCTCAAGATAAGTTCGTCAATATGAGAGAGTATCGTGAACTTGAGAGATTATGGCATAATGCTATTAAGGCAGGGAAAAAAGTTGAAGTGAGTATTAGGCTGAGTTATGACGGACTATCAAAAAGACCGCAGAAATTTGACATCAAGTATAGGATTGATAGCGGTAAAGTAATTAGTAAAATTATTGGTAATAATTAGAAAGGATCTGCCACATGTGTGTTGAAGAAATGTTAAATAATATTCATAAACAGATAATATCAGCTTCGAGTGAGTATGTTAATCATCTGGCAGAATACATTTATATTTACTATGTTTCAGAGAGACATTTATTGAGCTTTGATGTTTTTTATAAAATTAACAACATATATGTTGAAAGAGGAGAGATTAATCGAGCCCTTTCGAATAATGAATATGTTAATGAATCTAGTGACAAACAATGTTTGCTGTTAGATGACTGTTTGAGTAAGATAGAGGAAATCAGGAAATATTATGTCAATTTAGGAGAGAAGCCGCATACAGAATGTTTTCTAGTTTATGATGTTTTAAATGATAAACTGATAGTAACATACAATTATAACGCACGTTATGAAACACGTCCAGATGATGTCCACATGACGCCAGAAGAAGAGTTTGACAAATGGTTTAGCAAA
Organism: Streptococcus cuniculipharyngis; assembly: GCF_007859195.1. Classification (GTDB taxonomy): domain Bacteria; phylum Bacillota; class Bacilli; order Lactobacillales; family Streptococcaceae; genus Streptococcus; species Streptococcus cuniculipharyngis. The sequence continues at coordinate 78,997 of NZ_VOHL01000001.1, forward strand.
GTTAAATCACAAGGTTTATAGTTTATAGCCAACAGACTTCAAAAAATGTCCTCCTCAGCCCTTGAAACATGGTTTCAAGGGATTTTATGGATAAATTGGTGCCTTGATTTATGACAGGCTCTGGGTGTTAACTAACGAGGAAAAAGTCACTTGGCAACAAATCAAGGAACTAAATAACAAATATGATCGGTTTGGACAGGGTGTCGGTCTGGGGTTGTGATAAGAAAAAGTTTTGACTGGCTGAGGCTGGTCAAAACTTTTTGTTTGTCCGGACTGAAAAATTACTTGTAATTTTTCAAGAGATTTTCAATAGCTTTGAAAACAGATACTTTCACAAATAATTTAATTTTATATATAAATGAAACAAAACTGTTATATAAAAGGACGAATCATGTGATATAATTGATAAATAGAATACCTAATACAGAAAGGAATGTGATGATGAGAAAAAAGCTAATGGCTCCTGCTGTCGGCCTCTTGGCTTTAGGTGCTGCCCTTGCCGATATTTACTTACTGTTCTTTAAGCCCGCTTCAGAGACTAAGGCTAATTATCAGCCCCAGTCAGAATTAGCCCTGACTAATGAATCCAGCTCGTCAATGAACGAGGACCAGGCTGGGAATTTAGTAGATGGTACCTATACCGGTCAAGTAGTCACGACCAATCGCGGCGATTATCAGGTTCAACTAACCGTGTCAAATGGCCAAATGAGTGCCATTGATGTGCTTGCCTATCCCCAAGATAATCCTAATTCGGTTAGGATTAATGAAAATGCCCTGCCCCAGTACACGAGTCAGGCCTTAACTAATCAATCCAGTCAAGTTGAGTTAGTGTCTGGTGCTTCTGAAGCCCTTAAAGGGTTTACGGGATCCTTACAGGATGCCATCACTCAGGCTCAGTCATGAGAACCATTCAATCACACACCATAGAAGCCATGACTATGCCATTTACCCTCTGTCTGGTCGGTCAGGATAAGCAGGTAGTTACCGAAGCCCTGTCCCAGTTAGTTGAGCCGGTGACAGAAGAACTAGGTCGGCTAGAGGCAAAATTTTCGCCCTTTTTACCCCATTCCTTGGTGACACAATTTCGTCAAGGACAAGTAAAGGTCTTATTTGATAAGGAATTTCAGGAGGTCTATACGGCTGTTCAGGCAGCCAAGATTGAAACCGAAGGTTTTTTCAATCCCTATGACCACGATGCTTATGATCCGACGGGCTTTGTTAAAGGCTGGATTGTTGAGAAGATTTACCGAAAGTACTTGCTTCCTTTACTAGTTAATCCCTTAATTGAAGCAGTGGCTATCAATGGGGCGGGAGATATGCAATTTGCTACGGCTCAATCTAGTGATTTCTCGTGGAAGATTGGGATTGAAAATCCAGATAAGCCACAAGACTTGCTGGCTCAACTGACCATGAAAGCTGGAGCAGTGGCCACCTCTGGTTATAGTAAGCGCGGCAGACACTTACGAATTCTTGGTCCAGAAGATTTGAAACAGGTGACGATTATTGGTCATAGTCTTAGCTGGGCAGATGTCTGGGCAACAGCCGCCTTATCAGCCGGTCAGACCGTCTTTGATAGATTACTTGTTCAGGAAAAACTGAGCGGCCTATATATCCATCAAACAGGATTACAATTTTTTAGAAACGGAGAATTTGAAACATGTCAAAAAACCATCATTTGAGAACATTATTGGCTTGGTTGGTAGCAGTTTTTGTCCTACCCCTGCCATTTCTTTACACCTTTGTTCAAGGTTTACCCGCTGGTATGGAGGGGCAAAAGTTAGCCATTGCTAACGGTATTATTGCCTATGTGTGGATGCTTTTAGCTATCTATATTGGCACTAAACCAAAATGGTTGGATCGCTTAATCGGTTTGCCAGTGGCTTATATGATTCATGGTATTTTGAGTATGGTGGCTATTTTTCTAGCTATGTTACATAAGTCGGCTAGTCCTTCCTATGGTTTGATTGCTCTAACTGGGAATATTGCCTTTAATATTTTTCTAGCCTTGTTATTGTATTCCTTGATTTTTATGGCGGGATGGTTAACTAGTCGTGTGCCTTTTTTGGCAACAATCAAGAAAAAACTCGAGACAACTTTTAAGCATGAGGTATCGCTTGCCCTTCACCGATTAAATCTATTGGCTACCTTTTTAATTTTTGTCCATATTCAATTGATTGATTACATTCGGAGCAATGTTCCCTTTATGCTGGTTGTTTATCTAGCTACCTTCTTTGTTTTCTTTAGCTATCTTCGCTCTAAGCTAGGGAAAACAGCGCAAGGGGTGCAAGCTCAACTTGTGAGCAACCGTCAGCTAGCGGACAATATTCATGAGTTTCGCATTCAGTTGCCAGCCAAACATGATTTGACCTTACGGGCGGGTGACTTTGTTTTTATCTCTTTTCCCGATATAAAAGGTTTGGAAGAACCCCATCCCTTTTCTTTGGTTAATAATCCTAAAAATAGTTGCGATATTGTCTTAGCCATTCGTGGTGATGGTGATTTTACTCGTCAATTACAAGAGTTAGAGGCTCCTGCCCAACTTATGGTTAATGGTGGGTATGGTCTTTATCAAACCATTATTGATGAACAGGCACCGAAAGAAATCTTGGCGATTTCAGGTGGCATTGGAATAACACCAATTTTATCCATTGTTGAAGCCAATCCCAATATTAAAACAACTGTTTTCCATGGAGCAAGCACCAAGGAGGCGCTGCTTTATGAGGAAAAATTCCTAGAATGGTCAAAACGGCCGAATTTTGTCGCCCATCGTCTAGTTGGACGCTTTGAGGAAGAAGAGGTTTTAGCCAGTTTGCCAAAAGAATTGAATTCAGTGACAGTTTTGATTAGTGGGCCAGCTGCTATGGCTCGTTATTGGATGGCTTGTTTAGAAGCGTATGGTGTGCCTAAGGGACAGATTTTTTATGAGGAGTTTGGTTGGTAGGCCCTTCGATTTATGATGATAGACCTGTTTGACAGGTCTTTTTTTAATTTTGAAAAGGGGATAGGGACTAGACCTCTCTGTTTGGTTTGACTATTTTAGTCTCATTTGTGCAGGAAAGGCTAGGTATGATGGCAATAACTCCTAGCTTTTTTATTCTGATTTTTTGATTGCCAGTCTATTCTATGCTAAAATAAACTTATGAAAGAAAAGATGAGAGACTTGGTGGCGCAGTTAAATCGCTATGCCAAGGAATACTATACAGATGACAATCCGAGCGTATCAGATGCTGAATACGATGCCCTTTATCGTCAATTGGTTGATTTAGAGACCGCTTATCCTGACTTGGTTCAGGCAGATAGCCCAACCCACCGTGTGGGGGGAATGATTTTGTCTGGTTTTGAAAAATACCAGCACGACTATCCCTTGTACAGTTTACAGGACGCTTTTTCCGAGTCCGAATTACTAGAGTTTGACAAACGGATTAAGAAAGAATTTCCGCAGGCCACTTATTTGGCAGAATTAAAAATTGATGGCTTGTCTATTTCCCTGACCTATGTTGACGGTCTTTTGCAGGTAGGGGCGACACGTGGCGATGGTCTGGTCGGTGAAAATATCACGGAAAATCTGCGGCGGATTAAGGATATTCCGCTCAGTCTGCCTGCTCCAGTCAATCTAACCGTGCGTGGCGAAGCCTATTTACCAAAAAAATCCTTTGAGAGCTTAAATGCTGAACGGCGTGAGCAAGGTCAAGCCGAATTTGCCAACCCTCGTAATGCAGCAGCAGGAACCCTGCGTCAATTAGATACGGCCATGGTTGCTCAACGGCAGCTAGCGACCTTTCTTTATCAGGAGGCTAGTCCTAGTCGTCAGGCCAGTCAAGAGGCTGTGCTGACAACTCTGGGCCAGTATGGTTTTTCGGTTAACCCTCGTTACCGAGTGTCAGCCTCTATGGCAGATATTTGGCAATTTATCCAAGAGGTTGGGCAGGACCGTGGTCGGCTTCCTTATGACATTGATGGAATTGTCATCAAGGTCAATGAGTTGGCCATTCAAGAAGAGTTGGGCTTTACGGTCAAGGCCCCACGTTGGGCCATAGCTTATAAGTTTCCAGCTGAGGAGAAAGAAGCTGTGATTGAAAGTGTGGATTGGACGGTTGGACGGACGGGTGTGGTGACACCAACGGCTAATCTCAGTCCTGTTCAGCTAGCGGGAACCAAGGTCAGTCGGGCAACCTTGCACAATGTTGATTACATCGCAGACAAGGATATCCGCATTGGTGATACGGTCATTGTCTATAAGGCTGGGGATATTATTCCAGCCGTCTTGAAGGTGGTGACGACAAAACGGACCAGTCAGGAGAAAATGCCTGTACCCAGTCATTGTCCCTCCTGTCAGGAAGAGCTGCTCCATTATGAGGATGAGGTAGCCCTGCGGTGTATTAATCCCCAATGTCCTAGTCAGTTGCAAGAACGTTTAATTCACTTTGCCAGTCGTCAGGCCATGAATATTGTTGGCTTGGGGCCAGCTGTGATAAAAAAACTCTTTCAGGCTGACCTGGTTCATGATGTGGCTGATATTTATCAACTAAGTAAGGAAGACTTTTTAGCCTTGGAAGGTATCAAGGACAAGTCTGCTGATAAACTCTATCAAGCCATTCAGGCCTCTAAAAGTCATTCGGCGGAGAAACTCTTGTTTGGTTTGGGTATTCGTCATGTGGGGAGCAAGGTCAGTCAGCAGTTATTGGAATACTTTGGCGACCTCAACCGTCTGAGTCAGGCTCAAGTAGAAGAAGTTGCCCAAATTGATGGTCTAGGGCAAACGGTGGGTCAGGCCATTGTTTCTTATTTTTCAACCAAGGGAGCCCAGCAACTCTTGACAGAATTAGCAGAGGCAGGGCTTAATCTGACCTTCAAAGGCCAGTTGGTTCTTGGTGATGCCCTTTTATCTGGTCAGACGGTGGTATTGACAGGGAAATTGGAAAAATTCACCCGTCAAGCAGCCAAGGAAAAATTGCAAGCGTTAGGGGCCAAGGTGACAGGGAGTGTCTCTAAAAAAACAGATATTCTTGTGGCTGGTTCTGATGCTGGCAGCAAGTTAGCAAAAGCACAAGCATTAGGAATTACCATTAAATCAGAAGAATGGTTGGAGGAATTGTAGGATGGCAAAACAAGTAAAACGAGCACGATTAATCTATAATCCTGTGTCAGGTCAGGAAATGATGAAAAAGCACGTTGCGGAAGTTCTCACAATTTTAGAAGATTTAGGTTATGAAACGTCAACCTTTCAAACAACAGCCGAAGAAAATTCGGCTAAAGATGAAGCAACACGAGCAGGATTGGTTGGATTTGATTTGGTTATTGCAGCGGGAGGCGATGGCACCATTAATGAAGTTGTTAATGGTATTGCTCCACTAGACAAGCGACCTCGCATGGCTATCATCCCGACTGGAACGACCAATGATTTTGCACGTGCCCTAAAAATTCCTCGGGGAAATCCGGTAGAAGCCGCCAAGATAATTGGTAAACACCAGATTATCCAACAAGACATTGGTCTGGCCTATGATGAGAATTACTTTATTAACATCGCAGCAGCAGGTAGTTTGAGTGAGCTGACCTATAGTGTCCCTAGCCAGTTAAAAACCATTTTCGGTTATTTGGCTTATTTGGCTAAGGGGGTTGAATTATTGCCCCGAGTTAGCAATGTTCCCGTTAAAATTAGCCATGATGGTGGTGTTTTTGAAGGGGATGTCTCTATGATTTTTGTCGCTCTGACCAATTCGGTTGGTGGTTTTGAGCAAATTGCTCCGGATGCTAAACTGGATGATGGTAATTTTACCTTAATTTTGGTCAAAACGGATAATTTGTTGGAAATTAGTCACCTGATTCGCTTGGTTATTCAAGGGGGCAAGCATATTGAAGATCGGCGGATTGAATACATTAAGACCAGTCAGTTGACGATTGAGCCCCAGAGCGACCAGCGCATGATGATTAATTTGGATGGGGAATATGGTGGAGATGCTCCGATTACCTTGAAAAATCTAAAAAATCATATTGAATTTTTTGCCAATACTGACGAAATCTCGGATGACGCCATCAGTCAAGACCCAAGTGAAGCAGAGTACAAGGAATTTGTTGCTAAATTTGCCCACGAGGTAGAAGATTTAGAAAGTCGCAATGAGGTCAACTAGGATGAAAAATACCTTGATAGTGCATTATCATGCTCGATCAGCCCAAGCAAAGAAGAGCCAGATTTGGCAATGGCAGGACGGTCAAGAGGGATTTGACTGTCTTTTTAACAAGCAAGACAGTTTTGGGCGTGTTGCCACCCTAACTTATTGCTCCCAGTCTCCCTTATCTCAGGTGTATTTTTTACTAAAACATCAGGATTTTACCTGGCAAAGCCGTGATTTTTTGGTCAACTTAGAAGTGGGGGAACCTTTGACCCATGTTTGGTTGGTTGAAGGGGACGACACCTTATATTATTCTAGACAGGCGGCAATTAGCAGTCCCTCCTATCGTTTTTCTCAGCCGGATGCCTTTGACATGGTTCTTAAGGCTAGTGAATTTGATCGGCAATGGGGCTATGCGGGTTGGCTAGGAGTGGAGTACACAAGGGAGCAAACAGAGTTTCGCCTCTGGGCACCAACTGCCAGTCGGGTAGACTTACTCTTGTACCGGGACTGGACAGATGACAGTCAGTTAGTAGAGCAACTCCCTATGCAGCGTGGTAAAACCGTTGATTTTAGTAATCATGCTCATAATACGCAAGGCGTTTGGTTTTGCACCGTCAAGCAAGATGTAGCTAACCATGCTTATGTTTATCGCTTGTATGATGCAGATGGAACTTACCGTGACAGTCGTGACCCATATATGATTGCTGGCAATAGGCAGGGTAGCCGTTCGGTTATCTTGCGACAGGAAGACAGATCACCTGAAGGGTTTAAGGTTGTTCACGGTCTTGCAGCCCCTTGGCGTTTAAGCAATCCAAACCAGGCAGTCATTATGGAAATGCACTTGAGAGATTTTTCAAAATCAAAAACCTCGGGAGTTGATAGAGATAAACGAGGTAAGTTTCTAGGAGCCTGCCAAAAAGGAACCAAAAATCAATGGGGTGATGCAACGTGCTTTGATTACCTCTCATCCTTGGGCATTAATTATATTCAACTTCAACCGATTTTTGACCATCATCAAACCTTGGATGAAGAAGGAAACTATGCTTATAATTGGGGTTATGACCCTGAAAATTATAATCGGCCCACCCCTATTTTTTCTAGCGACCCCTCCCATCCTGTAGCAGCCATTGTGGAGCTGAAAACGTTGATTCAACGTTACCATAAAGCTGGAATTGGTGTCATTATGGATGTCGTTTATAACCATACTTATTCTTCTAGGAGTTCTGCTTTCCAGCTAACGGTTCCCGATTATTACTATCGAATGACAGCTGATGGGTCTTTTGAAAACGGCTCGGGTTGTGGTAATGAAATCGCTAGTGAAAAGGAAATGGTACGAAAATACCTCTTGGATTCCATACGTTTTTGGATTGAAGAATACCATATTGATGGTTTTCGGTTTGACCTCATGGGCTTACATGATGTTGAGACCATGAGAGCTATTCGTCAATTGGTTGATGCGATTGACCCCAATATTCTCCTCTATGGTGAGGGTTGGGACCTGGGAAGGACCCTGGAAGATCGGCAAAAGGCTAAAAAAGCTAATGCAGACCTGTTACCAGGAATTGGTTTTTTCAATGATGACGGGCGTAATGCCATCAAGGGGGCGGAGGTTTACGGACATTTTCAAGGGGGATTTGTCTCTGGTGAGGCAACCGTGACCGCCTTGTTTGAATTGGTCAAGGGAGGGCGGTATTTTGCCCCCTATCAAAAGCCTAGTCAGGTGGTTAACTATATTGAAGCCCATGATAATTATAATTTAAATGATCTGCTTTGGGAGTTACACCCGACTGATAGTTCTCAAGAACATTTGCGACGCCTTGAGGTGGCCAATGTTTTAAACCTCCTATTGCCAGGCATGACTTTTATGCAGTTGGGACAAGAGTTCTGCCGGAGCAAGTGCACTCCAACAGGTAAGGATGGTCGGCTAACAGAGCAGGACAGGCAATACGCCATGAATTCTTATAATGCCCCTGATCGGGTCAACCAAATTGATTGGCGATTGGTAACCAAGCATCAAGAGACGATTAACTTGGTTAAGGAAGCCATTAGACTGAAATTGAGTGATGATTTATTGACTTGTCAAGAATTTAGCCAATTAGAAACTATTTTGCAGCTAGAGAGCTTAAGTGAGGAACAATTGGTTTATCGATTGACAGGAAGCAATCGTTCTTACCAAATTAAATTAGAAAATCAGCAAAAAAATCCTAAAATAACTGTGACAAATATTCAGAAAAGTGCTATAATAAATGTAGATTAAAAAATGTTTAAAAAAGCCCTTTGAAAAAAGAAAAAAGTCCAAGAGATTGGGCTTTTTTTGCTTTAAAGCCGTTCATTAGTGGGAGGTGGTTAGTTATGGTTAAGGAAACCATAAGAACATTTTTGACAGGAGAAAATTTTCATTTACAAGATTTTTTAGGTGCTCATCCAGGACAGAAAGATGGCAAGGACGGATACTATTTTAGGGTTTGGGCCCCACAGGCAGAGAAAGTCAGTGTGATTGGAGATTTTACAACTTGGTTTGAGTCTCCCTTAGAGATGACCCGGTTAGATGGTGGGATTTGGCAGACCTTTGCACCGGCTCAAGATGGGCAGATTTATAAATATCTGGTTCAGCGACAAGGAGGGCAAGTTGTTGAAAAAATTGATCCCTTTGCTAGGTATTTCGAGCAACGACCGGCTACAGGGGCTGTCTTGATTCCTTCAACTTCCAAAAAATGGAAGGATAGTCTTTGGCTAGGTAGGCGAAAACGTTTTGGATTTAAAGATAGGCCGGTCAATATTTATGAGGTTCATGCGAGTTCCTGGAAAAAAGGGCAGACCTTTGCTCAACTAAAGGACCAGCTAATCCCTTATCTGGTTGAAATGAATTATACTCATGTAGAATTTATGCCCTTAATGGCTCATCCCTTAGACAAGAGCTGGGGCTATCAATTAATGGGGTATTTTGCTTTTGAAGCAAGTTACGGCCGACCGGAAGATTTTCAAGATTTTGTTGAAACCTGCCACCTCAATAATATTGGTGTGATTGTTGACTGGGTGCCTGGCCATTTTACGCAAAATGACGATGCTCTAGCCTATTATGACGGTACTCCCACCTTTGAATACAGAGACCATGACCGGGCTCATAATTATCGCTGGGGGGCGCTTAATTTTGATTTAGGAAAAAATGAAGTTCAGTCTTTTTTGATTTCCAGCCTTCTGTACTGGGTAGAGCAGTTTCATATTGATGGGATTCGAGTGGATGCAGTGAGTAGCATGCTTTATCTAGATTACGATGATGGGCCTTGGCAACCCAATGAAGATGGCAGTAACCGTAACCGGCAAGGCTATTCTTTCTTACAAAAATTAAATGGCGTCATGAAGCATCACTATCCGGAGGTGATGATGATTGCAGAAGAAGCAACAGCTGACACGCCAATCACGAGTCCGATTTCAGATGGTGGTCTAGGCTTTGATTACAAATGGAATATGGGCTGGATGAATGATACGTTGCGTTTCTACGAGTTGGATCCGATTTACCGGCAATATGAGTTCAATTTATTGACCTTTAGTTTTATGTACTGTTTTAAGGAAAATTTTGTTCTACCATTTTCACATGATGAGGTTGTTCACGGAAAAAAAAGCCTGATGCACAAGATGTGGGGCAGTCGAGAGCAGCAATTTTCTGGTCTGCGAAACCTATATGCCTATCAGATCTGTCATCCAGGAAAGAAACTTCTCTTTATGGGGGGAGAGTTTGGTCAATTTTTGGAATGGAAATATGACCAGGAATTAGAATGGGGCAATTTAGCCGAAGCAGATGGCCTCAATCAGAAAATGCACGATTTTACCGCTCAGCTTAATCGGTTTTATCGTGAGCATAAGGCCTTATGGCAAATTGACGATTCTTATCAGGGATTAGAGGTTATTGATGCCGATAACAAGGCAGAGAGTGTCCTATCTTTTATTCGTAAGACAGATAAGGGGGAACTCTTGGTATGTGTCTTTAATTTAACCCCCGTTGAGCGTCAGGAATTTACCATAGGGGTTCCTGTTCCAGGAATTTATGAGGAAGTGTTTAATACAGAACTAGATAGATATGGAGGGAGTTGGAAAGAAGGCAATAGTAATAAAAAAACAGAAACGAGACTATGGAAAGACTATCCCTACCGCTTGACCTTTACTCTGCCCGCTTTAGGGGCTAGTATTTGGAAAATTAAACGTCGTTTTCGGAAGTAACATTAGGAAGGAATACATCTATGAAGAATGAAATGTTAGCACTTATCCTTGCCGGAGGTCAAGGAACTCGTCTTGGCAAATTAACTCAAAACATTGCCAAACCAGCTGTTCAATTTGGTGGGAGATACCGTATTATTGATTTTGCCTTGTCCAATTGCGCCAATTCAGGGATTAATAATGTTGGTGTCATTACGCAGTACCAACCTTTGGTATTGAATAGCCATATCGGTAACGGTTCTGCTTGGGGCTTAGATGGAGTGGATTCCGGAGCAACAATTTTACAACCTTATTCAGCGACCGAGGGTAACCGTTGGTTTCAAGGGACTAGTCATGCGATTTATCAAAATATTGATTATATTGATAGCTTAAATCCAGAATACGTGTTGATTTTGTCGGGAGACCACATTTACAAGATGGATTATGATGAGATGTTGCAAACCCATAAGGATAACCTAGCAAGTCTGACCGTAGCAGTTATTGATGTGCCACTGAAAGAAGCCAGTCGTTTTGGGATTATGAACACAGATTCAAATGACCGCATTGTTGAATTTGAAGAAAAGCCAGCTCACCCCAAATCGACCAAAGCTTCCATGGGGATTTACATCTTTAACTGGGCAAGATTACGTACCATGTTGATTGATGCAGAGAAAAATAATGTTGAGATGTCCGATTTTGGTCAGCATGTGATTCCAGCCTACTTGGATGGTGGTGAGCGTGTCTATACTTACAATTTCCAAGGCTACTGGAAGGATGTGGGGACTATTGAATCACTTTGGGAAGCTAATATGGAATATATTGCCGTTGATAATGCCCTAGACAGTCGGGATAGGAGTTGGAAGATTTATTCTAAGAACTTAATTGCACCACCTAATTTTATTACTGCCGATGCGACGGTCAAGGATTCCTTAGTTGTGGATGGTTGTTTTGTAGCTGGAACGGTAGAGCACTCCATCTTGTCAACTAATGTTCAAGTTAAAGAAGGTGCTGAAATTAAAGACAGTTTTATCATGTCAGGTGTTAAGATTGGAGTAGGAGCCAAGATTACACGTGCTATTATTGGTGAAGGCGCAATTATCAGTGATGGTGTAGTGATTGACGGAACAGGCCAAGTACAAGTTGTTGGCTATAATGAAACAGTGGGGGTACCAAATGAAAATTGATAAATATTCTGCCATCCTGGGCAATGCAATCGGCTATAATGATATGTCAGGCCTAACCGATAAACGACCATTAGCTAACCTCCCCTTTGATGGGAAATATCGCCTGATTGATTTTCAGTTATCTAGTTTAGCTAATGCAGGAATTCGGAGTGTTTACGGGATTTTCCGAGGTCAAAATATTCGTTCTGTTTTTGATCACATTCGTAGTGGTCGTGAGTGGGGCTTTCATACCTTGCTCAGCCACTATTTCCTAGGATTTTATAACACAGTCGGGGGAGAAGAGGTCGCAGATCGCGATTATTACGAGCAGGTCTTGACCTACTTGAAACGCTCTGGCTCAAATCAAACCATCTATATGACTTGTGATATTCTCTGTAATATTAATCTAGAAGAGGTTATCCATCTTCATAATGCCAGCAAGCGTAATATCACGGTTGTTTACAAAAAACTTCCCAAGACCTCTCTATCGCCTGCCAATGAGATTTTAGCCATTGATGATTTTGATAATATCGTTGGTAAAAAAGAAATGTCTGAAGGCAGTGACCTTGAGCCAATGTCAGTTGATATTTATGTGGTTAATACCCCTTGGTTGATTGAAAAACTAGAAGAAGAATCGAAGCAGGAAAATCCACGCAAACTACGTTACCTCTTGCGAGATTTGATTGTAACGGAAGAATCTCTGGCTTTTGAATACACAGGTTACCTGGCGAATATCTGTTCAGTCAAGTCTTACTATGATGCGAATATGGATATGCTAGATCCCCAAAAATTCTATTCGCTTCTCTATTCCAACCAAAAAGTGTATACTAGAGTAAAAAATGAAGAATCAACTTACTTTGATCAGTCATCAAAAGTGAGTAATTCTCAATTTGCCTCTGGTAGTGTGATTAAGGGGCAAGTAGATCATTCTATTGTTTCTCGTGGTTGCTTGATTGAGGAGGGCGCCCAGGTGGTCGGTAGTTTAATCTTTCCTAAGGTAACTATTGGTCAGAATGTTGTGCTTGAATATGCTATTGTTGATAAGGGTGTGACCATTGATGCTGGTGTTACGATTCGTGGAACAGCTGAACAACCGGTAGTTGTTTCTAAAGGACAGCGAGTGAAAGAGGATATTATCGTATGAAATTAATGTTTGTCGCAGCAGAAGGGGCTCCTTTTGCTAAGACAGGTGGCTTAGGCGATGTCATTGGGGCATTGCCTAAATCACTTGTTAAAAAAGGTCATGATGTGGCAGTCGTCTTGCCTTATTATGATGTGATTGAAAGAAAATATGGTCAACAAGTCGAGGACTTATTTTCCTTTTATACCCAGGTAGGTTGGCGCTGGCAGTATGTTGGGGTTAAGCGTCTTGTTCATGAAGAGGTTAGCTTCTACTTTATTGATAATCAGTATTATTTCCATCGTGGACAAGTTTATGGGTTTGATGATGACCATGAACGCTTTGCTTTTTTCCAATTGGCTGCTATTGACATGATGGAAAAGGTGGATTTTGTTCCAGACGTGCTTCATGTACATGATTACCATACAGCTATGATTCCGTTTTTGTTGAAAGAGAAATATGCCTGGATTACTGCCTATCAATCCATTAAAACTGTTTTTACCATTCATAATATCGAATTTCAAGGGCAGTTTGCGCCTGAAACCTTGGGTGATTTGTTTGGCATGGGGATGAATTTTTATGAGAGCGGTAGCCTTCGTTGGCATAATTGCTTGAATTGGATGAAAGCTGCCTTGGTTTATGCCGACTGGGTAACAACAGTGTCGCCAAGCTATGCCCAGGAAATCATGACTCCTGAATTTGGTAAGGGGTTGGATTCTGCTATTCGAATGATTCGCTATAAATTATCAGGGGTCATCAATGGCATTGACACAGGGGTCTTTGACCCTGCTTCGGATCCTCATCTTGTCAAACATTTTTCGGTCGGTCAGTTAGAGGATAAGGCACTTAATAAAGCGGCTCTCCAAGAGCGGCTCGGTTTGCCAGTTCGTTCGGATACCTTGTTGATTGGGGTTGTTTCTCGTCTCACTGATCAAAAAGGCTTTGATCTTGTTCTGGAGGCTATGAATGAGATTATTCAGGAGGACGTGCAAATTGTTCTTTTGGGAACGGGCTATCCTCAGTTTGAAGAGGGCTTTAGCTGGTTTAGTCAACACTACCCAGATAAGGTTTCGGCGACAATATCGTTTGATTTGGCTTTTGCTCAGCAAATTTATGCTGCCTCAGACCTCTTTTTGATGCCGAGTGCCTTTGAACCATGTGGCCTGTCTCAGATGATTGCGATGCGATATGGAAGTTTGCCCTTAGTCCATGAAGTTGGTGGCTTGCGAGATACGGTCCTTCCATATAATTATTATGATGGCTCTGGTACAGGATTTGGCTTCCAAGAGTTTTCTGTCTACTGGTTGGTTAAAACTCTGGAGGAGGCGCTTTGGATTTTTAACCATGATCAAGCAACTTGGCGCCACTTGCAAGAACAAGCCATGACACGTGATTTTTCATGGGATACAGCTAGTCAAGCCTATGATGACCTTTATCACCACATTACCTTTTAGAAAGAATAAACATGTCGATTAAAACATTAACCAAAAAACAATTTATTACAGATTTTAAAGAAAAACTTTATGAAGAAAAACTAGTGACCCTGGAAGAAGCTGTACCAGCAGAGCTTTTTACCATTCTTGCCAAAGTCATTCGTAAATATTACACCAATGAATGGAGTAAGCGCAATGAAGAGATTACCAGTAAGCAGCAAAAAGTTGCCTACTATTTTTCCATGGAATTTCTGCCAGGGCGGATGTTGGAGACAAATCTCTTAAATTTAGGCATTCTAGATTTAGTTAAAGAAGCCTTTACTGACCTAGGTCTAGATTTTGAAGCTGTTAAAACTGCTGAGTATGATATGGCCCTGGGAAATGGGGGACTTGGACGTTTGGCGGCTGCCTTTATGGATTCCTTGGCAACAACAGGTTACCTTGGCTTTGGAAACGGTTTGCGGTATAAGTATGGTTTGTTTAAGCAACGAATTGTTGATGGTTATCAGGTAGAATTGGCAGATTCATGGTTTGGCTCTAATGGTAATGTTTGGGAAGTCAAAAAGGAGCGTCATACTGTTGACATCAAACTTTTTGGACAAGTTTACCTGAAAAAAGATGATGCAGGTCGCTTGAAGCCTGTTTATGAAAATGCCCAAATCCTACATGCCGTGCCTTATGATGTGCCGCAGATTGGTTACCAAAATCAGGTGATTAATAATCTGCGTCTCTGGGATGTGGAAATTCCAGCAGAATATGAACTTAATTACCCAACCCTGACTGAGCGTCGCCGAATTCAGGATATTACCGCAGTCCTATATCCTGATGATTCCAATTATGAAGGCCAACAGTTACGTCTGATTCAAGAGTATTTCATGACTAGTGCAGGCTTGCAGACTATTATCAAGTCTTACCTGAAACAGGGGCTCCCTTTGGAAAGGATTCATGAAAAAGTAGCTGTTCATATCAATGACACTCACCCAGCCGTAGCACCGGCCGAGTTTATGCGTCTCTTGATTGATGATTATGGTTTAGATTGGGATACGGCTTGGTCAACGACGGTTAAGACCATGTCTTACACTAATCACACCATTTTGTCGGAAGCCCTGGAAAAATGGGATATAGACCTTTTTAAAACGACCATTCCTCGTGTTTTCCAAATCATTGTCGAAATTGATAATCGCTTTGTTTTCGAAATGGCAGAAAAAGAGGTTCCTCATCATATTATTGAAAAAACACGGATTATCAAGGGACATCACGTCCATATGGCTAATTTGGCCATTATTGGGGGCTATTCTGTCAATGGTGTTGCCAAATTGCATACAGAACTGCTCAAGGCTGATACCTTGAAAGATTTCTACCAGCTTTATCCAGAAAAATTCAACAACAAGACCAATGGTATTGTGCAACGTCGTTGGACACAAATTGCGGCCCCAGAATTATCCAAGGTGATTGATGAGACCATTGGTCAGGGATGGCGGCAGGATATTCATGAATTGAGAAAACTCAATGCCTACCTTGATGATAGTCAGGTTTTGGCTGAGTTTTATCAGGTCAAGCAGGTGGCCAAGGCCAAATTAGCAGCCTATATCAAGGAGACAACAGGGATTGAAGTGTCAACGGAGGCAATTTTTGATGTCCAAGTCAAACGCCTTCATGCCTATAAACGTCAATTGCTCAATCTCTTACACATCATTAAATTGTACTGGGATTTGAAGGATAATCCAGACAAAGACATGGTGCCACGCGTCTTTATCTTTGGTGCCAAGGCAGCTCCAGGTTATCATTTTGCCAAATCAGTGATTAAGTTGATTAACGAAGTCGCCAACTTGGTCAATTATGATGAGACTTTGCAGGGCAAGCTCAAGGTTGTCTTTTTAGAAAATTATAATGTCAGCTTGGCGGAATTGATTATTCCGGCAGCAGACGTTTCAGAACAAATTTCTTTAGCCTCTAAAGAAGCCTCAGGAACCTCTAATATGAAATTTATGATGACTGGGGCCATTACGCTGGCAACCTTGGACGGAGCTAATATTGAAATCAAGGAAGAAGTTGGTGATGATAACATTGTGATTTTTGGCATGGACAAGGACGAGGTTTACCGCCATTATGAAGCTCATGATTACTATTCACGCAGTCTTTATGAGAATAATCCTATCCTAACTCGGGTGCTGGATACCTTTATCAATGGTAGTCTACCGGGGGCAGTGCGTGAAGGGGCGGATATTTTTGAAGCCTTGGTCACCCATAACGATGAATATTTCTTGTTGGCGGACTTTATGTCCTATATAGAAGCTCAGGAACAGATTGATCAGCTTTATCGAGACCAAGAAAAATGGTCTCGCATGAGTTTGGCTAATATTGCCAATTCAGATAAATTCACTTCGGATGATACCATTACAGAATATGCCAAGGACATTTGGCATTTGGAAAAATAGGTTCAAAAGAGCCAGACAGATTGTCTGGTTCTTTTGATTAATTTATCAATCCTATTAAATAGGAAGACAGTTGTTTTTTGGGGCTCGTTAAGGTCAAGAAAGGTTTAAGATAAATCTAAGAAAACGCTATTATCCTAGTGTTTTTGTTGACATTTTCAGAAAATAGGACTAGACTAAGGGAGTAAAAAAAATAAATAGGAGGAATTCGTAATGAATTTAGCAATTTTAGCTCTTGGTTTTGCCGTGTTGGGTGTTAGTATTGGTGAAGGTATCTTGGTTGCCAATATTGCCAAAGCTGCTGCACGTCAGCCAGAAATGTTTGATAAGCTTCGCTCATTGATGTTCTTGGGTGTGGCTTTTATTGAGGGAACTTTCTTCATTCTATTTGTCTTCACTTTCTTGGTTAAATAGACCAGTTTTGTGGATTAACAAGGAGGGAATCTATTGGAAACATTACTCAATCCCAGTGTGACCCTGTTTGGCATTACCTTTGATTTAACCATTCTTGCCATGTCTCTGATTACTGTTTTGGCAGTTTTTGGTTTGGTTTACTGGGGCAGTCGGCAGATGCGCCTGAAACCAAGTGGCAAGCAGAATGTGATTGAATGGTTGTATGATTTTGTTCGTGAGACAATCAGTCCAAAATTAGGAAAATATACTGAGAATTACAGTCTTTTCTTCTTTGTCATCTTCTTGTTTTTGGTGGTCGCTAATAACCTTGGTTTGTTAGTGAAAATTGAAACAGAGCACTTTAACTTGTGGACATCACCAACATCTGTTTTTGCGGTGGATTTGACCCTGTCAGTGATTGTCGCCCTAATGTGTCATGTTGAAGGTATCCGAAAAAATGGCATTAAAGGTTATTTAACAGGTTTTTTAAGTCCATACCCAGCAATGTTACCCATGAATTTGCTAGAAGAGGTAACCAATATCTTGTCATTGGCTCTTCGTTTGTTTGGTAACATCTATGTCGGTGAAGTGATGACCACCTTGATTTTGCAGATGAAAAACCTCAATATTGCCTTGGCTCCAGTTGCCTTTGCTTTAAATATGTTGTGGGCTGGTTTTTCAATGTTTATTTCTTGTATCCAGGCTTATGTCTTTATCATTTTGGCATCAACCTATTTGGGAAATAAACTCAATGCAGGAGAAGAGGATTAAGAAAGGAAGAGAATATGTCTTTATTATTCAACGAAACCAGTCTTGGTAATATCATCATCACTCTTGGTTCAATTCTACTCTTACTTGTTCTGATTAAGCAATTTGCCTGGGAACAGTTGACGGGAGTTTTTAAGGAACGGGAACAGAAAATTTCGCAAGATATTGATGGTGCGGAAACAGCTAGACGTCAAGCTGAAGAGCTGGCGGATAAACGCCAACTAGAACTGGCTAATGCTCGTCAAGAAGCTGGGCAAATTATTGAAGGTGCTAAGGAAACTGGTAAGGTTCAAGGAAATAAAATCGTTGAGCAGGCTCATGATGAGGCAAAACGACTGAAAGAACAGGCTCATCAGGAAATTGCGCAAAGCAAAATCGAAGCCATGGCTAGTGTTAAAAATGACATTTCAGATTTGACCGTCAGCCTGACTGAGAAGTTGTTGATGACCAAACTAGATGCTAAGGCACAGAGTGAATTGGTAGATCAGTATTTGAACCAATTAGGGGAGAAGTAGGATGACTAATCTGATTGAGCAATATGCCAAGGCCTTGACTGCGGTCGCTATGGAAAACGATTGTGTTGAAACTATTGATCAGGAGGTCTCAAGCCTTCTTCAACTCATGCGTGACAATAAGATGGCAGACTATTTGTCAAGCTTGGCTTTTTCCCAGGAAGATAAGGCAGGTCTTGTTAGGTTGCTTCAAGAGTCTAGTTCAGCGTATTTGAAAAATTTTCTTGAGGTAATTTTGCAGAATAAGCGGGAAGCTTATTTGCTGCCGATTCTTGAGATGGTCTTAGAAAGATTGGCTAGGGCGAGACAGGTATTTGATGTCAGTGTTATCAGTGCTAGTCCTTTATCTGCCAGTCAGAAAGAGAATATGTTACGTGTTGCACGCGAGAAATTTGCGATTGACACACGTCAGTTGATTGAGACAATTGATCCGACGCTTATTGGTGGGTTTGTGTTGAAAGCCAATAATCAAATTATTGATACTAGTATTCGTCGGCAATTGCAAGATTTTAAAACAAATCTAAAGTAGAAAGTGGTGTGGCCTTTGGCAATTAATACACAAGAAATTAGTGCTTTAATTAAACAACAGATTGAGAATTTGAAGCCAAATTTTGATGTCACAGAAACTGGTATCATTACTTATGTCGGGGACGGGATTGCCCGTGCTCGTGGTTTGGATAATACCATGAGTGGCGAGTTATTAGAATTTGCAAATGGTGCCTATGGTATGGCTCAGAATCTTGAGTCAACAGATGTTGGTATCATTATTTTGGGTGATTTTTCAAGTATCCGTGAAGGGGATTTGGTGAAACGTACTGGTAAAATCATGGAAGTTCCAGTAGGACCTGAGCTAATTGGTCGTGTTGTCAATCCTCTAGGACAACCGGTGGATGGCTTGGGAGAGATTGTAACGACATCTAGTCGCCCGATTGAAACTCCAGCTCCTGGAGTCATGGAGCGTAAATCTGTCGCTGAACCCTTGCAGACAGGAATTAAAGCCATTGATGCTTTGGTGCCTATTGGACGTGGTCAGCGTGAATTAATCATCGGAGATCGTCAGACAGGTAAAACTTCTGTTGCTATTGATGCAATTATTAACCAAAAAGGTCAGGATATTATCTGTATCTATGTGGCCATTGGGCAAAAAGAGTCTACCGTACGTGCCCAGGTCGAAACCCTTCGTCAATATGGAGCTCTAGATTATACCATTGTGGTGACTGCTTCAGCATCACAGCCCTCTCCACTGCTCTATATCGCTCCTTATGCTGGAGTAGCCATGGCAGAAGAATTTATGTATAACGGTCAACATGTCTTGATTGTTTACGACGATTTGTCTAAACAAGCAGTTGCCTACCGTGAGCTTTCCTTGCTTCTTCGTCGTCCACCAGGACGTGAGGCCTATCCAGGGGATGTTTTCTACTTACATAGCCGTTTGTTGGAGCGTTCAGCTAAGGTATCTGATGCCTTGGGTGGTGGGTCAATCACCGCCTTGCCATTTATTGAGACTCAGGCAGGAGATATTTCAGCCTATATTGCAACCAATGTTATCTCTATTACAGACGGTCAAATTTTCTTGCAAGAAGGGCTCTTTAATTCTGGTATTCGTCCAGCGATTGATGCAGGGTCATCTGTATCACGGGTAGGGGGCTCTGCCCAGATTAAGGCCATGAAAAAGGTAGCAGGAACCTTACGTTTGGACTTGGCTTCTTACCGTGAGCTAGAGGCTTTCACGCAATTTGGTTCTGATTTGGATTCAGCAACTCAGGCTAAGTTAAACCGTGGGCGTCGTACGGTGGAAGTTCTTAAGCAGCCTCTGCATAAGCCACTACCGGTTGAAAAACAGGTTTTGATTCTGTATGCTTTGACACATGGCTTTTTGGATAGTGTGCCAGTTAATGATATTTTAGCCTTTGAAACGGATTTGTATGGCTATTTTGATGCTCATCATGCTGATTTATTGGAGACTATTCGGGTTACCAAAGATCTGCCAGATGAGGCATTGCTAGATGCAGCGATTCAAGACTTTAAAGAACAGTCAAGATTTAGCTAGGGAGGTTGTGCATGACAGGTTCGCTTAGTGAAATTAAGGGAAAGATTTTATCAACTGAAAAAACTAGTAAGATCACTAGTGCTATGCGAATGGTTTCGTCAGCTAAATTAGTAAAATCAGAGCAAGCAGCCAAGGATTTTCAAACCTATGCTAGTAAGGTACGCCAGATTACAACAGATTTGCTCAAATCTGAATTGTTGTTTGGGTCGGATAATGCCATGCTGGTGACCAGACCGGTTAAAAAGACAGCTTATCTTGTGATTACTTCAGATAAGGGCTTGGTCGGTGGTTATAATGCTAAGATTTTAAAAGCTGTCATGGATATTATTCGTGATTATCATGACAATGATGAGCAAGAATATACCATTATTTCGATTGGTAGTGTGGGGTCTGATTTCTTTAAGGCTAGGGGCTTGAATGTGGCTTTTGAATTACGTGGTTTGGAAGACCAGCCTAGTTTTGAGGATGTGAGCCGCATTATTTCGCAATCCGTAGCTATGTATAAAGAAGAGCTATTTGATAAGTTGTATGTCTGTTATAATCACCATGTGAATAGCTTAACCAGTCAGGTAAGGGTGCAACAGATGTTGCCGATTGTGGATTTGGTGGCTGATGAAGCAAGGTCAGAAAAAGAGGCAGGCTTTGAATTGGAGCCTAATCGTGAATTGATTTTGGAGCAGTTACTACCTCAATATACGGAAAGCTTGATTTATGGAGCTATTATTGACGCTAAAACAGCAGAGCATGCGGCAGGGATGACAGCCATGCAGACAGCAACAGATAATGCTCATAACATTATTAATGATTTGACCATTCAGTATAATAGGGCGCGGCAGGCGACAATTACGCAAGAAATTACAGAGATTGTTGCTGGTGCCAATGCTTTAGAATAAAAACAAGTAGTAGTTGAGAAGGAGAAAGACATGAGTGCAGGTAAAATTGCTCAGGTAGTCGGACCAGTTGTGGACGTCTTGTTTGAGACTGGCGACAAGCTACCAGAGATAAACAACGCCTTGATTGTCTATAAGGATAAGGACAAAACGCAAAAAATCGTTTTAGAAGTTGCCTTAGAATTGGGTGATGGTCTGGTACGGACGATTGCCATGGAGTCGACAGATGGTTTGACTCGTGGATTAGAGGTGCTTGATACAGGGCGTCCAATCAGTGTGCCTGTTGGGCCAAAAACCTTGGGACGGGTTTTCAATGTTTTGGGGGATACCATTGACTTGGAGGAACCTTTTGGTGACGAGGTTGAACGTCATTCGATTCATAAGAAGGCACCAACCTTTGATGAATTATCAGCCTCATCAGAAATCTTGGAGACTGGAATTAAGGTTATTGATCTTCTGGCTCCTTATCTTAAAGGAGGGAAGGTCGGCCTCTTCGGTGGTGCCGGAGTTGGTAAGACCGTCCTTATTCAAGAGTTGATTCATAATATTGCCCAAGAGCACGGGGGAATTTCGGTCTTTACGGGGGTTGGTGAGCGGACCCGTGAAGGGAATGACCTTTATTGGGAAATGAAGGAATCTGGTGTCATTGAAAAAACAGCCATGGTCTTTGGTCAGATGAATGAACCACCAGGGGCACGGATGCGGGTTGCCTTGACTGGTTTGACCATTGCGGAGTACTTCCGTGATGTGGAAGGTCAAGATGTGCTCTTGTTCATTGACAACATTTTCCGCTTTACCCAGGCGGGTTCAGAGGTTTCAGCCCTCTTGGGACGGATGCCGTCAGCTGTGGGTTATCAGCCAACTCTGGCAACTGAAATGGGACAACTTCAGGAACGAATTACTTCAACCAAAAAAGGGTCAGTAACTTCTATTCAAGCTATCTATGTCCCAGCCGACGACTATACTGACCCGGCTCCGGCAACAGCCTTTGCCCACTTGGATTCGACAACTAACTTGGAACGTCGTCTGACGCAAATGGGGATTTATCCGGCGGTGGATCCTTTAGCTTCAAGCTCTCGTGCCTTGACGCCAGAGATTGTTGGTGAGGAACACTATCAAGTGGCAACCGAGGTTCAGCGCGTCTTGCAACGTTATCGTGAACTGCAAGATATTATTGCGATTTTGGGAATGGATGAGTTGTCTGATGATGAGAAGGTCTTGGTTGGCCGTGCTCGTCGGATTCAATTCTTCCTGTCACAAAACTTTAATGTGGCTGAACAATTTACCGGTCAACCAGGTTCTTATGTTCCTGTTGCTGAGACTGTTCGTGGCTTTAAGGAAATTTTGGATGGTAAGCATGATGATTTACCAGAAGATGCTTTCCGTGGGGTTGGTTCTATTGAAGATGTGATTGCCAAAGCTAAGCAAATGGGCTTTTAAGTAATGAGGTGATAAGATGTCTGAAATGACCGTACAAATAGTCACACCAGATGGCATCAAGTACCAGCATAAGGCACACTTTATTTCGATTAAAACACCAGATGGTGAGTTGGGAATTTTGCCTAATCATGTTAATATGATTGCACCTCTTGTGGTTCACGAAATGAAGATTCGTCGGATTGATAAGGATAGTCATGTGGACTGGGTTGCTGTCAATAAGGGAATTATTGAAGTTAAGGATAATACAGTTACGATAATTGCTGATTCAGCAGAACGTGAGCGAGATATTGATATTAGCCGAGCTGAGCGCGCTAAGCTTCGGGCTGAGAAGGATTTGGCAGAAGCTGAGAAAGCCCATCGAATTGATGAGATGGAACGGGCAAAAGTTGCCTTGCAGCGGGCCATCAATCGCATTCGTGTAGGAAATAAATATTGAAAAATAGACCTCTGGATAGGCAGGGGTCTTTTCTGATGTTGTAAATTTTGCGAAAGTGGTTAAATCTGCTATAATAACACTATGGAAATTATCGAAAATACCATTAGTTTATGCAGCCATCTGTTATTTATCGGCATGTTTTATCAGTTGTTGTTCCAGCTATTTGACTGGTCACGTTGGATAAAAAATAGTCATGATAATAGCTGGCGTTTACGACTTTTTTTACTCTTGTTGAGCATTGCCTTGGGCTATTTGGTCAGCAATTTTATGTTGGCCGTCTTAAATTTTAGTCGCTTGCTCATGTGGCAAGGTTAAGTGGATAATTATTTAGAAGAATGGAGAATGATGGTGGATAAAATTATTATTGAGGGCGGACAAACCCGTCTAAGTGGTGAGGTTAAGATTGAAGGGGCAAAAAATGCCGTGCTACCCCTCTTGGCGGCAACGATTTTGCCGACTGAGGGAAAAACGCTCTTGCGTAATGTCCCAATTTTGTCAGATGTCTTTACCATGAATAATGTGGTGCGAGGGCTGAATATCCAGGTTGATTTTGACCAAGCCAAGAATGAAATTTTGGTTGACGCCAGAGGTCCGATTTTAGACGAGGCACCGTATGAGTATGTTAGTCAAATGCGAGCTTCTATCGTGGTATTGGGTCCAATTTTGGCTCGTCAAGGGCATGCTAAGGTATCTATGCCAGGAGGTTGTACGATTGGCAGTCGTCCGATTGACTTGCATTTGAAAGGTTTGGAATTGATGGGCGCAGAAATCCATCAAGAAGGTGGTGACATCACGGCCAAGGCAGACAAGCTAAAAGGGGCAACGATTTACATGGACTTTCCAAGTGTGGGAGCGACCCAAAATCTAATGATGGCTGCTACTTTGGCTGATGGCGTGACAGTGATTGAAAATGCCGCTCGTGAGCCTGAGATTGTTGATTTGGCAATCTTGCTGAATAAGATGGGGGCTGATGTCAAAGGAGCAGGAACAGAAACCCTGACCATCACCGGTGTCAAAGAGCTACATGGGGCAGAGCACGATGTGGTGCAAGACCGTATTGAAGCGGGAACGTTCATGGTGGCGGCAGCCATGACGTCAGGAAATGTCTTGATTAAGGATGCGATTTGGGAGCATAATCGTCCGCTTTTGGCCAAGTTGATGGAAATGGGCGTTAAGGCGACGGAAGAAAAAGGAGGTATTCGCATTCAGGCCAATCGTGACCAACTGAAACCTGTGACGGTCAAAACCTTACCTCATCCAGGTTTCCCAACGGATATGCAGGCGCAATTCACCGCTTTGATGGCAGTGGTCAAAGGGGAATCAACCATGATTGAGACTGTCTTTGAAAATCGTTTCCAACATTTGGAGGAAATGCGTCGTATGGGCCTTCACTTAGAAATTTTGCGGGAGACAGCTCTCATTCATG
Organism: Streptococcus cuniculipharyngis; assembly: GCF_007859195.1. Lineage (GTDB taxonomy): Bacteria > Bacillota > Bacilli > Lactobacillales > Streptococcaceae > Streptococcus > Streptococcus cuniculipharyngis. Next base: position 103,370 of record NZ_VOHL01000001.1, read on the forward strand.
GCGGCCAGCAGTTACAGGGGGCACCTGTGATGTCCACTGATTTGCGTGCCAGTGCTGCCTTGATTTTAACAGGTATGGTGGCAGAAGGAAAGACGGTTGTCAGCAAATTGAATCATTTGGATCGCGGTTATTATCAGTTCCATGAAAAATTAAAGGCACTTGGTGCCAAAATTGAGCGGGTAAGTGAGGACAGTCATGGCTAGTGGTTGGAAGTATGTGAGAAAACAGTTTGGTCTAATTGCGCTTGTTCTGGTATTGAGTCTAATCTTTTTTGCCCTAGGCTTGATGATTGGCTATGCTGGGCTAGGAGAAGGTCGTAATCCTTTAGCTATTTTGTCACCAAGCAAATGGCAGGCGATTTTCGATAAATTTACAGGACGGTAGCTAAAATGACAAGATATCAGACAAGAAAAGCAAGGAAGTCAGGGCTATCGGTCTTAGCACTCTTGGTCAGTTTAGGCTTAGGTTATTTTGGTCTAAATAGCACTAGTGGCAATCCTGTTCAAGAACTGGTCAGCCAAGTGACCGGTCAGGCGACGACTGGCTCGGTGACTAATAATGGGTCCAAAGTGAGTGATGGGACACCAACGGAAAGTCTAGCACGTTCCGTTTTGACCCCAGCTGTCCAGAAACAGTTAGGGACAAAAATTAAGTACAATGGGGCAGGTGCCTTTATTATCAATAATAATAAAACGTCACTAGACGCTGATGTGGCCAGTCTGCCTTATGCTAATAATGAAACCAAGCAAGTTCAGGGGCAAACAGTGCCAACGGTAGCCAATGCCCTCCTATCACGAGCGACTCGTCAGTATAAAAACCGTGAGGAAACTGGTAATGGTTCAACCTCTTGGAAACCTGCTGGTTGGTATCAGGTTTATGATTTGCCGGGAGAGTATAGCCATGCGGTTGACCGAGGTCATTTGTTAGGCTATGCGATTACGGGTGGCTTGACTGGTTTTGATGCCTCAGCCAGCAATCCTGCCAATATTGCAACGCAAGCGGCTTGGGCTAATCAAGCAGATACAAGCGATTCAACTGGTCAGAATTATTATGAAACGCTGATTCGACGAGCTTTGGATAAGAATAAGCGGGTTCGTTATCGGGTAAGCTTAATTTATGATGGCAATAATATTTTGGCGTCAGGTAGTCATCTGGAAGCCAAGTCCTCAGATGGGACACTGGAATTTAACGTTTTTGTGCCAAATGTTCAGAGTGGTTTGACCTTTAATTATGCAACGGGCAAGGTCAATGTTAATCCTTAATCATAAAACAAGAGCTAGATAAGTGAAAAGAACCACTTATAATGGACAGTATAAAAAAGTTGTATACTGTTCATATAAGGAGGTTCTTTTCTCATGGCCAAAAAAGGAAGCAAGTTCACCAACTATCCACCCGAGTTCAAACGACAGGTAGTAGAAGACTACCTCAGCGGAAAGAGCGGAGGGATGAGCTCTATTGTCAAAAAATATGGCTTAAAATCAGCCAACCAGGTTCTAACTTGGACAAGAAAATACCGAGAAGACCCTGTTTTACTCACACAGGATTTACGAGGTAGGAAGTCCACTGGTCGTCCCAAAACCAGGAATCTAGAGGAGATGACCCTAGAGGAACAGAATACTTATCTACGAATGGAGAATGCGATTTTAAAGACCTTAAGGACTCTCCTCAATCCGTGAGAAGAGTCCACCTCTATCAAGTCGTGGAGCGGTTGAAAGATTGTTACTCCGTCTCCGCTTTATGTGCCTATTTCGGCTTCCCCAGATCTTCCTACTACCTTTGGTTGAGCAAGGGGAGACAGGTCTATAAGCGGTTTGATGCGCATTTAGCCCAAAAGATTACAGCTATCTTCCAAGATACTCAGAAGGGCTATCGCTTCATCTCTTATCAACTGAGAAGACACTATCAACTTTCCCCTAACCCTAAGACTGTCTTGCGTTATATGCGTATTCTTGGTTACCAGTCTCCGATTCGGAAGAAGCGGTATCACTCCTGCACGCAACGAGAGATAAATGAAAAGGCAAGACACGTCCACTACAACGTGCTTGCCCGAAACTTTAAAGCAGAACGTCCTCTCCAAAAACTGACAACAGATGTCAGCTACGTTTACCACAAACAAGGGAGAATGTTCTTAAGTGTCATAAAAGATTGTTATGACAATTCTATTTTAGCCTATACACTATCAGATTTCAATGATAACAAGTTAGTTTTTGACACTATCGACCAGGTCTTTCATGATTCCTGGGATTCAACCAAAGTCTGTGTCCTTCATTCTGACCAAGGTTTTCAATAGACCAATCAACAGTATCTCCGAAAATTAGACCAATATGGTGTGACCATATCTCATTCTGGCAAGGGAAATTGTTATGATAATGCGGCATGTGAGAATTTCTTTTCTCACTTGAAGAGTGAGTCTTTGAGACTATTTCCACCTGAGGATAGGGAAGCCCTCGTCCATCAAATCAGGGAATACATTGACTGGTATAATCACCACAGACCACAAGAAAAATTAAAAGGCATGACTCCCTTAGAATTTAGGGAGTCATACCTTCTAAACACCTAACTTTTTCAACTGTCCATTTTATCTGGGGCTTGACAAAGTCTAGCTCTTTTATCTTATCTAAGGACAGGGAAGAGGTGGAGCAGGGTTAGAAGCGCTTTTAGGAACACAAGTTGAAGGACGATTAGGACCAGGTTTAATCATACTTCCTATTTGTTTGACACTGGGCCATGCTCAACATTGAACATCAAACACAGAACAGACTGTTCCTCCAATAATACCTGACAATTTTTCATCACTAATTGGAATATGAGTTGTTGTATTCATATTATTTTCCTTTCCTTTCTTTTCAAGATATCTAAGGTAAAGGTAACATAAGATAAAATAGGTTATAGATTCTAGTGGATAATAGAAATGAACTGGGAGATTATCTTTTATTGGGCTAAGAGCAAGGCCTACTACATAACTAATTAAAAAAAAAATTTATAAATAATTTCCAATTTTTTTTCATAATTAATCCTCTTGATTAAGGAACAGAAATACAAAACCACTGATTGGGATTTTTTTGACAACTGCGTGTGCTTTCAGCAATAGCACCATCAAGAGCTTTTTTAGCAACATAACTAGCAGCTGTTACAAGAACTGTTGTTACTGTAACTGAACCGCCTTGTATAGTGGCTAAAGACTGGCTAGGGACTTGCTCAAATTTGTCTAAAAAGTTAGTATTCATGATGTAGTCTCCTTCTATATTGTATTTATCCGTTGCAAATGGAAGGTTAAGATATGATAAATTGAAATTTGCCTCATTAAAATTATCGAGGGTTGAATAAACTAGAAAGGATATAGGACAAACCAGTTCCTGTTTGATGAGTTTTATTTAATTTGGTTAAGCTTAGGTAAAACTCTGCTAGAGGTTTTGATAACTTTTGATTAATAGCTAATGGTGTTAGTTTTTTTTCAAAATCTAGAGCAAGTTTAGGAAAATAGTTGCGGTTATCCAATAACTTCAAACGAAATTGTTGGATTAAGGCGTATTCTTTTACTGGCAAGTCTTGAGTTAGTAAATAATTAACTTCATCAAGCAGTGCTGATTTTGTTATATCTTCTTTTTTACGGTTTTCCAACAAAGCCAAACCCTCCTGCTGCTGATGATGCCCATCCGTTTGTCATGACTCCCAATGTTGCTTCTAGCGGACCTTTAGTAACAATATAATGCCATTGTCCTTTTTTATCTCGGCAGGAATAGCCATTAGCGCCATACATGATTGGTGGACACCAAGAAGTGCCGCCAGTTTTAACTACTAGTTCTTCATCAGTAACTGTTTTAAAATGTGTTAAGTGATTTGTTTTCATAATCATTTTCTCCTTTGTAGGTTGTAATTATCCATTGCAACTGGATAATTATAATATAACAAATGAAACCTAAAATGGGTTGTTAAATCCTAAATGGTCATCGAAACGCCCTGAATAGTAAAATAGCTTACTAAAAATATAAAAACTTGTCAGCTCTGCTATTTTTTGATAAAATAAGGGGTAATTAAATAGTGGTCCGTGAGACTAGTAACTAGAGGGAACTTGATAGGGAGTGTAAGCCGTGACTGAAAGCTTACTCAAGGAAAGTCTAGCCAATTCACTCACCTGAAGGACTGGCAATTAAGGTCTGGCTCAGTCAGGCAAAAAACGGATGGTACCGCGTGTCAACGCTCCGCAAGTGATGGGGTTTTGGCATGCTTTTTTTGTTGGTCGCCACGAGATTTTGGAGGAATTATGGATTTACAAACGCAGTTGGAAGAATTAAAACGCTCAACGCAGGAAAAATTGGCTCAAATGACCCATGAGCATGCCCGTGATATGCAAGACTTGCGCGTGCAGGTTCTGGGAAAGAAGGGAAGTTTGACTGAGCTCTTGAAGGGACTTAAGGATTTGTCAAATGACTTGCGCCCTGTGATTGGTAAACAGGTTAATGAGGTGCGTGATGTTTTAACGAGTGCTTTTGAAGAGCGGGCAAAACTAATTGAAGAGATGGCCATTCAAGCCCAGTTGGAAAAAGAGAGCCTAGATGTCACTCTGCCAGGTCGTCAGTTCAAGTTAGGTAACCGGCATATCTTGAGTCAAACCTGTCAAGATATTGAAGATATTTTCCTTGGCATGGGCTATCAAATCATTGATGGGTTTGAGGTAGAAAAAGACTACTATAATTTTGAACGCATGAACCTACCCAAGGATCACCCAGCCCGTGATATGCAGGATAGTTTTTACATCACCGAGGAAATCTTGTTGCGAACGCATACCAGTCCTGTTGAGGCACGCGCCATGGACCAGCATGATTTCAGTAAAGGTCCCTTGAAAATGATTTCGCCAGGTCGTGTTTTCCGTCGTGATACGGACGATGCGACGCATAGTCATCAATTTCATCAGATTGAAGGCTTGGTTGTGGGAGAAAATATCTCCATGGCAGACCTCAAAGGAACCTTGCTCTTGATTAGTCAAAAAATGTTTGGCGAAGATCGTAAGATTCGTTTGCGGCCATCTTATTTTCCTTTCACTGAGCCATCAGTTGAGGTGGACGTGTCTTGCTTCAAATGTGAGGGCAAGGGCTGCTCGGTATGTAAAAAAACAGGCTGGATTGAAATCCTTGGAGCTGGCATGACTCATCCAAGTGTTTTAGAAATGAGTGGCATTGACAGTAGTAAATACTCAGGCTTTGCCTTTGGTATGGGGCAGGAGCGGATTGCCATGCTCCGCTATGGTATCAATGACATTCGAGGTTTCTACCAAGGCGATAGCCGTTTTTCTGAACAATTCAAGTAGGCCTTGTCATGATTGTTAAAATAAGCGAAAAAGATGTTGCCACCTTACGAGAATTGGCCATGGAAACCTATGTTGATACGTTTGGTCAGTCAATCAAAGAAGAAGATTTGCAGACTTATTTTGCGACGACCTTGTCCATGGACAACCTAGCGGCAGAATTAGCAAATCCAAACTCCCAGTACTATTTTATCAAGCAAGATGATGAGCCAGTAGGCTTTGTCAAGGTCAATCAGGGTTCTGCTCAAACTGAGCAAGAACTAGAAAATGCTTTTGAAATTCAACGCTTGTATATTAAAAAAGATTACCAAGGTCTTGGTCTGGGTAAGAAAATTTTTGAATTTGCCTTAGACCTAGCAAACAAGTCAACTTGTGATTGGGTTTGGCTAGGTGTTTGGGAACATAACTATAAGGCTCAGGCCTTTTATGCCAAGTATGGCTTTGAAAAGTTTGGTCAACATGAGTTTATCACTGGTGATACGGTGGATACGGATTGGTTGTTGAGAAAACCGATTATGAAAGAAGAGCAAGTAAAGAAAGGAACAAGATGCTAGTAAGTTACAAATGGTTGAAAGAACTGGTTGACATTGAGGTTTCAAGTCAAGACTTGGCTGAAAAAATGTCAACCACAGGAATTGAAGTAGAAGGTGTTAGTCAGGCAGGCGCAGGTTTATCAAAAATTGTTGTTGGAGAAGTCATGTCCTGTGAGGATGTTCCAGACACTCATCTTCATCTTTGCCAGGTGGATACAGGTGATGGAGAGTTACGCCAAATTGTCTGTGGTGCACCCAATGTTAAGGCAGGAATCAAAGTTATGGTAGCCCTACCTGGTGCCCGCATCAAGGATAATTATAAGATTAAAAAAGGGAAAATCAGAGGGATGGAATCCTTGGGTATGATTTGTTCCTTAGCTGAATTGGGGATTTCAGATGCTGTGGTACCCAAGGACTATGCGGATGGTATCTACTATTTGCCAGACCATGCAATAGTAGGAGAAGAAGTCTTTTCTTACCTGGATCTCAATGATGAGATTATTGAGTTATCAATCACTCCCAATCGTGCGGATGCCCTATCCATGCGTGGTGTAGCCCATGAAGTCGCTGCCATCTATGGCAAATCAGTTGCCTTTCCGCAACGTGAGCTGATTGAGGCTGAGAAAAAAGCAAGTCAGGTCTTGTCGGTTGAACTGGCGACGGATAAGGTGCCATTCTATTCGGCGCGTGTCATTGAAAATGTCACCATCAAGCCAAGTCCCCAGTGGCTACAAAATACCTTGATGAATCAAGGTATTCGTCCCATTAACAATGTGGTTGATGTGACCAATTATTGCCTCTTGTACTTTGGTCAACCCATGCATGCCTTTGACCTAGACAAGTTTGAAGCCAATAGCATTGTACCCCGACAGGCCAAGGCAGGTGAAACACTGGTGACTTTAGACGGTAACGAGCGTGACTTGGTGGCAGATGATTTGGTCATCACCGTAGCCGATAAGCCAGTTGCCCTAGCTGGTATCATGGGTGGTGCCAATACGGAAATTGATGCCGGGTCTAAGAATGTCGTCTTGGAAGTAGCCGTTTTTGATAAGAAGTCTATCCGCAAGACCAGCAGTCGTCTCGGTCTTCGCTCAGAAAGTTCAGCCCGTTTTGAAAAAGGCATCAATCAAGCAGATTGCTATGAAGCTCTAGATTTTGCGGCTAGTCTTTTGGCTGAGTTATCAGAGGGGCAAGTCTTGGCAGGTGTCGTTTCTGCGGGGCAGTTGGATTTGGAACCAAGTCAGGTGTCAACCAATCTTGACTATGTCAATACCCGCTTAGGAACAGTCTTGACGATGTCAGAGATTGAAGCCATTTTTGACCAGCTTGGCTTTGGTTTTGTGGCTAATGATGAGCAAGGCTTCATGGTTTCCGTACCAAAACGCCGTTGGGATATTACTATTCCAGCAGATTTGGTGGAAGAAATTGCCCGTATTTACGGTTATGACAAGCTACCAACAACCCTTCCTCAGACGGATGGTACTGTCGGTGAGTTGACTAGTATGCAGTCTCTCTGTCGTCAGGTGCAGACCTTGGCAGAAGGTTTAGGCTTGTCTGAAATCATCACCTATGCCTTGACAACACCAGAAAAAGCGCTCAGTTTTACGCCTCAACCAAGTCAGCTGACAGAATTGATGTGGCCGATGACTATTGAACGCTCAGCTTTAAGGCAAAATCTGATTGCTGGTATGTTGGATACAGTTGCTTACAATGTGGCTCGAAAAAACACTAATCTTGCTCTTTATGAATTGGGACGTGTCTTTGAACAAACCAAGAACCCTCAGGAAGACCTGCCGACGGAAAATGAACACTTTGCCCTTGTTTTGACGGGTCTAGTCGCAGATAAAGATTTTCAAACACCAGCTGTGCCGGTAGATTTCTTCCATGCTAAGGGGATTGTTGAGGCACTTGCGGATAAACTGGGCTTATCATTTGAGTTTGTTGCTAGCCAAGAAATGGTAGACATGCATCCAGGTCGTACGGCTGTGATTTTCTGTCAAGGCCAAGAGCTTGGCTTACTTGGTCAGGTTCACCCACAAACTGCCAAGGCCTATAATATTCCAGAAACCTATGTGGCTGAAATCAATCTTAGCCGTTTAGAAGCCTTGCTACCAGATGTTTTGGTTTTCCAAGAGATTAGCAAATACCCAAGTGTTTCTCGTGACATTGCCCTTTTGGTGGACAAGACGGTTAGCCATGGTCAGATTCTTGATAGTATCAAGCAGGCAGGAGTCAAACGCCTAGTGGCAGTTAAACTCTTTGATGTTTATGCTGGTAAGAACATTGAAGCCGGTAAAAAATCAATGGCCTATAATTTGACCTTCCAAAATTCAGAAGCCAGCCTGACTGACGAAGAAGTTCTTGGTTATATGACTAAAATTGTGAAATCTTTAACTGAAAATCTCCAAGTCGAAGTTCGCTAGACTAAAAACGATCCCGTAGGGGTCGTTTTTTGCTATTACAAGCTGGGAATGATGTGGTATAATTGAGGGTATGAAATCAATCTTACAGAGCCAGGAGAGCTTACAACCTTTTACAAAATGGACTGGTGGAAAACGACAATTGCTACCTGAGATAAAATCATTAATGCCAGAACATTACGGGAATTATTTTGAACCTTTTGTAGGAGGGGGGGCTTTATTTTTTGATTTAGTGCCGAAAACTGCTACTATCAATGACTTTAACATCGAATTGATAAATTGTTATCAGCAAATTAAGGATAATCCTAAGGAGTTAATAAGTCTTCTAGCAGAACATCAAGCATCTAACTCAAAGGACTACTATCTTGATTTACGTTCAGTAGACCGAGATGGAAGAATGATTGGAATGACAGACGTTGAGCGTGCTGCTAGAATTATGTATATGTTGCGTGTGAATTTTAATGGACTTTATCGCGTTAACTCTAAAAATCAATTTAATGTTCCTTATGGACGTTATAAAAATCCGAAAATTCTTGATAAAGAGTTAATTATAGCAATATCAGATTACCTTAACCAGAATGATATTATCATCTTAAGTGGTGATTTTGAGCAGGCAGTCATACATGCTAAGGCTGGTGATTTTGTCTATTTTGATCCCCCTTATATTCCACTTTCAGAAACAAGTAGTTTTACTTCCTATACGCATGAAGGATTTTCTTATCAAGACCAAATTCGTTTGCGTGATATGTTTAAGTATTTAAGTGACGAAGGTGTTTTTGTTATGTTATCAAATTCGTCAAACCCTTTAGTAAGAGAGCTTTATAGTGATTTTCATATCCACCAAGTAGAAGCTAACAGAACAAACGGAGCAAGTTCTTCAAGCCGAGGGAAAGTATCGGAGATTATTGTAACTAATTATGCTAAATAACGAATATAAGTATGGAGGTGTTATGATGACTAAACCATACTATAACAAGGACCAAACCATTTTAGTCCATGCAGATACATTTGATTTTCTTTCTAAAATGAAGCCAGAAAGTATGGATATGATTTTTGCAGATCCGCCTTATTTTTTGAGTAACAATGGGTTTTCAAACTCAGGTGGTCAAGTGGTCTCAGTTAATAAGGGGGAATGGGATAAAATTGACGGTTTAGAAGAAAAACATAGGTTTAATCGACGATGGATTAGATTAGCTAAAGAAATTTTAAAGCCAAATGGAACAATTTGGATTTCAGGAAGTTTACATAATATTTATTCTGTAGGTATGGCATTGGAACAAGAGGGATTTAAAATTCTTAATAATATTACTTGGCAGAAAACTAATCCAGCACCAAATTTGTCTTGCCGTTATTTTACCCACTCAACAGAAACCATTTTGTGGGCGAGAAAGGCTGATAAAAATACTAAGCATTGCTATAATTACAAGTTGATGAAAGAACTAAATGGTGGTAAACAAATGAAAGATGTTTGGACTGGTAGCTTAACATCTAAATCCGAAAAATGGGCAGGAAAACATCCGACCCAAAAGCCAGAATATTTACTAGAGAGAATTATTTTAGCTAGTACTAAAGAGGGAGATTATGTCCTAGACCCTTTTGTCGGTAGTGGAACAACGGGCGTTGTGGCTAAACGTTTAGGGAGAAAGTTTATTGGCATTGATGCTGAAAAAGATTATTTGCAAATTGCTAAAAATAGATTGGAGAAGATAAAATGAAAAAAGGAGGAGTAGGTGGAGCTAACACCAAGACAGGACTGGCATTTGAATTAAAGACTGACTTACCGACTTTTATACGACAACAAGAAGGTTATGAAGTTATTGATAATGACTTTGATATAGTTATACGAAAGCGTACAGGTGATAAAATAAAAAGACCTCGAAAATCTATCGCACGTTGGAAAGTTTATTTTAATGATGAATTTGTTGCTGAAATTTTTCAGAAACATGGGCTATATCGCTATTTTGATGAAGTAGGATTGAATTATCGTGAGATTATTTCTAAAAAATTACTTCCAGACGATGCTATCTTCGTTATTGCTAATAATACAGTCTTTATTATTGAAAAGAAAATACAAACGACTGAGGGCAGCGTTGATGAAAAATTACAGACTTGTGATTTTAAGTTGAAACAATATCGTAAATTATTTTCCCCACTAAATAAAGAAGTTAAGTATTATTATTTGCTAGATAAGAATTGGTTTGATAATCCAGCGTATAAAGATGTTTTAAATTATATTATAGATGTCGGTTGTGGATTTTATTTTAACTATATCCCATTAAAGGAGCTGGGATTGCCTGTTCCTAGAACTTAAGAAAAAAAAGGAAATCTAAGAATGGAACTATCAAAATATATTAGCCTGTCTGCTGATGAACGATTAAATTTTTTCTTATCCACACTCTCTATCACTAATCGGACACCAGAATATTATGTCAACTGGGAAAAGGTTGAACGGGAAACTAAAAAGTTTGAACTTGAATTAAACACTTTAAATTATTTAATTGGTAAAATGGATATTTATCATGAGGCTTTAAAATTATTTGAAAAACAACCTGATTTACTAAAAGCTATTCCTAGTTTAATAGCTAGTCGCGACAAAATTTTAGACATTTTAACCATAGATGAGAATGACAATATGAGTTTTGAACAACTCAATTTTTCAACAATTGATACAACTCGTATCGTAGATTATGTTGATTTTAGTGAGCAAGCTGGGCTGCTAGATTTTTTACAAAATAAAGCCAATCGTTCATTAGTGGATTATGTTTATGGTGTAGAAGCTGGCTTGGATAGCAATGCACGAAAAAATCGTAGTGGTTCAACAATGGAAGGGATTTTAGAGAGGCATGTTGCAAAAATCTGTCAAGAATGTAATTTAGAATTTAAACCTCAAGCAACAGCACCCTATATTTTGGATACTTGGGGAATTACAGTACCGGTTGATAAATCTGAACGCCGTTTTGATATTGCTGTTTATTCAAAAGAAAATAATAAGCTGTGGTTGATTGAAACCAATTACTATGGAGGAGGCGGAAGTAAATTAAAGGCTGTGGCAGGAGAATTTACCGAGCTCAGTCAGTTTGTAAGAAGTTCAGATGATAATGTAGAATTTATTTGGGTTACAGATGGACAAGGTTGGAAAACTGCCCACCTTCCTTTATTGGAAGCCTTTGGTCATATTAACAAAGTATTTAATTTAGATATGCTGAGAAAAGATTATCTATATCAATTATTTATTGAGTAATAGCATCAACACAACATCAAAAAACAACCCACCATTGCCATGGTGGGCTATTTTTTATGAGTTTAAGTTTTTATTAACAAAGGTACGAATGGCTTTATCAAAGAGGAAACCGTAGGTGGTTGGCTTATTTGGGTCTTCAGTTGAGGCGTTAGATAGGCCAATTAGGTTGAACTGGCTATCATAGATTGGTGAGCCAGAAGAACCTGAGGTGATAGGAGCGTTAAAAGTGAGAAAATTTCCTTCAATATTTTTTAGAACCCCGTGACTATCCCAGAGGGTACCAAAGTCCTTATCACCAGGATAACCAACGGTTCGCACAAGTTGTCCTTTCTTGACAGATTGGATAACTTTTTCATCAGCCATTTTAAGGAATTTGATATGGCTTAGTTGTGGATTTGAACTGATAGGTGTTTGGAGTTTGAGGATTCCCACGTCCATGGTTTCATCTTCGGGAATGGCATAGCTTTTAACGGGAAGTTCAACAACTTTGCCGTTTTTATCAAGGACGCGGACGACTGCATTTTTCATCTTATCAATGCCTGTGATGACGTGCCGATTGGTGATTAGGGTATCTGCTTGCAAAAAACTTGCAGTACCATAGTTTTTAGGATTGTCCTTGTCATAAACCATGCCAGTATTACTGTAGCGGCTTTTTTCAATAGCTGTCACTTGGGTTCTAGTGCCCTGACTTTCAGCTGACAGCTGGTCGGTTTTTTTGGAACAAGCCATGAGGGCTAAACTGCTCAGCAAGATGACAAGGCAGAGAGATAATCGTTTCTTCATGAGTGTGTTCTCCTTTTCATTTTTAGAGGTACTAAGGCAATCCTCTTCTGAAACTATTATACCATAAATTTGTATGGTTAACTTAAAACAAAATTAAAAACCAAGACGAGAGTTACTTCTTAAGAATGCGCTAACAATATAGGCAGAATTATGGTATAATAAAGCTATCAATTCATCAGATAATCAGGGGGGTAGCTTATGACAGATGTGATTGTTGTGAAAAACTTGAGCAAAGCTTTTGCTAACGGCAAGGGAATCAAAAATATCGATTTTACCATTGCAGCAGGCGAAATTTTTGGTTTTTTAGGGCCATCTGGTTCAGGTAAAACAACTACTATCAATATTTTGATGGGCTTGTTGGTGGCTGACAGCGGTCAGGCCTTGATTTTTCAGAAAAGTGCTACCCAGTTTGAGGAAGCAGATTATGCGAAAATTGCCCTAGTCAGCGATCATAACGGCATGTATGAAAAGATGACTCTCTATGACAATCTGCTTTTTTATTGCAGACATTATGGCTTGCCACAGAAGAGATTGGATAATCTATTACAGCGGGTGGGCTTATATGACAGTCGTAAAACCGTGGCTGAGAAATTGTCCACGGGGATGAAGCAACGTCTGTTTTTAGTCAGAGCCCTACTAAATACGCCCAAGGTCCTTTTTTTGGATGAACCAACTTCTGGTCTGGATCCTGCCACATCACGAACCATTCATGAGATTTTGTTGGAACTAAGGGAGCAAGGAACGGCTATCTTTTTGACCACCCATGACATGCACGAGGCTAGTTTGCTATGTGACCGCGTGGCTCTCTTGAACCAAGGCAGTTTGGTTGAAGTGGGTAAGCCTAGTGAATTAGTTCAAAAATACCATACCAACAAGGTGGTCAAGGTTAGCTATCCTGATGGCAGTGAGCAGCTGGTGGCCTTTGATCGCTTGGCTGACATTGTCAATGCCCAAGAAGCTCTCTCGATTCATTCTTGTGAGCCGACCTTGGAAGATGTTTTTATTGAATTGACAGGAGGTGGCTTAAATGCTTAGACGGTTGACAAATTTATTATGGCTACGCAAGCAAATCATGATGTCCAACAAAGGGATGCTCTTATCCCTTGTTATCCCATTTTTCTTGCTTTATTTTTATAAATTTATCAATTCCCGCAATGGTAGTTTGCCGGAAGAGGCCTCCATTTTTTTGACCATGTTCTGCTTGAATTTCTTCTTTAATATTAGTATTGGGATAGTCATTAGCAGTATCCTGACAGAAGAAAAGGAAAAAGGGAATTTGCGGACCCTGATTTTAACAGGCGTTCGCCCTCTTGAGTATATCCTATCAACTCTAGTTTTTCCTTTCCTTCATGCCTTGGTTTTGATTGTGGCTGCACCTCTGGTTTTGGAACTATCGTTGAGCAGAAATTTCATCCCTTATGTCTTGATTACAATCTTGACAGCCTTGCTGGTCATGCTCATGTACCTTGTGTTGGGCACTTTTTGCAAAAATCAAGTCAACCTACAGGTTTACAGTTTTCCAGTGATGTTGGTCTGTATGATGCTACCTAATCTAGTAGTCTTGTTTCCAGCCGCCAAGTGGCTAGTAGACCTTAGTTTCATGGGGCTTTATAGCAAACTTTTTTATGACTGGCAGAACTTTAGCTGGGCTAGTAGCTGGTTTCAAGTTCTCGCTTTTCTGGTTTGGACAGCCTTGCTTGTTTATGTCAGCATTCGGCGAGTCAAACAGTTAAAATCATTGGCTTAATCAAAGGGCGAAAGCCCTTTTTAGCTTGTTGAGGAGAGATTTTATAGTTAGTAGTCGCATTTTTTTGGCTTTTATATTACAATAAAAAGGATAATACTAAAGAGAAACTGTGAGTCATGAAAGAAGTCTTAGGTGTGGGTCAGGCCCACAGTAAAATTATTTTAATGGGTGAGCATGCCGTTGTCTATGGCTATCCAGCCCTGGCCTTGCCCTTGGCTGATATTAGGGTGACCTGTCAGGTCAAGGCTGGTCAGCCGAAAACTCATCAGACGGATGATACCCTTGCTCATGCGATAAATTTGGCCAAAAACCATTTGGGTCAAGCTGCCTATCCCTTATCTTATACGATTGAGTCCCAAGTCCCCAGACAGCGGGGAATGGGTTCGTCGGCAGCTGTCAGTTTGGCAGCCATCCGAGCAGTTTTTGATTATTTTGATGCTGATTTAGCGGATGACCTTTTAAGAGATTTAGCCAATCAGGCTGAGCGGGTGGCCCATAGCAATCCGAGTGGTCTGGATGTTCGCACCTGTATGAGTAATCAAGCCATTAAATATATCAGGAACAAAGGATTTGAGCCACTTCACTTGAATTTGGGGGCCTATTTGGTCATTGCTGATACAGGGATTCATGGCCAGACCAAGGAAGCTGTTCAAAAGATAGCCGATTTGGGCCAGCAGGCGGAACAGCTGTTAGCCGATTTGGGTCAATTAACGCTGGCAGCCGAAGAAGCCATTGCTCAAAAAGATTTATCCAGCCTAGGCCAAGGAATGACCCAGGCCCATTATAAATTGGCAGAGTTGGGGGTCTCTTGTCTGGAAGCGGATACCTTGGTAGCAACTGCTTTGGAAGCGGGAGCATTGGGAGCCAAGATGAGCGGGGGAGGTCTAGGTGGTTGCATCATTGCCTTAGTGGCTAATCCCCAGCAAGTTGCAGACATTAGTCAATTATTAAAAGAAAAAGGAGCCCAGCAAACATGGATTCGAGAACTGTAAGCGTCAAATCTTATGCCAATATTGCCATTATTAAATATTGGGGCAAGGCAGACGCAGCAAAAATGGTGCCAGCAACGAGTAGCATTTCGCTGACGCTAGAAAATATGTTCACCGAAACACGCCTAACCGGCCTAGCAGCAGGTGCTAGTCAGGATGAATTCTACATTGACGGTCGCTTACAAAGCCCTGATGAGCATGCTAAAATGAGTAAGATTATTGATCGTTTTCGTCAGGACAAGACTGCCTTTGTTCGGATTGATACGTCAAATAATATGCCAACGGCAGCAGGTTTGTCTTCCAGTTCGAGTGGCTTGTCAGCCTTGGTTATGGCTTGCAATGATTTTTTTGAGACGGGCTTGAGTCGCTCAGCATTGGCTCAGGAGGCGAAATTTGCCTCAGGGTCTTCCGCTCGCAGTTTCTTTGGCCCCTTGTCAGCTTGGGATAAGGACAGCGGTGAGATTTATCCTGTGAAGACCGATTTGAAACTAGCCATGATTATGCTGGTTTTGAATGATCAGCAAAAGGCTATTTCTAGTCGTGATGGCATGAAACGCTGTTGGGAGACGTCAACTAGCTTTGGCGATTGGGTGGCCCAATCTGAAAAAGATTATGCTGCCATGCTAGCTCATTTAGCCGACAATGATTTTAGGCAGGTTGGTGAGTTGACCGAACAAAATGCTCTAGCCATGCACGCAACAACCCTAACTGCCAGCCCAGCATTTTCTTACTTGACGGAGCAGTCTTATCAGGCCATGGATTTTGTTCGTTCCCTTCGTGAGCAGGGCTACCAGTGCTACTTTACCATGGATGCTGGGCCTAATGTCAAGGTCTTATGTTTGGAAAGCGATTTGGCTGACTTGGTTCCCATTTTTGAACAATCTTATCGTGTGATTGTCTCTAAAACAAAGGATCTGCCCCATGACTAAGACATATCAGGTAAAAACAGGGGGCAAACTCTATTTGGCGGGAGAGTATGCGATTTTGAGTCCAGGACAGACTGCCTTAATTAAAAATATCCCTATTTACATGAGGGCAGAGATTAGCCTAAATACCAGCTATGTGATTAGTTCTGATATGTTTGATTATGAGGTTGATTTAAGACCTGACGCCAATTATGCCGTGATTCAAGAGACCATTGTGACCTTTAATGCTTACTTGCTTGATCAGGGTCTACATCCTTCCCCCTTTAGATTAAGGATTCACGGCAAGTTAGAAAGGCAAGGCAAAAAACTGGGGATTGGCTCTAGTGGAAGTGTGGTTTTACTGACCATTAAGGCTATGGCCAGTCTTTATGGCTTGTCTTTGTCGGCGGATCAGCTCTTCCGTTTAGCCGTCTATGTTCTCTTGAAACGTGGTGATAATGGCTCAATGGGAGATTTGGCCTGTATTGCCTATGATGATTTAGTAGCCTTTACTAGCTTTAATCGGGACCAGCTTGCTCAATGGATTAGAGAAGAAGAGATGAACACGGTTTTACAGGCAGACTGGGGCTATGAGATTAGACCGATTCGGGTTGGTCTATCTTGTGAGTTTTTGGTGGGCTGGACCAAGCAACCAGCTCTCTCTAAGGACTTGATTAACCTTGTTCAGTCGGCCATTGGCCCGGATTTTTTGTCGCAGATGCAAGTAGCCGTCAGAGGCCTGCAGGAAGGACTTGAAACCAGTCAAAAAGACTTGGTGATAAAGAATTTGGCCTTGGCAGGTCAACTCTTGGAAAATCTACACCCTGCTATTTATTCCCCAAAATTATCAGCCCTGGTTAATGCTGGTCAAGGTTTAGACCTTGTGGCTAAGAGTAGTGGGGCTGGTGGGGGAGATTGTGGCCTTGCCCTTTCTTTTAGCAAGGCTGCTAGTCAGCAACTCAGTCAAAATTGGCAAGCGCTGGATATTGATTTATTATGGCAGGAGGAACTCGCATGACCAATCGCAAGGATGACCATATTCGTCACGCTTTGGCCTATCAATCACCCTACAATAGTTTTGATGAGCTGGAATTGATTCAGTCTTCGCTGACCAGCTATGATTTGGCAGACATTGATTTATCAACGCAATTTGCAGGCCATGATTTTGCCTATCCTTTTTATATCAATGCCATGACAGGAGGCAGTCCTCAGGCTAAAGTCATCAATGAAAAACTGGCGCAGCTAGCTCAAGCTTGTGGTATTTTGTTTGTGACAGGTTCCTATAGTGCAGCCCTTAAAGACCCTCAAGACGATTCATTCAAGGTTGCAACGGACAAGCCCAACTTGCTTTTGGCGACCAATATTGGCCTTGATAAACCCTATGAAGCCGGTTTACAGGCCGTGAAGGAGATGAAGCCCATCTTTTTACAGGTCCATGTTAATCTGATGCAGGAATTGCTCATGCCAGAAGGAGAGCGAGTCTTTAAGCCTTGGAAGGAACATCTGAAGGATTATGCCAAAGGCTTACCCGTTCCTCTTGTCCTCAAAGAGGTTGGTTTTGGCATGGATAGAAAGACCATTGCCTTGGCTGCAGATTTGGGCATTAAGACAGTTGATATTTCTGGGCGTGGCGGGACCAGTTTTGCCTATATTGAAAATCAGCGGAGCGGCCAGCGAGATTATCTCAACGAGTGGGGTCAATCAACTGTTCAAACCCTGCTGAATGCTCAAGATCTGGTGGATCAGGTAGAAATTTTGGCTAGTGGTGGGGTTCGTCATCCCCTAGATATGGTAAAAGCCCTAGTTTTGGGGGCTAGAGCGGTTGGTTTATCTCGCACGATTTTAGAACTGGCTCAAGAACATACTCTTGAGGAGCTCATCACTATTATCAATGCTTGGAAAGATGACTTGCGGCTCATCATGTGTGCCCTAGATTGTCGGACAGTAGCAGAATTAAGAAAGGTTGACTACCTACTTTATGGCAAATTAGCCCAGGCTAATCCAAGATAAAAGACTGAGTAACTACTCAGTCTTTTCGTATTAAGAGTAAGCTTTATTGAGAATATCAATTATTTTAAGAGTTGAAGAATTGCCAGCACTTTTTGCTGTCTTTCGTCTTGGCTTAAATCTGATAAGCTATTGAGCAGTTCGTCAACTAAAGGGAAATCAGTGAGTTTTTCAAATTCAAAAAAATCTGAGTAGCTGATATTCAAGGTATCCATGATTTTTTCCAATGTATCAATCTTGGGGCTGAAACGATAATTTTCTAGTTTGTTGATGTATTTTATATCAAGGTCTGATTCTAAAGACAGTTGTTCTTGAGTCAGACCTTTCTTTTTTCTCAGTTGTTTGATACGATTGGCGACAAAATAGGTTAAATTGTTTGATTCTTTCATGGTATGTTCCTTCTAAGGATAGAATAGCATTTTAGAATACTAAAATCAGTTCATTATAAAGAATTAAGTTGCTTTTAATGAACTTTTGTTATATACTAGAAACATAGGAGGATTTATATTATGAAAAACTATAAGAAAATTGCTTTAATGACGCTAGCTGGCTTATTATTTTTATCTGCTTGTGGAACAACCACCAATAAGTCTAAGACTTCAACATCAGAAACAAGTAAAACCAGTCAAAGTTCAGAAACAACATCATCTGAACCACAATCTGTTGAATTCTTTGCGGATGGGGAGTATGAAGTTGGGACTGATATTCAACCTGGTAGCTATTATGCTGTATTAACTGAGTTTGAATCAGATAAAGACTATGCTTATATCAACTTTAAGTATGGAACTGACTTTGATAATCAAGATAATTATGAATATGAAGAGTTAAAAAAAGTTGGAAAGATTTATAAAGTGACACTGAAGAAGGGAATGAAACTCAGATTCAATGATCCCTATGACGGCGTATCTAGTTGGAATATGACTTTGTTTACGGCTGAAGATTATAAAGAATATCAAAAATCTGAGCAAAAGGAAAGCAAAACTAATAGCTCAGAGTCATCGTCGAGTTCTAGCAGCAGTGAATCTAGTACAGAAAGCTCTACATCGTCAGAGTCTTCATCGTCTTCAACTGCGTCAGATAGTTCAAGTACAGAAGTGAGTGCTAGTAGTTCAGGAACGATTTACTCAGACTCTTATATAGAAGTTAGCAAAAATAAGGGCTTGCTTTCAATAAAGAACCTTTCTGGGCAAGATATTCTTCTTGATGGACAAGCCACATTTAACCAAACTAAGGAAATCAATATGTATTCATTTGGTTATATCGGAGATGTCAAGACTGGCGGTACCAAGACAGAAAATATTTCAACAGTTACCTTGATGAATGAAGGTGAGCCAGGTGATACTGAAGATGGAGAAACTTTGGGTGGCGATAAAACATTCAAACATAAAATGAAAGCTGGTGAAACGATTACATGGAGTGGCGAAATAAAAGATAAGGACTATAATACTTTGTCGCAAATTACATTTGACATTACCTATTAGTTAATATAAAAATTCTCCTATGTCTAAATCAACTAGGCATAGGAGAATTTTTGTTATACTATCCATTATTTCTAAGGTCAGTTAGAATTTTTTGAGCAGTAGCCAAATTCATGTGTTGTTCTTGAAGCAGGGCTTGTACCAGTGGGCCTGTTTCATGCTCTTCGGCACCTGCTAAGAGGGCCAGGGATTTGGCATGGAGTTTCATGTGTCCTGACTGAATGCCAGTACTAACTAGAGCCTTGAGAGCAGCAAAATTTTGTGCTAATCCGATAGAAACTAGCAACTTTGCTAGGGTCTTGGCATCGGGGTTTCCGAGAATGTCATGGGCCAGTTGAACACTTGGATTGAGCCCAATAGAGCCTCCCTTGCTAGCAGCAGGCATAGGTAGGGTTAATTCCCCTAAAACCTGCTCTTTTTCTGGACAATAGGTCCATGTGGTCAAGCCCTGATAGCTCCCGTGGCGACTAGCATAGGCATGTCCTCCTGCCTCAATGGCTCGCCAATCGTTGCCTAAGGCTAGGCTAGCTGCATCAATACCGTTAAAAATCCCCTTGTTGTGGGTGCTAGCCCGGTAAGGGTCAATTTTGGCAAATTGGCTGGCCAAAACTAGCTTATCGGCTAAGTGGCGAGCTTCTTTTTTATCTCGACTGAGAAAACGTAAATCAATGGCACACTTGGCAGTGACCAAGGACTCGGTAGCATAATTGGACAAGATGGCCATGAGACTTTTGGCCTGACTGATTTGTTCCAGAGGGAATTTTAGAGCCTCCATCATGGTATTGACCATGTTGGCTCCCATGGCTTCCTGGGTATCTACCTTGACAAAAACGGCCAGAAAATTAGCCTGATCTTGATAGGTTTTTACCTCTAAATCACGCGCCCCGCCTCCTCTTTTAACAATAGAAGGATAGGCCTGATTGGCTAGGTCAAGCAGGTCTTCTTTTTGTGCCAAAATGTTTTGACGGGCTTGTTCCAAGTCAGAAACGTCGTAGAGAATAACCTGACCAATCATTTGACGTTGGTGAATGGTCGTCGTAAAACCACCAGAACGCTTGATAATCTTGCTCGCAAAGCTAGCGGCCGCCACCACTGATGGTTCTTCCGTCACAAAGGGCAGGTGGTAGAGCTGACCATCAACCAAGACATCAGGAACCAGACTAAAGGGCAGGCTAAATCGTCCTAAGACATGCTCGGCCATTTGATTGGCGATAGCTAGGGGGAGTTGTTGGTCTGCTTGTAAAATAGCAGAGCTTTGGTCAGACAGGGGGAGTCCTTGAAGGAGCTCTCGTCTTTCTTCAGGTGTTTTTTTGGCAAAGCCAGTCCAATTAATTGTCATTCCTGCTCACCTTACTATATTGTCGCTGATGTTCTTTGATACCAGTTAGGCGAAAGGCGTTGCTGGCATAATGAGCAAACTCCCTGCTTCCAGTTTCATCGAGCTTAGTTTCTTCAAAGAAGAGGGTTTCGTATTGGGCAACGGTCAAGGTTTGTCGCTGGTCCAAACTAGCCTGGCGCTGAGTTTGGAGTTGTTGGTCAAAATCAGGCATCAACTTGAGACTGAAAATTTCTGAGACCGCTCCGCTCCCATAACTGAAGAGACCAATCTGATCACCAGCCTTGAGGGTTTTAGCATTCTCCAAGAGTGAGAGTAGGCCCAAATAGAGGGAACCTGTGTAGATATTGCCGACCTGTTTACTATAGGTGATCGAATGGGCAAAATTGTCCAGTAGTTGCTCTTTTTTCTCCTCACTAATTCCCTTGTTGATGAGTTTGTTTAGCCCCTTGAGGGCCAATTTAGGGAAGGGGAGATGGAAACAAAAGGCGGCAAAATCTGTCAACTCCTTACCAGAACGTTTCTGATATTCAGCCCAGGTTGTGGTTAAGGAATCTAAATACTGCTTGGTCGAATACATGCCGTTAACAAAGGGAGTTTCAGAATAGTTTGGTCGCCAAAAGTCCATAATGTCACGGGTTTGAGCGACATTGTCATCCTGAAAAGCTAGCAGGCGTGGGTTTGATGTGATGAGCATGGCCAGACTACCAGCCCCTTGGGTGGACTCGCCAGCAGAGCCAATACCATATTTGGCGATGTCGCTAGCAAGGACCAGAACACGTGATTGAGGGGATTTTTCAACATGGAGTTTGGCATAGTTCAAGGCAGCCGTGGCACTATAACAGGCTTCCTTGACTTCAAAACTCCGTGCAAAGGGCTGAATGTCAAGCAGGGAATGAACATAGACCGCCGCCGCCTTACTTTGGTCCACACTGGACTCAGTTGCAACGATAACCATGTCAATGGCAGCCTTGTCTTCTTCTGTTAGAATGTCCTGAGCTGCACTGGCAGCTAGCGTGATGATGTCCTCTGTAATTGGGGCAATGCTGAGGGCATCAAGCAAGAGTCCCTCACTGTACTTATTAGGGTCAACGCCACGAGCTTGTGCCAAATCAGCCATTTTTAATTGATACTTGGGGGTGGCAAATCCCATTTTATCAATTCCGATCATCATAAATCTTTTCTCCTGTCTTATCGAGTGCCTAACATACTTTGATGATGGTAAGCATTCTATGATATCGTTCTTATTCTAACATAAAAAAAGCAATTTGCCATTGAAAAAACTTATTCGGACTCTGTGGTAGGGAGATAGTTTTTTTACTGGATTTTTTAGGACATTTTCGGTAAAATAACTAAAAATACTAGAAGAACAGGTGGGGTTGAGATGACAAGAGCAGATGAGCTATTTAAGGCTAATATTGAGCAGATTATGACCGAAGGGGTCTTTAGCCAGCAAGCTCGTCCCAAATATAAGGATGGTCGTGTCGCCAATTCAAAATACCTGACTGGGGTTTTTGCGACCTATGACTTGTCAAAAGGAGATTTTCCCATCACAACCTTGCGGCCTATTCCGATAAAATCAGCCATCAAGGAGATTTTTTGGATTTATCAAGACCAGAGTAATGACCTTTCCATTCTCAATGACAAATATGGTGTCAAGTATTGGAATGATTGGGAAGTTGGTCAAACAGGAACCATCGGTTTACGTTACGGTGCCATTGTCAAAAAACATGACATCATCGGAAAATTATTAAAGCAACTTGAGGAGAATCCTTGGAATCGTCGCAATGTTATCTCGCTTTGGGACTACGAGGCCTTTGACAGTTCAGAAGGTCTTTTACCGTGCGCTTTTCAGACCATGTTTGATGTTCGTCAGGTCGGGGAGCAGATCTATCTTGATGCCACCTTGACTCAGCGGAGCAATGACATGTTGGTGGCCCACCACATCAATGCCATGCAGTATGTGGCCCTTCAGATGATGATTGCTAAACATTTTGGCTGGCAGGTTGGAAAATTCTTTTATTTTGTTAATAATTTGCATATCTACGATAATCAATTTGAGCAGGCTCAGGAGCTCTTACGACGTCAGCCTAGTGCTTGCCAGCCTCGTCTGGTCTTGAATGTGCCTGATAAGACAGACTTCTTTGCCATTAAACCAGAGGATTTTGAGTTGGTTGATTATGACCCTATCAAACCCCAGCTCAGTTTTGACTTGGCTATTTAGGAGGTGCCCATGAAGAACCAACTGACCCTGACGGACCGTCAGGCCTTTCGGGCCTGGCTTTCGGAACATGGCAGAGCTGAGACCGAGTGTTGGCTCCAGCTCAAACGGGGACGGCCGACGGCAGAGGATGTCTTTTACTACCTGGACGCTGTCGAAGAGGCCCTGTGCTTTGGCTGGATTGACAGCACCCAGAAAAAGGTGGATGGCCAGACTTGGCAACGGTTTTCACCCAGACGGCTCAAGTCCAATTGGACAGCCCTCAACAAGGCCAGGGTTAAGCGGCTGGAAAAACTGGGCCTCATGACCGACCAGGGGCGGGCCGTCCTGCCTGATTTGACTGTTGACTTGGATCAGGATTTGGTGGACATCCTGAAAGCGGAAGGGGTCTGGGAGATTTTTTCCAGCTTTCCCAGGCTCTATCAGGAGGTCAGGCTCAGTAATCTGGCCTTCCAACGGAAAAACCAAGCCCAAACCTACGATAAGAGTTTAGCTCGGCTATTGACCCAAACCCGGCAAGGAAAGCTTTACGGGGACTGGGATGATTATGGTCGCTTGTCATAATCCCATGCTCGAAAAGTTTTTTTTCGAGCATTATTTGCTAAATTTTGGTAGAATAGTAGCACTAAGTGTGTGGAGAAGCTGATGACTAAACGACTCATCGCCATTTGGGCCCAGGACCAAGCGGGCCTGATTGGCCAAAACAATAGCCTGCCTTGGCACCTGCCCAAGGAGCTACAGCATTTCAAGGAAACAACAATGGGACAAGCCATGCTGATGGGGCGGGTGACCTTTGATGGCATGAACCGCCGGCTCCTGCCTGGTCGGGAGACCCTGATTTTGAGCCGCCAGGCCGATTTTGAGGCTGAGGGCATCCAGGCTTTTACCAGCCCTGAGGCGGTTTTGGACTGGTTCCAGACCCAAGATAAGGACCTCTACATCGTGGGTGGGGCCAAAGTCTATGAAGCCATGCTCCCCCACTGTGACCAGCTAGTGGTGACGAGAGTTGAGGGAGAGTTCACTGGCGACACCTATTTCCCAGAAGTGGATTGGTCGTCATTTGTGCCAATAGCAGAGCAGATGATTGAGGCAGATGAGGCAAACCCGCATGCCTTTACCATCACGACTTACGAGAGAAAAGAGGAGGAGAGCCGTGCAACGTAGTATTTTTGGGGTATTTACTGCCTTTTTGTGTGGTATCTGCGTCTTGTGTGCCATCCCAGCCTTCAAGAAAAGACGCTATGGTCTAGGCAGTTTATTTTTGTTAAATGCCTTTACCAATCTGGTGAATACCATCCATGCCTTTTATGGAACCCTATTTTAAGTGTAAGAAAGTGAAATGAAAATGACTGGAAATAGAACCAATGACATGGTTTATTGCTCATTTTGTGGCAAAAATCAAGAAGAAGTAAGGAAGATTATTGCAGGTAATGGTGTTTTTATCTGTAATGAATGTGTTTCTTTATCGCAAGAAATTATTCGTGAAGAATTAGCGGAGGAAGTCTTGGCTGATTTGGCTGAAGTGCCAAAACCCAAGGAATTGCTGGAGATTCTTAATCAGTACGTTGTAGGCCAAGACCGAGCTAAGCGGGCTTTGGCAGTAGCTGTTTATAATCATTATAAACGCATTACTTTTACAGAAAGTCGCCAAAATGAAGATGTTGATTTGCAAAAATCCAATATCCTGATGATTGGTCCAACAGGTTCAGGCAAGACCTTCCTGGCTCAAACCTTAGCCAAGAGTTTGAATGTTCCTTTTGCCATTGCTGATGCGACTGCCTTGACTGAAGCGGGCTATGTTGGGGAAGATGTAGAAAATATCCTTCTGAAATTGATTCAGGCAGCTGACTACAATGTTGAGCGGGCTGAGCGGGGCATTATCTATGTCGATGAAATTGACAAAATTGCCAAAAAAGGGGAGAATGTTTCTATTACTCGCGACGTGTCGGGTGAAGGCGTCCAACAGGCCCTCTTGAAGATCATTGAGGGAACAGTGGCTAGCGTTCCACCGCAAGGGGGACGTAAGCACCCACAACAGGAAATGATTCAGATTGATACCAAAAATATTCTCTTTATCGTTGGCGGTGCCTTTGACGGCATTGAAGAGATTGTCAAACAACGGTTGGGTGAAAAAGTCATTGGATTCGGGCAAAATAATCGTAAGATTGATGACGATAGTTCCTACATGCAGGAGATTATTGCCGAAGATATTCAAAAATTTGGTCTGATTCCAGAATTTATTGGTCGCTTGCCGGTGACGGCTGCCTTGGAACAATTAACTGTGGACGATTTGGTTAATATCCTGACAGAGCCGCGCAATGCCTTGGTGAAACAGTATCAGACTTTATTGTCCTATGATGGGGTAGAGTTGGAATTTGACAAAGAGGCCCTAGAGGCCATTGCTCAGAAAGCCATTGAGCGTAAGATAGGAGCGCGTGGGCTTCGCTCCATCATTGAAGAAACCATGCTGGATGTTATGTTTGAAGTACCAAGCCAGCAGGAGGTGACGACTGTCCGCATTACCAAGTCTGCCGTTGATGGTACAGACCGTCCTATTTTAGAGACTGCCTAGGGGGGCTAGCATGAGTGAAGAAGTATTAAACACCCATAATGCAGCTATTTTGCTCAGTGCGGCCAATAAGTCTCACTATCCCCAAGATGACCTACCAGAGATTGCCCTGGCAGGTCGTTCAAATGTCGGCAAATCAAGTTTTATCAATACTCTCTTGAAACGTAAAAATTTGGCGAGAACGTCAAGTAAGCCTGGTAAAACCCAGCTCTTGAACTTTTATAACATTGATGATAAGCTCCGTTTTGTCGATGTGCCGGGCTATGGCTACGCCAAGGTCTCTAAGGCTGAGCGGGCCAAGTGGGGCAAGATGATTGAAGAATACTTGGTGACCAGGGATAATTTACGGGCGGTGGTTAGCTTGGTTGACTTGCGTCATTCGCCTACTGCAGAAGATGTGCAGATGTATGAGTTTCTTAAATATTATGAGATTCCGGTCATTGTCGTGGCCACCAAGGCAGATAAGATTCCACGAGGCAAGTGGAACAAGCACGAGTCTGTTATCAAGAAGAAATTGGATTTTGACCCACAGGATGAGTTTATCATCTTCTCATCAGAAACCAAGCACGGCTATGACCAGGCTTGGGATAGTATCTTGTCTTGTCTATAAGCAAAAAGAAAGTTCAGAGATTTCTGGGCTTTTTTGCTTTTGGGGCTATAGTTTTTAACTAAGGCAGGGGATAGAAAAAGACTAATTGATTGCTCCTGGAATTATGCTAGAATAAGATAACATAGTTAGTGTTGAAACTAATTATTGAAGTAAAACCTAAGGAGATTATATGGAAAATCATCAGTTTGATCATGAAGGTCAATTTAATCGCGAGATGACCTCGCGTCATTTGCAAATGTTGTCCATTGGTGGGGTTATTGGAACAGGACTTTTTTTGAGTTCTGGCTATACCATTGCCCAAGCGGGTCCTTTTGGGGCTATTAGTTCCTATCTATTTGGTGGAATCATGGTCTATCTGGTCATGTTTTCCTTGGGGGAGTTGGCTGTTGCCATGCCGGTGACCGGGTCTTTTCATACCTATGCAACTAGGTTTATCAGCCCAGGAACTGGCTTTATGGTTGCTTGGATGTATTGGCTTTGTTGGGTCGTTGCCCTGGCTTCTCAATTTGTTGGAGCAGCTCTGCTCATGCAACGTTGGTTTCCAACAGTCCCTGTCTGGATTTTTGCCAGTCTTTTCGCGGCACTTGTGTTTGGGCTAAATACCTTGACCGTCGGGCTCTTTTCTCGGACGGAAACCTATTTATCCAGCATTAAGGTTTATGCGATTTTAGTCTTTATTGTACTGGGATTTCTAGCTATTTTTGGCCTATTACCCTATCAAGGTCAAACCGCAGCTCCGCTATTTACCAACTTGACAGCCAAGGGGCTTTTGCCCAATGGATTGGTGGGTGTGATTTCTGTGATTTTATCGGTTAATTATGCCTTTTCGGGCGTGGAGATGATTGGGATTGCGGCAGGGGAAACGCAAAATCCTAAACAAGCAGTGCCCCAAGCTATTCGATCAACTATTAGTCTTTTGGTTATCTTTTTCTCGCTGACTATTTTAGTTTTGGCCTCGCTCTTGCCCATGGAAGAAGCAGGGGTGACAGAAGCTCCCTTTGTCTTGGTTTTGGATAAGATTGGTCTCCCTTTTGCGGCTGATGTGATGAATGCGATTATTTTAACGGCCATTTTATCAGCCTCAACCTCGGGACTTTATGCAGCCAGCCGTATGCTCTGGTCCTTGGCTAATGAGGGAATGGTATCTGCCAAATTGGTAAAAATCAATCAATACGGGGTACCTATGCGTGCCATGCTCTGGTCCATGCTGGCCATTATTATTGCTTTGATTGCTAGTGTTTACGCAGAAGATACGATTTTTTTGGCTCTGGTTTCTATTGCCGGCTTTGCTGTTGTTGTGGTTTGGCTAGCTATTCCCTTGGCACAAATCAATTTCCGTAAAGGTTGGTTAAAAGAGCATGAGGTAGAGGACTTAGCCTATAAGACACCTTTTAGCCCTATCTTATCTTGGATAACCATTATGTTATTGCTAGTATCCATTGTTGGGATTGCTTGGGACCCTTCGCAACGGGCAGGTCTTTATTTTGGGATTCCCTTTATGGTAGCCTGCTATGTCTATCATTATGTACGTTTTAGAAAATGGTAAGGAGAACTGTTATGGGACGTTTACAAGAATTATTAGAGAGAGAAAAGGTAGCCGTGCTCCATGGGGCGCTTGGAACGGAATTGGAAACTCGTGGTTATGATGTGTCAGGCAAGCTTTGGTCAGCAAAATATCTGGTTGATGACCCGCAGGCCATTAAAACTATTCATGAGGATTACCTTAGAGTTGGTGCAGACATTGTGACAACAGCTAGCTATCAAGCCACCTTGCCAGGTCTATTGGCGGCAGGTTTTGATGCTGGAGAAGCAGAAGGTTTGATCAAATCAACGGTCAAATTAGCCAAAGAAGCTCGTGATCAGATTTGGGAAGAGTTGAGTGAGCAGGAAAAACGTCAGCGTCTCTATCCTTTGATTGCTGGAGATGTGGGTCCTTATGCTGCCTATTTGGCTGATGGCTCTGAATATACGGGGAATTATCAAGGGATTTCCTTGGCTGCCTTAAAGGACTTTCATCGCCCTAGGATAGCGTGGCTTTTGGAGGAGGGAGTGGATTTTCTAGCGATTGAAACCATTCCTAATGCCCTTGAAATTCAGGCCTTAGTTGAGCTCTTGGCCAGTGATTTTGCTCATGTGGAGTGTTTTTTATCTCTGACGACACAGGATGGTTATCATTTATCTGATGGATCTGACTCTGAGCAAAGTCTGAGCTTGCTAGCTCAGAGTCCGCAGATTTTAGCCTTAGGGATTAATTGTTCGCAACCAGATAAGGTTGGTAGTTTTCTAAACAAGATTAGTCAGCAGACGGATAAACCACTTGTCACCTATCCTAATTCCGGTGAAATTTACGACGGGGCCAGCCAGTCTTGGTATTCTAATCCAGATAGTCAGCATAGCCTAGCTGATTACAGTCAGGTTTGGATTAAGCAAGGGGCTAAGATTATTGGTGGTTGTTGCCGAACCAGCATTGATGATCTGAAAGAGTTGGTTAACTTGGTTGACGATTAGGTTAAGCTAGTTGAAAAAAATTAAAAAAGTAAACAAAAAGTCTTGACAAGAGTTCTAAAGCGTGCTATGATATTAGAGGTTTTGAAATAAAACTGACCTAAGACAGTAGGTGAGCCGAGCTCGTAAATCCTACCGAGGCACAAAACGTGATTATTTTAAGCGTATTGTACTTTCGTGTCTGGGTTTAGGCACGTTTTTTCTTGCCTAACCAAAATAATAACGGAGGTAAAACTAATGAGTCAAGCAAACATTGCTAAAAAAGCAGAATTGGTTGAAGTTGTTGCTGAGAAAATGAAAGCAGCAGCATCTATCGTTGTGGTTGACGCACGTGGATTGACTGTTGAACAAGATACAGTTCTTCGTCGCAATCTTCGTGAGAGTGGTGTTGAGTACAAAGTTATTAAAAACTCAATCCTACGTCGTGCCGCTGAAAAAGCTGGTCTTGAAGGTATGGAAGATGTCTTTGTTGGACCAACAGCCGTAGCATTCTCAAATGAAGATGTTATTGCACCAGCGAAAATCCTTAACGATTTCTCAAAATCTGCTGAAGCCCTTGAAATCAAAGGTGGTGCAATTGAAGGTGCTGTTTCTTCTAAAGAAGAAATCGTCGCTCTTGCAACATTGCCAAACCGCGAAGGACTTCTTTCAATGCTTCTATCTGTACTTCAAGCACCAGTTCGCAACGTTGCGTACGCGGTCAAAGCAGTTGCAGAAAGCAAAGAAGACGCTGCTTAGTCTTAAGCAGTTTAGTGGCCTAGTAGGAGGCCAAACATTATTTATATAAAACATATTTGGAGGAAATAACAATGGCATTGAACATTGAAAACATTATTGCTGAAATTAAAGAAGCTTCAATCCTTGAGCTTAACGATCTTGTAAAAGCTATCGAAGAAGAATTTGGTGTAACAGCAGCTGCTCCTGTTGCAGTTGCTGCTGCAGGTGGTGCTGATGACGCTGCTGCTAAAGATTCATTCGACGTTGAATTGACATCTGCTGGCGACAAAAAAGTTGGCGTTATCAAAGTTGTTCGTGAAATCACAGGCGAAGGTCTTAAAGAAGCTAAAGCGCTTGTTGACGGTGCACCATCTATCCTTAAAGAAGGTGTTGCTGCAGCTGAAGCTGAAGAAATCAAAGCTAAACTTGAAGAAGCTGGAGCTTCAGTTACTCTTAAATAAGAGTCACATCATAATTAGATTGCGGAATCCCTATTTACCAGTCTTTGAGAGTGATAAGCGATTGATAGAAACTGATAAATTGATTTGGTTTCTTGCTAAAAATCCTGCCAAAAAATCTTTGGCAGGATTTTTGTTTTAATAAATTTTCAGGGGTAGACATTAGATTGTCTACCCCTTTTTTGCGTTTTGTTGGGGGAATTAGAGCATGAAACCACCCCAGTCTTACATACAGACGGGGCTAGTGTTAAAAAACACAGGATGATGATTTAGATGGACTTAGAATCCTAAAGGATACTAGCCTGAAAGCCAGACGCTATGGCAAGTTTACCTATCAAGCAGGTAAAGTGGCGGTGAAAGGTGGACAGACTGGTGTGCGGTTTACAAAGACGAAAGTGGCTCATGGAAAGGAACGATTCCAGAATTTCAAAAAGGGAAAAGGATTCACATGCCAGAAACCGCTTAAATCAAGAAGACGCTACCAAACCTTTTTAAAGCATGCCAGAAAGCACAGTCTAGTAGGAATTAAGGGGATTGCCCAAGCCATTAAGGGAAGTCTGACTTTCTTTTCTGTCCTTGCGGGAAATCCTTTGACTTGGATTGTCTCAGGCATTCTCTTGATACTCCTTTTGATGATGAGCTTTTCCATGAGTGTTTCAGGAAGCAGTGTCATTCAACAAGATGAGATGGAATTGACCAAGGCCTATACCCACATGACGTGGGAAGATGCGGAACATACGAGAACCAACGAAAAAGGGATTGCCTACTACACCAAAATTGATGAGGTCATGGTCTATATGAATCATCAATACCAAGACTACAAATTAGATGATTTCATGGAAACGGGTGGTACGACCTACAAAGGATTTCTCAGTCAAGTGTGGACGGACTAAAATGGTGGTGATTCTATTAAATCCATGTCTGACTTGTATAAAGAACCTGCTTACAAGCTGTCTGAGGAGGACCAGGAAGAACTAAAGGAATTGACCGAAGGAAGCTTAAACATGACCTACCGATTTGGTTATGAGGTTATTGATGAGAAACCAACGCTTCATCACCATATCATCCTAGAAGCAAAAGAAGACCAAGTCATTGTGTCTCCTATGGATGGCAAGGTATCACTTGATGAAGAGACCGTTATTCTGACATCTGGTATCGGAATTCATACAGGTCGTTTGAGTGAAAATCAACAAGTCTTGGCAGGAGATATTATTGGTCAGACCAAGGACGGAACAGGTCTGAAGGTCACCTATCAAAAGGTTGATGATGACACGGATAAGCTAGTCTATGTCAATCCAGCTTTCTACTTTCCAAAAGTGATTCAGGTTCAGACCACCATTCTTCTAACTATCGGTCAGTTTGGCGGCGATGAGTTCGAGAGAGCCAAGGCGATTTATGACTATCTCAAAAGTAATGGTGCGACCAATCAAGCTATCGCAGCTATTTTAGGAAATTGGTCGGTAGAATCTTCCATTAATCCAAAACGTGCTGAAGGCGACTATTTATCTCCACCAGTTGGTGCGACAGATAGTTTGTGGAATGATGAGGGCTGGCTCTCACTCAATGGCCCAACGATATACAATGGACGTTACCCAAATATTCTCAAACGTGGTTTAGGCCAATGGACAGATACCGCGGATGGGTCACGCAGACATACTTTATTGCTCGAATATGCCAAAAGAAAACATCAAAAGTGGTATAATTTGGGCTTACAACTGGATTTCATGTTGCATGGGGATAGTCCTTATTGCACCAACTGGTTAAAGGACTTCTTTAAAAATTCAGGAAGTCCAGCTAGTCTTGCCCAACTCTTTCTCATTTACTGGGAAGGAAATAGTGGTGATAAACTACTTGAATGTCAAACACGGGCAAGTGAGTGGTATTACCAAATTGAAAAAGGCTTTAGTCAACCCAACGGTGGGATTGCACAAAGCGATCCAGAATCTTTAGAAACTGTACGAGGAGACTTTTTTGAAAACTCTATTCCAGGAGGTGGTGACGGGATAGGTTACGCTTACGGCCAATGTACTTGGAGAGTCGCAGCCCGTATCAACCAACTGGGTCTAAAGCTCAAAGGTAAAAATGGTGAGAAGATTTCAATTATCAGTACTATGGGCAATGGCCAAGATTGGGTGCGTACAGACGCAAGTCTTGGTGGGGAGATAGGAACAAGTCCACAAGTAGGATCTATTCTTTCCTTTGCGGGAGGAGGATATGGTACACCAGCAGAATACGGTCGTGTGGCTTTTGTGGAGAAAGTTTACCTAGACGGTTCATTTCTTATCTCAGAAACCAATTACAATGGCAATCCAAACTATACCTTCCGTAAATTATCTGGAGTGGATAGTAGCTTGAGTTTTGCATATACGACGAAATAAAAAAGGATATGCTAACAAAATGAATAAATGTTAGCATATCTTTTTTATTTTTTTGTCACGATTAATCAGAATTTATAGAAAGGAGAACTGTTATGAGACGAATCATCTCATCAAGAACATCTGCAAGTGAAATTCCTTTTGTATAACTATATTTTTTTGAATAATTTTGCCATTGTTTATTCTGAATAGGGTCAGATCTGAACCTCTCGAGTAGTTCAATAATCATTGCAAACTCGAGTTCTGTTTCGCGATATGAAAATGTTCTCTGACAGGCATTTTTCAACTGAATGAAGTCAATGTCTTCTTTCTTCAGTTTTGAAAGAATATAAACATCGTAAAAATCTTTGCTTCTACTGTTCAAGAAGTTGCGTGAATAGATGGTTTGAGTTTCTCAGCTAGAATAGTTTCAATTGTATAAGCAATGATTGGAAAATTGTCTTCATCAAAAATAGCTTTATAGTCGTATGTAATCGGCTGAGGAGTTACAACATCACCTGTCGCAATATCCAAATGGATAACTTGTTTAATATTCTCAAGTTGGCACAAAATGGTTGCACGATAGCCACCATAGTCATCACTTTCTTTAATAGCTGTGATTGATTGAATCACAAAAGAAATACCTTCTTCGGAATCTGCTAAAATTTCCTTGAGTTGCTGCTTCACAGTATTTTCTGAAAGTGTTATTTGATGGAACAAAAAATCAATATCAACCGTGCTACGAGATTCAACTCCAATAACATTTGATAGTAGGAATCCTCCTTTGAAGATATAGTGATTTGAATAGGTACTCTGACTTAATTTTTTCAAAATCACTTCAAGAAAGTAATAGGTCATCACGGAATTAAAGGTTAATCCAGTATTCTTTGATAGTTTATGACAGAGTGCTGTTAGCTTAGCTTTATTCACACTAGGACCTCCAGAGTTTGTTTGACCTTGTTCAAGGTGTTCATTTTTGTCGCATATTCATAGAGTTTGGTAAGATTTTTTTTAGGATAGTTTCCGTAATGTTGAAGTGTTTTGACAAAAAACTCAGTATCTATTTTTTCTCGATGAATCACAAAATCACAGATAATACGTTCTGAATTATACACTCTTACCTCGTTTCCCATAGGGGTTTTTACAAGTGTAATTCCTAGTTCGCTATACTCCTTAGAAACGGAATGAATGTTCAGATTTGCTGGAGGAGTATTAAAACGGTAGCCTCTAGGAATGGTTACGTCAAAATATTGAGGAATTTCATCCGTAAACTGTTGTAGATACAGTGCCGAAATATAAGAGAAAACAGCCTTGGGATATCGGTACTGAAAGAAGTAGTATTCGTCGTAGTCTCCATTCTGGGTTAGGAAAATTCCTTTTTCGACGCGGTATAGAATCCCTTCTTTTTCTAGTCTTGTCAAATATATTGTTGGAATATTTAGTGCTTTACAATCTTTATAGGTGATAAAGCCATTGTGTTTTTCTATAAATTCAAGTAGAATCTCTTTTTTTGACATGCTTACTCCTTTCAATGTTGCTTTTACACTACGATTTTACAATATTTGTAGTGCAAAAGCAACATTTTCTTTTCCCTGAACTGATTGTGATCACAAAATCAAGTCCGCTATCATAATCTAGAAAGTGACAAGGAGGCCCCCCTATGAGTGTGATTGAATGTCTGGCTGAAAAAGTAGCTAGACAAGAAGAAAAGGTCTCACGTGAGACGGAGAAATTGGAACACTATCGTGACCAACTACAAACTGTAATGTATAGCACCTTTATCAAACGGCAACAATCTAGTCAGTTGTCATTTCATGAAGCACTAGAGCAAGCCTTTGGTAAAGAAACCACATTACACCCGAATTAAAACTTAAGCAAAGTCAGCCGAAGAAAGTAAATATCACAAGTGACTACAAACAGCACTTGGCAGATACCATTGCACAAAACAACAAGGATATTTCCGCCTGTCAGAAGCAAATTGAAGAACTTCATCAATTGATTGATGAAAAGAAAATCCAAAATAAAAAGTTGCAGGTTATTTCAGTAGCCATTGATGATTTGTAAGTCAGGTAGTCCTATGCAGGCTACCTGACTTACAATTGAAGGAGAGGATAATGAAATTTTTTCAAAAGAAAAAACAGAACCAGGATCAATTTAAACGACTGATTCATAGACTGTCGGAGATGTCGGATATTGAACTAACCAAAGTAGAGCAACTTTTAGATGTGGTCTTTGATTCAAATTTCAAGTCTGGTGAGAGAGTAGAAATATCTCGGAACATCATAACCACTGAAGAACAAAACCTTGATAAGTCGATCCAGGAAGCGAAAAACAAACTGAATTCTGAGCAGTTGGAGAAGCGAATAGAACAGTTTATGCAATCGAAGAAACCTAAAAACGGATAACGCACCATATTTGGTGCGTTATCCGTTTTTTATGGTATAATGAAAGCAAATATGAGGAGGTCTTTATCTATGATTGGAGACAATATCAAATCACTACGTCGAACGCACGATTTAACACAACCAGAATTTGCGAAAATGGTTGGTATTTCACGTAATAGCTTAAGTCGTTATGAAAATGGAACTAGTAAAGTTTCAACAGAACTCATCGACCGCATTTGTCAGAAATTCAATGTTTCTTATGTTGATATTGTAGGAGAAGAAAAGATGTTAACACCTGTTGAAGATTACCAACTGACTTTAAAAATAGAAGTGATAAAAGAACGTGGAGCAGCCATTTTATCACAGCTTTTTAGATATCAGGATAGTCAAGAAATTGCTTTTGATGATGAAATAAATCCTTGGATTCTCATGAGTGACGATTTGGCTGAATTGATCAATACGAAAATTTACCTTGTCGATACTTTCGATGAGATTGAGCGTTACAATGGTTATTTAGACGGTATTGAGCGGATGTTAGAGATGGTGCATCATCGGGTAGTGGCTTAATGAGATTGGAAGAATTTAGTGAAGCTGAGTTTCAGAAGGCTTTACAGCGAACCATTCGGACTTTAACCCGAGGAAAGACGATTCCAGATCGACCGAAAGCTATCTTGCTTGGAGGACAAAGCGGGGCAGGTAAGACGACTATTCATCGGATCAAGCAAAAAGAATTTCAAGGCAATATCATTATCATCGATGATGATAGCTATCGTTCTCAGCATCCCAATTACTTAGCCTTGCAAGAAAAGTATGGTAAAGATAGCGTGGACTATACCAAGGGATTTGCAGGAAAAATGGTAGAGCATCTGGTTGACGAACTCAGCACACAAGGTTATCATTTGTTGATTGAGGGAACTTTGCGAACTACTCAAGTTCCAAGAAAAACTGCTCAATTATTAGCATCAAAAGGCTACCAAGTTTCCTTAGCTGTGATTGGTACCAAACCAGGATTGTCCTATCTCAGCACCTTGATTCGTTACGAAGAGCTTTATGTCATAGATCCGACTCAGGCCAGAGCAACTCCAAAAGAGCACCATGATGGGATTGTAGAGAACTTGGTTCATAACCTAAAGGAGCTCAAAAGCGATAAACTCTTTGACCAGATTCAGATTTATCAAAGAGATAGAACTTGTAGCTATGATTCTGAAACTGATGAAGGCTCCGCGGCAGAGGTGCTACAAGAATGCCTCTTCGGGAAATGGAGCAAGGTAGAGGAAGAGATGATGAAGGTCGGACAGGAACTGTTGAGGGAGATTAGTAAGGAGTAAAATAATAGGGGGTATTAAGTTGGTGAGTTCAAACGTTGACCAAAATAGGAATGCAACACCAAGTTGGAGTGGCTATATTCATCAAGGAAAAGTTGGATTTTTAGTAGCACTAAGACAATTACGAGAGTGCATTGAAAATAATATAGAAAATCTTGAGGATTATGCTATAAGATATGAGAATGATGAGGACTTTGATATTGTTGCCGATGATGATCAAGTATTATCGAGGCATCAAGTAAAAGCCTATGTCAATGGTAATGAGAGAGAGGATTACTCGGACCTTTTTAATATACAAACAAGGAAGTTTGAAGATGGAAAGGAAAAAATAGATCAAAAGGGATTTCAGATTCATGAATTTGATGGCAAAGGAAATGTAGTGCGAGTGATGGTGCCTTCTGATAGCAGATTTTTACATGTGATTGTAGATGTGCCGGATTTTAATCTATTAAAGGGCGATTATTTGAAAAAATATTCTGGGAGAACAAAATACACAGATAATGTTTCTTGTATCAACCTTTATGAGTATAATCGGGTTGAAAATCTGTTTTATTGTCCACTTTCCCAGGATGATAATAATGATACAATTAGAGATTATTGTATAGCTGAAATAGAAGGGATTTTAGGACTGAGGAGTAACCTTTTAAAAGATAATCCTTCGCATTTTAATCAAGTATACCTGAAATATGTAGGTTCATTATTGGATCATAGCATTGGACAAGCACACAGTGAATCTGGTTTTCCAGAAATATCCTTTGGAGAAATACTTTCCATTATTGAAAAGGAAACTCCTAAAGATGAAGTATATGAAATGAAAAATAATTTGACCTATAGGTGGGAAAAATATCGTCGTGATTATGTAAGTGACATTGAAGAGGAAGATATTAAACTTATGGATGAAATAAATAATCAATTACTGTCTCTGACTAAAGATGAGTTTTATGAATTTGTGAGAATGATGTTACCACACGAAAATTCAGATGAAAATTTTTTAGAATTGTTTCGTAATGCCCCAATGGAGGATATATTTTATGTATTACTGGAGAAGATTAAGGGATTTTCGTTTAAAGCATACAGTTATTTAGATGATAATGAGAAGAGTTATAGAACTTCTTTGATTAGTACACAGGATAGACCTGGGAGAATTGCAAAAATTATTCAAGAAATAATTGGCAACTCAGAATTTTTAAAAGCTACTTTTAATCATAATTTCCTTATTAATAGAGATATAGACGAGTTGCATATTGGGAATAGAATTGATGAATTTGATGGCGTGCCAGGTAATAGATATCGTGAAGAATGGAATACTGGGGTACAACATAACATTTTTAAACCAAATATGGAATTTATTAGCATTAAGAAAGCAAAAGAAAAGAATTTGAGGGTACCGAAGGAGGAGTAATATGAGAGATATCATTATAAAATTTTTACAAAATAACCATTTTAATCAGTTGGATACAGATTTTGATTTCTATACGAACTCGCAATACTCAGAGTATTTTATTGTTAGCCAATATAGTCTTGATGAGCTACATAATTTTTTTGATGATGATAAGACTTCACAAGTAATAAAAGAGTTTGAAAGACTGTCTGTGAAATCAGAACACGAGAATATTAAGAAAAATACCTCTCTGTTTATTTTGGTAGAAGTTGATAATTTAAAAGAAGCATTTGAAGATGAAAAAATCCAAAGATCAATATTATTGATAGAAGAGGACTATTACTATTTTAGAAAGTTCGTTTTATTATACACTCAAAATGGGTTATCGGATTTACGAGACAAAACTACTAATGAAGTACTCTATAATTACTTGGAATCTAATATTGATGCTTTTGAAGAGGATATGTTTTTTAGTGAGTCGTACTTTATAGCGATGGAAATAGGAGTAAAACTACCATTTTTCACACTTCCTAAAAGAAATGATATTTATAAAAGTATAGAAAATCAGTATCAGAACGATAAGGATAAATTAGATAATAGATTATTGGAGTTTTATTCTAATGTCACTGACGAGAAATTATCAAAATCACTAAAAGATATTTCTACTGATGATAAAATTATTTCTGATTTACTACAAATAGGAGAATTATTACAATGAAAATCAAAAAAATTTTAATAAAAAACTTTAAAAACATAAAGGAAACTAGAATTATTGATTTTCAAGAGAATGTAACTTTGTTTGTTGGACCAAATGGATTTGGAAAAACTACAATTTTTGATGCAATAGAGTTATCATTAACTGGGAAAATCCGTCGAATTGAAGAGTCCGATTATAGCGATGGTAGAAGTAGTTTTAGTACTTCTTATTTTCAAAATAATCCTGAGGAAGATACATTCATTGAGTTAACGTTGACAAATGATGAAGGTAGTTCTTTGATAGTATCTAGTCTTTATAAGAGTAGTATGAATGCTGAGGGAAGTAATGTACCAAAGTTTTCATTTTCAAAATTTAAAAGAACAGTTCGGTTTGAACCTGACCCCCTTGAAGACTTGGATGGTTTGAGTGAAAGAGATATACAAAAGGTCATTAGTCAATTTTTAGGATACGAATCAGAAGATTATAGCTTAGCTGATACTTTTGATTTGTTTCATTATATTCAACAAGATGAAACAGCTTATTATTTGAAGCAAAAGGAGAAAGATAGAAAGGAACAATTGAACTTTTTATTAAATATTGGAAACTATGTTAATAGAAAAAATCGATTAGAGCGTTTAAAAAGTGTTTTATCCTCTAGTGAAAAGGAACTAAAAGCAAAAAAAGATAAGTTAAAAACTTCCCCAATTAAGAACGACACTCCATATTCTAAGTTACCTCTTAGAGCAGATAATGACTTTGCTTTTAATAAAGAATCAATTGTATTTGATGGTGAACTGTCAAACGAAAGTTTAACTATGTATCTTTCAGAAATTGAAAAACTGCAAGGATTTCGGAATTCATTTTCTCCAAAGGATTACTTTCTTAGAAAACAAAGTGAGCAATTTGAGCGAGAGGTGTTGGAAGATAAAGATTTTATTTGCTACTTAATAGTTAGAAAAATGTTTGAAAATCAGGAAAATATAGAGTCTATTAAACAAAATCATAGTTTAATTTCAAATGAAAAAAATTACTCTTATTTTTTACTTAAAAACTATATTGAACAACTGGAAACGTTGGAAAATGATAGTAGGATATTTAAACGTGGAAAAATTCTAGAGAGTCTGCTTGATGTCGAAATTGATAAACTTAATATAGAGTCAATTAAGAATTCTTTAAGTGACTTTGTAGGTTGGGAATTTGGCAAAGTATGGTTTGAAACGTTTGATTCCAAGTTAACAAATTACAAGATTAAAAAGGAGCAGTTGGATGATGGAACAGATTCGATTAACAAGTTACTCGAGATAAGAAATCGTCTAAAAGAACATAGTGATAATAAGCATTCAGAATGTGTATTTTGTGGTTATGATTGGATTGAAAGCAAGAATTTACTGCTTGCTTACGAAGAAACAACGAATCAGCTACGTAAAAATTTGACTAATTTTGAAATAGAAGTTTCAAATTTGGTTGAAGAATTAAACAAATTAAAAATAGAGTTGCAAAATCAGATTAAAATTGAGCAAGAGAAACTCTTTGTTCTTCCTGATGATTTTTTGGCGGTGATACGATCCATAAGTAATTATGATTTTCCTGAGTCTTTTAGCAACTTAGTTGTCATGAACTCAGAGATTACGCCTTTGTTAGTTGATAAGAGTGCTTCGCTACAAAAGTTTGAGATTTTGAAAAAAGAATTAATAAGTTCATTGCAAGAAAAACTATTGATTCCAAATGAAGTCTATGGTACTTTCCTTAGAGTTGTAAATAAGAGAGTAGATTTTGAAAAACTTTTAGAAAAATATTCTATTTTATCTGGAGAATCAATAAGGGAATTTGAAATTTCTTTTGAACTCTTACCCATTTCCTTGCATAAATTTAAAGAGAACAAAGACAGGTTATTAGTATTCTTAGAGGAACTTAGATCACAAATAGTATTTGATTATTCTAAAAGTTTAGATTCACAAAATCTATTTGATAAATACTTTGCGTCTAATGAAAAAACTTTTGAGGACT
This sequence comes from Streptococcus cuniculipharyngis, assembly GCF_007859195.1. Lineage (GTDB taxonomy): Bacteria > Bacillota > Bacilli > Lactobacillales > Streptococcaceae > Streptococcus > Streptococcus cuniculipharyngis. The sequence continues at coordinate 143,342 of NZ_VOHL01000001.1, forward strand.
GTACTATAGAAAGAATCAGTCAAAAACGGGAATATATTATTAACCAGTTTGAACTACAAAGTTTGACGATGTTTAACCAAATTGAGAAACGTCTTCAAATAATCGAACGAATGATTACTTATCTTCAGCAGCGTGTAAGGGAATTAAATAATAACATAAAATCCTACCAAGAGCAGATGATTCAAAAGTTAAAGCTTCCTTTTTATATGTATACTGCTAAAATTTTACAAAATTACCAACAAGGATTGGGAGTTCTACTAACTACTCAAAATAATTCTAATATCAGGTTTATAGCAAATAGTAATAGTGAGCAAGATGTGATGTATCAATTGAGTTCTGGACAAGTAGCTGTTATTTCGTTTGCTTTCACTTTGGCACTAAATACTACATTTAAAATTTCAAAAGAATTCAAATTTTTATCAATTGATGATCCGATTCAAGATATGGATTCTATGAATGTATATGCTTTAATTGATTTAATAAGACATTCATTATCAGACTATCAAATTATTATGTCCACACATAATGATGGTAGTGCTATGTTTATAAAATATAAATTTGAAATATTTTCAGATTCTGAAATTTCAAATGTAGGACTAAAAAATATAAAAAATATCTTATTATTGGATGATGAAGGTTAGCAGTTGATGAGACTATACATATGTTAATGGAAATATAAGAAATATTGTTTCATTAAGATGGTATTTGAGAGCGTTAAGCTCTCTTTTTTCTTACCCTAATTTTCATGTTGTGATACCTTTTCCAAATTACCTCTATTATCCTAATATCATTCCTAAGAAAATCAAGTGTTGATTTTCTACTGGGGGTTTGGGGGCAAAGCCACCAAGTTATCTTATCGTTAGTTGTCAAAACTGGAAGGTTTTAATCAGCTGGCGATATGATTTTTGGGATATTGTGGACACAATATCTGAGCTCGCAAAGACCTAAAAGGAAGGTGTTATGTAGTGCCGTGTCGAATACAAGTGCGGGGATATTCCGATATTAAAGAATTAGGAGAATGCTGGATGGAAAACTTAGTTAGAGAGATTCGTAAGGAAGTCAATTTTTCAGTAAAAGAGTATCAAGAAATACAAAATTTGATGATACAGGATGGATATGAGCAATTCTCCCCTTTTGCTAGAGGTAAATTATTGGAAATAGACCACCAGTCATCCCAGTATCTTGAAGAATGGATAAAATATTTATAGCACCAAAAAGTAGAACAGATTTATCGAGATGTATATGAAATACTTGTTCTGGCAAAGTTGTCTCAATCAATTATTATGGAACATCTTGAAATCATTTTGACTTGTGTCAAAGACTTGATGAGGGAAATTGAGATAAGTATGCCATTAAGCCATTCATTCAAAGACAAGTACATGAGGTAAGCTATTATGGAAAATCGTTATCGAACCAATTTGAAAAAGGTGTATCTAAGTGATCAAGAACTAGCTATACTCAACAAAAATCTTGCTCAGAGTCAATGTCCAAACTTTTCTTATTATGCCAGAAAAACCTTACTCGATCCTGGTATGAATTTTATCACAATCGATACAAGAGGGTTTCAAGAGCTGATTTTTGAAATTCGTAGGATTGGAAATAATATAAACCAGATTGCACGTGCGGTAAATCAAAGCCATCTATTAAGTCTTCAACAAGTAAAGGAATTGCTGCTCTGTATACAGCAGAATTGGAAAAACGGCTATTACAAGATTTTGACCTAAAGTGTCAACGATTAAGAGAATTTTATGGTCATCACTAAGCACTATGCCGTTCATGGAAAAAAATACCGACGCCAATTGATTAAGTATATTCTTGACCCGAAGAAGACCAGGAATTTATCGGTGATTTCAGATTTTGGGATGAGTAATTATCTTGATTTTCCTGACTATATGGAACTGGTAAAGATGTATCAAGATAATTTCCTTTCAAATGATCAACTCTATGATTCACGATTTGATAGACAAGAGAGAAAGCAACAGAAAATACATGCTCATCATATTATTCAGTCTTTTTCACCTGAGGATAAATTAAGTCCAGAGGAAATCAATCGCATAGGTTATGAAACAGTAAAAGAGTTGACAGGTGGTCACTATAAATTCATTGTTGCCACTCATGTTGATCAGGACCATTTTCATAATCACATTATTATCAACTCAATTAATATCCAATCTCAAAAAAAGTTGAAGTGGGACTACGCTTTTGAAAGAAAATTACAAATGATTTCGGATAGGATTTCTAAAGTAGCTGGTGCCACAATCATTCCACCTAAACGCTATTCTCATAAGGATTACGAGGTCTATCGCCGTTCTAATCATAAATACGAACTGAAGCAGCGGTTATTTTTTCTCATGGAACATTCAATTGACCTAAATGATTTTATGCGAAAAGCTGAGCAACTAAATGTCAAAATTGATTTCTCTAGGAAACATAGTCGATTTTTCATGACAGATAGAGATATGAAGCAAGTCATCCAAGGGGATAAGCTGAATAAGAGAGAACCCTATTCAAAAGAATTTTTTCAACATTACTTTGCTAAGAGAAAGATTGAACAGATTTTAGAATTTTTGTTGCCAAGATCCAACTCATTTGATGATTTAGTTGAGAAAGCTCGGTTACTGGGAATGGAATTGAAGAGCAAGATTAAAACGATAGATTTTGTTCTTTCTGATGGAAAAAGCTGCATTTCCATACCAAATAAGCCATTAAGTAAGAAAAATCTTTATGACATTGGCTATTTTGATGATTTCTTCAAGGAGCATAATGTAGATGCAACACTTCGTATCAGTGAAGTCAAATTAGAATTTGATGAGTATATGAAAAAGCAGCATACGGGTGTACTGACGGCAGAAAAAATACCCGAAGCTTTTGATACCTACAAAACTAAGAGAAATGCCGTGCATGAATTTGAAATTGAAATTACGGAGGAGCAAATTGAAAAAATTGTGCCAGATGGTCTATTTGTTAAAGTTTGGATGGGTATTGGACAAGAAGGACTAATCTTTATTCCAAATCATCAGTTAAATATCTTAGAGAAGGAAAATAAGAAACAGTATCACTTGTTTATTCGAGAAACAGCTTCTTATTTCATTTATCATAAGGAACATTCAGAAAAAATCAATTTATGAAAGGAAGGGACTTGATTCGTCAACTGACATTTGACAATAAGTCTCTGCCTTATATGAGACGAACAAGTCTGTCTAGTCTTCAACAAAAAATAGAAGAAATCAATTTATTGATGACCTTGCACACTCAAAATAAATCCTAAAAGATGAACTGGTTGAAGAAATTGCACAGCTAGACATTGATTTAACAAACTTACAAGAAAAAAATGCTACCCTAAACAAGATGGCCGAAGTCGTTGTAAACTTACAAAGTGAGAATCAAGACACTAAGCGACTAGCTAAGTATGAGCGCTCAAAGCTAAACTTATCGCAGGAGCTAACGATTGAGCAGGTAGAATCTGAGATTGAAGGTATTCAAAATCAGTTAAATAGTAAAATCAATGAATATGAAAATGCGATGAGGAGGCTTGAAAATATTTTTAACATTCTCAGGAACAGAATAAATATAGTTGATGGAGAAGAACTAAATTTAATGTCGTATTCACGTTCTGAATACTATTATCAAAAATCACTATTTTACCCACGAGTTTTTATCGTTTATACTAAATCATGTCCAAAGGACAAGAAAAAAGATTTAGAGGTATAGAAATGAACTCAAGAAAAATAAAATTGTTTACAACAACAGCGATTGCAACCATTTTGTTAGCTGCTTGCTCAGCAAATTCGACCAGCAATTCGACTACAAGCTCAGCGAATACTGATAGTACTGTACTTCGCATCGCGGATCAAGGAATTTTCTCAGCTGGTGGGACTGTGACAACTTCTGAAGGAACTTTTGACCCAGCTAATCAATGGGAGGAAACCGGTGCCGGTCAGACTTCTCACGTTGACCATGCCAACGTTCTCTATCAAGTTCCAAAGGATGAAACAGAGGCACCAATGATTTTCCTACACGGCTATGGTCAATCTCGTATGGGTTGGCAAACAACTCCAGACGGTCGTGATGGTTGGTCAGATTATTTCTTAAAAGAAGGGCATAGTGTTTATCTCGTTGACCAACCACGTCGTGGTGAAGCAGGACAAACATCCGTTGCAGGAACTATTTCCACAAAAACGCTTGATCAACGTTGGTATACCCAATTCCGTATTGGTCGTTGGGAAAATGGTCAATCTGAAGTGTACGATAATTCACAATTCCCAAATGATGAGGAATCTTTGAATCAATTCTTCCGCCAAATGACCCCAGATACAGGTATGCAGTCAGACATGGGAGCAGATTATGATAATGAAGTGGTTTCTCGTGCTTTGGCAGAAACTATTGACGAGGTCTATGAAAGAACAGGTAAAAAAGCAATTGTAGTGACTCACTCACAAGGTGGAGCAGCAGGATGGACAGCCGCTCGTTATACAGATAATATTGGTGCTATTGTAGCCATTGAACCAGGTGGAGCACCAAGTACAGATAGCAATGAGTTCAAAGCGATTGTTGAGAAAAATATCCCGGTAACCTTCTATTATGGTGACTACATTGATAATGGTGATGCAGACATTCAAGCAACAGGTATGTGGCAAGCAATGCGTCAAACAGCCTATGACTTTGCGGACGCTATTGAGAAAGAAGGTGGCAATGCAAGCGTCGTTGACTTACCTAAAGAAGGTATTGAAGGAAATACTCACTTCATGTTCCAAGATAAGAACAGCGATGAGATTGCAGCTCATATTGAAGATTGGTTGAAAGAAAACGTAGCGTAATCTATGATCGGTGAAGTGATAGGTTCTATTGCTTCACTTTTTTATAGAAAGGGGAGAAGATAAAGAAATGAATAAAGAAAGAATATCCGCATTTGTAGATGCTGTATTGGCTATCATTATGACAATTTTAGTTTTGGAGTTGGAACGACCAAAATCACTAACGGTAGAGGGATTTTGGGCATTGCGAAATAATTTCTTTGCCTACACTATTTCATTTTTCTAGTTAGGCAGTATGCTGATCATCATTCATAATGAATGGCTCTATGTTCAAAAAATATCCAGTAAAACTGTCTGGTGGGTGATGATTCTTCTCTTTGCCTCCTCGTTATTCCCCTATGTGACGGCTATTGTTTCAACTAATTTTACCGATTCGTTAGCACAAGTTGTCTATGGCTTGGTTGTCTTATTCATTACCGTTTCAAACAGAGGGCTTTATCGTTTGTTTTATCAAGATGATTCTAACAATCTTCTCTTAAAACAACGAATTGAAGACATGAAGAAATGGATATTATTTGATACGGTTGGGAAAGTCGTCGGTCTTGTCTTGTCAGCTACTATTTTTCCGCCAGCCATGCTTCTTTCCGTTCTTTTGACTCTGGTAGTTCTTGTGATTCCAAGGCAATTGAAGGAGGATTAGGTTTAGTATAGATAGCAGTATTTAAAAAATGAATACTGCTATTTTTCTTTGCTATTGTACAGCTAAACAAAATAGGACTATAATAAGGTTAGAAAGTGAGATGAATCCTATGAAACACGTTAGTTTGAACAATGGAGTGAAGATGCCAATTCTTGGCTTTGGTGTTTTCCAAATTCCTGCCAGTGAAACCAAGCAGGCCGTACTTGATGCTATTAAGGTTGGCTATCGTCATTTTGATACGGCTCAGTCTTATGCCAATGAAAAAGAAGTTAGTGAAGCTATCGCAGAATCAGGTTTGCCAAGGGAAGAATTTTTCATTACTAGCAAAGTTTGGCTAGAGCATTACGGTTATGAGAAAACGAGAAAAGCTGTTCTACATTCATTGGAGGTCATGGGCTTAGATTATCTAGACTTGATGCTCCTTCATCAGCCCTTTTCAGATTACTATGGTTCTTATCGTGCCTTGGAGGATTTGTATAAAGAAGGGAAACTGCGTGCCATTGGTGTCAGTAATTTCTATCCCGATCGTCTGAGTGATCTGGTGGCTTTTAATGAAATCACACCACAGGTCAATCAAGTTGAAATCCATCCGTTTAATCAACAGATTTTCGCACAAGAGAATATGATCAAAAACAATGTTCAGATGGAGTCATGGGCTACTTTTGCAGAAGGTAGAAATGGTATCTTTTCTCATCCGACACTAGTGGCGATTGCGGAAAAATATGGTAAGTCCACAGCTCAAATTATGGTTCGTTGGCAGGTGGAGCGTGGTATCGTCTGCTTGACAAAATCAGTAAAACCAGAGCGTATGGCTGAGAATATTGATGTTTTTGATTTTAACTTAACGGATGAAGATATGACAGCCATTGCAGAACTTGATACAAAAGAAAGTCTGTTTTTCAATCACCAAGATGCTTCAACAGTTGACATGTTCTTGCGTTTGATTGAACAGAGAAAAAATGGAGGAAACTAAAGATGAAAACAATTGCATTAAATGATGGCCACAGTATCCCACTGTTGGATTTGGTGTCTTTCAAGTTCCAAATGATGGTCCTACCAGGCGGTTGCTGAGGCTTTAAAGGCTGGCTACCGTCATATTGACACGGCAGCAGCATACATGAATGAGTCAGATGTGGGCATTGCGCGCGAGGAAATTTTTGTGACCAGTAAGCTTTGGTTGTAAGACTACGGCTACGAGGCAGCCAAAAAAGCGATTCAAACCTCTTTAGATTATCTAGGTTTGGACTACATTGATTTGTACCTCTTGCACCAACCTTATGGGGATGTCCTTGGTGCCTGGCAAGCGCTTGAAGAAGCTAAGGAAAATGGCCTGCTCAAATCTCCATCGGTGTCAGCAATATGACGCCAAAATACTACACAGAATTTGTCTCGCAATTTAAAACCAAACCAGCTGTGAATCAGGTGGAAGCTAATCCCTTCTTCCAGCAAAAAGAACTCCGTCAAGTCATGGCAAAAGATGGTGTTGTTCTGGAAGCTTATTTCCTACTTGGTCATGGAAATCCAACCCTTTTGACCAACCCAACGATTCTTGCCTTGGCTGAAAAGTATGGAAAAAATGCAGGTCAGATTATTCTACGATTTGAAAATCAAGAAGGTTTTGTCGTTTTGCCAAAATCGACTAACCCTGTACGCATTGCCGGAAATATTGATATTTTTGATTTTAAATTAACAGAAAATGCAATGACAGTGCTACGGACACTTGATACAGGAAAAGGTAGTCATGACCCCGAAACACCTGGCTTGGGTAAACGTCTTATGGCAGCCTACAAAATCCATGATTAAACAATAAGGAAGAAATATGAAAGGAATAGAAAAATGACTATTAAACAGACTGCTGGGCGTGATATTCTAGGGGACTTTGCGCCAGAATTTGCTCATTTTAATGATGATATTCTGTTTGGAGAAAACTGGAATAACCCAGCTATTGATTTAAAGACACGTAGTATGATTACAGTTGTGGCCTTGATGGCTCAGGGAATTACAGACAGTTCACTAGAGCATCACCTTCAAAATGCTAAAAATAATGGTGTCACAAAAGAAGAGATTGTGGCTGTTATCACCCACGTCGCATTTTATGCGGGCTGGCCAAAGGCTTGGGCAGTCTTTCGTCTGGCAAAAGGCATTTGGACAGAAGAGGAGAAATAAAATATGTCAGATAAAGTAAGCTTTGATGAAGAAAACATCTTTGGACAAGGGCAGGAAAATGTGACCTTTGCACAGTATTTTGATGGAAAGTCTTTTCTCAATCCGCTTGTTGATGACCAGTCGCCACTCTTTCTGGCCAATGTCACCTTTGAGCCTGCTTGTCGCAATCATTGGCATATTCACCGAGCAGACAAAGGCGGTGGGCAAATCTTGATTTGTACTGCCGGCCAAGGATGGTATCAAGAAGAAGGAAAAGCAGCAGTCAGTCTTGAGCCTGGAAAGGTGATTGTTATTCCAGCCAATGTCAAACATTGGCACGGTGCCAAAGGTGATTCCTGGTTTTCACATATTGCCTTAGAAGTTCCGGGGGACAATACCAAAACAGAGTGGTTGGAGCCTGTGTCAGAAGAGGATTACTTAGCACTAAGTTAATAACTTTATATTCTCAGAGTCAGTTAGACAAGGGTCAACTGACTTTTTTGATGACTTAATTTGAAATTTGACTATTCATTTTTGAATACTAGTATAGATTTTTGGTATTTTTCAAACCGCTATTTTAGGGCTATACTACTACTATTATCAAAAGAAAGTGAGAACGAATATGACTCAATTATTTACAAATAAAGTTGCCTTAGTAACAGGTGGCGGATCAGGAATCGGTCGTGCCATTGCAGAAAGTTATGCTAAAGAAGGGGCCAAGGTTATCATTGTTGGCCGTCGTGAAGCAGTCTTGAAAGAAGTTTCTGAAGCTAATGAAGCAATTAGTTATGTCGTAGCAGATATTACTAATTCAGCAGACGTGACTAAAATCGCAGAAACAATTCAATCAGACTTTAATGGTCAGTTGGATATTTTAGTTAATAATGCTGGTTGGGCACCTGTTACACCACTTAAAGAGTTGACAATGGTAGATTATGATCGTGCCTTTGCTCTTGATGTGCGGGCTTTGTTGGATGTCACGATTCAAACATTACCGTTTATTCTTGCCTCTAAGGGAAATATTATCAACCTCTCAACGGTTGGTGCTCAGCACCGCGGACCAAATATGTCTATGTATCTCGGTGCCAAGGCAGCTGTTGAAAACTTTACACGTGTCTGGGCCATGGAATTGGCGGATGACGGTGTTCGTGTTAATGCCATTGCACCAGGGGCGATTCGTACAGATATTTGGAATTTGACAGATTTATCAGCTGAGGAAGCACAGGCACATGAGCAGGCTATTTCTCAACTAATCCCAATGCACCGATTTGGACGTCCCGAAGAAGTTGCAAGTCTGGCAGTTTTTCTAGGTTCCGAACAAGCCTCATTTGTGACAGGAGCTATTTATGGCGTTGATGGTGGACAAGGGGCAAGTTAAAATGGAAAAACGATGAAGAATAAGAATTTACTTATAGAATTAGTTACACTAGTATCAATTATCACATTAGCTGCCTGTGGTCAACAATCTTCACAAACATCAGAAACACCTGCTCAGACGACCGTAGCTTCTGTTGCTGATGAAGATAAACCATCCATTGTTAGCAATGTCCAATCGGTGGCCGGTGTACCACTTTTGACATTAAATAATGGTACGGAGTTGCCTCAGTTAGGACTGGGGACATAAATTCAATCTCTTGAACAGGATTCGAGTGCTACTGGTCGGAAATTATTGAACGATACGACAAGAGAGTCTGTTGTAGCAGCTTTGCAATCAGATTATCGCCATTTAGATACTGCCCATGGCTACTACAATGAAAAAGGCGTGGGGCAGGCTATTGGTATTAGTAATTTTGATAATGAACCAGAAATTTTTGAAGATATTATGGAGAATGCGGAAATTTAACCTCAAGCACTCCAAATTGAAATGCATCCCTTTGCACAACGATTGGAAACACGCACATTGGCTGAAGAAAATGATATTCAGGTGGAAGCGTGGTATCCACTTGAACACGCAGACCCTGAATTATTAGAAAATGAAGTACTGGTAGAAATTGCTGAAAATCATAATAAGACTGTTCCGCAGACTATCCTTCGTTGGTTTATGCCAGAAGGCATCGCGACTGTCCCAGGCTCTACCAACCCAGAACATATTGCTGAAAACATTGATATCTTTGATTTTGAATTGTCAGATGACGAGATAGAGCAGATACGTGATTTAGACAAAGGTGAGGCAGGTCGTTATTTTAATCTTGATTATGATATCATGGGTGGATTCTTTGGTAATTTGGATGAATAAACTAAGACCAATAGTTACTTACTAATGTAGTTTACATGAGGAAATGGAATGAAACATAAAAAAATTATAGTGGTTCTTAGTCTATTATTCCTTCTATTAGCGGGAACTAGTTGGATTTATTTACAAGCGAGATAAGAGACAATGTAGACACCTGCCAATAATTCAAGTAATCGAATGCAAGAAACGCAAGATGTTCCTCCGTCCTATTTGTAGGAGGTAGAAAATGGCGGAACAATTGAAGAGGTTACTTATAATAGCAAAGATTATGCAGATGCTAATCAAGATATTGAAAAAGTAGCCTATGTTTATCTTCCTCCAGGGTATGATGTGGACGATGAATCAGCTTCCTACAATATTTTGTATCTGATACATGGCTGGAGGATGACTGCTGAAGATTTTTTCCAATATTCTGATTTGAAAAATATTTTAGACCATATGATTGAAAATGGTGATATAGAGCCTTTGATTGTGGTGACACTAACCTTTGATGCAGAAAATGCTCCCCAAGATTTCAGTCGTTCGGAAGCAGAAATTCGGAACTTCTATCATGATTTTCGGAATGATTTAGCTCCTTACATCGAAGAACGTTATCATACCTATGCAAGGAGTGGCGATGTAGCTGATTTACAAGCTAGTCGTAATCATCGGGCTTTTGTAGGTTTTTCGGGAGGATCTGTGACGACCTGGTCACAATTCCAGCACAATTTGGACTTAATAAAATACTTTGGACCAATGAGTGGTGATAGTTGGGAAGTTGAGGTTTATGGTGGACGAGATAATAGTCAAGCTACGGTCGATTTATTTGAACAAGTAGTGACAGAAGGCGGCTACGATATATCTGATTATCAGATTTACGCAGCAACTGGTACAGAAGACTTCGCTCAGGATTTAATTGTGACACAGGTGGAAGAAATGTGGACACGCCAGTCATTTGATCAAGGAAATCTGACACTTAACATTAGTACAGGCTCCAGTCATGACTTGATAGCAGTTCAAGAATATCTATACAATATGCTTCCAACATTTTTTGAAAAGACAAATTGAAGGAGGAATACTCAATGAGTTTTCAGTATTCAAAAAATGAATACTAGAATGAAAAATCAGTATTGTTCTATTTAATAAACTAGGAGTATAATAGACTCATAAATAAGAAAGAGGTAAATAAGATGACACAAACAATTACACTAAACGACGGAAATAAAATCCCTGCTATTGGTTTTGGAGTTTTTCAAATTCCAGCAGATGGTTCAACCTATACAGCAGTAAAAGAAGCCTTGGAAGTTGGCTACCGTCATATCGATACGGCTCAAGCCTATTTCAATGAGAAAGAAGTTGGGCAGGCTATCAAGGATTCAGGTATTCCACGTGAAGAAATCTTTGTAACCAGTAAACTCTGGATTCAGGATTTTGCCTATGAGACTGCTAAGTCAACGATTGATGCGACTTTAGAGAAAATGGGACTTGACTATCTTGACCTCTATCTACTTCATCAACCTTACGGGGAAGTGGAGCAGGCTTGGAAAGCTCTTGAAGAAGCCAAAGCTGCTGGTAAAATTAAATCCATCGGTGTTTCAAACTTCACTCCAACTTTCTGGAAACAATTTGTTCCAAATTTTGCAACTATCCCAGCTGTCAACCAAGTTGAGTTCAACCCATACTTCCAACAAAAAGAATTGCGTGAATTACTTGCAGAAGACCAAGTGACCATTGAAGCTTGGGCACCACTCGGACAAGGAAACAAAGAACTCTTTGAAGAGCCAATTATTACAGAATTGGCAAGTAAATACGGTAAAGATGTGGGTCAAATTATCCTGCGTTTTGAAAATCAAGAAGGAATCGTTGCCTTGCCAAAATCAACTAAAAAGAGCCGCATGGCATCTAACAAAGACATTTTTGACTTTGAGTTGACAGTTGAAGAAATGGCTGCCCTTCGTGCTCTTGATAAAGGAAAAGGTTCACATGATCCAGATGCGCCAGGTGTGGGTGAGTATCTTTTGACCGCTTACGATATTCATGCCAATGACTAGTCGGTTACTTAGGTAGATGTGATGAAAAAAGTATTGATCTTAGGGGCTGCTGGCCAAATTGCTGGTATGGTTACCAATTGTTTGCTCGATCAAACAGATTATGAATTGGTTTTTTATGCCAGACAAGCAACTGCTCACCTTGCCCATCTTGAATCAGAACGCATTAGTCTCATTTATTGAGATTTTAATGACAAGGCCCAATTATTGAAGGCTTTAGATGGAGTAGACGCTGTCTATTTCAACTATGTTTCAGGACCAGATGTTTTACAGACGGCACTAGATGCCATTCAAAAATCCGGTGTTAAGTGTCTGATTGCTGTCAGTGTCCCTGATATTTATCAAGAGATTACTGGTCCTTTTCAAAAATGGTATCGGCAAAACACTGGTATCATGTGGACCTCACCTGTCCGAGATTTTGCAGATAGGATAGAAGCAAGTAGCTTGGATTATGTTATTCTTCGTATTACTTGGCTCTATAATAAAGGGTTAGTTCCTTTAGAAATAACTCGAAAAGGTGAACCCTTTACTTCCGCTCAGGTATCAAGACAATCGGTAGCGCAATTTGTGGTTGACTTGCTCACTGGTAAAGAAAATTATCATCGCGAAAGTTTGGGATTAGGTGAAGCAGGAACTGCTTTTACTAAGCCTAGCTTTTACTAAGCAACTACCCCATTAAAGAAAGAGAGAACTGATAATGCAAACACAAAATGTTGTTTTTTTGAACAAAGAATTAAACCTCCACCTCGCAGGTATCCTTCGCTTGCCTGCAAACTTCGATTTGAATAATAATTATCCAGCAGTAGTTGTAACAGGTCCAATGCTTTCCGTAAAAGAACAAGCTCAAGCCATTTATGCCGATGCACTTACAGAAGCTGGTTATGTGACCTTGGTATTTGATGGCGCTTATTTTGGCGAAAGTCAAGGTTTCCCACGCCAGCAAGAGCTTCCTGATGTTAAACAATCAGATATCGAAGGAGCGATAGACTTTCTCGAGAGCCTTCCTTATGTCGATAAGAACCGCATTGGCGGTTTAGGTATGTGTGGTTCAGGTTCTTATATGTCAGTAGCCGGTGTGAAAGATAGCCGTTTGAAAGCTATTACCGCCGTAGTACCGGCGATTTCTGATATCTCAACCTCACCAATGACAAATTTCTTCATGCCGGAAGAAGAAGTCAAAGCAGCCAAAGATGCATATGAAAATGGAACAGGTAGTTTGGTTACACTTAATTTCCAACCTCGTGCTTTTGAAGAAGGTGCACAGTACTATTATTCAGCTCGTGGAAATCGTGCTCGTTGGAGCAATCAAGTTGTAGCTTGGAGTCAATTAGAGCTGATCAATTACAATGTGACCAATATCATGAAAGATATGACTAAGCCATATTTGGTTGTCACCGCTGAAAATGCATGGAGCCAGCCTGCTTCTCGTGAAATCTTTGATGCCGCTAAAAGTGAGATAAAAGAATGGGTTGTGGTCCCTGAAGCCAGTCACTTTGATATGTATGACCTTCATCCATTTGTAGACCTAGCTTTTGATGCTATTTTGCCATTCTTTGAAAAAAATCTATAAAGTGGCAACGGTAGAACTACTTGCTAGATTAATCGGCAAATCGTTCCAAGAAAAAAGACATGATACTCTGCGATTATTTACTTTGTAGAATAGTGCAGAGTATTTTTTATAAGAGGAGAATAAGATTATGAAAATTTTATTTATCAATGGCAGTCCAAATAAAAATGGGAAGACCGTCACTCTAGCACAAAAATTGCTTAAAAACCAAGAGTATGAAATCCTTCATTTGGTAGATTATAAATTATACGCCTACGGTCAGGATTTTTCTGATGACCAGTTTAATGAAGTTATCCAGAAAGTCTTTACTGCGGATACTCTGGTCATTGGCTCCCCAGTTTATTGACACAGTATCAATGGCTTGATCCGCAACTTTTTGGATCGTCAATATGGTGTGGTGGAAGATGAGCTGGTTGGCAAGAAACTGTATTTTATTTTTCAAGGCTCTGCGCCAACACAAGAAGTGCTAGAAATGGGGGAATATACCATGCGTCGTTATGCTGGGCTTTATGGATTAGATTATCTAGGAATGGTGAATCAATAAGAAGATAGTCCTCTTTGGTTCAACATTAGCAATTTATGGTATAATAGACGGGGTATTTTATGACACAAAAATAATGAACTTCATGAAATGAGGAGTAAACAGAAAGGATTGTTATACAAATGTTAATGTCAAAAGAGCGATTAATTGCTTTTACAGATGCCGTCTTGGCGATTATCATGACGATTTTAGTCTTGGAATTGGAACGGCCAGATCAGATTAGTTGGCAAGCCCTGTGGGACTTGCGGACTAATTTTTTTGCCTACACTATTTCCTTTTTTTGGTTGGGAACCATGTGGGTTAATCTGCATCGTAGTTGGGATGTGGTTGATAAAATCAACACCAATTTGGTATGGAGTTCGATTGTCCTACTCTTCTTTTCATCCTTTTTCCCCTACACCACAGCCTTGGTTTCAGCTGATTTTAATAACCCAGTTGCTCAAACCTTCTATGGTGTTATTGTCCTTCTGGTAACAGCTTCTAATGTTTGGATGTATCATGAATTACGTCAGATAAATTCTAAAGCCGTTGGAGCAAGTCATTTTAATATTCTAAACAGTGCTGGAATAGTGGATATTGCCATAAAATTAATAGGCCTAGTCTTGACCTTGACGGTCTTTCCTTCTGCCATGATGTGGGCGGTACTTTTTACAGCAGTCGTAATTGTCTTGCCAAGAGCGATTCGGCAGTAATCCTTATCAAATAAAGAAAAGTATGGTTCAAATTCGAACCATACTTTTCTTTATGACTAAGTAAGTTGCATCAGTACACTTTTGTTCTTTTTTAATGTTGAAATGTAGAAAGTTTTTGTCGCTTGCTCATCGATGATAGGGACATGCACACGTTGATTTGGATTTTCAGAAGCAGCTTGGGTGATATTGGTTGAAAAGCTTGGCAAGGCCGAGGCAGAAATCAATTCGTTAAAGGCGTCCCAATCTGTCTGGACAATGAACTTTGTTTGGCTCAGTTGATCTACAAGTGGTTGCCAGATTCCCAAATCTGACCGCAAGAGCATGGTTAGGTTTGACAAATCATCCAAAGTAATTTCCTCACGCATAGCATAGGGATGGGCAGGTGGAACTGAAATATAGAGTTGTTCTTTGAAGAAACCTGTTGTCAGCACATCTTCATGCTCAATTGGAAAGTCTGTCACGATGAATTGGAATTTCTGATCAAGTAATGCTTCCAGGAGAGAATCATTATCGTGCAACTCGACAAGGACTTCTTGTTCTGAGTCATGCTCTGCCAACCGATTCCTCACTTCCCATTCAACACCAGGAGCTGAGATGCCGCCAAATAAAGTTGTGGCTTGGAGAGAAAAACGTTGGATATTTCTCAGAAATTGCTGCTCATAGTTGAGCAAGGCTTCTGCTTGTTGAACAGTATATTCTCCAGTTGCTGTTAAGGAAAGCTTGTTTTTGCTTCGTTGGAAAAGCTGGATGCCTAAGTCGTCTTCTAACTGACGCATATTACGGGTCAAAGATGGCTGTGAAATCAGCAAAACCTCAGCTGCGCCTGATAGTGTCCCTTCTTTAGCGACCGTAATCAATTGTTCTAGGTGTTGCAAATTAATCATAGTTTCTCCTTTGTGACTATTCATTTTATGAATACTAGTCTAACCAATTGCTATTGTACTATTTTTTTAAGACCTTGTAAAATAGAGACATCAAGTGGAGGTGGTTGTATGAATACGATCAGATTAAATAATGGGATTGAGATGCCACAGGTTGGGATGGGCTTGTTTCAGCTGAAAGGTGATGAGACTCAAACCTATATCAAACAGGCGATTGAGGCTGGCTATCGGCTGTTTGATACGGCTAGTATCTATGGCAATGAAGCCGATCTAAGAAAAGCCGTCAAAGAGTCGGGAATAGATAGAGAAGAGTTTTTTATTTCCAGCAAGGTCTGGATTCATTCGGATGGCTATGAAGCGACGATGAAAGAGTTTGAAACGAGTCTAAATCGCTTGGGAACAGATTACATTGACCTGTATTTGATTCATCAACCGATGGGGGATGTTTATGGATCTTGGCGTGCCTTAGAGGAGCTTTATACTCAAGGGAAAATTAAGGCTATTGGCGTATCGAATTTTTCTGAAGATCGCTTGCTTGATTTTATTTTGAACATTAATATTGTGCCTGCGGTGAACCAAATTGAGCTTCATCCTTTCTTCCATCAAACATCCCTAAGGAAACTGATGAAGGATTACGGGATTCAGGTTCAGGCTTGGGGCCCGCTTTGTGAGGGGATGAAAAATATCTTTCAGCATCCAGTATTAGAAAATATCGCAAAAAAACATCAGAAATCCATTGCTCAAATTACTTTAAAGTGGAGTGTGCAGATGGGCAATAGCGTCATCCCCAAATCAACAAATCCCGTACATTTGGAAGAAAATATAGCCCTTTGGGATTTTGAATTGGACCAAGAAGACTTAGACCAAATCAAACAGCTGGACATTGGTTACAGTGAAATTATTGACCATAAAAATCTGGCCGTTGTAAAAGGGTTGAACCTGTGTTTAGGGAGTAAGAAGACTCCTGTCTAAAGGAGGAATTATGGTATTTACAAAAGATACAAAAATTAGAGAAATTACCCAACATCATAGTTTTAAAGGATTTGGTCACTTATTATTTCCGCTTCAGCTGACTTTTCATCCTGAGGAGACTGTCCAAGATGTGACTGATTCAAACCATTATATCTGGTACTCAAACTTGAAAACTGAGACCAGTTTAGAGGTTTTGAACAACTTACTTGAGCGTGCTCAAAAAAATGAACAAATCTTTTTCCCCATTTATGATGAGGACGAGATGGTGAAGGATCCAAGTAAGAGAGAAACAGGGCTATTTTACTTCAAAGGGAAGGAATATGAGAAATTTGCCCTTATCAATGCAGGCGGCGGTTTTCATTATGTTGCTGCCTTGCACGACAGTTTCCCACAAGCCTTGGCCTTAAGCCAAAGAGGCTACAATGCCTTTGCTCTGATCTATCGCCCCAAGAAGGCCTATGAAGATTTGGCATGAGCCTTAGATTATCTTTACAACCATGCTAGTGAGTTGAAGATTTCTCCTGACCAGTATTCACTTTGGGGTGGTTCTGCTGGAGCTAGGATGGCTATTCACTTAGGGAATAAAAAAGAATTACGATGTCTATCAAAGACTACCATTGGTCCAGCCAGCATGATTGTTAGTCAATATACGGGTTATTCATCTGTTTCTAGAGATGATGCACCGACCTATGCCAATTGTGGGACTAACGACTGGATTGCAAACTGGCAGGTGATGGAAAATCGACTGAAGAACTTGAAAAAGCTTGGGATTGACAGCCAGTTTCACGTCTATAAAGGGTTGAGGCATGTTTTTGGTATTGGAAAAGACACAGTAGCTGAAGGATGGATAGATGACGCCATTTCCTTCTGGGAAAAACAAATCAACAAATAGAAATTGGAGAAAAACAATGAGATTAGTAATTATTGGTGCAGCAGGACAAATTCCGGGATTTCTTATCCCACGGGTATTAGAAGAAACCGATTTTAAATTGACACTAGCGGGACGAAAGGTCAGTCAACGTTTGTCTTATCAAGATGACCGCATTCGCTATGTGGATGGGGATATGTCCCGTCTTGATAATGTCCGACAGGCTTTAGAGGATGCAGATGTTGTCTTTGTCAATGAAGCATCGCCAACCTTGTTAGAGCCAACCATTGCCGTCATGAAGGAAAAGGGAATCAGACGCCTCATTGTAGCAGGGGTTCTCGGTGTGTATGATGAGGTCGTCGGAGACTTTGGTCGATGGAATGAAGCCATGATTGGTGCTTATTCTCCAACAAATAATCGGGTCATCGGTGCTAAGTTAGTGGATGAGTCAGGTTTGGATTATACCTACCTTCGTATGACTTGGCTCTATAATCAGGAAGGCAATCGAGCCTATAAATTGATTCCGCAGGGGGAACCTTATAAAGGAGCGCAAGTCACGCGCCAAGCAGTTGCCCAATATGTTATGGACCTATTGCAAGATCCAAGTCGTGACCTAGGTGTGAGTGTTGGAATTGTAGAGCCAGGAAGTGAAACTTTAGCGAAACCAGTTTTCTACTAAGAAAGTGTGAGTATATGAAAAAAGAATCATTTGGGATCATCTTACCCCTTACCCTCTTAGCTTATTTTTTGATTTTAATGGATAATTCCATTATTTTTACCAGTTCTGTTCAGATTGGGGAGAGTTTAAACTTAACAGATACCAGTCTAGCTTGGGTGTCAAATGCCTATACGCTTACCTTTGGTGGTTTTTTGCTCCTTTCTGGTCGCTTGTCTGATTTGTTGGGTCGTAAGCGAATTTTTCAAATCGGTTTAGCGATTTTTGGCTTGAGTTCCTTGGCGATTGGACTTGCCCAAAATGCTTCTATGATGATTTTGGCACGTGCTATTCAAGGGATTGGAAGTTCTATTATTGCGCCAACAACCCTTGCTTTGATGATGGATACCTATACTGGAGATATGCGAACAAAAGCTATTTCCTACTATGGTGCGACAGCTGGAATTGGATCAAGTGTCGGTCTTTTGATCGGTAGTGGTTTGACTAGTTTTGTATCGTGGCGAGCAGGCTTTCTGATTAATGTTCCATTGATCCTACTCTTGATGTATCTAACCCATCGTCATGTAGTTGCTAAGGCTGGCCACAAAGAAAAAATTGATTATTTGGGAAGTTTCTGGTCCGTTGCTGGCTTAGCTTGATTTATGGTTTAGATGGTGAGATTTACCCCCTTGCCTTTGTTATCGCTGATTTTCTTATTTTGCTTGGCTTTTATTTCTATGAAAAAGGGCAAACGCATCCTCTTATGCCGTTAGCTCTGTTTAAAAACAAGGTCCGTTTTGGTGCCTATCTTGTCAGAACCTTGTTCATGATGGCCATGTTGCCCTACTGGTTCTTATTGCCACAAGTATTACAAGCTAATTATGGTTCTTCAGCCTTGGAATCTGGCTTTGCTTTTCTTCCCTTAACCATTACAACCTTCCTGACTGCTCTTCAACTACCCAAACTGACCAAGCGTTTTGGGAACAATCGAATTTTATTTGTCGGCGAGATTGCCTTTTGGTGGACCAATTGGCTTATCTGTTATTATGGCTATGACATCGAATTTCTATGTCAGTCTTGGTTGGATGGCAGGTTTTAGCCTAGTCGCTTTGCTTTTTGTCCTTATCTTTATTTATCAATTTGGAAAAAATCCCTAGGAGGTGTCTATGAGAAAAAGCTTTATTTTATTGGTAAGTGTCCTAGTCTTAGCTGCTTGCGCCGTTCAAAATAACAAGACTACAAGTAGTAGTTTATCAACCTCATCTTCATCTGTTCTTCCAAGCGGGAAAATGGACCAAAGTCGGATTGCAGCACCGCAAGTTGGTCTCTCAGATGAAGAGTGGAATAATAGTCGTGGGACAGTCTCGGATGGAGAAGATACCAATTCTGAGCAAGAGCCGACTCGAATCTTGTCTGAAGACGCCGATAGTCTGATTGTCTATTTTTCACGGTCAGGCTCTACTGAGTTCAAGATTCAGGCACTTTCTGGTGCAGATGTGATTGAATTGGTTGCCAAAGAAACGTATAGTTCTGATTATGGTGAAACGGTACAACGGGCCAATCAGGAACGAAATCTCGAAAACACTCCTGAATTGGACGTAGAGATGCCAGATTTATCTCAATATCAATCCATCTATATCGGATATCCCATTTGGGGCATGACCATGGCAGAGCCTGTTGCAACCTTTATCGAGATCTATGCTAAAGAACTTGATGGAAAAACGATTATTCCATTTTCAACAAATGGCGGCTATGGATTAGGTTCAAGCATTGATTATATCGAAACTGTCTTGGCTGAAAACCAGGTTACCGCTCGTATCGAGCCTGCTTTTGCAGTCGAAGGAAATAAGGTCGATCAAGCTGATTCAGACTTGATGACGTGGTATGATAACTTAAACAAATAGCAAGAGGAAACTGTTATGAAAAGACGACAGATGATTTTTGGAATTGGAGTGGTAGCTATTTTAGCCGCCCTATTTACATGGAACTTCTCAAGAGGTCGGCAATCAACATCGACAAGTCAGAGACAATCAACGACAAGTTCTCAAACGACGACAGCATCAACCAGCCTACAAACCGATAGCGATTTATCAGGTGATAATGATGTGCTGGTTGTTTATTTTTCAAGAACGGAAGGTGTTTGGGATGGACCGCTGGAAATTGGTCACACCAAGGTTATTGCGGATTACATAACCAATGCAACTAATGCAGACCAGTACGAAATTATCCCAGCAGTTGCTTATCCTGAGGAGTATGAGGCAACCGCTGATCAGGCGCGTGAAGAACAAGAGGCAGATGCACGACCAGAAAGAACTCTATCAAGTAATGTGAGACTGTTATTTATATTAGACGGCTTATCTGATTAGTAGAAAGAAAATATTTTAAAATTTCTAATCAGATTTATTTGTATGATAGATAGCTTTCATGTAAAGATGAATTTGTTCTCGAATAAAAGTTAGCGATTTATTTTTAGTTGTGTCAATGATACCGAATATCCGATAGTGATTTTTGTAAAGTTTATCATAATCAATATGACTACCGATAATGATAATATTTGCAGATTGAGAATAGGTTCGTATATTTTCTAAGTAGTGGAACATTTTTTCTGGTGTTAAAAATCTTGATTGTATGATAAAATAAGTAGTAAAAGTGTATGTTTTATACGAACGATAAGAGTTAATGAATCTTACTTTTTGATGGATATGGTGGGTTAATGTGTATTTTTTAATGATAGTGGTGACCAAAACACTTAAAAAAGAATAGGGAAAGATTATAATCATAGTTGTCCTTTCTGTTCTGATAATCTTTGAAATTTATTCTATCACTTATGATTGATTAGATAGTATTGAATCTTGAATGGTCATTTAACTTGCCTAAACAGTCAAAAAATACCGTTTAAGATGTTTGAGTGACCGTTTAGGATTTGATTGGAATAACCTATTTCCTTCATGATATAGTTTTAGATATTAGGAGGACGTAGTCAAATGAAATTTATGATTATCAAAACAAGACAGGAAACTAAAAAAATACTATTCAAAGATATTTTATATATTATATCTCATCCTAATAAAGCTCACCATGTTCAAATTGTGACCAAGGAAGATGTTTATAGCTGTCCACAGACTCTTAAGAATCTTGAAGAATTATATTCCGAAGATTTGATAAGATGTCATCGTCGTTGCTTGGTTAATATATCAAAAATCTGTTCTGTTAATAGACAAGAAAAAATAATTTTACTCGGAGAAAATGGCGACTATTGTGTAACCTTTTCAAGACGCCGTCATCAAGAGATTCTTCAAAAATGGCTTAGAAAATGAGAGGTATCCAATGAATTTATTTGTCTTGGAAGATGATTTTAGACAACAATCAAGGATAGAAAATGTTCTTTTTAAACTCCTAGAAAAACATAATCTATCTCCTGATAAGTTTGAAATTTTGGGTAAACCTGACCAGTTATTTGATTTGATTGAGGAGCGAGGACAACATCAGCTATTTTTTTTAGATATCGAAATAAAAAAAGAGGAACTTAAAGGATTTCAAGTTGCCAAACAAATTAGACTGATTGATCCTTATGCTACAATTGTTTTTGTGACGACACATTCTGAATTTATGCCTCTATCTTTCCGTTACCAAGTTGCAGCTTTAGACTATATTGATAAAGAGCTTGAGCCAAATGAATTTGAAGTTCGATTAGAGAAAGCCTTACTTTATGTGATGGAGAAAGCTTGTATAACTGTGGCTGAAGATTCATTTTATTTCAAATCAAAGTATGCACAAGTGCAGTGTCCTTTTGAGGAGATTTATTATATTGAAACCTCTTCACGCTCCCATAGAGTAGTTCTCTATACAAAAACAGATCGGTTGGAGTTTACCGCCAATCTAGCAGATATTTTGAAACAGGAAAAAAGACTCTTACAATGTCATCGATCGTTTATCATAAATCCTAAAAATATTATTAAAGTTGATCGACACGCTAAGTTAGTTTATTTTCCAAATGGTAAGACTTGTTTTATTTCTCGTAAAAAACTTGGTCAAGTTTTGAAAGTTATTGAGGAACTACATTTAAATTAGATAGGGAGATAATATGATAACCCTTTCCTATGTTTTTGAAACAATAATCTCTCTTGCTTCTGTAATTATTTTATTTTTTAGTCTCAATCGTTTAAGGTTTTCTTTATCCAACATTTTATTAGCTTTTGTTCTTAGAATACCAATTGCAATTCTGATTGCAACCGTGATTACCCTAACATCTGACCAATTATTGTCTTATATGGATGAACCTTTGTATGGTTTACTCTTGGCTATTGTCTTTTTAAGACCATTACCCAAAACTTTGTTAGTTTTTTATGGTTTCTTTGCTTTTACATTGAAAAATCTCTTTCTTCGCGTGATTACCTATTTTATTTTGCCACTTTTTGATCAATCATCCGGTAAAATGGAAGATACCTTAATTTATGTATTGAGTGTATTAGGGTCTACCTTTTTGGTTTTTCTTTTTTTGAAATGGCTTAGCTATGATTTTATTAAGTTAAGGACCGATAGTTTAGATTTAGCAGATAAGCAAGTTCTTTATCTATCTAATTGGGCCATGAGTTTTTATTATATTTTAATGCAGATACTGACCTATTTAGAGTATGAAAAAGGGATAATAACCCAGATTTATCGCCAGTTTCTCCTAGTCATTTATCTTATTATTTTTATGGGAATTATCAAACAACTTGATGCCCACTTAAAAAATAAATTACAAGAACAACTAGATTTTCAGCGACAATTGCAGTTGAAAAATATGGAGAAATATAGTAGTCATGTTGAAGAACTTTATCGAGAAGTTCGAGGGTTTCGACATGATTATGCGAATTTACTGACAACATTACGTCTGGGGATAGAGAATAATGATATTGCTCAAATCAAAGAAATTTATCAATCGGTGTTGAAAGACTCTCATAAAAAACTTAAAAATCGGAAATATGATATGGGGCGCTTAATCAATATTGATAACGCTGCCTTGAAGAGTCTTTTAGCCACAAAGTTTATACAAGCTAGTGAAAGTGATGTTTTGGTTAGTTTAGAGATTCCAGAGATTATTCGCCCACAGGGTATGGATTTAGTTGATTTTATTACGATTGTCTCCATACTATTTGACAACGCCATAGAGGCTGGAATAACTGCAGACACTCCCAAAATAGCAATAGCTTTTCTAGATATCAACGATAGGCAACGGTTTATTATTGAAAATACAACTAACGAAGCAAGTGTTGATATTTCAGAAATTTATTCGTTTGGCCACAGCTCCAAAGGCAAAAATAGAGGAGTAGGCCTATATAATGTCATGAAAATTATAGAACATTACCCAAATGTATCACTTAGTACAAGCAGTCGTAATCATCTATTCTGTCAGATTGTAGAAATAATGAAATAACTAAAAATATTAGGCAGAGTATACTTTTTCTGCCTAATATTTTTAATCTAGTTTCTTCGAGCATCAAATGCTAGTTTATTAAGAAAAATTGTCCACCAATTGCCACCAGAGATATGATTAAGTTCTGATGCAGAGAGTTCAGAAAAATTGTCCACCAATTGCCACCAGAGATATGATTAAGTTCTGATGCAGAGAGTTCAGAAAAAGTTGATTTAGAAAATTTAGTAGGTGTTTGTTTGGTATCCATATTAGGACCTCCTTATATATTTTTTAATCATTATAGCCAAAATATAATATTTTTTCTTTGCAAATCCTGAACAGTCATTTAACTTTCCTAAATGGTCAATTATAGTTGGATAAAATCTTATCTTTATAGTAATTAAAGTAAGTTTTTTTAGCAATGACAGTTGTCACACGTCCTTGTAGTCCGTACTGGATGATATGACTTTCTTTATTAGAAAGTTTGACTAGTGCTGTTACTTTGAACAGATTAGCTTGTTCTGTTTTAGTGGCAGTTTTATCAATAGATTGGATAGTTCCAATAATCATAATTTTCTGATTACCAATTTTTTCAAGACTCAGGCGTGATATTTGATGTTCTTTAAGTAATGAAATATATTCAGAGCTAACATAATAAGTTATAAGAACTTCCTTAATTTCATTAATATTAGGATAGATTTGTGCTATTTCACTGCTAGTCGGGATGAAATTTTTTCCTAAAAACTCACTATTTAGGTGGATGATACCTGTTTCTGGTGCGGTAATAGTATTATTTTGTAGGCTAATGGTAGCTTGTTCTAGTTGTGCTTGAATTTCTATTATTTGATTGTTAATGGTTGTTACCTGTTGGCTAGCGTTTTGGAGAAACTGAGAACGTAAAGCTTCAATCTTGGTTGATAGACTATTATCGTAACTAGCTACACTTCCTGTACCGGCCTTCTGAATATTAAGATTGGCAATAGAAGATTCAATGTTTGAAATATTTTGATTGATTTGAGAAAGGTATTGATCAACAAGAGTTGAGTCTACTTGATGCTGAGATTGAGCAAGATAGTTATTTAGGGTAGCTTGGTGAGGATTTCCAGATGATAGATTAGGTGTTCGATTAGTAATGGCCTGTTTTAGTTCATCGTATTCCATCAATTGTTGAGAGAGTTTATTGATTTGAGTATCAATAGCTGCAACAGTATTATTTGCAATGGTGGCTTGATTAGTGACCTCGGTATTGATTTTTGAAATACCAAGTTCTAGGTCTTGTGATTGCATAATAAAGTTGTTAAAGGTATTGGAATAGCCAAATTCATCTTCTTCTAGAAATAGATTTGTTCCCTGTTCTAAACTAGCTATGAGAGTTTCAAGTTCCGTTTTTTGTCTGTTAAGCATGTCTAGCTGATTGTCTAAGGCTTGTTTTTTCGAACTCTCTATTATTTCTGAATATTGAAGGAGTAGTTCATCTTTTTTCACTAATTGGTTATGAGACAATTTATTGGTTGTAATGGGGTTATTACTGGTGGACTGTATTGAAGCAATGATTTTGGTCGGTGTAATTTCTCCTCTTGAAATAACAGTGACTTCTTTTTTTACAAAAAAAGAAAATAAAACTAGAAAGATTAGTAGTAAACTTAAGGGAAGAATGAGGAGTGTAGCAAAGTTATGGTAACGTCGTTGATAAAATTCAGCGCTTTTGAACAGATTGGGATTCATAATAATCTCCTTATTTACTAAAAAGCTGGTGGTAGAAGCCTTGTTTATCCATCAATTCCTTATGGGAACCCATTTCAATAATTTTACCTTGGTCAAGGACAATAACTTGATTGGTTCGCTCCGAGATACTTAGCCGATGGGCGACAAAGATAATTGTTTTATCAGTCATGGCCAGAAGGTTATCAATAACTTTTTTCTCGGTTAGAATATCCAGTCCACTGGTAGCCTCATCAAGGATAAGAACAGGGGCTTTCGTGAGTAAGGCCCGAGCAAGAGCAATTCGTTGTTTTTGACCACCCGATAAACCTGCACCATCAGATAGTTCAGTTTGATACCCCATAGGCATTTGTTCAATGTCTTGACGGATTTCTGCTATCTCACAGGCTTTGAAAATATCTTCTTGACTAATTATTTGATTCGCTCCCAACGTCAGATTTTCTAAAATAGAGCCGTTAAAAACATAGGCTTGTTGAGGGAGATAGTTGACATATTGACGTAAGATGGTTTTATTAATCATTCTTAGGTCATTTTTATTAATTGTGATTCGACCTTTGTAAGGTTCAAAAAAATTAACAATCATCTTAGCTAAGGTAGTTTTTCCAGAACCACTAATACCTACTAGGCTGACTTTGTCTCCCTGCTTGATGGTTAGATTAATATCTGACAAAGTGTCACGTCCAAAACCGTATTTGTAGGAGATATCTTCAAATTGGATATCACCATACAAAAATTGTGTGTCGGTTAGTGTTTGTTTATCATTAAATTCGGATTCCACTAGATAAACTTCGTTGAGACGATTATTGGCAACCTTGGCTGACTGAAGTTTGGTTTGGAGATTGATGATACTTTCTAGAGGAGTTGTAAAGTAGGATAGTAATGTGTTAAAGGTAATTAGCTGACCAATAGAAATGTTACCGTTCATAACCAATTGTGAACCAAACCAAAGAATAATTATGTTGAGAATGAGTTGAGCTCCCTGTTTGAGTGTTCCTTGAAGGATAGAATATTTGCTGAGTCTAAAGGATTTATCCAAATAGTCTACAAATTCACTATCAATTTTTTGATAACGATTTTCTTCACTTGTCAAAGATTTTATCGTTTCAATACCATTAATATCTTCGATAATGGCAGAGCTGACCATGGCATTGCTTTGCATCACAT
The DNA here is from genome assembly GCF_007859195.1 of Streptococcus cuniculipharyngis. Taxonomy (GTDB): domain Bacteria; phylum Bacillota; class Bacilli; order Lactobacillales; family Streptococcaceae; genus Streptococcus; species Streptococcus cuniculipharyngis. The sequence goes on from NZ_VOHL01000001.1 coordinate 169,661, forward strand.
CATTATTCATTTTTTCAAAAGGTTTCATAAAGATAAAAATAATAATCAGATAGATAGGAACAGCAACTAGCGAGATAAGAAAGAGCTGGGGATTTTGAACTAATAACATACCACCAACAATGATAAGAATAGACAAATCCAAAAATAACGATAAAATGGTGGATGCTAAAGCATCAATAATAGAATTGGCATCAGTAAATCGGGAAATAATTTCTCCAGTCCGTCTGGTGGCAAAAAAAGACATGGGTAATTCAAAAACATGGCGAATATAGGATAAAATAACATCAATACTTAATCGCTGACTTAGAACAGTTAGGAGATAGTCTCGTGAGAAACTCATCATCTGTTGGAGAATGTAGGTGATGATAAGACCAATTGAAACAACACCTAATGTTGATTTCATCTGATTGGGGATATATTCGTCTAGAATACCTTGAAGATAGTAAGAACCACCAATATTAATGAGTGTTACTAAAAGGCTGGCTAAAACAATAGAGAAAATTAGAGAACTTTGCTTAAATATCAGAGGAAGAAAGCTAAACAATCCGTTCTTTTTGTCTTTGTGTGGTTTATAGCTTGGTTCTGGAGCGAGAAATATTGCGACACCAGTCCATTCAGAGCTGAATCGTTCTGTGCTCATTTTACTTATCTTAACAGTTGGATCAGGGTCTCCGATAATCAAGTAATCCTTTTTTGTTTGATAGACGACATAATAGTGCTGCAGTTTTCCCTCCTTATTGACATGAGCAATAAATGGGTAGGGAACATCGTCCATCTCAAATAGGGTCATATCAGCTTGGATGGCTCTCGTTTCAAATCCCATTTTTTTAGCTGCTTTGACAATGCCTAGAGCGGTTGTTCCCTCTTTGTTTGTCTTTGCCAATTCCCTTAAATGAGCAAGAGAGTAGTCAGAACCATAATATTTAGCGATAGAAGCAAGAGCTGCAACCCCACAGTCTCTCGTATCAATTTGTGGAACAAAGGTGCGTTTATAGGATACCATTGGTAGGAGTCCTTTCTATTACTATTGATAGATTCATTATGACATGAAATTAAAGAAAGTGACTTTTTGAATCCTAAATGGTCATCGAAACGTCCTAAATGGTAAAGTTAGTAATCAGTTAAAATCAAAAATGTTTCCTGAATGGCCATTTTATAGTCGTAAATGGTTAAATTTTACCATTTAGGAAAGTTAAATGACTATTCAGGAAATGAAAGAATTATTTTTTAAAAAGGTGCTATACTAAACTTGTCAAAGTTGCAACATGACAAAAATAATTTAAGGAGGTATTCGTTATGAATACAAAAGCGATGGGAAAATTTGAAGTTTTGGAGACTGAACAACTTGCCGCTGTTGAAGGTGGTGGTTGGGTTAAGTGTGGCCTTGGAGTAGTTGGTGGAGCACTAACTGGTGGAGTTGCTGGTGGAGCTGTGGGAACTGTTACATTACCGATTGTTGGTACAGTATCAGGAGCTACGGCTGGTTTCTGGGGCGGAGCAGCTACAGGAGTGGCTACATTCTGTTAAAAAAGAGCCTTGTCTTTATTAAATAAAAGTAGGGAATGATTTTATGACTAAACAAAGAATAGTATCTCTTGTAATATCTATGTTTTTTTTAATGGTATCGGTATTTAACTTTTTTAGAGGTTTAAATTTCATTCTTTTGTTTTTCAATACTGTGGGATTTGTAATATTTTTTCTATTGACATATGTTAGCATAAGAAGAATTATTCTTAGAATGATATAATTTATCTGAAGGCAAACTTCTTTTTGAGGTTTGTCTTCTTTATTGTTAAAAATTTTCTTATTTCTTAGTCTTAAATGGTAATTTAGAAAATCTATTTAAATTAAAAATATTTTCCTGAATGATTATTTTTTGTATTAAATAGTTACTGTTTAAGATATAGAGCAAGTATTTTTTAAGAAAGTGCTATATTAAACTTGTCAAAGTTGCAACATGACAAAAATAATTTAAGGAGGTATTCTTTATGAATACAAAAGCGATGGAAAAATTTGAAGTTTTGGATATTGAACACCTTGAGACTGTTGAAGGAGGAAAAAATAATTGGCAATATAATGTATTAGAAGGTGTAGGAGCTGCTATTTGTACTGCAAGTGGAGTAGGAGCTCCTTTGGTGCCAGCCTGTGGCTATATCGGTGCTAAATTTGGTGTTGGCTTGTGGGCAGGTGTAACGAAGGTTACTGGTGGATTTTAGTATCGGAGGATTGTCATATGTCAAAATATAAAGATTTAACAGTTATTGAGCTTGAAAGCATTACTGGTGGGAATGCTGCGGGAGCAGCTGTTGTTGCAGCTATGGATGTGCAGCGACAGGGATAAAGTATGGAAGCAAATTTGGAGGTTGGGGAGCGGTAGTAGGAGGACTGGGTGGAGCTACAGTTTGTGGATACCTAGCTTATACTGCTAAAGGATGATGTCAAGAATGGAATTAGTATTTTTTGTAATCATTGTTTTTATTCAAATATACTCTATTTATAAAGCTGTGAAAGAATGTGATAAAGATACTAGTGATATATTTATAGTTAGTGCTTTTATCTTACTATTCCTTATTTATAGAAAAGGACTATTTATTTGGCTTTCTTACCTGATATATGTTTTAAAATTTTTATCATCGTATAAGAAATAAGATTTAGTGAAATTATTGTTTCTGTGAATTGCAAAGCATAGGAATTGGAGCTATAGCAGGTAGTCTTTATTGTACAGTTCGTCTGATTTTAGGATAAAAATGAAAAATTGCCAATATATGTTCAAAGAATTAGATACTTTTACTTTAGAAACAATTCAGGGAGGAAAGCTTACCTGGGGAGGAATAATCGGCTCATGATGTCGTCACATATTCGGATGCTTGTGTTGATATCTATTTTACTACTTGTTATAATCATCACTTATTTCTATTCTGGACCCTAGACTGTTAAAAAATATAAACATGATTATATATTTGTCCTGCTCCTATTATTACAACCGATATTTAGTGATTTGTTAGGTTGGTTGGTTAACTTTTAAAACTAGGTTGAGTAATAAATAGCAGACAAACTTCAAATAGGAGGTTTGTTTTTTCTGAAACTCCTGAATGGTTATTTTATAGTCGTAAATGACTAAATTTTACAGTTTAGGGCGTTTCAATGACCGTTCAGGAAATGGAAGAATTATTTTTTAAGAAAGCGCTATACTAGACTTGTCAAAGTTGCAACATGACAAAAATAATATCTAAGGAGGTATTCACAATGAATACAAAGACAATCTCACAATTTGAACTTTTGGACATAGAACACTTTGCGATTGTTGAAGGGGGGTATTCAAGTAATAATTGTATCAGGGATATGGGTGCTTCTATGTTAGCAGGAGCTGGTCAGGGACATGGGGGACAGCAGCTGGAGGAGTTGGAGCAATTCCAGGTGCATTTGTTGGAGCGCATGTTGGAGCTATAGCAGGTGGTTTTGTCTGTATGGGTGGAATGATTGGTAATAAATTTAAATAGAGAAGGAGTAAGACTATGAAACCATGTGTAGATTTTCAAATATTATCTGAGAGTGAATTGACAGATGTATACGGCGGTAAAATTAATTGGGGTTCTGTTGTAGGAAATTGTATCGGTGGAGCTATTATTGCAGGTGCTTTTTCTGGACCGATAAGTGCAGGAGTCGCTTGTATTGTAGGTGGTGGAAAAGCGATAATCTATGGTTAAAGATTTAATCTGGCTATTTGTATCACTCGTTTTTTTGTGCATTGGTTACATTCGAAGAAATAAACTTTGTATTGAAATTGCTAAAATTATGCTTATCTTAATAACTGCCGAAAGAATTATTGATCTACTTATATGGATTTTTAGTTGATATAACTATATTGAACTTATTAATCTTGCAACATGACAAAAATAAAATCTAAGGAGGTATTCGTTATGAATACAAAGACAATCTCACAATTTGAACTTTTGGATACAGAACACCTTGCGACTGTTGAAGGAGGTGTTTCAAATAAATGTATTGCAGCGATTGTTGGAGGTGCAGTTTGGGGAGGTAGTAGAGGCTTAGTTGGGGGCCCCTTAGCTGGTGGTATAGGTACAGCAGTTGGAGCTGCAGCGGGAGCAATTATTGGCTGTCGTTAGTAATTATCATAATAAAAGAAAGGAAGATTTTTAAAATGTATTACAACTTAGAAGAATCACAACTAATACATATTTCTGCCGGGAATTCTAAAAATAATTGTGTCTGGGGTGTTATGGCAGCAGCAGGCGGTGGATTTATAGCAGGAGTAGCTGTCTCTGGTCCGTTAGGTGTATTTGGAGGTGCAATGGCTGGAGCTGGAGCCGCAGTTGCTTTGTGTAAGTGAGATTGTTGAAGTGAAAAAATTAAATTTTTCAGCTTTTATAATAATGATATTTCTTCTATCTGCAATTATTTTCCCAAATATAACTAAAGACTTGAAAGATTATATTATTTTATCAATCTCGCTGTTATTCTTTTTTTTACTTTTTTTAATTTCATATTTTAGAAAATAACGAAGTGAAAATTAGATAGAGCAATAAATCGAAGACAAACTTCTTATTTGAAGTTGTCTTTTTTGCTGTGTGTCTATTAATCCTAATAGGAGTGTTTGTAGTATCTTGAGTGGTAGTTCATTCTTCCTGAATGGTTGGAAAAAGCTAAAAAATGACAATTCATGAGTAAAAAACGACATTTCAGGATTTGGAGTAAAAAAATTATAAAAAGTGCTATACTAAACTTGTCAAGGTTGCAACACGATAAAACTAATATCTAAGGAGGTATTCACTATGAATACAAAAGCAATGGCACAATTTGAAGTTTTGAATATTGAACATCTTGCTAATATAGAAGGGGGTGGATGTAATAGAATTGACGGAGGAAAAGCTGTCTTAGCAGGAGGGATTAGCTCTGCAACAGTTGGTTTCTTTACAGGAGGTCCTCTTGGAGCCATAGGTGGAGCGGCAGGTTATTATGGTACTTGTTGGATTGGGTAGTAGGATGAATATTTTTATAATAGCTTTATGTGTTAGTTTAATATTTTATTTTCTTAGTAGGAAAGCTCTGAAAGAAGAAAAGAAACACTATTTAAGCAATAAAAATAATAAAAAATAGAGCTGATGTCATACTATTTAGAGTTTATTTGGTGTCTTCTATACTAACTTGCTAGTAGAGATGTCTGGCTTTAACAAGGTGGTATTTATTATGAATACAGAAGCAATTGCAGGAACTGCAAAAACGTGTTTTTAATTAATAGTATGATGAATGATAATCTTAATATAAAAAAGATAGTTGGTTCAGTATTATCTTTTAGATTTATTTTGACATTAATTTAAAATTTTACTAGGAATCTAAGTTTTTTGCCACTACTGTTAACTATAGTTGGTATAATATCATTTGCAGTATTATTATTTTTCTTGCTTTTTAATAAACAATAGCTAAGTTAAACTAATTTAGTTCTTAGATTAGAATAGTCAAACAGAGAGCCATGTCATTCATGACTCTCTGTTTTTTTGATTACTAAATGAGTTCAGAACATTAATTTTTCTTCTCGAAAAGAGATAAGAAATTAAAATAAAATTTGAACATTTAGCTGATGAAAGAGTAATTTTTACCATTTAGGAAAGTTAAATGACTGTTCAGGATTTATACAAATTTTTTACGATTAAAAATTTATAATAAAGTTATCAAACGATAAAGGAGATCTATAATGAGTAAAAAATTATTCAAATCATTATTATTTAGTTCAGTTGTGTTAGTGACTTTTGGGACTAGTATTGTTCAAGCAGAGAGTCCTGAAGCAGATATTTTGGACACACCACCTTCATCAATTTCGTCAGATCAAACATCTGAGGAAACGTCATCTTATCAGTCGGATAGTATGATAACTACTGAGAATACTGTAGAAGTGACAACTGAAGAGTATAATGCCAATGTTTCCGAATTCAAAAAAGTTGATATCATGGATGTTCGTCAAGGTTTTACAGCCGACGGAATGGAACATACTCTCTATTTTGGTCGTGGAACGTGCTATTATTGTCGTCAGTTTTCACCAGAGTTGAAGGTATTTAATCAACTTATTGATAATAAGTTAGAATATTATGATACTGATGGAGACGATTTTGACGATGATGCCAAAGAATTTTTATTTAAAACAATTGGTATTCCAGGAACCCCTTCAGTTCTTTATTTGAAAAATGGACAACCTGTTTCAGGCTGGGTTGGTGGTGGAATCACAGCCCAACAACTTTATGACTATCTTTACTTAGGTAAATTACCAGAACAACCAGTAGAAGAATCAAAAAGCGATGATATTAGAACATCTGTTGAAGATATATCTAGCGAATTAGCTAATCACCTAAACAATCAAAATCAGACTGAGGTTAGTGATATGATTACTGAGAAAAAAGTAACATTACTTGAAAGCTCAAAAGCAGATAGTGTAACTAAACAACAAAATGTCAATATTGAGACTACTAGATTAACAAGTAATTATCTTGCAAACAATGTAATTGATACTACAAAACAGGAGGAGCCAAAAAAATCTTCTTTTAAAAATTTGAAAACTGTTTCACAGACTACATCTTCAGAGACTCTTCCGCAAGCAATTACTAAAAACACGCTACTACCAAAAACAGGAGAAAGCAATTTAAATACTCCTTTGGTTATCGGAATTTTTTCTATGATTCTAGGAATTATTACATATAAAAATCTCAGAATAAAAAAGAAAATGACCACTATTCCTAATGATTGACCATTTAGGAAACTTAGATGATTATTCAAGAAATAGCGAAATAATTTTTCAAGAAAGTGTTGCACTAAACTTGTCAAAATTGCAACATGATAAAAATCAAGTGACTATCATTGTATTGACGGTGCGATAGCAATTTTAGTAGGAAGTTCGTTAAGAGCATCTATAGGCTATCCCCAACTTGTTGGAACGGATAATGTTATGTACATTTTTGTGATTACTTTGGGTGTTATTAGGGTATTTTATTGTGTCATTCCGAGATATTGGATAATCTGCGCAATCGCTTGCTTTTTCTATCCCGAGTAGTATAATAAGGGTAACGAAGCGAGGTGAGAAGTATGGGAAGACTGGAGTTGTTGGCTCAAGATTTGAGACGGGCAGAAAGGGAACTCAAAAAAGCTTATATCTGGCTGGGTGTTTGGGTTTCTCTATTCTTGCTAAATATTATCGTTTGTCTCGTATGGTTATGGAACTATGATCCTTTTGTAGGCCCTCTCAGAGTATTTTTGTGGTTATTGATTGTGCCTATCTTTATGGATCCCTTTGTTTATTTTTTCTTCTTTGGAATGTTTTTGTACTATATGATGGGGGAACAAAAAAAGTGGAGCATTATCAATTTGAACTGCAGATGGCAGAAGAGTATTTAGATTTCGAAATTAGGTTAGTTCAAGCTGAGTAAACTATTAAAAACGATATTATCTTTTGAGGATAGTGTCGTTTTTTAGTGATTAAAATGACAGATTTTTGACATAGGAGTGGAGACCCTTGGAGAAGGTGATTTGATTGTTGTGATCAATGAGAATGCCTTCCAGCTGCTTTTGCTGGTTGATTTGGGTTAAAATCAAGTCCTTATCAAGACCAAATAAACGGCTAGCCCAAAGGTCTGCTTGGAGGGAGGAGGGAGAAATAAGGGTCAGGCTGACCAAGGAACTACGAACGGGATAGCCTGTCCTTGGATCTAAAATATGATGGTAGCTCTGGCCTTGGTGGATCAAGCGACGTTCATAACTACCAGAGGTCACGACAGAGAGATTTTTTACCGGTAGGGTCAGGAGATATTGGCCGCGTTTACTGGCTTGGGGATTTTGAATGCCAACTGACCAAAGTCCACTTGGGCTTTGTGGATTTTTACCATAGACCAGGACATTCCCCCCCAGGTTAATCATGGCTGAGTTCACACCTTGTGTTTTGAGGAAAGTCACGATTTGATCCGAAATGTAGCCTTTGGCTAGGCCACCAAGGTCTAGTTTCATGCCTTGTTTTCGCAAAAAAACACTAGACTGGTCGGTATTGAGTAAAATATCTTGGGGATGACAGAGGGCTAATTTTTTCTGAATGGTCTGCTTGGTTGGTAGTCTAGCATCGGCAAAGCCAATTCGCCAGCTTTGGATGACAGGGCCTAGAGCAATATTGAGTTGACTCTTAGGGACAAGACTATGCTCTTTTCCTAAGGCAATCAGAGAAAAGAGATCGGGACTGATTTGATAGGGTGCCAGTCCTGCCTTGGCATGAAGCTGGGCCAACTCGGATATTTGACTATTGGCACTAAAACGTTTTTCGTAATCTTCCAGTTGTTTGCTGACAATTGCTAGGAGTTTTTGACTGTCTTGGCTATCAATCATTAGGTCAATGCGGGTTCCCATGAGTTGTAGGCTATCACGTGAAATACTCATGTTTTTAGTCTATCATAAAGCCTGATACCTGACAATTTTTCTAAGGTTTCCAGTGCGAAATTGATCAAATTATGATAGAATAATAAGGAAACTGTTTTAGAATAGAGATGAAGATGGCACAGCTATATTATAAGTATGGAACCATGAATTCAGGTAAAACCATTGAAATTTTAAAAGTGGCCTATAATTATGAGGAACAAGGCAAACCGGTGGTTATTATGACCAGTGCCTTGGACACGCGAGATGATTTTGGGGTGGTTTCCAGCCGGATTGGCATGCGGCGTGAGGCTCTGCCGATTTCTGATGACACCAATATCTATGATTATGTGGAAGGCTTAGACCCGAAACCTTATTGTGTCTTGATTGATGAAAGTCAATTTTTGAAAAAGCACCATGTTTATCAGCTGGCCCGAGTTGTCGATGAGTTAGATGTGCCGGTCATGGCCTTTGGCTTGAAGAATGATTTCCAAAACGAACTGTTTGCAGGCTCTAAATACTTGCTCTTATTTGCAGATAAGATTGATGAGATTAAAACCATCTGTCAATTTTGTAGCAAGAAAGCGACCATGGTTTTACGGACAGAAAATGGTCGTCCTGTTTATCAAGGGAATCAAATTCAGATTGGCGGCAATGAAAGCTACACCTCGGTTTGTCGCAAGCATTACTTTAAGCCCGAAGCCCTCACTAAATAAAGGAGAAAAAGATGAATATTTATGATCAACTGCAGGCGGTAGAAGACCGCTATGAAGAATTAGGAGAGTTGCTCAGTGACCCTCAAGTGGTCTCAGATACCAAACGGTTTATGGAATTATCTCGTGAAGAAGCCAGCACGCGAGATACAGTGACCGCTTATCGTGAATACAAGCAAGTTATCCAAAACATTGCTGACGCGGAAGAAATGATTAAGGACGCTAGTGGTGATGCTGAATTGGAAGAAATGGCTAAGGAAGAATTGAAAGAATCCAAGGCTGCCAAGGAAGAATACGAAGAGAAGCTGAAAATCTTACTCTTGCCTAAAGACCCTAATGATGATAAAAACATTATTTTGGAAATTCGAGGGGCAGCGGGTGGTGATGAGGCCGCTCTCTTTGCAGGAGACCTCTTGGCCATGTACCAAAAGTATGCGGAAAGCCAAGGTTGGCGGTTTGAGGTCATGGAGGCTTCAACCAACGGTGTTGGTGGTTTAAAAGAAGTTGTGGCTATGGTTTCTGGTCAATCTGTCTATTCTAAACTCAAGTATGAATCGGGGGCTCACCGTGTCCAACGTGTTCCTGTGACTGAAAGCCAGGGGCGTGTTCATACCTCAACAGCAACGGTCTTGGTCATGCCAGAGGTGGAAGAGGTGGAATATGATATTGACCCCAAAGATTTGCGCGTGGATATCTACCATGCCTCAGGTGCGGGTGGTCAGAACGTCAATAAGGTAGCAACCGCTGTGCGAATTGTCCATTTGCCAACCAATATCAAGGTGGAAATGCAGGAAGAACGGACTCAACAGAAAAACCGTGAAAAAGCCATGAAAATTATTCGTGCTCGTGTGGCGGACCATTTTGCTCAAATTGCCCAAGATGAGCAGGACGCCGAGCGGAAATCAACCATTGGTACTGGGGATCGTTCTGAACGTATTCGGACCTATAATTTCCCACAAAACCGTGTGACCGATCATCGTATTGGCTTAACCTTGCAAAAATTAGATACCATTCTTGGTGGTAAGATGGATGAGGTGGTTGATGCCTTGGTCCTTTACGATCAGACACAAAAACTAGAGAAATTAGCGAACTAATGACTTATGCTAGCCTTTTTAAAAGTTATGGCGACCAATTAGAGCAGGTGGGGGAAGAAAGAGAGGCTTTAACCTTTGTTTTTTGCCAACTGAAGGGTTGGACCTATACCGATTTTATCCTCAATCAAGGCAAGGTCCCTAGCCAAGCTGATCAGGAACTCCTGGAAAAGATTGTTTGCCAGTTGAAGCAGCATGTCCCAGCCCAGTATATTTTGGGCAAGGCCCATTTTCATGGGATGGACTTACTGGTTGATCATCGAGTGCTCATTCCTCGGCCAGAAACGGAGGAACTGGTTGACTTAATCTTGGCAGAAAATCCGGCAGAACATTTGACCGTCTTGGATGTGGGAACGGGCAGTGGTGCTATTGCTCTTAGTTTAGCCCGTTATTGTCCAAACTGGAAGGTGACTGCCTTAGATATTTCTCCAGCAGCTTTGAGCTTGGCTCAAGAAAATGCCCAACAGCAAGGCTTGGATGTGACTTTTTTGCAGTCAGATATGTTAACAGGGCTGACGAAGTCTGTTGATTTGATTGTTTCCAATCCCCCCTATATTGCTGAGGAAGATAAGGATGAAGTGGGGCAAAATGTTTTAGCTGCTGAACCCCATCTGGCCCTTTTTGCCAAAGAAAATGGGCTAGCCCTCTACCGTCAGCTAGCTAAACAAGCTCCGGCTCATTTGAATAAAGAGGGAAAAATTTATCTGGAAATTGGCTATAAACAAGGGCAGGCGGTACAAGACTTATTTGCCCAAGCCTTTCCAGATAAGCAAGTTCGTGTGCTAAAAGATAGCCTTGGTAAGGATAGAATGGTGGTGGTTTCCTAATGGTATTAGAAGACATCATAGAACTGATTCAGGCAGGTCAAGCAGTTGTCTTGCCGACAGAAACGGTTTATGGTCTATTTGCCCAGGCCTTTGATGAAAAAGCGGTTGACCGTGTTTATCAGCTCAAACAACGTCCACGAGAAAAAGCCCTTAATCTCAATGTAGCTAGTTTTGATGATATCTTAGCTTATTCGCAACAGCAACCAGCCTGTCTTGCCAAGCTCTATCAGGATTTTTTACCAGGTCCCTTGACCATTATTTTACAGAGTAATGAACGTGTACCTGCTTGGATTAACTCAGGTCTAGCAACTGTCGGTTTTCGTCTCCCCAATCACCCCCTAACTAGGGAGATTATCCAAAGGACAGGCCCCTTGATTGGCCCCTCTGCCAATGTGTCAGGTCAAGCCAGTGGTAGGGTTTTTGCTGAGATTATGCGTGATTTTGCAGGTCAGGTCACAGGGGTAGCTGATGACCAGGCCATTTTAGGTGTGGATTCAACCATTTTGGACTTGTCAAGACCAAAGGCTAGGATTTTACGCCAAGGCAGTATTACTAGGGAAGAGTTACTTGATCGAGTACCTGAACTGATTTTCGAGGAGGATTGATGATGGGATTGCGTTCGCTAACTCAAAATGACGTCCCAGCCCTTGCAGAGCTTGCTCAGGTTTTGGGCTATCCTGTAGAAGAAGCCTTTGTTGCTCAGCAATTAGCCCAGTTACTAGTTGATGAGAGCCATTTTATCTTAGGCTATGAAAAAGATGGGCAACTAGTTGGCTTTTTGGACAGTCAGGTTTATGAAAGTCTCTATGCTCCCAAAGGCTTTAATGTTTTGGGCTTGGTGGTCTTGCCTTCCCATCAAGGACAAGGGATTGGTCGAGAACTGTTGACGGCTTTGGAAGAGGAAGCTAGCAATCGGGCATTTGCTTTTATCCGTTTGAATTCAGGTAGTCAGCGTCTAAATGCTCATGAATTTTATCGCCGTTGTGGTTATGAGGGAGATAAAATGCAAGTACGATTTTTTAAAAGAATAGGAGATAGAGATGATTTTTGATCAGGATAATTACCGTGATTTTGACCCAGAAGTTTGGCAGGCCATTGAGGAAGAAGGACATCGCCAGCAAAATAATATTGAGCTTATTGCCTCAGAAAATGTCGTGTCTAAAGCTGTCATGGCAGCTCAAGGGTCTCTCTTAACCAACAAATACGCTGAAGGCTACCCAGCCAAGCGTTATTATGGCGGGACTGATGTGGTCGATGTGGTGGAAAATTTAGCTATTGAACGTGCCAAGAAATTATTTGGAGCCAGTTTTGCCAACGTTCAGCCACATTCAGGTAGCCAAGCCAATACGGCAGCCTACATGGCGCTGATTGAACCAGGAGATACCGTCTTGGGGATGGATTTGTCAGCAGGGGGACATTTGACCCATGGGTCACCAGTTAATTTTTCAGGCAAAAGCTATCATTTTGTTGCCTATGGGGTCAATCCTAAAACAGAGACTTTAGATTATGATGAGATTTTGACCTTAGCCGAAGAACATCAGCCTAAATTGATTGTGGCAGGAGCATCTGCTTATTCACGGACCATTGATTTTGCTAAATTCCGTGCCATTGCTGACCAAGTGGGAGCCTATCTCATGGTGGATATGGCCCATATCGCAGGTTTGGTGGCGGCAGGACTTCACCCTAACCCTATCCCGCATGCCCACGTGGTGACTTCAACCACCCACAAGACCTTGCGCGGTCCGCGTGGTGGTTTGATTTTAACCAATGATGAGGCCTTGGCTAAGAAAATTAACTCAGCTATTTTCCCAGGGATACAAGGAGGGCCGCTTGAGCATGTGATTGCAGCTAAGGCAGTGGCTTTCAAGGAAGCACTTGACCCAGCCTTTAAAACCTATATGCAGGCTGTTTTGGACAATAGCAGAGCTATGGCCCAAGTCTTTGCTCACGACAGTGATTTCCGTCTGATTTCAGGTGGGACCGATAACCATCTCTTCTTGGTTGATGTGACTAAGGTGGTGGAAAATGGCAAGCTTGCCCAAGATATTTTGGAAGCTGTTAATATTACCCTCAATAAAAATTCTATCCCTTTTGAAACCCTATCGCCTTTCAAAACTTCTGGTATTCGTGTTGGAACACCAGCCATTACTAGTCGTGGCATGGGGGTTCAAGAAAGTCAGCTGATTGCTGACTTGATGATTAAGGCCTTGAAACATGCTGATGATGAACGTGTTCTAGACGAGATTCGCCAAAGCATTAAGCAGTTGACAGATAAGTTCCCATTGTACGATTAAGATGAATGATTTTTACCTTAAAAAAATAATTATCCACCAATTCAGCCCCAATGATACCGACTTGCATTTGTCTGATAGGGAGATTAGTTTGACCCCACGCCTGGACGATTATTTCCGAAAAAAATTGAGCAAGATCTTTTCTGATGAGGCTAAACGAGGTCAATTTGCCCCTGATAGTCCCTTCCTTAGCCATCTGGATGATGATTTGTTAGCTAGTTCAGTAGCCATTAGCCAGTTATGGCAGGAAGAATTTATCGGCAGTGAGGATCAAAAGGTCAACGATTTGGTTTTTATTGAGTTTGAGCGACAAGGGCAGAGCCATTGGGCTTTTTTACGCCTAGCCTTGAAGGAACAACTGGCTCATATTGGACAAGAAGACCAGCCCATTAAGCTCAGTCAAAACAATCTTCCTAGTGCAGCACAAGCACCTGATGAAGCTCTAGTCATCAATCGTCAAAGTCTGGCTTATTACTTGATTGAAAAACGGCTGAAGCATAATGGTAGTTTTGCCAATTATTTTTCAGAAAACCTGCTCCAAATAGAGCCTCAGCAATCGGTAAAAAAATCAATCAAGGTCTTGGAGCAGACTGCCCAAAAAATTGCCGACCAATTTCATCAAGATGATTTTAGTTTTCAGTCAAAGATGAAATCTACCCTCTATGACCAGCTGGAAGAAAAACAGGAATTATCGCCAGAAGAATTAGCTAATCAGCTCTTTGAAGATAATTTGACTGCCCGACTGAGTTTTGTGGATCAGGTCAAGGAAAAAATACCCGACCCCATTAAACTAACTGATATTGATCATTCTCGCCAGATTAAAAAGCTAGAAAATCAAAAGCTTTCCTTATCCAATGGGATTGAGTTGATTGTTCCCAACAAGGTTTATCAGGATGCTGAAATGGTAGAGTTTATTCAGCATGAGGACGGTACTTACTCTATTCTTATTAAAAATATTCAGGATATCAGAAATAAATGATAAAATTTTTAGGCCGCTTGATAGGCTTACTGCTTGGTTTTTTGCTGATTTTCAGTCTAATGACCATTTATCGAAATAGCAAGGCGGTGCTAGCCTATGCTCCTCTGGTTAGACAGGTTTTGGCTGATCGGCAACAGACTGAGAAAATTGATGAAAACTTAGTCTTGGCCATGATTTATACCGAGAGTAAAGGGCGGGGTCAGGACATTTTACAGGCTAGTGAGAGTTTTAGCGGAAGTATTGGTAGTATTACTAGTCCTAAAGAGAGTTTGAATCAAGGGTTAACCTTACTTGAGGATAACTTGGCTCAGGCCAATCAAGCCGGAACAGACACTTGGACAGCTGTTCAGGCCTATAATTTGGGACCAAATTATATTGCCTATGTAGCAGAACGTGGTGGCAAAACCAATTTAGATCTGGCTAGACGTTTCTCACGCGATGTTGTTGCCCCCAGTCTAGGGAATGTGACTGGTAAAACCTACCGATACTACCATCCCATTGCCATCTTTTATGGCAATCCTTATCTTTATCAAAATGGGGGTAATAGCTATTATGTTGAACAAGTTAAGCTTAATTTGATGATTTTGAAGGTCATGAGTCAGTTAATCAATTAAAAAAGTAGAAGAGATAAGTCTCTTCTACTTTTTGCTTAATTAACAAACTCGTTGATTTCTTGTTCGATGGCAGCAATTTTTTGCTCAGCTTCGGTTAAGCTCTCGCCAACGGTAGCGATATAAAACTTGATTTTTGGTTCTGTTCCAGATGGACGAACAGCGAACCAAGAGTCATCAGCCAGGGTATATTTGAGGACGTCACTTGGAGGTGTGCTTAATTCAGTCACCTGCCCCTCTTGATTAGTTGCCGTTTGTTTGGCAAAATCTTCAAAAAGTGTAATAGCTGTTTGGTTGAACTGACTTGGTGCCTGTTCACGGAATTTCGCCATGATGGCTTTAATTTGAGCGGCTCCGTCAACCCCTGATAATTCAATTGAAATGGTTTTTTCAGCAAAGTAGCCATATTCTTGGTAGATTTGATCAATGCCATCAGCTAAGGTTAAGCCTTGCGACCGATAGTAGGCTGCAATCTCTGCGACCAACAGTACGGCTTGGATGGCATCTTTGTCACGCACAAAAGGTTTAATAAGATAGCCAAAACTTTCTTCAAAACCAAACATGTAGGTGTGGTTGTGCTTTTCTTCAAACTCTTGGATTTTCTCAGCAATAAATTTGAAACCTGTCAAAACATTAAACATGGTTGCCCCATAGCTTTCGGCAATTTTGGTCACCAATTCTGTTGAGACAATAGATTTAGCTAGGGCAGCGTTGGTTGGCAGGCTACCAGCTTGTTTATGAGCTTCTAGAATATACTTGGCAAGGATGGCGCCAATTTGGTTACCAGATAGGTTTCTGTAGGAACCATCAGCCTGACGAATTTCCACTCCTAGGCGGTCAGCATCTGGGTCTGTTGCCACCAAGACATCTGCCTCAACCTGACGCCCTAGGTCTTCTGCCAAAGCAAAGGCAGCCTGACTTTCTGGGTTAGGCGACTTGACGGTTGAAAAATTAGGGTCTGGCATGGCTTGGGCTTCAACGACTTCAACAGACTCAAAGCCAGCTTGGGCCAAGGCACGGCGGGTCAGCATTTCTCCTGTACCGTGTAGAGGAGTATAGACAATTTTCATGTCCTTGCCGTATTGGCTGATCAATTCTGGATTGATGTTAACCTCTTTGACCTCTTTGAGGTATTCGGCATCAACTGCTTCGCCAAGTATCTCCACCAACCCCTCAGCTTTAGCAGCGTCAAAGTCAGCGACAGCAATGGCAAAGGGGTCTTCAATGGCACGGATAAAATCAGTCAGGGCATCGGCATCTGCTGGTGGCATTTGGCCGCCATCTTCCCCATAAACCTTGTAACCATTGAATGGGGCAGGGTTATGGCTGGCAGTAATCATGATGCCAGCAAAGGCATTAAGGTGACGGACCGCAAATGAGAGTTCTGGTGTTGGGCGAAGGCTCTCAAAAACGTAGGCTTTGATGCCATGTTGGGCGAGGACGCTAGCAGCATCTTGGGCAAATTCTGGTGAGAAATGGCGAGAATCGTAGGCAATAGCGACCCCACGTTTTTTAGCTTCTTCCCCTTTGCTTTCAATCAATTTGGCAAGTCCTTCGGTGGCCTGACGGACAACATAAATGTTGATACGGTTGGTACCAGCTCCGATGTAGCCTCGCATACCTGCCGTTCCAAATTCTAAGTTGGTATAAAAGGCATCTTCCTTGGTTTTTTCATCCATGGCGACTAATTCTTCTCGAAGATAGTCAGGAAGGTTGGTAACAGCTAACCATTTTTGATAGTTTTCTTGATAAGTCATGGCATTCTCCTTAATTTTGATTATCCTTAAACGCTTTCATTATAGCATATTTTTTAAAAAAAATCATGGATTATACCCATGATTGTCTGACTTATTTTCTGCCGAGGAGACGAGGAACGAGGCTCGTGGTGACCAGGGCAGCGATTAGCATTTCTGCTAGAGAATTAGTGGTTATAATGCTAGCCAGTAGGAGTTTGATATCACCGTTATAGCGTTCTGCGAAAAAGATGAAGATTCCCGATAAGACGAAGATGGTATTAGTTAACGAGCCAATAGCTCCAGCTAGGATCAAGCCCAGTTTATTGTGAATCAAACGATAAACGACGTAAGGGGTAAAACCGATTAGTAGGCGAGGAACAAAGGCAATGAGTAGGGAATAAAAGTTTCCTCCCTCGACAAAGGGAGAGAAGAGGTAGCTAGCTGGGGAGAGCAACAGAGTATTTGTTATCAGGCTAAGCAGGCCCATTAGACCACCAAGAAGAATACCGATACGGTAACCATAAGCAATGGAGGCAACGATAACGGGTAGATGAACGAGGGTAGGTTTGATTGGAAAAGGAAAAATACTAAAAATAGTGGTACTTAGGTACTGAATCACAATCATAATCGCAAAGAAGATAGCAATGATGGCAATGTTTGATGATTTTTTCTTATTCACTGAGAGATTCTTCAACTTTCTTTAAGATAATATCAAGGTCTGCTAAGGCCCCTTGGCCGTGATCACCACAGGCTAGCAGAGCACTCTTGGGTGGGATTTCTTGATAACCAAGCTGTTTTAAGCTGGCTAGGTTGGCCTGGGTTAGAGGATTGTTGTACATTTTGGTGTTCATAGCCGGTGCAATTAACTTAGGCAGTTCTGCTGGTAAGGCTAGAGCAGTGGCTGTCACCATATTATTTGCCATGCCATGGGCTAACTGAGCCAATGTATTGGCAGAGGCGGGAGCTAAGAGAAAGAGATCCGCCTCTTTACCAAGGTCAATATGATTGATACGGCCGGCAATTTTTTCTTCCATAACATCCAAATGGACGGGATTTTTAGATAAGACCTGCATGGTGAGAGGGGTGATAAAATCTGTCGCTGCTTGAGTCATTAAGACATGGATCACGTAGCCTTGCTTGCTTAAGTGGCTGACTAAATCCGCCGCCTTATAGGCAGAAATGCTACCGCTGACAGCGAGGAGGATGGTTTTTGTCATTGGAAATAACCCTTTCATAGATGGCCTGAGCAATAGCTGGTTTTGAGGTCAAGGTCTGATAACCTTCTGCTGAGACCAGGTAGGCTTGGTGTTGATCTTGCTTGATTTGGTAAAGATCATTAGCGACAATGAGGTCAGCTTGATTTTTGTGTAAGCTTGTTCGAGCAACTTGTAGTAATTGTTCTTTGGGCACGTTAACCAAGAGTTTAAAACCAATTAAGCGAATGTCAGGGTTCCATTTTTTCACCAGACTAATCAGTTTAGGTGTTTTCTTCAAAAAAAGCACCTGGTAGTCGGAAGAAGATGAAATTTTTCCTTGATGATTATGACGTTTCAAAAGTTGCGAGAGGTCCTTGCTGGCCATGACGTCTTCTAAGTCTGTCATGTAGACAGGACTGTAATCTGAAACTGCCATGCTATGAATAAAAACCTGATGATCTTTGACCAAGTGCTCTAGAACGTTTTGAAGAGAGTTAACCGTGCTGACTTCAATGAGTTTAAGTCTCTTATGTTTTTCAGGACGGTAGCTCCCTGGACTAGTGACGAGGGTAACCTGGTGTCCCTTATCTAAAAATAGTTGGGCTAGGAGTTGTCCTAGACGGCCAGTTGCATGGTTAGTAATGCCACGGACGGCGTCAATGGGTTCAGTTGTGCCTCCAGAGGTAATTAAAATCTTCATATGGTCCATTATACATGAAAAACCGACATTCGTAAAATAGTAAATCAGACTACAAACATTCTTGGACTATCAATTTCAGTCAGCTTATGCTAAAATGTAAGGGGTACCATTTGTTTAGTTTAGAAAGGGTTATTTGACAAGATGGCTAAGCTTGACATTTTAAGCAATTATCCGATGCAGGTTTTTGATAATCGTTTAGACAGACGAGATAATCCCTTGGGGCCTTTGATTTGGACAGATGTTTTTTTGGAACGGGTAAACCAGTATCCAAAGCAGAGCATTCTTCATATCTGGCCTATGGCATCAACGGTTATTTTAGGACTAGCAGACAAAAATCTGCCTGAATTTGCAGCAGGGCTTCAGGCTATTTACCGAAGGGGGTACCAACCTCTTGTTCGTCAAATGGGAGGTTTGGCAGTGGTGGCAGACCAAGGGATTTTAAATTTTTCCCTGTTTCTCCCTTTATCAACGACTCAATTGAGTATTCATCAAGCCTATCAGTTAATGGCCAATCTAGTGAGACAACTTTTTTTGGATTTTCCCGTGAGTATTGAGGCCTTTGAAATCAGCCAGTCATATTGCCCAGGGCAGTATGATTTGAGCATTGCCGGGCAAAAATTTGCTGGCCTGGCTCAGCGAAGGGTAAAAAATGGTCTGGTTTGTTCAGTCTACTTGAGTGTTTCAGGTAATCAAGGACTACGAGGAGAGATGATCAGGGAATTTTATCATCTTGGCCAGGCGGACAAACAAGATAGGCATTTTTTTCCACAAATAGATCCCGATAGTATGGCGACCTTATCCGATCTATTAGGATTTGATTTGACCGTGGATGATGTGGTTAAACAACTCTATTATTGTTTAGAGGAAGAGCTAGGATTGAGTCTGACTCCTTTAGAACTAAAGCCAGAATTAGAAGAGGCCTTTCAGCGTCAGCAACGTCATTCCCAACAAAGACAAAAAGATTTAGAAAGGATACGGTAACATGCGATATGAGGACTTGTTTGAACCGTTGCTCTTGCCTAATGGAATTTCCTTAGCCAACCGCTTTGTCCTTTCTCCTATGGTGACGAATTCCTCCAGTCAAGCAGGGCAGGTTAGTTCAGCTGATTTGGCCTATGCGCATCGTCGTTGCCAGTCTGCTCCTCTGCAAATCACTGGAGCGGCCTATATCAGCCCCTTTGGTCAACTGTTTGAATATGGATTTAGTGTTAGTTCTGATGAGGATATTCCAGGCTTGAGCCAGTTAGCCCAAGTCATGAAAAGTGATGGGGCTAAGGCAATTTTACAACTGACCCATGCAGGGCGCTTTTCTAGTCATAGTTTGAGGCGCTTTGGCTATGTTTATGGCCCCAGTCCGATGGTTCTTCAATCCCCTCGGCCTCATCAGGTTAGAGAATTGACAGCGATTCACCTTAAGAACCTTATCTCAGATTATGCCAAGGCTACTTCGCGTGCCATTAAGGCTGGTTTTGACGGTGTTGAGATTTCTTCTGCCCAGCGCTTACTCATTCAAAGCTTCTTTTCGACCTTTTCTAATCAGAGGCAAGATCAATATGGTTGTCAATCCTTACTGAATCGTTCACGTCTGGGACTAGATATTCTCCAGGCGGTTGCCGAAGTGGTCAGAGCAGAAGCGGGAGCAAACTTCATTTTGGGTTGGCGAGGCACTCCGGAGGAAACTAGAGGACAAGCTATCGGTTATAGCCTTGAGGAGTTTTGCCAATTCATTAACTGGGCCTTGGATATCTATCCATTAGATTATTTAGCCATCGCTAGTTGGGGACAAGATGTCTTTAGAAACCAACTAAGGTCTGGCCCCAACAAGGGCCGTCTGGTTAATCAAGTCATGAAGGAACAGTTTACTGGTCGCTTGCCAATAATGGCAACTGGAGGGATTAATAGTCCAGAGAAAGCCTTAGAGGCCTTGGAGCAGGCAGATTTCATTGGCTTATCAACCCCTTTTGTTGTTGACCCAGAATTTGTCCATAAGATACGATTAGGGCAGACAGATCAGATTAGGCTGAAAATTAAACCAGAGGATTTATCTGCCTTAGCCATTCCAGAGGCGTCTTTTAAGGATCTGGTTCCTTTGATGGATTATGGAAAGTCGCTCCCTCAAGAGGTGAGACAACTGTTTCGCCAGTTGGAGAAAAATTATCAGGAGCAGTGTGATGAAACTTAGTATTTTAGATTATGGGGTTATTGACCAAGGAAAAGATGCCCGCCAAGCTTTAAAAGAGACGATTTTACTCGCACAACGAGCAGAAGAACTAAAGTTTCATCGGTTTTGGGTGGCTGAACACCATAATGTTCACGCATTTGCCATTAGTAGTCCTGAAATTGTCATGACCCAACTCCTTAATCAAACGAACCACATTCGTATTGGTTCTGGTGGGATCATGGCTCTGCATTATAGTAGCTATAAGATTGCTGAGACGGTCAAAAGCCTTTTGGCTTTTCATCCCAATCGACTTGATTTAGGGCTTGGGAGCTCTTTAGGGACCAAACAGGTCACTCAGGCCTTGCATAGTAGACACTCCGCCGAAGATTATGGACAAGTCTTGGCAACTATCAAGAATTATTTGATAGGTAACGAAAATCTTCCAGTTCAACCAGCCCTAACGGATCTGCCACAAATGTGGCTACTTAGTACTGGCGGCGAGACAGCAAGACTAGCAGCTGATTTAGGCTTGGGTTACACATTTGGCATTTTCCCTTATATTGATAACCTTCCAAAAGAAAAAGGAGCTTTGGCAGCTCAAAGTTATCGTCAACATTTTGTAGCAAGTCCCATCATGCCTCAGGCTAGAATTCTTTTAGCTGTTTTTGTGGTCATTGCCGAGAGTCAGTTAGAAGCAGAAATGATGGCTAAAAGTTTAGACATCTGGATGTTGGGCAATCATGCCTTTAATGAATTTCATCAGTTCCCCGGTAGAGAACAGGCCTTGGCTTATCCCTTATCTGACCAACAAAAGCAGGTTATTGCCAAGAATCGTCACCGGATGGTCGTGGGCACCCCTCAAGAGGTCAAAAAGCAATTAGACAGTTTGGTGGCTAGCTGTCAGGCAGATGAACTCCTGTTAATTCCCCTACTGCCAAGAATTGAACAACGGCTAGAAGCCTTGGCCTTGCTAGCAGATGTATATCACATGTAGAAAAAGGAAAACTTTATGAAAAAAATTGCAAACTATCTTTTAATTGATAAACAAGAGGAAATTTACACCATCAGCATGACAGCTGAATTACAAGATGATATCGGAACAGTGGGCTATGTGGAGTTAGCGCAAGTAGAGCAGGTAGCTGCTGACGATCTTCTTCTTAACCTTGAAGCTTCGAAAACCGTGATGGGGATTCATTCTCCTTTGGCTGGTCGTGTGTTAGCCTTTAATCAGGCTTTAGAAGTAACCCCTAGCCTGCTTAATTCTGAAAAAGCAGAGGAGAATTGGATTGTTAAATTGACTGATGTCTCTCTGGTTGACTTTGCAGCTTTAGAAGATGCCTAAATCAGAATCCACTTTATTGAAGGAAATGATTTCCCTTTTGACAGTACCAGTGGGGGCAACTGACGGTTTAGCAATAGAGAATCTCGAGGAAATTTGGCGGGGGCTGGTCAATCAATGCCCTCCCCAAGCTTTTTCTGAGGCTTATTTGGCCCTAGAGGATGAATTTTTGAGTCACTACCATCAGCGACAGAAAAAGTTTTCTCTAGCCCATTGTCAGGCTAGTCGATTTCCGCAAATTTGGTTACACCAAGGAGATGTTAGACACTTGGCGGTTGATGCGGTTGTCAATGCTGCCAATAGTGACTTACTGGGGTGTTTTATTCCTAATCATGCCTGCATTGATAATACCATTCATACCTATGCAGGAGGACGCCTTCGCTTGGCCTGTGCTGAACTCATGCGCCATCAGGGACGAAAAGAAACGGTGGGACAAGCTAAATTAACAGCCGCTTACCACCTGCCGGCTAAATTTGTGATTCATACGGTAGGTCCCTATATTCAGCCAGGTCAACCGGTCTCACGGATTCGGCAGGACATGTTAAAAGCCTGTTATGTGGCTTGTTTAAATTTAGCACAGGAGGTGGGGTTACAGAGTTTGGCCTTTTGTCCGATTGCAACCGGTCAATTTGGTTTCCCGCCCCAATTAGCTGCTGAGTTAGCTGTGACCACCGTCAGGGAGTGGTTAGCGACAGCAAATTGTTCCCTTCAAGTTATTTTTAACCAATTTACCCAGCAAGATCAGGCATACTATCAGCAACTCTTGCTTTAGGCTATTAAGGAGAAACCATGTGGAAAAATCTTTCTTATTCTAGTGAATCTTTGCAAGCCCAGCAATTAGCTGCCCTCATTGGGGAAGCAGACGCTCTTGTTGTCGGTATCGGTGCAGGCATGTCTGCTGCTGATGGCTTCACCTATATTGGGCCCCGCTTTGAAAATGCTTTTCCGGACTTTATTGACAAGTATGGCTTTTTGGACATGTTGCAGGCCAGTCTCTTTGATTTTGAAGATTGGCAGGAATATTGGGCCTTTCAGAGTCGCTTTGTTGCTCTTAATTACTTGGACCAACCGGTTGGTCAGTCCTATCTTGATTTATTGGCCATTCTTCACCAAAAGGACTATCACATTATCACAACTAATGCTGACAATGCCTTTTGGGCTGCCAATTATGATTCCCAACGCCTTTTCCATATTCAGGGAGAATATGGTCTGTGGCAGTGTAGCCAGTATTGCCATGCCCAAACTTATCGTGATGATTCCCTAATCCGTCAAATGATTGCTGAGCAACGAGACATGAAAGTACCCGAGGTTTTGATTCCTCGTTGCCCGAAATGCGCCTCCCCCTTTGAAATCAACAAACGGCATGAGAAAAAGGGGATGGTGGAAGATTCTGATTTCTGGGCCCAACAAGATCGCTATGAGAATTTTTTAGCAAAGCATGAAGAAGGCAAGGTCATTTATCTTGAAATTGGTGTCGGTCATACCACGCCCCAGTTTATTAAGCACCCATTTTGGCAACGAGTGGCTGATAATCCAGATGCTCTTTTCGTGACCCTAAATCATAAAGACTACCGTTTGCCTCTTCCGATTCGCGAACGAACAGTCCAGTTTAAACAGGATATTGCTAGTTTGACTGCTGAAACCCGCCAATTGATGCTAGAAAAGGAGGCAGCATGTATTTAATTGAGCCTATTCGTGATGGCAAGTACTTGAAAGATGGGGCCGTGGCTTTGGCGATTCAGGTTTATGCCAAAGAGTATCTGTTTTTAGATGATGATATTTTGTTTCCCTACTATTGTGATCCTAAGGTGGAGATTGGCAAGTTCCAGAATGCTATGGTTGAAGTCAACCATGATTATTTGGAAAAACATCAAATTCTCTTGGTCCGGCGAGACACCGGAGGGGGGGCTGTTTATGTTGATTCCGGGGCAGTCAATATTTGCTACCTCATACAGGATACGGGAATTTTTGGTGATTTTAAGCGGGCCTATGCCCCTGCTATCAAAGCTCTACATGAGTTGGGGGCTACAGGTCTAGTCCAGTCAGGTCGCAATGATTTGCTGATTGATGGCAAAAAAGTATCTGGTGCTGCCCAGACCATTAGTCAAGGGAGAGTTTATGGGGGCTATTCCCTGCTTTTGGATGTAGACTATGCAAGCATGGAGGCAGTTCTGACCCCCAATCGGAAAAAGATTGAATCAAAGGGAATTCGCTCTGTTCGCAGTCGCGTGGGAAGTTTACGCCATTATTTAGCACCATCCTATCAAGGGATCAGCGTTGAAGACTTTAAAAATCTCATGGTTTGCAAACTTCTTGGTATTGCTGATCTTTCTCAAGCCAAACGTTACCAGCTGAGTCAGAATGATTGGCAAGCCATTGACCAATTAGTGGCCAAAAAATATAAAAATTGGGAGTGGAATTATGGTCGTTCGCCTCAATATAGCTACCACCGAGATGGCCGCTTTGCCATTGGGACCCTCGATGTTCACCTTGACGTTGTTAATAGTCGCATTGCAGCTTGTCGTATTTATGGTGACTTTTTTGGGCAAGGAGATATTATTGACTTGGAGCAGGCCTTGATTGGCTTACGAATGGAAAAAGAAGACTTGCTACAAGCCTTGAACCAGCTTGATTTAAGTACTTATTTGGGGAAAATATCAGCTCAAGAGTTTGTTGATTTGATCTTTAGTTAAAGTAGTAGTAAACATGAGGAGGAAGTAGATGAAGACGGATATTAGCATTGCACAGGAGACAAAACTAAAACCCATTGTTGAAATTGCAGCTAAACTAGGACTCACGGAAGATGATTTGGAACTTTATGGTAAGCATAAAGCAAAAATTTCTTTTGATAAGATTCAGTCACTAGAAGATAATCCTTTAGGCAAATTAATTTTAGTGACAGCCATTAATCCAACTCCTGCTGGCGAGGGCAAATCAACAGTCACTATCGGTTTAGCTGATGCTCTCAATCATCAAGGGCACCAAGCTATAATCGCTTTACGGGAGCCTTCACTTGGTCCTGTTATGGGGGTCAAGGGAGGAGCCGCTGGTGGGGGTTATGCTCAAGTACTGCCTATGGAAGATATCAATCTCCATTTTACCGGTGACATGCACGCAATCACCACGGCCAATAATGCCCTAGCTGCCCTCATTGATAATCACCTACAGCAGGGGAATGAGCTAGGTTTGGACCCTAGACGTATCATTTGGAAACGGGTTTTGGATTTGAATGATCGTGCCTTACGACAAATTACCATTGGTTTGGGGGGGCCTGTAAATGGACTCCCTCGTGAAGATGGATTTGATATTACTGTTGCTAGTGAGATTATGGCCATTCTTTGCTTGGCCAGTGATTTGACTGATCTTAAAGCTCGTTTGGGCAAGATTGTCCTTGGCTATAATTGGCAGCAGGAGCCTGTCTATGTGAGCGATTTACAGGTTGAAGGAGCCTTGGCTCTCTTGTTAAAAGATGCCCTCAAACCTAATCTTGTCCAAACGATTTATGGCACCCCCGCTTTGGTTCATGGAGGTCCTTTTGCCAATATTGCTCACGGTTGTAATTCTGTGATAGCAACAAAGACAGCGCTTCACCTGGCGGACTATACAGTGACAGAAGCTGGCTTTGGTGCTGATTTAGGGGCAGAAAAATTCCTAGACATCAAGGTGCCAAATCTACCTAAAAGTCCTGATGCTATTGTGGTTGTAGCTACCTTACGTGCCTTAAAAATGCACGGAGGGGTGAACAAGGACAATCTTGCTCAAGAAAATCTTCCAGCAATCAAGGCGGGGTTTGCTAACCTAAAGCGCCATGTAAAAAACATGATAGCTTACGGCATCCCAGTTGTGGTTGCCCTCAATCGTTTTGTCTCTGATACCCCAGCTGAATTGGCTCTTTTAGAAACCCTCTGTAACGAACTTGAACTGCCAGTAGCCTTGACTGAGGTTTGGGAACAGGGTGCCCTTGGTGGCAAGGTGTTAGCAGAACAGGTTCTGGCAACAATGGCTGAAAAAAGTAGCCACTATCGCCGACTGTATCAGGACCAAGACAGTCTCCAAGAAAAGGCTGAAAAAATTGTTAAATCTATCTATGGTGGTAAGTCTCTTCAATTATCGGCCAAAGCTAAAAAGCAACTAGAAACCTTTGCCAAGCATGGCTGGGATAAATTGCCTATCTGTATGGCCAAAACCCAGTATAGTTTTTCAGATAATCCTGCCCTACTAGGGGCACCAAACGATTTTGAAGTCACCATCCGTGAATTTGTTCCTAAAACAGGGGCAGGGTTTGTGGTTGCCTTGACAGGTGATGTCTTAACCATGCCGGGTCTTCCCAAAGCACCAGCCGCTCTTAACATGGATGTCACAGCTGATGGACAGGCCAAGGGATTATTTTAGATTTTGCTGACCTATCCTTTCAAATTTCACCCAAATTATGCTAGAATATTATGGAGTGATAAATAAATGAAAGGAAGACAATGAAGGAAAAATCAAAGCTACAAACGAGAAAATTATTGGATAAGGGCCGGCGTAGCCTCTTACGAGGCATATTTAGCCGAACCACAGTTATTGCGATTTTATTAATATTGCAGGTGCTCTTTCTCATGTCCGCCTTTTCATGGTTCCAGCAGTACCAATCATATTTTCGAGCTGTTGAGATTATTTTAGAAATTTTTGCCGTTCTTTACCTGGTTAATAGTGAAATGGATGCCCTTTCTCGCATCACCTGGCTCTTGCTCATTATGATTACCCCTCTTTTGGGTGTCTTATTTTTGATTTACACCAAGCTGGATTGGGGCTATCGAGGACTCAAGGCTCGCTTGTCTGATTTGACAACCCTAAGCCAGCCCTACCTTCCTGAAAATACGATTGTGGTTAATGAGTTGAAAAAAGAGCATTCTACCACTTATAATCTTGTTAAGTATTTTCGACGGACAAGAGATGGCTTCCCTGTTTATACTGGAACTAAGGTGACCTATTTTCCCAGCGGTGAAGCAAAATTTGCCGAATTGAAAAAACAACTTCTCCAGGCGAAAAAATATATCTTTTTGGAATATTTCATTATTGACGAGGGGCTGATGTGGGGAGAGATTCTTGCCATTTTGGAGCAAAAAGTCAACGAAGGAGTTGAAGTACGGGTCATGTATGATGGCATGATTGAGTTTTCCACCCTGTCTTTTGACTACACCAAACGTTTGGCGACCCTAGGTATCAAGGCCAAGGCTTTTTCCTCTATTTCCCCCTTTATTTCAACTTATTATAACTATCGTGATCATCGGAAGATTGTGGTTATTGATGGTGAAGTGGCTTTTACTGGTGGGGTTAATTTGGCAGATGAGTACATTAACCATATTGAACGCTTCGGCCACTGGAAGGATACGGCAATTATGTTGGAGGGCAAAGCTGTAGATGTCTTTACGATTTTATTCCTCCAAATGTGGTCCATCACTGACCAAAATCCTGATTTTCAGGCCTATTTGGGACAACATCAAAAACCAATTGAGACTGATGGCTATATCATCCCTTATGGTGATTCACCGCTTGATACGGATAAGATTGGCGAAAATGTTTATATTGACATTTTAAATCACGCGCATGATTATGTTCATATCATGACGCCTTACTTAATTTTAAATAGTGAGCTTGAGCATGCCATCCGTTTTGCAGCTGAACGTGGGGTTGAGGTAATTATTATTATGCCAGGTATTCCGGACAAGCCAGTGCCTTATGCCTTAGCCAAAACTTATTATGAACCATTGATTAAAGCAGGGGTTAAAATTTATGAATATACCCCAGGATTTGTTCACGCCAAAGTCTTTGTTAGTGATCAGATTAAGGCTGTCGTTGGTACCATTAATTTGGATTATCGTAGCCTTTATCACCATTTTGAGTGTGCAACCTATCTTTATAAAGCCTCTGCCATCAGCCATATTGAACGAGATTTCCAAGAAACATTGGCTAAAAGTCAGCAAGTGACGCTAGAAAGTCTTAAAAAGGAAAGCCTTTCAACAAAAATCACAGGTCATTTAGTCAAAACCATTGCTCCCTTGCTCTAAGTATGGTAAAATAGAAATATGCGATGAGTCGATAGGTGACCTCTGGGTCACTATTGCGCTGGGGACGTCATTAACGCAGGAGCGGACGTTGGTAGGTTGTGTGAACCGGCCTATCACATCACTGGTGCCCCAAGCCCCTTTATTTAGGGGCTTTTTCTATTGCTTTTAACCTCAAAATACTTTTTTTCTCTTGGCAAACATGATATAATCAACATAAGAATGATTTGAAAATGTGAAAAGAGGATTTTAAATGGGATATCAGGTTGCTATTGTTGGTGCTACTGGAGCAGTCGGGACTGAAATGATAAAAATGCTTGAACAAAGCCAATTACCGGTGGATGGCATTCGGCTCTTATCATCTAGCCGTTCAGCAGGTAAGGTTCTGACCTTTAAGGGGCAAGAGGTTGTGGTGGAAGAAACGACTGAGCAGTCTTTTGAAGGGATTGACATTGCCCTCTTCTCAGCAGGCGGCTCTACCTCTGCCAAATTTGCCCCCCACGCAGTCAAGGCAGGAGCAGTAGTGGTTGACAATACCTCTTATTATCGGCAACATGACCAGGTACCTTTAGTTGTTCCCGAGGTTAATGCGCACGCCCTTGACAATCATCAGGGTATTATTGCTTGCCCCAACTGTTCTACCATCCAGATGATGATTGCCCTGGAACCAATTCGGCAAAAATGGGGTTTGGAACGCATTATCGTGTCAACCTATCAGGCCGTTTCTGGAGCAGGTGCCCAGGCCATTGAAGAAACCAAAAATCAACTCCGTCAAGTGCTCTTTGAGGGCAAAAACCCAACAGACTTGACAGCTGACATTCTACCATGTGGTGGCGATAAACGTCATTACCCGATTGCCTTCAATGCTTTGCCACAAATTGATGTCTTTACGGACAATGATTACACCTATGAAGAGATGAAGATGACCAAGGAAACCAAAAAAATTATGGCAGATGACACCATCAAGGTTTCAGCGACCTGCGTTCGCATTCCTGTTCTATCAGGCCATTCTGAATCTGTCTATCTGGAAACCAAGGAAGTGGCGGATATTGCAGCTGTTAAGCAAGCTATTGCTGATTTTCCTGGAGCTATTTTAGAAGATGACCCTAGCCAGCAAATTTATCCTCAAGCCATCAAGGCAGTTGGTAAACGAGAGACCTTTGTTGGACGCATTCGTAAGGACTTAGATATCGCCAATGGGATTCATCTTTGGGTAGTGTCGGATAATCTTTTAAAAGGGGCAGCTTGGAATTCCATTCAAATTGCAGAAAGTCTGCATGAACGTGGTCTGGTAAGACCCAGTCAAGACCTTATTTTCTAAACCAGAAAGGAGTTACGCATGCAAATTACAAAACGCAATGGTCAAATCGCTGATTTTGACCCTGATAAAATTTATCAAGCCATTCTCAAAGCAGCTAAAACAGTCTATGTGATTGATGACAAATTGGCTCAGGACCTTGCCCAAGTCACCAAAAAGGTGGTCATTGATTTACAAGAAGCT
Organism: Streptococcus cuniculipharyngis; assembly: GCF_007859195.1. Lineage (GTDB taxonomy): Bacteria > Bacillota > Bacilli > Lactobacillales > Streptococcaceae > Streptococcus > Streptococcus cuniculipharyngis. The sequence continues at coordinate 199,256 of NZ_VOHL01000001.1, forward strand.
CAGGCGGAGCGTCCAACCATTAGCATGGTTCAGTCTTTAGTAGAGCATCGCTTATTAGAGGCTGGCTACATTACCATTGCTGAGCATTATATTTCTTATCGCTTGCAACGTGATTTAGAACGTAGTGGCTATGGTGATAAGATTATCGTCCACCTTAATTTTGAGCAAATTCGTTAAACAAACAAAATCCCTTGGCATTTTCCAAGGGATTTTGTCTTATTTTAGTAAGCATCGCCATTAAAAATGGAATTTTTAACAACGACATAATCAACATGTTTAATGGCTGCCAAGTCTTTACCACCAGCATAAGAAATGGAGGATTGCAAATCTTGCTGCATTTCAACCAAGGTATCTTTAATGCTGCCCTTGTAAGGCACTAGCATTTTTTTACCTTCTACATTCTTTTTCTCACCTTTTTGGTATTCTGAAGCACTGCCAAAATATTCTTTCATCTTTTGACCATTGACCTCAACAGTCGTCCCAGGTGACTCATCATGGCCGGCAAAAAGGGAGCCAATCATGACCATGCTAGCCCCAAAACGGATAGACTTAGCAATATCACCGTGGGTACGAATACCACCGTCAGCAATCAGAGGTTTGCGAGCAGCCTTGGCACACCAACGTAGGGCAGAGAGTTGCCAGCCTCCTGTGCCAAAACCAGTCTTAATTTTAGTAATGCAGACCTTACCAGGGCCAATTCCTACCTTAGTCGCATCAGCTCCTGCATTTTCCAGTTCTCTAACCGCCTCTGGGGTTCCCACATTACCAGCAATGACAAAGGTTTCTGGCAGGTGTTGTTTAATATGCTGAATCATCTTAATCACCGCATTGGAATGTCCATGAGCAATATCAATCGTGATATAGTCAGGTTTGGCCCCTGTTTGAGCTAGGCTTTCAATGAAGTAATATTCTTCAGGTTTGACCCCAACACTGATAGATGAAATGAGGCCTTTTTGAGCCATGTCTTTGACAAAGTCTAGACGAGTATGTTCTTCAAACCGGTGCATGACATAGAAATACCCCTCTTGTGCTAGGGTTTCCGCCAAAGTCTCATCAATAATGGTTTGCATATTGGCTGGCACAACAGGTAGTTTGAAGGTGTGTTTCCCTAAAGTGACACTGGTATCACATTCTGAACGACTATCAACGATACACTTGTTGGGAATCAACTGAATATCTTCATAATCAAAGACGGTAAACTGTTCCATAGAAAGACTTCCTCCAAAGGATGATTTATTGTGGGAACCTATCCCTATTTATCATACCATAAAAATGAGATTAATTCAAAAAGCCATCTTTTGTTAAAAAAACAAGAAATGGCTTGGAAAATATTCGGATTTTTCTTTTATTGAACCAATTCTTCTAATTGGTCAACCAAAGAGGCTACATAGGCTATTGTTTCCTTGAGAGGTTGGTCTGTCGTGACGTCAACGCCAGCATGTTTGGCCAAGTCTTGAGCGGACAGGCTAGCCCCTAAGGACAGGGTTTCTAACCACTTACCAACGACTTCTTGCGGATTGTCTTCCAATTGTTTGGCCATGACTGTCCCAATGGTTAGGCCAGCTGAGTAGGTGTAAGAGTAGAGCCCAATGTAATAGTGGGGCTGACGCATCCAAATCAGGCCGGCATCTTCACCAATCTCAAAGTCTGGTCCCCAGAATTCTTGAATGACCTCTCGTTTGATTTGGCAGAGAATATCGCCATTGAGGTATTCATTATTGTCCAAACGTGTATAAACCTCCCGTTGAAAGGCGGCTTCAAGCAGGTGGGTGACCATATTATGGAAATAAGTCCGGCTCAGCAACTCACTGATGAGGTAAGTTTGAAACTTGGGATCTGGATTGTTCTTGAGCAGACTGTTGCAGGTTAAGACCTCATTGGCAGTGGATGGCGCCTCGATAAAGTAGAGAGAGGGTTCGTAACTTAAAACGCTTTGTTTTTTAGCCAGTTGGAAATGCCCTGCATGTCCTAATTCATGGGCTAGAACTAGGACTTCATTCATTAAACCAGTCCAAGATAATAAAATATAGGACGGGCCACTGTAAAGGGTTGCACAGAAACCTCCTGTTGATTTGCCTTCATTTTGAGCAAAATCAATCCACCGGTCATCAAAAGCCTCTTCAATCATTTTTTGGTAGTCTGCCCCCAGCACGCTTAAACAATCCAATAAGAGAGCCTTGGATTCTTCAGGGCTAATGCGTTGATTAAAGGTTGAGGGCATGCTAATTTTCAAGTCAGCATGGGTTAGTTTATCCAAGCCGTGAGCCTGAGCCACTAATTTAAGATAGCGTCGCATGTGGGGAGCTAATTCTGTCATAATGAGGTCAATTTGGCGGTCAAATAAGTCACGCGACACATTTTGCTGGAAGAGCAGATAGTCAATGGTAGAAGAAAACCCACGCAATTTGGCCTGAATCTGCTCATTTTTCATCTGAGCCAAGAGGCTATTAGCGGCCGTATTCTTGTATTGCTTTAGGGTAGCATAAAAACTTTCTGCCGATTGGCGACGCAGTTCTGTGTCGTGACTGAATTCATAGTCATTTTCAAAATAGACATAGCTATTCTCATAGCTTTTCCCATTAGCGGTAAAGGGAGCAAAGGTCATGTCTTCAAATTTTGTCGTGTTGTAGGCATTATAAGGTTGATTGAAAACAGGACTTAGGCTGGCCAAGAGTTCCTCCTGTAGAGCCGGTAACCGGTGGGGTTTCTGGTCAATGAGACGCTGCAGATAGGCTGTCCATTGAGGGTGCTCAGCTATCAGGTCTTGTAAGTTCTCAATGTCTAAGGCTCCCAGTTCAATGTCTAAAAAGGCTAATCGTGGAGTCGTTGCCTCCACTAGCAAATCAAAGTCATTGGATAAACTAGCCAAATCTGTGTTCAAGCGGTCAACTTCTAAAGGCAAAAAGGCATAATGGCTTAATTTATCGCGTAAGATGACCAATTCTTCATAGGCACTTAAAGCAGCTGTAATGGTTTTAGCGTCAGTTAGCTTTCCTTTATAGCTGTCCTCAAATTTCCCAACCAACTGGTCATAGTCAGCCAAGGCGGCTTTGTAGTCATCAACTGTCTTAAAAATCAGGCTAGTATCCCAGGTTAATTGTGGGTCAATGTCCTGACGTTTAGGCATAGCTTGCATCGGTTAATCTCCTTTGGATATCTTTGTTACCATTATAACATAATTAAGTTAAAGAAGGAGAAGAAGTTTGAAATGTGATATAATAATGCCAACAATTAAGGAGGTTTTTGTCATGCTAAAAATTGATTGTTTTGCCCACGTTTGTCCACCAAATTTCTATCAAGACATGCTGGCCTTAGATCCTAAACTCCCCTCTAAAATGCCTTTCTTGGCAACTCCTGTCTTGTCTGACATGACTTTGCGACAGAGCCATGCCTCACCCGACATTAAACAAATTATTTCTTTTGTTAATCTAAACCCAGAAGACTACCTGGAAGCAGAAGAAGCCCTTGAGCTGGTCAAGAAGGCCAATCAGGAACTTCTTGACATTCTTAACCATTACCCTAATCAATTCAGGGGAGGAGTTGCCATGTTAGCCCTCAATCACATCAAGGGAAGTCTAGAGATTTTGACAAATTTCGTTCAAGAAAATCCAAAAATTTTGGGGGTTCAACTTTTTACTCGCCACCTAGGCAAGTCTCTGGCAGATCCCAGCTTTAAACCTATTTTTGCGAAATGTCACCAGCTAGACCTTCCTATTTGGTTGCACCCTGTCTTTGATGAACGAAAACCTGATAATAATATCATCTTTTCTTGGGAATATGAGCAAAGCCAAGCCATGTTGGAATTGGTTGAAGCCGGCTATTTTCAAGAATTTCCCCACTTAAAAATAATTGTCCACCACGCCGGAGCCATGGTCCCTTATTTTGCCGAGCGAATCAATCATATTTTGCCGAAGCACTTGGCTCAAGATTTTAAAAAATTCTATGTGGATACAGCTCTCCTGGGTAATGCCAAGGGATTGGAACTAGCCATTGAGTATTTCGGTCATGACAGGGTACTTTTTGGGACAGATGCTCCCTTAGGAATTCTACCGGCGGGACCCAGCCAAGAAATTATTCAGGCCTTGGATAGTCTTCAGTTGCCCGAAGAAATCAGTCAGAAGATTTACTATCACAACATCACTAGTTTAATTTAGAAAGGAAAAGACGCATGTTAGATAAAGACTTGCCTCTTGTTCGCTTATTTTGGTTGGAAATCAAGCCAGAATACCTCAAAGTATTTCAAGACCTCGGTGCCACTAACCTCAGTCAATCCATTCAGACAGAAGCAGGAACTTTAACCATGTACTCAGCCCATAGGGAAGACTCGCCAACTGCTTGTCTCGTTTTTGAAATTTATAAGAACGAGGGAGCCTACCAAACTCACATCAATTCAGCTCATTTTCAAGCCTTTGCACAACTGACTCCTCTCGCCATTCATCGCCGAGAGATGGTAAAGCTCAGACCCTACATTGTACAAGAAAAACTTACTCCTCTATATCAGGTGACTCCTAATCAACAATACCTTTTACTAACAAAAATCAAGATTAAACCACAGGCAATCAAGGTTGTCAAAGACCATTGGATTTCCCAGCTTCACCATCTAGCACCCCAAACAAGTCACTATCTAGCTGCTGACAGTGAAGACCCAACAAGTTGGTATTTTTTAGAAGTATGTACCGAATCACAACCTAGCTTCTCGCACGATTTACTTGACTTAGAAGAGCTAGCAGTAGCCCATGCGACACAAGTTTTCTCAGCAGATATTCTAGTCAGTCAAGGAGGCTTACAGTTGCTTTACCGAGATATTTGAAACCGTTTTACAGTTTCTGCCAGTCTTTTCCCTAAATTTTTGTTACAATAATAACAAGGAGATAATCTTGCTTGCTTTAGCCTTATGAAAGGAATGGTGGTTTAATAATGGTGAAAAAAGTAATCAAGCAGTTGGGCTTATTTGTTTTAGCACTTTCTGTTAATTTAGTACCCATGCTCTTTTTAGGATTGGAAGCTCGCACCCCTATGCCATTAAAGTGGTTTCTCGGCATGACTTATTTGATTTCTGTTCCTTTAATCATCAAAAAAGTTTGGCAGGCCTATACGACTTATGAGTCAGAAGAGGTCAAACAAGAACCCTTTACTAAACGTGATTTTGGTATTGCTTTTCTCTTTTTCTTAGCCACCCGTTTAGTGGCTATTGTCGGTAGCTTACTCAACTATCTGGTTAACGGTAATGCGGTCTCTTACAACGATGCTGCACTCATGGCAACTAATGAGCAGCTGATGAAAATATTTCCTCTCTATTTTATTTGTTTTAATTTAGCGATTGGAGTGTTTGCCCCTATTCTAGAAGAGCTAGTCTTCCGTGGGTTTGTCACCAAGTATTTCTTTAACGAAGACAAGAAGTGGCCTCGGTTATTGGTTGTTTCCTTCCTGTTCACCCTACCTCATCTCAATCCTTTAGATCCTAATGGGGTTGAGTTCAGTATTTATTTTGCTTTAGCCGTCATTTTTTACTTAGCCTATGCGCGCCGAGGCAACATTAAAGATGCTATCTTGGTTCATCTGTTAAATAATAGTCTTCTGTTCCTCATTTCAATCATCTCTTACCTTTTCTTAACAATTGGATAAGCAGTCTTGCAAAGTCGAATGATTTAATTAAGCTAAAATAGTTTAAAATATTACTAAAAAAGTAAAAATTATGATATAATGGAGACTAGCAGCTTAGAAAATGAAAGGAAATAACAGGCTAATTTATGGCTACTATTCAATGGTTGAATGGTCAGCTAAACTATTTGTGGATAAAAATTGAATTGTTTTAGAGAATAAAATGCCTTTAAACCCTTGATTTATAAGGGTTTTTACTTTCTATCAAAATTTTTTGATTTAGTAAGTGGCATTTGATAATTGAGCAATAATAAGCAATAGTAAGTAAAATTTGGTGACTTTTTTGGTGACTCAAAATCAGTAATTTTTGAATTATAATTAGGATATTGAGTATATATTATTGCTTAGGCAAGAACAGTTTAGAGTGTTCTTGCCTTTTTTATTTTACAAGGAGGAAAATCGTGGAAATTGTAGAATCAACTCGACTTGGTGTCGTTGGCTACCTTATGCTTACAATGGGAGTAACACTACCAAAAGCGACAGAAATACTAGAAGAATTAGAAACAAGTGGCCTGGTTAACGTCAAAGCAGGGGGGCAACTAGAACTAAAATTATTGGAGGACAATCATGAAACGAATTAGTGCAAATCAGTATCAAACATCAGAACGGTATTACAAGCTCCCAAAACTCTTATTTGAGAGTGAGCGATACAAGGACATGAAGCTGGAGGTTAAGGTTGCCTATGCTGTTTTGAAAGATCGACTGGAGTTGTCTTTGAGTAGGGGCTGGATAGATGAGCAGGGCTTTATCTACTTGATTTATTCTAACTCAAAACTCTTGGCTATTAAGAAATCTCTGAGAGACTATGGTCTGATTGAGGAAGTCCAACAGTCATCCAGTGAAAAAGGACGGCTCGCAAACAAGATTTATCTGGGTGAGTTAGAACATGAACCTACCCCCGTCTTAAATTCAGACGGGGGTGGTGTTCAAAAAACACGGGGCCAGTCTCAAAAGCAGACGGGCCCGGTCTTAATTTCAGCCCCTAGTGAGACTGAAGATAATGAGACTGAACATAGTGAGACTAAAGAGAGTGATTGTCTTTCAGAGGATGAGGAGGAAAAAGGGCTCACTCGTAAAGTGGATAAGCCAACCACCTATGACAAGGACTATATTTACCAATTGGTCTATGACCAGCTGATTCGTGAGAAGTTTTCTAAGACAAGTGCAGAGTTTGTTATGAGGCATTTTGAGACTAGGTATCAGTATGCTTTGGAGAACATGAGATTTGCCAGAACGGCAGAGGCCATAGCGGAGTATGTCTTTAATGGCATTCTGGCAGAGTGGAATAAGGAACGCCGACAAGAACAGGAAAGGAGGTGAGAACCATGTGGTGGAAAATTTTGCTAGGCATGTGGATATTGTCGCTCATCGTATTAGCGATTGAGCTCAAAAATGCTCCAGAAATGGACGACCATATCTAACCAAGGCTTTACGAGAAGTAAGGTCTTTTTTGATACCTGAAAGGAGAAACAGATGAATTTTTTTGATTGCTTTGCAGGGATTGGGGGCTTTCGTTTAGGCATGGAAAGCCAGGGTCATACCTGCATCGGATTTTGCGAAATTGACCGTTTCGCCAGACAAAGCTACCAAGCCATTCACGACACGACAGGAGAATTAGAATACCATGACATTACCCAAATCACCGATGACCAACTCAGAGAACTCCGAGGACAAGTGGACGTCCTCTGTGGGGGCTTTCCTTGCCAAGCCTTTTCTCTCGCAGGCAGACGACTGGGATTTGAGGACACTCGCGGTACTCTCTTCTTTGAGCTTGCTCGATGTGCCAAGGAAATCCAACCACCTTATCTATTTTTTGAGAATGTCAAGGGGCTACTCAGTCACGACCAGGGACGGACGTACGCCACAATCCTCAATACGCTGGATGAATTGGGGTATCATGTCGAATGGCAAGTGCTTAACAGTAAAGATTTCGGCCTTCCCCAAAACAGGGAGCGGGTCTTTCTTATCGGACATTCTCGAAAGCGAAGTTTCCGACCAGTATTTCCTCTCCGAGGACAAGGTAGCCCAACTCATCTTGAACGACTAGGCAATGTCAATCCATCAGGTCGGGGCATGAGTGGAGAGGTCTATCTGGCAACTGGACTGTCGCCAACTTTAACCGTAAACAAGGGGGAGGGGACAAAGATTGCCATTCCCGTTCTATCACCTGACAGACTTAATAAGCGGCAGAATGGTAGACGATTCAAGGATAATCAAGACCCCATGTTTACCCTAACGGTTCAAGACAGGCATGGGGTACTAGTGGCTGGAAATTTGCCGACTAGCTTTGATCAAGCAGGACGAGTTTATCATACAGAAGGTCTTTCCCCGACCCTCACCACCATGCAGGGTGGTGATAAGATTCCAAAAGTCTTGTTACGTCACGAAGCACCACACTTAAAAATCCGTGAGGCGACTAAGCAAGGCTATGCCAAGGCGGAAGTAGGGGATTCGGTCAACCTGTCCTATCCAAAGTCTAACTCTAAACGTGGACGGGTAGACAAACAAATCGCCAATACCCTAACGACCAGCTCCCAACAAGGTGTCGTTATCGCAGCCCTGGAATACCGCAAGGACAAATGGTTTGAGGTGACAGGATTTTTGCTGGGAGATAAACTTTATCGTTTGAGGATTCGCAAGCTCACACCAAGAGAGTGTTTTCGCCTACAAGGCTTTCCAGATTGGGCATTCGACCGAGCAGAGGCGATTTCAAGTAAGAGTCAGCTCTATAAGCAGGCTGGAAATAGTGTCTCAGTTCCTGTTATCGCTGCTATCGCACGAGAATTAAAGAAATTGGAGGAGAACCATGAAACTACTACATAAAGAATCCATAAGAACCTGTTCAGAGTTGGATGAGGCTATTCATCAAGCAGAGGTGGAGCGACTGACAGAAAGGCTCCTTATCTTACCCAACTATGATTGCGAAATGATTGTGACCTTTGAGGATGACTACCACAAGGAGATGAACCTCCCCCTCTTTTACGAATCCAATCTCCATCGGGTTTTTGAGTTTTTGGAGGAGAGGGACATCAAAAACGGAGTGGACAGCTTCTTGACAGAGGATGGGGATTTGGCTTTTAGAGCCTATGGGCAGAATTACACCCATCAAGGCAAGGACGGTATCCTGACGAGCCTAGTAACAGTGAAATGCTTTAGTGAGGGCAGGGTTCCTGTCAATATGACCAGAATCCTTGGTGGGTTTGTGATGGAAGACCTAACCAAGGTCAAGGAGGGTGTGATATGCGACTCTATCTAAGTAAACACCAAGACCGACACCAGTCTTTGATTGAGACCCTAGATGCTTATGGCATTGCATATGAGCTGGTGGACTTTGAGCAACTGAAGAAAGAAGATGTCCTAGAATGGATGCGGTTGTCTCCAGACTGTTTTGCCTTTTTAACCCCAACCTGTTTGATATACAAACGCAGGGATAACCTCCCTTTTTCTCGATTTCTTGACATCATCTGGGACAATCGGGCAAGAAGCCTTCGTTTACCGCTGATCGTCGATAAGGGGCATGTCTATCCTGATGTAACCCTAGAAGACTTACGGACTTTTCTTCCTCGTGAACTGAAAGCGGAAAAGCGACAAGCTCTCAAAGCTTTATTGAGTGTTTAGGAGGGGGCTATGGCGGAATTATTTTGGGAAAACCTTGCTCTTCTCTTGGCAGAAAAAGAGATGAGCTGGGCTGAGTTGACACGGCAGATGTTTGCGGGGAGTTATCAGTACCCCAGCGAGTTCAATCGGCTTTATCAGAAAATCAGGCACTACAAGTCCACCTGCCAAATGCCCCAGACCAAGTGGGTGGAAAAAATGGTGCTGGTCTTGGAGGTGGACTATGAAGACCTATTTAGACGCTAGAATCTGGAAATTCATAGGTCTCTATCTCTACCAGTATGTGAATACTATTTTAGTATCTCTGTATTTAGGAGACCAGCTATCCTTGTGGGAAGTCCTTGTTTGTCAGCTCCTTTACTTGACAAGTCTGACCTGGCTCTTGAAGAAGTCTTCGCGGTATAAATTTGATCAGTCTCGCCTTGTTTGGTTGGTGACTTGTCTAGGCTCTATGTTTCTGATGTCAGTTCTTGTCGGGATTCTATGGCCGGTGACCTCAGCCAATCAAACGAGCCTTATTTCTGTTCAAAGCCAACTCCCTTTGATGGTTTTTATCCTCTTTCTAACCAATGCCAGTCTGGTTGAAGAGTTGGTTTACCGTGGGTACCTCTGGTCACTCTTTCCAAAGCCTTATCAAGCCTTACTGGTCACAAGCCTAGTCTTTGCCTTGGCTCATCAACCAGATAGTTTAGGCGGCTGGTTAGTCTATGGGAGCTTAGGATTGGGTTTGGGCGTCATGCGACAACAGACGGATCTAGTAGGGGCGACCATGCTTCATCTGGTCTGGAATGGTTTGGTGCTACTAACTACTTTTCTGTGATAAAAAAGGCGAGGTGACTGGTTTAAGATAAGCCTATCCCACAATGGAAGGAGAAGCTATGTCGAGTGAACAACAGGAACGCCAAGCCTTTCAGTATTTAGAGCGAACTAGCCTTTTAACGCTAAGAACCCTGCTTAAGATTCTGGACTGGTCTGTGAAACGAGGCCTTCATCAAGAAACAGCCTATAAAATTGGTCTTCAAACTCTGGCAGATTTGGTTAAGACCCCGTTTGCCATTGATGGCATTGACTTAAAAACAGAACTCTTAGATAAGCCCGTAGATACTGAGAATCTAAAAGATCTGTTAGCTAAGGACAATTTGCCTTTGGCGATCGCTTTTCAAGACGATTATCTCTATTTTTACACCAAGGATAGAGCTCTGCTGGATACCCACCTAGACACCCTCCTAAAAGAACTGGTCAATGACGCAGACAAGTTCAAGGGCTTGGTGACGAACAAGACACTAGATGAGGAAATTGCTTTGGCTAAGGAAGACATTGTTCTGAGTGAGGTTTCTGCGGTGAAAACGAAAGAGATGGTGCTGTGATGTCTAAAGCAAAACCACTTGTCTTCATCATGATGGGATTGGCTTTAGGCTATGTTTGCCATCGTCTGAGCCTCCTCTATGATGAGTTAAATCATCTGCCAGTTCTTGATAGGTGGGCCTACCTCTTGATGAATGGACAGGATGAGATAGCGGCTAAGCCCTGGGTCTTTGACTTTACCCTGGGTTCGAGCCTCTGGTTTTTGGCTGGTCTTGGAGCTATGGGCTTGACCTATCTCTACACGACTTCAGGAGCCAAGGTCTACCGAGAAGGGCAGGAATATGGGTCAGCTCGCTTTGGGACAAAACAAGAGAGCCAAGCCTTTGCCAGTAAAAATCCCTTTTTGGATACCATACTAGCTAAGACCGTTCGCCTCACCCTCCTAGAGAAGAAGCGACCTAAGTTTGACCGCAATAAAAACTTGGTTGTCATCGGTGGGTCAGGTGCAGGCAAGACCTTTCGTTTTGTTACAGCCAATCTGATTCAGGCCAACTGTTCCAATATTGTGGTTGACCCCAAGGACCATTTGCCTCAAAAGACAGGAAAGTTCTTCCTGAAAGCAGGCTACCAGATAAAGATTTTAGACTTGGTGTCCATGATGACCAGCAATGGTTTCAATCCCTTTCGCTATGTGGAAACGGAGAATGATTTGAACCGTATGCTGACGGTGTACTTCAATAACACCAAGGGCAATGGGTCACGCAGCGATCCCTTCTGGGATGAGGCGTCGATGACTTTGGTTCGTGCCATCGCTTCTTACCTGGTTGATTTTTACAACCCACCAAAGACCAGAGCACAGCTGATGGAAGAAGCTCGTTTGTCAAAAAAAGAGAGAAAAGCTCTACAGGCTAAGGAGAAACAAGATTTGGAAGACCGTCGCAAGAGGGGACGGTACCCCTCTTTTGCGGAAATTTCCAAGTTGATTAAGCTTCTTCATAAGGCGGACGGGGCTGAGAAGAGTGTCCTAGAGGTCATGTTTGAGCGGTATGCCAAGACTTATGGCACAGAAAACTTTACCATGCGAAACTGGGCAGATTTTCAGAACTACAAGGACAAGACCTTGGATTCAGTCATTGCAGTCACAACTGCCAAATTTGCTCTCTTTAACATCCAGTCGGTCATTGATTTGACAAAAACTGATACCATGGACATCAAAAGTTGGGGGATCCAAAAAACGATGGTCTACTTAGTTATTCCAGACAATGATTCTACCTTTCGCTTCTTGTCAGCCCTCTTTTTCTCGACGGTCTTTTCCACCTTGACTAGACAGGCTGATGTGGACTTTAAGGGAAAGCTTCCTATTCACGTCAGAGCCTACTTGGATGAGTTTGCGAACGTCGGCGAGATTCCAGACTTTGCGGAATTGACCTCAACCGTTCGCTCCCGAAATATCAGCCTTGTCCCTATCTTACAAAACATTGCCCAGCTCCAAGGCCTCTACAAAGAAAAAGATGCCTGGAAGACCATCTTGGGTAACTGTGACAGCCTACTTTATCTGGGAGGCAATGACGAGGAGATCTTTAAGTTTATGTCGGCTCTCTTAGGGAAACAAACCATTGATGTCAGAAATACCAGTCGGTCCTTTGGACAAACAGGGTCTGGTTCTCTTAGTCATCAAAAGATTGCCCGTGACCTGATGACACCAGACGAAGTGGGCAACATGGATCGAGGGGATTGCTTGGTCAGAATTGCCAATACCCCTACCTTCTATGCCAAGAAGTATGACCCCTTTAAGCACCCCAACTGGCAGTATCTGGCAGATGAGGAAGGTGACGACTGGTGGTGGGAGCCTGACCTTGCCTTGACAGGAGAACCACCGCTTGATTTAAGGGGACACCGAGTGAGAAACCTGAGTCAAGACCCTCGCTTTACCGCAATACTAAAACAGAAATGAGGAAAACAGATGATACAAAAACTACCAAACCTAACCTATGGAGTTGATGCCAGCTCCATGTTTGCTCAAGCCATGTCCCTGCTTCAAAAAGGGCTGGTAGCGACAGGAGCCTTTCTTGTCGTGATTGGGGTCATTAACCTAGCGACAAACATCAAAGACGGTGGACCAGGTGTCCGTAATGCCATCTTGGAAATTGTCGGTGGGGTGATGGTCGGAGCTGCTGGGGCCTTTGTGACCCAGATTACCATTTAAGAAGGAGACCAGCAATGTGATGAATAACTTATTCTCTCAGCTAGTTTTTCTGGTCTCAGAAAAAGTCTCCTCAGATAACCTCTTTGAGGGCTTCTCCTTAGACTTGGAATCGACCGCTGATTTGGTCAAATCCCTATCAGACTATAACCCAACCGTCTGGTCTTACATGACAGCCGTCACCGAGCAGGTCATGCGTCCGATTGGCGTGGCTATCTTAGCCCTTGTCTTAATCTTGGAGTTTTCAAAATTAGCCAAGAAGATTGCCAGCTCTGGTGGCGCTATGACCATTGAGGCCATTGCCCCGATGATTGTCTCTTTTATCATGGTGGGAGTGGTGATGGCTAATACCACGGTGATTGTGGAAGCCATTTTGGGCTTAGCTGGCCATGCCCTCTCCCGAATTGCAGGCGTAACTGCCCAAGGTGGTCAAACTTATGACACCTTATCAGGTCTAAAAGGGGCTGGCACCGTCGGGAAAATGATTATTGCCTCTTTTGCCCTCTTGATTTGGCTGGTCAGAATGGCTAGTGCCGCTATGGTTAATCTCATGGTGACCATTCGTTTTATTCAGCTCTATCTCATGCTTCCCTTTGCCCCAATCACTCTCCCAACTTTTTTGAGTGATGAGTGGCGTGGGGTAGGCATTGGCTACCTGAAAAATATTATGGTCTATGGTGTTCAGGGTATTCTCATCTTCTTGATTGTATCCCTCATGCCGCTCTTTGAATCGGCTGGAAAAATTGCGGTCGCAAACGGAGCAGGAGATGGTGAGGCTCTCGTCATCATGTTTGGGAGTTTTGTCCAAGCCATCCTGCTTATCATTGCCCTTGTTGGCTCTCAACGCACAGCCAGAAGTATTTTAGGGATGTAGGACGACCTTGTTCCAGCTTAACACGATAACGGAGTAGAGGGTCTGCTCCGTTTTTGTCAATCATATCTTAGTTATGGAGGATTATTGAATGAATACCCGTGTCTTTAAGGACATTTCAAAATACCAGCACCGAGCTTGGTTAGGATTTACCACACGGCAGGTCATTTTTGTCTTGCCAGCTTTAGCGATAACCATTCTAGTCCTAGGACTCAATCTCTTTTTTTGGCAGTTTGGGGACTGGTTTGTCTATGGTTTTACAGGGAGTTTTACCCTTCCCTTGCTTCTATTTGGGGTCTATTGCCCCAATCACCTAGCCTTTGAACACTACCTGCATTACCGCCTACGGTTTGCCCTTACTGTACCTGTACGAACCCTAACTGGAAAGGAAAATACCCATGCGAAACCTACTAAAACCATCAACGAAATCCAAGCCATCTGCGACTGATAAGAAGCGACAAAAAGAGCTTCGTCAAGAACTTCAACCAACAACCGTCAATACTATCGCTTATCAAGGATTGTTTGAGAATGGCCTCATGCAAGTCACACCTGACTATTATTCCCAAAGCTATCTTTTGGGTGATGTCAATTACCAGACCGTTGGGCTGGAGGAGCGATCACTTATTGTGGACAAGTATTCGGACATGATTAACGCCCTAGATGACCGCACCCATTTTCAGCTGACCCTCTTTAATCAACGGGTCAACCTAGATAAGTTCCGTTCAAGTGTGCTTTATCCCCTACATAATGATGGCTACAACCATTTCTGTGAGGAACTGAACCAGATGATGAACCAGAATTTGGACAATGGTGAAAACAATTTTAACACTATCAAATTGATAACCTTTGGGCGGACGGATACCTCAACCAAACAAGCTCATCGCTCCTTATCCCAAGTTGGTGAGTACGTCAAAAATGGTTTGGCTGAAATTGACTGTACCTTCCATCTCCTAGAGGGAGAAGCTAGGGTCAATTACCTTGCGGATATGCTTCGAGGGGACAATCACTTACCGTTTAGCTATAAGGATTTGGCTCTATCAGGTCTAACGACCAAGCATTTCATTGCACCACAAAGCATGTCCTTTAAGCACAAGGATTACATGGCCATTGATGACCGTTATTTACAGGTGGTCTATGTCAGGGACTATGGGACAGAGTTAGGGGACAGTTTTATCCGTGACCTCATGCAGACAGATAGGGAACTCATCATCAGTTTTCATGGCCAAGGGTCGCAAAAGTCAGAAGCTATGGCCAAGGTTAGAACCAAGAAGACCTTGATGGAATCTCAGAAAATCGGTGAGCAACAAAAGATGGCCCGCTCAGGCATCTATTTGGAAAAGGCTAGTCATGTTCTAGAAACCACTATTGATGAAGCGGATGACCTCCTCAGCACCATGACCAAAACAGGAGATAAGCTCTTTGAGACGGTCTTTCTGATTGGTCTCTTGGAAGACAGCCCAGAAGCCCTCAAAGAAGCCCTGAATGATATGCGACAGGTTGCTGGCTCTCACGACTTGATTATTGACCCCTTGCCTTATATGCAGGAAGCCGCCTTTAATAGCCTTCTCCCTCTTGGGAAAAACTTTCTTCAAGGCATTTCTCGCAGCCTCTTGACCTCCAATATCGCCGTGCAATCTCCTTGGACTTCGGTGGATTTGCAGGACAAGGGAGGGAAATACTATGGCATTAACCAGATTTCAAATAACATCATCACCATTGACCGTAAGGCTCTCAATACCCCGTCTGGTCTTATCCTAGGGACATCGGGGGCAGGTAAGGGCATGGGAACCAAGCATGAAATAACCACCACTAGGCTCAAAGAAGTCGATGACAAGACAGATATTATCGTGGTTGACCCCGAAAATGAGTATGGCTTGATTGGTCAAGCCTTTGATGGGGAAAGCATTATTATTGCACCAGATAGCCAGACCTTTCTGAATGTCTTAGACTTATCTAGTCATGGCTTTGATGAAGACCCTGTCAAGCTCAAGTCAGAGTTCCTCTTGTCTTGGATTGGCAAGCTCTTAGACCGCCAGATGGACGGTCGAGAGAAATCGATTATTGACCGAGTGACGCGGTTGACCTACCAACATTTCCTAGAGCCAACCTTAGAAGAATGGGTCTTTGTCTTATCCAAGCAACCTGAACCAGAAGCAGGTAATCTGGCTCTTGACATGGAACTCTATGTCAAAGGGTCTCTGGATATGTTTGCCCACCGAACCAACGTGACGACGGATAAGTCCTTTGTGATTTACAATGTCAAAAAACTAGGAGAAGCCCTCAAACCCATTGCCCTCATGGTAGTTTTTGAACAAATCTGGAATCGGGTGGTCAGAAACCAACAACTGGGTAAGACCACTTGGATTTACTTCGATGAGATGCAGCTCCTACTGTTAGATGAATACGCCAGTAATTTCTTCTTCAAGCTCTGGAGCCGAGTGAGAAAGTACGGGGCCATTCCAACGGGGATTACCCAAAACGTGGAAACCCTCTTGATGGACGCCAATGGGAGGCGAATTTTGGCCAATAGTGAGTTTATGATTCTGCTCAAACAGGCCAAAAATGACCGAGAAGAATTAGTTCATCTGCTTGGTTTGTCTAAGGAATTGGAGAAATACTTGGTCAACCCAGAACGGGGAGCTGGTCTTATTAAGGCTGGTCACACGGTTGTGCCTTTCAAGAACCGGATTCCAGCTGATACTCAACTCTTTGACCTGATGAGCACAGATCCCGATAAGATGGTTCAGGTAAAGCGGGAGGACGAGTAGGATGGCTGTCACCAAGAAAGAATTGAAGCGAGCAAGGCTCACGAGGAAAAGCAATCTCAGACAGGGCAGACACACCTATCGCCTCAAGCGACAGGAAGCAAGGCAAAACTTGATTTCTCAATCAGGTAGACGAGGTTTTCTCTTTCATCGCCTGGTGTCGTCTAACTCTCCAGCACAAGTGGCTTATCGGGAAACGGTCTCTAGTGCTAAGAAAGAGTTTGATGACATCAAAGAAGAGGAGAACAAGCGGTTCGAGAGCCTTTTATTTTCTGCCAATCCCTATGACCTATCCCATCGAGAATTAAAGCATCATCGTTTACCCAAGGCTAAGGCCAGACACAAGCAGGCCAGGCAACACTTGAAAACCGTCAAGGAAGAAGAAAAGACAAAGGAAAAGGAAAAAACATTTGTCCAAGCAGATAATGCCAAAGGCTCTCGTTTTTTCTATCAAGCTAAGTCTTTTGACCGCTTGCAGGCGGAACAAGAGGTCTCACAAAGCAAACGAGAGCTGAAACAGGTTAAGACAGCCACCAAGCACAAGTCACCCACGAACAAGGTCAAACGTGCAAGTAAACTGATTGGGCGAGAAGCCCTTTACCTCACCAGTCAAGATGACGACTTGGCAGGGGCTAGGGAGATGGTGGACACCACTTATCAGGTGGCACGCTATACGAAAGCAGGCATTGAGACAGGCAAAGCGACAGTCAAGCTCTCGCAAGCCAGCTCACGATTTATGGTCAGACGGGCTAGAAATACTAAAGAACGTTACCAAAACTGGCGTTCTGGAAAAGGGTGGCGGTTGACGAAGCAAGATGAGAAGGTCCTTTATCGTCTTAAACGGCAAGTCGCAAGACGAGCCCACCAGACTAGACAAGTTGGTAGGGTTGTGCAAAGTTTCATCTCCAGTTTCAAACAAGCCTTTATGACTATAATTGGCAATCCTGTCACCTGGATTGTTTCTGGTCTCTTATGTTTTCTGCTTCTAATGATGTCTTTCTTTTTAGGCTTTGCCAGTCAGACCCTTATCCAACAAGATGAGTTTGAATTGACAAAAGCCTATACTCACATGACTTGGGAGGATGCGGAACAGACCCGAACCAGCGAAAAGGGGATTACCTACTACACCAAGATAGATGAGGTCATGGCTTATATGAATAGCCAGTTTCAGGACTATGCCTTAGGAGATAGGATAAGTGTCTTGCCACCCTCTAGCACTTATAAAGATTACCTATCTACGCTTTGGCAGGACTTAAATGGCAGTAGTAGTCTCAAGACCATGTCCGACCTCTATGATAAGCCACCTTATCAATTGTCCAAAGAGGAACAAGATGACCTCAAGGAACTGTCGGAGGAAGGTATCTATGCCAGCTTACAGGAACTGGACAATCCCTTTGAGGGGAAGACGAACGATGATGTCTTGCCTATGACCTATCGCTATGGTTATTACCATTTGGACGGTAAGCCCACCATGCAAGAGTTTATTATCCTAGAAGCAAAGGAAAGCCAAACTGTTATCGCCCCTCTTGATGGTACTGTTCATCTGGACGGTGATGATGTTCTTATCACTGCTGGAAAAAAGGTAACTGCCATTTCTTTACGCTTATATGGCATTCACACCGGTCGCCTGGTTGAGGGGCAAAAAGTAGTAGCAGGAGATGTGCTTGGTCAGACTAAGGATAGTACAGGACTTAAAGTCTCCTACGAGAAGTATGATCCTGACCAAAAGAAGTTGGTGATGGTCAATCCTGCTTTTTACTTTCCCAAGGTGGTTCAAGTCCAGACCACTATCTTACCCAATATCGGTCAATTTGGTGGGGATGAATTTGAACGAGCCAAAGCCATTTATATCTTTCTAAAAGCTACGGGAGCGACCAATCAGGCTATCGCAGCCATCTTAGGCAACTGGTCGGTTGAATCAGCTATCAATCCAAAACGGGCAGAAGGAGATTACCTGAGCCCACCTGTTGGGGCAAGCGATAGCTCATGGGACGACCCTAACTGGCTGGCGATGGGTGGTCCTGCCATCTACAACGGTAGCTATCCCAACATTCTTCGTCGAGGACTTGGTCTAGGTCAATGGACGGACACCGCAGACGGTTCACGTCGCCACACCTTGCTTCTGGAGTACGCCAAGAGAAAGGGCAAGCCCTGGTATGATTTAGAGCTTCAGTTGGACTTTATGCTTGAGGGAGACAATCCCTATTACACCAATTGGCTCAAAGATTTCTTCCAGAATACGGGCAGTCCAGCTAGTCTAGCCCAGGTCTTTCTGACCTATTGGGAGGGCAATAGTGGTGACAAGCTCTTGGAACGCCAAACAAGAGCTGCCGAGTGGTACTATCAGATTGAAAAGGGCTTTAGTCAACCAAATGGTGGGACAGCCCAGAGTGACCCAGCTGCCCTAGAAGCTGTTAGAGGAGACCTCTTTGACAATTCTATCCCTGGAGGTGGTGACGGGATGGGCTATGCCTACGGCCAGTGTACTTGGGGAGTTGCGGCACGTATCAACCAATTGGGTCTCAAGCTCAGAGGACGAAACGGAGAGAAAATTCCTATTACTAGCGTTATGGGAAATGGTCAAGATTGGGTAGCGTCGGCTGCCGCTTTAGGTGGTGAGACAGGTTCAACGCCTCAAGCAGGGGCTATTATCTCCTTTGCGGGAGGCAGTCACGGCACACCTATTCCATACGGGCATGTGGCATTTGTCGAGAAAGTTTACCCAGATGGGTCATTCTTGATTTCAGAAACCAACGTCAATGGAAATCCAAACTACACCTTTCGAAAAATTAGTGGACCAGATGCGGCCATGAGTTTTGCCTATACGATGAAATAAAAAGAATATGCTAACAAAATTGAGTGTTGTTAGCATATTCTTTGTTTTATCAAAAAACTTGATTTTTATAATTGCGTTTGATAAAATACAATTATAATGATAAAAACGGAGTAGAAATGAATACGAATAAAATCAAAACTATTATTAGAGCGTTTCACTTTGACGCTCAAATACAGCCAATAAGGCTAAATCTGCCTATCGTTTTTCAAAAGCGTTATGACTATTCGATGTTAGTGGTACAAGGAAAATCCTTCCTTTTACTCAAAGAGAGAAGGACAGGTAGCTTAGATAGTTTTGTAAAGCACGCTCAAGTGATTAGAAATCAGGTTGGTGAGGAAGTCATTCTAGTTTTTAATAAATTATCTGATGATCAAAAGAAAAAATTATTACAGGTTGGGGCAGCCTATCTTGATTATCAAGAAAATGCTTTTATACCACAATTAGGATTTTTATTTTCTAAAGAACCTAACATCATTCAGACTAGCAGTTTTCTATCACCGATTGAACAAAAATTGTTAATTACCTTGTTGCTACATACTAAAACTTTCGTTATTGATATGGATAAGATTTGCCAGTTGACAGGACTTTCTAGGCCTAGTTTATATCGTTATTTTAGAGGGTTTAAAGAGCGTCAATGGTTGGTCAACAAGCAAAAGTCCTATCATTTGGCAAAATCAAAACGGATGATATTTGAGGAAGCTAAAGAATTGTTGGATAATCCTATTAAAGAGGTTGTAACAATTAGTGACCAGGATTTTCAGCAATTGAAAAACAAGGTCGCCCTAACAATTACAAATCTACAAGCATTATCAATTCTGGGTATGCTTGCGGATACAGAAGATTATGGAAGCTATGCTATTTCTAAGAAACAGTATAGAGGCATTAAAAAGGAGCTTCAGCAACATATCCTTCAAGGACATCGCTTAGAAATTTGGTATTATGAACCAATCCCTTTTGATTATCAGAAAAATGGTTGGTCTGAATCGGTAAATATGACGATAGTTGATCCTCTTTCATTGTATTTAATTCTAAAAACTAATGAAGATCCACGTATCGAAGAAGACATTGAAAGACTAGAAGAGAAAATTTTAACCCTATTAGGAGAATAATATGCCAGCTAATTTTAAACCTATTTTTAAAGAGATATTTCAAGATTATAAAGATAATTATGTCTTAATTGGTGGAACCGCAACTTCTATTGTATTAGATGCCAATGGATTTGAAAGTCGGACGACAAAAGATTACGACATGGTCATCATTGATGAATTAAAAAATAGGGATTTTTATAATACCTTGACCTCTTTTTTGGAACAGGGTGAGTATGTGGGTAGTCAGAAGGACAATAGAGCCCAACTTTTTCGTTTTACAACAACTAAGCCTGGGTTTCCAGAAATGCTCGAATTATTCAGTATTCTACCTGAATCCCCATTGAAAAAGGTTAGTCGAGAAACACCGGTACATTTTGATGAGGATGCAAGTTTATCTGCCTTGCTTTTAGACGAGGACTATTATCAATTGCTAGTAAATGAGAGAGAAGTAGTGAATGATTACTCTGTATTGAGTACAAAAGGGCTGATTGTATTTAAGGCAAAGGCCTGGCTTGATATGAGTGAACGTGCTAAGAATGGTGAACAAGGGCTAACTAAGAAAATTAAGAAACACTTGAATGATGTTACTCGTTTAGCTGGTTTACTTCGTCAAGAAGACACATTGTCAGGTTTGAATGTCAGGGAAAAGGTTCAACAGGATATGTTGCAATTCCTATCATTGTTATCCTTAAATATTGAATCAATTCCTCAAAATTCAGATATTGAACTTTCAAAAAATGAGGTTTTTGATATCCTGCAAGACTTCCTCACAAAATAATTTTTCCTTTATGTGACATAATAATACTGCCATCCACAATTGTGGGTGGTTTTTTGCCGTGATAAAATAAGCAAATCCTTCTTGGTATGATTGGGCAAGATTAGCCAATTCTTCTGGCAATCAACCAAATAATACCATAAAGGAGTGTCCCATGACCCTACCCATTCAAGTGAAACCAATTATTACCCAAGAAAAGGGTGAGAAACATGTCTTTCGTAAAAGTAAGAAATACCGTACGCTTTGTTCTGTTGCACTAGGAACAGTCGCAACAGCTGTCATTGCTCTAGGTGGCGGGGTTGCTCAGGCAGATGAGTTAGCCACGACACCAGTTGAAACTTCCATTGTTCTGACGGATAATCCAGCGACCAACCTTCCTGAAGCCCAGCCTATTGAGACAGTGGAGCATAACACTAGCCTTTCGGAAACAGGAAAATCCCAAGGAACCATGCCTGTGACTATTGATGAGACACCACTAAAGCAGGCAATCAATGACGCTAAGGCAGAGGGGGTGACGATTACACCAGGTCAGGACATGGACCTTGGAACTACCCAGACAGCTGAAGAAACCAGTCAAGGCCTTGACACCGCTAAGGCTGATATGGATAAGCAGGTATCCGAGCTGAAAGATGTGACAGCTAAGTACCAGTCAGATAAGGCAGATCATGCGGCGGAAGTGGCACGGATTGAAGGAGAGAACGAAACTCTGAAAACCAGTCATAAACAAGCAGAAGACGTGGCGAAAAACCTTGAGAAGGACGTCAATGCTAGTGTTTCTGATTTGACCAAGCGTTTTTCAAATGTCAAGGTAAGGGTGACGGATAAGACCATCACATCAGGCGATGGCACATCTCCCGAAGCCTATGAGAGCTATACCAAACTGGTCAAAGGCGTTAGTGAGCAGAACCAAGCTGCTATCGACACCTATGTGACTAAAAAAACGGAAGCTGACGCTCAAACGGCTAAAAACAAACAAATCGAAGCTGAAAACGTAGCTGGTTTAGCCAAGGCAAAAGAAGATAATGAGGCTATTACCAAGCGGAATCAAGCAGGTCAGGCGGCGATTGATGAGGAAAATCGCCGTGGTCAAGCAGCGGTGGACCAGGCAAATAAGGACAAGCAAGCTCAAGTAAGCAATCGTCAAGCAGAGATTGAAGCCATCAAAAAACGCAATGCCCAGAAGCAAGCTGAAGCTGATGCGACCAACAAGGCCAATGAAGCCTACAATGCTTCTGAAAAAGCTCGCTATGACCGAGAACTGGCTGAAATTCAAAAGGGTGAAGAGGGCTACATTTCAGAAGCCCTTGCCCAGGCTCTTGACCTCAATCGTGGGGAACCCCAAGCCCAGCACGGAGCAGCGACT
Source organism: Streptococcus cuniculipharyngis (assembly GCF_007859195.1). Lineage (GTDB taxonomy): Bacteria > Bacillota > Bacilli > Lactobacillales > Streptococcaceae > Streptococcus > Streptococcus cuniculipharyngis. The sequence goes on from NZ_VOHL01000001.1 coordinate 221,738, forward strand.
CGCAATCCCGATCACATAATTAGCACGGGAGATGCCATGTTGGGAGGCTATAGTCGGATTCTTGATTCGACAGGCTTCTTTGTCTATGACCAATTTCGGACAGGGGAGACCTTGCGGTTCAACTATTCCAACCTTCAAAACGCTAGTTTTGCGGGCAAGAAGATTACAGGTGTGACTTATGACATCACCAACCTTGTTTCGCCTGCAGGCACCAATAGCGTGACGTTGGTTGTTCCTAATGACCCGACAGAAGGCTTTATTGCCTATCGTGGAGACGGGACGGGCGACTGGCGAAATGACAAGATGGAATTTCGAGTAGACGCCAAGTACACCCTAGCTGACGGCAGTCAAGTGACCTTCTCCAAGGAGCAGCCAGGTGTCTTTACCCACTCGTCACTCAACCATAACAACATCGGACTAGAGTATGTTAAGGATTCATCGGGTAAATTTGTCCCTATCAATGGGTCAACTGTTCAGGTCACGGATGAAGGTCTAGCACGGTCGCTGGGTTCTAACCGGGCTCATGAGATTGGTACACCTGAAGAGTGGGACACGACCTCCAGCCGCTATGCTTATAAGGGGGCGATTGTCTCAACGGTGACTTCAGGAAATACTTACCGAGTAACCTTTGGTCAGGGGGATATGCCCACTCAGGTGGGAGGTAAGACCTATTGGTTTGCCCTCAATACCCTGCCTGTGGCACGAACCGTCCGACCGTACACACCAAAACCCTTGGTCAAACCTAACCTTGACCCTGTTCCAGAACCCTTAACCTACACCCCGTCTGTCTATAAGCCAAAGACCTTTACCCCGGAACCTCTAGTAACTTTCACCCCAAAACCGACTACCCCTGTTGAGGAGCCAAATTTGGCACTGGTGAAAGTGGCTTTACCGACCCAACCCGTCTTTGAAAAAATGCCTACGCCACCGACTGTTCCAAACGTTCAGGTTCATGGTTATCGTCTAGCTACTAAGCCAGGTATCCATAAGGACGTGGAAAATAGTGACCGTGTGTCTATTGACAAGAGTTTAGTTGCTAAGGCATCTCCCGTCAACTATCCTTTGGAAGTGGGGAATCTATCCCCAAATCGTATCACGACAACTAGCCTCATCTTTGAGGATTACTTGCCAGCAGGTTATGTCCTGAATGAAACGACAACCAAAGAACAGAACACGGCTTATGACCTTGCTTATGATCGTTCTAAGCACCTGGTTCGCTTGACAGCTAAAGATAGTCTCTTGTCTGAAGTCAATAAGGACTTAGCGAAGAGCTATCGCCTGATAGCTCCTGTTTTGTACGGTACGGTGGTCAATGATGGTGCGACTTACACTAACACTTACAAGCTCATCATCAATCAGGGAACACCAACCGCCTACACCGTCACTTCAAACCCTGTGACGGTTCGGACACCTGGTGATGGAACCACAACGACCTTGATTACACCAAATAAGACCAACAAAAACAGTGATGGTGTTGTTATCAATGGTCAGGCCATGCTTGTTGGTTCAAAAAACTTCTATACCTTGTCTTGGGATTTGGACCAGTACAAGGGGATTGTGGCGACTCAAGATGCTATTGCCAAGGGTTTTTACGTTGTGGACGATTACCCAGAAGAAGCCCTAGAGATTGACACCAAGGCTATTCAGATTTTAACACCAGACGGTCAGACGGTAAGGGATATTCTGGTAGAGACCTATCAGAACTTGGAAGAGGTACCAACGAGTTTGAAAGAAGCCTTGTTGGCCAAGAAAATCTCACCAAAAGGAGCTTTCCAAGTCTTTCGTCCTAAAGACAATGAGGCTTTCTATGAGACTTATGTCAAGACCGGTCAATCTCTAACTATTATTGACCCTATGACCGTCAAGGACAGCCTTTATAACTCGGGTCAGACCTATACCAATAAAGCCTATCAAGTTGATTTTGGATTGGCCTACGAGACGGAAGACGTATCCAACTTCATTCCGATTGTTACGCCTAAAAAATCCAACACCACTGACAAGGGTGTGACCATTGATGGGAAGACGGTCTTACCTGATACCGTTAATTACTACAAGATTGTCATGGATTACAGTGCCTATAAGGGCATGTCTGCGACCAAAGACCAGATTGCCAAAGGTTTCTTTATGGTGGACGATTACCCAGAAGAGGCCTTGGAGCTAAATCCAGAAGGAATTCAGGTGATTGATGGTCAAGGGCAAGCAGTCAAGGGCTTATCCGTTAAGGTGTACGCTTCTCTAAGTGAAGCACCAAAGACGGTTCAAGATGCCATGGCAGGTAGGGGATTTGTGCCTAAAGGAGCCATTCAAGTCTTTACGGCAGATGATCCACAGACCTTTTATGACACCTATGTCAAGACAGGTCAGACCTTGGTTGTGACCAATCCCATGACCATTAAAAAAGATTTGGTAAAAACGGGTGGAGATTATGCCAATACGGCCTATCAGATTGATTTTGGACTGGCTTATGTAACAGAAACGATTGTCAATAATGCGCCAAAACTCGACCCTAAAAAAGATGTGGTCATTGACCTATCTCACAAGGACCAAAGTTTGGACGGTAAAGAAATTCCCCTCAATCAGGTCTTTACCTATCGTCTTCAAGGCGCACATATTCCAGCCAATCGTGCGACAGCTCTTACAGCGTATAGCTTTAGTGATGATTACGATGAAACCCATGACCAGTATGACGGTGTTTATCAGGCTTACCTGATGACGGACGTGACCTTGGCAGATGGGACAGTCCTAAAATCGGGGACAGAAGTGACCAAGTACACGCTTCAAACGGTTGATACCACATCTGGTCAAGTGTCTATTTCCTTTGATAGGGCTTTTCTGACCAGCATTTCAGACGATTCCACCTTCCAAGCAGATATCTACCTTCAGATGAAACGGATTGCGGCTGGGGAAGTGGAAAATACCTTTAGCCATATGGTTAATGGGGTTACCATTACCTCTAATACAGTTAAAACGACGACCCCTGAGCCGGTAATCCCACCGACACCTCCTACTCCAAAATCAGAAGTGCCAGGAACTCCAATTCCAACACCAGTTCCTCCACAAACACCAGGTCCAGTTGCTAGTCTCCCACAAACAGGAGAGGCGACTTCCCTTCTTGGTCTGGTTGGTGGCGGCCTGATGTTAGGATTAGCTTATGGGGCGTACCGTAAGAAGGGAGACGTAGAAAGTGAGGATAGCCATGCCTAAGACCTTTTACACCCAAGACAGTGACCGAGACGGTCTCACAGATGCCCAGGAACTGGCTTTAGGAACCAATCCCTTAAGCCCTGATTCTGATGGCGATGGGGTAGCTGATTTGGCAGAAATCCTATCAGGTCGCACTCCAACATTCCAAGAGATGAGACAGGTTATGCAGCACTTTTTGGACCAAGATACGTCAGCCTTTACTAAGGCAGTCATGAGTGTGGAGACCCAAATCACCAGTCAAACCTTTCTGAATGACCTCTATGCTTACTATATGGCGACAGACAACATTTATCTGTTGGATGAGCAACTGCGATTGGTTGCGGATGAGCAGAGTGAGGTGATTAGGCAAGACCTGACCCGACTACTAGATAACCTCTACCGAACAGGGGATGGGAATGAGTTTATCTCAGAGGTCTTCCAAGGTCGGTCGTCTACTTATTTGGTGTTGTCTGATGGTTGGGAATTGGGCAACTTTGACCCCTATAGTTTGGAGACTTTAGATGATTTGATTCGCCACCAGCTGGATGCAGATAGTGACGATTACTTTGGGGACTTGGTTCATCTCGCTCTTGCCCAAGACAAGTTGGATAGTCGTTCCCAGTTCTTACAAAGCTACATGGCAGACTTGGCAAGACCTCAAGTAGACGCACAGCGAGAGCTGTCTATGACCGACTGAGAGCTTTCTCAGTCCTTTTTGACTAAAGAAAATCAAAGGAGAACTACTAGATGAATACACAAGCCATCAGCCACCGCCTCCGTCAGCATCAACACCAAGATTTGGCCATTAAGGAGGCTTTTTTACGCTTTCAAGCCCACCATTTTGATAAGCCTTGGGAAAGGCTTTTGGAAACCTTTATCGAGCAGGAAGGTCATGTTCCCTTTTTCCCAACTCCCTACGATGTGAGTGAGGAGCTAGTTGCCTTTCTGAGCCAAGGAGACCAACCTTTTGAACATTTGGGCGCTTATGCTTATCATTTCGCTCAGGCTGGTTTACGGCAAATCCCTCAACTTACCCCTTTTGAAAAAGATATGGTGGTATTGGTTGCGACCTATAATCTTGCCGTTTATTGTCAACTTCTAGACCAACAGGGAAGCTATCACGGTGTCTCACTGAAGCGTTTGGTGTCGCAAATGGAACAGGTGGATTTTATCAATGTGTCTAAGGTGGCTAACAACCTAGCAGACCGCATTAGCCGAGACCTTGATTTGTTTATTTTGAACTATGAAGCCCCAACTACCCCAAAGCCAGAACTAACCTTTGAAACCACTGACCAAGATCTGGTTGCCCATTACGGTCAACCGGTGGCCAGGTTAGATAAGACGAGTTTACTTGTGGCGCACTTGCCAGCCTATCAGGACTTGCCCTTGGGCATTAAAGCAGAGATCATTACTCAGTTCGACCAGAAAAAAGCAGAGCTCAGTCAGGTGAATCAGGAAGAAACCGTCAGATTTGAAGAAGTTGATAATGTGGTAACGGCCTATTTGACCAATCAAGCTGAACCACTCTCTTCTTATGACCGTCGCTTAGGCAAGAGCCAGCACTATGAGGCCTATGAACACTTGAACCTAACCCAAAAGTTTGCCATTTTAAGCCACTACGATGAATTAGCCAAACTAGAGCGACCGTTACAATTTCGTTTGGGTGACTTTGATGAGGAACGCAGGCAAACCCCCATCTATGAAGGGGAGACGATTTTTACCTATCTGGAAGCGGATGGGTCGGCAGATGAATTGGCTAGAGAGCCAGGTTCTCAGGAACTAGCAGAATTGGTAGACCTCAGTCGTCAGCTCTTGGCGAGAAACTACCAGCTTTTAGAGGAAGCTGGTTTCCCTATTGAGGACTTTCCAGAGAGTAGCCGAGGGGTCTTGTTAGATGCGGTTGGGAAATACCGTTTGCCCAAGGAAGAGTTGCTTTATTTAGGGTAGTACTCTCATGCCACGGTCAATCAATTGAGGCTTGCGGTTGAATTGATTGATCAGGGATTAGACAGAGATAGCGTTACATTTTTCCTTGAGAGCAGCCTCTCTTATGAGCGTTTGGTCTTTGTGGCCAATTGCATGACCAAAGATGGGCTGAAGCTAGAGGAGGCCAAAATCTTTGAGCGAATGGCTCAAGCAGAGCCAGACAAGGCGTCTCGTTTATTATTGGAAGAACTTCAGGCTAGAGAACAGGAAACTCCTTTTGATGATAGCCTGTCAGAACTCAAGGAAGAGGTTCAAAAGACGTATCCTCTGGGAAGTTTAGCCAGTTATGGTGAACATCTGTTTGAGGTCGCAGATATTAGGGAAGACCAGGGGCAGATTAGGGTTGCGTTAGCTGCTTTACCCGATGATGATGTGCTAGACAGTCCTGTATTTTATGTCGGCTCGCTTGGTGCATTGGAAAAGAGCCAACTTGTTTATCGGCCAGAAAAGTCAGAGGCTTTTAAAGAAAGTAATGACTTTGCAGTAATAAAGGATTCTGATGACATCGACCTCTTTTCTTTCCTAGATGACAGTCAAACAGACCCCACTTCAGACAAAGGTCCTGCAGAAAGAACGGAGGCTCCAAAAGACCAAGCGGTTATTCAAGACGAGCCTAGTGTGCTTGAAAAGGAGCCTGAGCTAGTTAAGGTTGAGCCTGTTCAGAATTTTGCCTTTCCAGAGGACTTGACCGATTTTTACCCTAAAGGGACACGGGCTAAGGTGGAAGCCAATCTTGCGGCAATCCGTCTCGTTAAAGAACTAGACAAGTCTGGGCGGCAGGCAAGCCCACCTGAACAGGAGATATTAGCCAAGTATGTCGGCTGGGGCGGTCTAGCCAATAGTTTTTTTGACGACTACAATCCTCAGTTTGAGATAGAACGGGCAGAGCTAAAGAGATTGGTGTCTGATAAGGAATACTCCGATATGAAGCAGAGTTCTCTGACTGCTTACTATACCGACCCAGCTATTGTGAGAGCTATGTGGGATAAGTTGGTCGCAGATGGGTTTACAGGCGGACGGGTGCTGGATCCGTCTATGGGAACAGGGAATTTCTTTGCGGCTATGCCAGCCCAGTTGAGAGACACCTGTGAGTTATATGGCGTGGAGTTGGATGGTATTACGGGAGCTATTGCTAAATAGCTTCACCCTAGTGCCACCATTTTTGTCCAAGGTTTTGAAGATGTGCCCTTTCAGGCGGATAGTTTTGATTTGGTCATCTCCAATATTCCCTTTGGCAATTTTAGGATTGCGGACAACCGTTATGACAAGCCTTATATGATCCATGACTACTTTATCAAAAAGTCGCTGGATTTGGTTCATGACGCTGGTCAGGTAGCGGTCATTTCCTCAACAGGAACCATGGACAAGCAGGTAGACAATGTCTTACAGGACATCAAGGCTACCACTCAGTTCTCGGGTGGGGTTCGTCTGCCTGATTCAGCCTTTAAGGCTATTGCAGGAACCAATGTGACAACGGACATTCTCTTCTTCCAAAAGGATTTGAACAAGAGAGCATTGACAGATGACCTTGCTTTTTTGGGAAGCAAGCGGTATGCCAAGGACGACCGTATTTGGCTCAATCCCTACTTTGACGGTGAGAATAATTCCCAAGTTTTGGGAACTTATGAGGTTAAAAATTTTAACGGTGGAACCTTGTCCTTGAAGGGAAGCGGACAGGACTTAGTGCTAGAGTTGAATGAGGCTTTGAAGCAGGTTACTCTTCCACAAGTTAAGGACAACATCTTTATCCAGTCTCAAGTCCTGATGGAGAAAAACGTTGACAAGACCATTCCGCAAGCCATTTGGGATAGCCTTGAACGCTATAGTTTCGGCTATGAGGGGGACACGATTTACTACCGGGACCGTGAAGGCATTCGAGTAGGGGCTAAGACAGAGGAAATCAGCTACTATGTCACAGAAGCTGGGGACTTTGTAGCTTGGGATGCCAAGCACTCTCAAGCAGCTATTGAGCGTTTTGTGGCCTTGAACATGACCGATGAGACAGCCGTTGATGTTTATCTATCCAAAGAGGCGACGAAGACGGGCAGACACAAGGGACTTTTTAAGAAAACGGTCTTCTATGAGGGAACTTTGTCTGATAAGGAGGTTGCCCGTATCAAGGGCATGGTCAACCTTCGCAACACCTATCAGGAGATGATTGACCTCCAGCGGGACTATGATTATGACCGTGAGGTCTTTGAAGGCTTGCTTGGTGACTTAAACAACCAGTATGACCGCTTTGTCAGACGGCATGGTTACCTCAATAGTAACGTCAACCGCAATCTATTTGATAGTGATGATAAGTATTCTCTTCTAGCTAGTCTGGAAGATGAATACATTGACCCTGTGGACAAGAAGGTCAAGTATAAGAAGTCCTTGGCTTTTGAGAAAGCCTTGGTGCGACCAGACCGTATTCTCAAAGCCGTCAATACGGCTCAGGATGCCCTCAATGCCAGTCTGGCAGATGGTCGTGGGGTGGATATTGCCTTTATGATGTCTCTTTATCCAGGCAAAACAGAAGGTGATGTGATTGAGGAATTAGGGGATTTGGTTCTGTTGGACCCTGCTTATGCCCTTTTAGGAAAAGCAGTCTATGTCTCTCGTCAGGATTTTCTATCAGGCGATATTTTAACCAAGCTTGACCAGGTGGATTTGCTTCAAAAAGAAGATAATAACTTGGCAGACTGGAGGCACTACCAGACTTTACTTGAGGCTGTTAAGCCCCGTCAAATTGGCTTGGCAGATATTGCCTACCGCATTGGCTCTCGTTGGATTCCAACCGAAGTTTATGGCCAGTTTGCCTATACGGTTCTTCTGGGTGAGGAGAGACCCTTAGACGACCCAAGCCTAACTGAGGTGATTGAGGTTAGTCCGATTGATGGGACCTATACTCTATCTAAGGTATTTACTAATCGTCCTGTTTCTGCACAGGAATATACTTTAGGGGTTAAGGGCTCACGTTATGATAGTGGACGAAAGGTTTTTGAGAACCTGCTTAATTCCAATCAGCCTACTATTACACAGACGGTCAAAGAGGGTGATAAGCAAAAGCAGGTGACGGATGCCGAAAGAACTAGCCTATTGCGGAGTAGGGAAGCGGATATGCAGGGACTTTTCCAGGACTTTGTTTTGTCCTCCCCAGAAGTTCAGACCTTGATTGCGGACACCTACAATAGCCTGTATAACCGAACGGTGTCAAAAACCTATGATGGCAGCCATCTGGTCATTGATGGCTTGGCTCAAAATATCACCTTACGTCCTCACCAGAAAAATGCCATTCAACGCATCGTGGAGGAAAAGCGAGCCCTTTTGGCTCATGAAGTAGGTTCAGGAAAGACCTTGACCATGCTTGGAGCAGGGTTTAAGTTGAAAGAGTTGGGGGTGGTCAATAAACCACTCTATGTTGTCCCTTCTAGTTTGACCGCTCAATTTGGCCAGGAAATCCTCAAGTTTTTCCCGACCAAGAAAGTTTTTGTGACGACCAAGAAGGACTTTGTCAAATCTCGCCGGAAGCAGTTTGTCTCACGTATTATCACAGGAGAATATGATGCCATTGTTATCGGTGATAGCCAGTTTGAGAAAATTCCCATGAGTAAGGCCAAACAAGAAGCCTATATTCTGGATAAGCTGAGCCAGATGCGTGAGATTTACTTGAATAGTGAGAATGACTACACAGTCAAGGAATCCGAGCGAGCCATTCGCTCTCTGGAAGAACGCTTAGAAGAACTTCAAAAATTAGATAGGGATAGCTTTATCGAGTTTGAGAACTTAGGGATTGACTGCCTCTTTGTGGACGAAGCCCACCATTTCAAGAATATCCGCCCCATCACAGGCTTAGGTAACGTAGCAGGGATTACCAATATCACAGCCAAGAAGAACGTGGACATGGAGATGAAGGTGCGGCAAGTCCAGTCAGAACATGATAATCGTCACGTCATCTTTGCGACAGGGACACCAGTCTCTAATTCCATCAGCGAACTCTACACTATGATGAACTATGTCCAGCCAGATGTGCTGGAGCGGTATCAGGTGGCACACTTTGATTCTTGGGTAGGAGCTTTTGGCCAGATTGAGAATTCAATGGAACTGTCTCCAACGGGAGATAAGTACCAGCCTAAGAAACGCTTTAAGAAATTTGTCAACCTGCCTGAACTCATGCGGATTTATAAGGAAACAGCTGATATTCAAACTTCAGATATGTTGGACTTACCTGTGCCAGAGTCAAGGATTATCCCCGTAGAGAGTGAGTTGACGGATAGTCAGCGTTACTACCTAGAGGAGCTGGTGGCACGGTCTGAGGACATCAAAAACGGTCTGGTAGAGCCGACTGTGGACAACATGTTAAAGATAACTGGCGAAGCTAGAAAACTAGCCATTGACATGCGATTGATTGCCCCTGCCTACAAGCTGTCAGACAGTCAAAAACTTCTTCAGGTGGTGGATAATGTGGAGCGGATTTATCGGGAAAATATGGTGACAGAAAGTACCCAGATGATATTTTCAGATATTGGGACACCCAAGAAAGATGGAACTGTTTTTGACATCTATAACGAATTGAAGAACCTCTTGGTCGAGCGTGGGATTTCAGCCAACCAGATTGCCTTTGTCCATGATGCCAATACTGACGACAAGAAGAATAGTCTATCTCGTCAGGTCAATAGTGGTGAGGTGCGGATTCTCATGGCCTCAACGGAAAAAGGGGGAACAGGTCTCAACGTTCAAGCCAAGATGAAAGCTGTCCATCATTTAGACGTGCCTTGGCGACCAAGTGATATTGTCCAGCGAAATGGTCGGCTGATTCGTCAGGGAAACCAGCACCAAGAAGTAGATATTTATCACTACATTACTAAAGGGAGTTTTGACAACTACCTCTGGCAGACCCAAGAGAATAAGCTCAAGTACATCACGCAAATTATGACCTCTAAAGAGCCTGTTCGGGCGGCAGAAGACATTGATGAGCAGACCATGACCGCCTCTGATTTCAAGGCTTTGGCTACGGGCAATCCCTTTCTTAAACTCAAGATGGAGCTAGAAAATGAGTTGGGGCTTTTGGACAATGAACGGCGTGCCTTTGAGCGAACTAAAGACGATTACCGTCAAACCATACGGGTGGCGGAGCGAGATTTGCCGGTTATGGAGAAACGCCTTAGTCTTTATGACCAGGACATTGAGCGGTCAAAAAATAGTAAAGGCAAGGATTTTGTCATGTCCTTTGGTAGCCAAACCTACACCGAAAAAGGCGAGGCAGGGGAGTACCTACACCAACTGATTCGTCAGAACCGCTCAGAAACCAAGGAACTCCGGACGCTTGCCCACTACCGAGGCTTTGCCTTGAAGGTGACAACCAGAAGCATGACTGAACCTGTTCCTGAACTGGTCACCTTAAGGGTCGTCGGAGATAATCAGTATTCGGTTAGTCTGGATTTGAAATCCCCTATTGGTATCCTCCAGCGGATTAACAATGTGATTGACGACATTGAAAAGGACAAAGAAACAACCGAGGCTTTGGCCAAGACCATGAGGGATAAGGCAGCCGTTGCCAAGGAACAGATTGAGAGGGTCTTTAGTAAGGAAGAACATTATCAAAACCTTAAAGCCCAATACGATGTTCTTTCACCCCTGATTGAAGCAGGGGAGCCTATAGAGGTCATTGAAGAAGCCCTAGCTCCCTTTCTTAATCCGCCCAATCAGCAAGAAATCGTCCTTGACGACCAACTTTCTTTGGACATTTAGCAGCAATGAGCTGACAAAAGGAATGGAACGCGGTAAACTAATGGTAGAAGAAGAAAAGGAGAACCATCATGACAGACCAATTTGAAAACATGAAACACCAACTAGATAACCTTTTGAGTGAGGGGTTCAGTACATCTGACCAGTACGAGGCTTATCGTGACTTGAAAGCCCAATACGAGACAGCCACAGGTGATGTGAGTTTTTCCATCCGTGAGGTCACGGGTCAATTAGAGGTTATCATGACCAATCGTGAGACCTTCTTCCCAGACCTCGATGAGGGGACACGGGTAGAGTATTGGGACTTGGTTGAACGACTGGAGGAGCTGGACAACACTAAGGCGACGTACTATCGCAGACAGCTAGGGGAGGCATAAGATGTTTGAAGAGTTAGGGCAAATTATTCTCATTCTCATCGCTATTGGAGGGATTCTTCTCCTACTTTACCGCTTGTTTCTGGCGGCGACAGGCTTATTGCTCATTGGAGGAGGTCTCTTTCTAGCCTTTATGGAGGTTTATGGTCTTTACCTGTTGTTTACTGAAACAGACCTCTTTGTCAGAGATTTTCAGACCAATGGCTGGCTCAGTTTTCCGACCTTTTTTGTCGGGATAAATGTCTTGTTGGCTGGATTATTGGTTAAAAAAATAAGCAAACGATTTACAAAACGCCTCGCTTAACCCCACATTTGGACACCTTCGGGTGTCCTTTTTTCTGTGATAAAATCCCCAATCTCCTCATGGTATGCTTGGTCTATCACTATAGAAAAGAGGAAAAACAGATGATTGATAAAACCAAGCAGATTGTCCTAGTGAGTGTAGCCAGTCTTGCTTTACTAGCCTTTGTCTCGACTATGGGCTATAGCTTAGGTAAGCAAAGTGTGACCAATGAGACCAGGGCGGCTATCAAGCAGGAGGCTAAGAAACTACAAGATGAACAGACAAAAAAAGAGAAAGCCAGTCAGCTATCTCAAGAGAGCGTTGAGGCGTTTCTCCGTCACTACTTTACCAAGAAACAACTGGGCGAAAATAACAAGCGTATCAAGCCTTATTTGACGGATTCAGCCTACCGTGAAGAATTGACTCGCCAAGAAGATACCCTCCAGCAGGTCTACAAGGACTATATCTTGGATTATCAGTATCAGGAGGCCGATATTTACCTCAATCATGCTTCAAATGAGGTCTTAGCCGAGGTGTCTTATACAGTGACCTACGTTCCAGACTTGGAACAAAAAGACAAGGCTCAGACCAATCAAGTGGAGAAACGCCTCTTACGCTTGACCTACACCAAACTGGGAGATAAGCTCTTGGTCAACCATCTTCAAACCTATTCGACAGATTTATCAGAAGCTCTTACTCAAGCACAAAAGACGACACCAGAGCCAGAAGCGATTCCTGAATTGCCAGTTTCAACCACAACACCCTAAGTAGAAGGCCAGCCTTCTGCTTATTTTCATATAGGAGAATGAGATGATTGCATTAGAGATGATTAAGAAGAAGTCCATCGTTGACGTGGCAGGGGCCTTTGGTATCCCATTGAAACGTTTATCCAGCACCCTTTACGAACAGGTAGAACACGATTCTTTCAAGATTTTTACCAACACCAATACCTTCAAGTGGTTTTCACGGGATATTCAGGGCGATGTCATTGATTTTGTCCAGCTGATAGCAGGGGTTAGCTTCAAGGAAGCCATTCACTTTTTGGACAAGGGAGATTTTCCAGAGCAGGAGGTACAGGTGTTAAAACTGGAACCGTTTCGTTATTATCTTCCTGAAAGTAAGGACTTTGGTTCTGCTCGCACCTATCTCAAGACCATCCGTCACTTATCTGATGAGACCATCAACACCTTTGGTCGGCAAGGACTTCTTGCTCAAGGGGAATGGCAGAGCGACAACCATACCGAGCCTGTGGTTGTGTTTAAGAGTAAGGACCATCATGGGCGATTGGTGGGAGCTAGCCTTCAGGGGATTAAGGAACACCCAGACCGATATGACCGAGGACGGCTCAAGAAAATCATGAAAGGTACTCACGGTTATGCAGGGATTAGTTTGACTATAGGTAAACCCAAGCGGCTTGTCTTTGCGGAATCTGTGATTGATTTGATGAGTTATTATGAATGCCATAAGGAAGAGCTATCGGATGTCCGTCTGGTATCGATGGAAGGATTAAAGAAAAGTGTTATTGCCTACCATGTGATCCGTCTAGCTTCGGAGGAAAAGGGAGATTTTCGTTTTCTTGATGAGCTGGACAAGGGACGATTAAGTCACTATCTGGATGTGATTTTACAGACGACGAAGTACATTCAACATCATGAACAGTTTCTCACGCTAGCTGTCGATAATGATGAAGCAGGGCGAGATTTTATTGAGAAGTTAAAAGACCAGGGCTTTCCCCTGGAGCAGGATTTACCACCGTTAGACCTTTTAGATGGCAAAACTGATTGGAATGAGGAGTTAATCAGGCGAAAGCTGGAACCTAGTTTGGACGATTGGCTCTGTCAGTTTTATGAGGAGCGTTCTCAGGCTGTCTATTCTCCTAGAACTCCCACTCTTGACTTGTGATGAAAAAATCAAGGGACCTTTGATAAGCTAGACCCAGACCCAAAGAAGGAGGAATGCCTATGAGTTTGAGCCAAGTGGCTCGTTTAGAAGAAAAAGTCAGCAAACAGGCTGAGAAAGTGGCCAAGGAGGAAGAGCGCCTCAAAATCTATCAGGACCAACTCCAGGAAGCCATGTACGCCACCTTTATCACTTATCAAACGAGCAGTCAGATACGCTTTGACGAGGCTTTAGAGCGAGCTTTTGGGAAATTGTCTAAGCCCCATGCCCCACAAGAACCTAATGACACAAGGAGAACAGAATGACGACACAAACAGACTGGACCTATGACGGTTCACTAGACCAAACAACACCCACTACACCAGACCAGGAACGCGCTAAGATTGCGGCACTTTTTGGTAAAGGTGACCCAGCACCAAGTCCTACAACAGAAACGATTGATTATCAGGCAGAATTTCAAAAACTAAAGGCTGGTGAATTACAGCAAGCCTCGCAGGAAAATACCGAAATGTCACCATCAGTAGTAGCACTTCCCAGCCCTACTTTGGACAAAGACCCAACCACGATTTACAAGGAGCACCTTCAGAAACAGCTCACCAGTCATGAAGCAGACATGAGCAGCTACCAGTTGGAGCTTGACCGTTTGCAGGGATTGGTCAATGAGAAAGGCAACACCATCAAAACCATCACCGCCATTCTAAAGGCGATGGATACACTTGTCTAAGCGAACAGTCCTTATGGGACTGTTTTTTGCGAAAGGAGCACCATGTTAAGAGACCTATTCAAACCTAAAGAGAAGAACGTTTCACCATCATCAGATCGTTTCAAGTCTTTGATTCATACCTTATCAGCCATGACGGATACAGAGTTAGACAAGGTTGAAAAGTTAATCAATTTAGTTTTTGACCAAGAGCAGCAAGAAGCGCCAGCAAGTTATCCTGAACCAACGAGCCTTGTTGTTCAGGAAGAGAGTTTAGATGACCGTATTGAGACTGCCAGAGCAAGGTTAAAGACAGAAGAGTTGGAAAAACGTATAGAACAGTTTAAGCAGAGTAAGAAAGAGAGCTAGAAGTTGTGGCTTCTAGCTCTCTTTTAATACAATTATTAGTCTATTGTCGTCTCTGCTTTAACCATATAAATAGTGATTATGACTATATTTGACATTTTTATTTAATTTGAAGTGAGGAGTTTATAAATAGGGTACTCAGTAAAAATTTCTTGTTGTTCAACGGAGAATTCGTTTTCGAATAAGTACTTTGCTTGTTCTATATAGCCTAAGATACAATTTGCAGCAAATCGAATCTCTGCTAATTTGTGGTTCATTAAAGAGTGCAGATAAGTATAATCTTTTTGGATTAAACTATTTAAACGTTTTTTTACTTGTAGTAAATTGAGGATACTGTTTTCAGATTTATCCATATCTACAATTCTTAGAGCAAATTCTAAGCAGGCCTGTAAGGCCTTCTGGTCGCATTTATAATCAGCATAGTTTATCAGTTTCAATAAACCAAGGTCCATATTTTCAACTCTAATTTCATTTGATAAGTATGACACAAGGTAATCATAAATATCAAAATTGTCAACAAGTAGTAACTGTTCTAAATCAACTATTTCATATTTTGAAAATTGTTGTTTATCTTCATTGATTAGTGTCATATCATAATCACTAAAGTTATATAATCTATAATTTTGAGCTCCTTCATTTTCTGGAATTAGAAATAGCAAAACATGTACATTTGCAAATTGAATGACTTGAACAGGATTATAGTCTGTACGGTCTAGAGTTACTAATTGTTCATTTACGATACCATCATACAGTAATTCAATTGTCCTAGCATCCTTTTGTGACCAGCCTGTGCTATCAAGATCTGTGGAAATTTTAAGTTTATCTACTAGTTCTTTTAGTCGAATATTTGCATTTAAAGATTCTTTAAAAAAATCAAAGTCAATTTTAGATATATTTTTATCATCGAAATTTAGTTTATGACCATTTAAAATGATTCCTTTATTTTTTTGAAGCTCTAAAATAAACTCTAATCCGTCTAGTCTTTTTGAGAGAATATTTGAAAGTGAGTAATTAAGGGTTAGTGTTACTAATTCAGGTGTTTTTTGTACTTTTATTGAACAGCCATTATGAAAATCTATAGTAAAGTCATTCTTGGTTTCATAAATAAAAGTTGCTTTATATATGCGCTCTTTTTCTTGAACTTGAACTACCATTTCTCTTTCTTCAAATAATTTTAAATCCAAAATGTCGTCTAATAGTGGTTCGGGAATCGGAGCACCATTTGCTTTGTAATAAACATCTAGTTCACCAGCTTTTGCATACTCAAGAAGATCTAGATGATCTTTTCCAATAAATTTAAACTGAAAATCACCATCTAATTTTTTAGAACTTTCCAATAGGGTTTCATGGCTTCTCCATTCAATATGAGTAAATCCTTTTTGGTGTTTTCGTTTTTGAATAAAATTTAAAAATACAAAATTTAATTCTTTTTCATTATCAGGGAGAGGTTTCATAGAAACGGAAATATTTTTTATATCTGGTTTTTTCTTATCGCTAGCCAGCAAAATTTTCTTAATTACTTTAGGTGTCAATGAAGCATAGGTGACAGTTGGTACATCGCCTTTAAGATACACAACAAAATAAAGTACTCCACCTTCATGTAGATAATGCTCTAGGTTATCTCTTGTTATAGAGTATCCTACATTTTTATTGTAATAATCATCTCTACCTTTTACTTGAACTGGTATTCTCTCAACTAAATCAATATTTTGTTTTTGGATATTTTTGTAAAAATAGATATGACCATCCCATATAGGTTCTCTATCTCCTTCAGAAATCTCTCTATCAATGTGTTTAGATTTTTTTAAGGCCATTTTTAAATAATCAACAGCATCTTGTTCAATTTGTTTAGATGATTTGGTCATAATTCATTCCTTGGATGAGTAATTTTTATATTTGTATTATACCATTTCCCGTGATAATTTTTCCAGCTCTGTCTTGTTACACTCTATCTAGGTTTAGAAAATCAACTCTTGATTTTTGATTGGGGGTTTGGGGGCGAAGCCACCATGTTTTCTTATCGTCGGCTGACAAACCTGCAAGGTTTGGGGTCAGCTGGCGATTAGATTTTGGGTTATTGTGGACACAATAACTGAGCTCGCAAAAGCCGAAAAGCGAAGCGATGAGGCTTTTAGGAAGCACCCGTATCCCACACGGTATCGGGGCTGACCCGATAGAGGCAAGTAGAGAAGGAGTATAACGAGATGACAGACTACTATCGCATTATCCGTAAGGAAATCAATCTGACACCAGAGGAACTGGAGCAGATTCAGGGACTGATGAAACAGGAACACGCTGACCAGTTTTCCCCCTTTGTTCGTCAAAAGCTGATGGATTTAGTCGAAGGGAGGCAGTCGGTAGCTGACTGGTTTACCCTCTGGCAGTCCCAGAAGATTGAACAAATTAGCCGTGACATCTTACAGGTGACTGTCTTGGCTGAACAGACCCAGCAGGTCACGGCAGAGCACTTACGAATTATCCTAACCTGTGTGCAGGAGCTGATGGCAGAAGTCGAGAAGTTTATCCCAATCGGTTCAGATTTTCGTGACAAGTACATGGGAGGCTAGACATGGAAAATCGTTACCGCACTAACCTCAAAAAAGTCTTTCTAACGGACCAGGAGTTAGCAACTTTGAACGACCGTATCGTGCAGAGTGGCTGTAAAAATTTCTCTGCTTATGCCATAAAGATGCTGCTCAATCCTAACATGACCTTTCTGACCATTGATACCAGTAACTATGACGACCTGATCTTTGAACTGAAACGTATCGGAAATAACCTTAATCAAATCGCACGGACTGTCAACCAAACTCATCTTCTATCATTAAGTGACCGTGAGCTCTTGGTGCAAGGTATTAGTCAACTCATCAAGGAAGTTGAGAAGGACTTTAACATCAAGTGCCAGCAGCTGAAGGAGTTTTATGGTCATCACTAAGCATTTTGCGGTGCATAGCACCAAATACCGCAAGAGCCTTATCAAGTATATCCTCAATCCTGACAAGACAGAGCAGCTGAAGCTGGTCTCCGATTTTGGCATGAGCAATTACTTGGATTTTCCCACTTATGAGGAGCTGGTGGAGATGTATCAGGCAAACTTGACGAACAACGACAGGCTCTATGATTCCAGAAACGACCGCCAGCAAATCAAGCAGACCAAAATCCACGCCCATCACTTGATTCAGTCTTTCTCTCCTGAAGATAATCTGACAGCTGAAGAAATCAATCGCATTGGCTACGAGACCATCAAGGAATTAACAGGGGGCAACTTTCGTTTCATCGTCGCAACCCACACAGACAGAGACCATGTGCATAATCATATTCTGATAAACTCTGTTGACCTCCATTCTGACAAGAAGCTCAAGTGGGACTACGCCCAAGAGAGGAATCTTCGCATGATTTCTGACCGCTTGGCCAAGGAAGCAGGAGCAAAGATTATTCCGCCCGATCGCTATTCGCACGAACAATTTGAAACCTACCGAAAGAGCAATCACAAATTTGAACTCAAACAACGGCTCTATTTTCTCATGGAGAACAGCAAGAACTTTGAGGACTTTATGGCCAAGGCTCCCGCTCTCAACGTGGAGATGGACTTCTCTCGCAAGCACGCCAGATTTTCCATGACCGACCGAGACATGAGGCAGGTCATTCGTGGTAAGCAGCTGGATAAGCGACAGCCCTACACCGAGGACTATTTCCGAGAGCATTTTGCCAAACGAGCCATTGAGAAACGACTGGATTTTCTTTTGCCTAGAGCACGTGACTTCTCTCATCTTTTGGACATGGCAGAGCAGGTAAATCTGAAAATCTCTCCGAAGAAAAAGCATGTGACCTTTACCTTGGTCGAAGACGGCCGAACCATCTCCATTGAGAATAAAAAGGTCAGTACAAAATACCTCTATGATCTCCAGTTCTTCGAGGATTATTTTGACCAAAGAGAAGTCACACAAAATATTGATTTGACGAACCTTATCTCCGACTTTAAGACCTACCAAGAAGCACAGGACAAGGATAAACTCCCTAGTGAGGAGCTTCTAGCAGCCTACAAGGACTTCAAGGAGAAACGAGATAAGATTCAGGAATTTGAAGTGGTTCTAGCAGACCACCAGATTGACAAGTTGGTCAAGGACGGTATCTTCATCAAGATGACTTATGGTGTCAAAAAAGATGGCTTAGTCTTTATCCCAAACCGTAACTTGGATATTCATGAGAGCGAGCAGGGCAAGTCCTACCATGTCTTTATCCGAGAGACAGCCCAATTTTTCATCTACAATAAAGCGAACTCTGATCTCAACCGCTACATGCGAGGACGTGAACTAATCCGTCAACTCACTCACGACAGCAAGCATATCCCGAAACGCAGACGCCCGACTATGGCCAGTCTCAAAGAGAAAATAGCAGAGCTCAATCTTCTTATTGAATTAGACATAAACAACAAATCTTACCAGGAAGTCAAAGATGAGTTAATCAAGGACATCGCCCAGTTGGATTTGACCGTCACGGAGTTGCAGGATAAGGTCGCTCATCTCAATAAAGTAGCAGAAGTCCTGCTCAATCTTAATAACTCTGACCCAGAAAACAGACGGCTAGCCAGATACGACTATGCCAAGATGAACCTGACACCAGTCATTAAACTGAAGCAGGTGGAGAAAGAAATTGAAGATTGTCAAAAACAGATGAATACAGCCATAGATGACTATGAACATCATGTGAGGAGATTGGGGAAATTAGTTAACACTATAAATTTTGCAATCGATAGTAAAGAGAGTGGTTTTGACATTTCACTAGAGTAATTTAAATGTATTTTAAATATAACGTATTTGAATTTTTTTAGAAATCGTGATAAAATACAGTTAGAAGTAATAGACTGGAGGAAATAAAGTGGGAAGCTTACTAGCTACTCGGATTAAGAGCAGAAGAAAAGAATTGAAATTATCTCAAAAAGAATTGGCAGAAGGCATTTGTAAGCAAGGTCAAATTAGTCGTTTGGAGAACGGAGAATATACTCCGGGTTCAGAATTATTGCATCAACTGGCTAAAAAACTCAATGTTAGTATGGATTATTTTTTTGACGAGCAAATTTTGAATGAGAGTACAGATCTTATTGAGTTTAAAAAAATAGCTAAAACGTTCATTACTCAAAGAAATTATGAATCTTTGAAATATATCTATGATTTAGAGAAAGAAAAATCTCACCGCTTATCATTGTCAGATAAAATATATCTGGAATGGATTGCTTCATTGGTGGATTTTTACGTTCGCGATAGAAGAGAGGGAGCGATAGAGCGGTTAGAGAAGGCATTAAAATCAACTCATAAGGCAGATATAAACCACCTTCAAATTTCCAATACGCTTTTTAATTTCTATCATGATACAGATAATCTAGCTAGGTTTGATATGATGAAGGAAGAGTTAACTAGTCATTTGCAGCAACTGACTTTAAATACAATAGAGGAATTGGAGTTGTCTATCAAATTTAACTATAACCTAGGTCGCTATTTTTGGCTACAAAAGAATATGGAAGCAGCTATTAAACAAGTAACTGCGACTATTAAATTATGCCAAGAGTATCGAACAACTTATTTATTAGCAGATTCATTTTTGTTGTTGGGAAATCTAAGTCAAAATTTTTCAGAAAGAACGACGGTTAAAACCTACTTTGAGACTGCACATTTTTTGTATAAGCAAATCGAAGATAATACAGAGAAGGCTCTGGCAGTAGAGCACTATATCTCAGATAAATTTCAAAATTAGATATTTGAACGATGCTTACGGGTATCGTTTTCTTGTTTCTGTAAATACAAAAAAGTATATAAAAAAAAAGTATAACAAAAACTTATAAAAAAGATTGACAAATGAATTTTTGGGTGCTAGAATAAACTTATCAAAACTTAAAGGAGATTCTTATGAAGAAGCTTTTAAAGAAACTCATTGTCATGTCTTTGTTGGGAGGACTGGTTTTAGCTGTTGGTAAAGGTGGAACAAATAAACCGAAACCAATGAATGAGATTGATCCTGGTCCAGCGAATTCTTATGTGAAGTAATATAATTTTTATTGATATCGTATGTAGGCAATAAGTCATTGTTATTAGTGTTTTAGTCAATTAGTCAAGAGTTATAAAAACACCAAAGTGTTGGTTTTGTTATCTAATTCTATGCGATTTGCTATTTTCTGAGTAACTGAGTAAGATATAGTATAATTGATGATGAAACGCTGATAGCCAGAATTGCATGTGTATATATAGATGTAGTAACGAAAAAAGTTACTTATTTAGTGCATTAGAGAATGTTTAGGTCAAAGATAATAGTATAAATTTTCATAGACCTAAAGAACATATTTCGATGCATAAAAATATAAAAATGGTATTTAGTTGAAAAAAGTTTATCTATATAGATTCATTTGTTATACTGTTGGGATATTTTTTAAATTCCGATAAGTACTGATAAAATACTTATGAATACATATAAGGGGTATTTTAAGGTGAGGAAGAATATGAAATTTCCATATTTTAAAAAACAGTTATCTTTAATACCATATGGTGAGAAATTATCAATTGGAGCAACTCCAGATTTTGCATTAGAGGTAACTGATCCAAGTGGTTTAGTTTACGAAATATTATGTAACTGTAATGGAAGTAATACCATTGAGGATATATATAAAAAAATAAAAAATAAATACAAGGACTTAAGAATTGAGGAAGTAACCGAAATTATTGATAGTCTTTCAAGCTATCCTTTGATTCTAGAAGATTATGCAATAACAGTAGAGAGTTCATTGACCCCTAGAGAGATTGAGCGTCATAGTCGTACAATGAATTTTTTATCAAATTTTGATTATCTTGGAACAGAAAAAGTCAACTACATGAAGAAAATCATAAATTCTAATGTATTAATTGTTGGTTTGGGTGGAGTAGGCTCTTCCTTGGCAATGAATTTAGCGGCTTTAGGGGTTCAAAGACTCTATGGAGTAGATTTTGACAAAGTAGATTTATCTAACTTAAATAGACAATTGTTATATTCTGAATCTGATGTGGGGAGTTTGAAATCTGAGGCTGCGAAGGAAAAATTAGATAAGTTTGATAGCTCCATTCAGTTTACTACTTTTCAGTTAGAGATAACGTGCACTGAGGATGTCGAAAGACTAATAAAAGAATTTAATATTGATTTTGTATTCTGTGCGGCAGATCAACCTTCAATTTGGATATATAAATGGATTAATGAAGCGTGTCATAATACACAAACTGCATGGATCTATGGAGGGAATAGTGAAGCCTCTTCATATTTTCAAACAATCATTCCTAATGAAACGAGTTGTTTTAACTGTCGAGAACTTAATTTAAAACAGTTTTCAGCTGAGGGTTACTTTAAATATTCTGAAGTAAAGAAACATGGATATGCGACACAAAATAATTGTTTAGCAGCAACTTCTTCATGCATCACTTCATTTATGATTTTTGACTTTATTAGACATATTACAAAATTTGAATCTCCTAGAGTTGTTAATCAGCTATTTACTTTGGATTATAGAGATTACACAATTTCATATTTACCAGTTGAAAAAAATCAAATGTGTAATTGTCAAAAATAGGTTTATTCTTGTCCCTGGAGAGGGACGTTAATCAATACTACATCTGTAGGAAGGAGCGGAAATATGAAAGATTCAAAAAAAGAAACTAAAAAGATTGAAATTAAAGTATTAGACTCGGTTGAGCTTACTAAGCGCGGCGGACGTAATACAATTAATCCAGAGTCTTGATTAGTTTTATTAGGAGTTTTGTAAAAGTATACAAGATTCTTTCATATACAAAGAGAGGTCTGTATAATACAGACCTTTTTAGGAGATAAAATGAGGATAAAAAAAGAAGATATATCAGCTAGAAAACTAGAGAATAGTATTGAATTATCGAATTTGCAAACAGGTCAGAAGATTATTATAAATGAATATACTTATAATTTAATTCTGGAGATGATTGAAGAACCTCTTGGTTGTTATGATAAGGATTCTAGTGAAAAGAATTTAATTTTAAATTATTTACAAGAAGTTAATTTAGTGGAATCAGATTTAAATTATAATCTCCCTCCGATAATTAAGCCTGATACTTTATTAAGTGATTTAAACACAGATTCTAATATTGTATTTATCGGAGCTCCTTATGATGCGGGTTCTACGGGAACAACTGGCTCAAAAGTTGCTCCGGAATATTTTAGAAGATATTTTTCGGGTATTTCAAATAATTATAATAACCTTTTTATGGAGAATTGTGAATATCCATACCGAAGCAATATATTGGGTAGGGTAATAGATATTGGAGATATTCTCTATCTTTCGGGAGAATCGATAGTAGATTTTCAGAATAGAATTAAACAAGTCATATCATTAAATTCAAGTTCAAAAATTCTAGTTATGGGGGGAGATCACTCAATTTCCTCTTCAATAGTGGAGTCACTATCAACTGATTTGAAACAAAATATAGTTTTTGTAAAATTTGATGCTCATTATGATTGTTCTGGAACTTTTAGAAAACTTCCGTTAAACCATCATAACTATATTGAAAAGATTAGGGAGATAGAAAGGATTGATGAAATTATACATATTGGGGTGAGAGAGCCAAAGCTCCCATTTTATAACGTTGGTGATGATAAAGTATTTAGTGACTATGATAATTTTAAAAGATACTTTTCAAGTGGCAAAGTCAAAAATGTCTATATCTCAATCGATATTGATGTATTAGAGCCATTAATAAATCCAGGAACCAGTTATCAAGTGCCAGAGGGTTTCGAGGTTTCTGATATATTAAAATATTTAGATTTATTAAAGAATTATAATATAATTGGTGCTGACATTGTCGAATACAATCCGCTACTCGATAAAAATAATTTATCATTTTACAATGTAAAAAAAATTTTTGAAAAGTTAGTAGAAATAATGGAGTATAGTTTATGAAGGCGTTGGTTATTTTAGATTGTCAAAATGGAATGTTTTCTAGAGGAAAATTTGAAATACTTAGAAAAAATATTTTGAAATTACAACGAATTTTTAAATCGAATGGGGACATCATTATCAGCACAAAACATATTGACAATGATAAAGAAAGTATTATTTATAGTGGAAATGTAGATGGACTTTTGGATGAGCAACTATCCAAATCTTCCAATTTTATTATAGAAAAAGATTCTCCAAATATATTTAAAAGTAAAGAGTTGAATGATATTTTATCAGATTATCAAGTTAATGAAATTGTTATTACAGGTTTTAATGCTGAGTATTGTTGCCTATTTTCCTCAATCATTGCTTCAGATAGAGGTTATAAAGTTACGTATATTGAGGATGCAACTGCAACAGTTAATAATGGAGATACTTATGAAATGCAAGATTTAGACATTATTGATTTTGTGGGTTGTATATTAGATTGGTCAGGAGAAGTTGAGGTTTTATATTTTGATGAGTTCAGAAAAAAAAATTAAATTCTTTTCAGACTTTGTTTCTAAAAGAGAAGGAAAGGACTCTTATATAGTTGGAAGGAGAAAATTAAATCGTTATATTGAAGTTTCAGATGATGCATATGAGATTATCAAATCAATAATGGAATTAGAGAATTTGGAATTAATTAAGCATGAATTATCCTCCTTTTCTACTTATGAAATAGAAAATTTCATTAGTGAACTAGTCGAATTAAATTTTCTTGAAATAATTAATGGAGAATTGATTACATCTGAAAATATTCAAAAAAAAGGGATAAGTTTTCCATGGATAAGTCAGAGAGTACTGAAAATTATTTTCAATAAGGTCACTATTTTTTTATGGGCATTATATATAAGTTATGTTTATTTGTTTTTGTTTCCCCATTTTCCAAGTTCTTTGTTAGATTATACAAATATCTTTTTTTCAAAATCTCTACTCATAACAACCATTACGGTCACAGTTTTAGATTTTATTTTAGTAATGTTCCATGAATTCAGTCATTTTTTATCTATTAGGCTTCTTGGTGGCGAATTAGGATTTATTGGTATAGGAAGAAGATTCTTTTATTTTGTTTTTGAGACTCGAATTGATAATATTTGGTTACTGGAAAAGCCAAAGCGTATAATAGTTTATTTATCTGGAATGCTTTGTGACATTACATTGTTATCATTTTTTATTTTAGTTGCAAATTTTACGAAAGTTCCGTTTTTCTATAATATATCTAGGGTTGCAATCCTCCTTTTAGTAGTAGGGTTAATTTTTGAATTTAAATTTTATTTAAAAACTGATTTGTATTTTGTTGTAGCAGATATCCTGAATTCTAGAACCTTGATGAGTGATTCGCTTAAGTTCATAAAAAATTGTTTCAAGTATGACGGAATTTCAGTTGTATCTAAGTACTATAGTATTCTAATTTGCTTGGGATTAATAATTGAACTTTTCATTCTTGTTAAAGTAGGTATTCCAACTAGTATTTTAGCGGTAGTTCAAACTTATAACAATTTTATAAATAAAGAATGGGATTATTTTTGGTCAAATTTAGTTGTTATTTTACTTACTTGTATCGAATTATTTTTTGTAGGCATGGTATTCATCAAGGAGAAATTAATTAAATCTGGAAATTCTTCCAGCCAGGTTAAAGGCTTGAAAAGATATAAACCCACCAATTTTGGCTAGACTGTAGGACTTTTGGGGAGAACTAGTAAATTAAAAAGACAAAACTTTTTCGAAAAAAATATGATAAAGAAAATGTAGTTAGGCAAATATTCTATTCACCAAAGGGGTATGATAATTGAGATTGCTATAAACACGAGGATAATTTGGTCAATGGGTATAATCTGTGAGTTTAACCATAATAATCGCATGAAATAGTTATTTCCGAACTATAGTACAGTAGTTTAGAACAGATTCAATGCTTGCTCTATAACAAAATAGCTAAGTAAAAGTATTGTTTTCATATTGAAAATATTTCATGCGATTGTCGTATGTCTTAATATCTAATTTTTTCAAAGACTAAAATCGCTCTTTTAACAAATTCCATCTTGAAGGCGGGCACGTGCTCTCAGTTGTGGTATCATCATAAGGATAGATTGATTCAGAGAACGTCTGATATTAAAAGACTGAAGTAACTCGTAAGTTAAACTATTACCTCTATCAGAATGGAAGAGATATATGACGAACACGAATATAGATCTAATCAGTTATTAGAACTTTTAACGGCTGACGATAGTCAAAAGGATCTGTTCAAGTGATTGGACATAGGTGCCACATTTGTACCTGATTAATGGGATTTGAAGCCTATTTTCTGAATACAGGCAGAAAAATTTTATGATCTTTAAGATCCGACTAATTCGATAATGATAGAGGTAGAGGCTATGACTGTTGAGTATGTGTTGAATTTACTTTGTACCAAATTTAGCTTTGTTTTCCAAGAGTACTGCTTTTACTTCTTTCTATAATTCCATTTATGGAATAGGTATCAAAGCCTGATAGTAATAGCTGAAATACAGTATATCCAATAGAAAGCACATAGATAAGAAACAGTATTTTCTCTTGTTGGCGGTGGTTATCTGCTTTTTGAGGTCACTATAATTGCTGTTTACTTTAAGATAACTACCTGCATTTCAAATTCTTCATTTCGCTTGCAGAGTTCAATGAGTTGTCGCGGTTTAACAGTTAGATTATCAACGGTTCTGATTTAAGTCACATTCTCTTATAAACTCTCTATGCTTTTTCCACCTTAGTGAAAATCAACGAATTATTATTTAAAAATGTTAATAAATTAACGACGTGATTCTCAAGATAAATTTTCCCCTGGTTTACTAAATACAGAACACTTTATATTTTTAAGCTATTTTGGTGTTTTCGATTTACACTGTCATATTATGACAATTTCCCTAATTTCTCTTAGAAATAAATTATACTTTTCTTAGGAGAAAGCTAGATGTACCAACGGATAAGGGATTTGAGGGAAGATCACGATATTACTCAAAAGTTTGTTGCTAATTTACTTTCCTTCTCTCATACAAACTATGCAAAAATTGAGAGAGGAGAGGTTGCCTTAACGGCAGATGTTCTTGTGTAGCTTTCTAAACTATATAACGTTAGTACGGATTACCTATTAGGATTAACAGATTGTCCAGATAGAATAAAACATAGAATAAAATAGTCTCTCCTAGCTGTTCATTGAAAATTGAATAGACCAAGGTGGGACTTTAATCATTTGTGGAGCAAATTAGTCAGATACGCCGTGACATGAGCGAGAATTATCAGCTATAAAATAGAGTGGTTCTCTATCTGCCATGACACAAGTGAGGACAATGATACTTCTAACCGTTTAGGCTGCCAGCGAGAAAGGACAGCGGGTGCAATCCCCATGAGGAACCGAACCAGTTCTACCCACGGAGGTCATAAATTATAGAGTATAAGGAGGCAAATGTGAAAGTAAAATATGTGCCCGTTGAAAATGCAATAGCTGAGTGGGGGGATAAAAAATCTCTTCTGAAACGCTGGGAAGGATTGAATCAGTATACCTTGAATCGCTGGATTACTGAGATGCGAGAACATCGACAATTTAAGCAATATGTTATCACCCCTACTCACAAATTGGTTTTTATCAACCTCGATGGTTTTGAGGAGTTTTTACGCTGGAAGCAGCGAATAGTGGTAAAATAAGGGAAATCGTGCTATAATGGTAGATGGGAATTTATTCTACTAGAACTATTTCAGTTTTCTTTTTTATTGAGAGGATGGAAGTATGTACTATAGAACAAGACAAACAAAGGTAGGGAACAATTCGCTATGAAATAGGTGATAAATACAGAGACCCTTTGACTGGAAAGTGGAAGAATGTCACTGTTTCCTACACAAAAAATACTAGTCGTGCCAGAAAGCAAGTCGAGCGTGAACTTCAAGATAAAATCGCTGAAGCTATCTCAGTAACTGAAAATAGATACTTGCCTGAAACGATTCAAACATTTGGTCAACTGAAGCAGAATTGGCTAGAATCCTGGTCAGTCTCTGTTAAGCCTCAGACAGTAAAACGGGAAGAGTTGGTTATCAAGAGATTAGGGCAGATTATAGGAGATGACTACTTACTGTGTAAAATCACACCACTGTTGATGAAAAATAGTCTTTCAACTTATATGTCTAAGTATGATGCTTCTCCGTCAACAATGACGCATATAAAGAGTACGTGCAATAAGATATTTAATCATGGTGTTTTATATAACATCATTGCTTATTCACCGATGACAGCTATTAAGTTGGATATACCTCTTGAAAAAAAACGAGAGGCAAGTAGGAGACGCGAAGCAAAATTTTTAGAAATCCATGAGTTACATGCTTTCTTTGACACTTTGAGAAGGCGTCGAAATCCTAGCTATTATGACTTAGCCATCGTGCTTTTATTTTCTGGAATACGAATTGGAGAAGCAGCGTTCACAGAGGAAGATTTTAATGTGAAAACAGGTGTATTGACGATTGATAAATCGCTCCAGTATAACGATTTACGAGTTGAAGATTATTATTTTGATAGCACCAAGACCATTAACTCTGAGCGACAGGTTGTTTTACCCCAAGTAGCTTGTGAAGCAATTTTAAGAACTATAGAACGTGGTAAAGAGTTTGATAGCTATACTGAAGCTAATCCTTGCCCAAGTTTCAGAACCTCTCCGAGTATTTTTAGAACAGAATATGGTTCGCCGATTACATCACACTCATTCAGAGAAGTTTTAGCGAGAGTTGAAAAGGAATTATTGGCAACATGCGAGGAAAGGTATGGCTTCAAATGGAAAAAGCATGTGACCCCGCATTCATTCCGACATATGTATATCACTTATTTGCAATCTGGTGATTCAGGCATTGCCATTAGAGAAGTTATGGAACGTGTAGGGCATGCTCACTTTGAGACGACAATGGGATATACTCACAAACTCCCATCTGATCAGGAACAAGCTCTTGCTACTCTGAACAAGTTTGCTCAAGACAACGGGTTTGAGTTTAGGCCATCAATAAAGTGGTCTTGCAAATATTCTCCTTTATTGCAAGAAGTGATTGAGGAGCATATCTCGGAGGGAAAAATTGAACTTGCAGTAGATGAGTTTAGAAAAGCTATTGGCCTTGCTCCAAGCTATACTGTAAGGCATATCGCTTCGAATATTTTGCCGAAAGTCCGCAAAGACCTATCTAACATTTATCATTCCTTTGATATTATTTGTATAAAAAATAATCAGAATCAGTTGCAATCATACCGGCTGGTTTGGGAATAGTGTCTAACATTTGGTGACTTTTTGGTGACTCACATGATTTTTACAAAACAAGGGGCTGAAACCCCTTGCTACGAAAGGAATTATAACACATGGCTAACATTCAATGGTTTCCTGGCCACATGTCCAAGGCTAGAAGACAGGTACAGGAAAATTTAAAATTTGTTGATTTTGTGACCATTTTAGTGGATGCTAGGTTACCTTTATCCAGTCAAAATCCCATGCTGACCAAGATTGTTGGCGATAAACCAAAATTATTGGTTTTAAATAAAGCGGATTTGGCAGATTCTTCCCAAACCAAAGAATGGCGTCATTACTTTGAACAAGCGGGCATAAGAACTTTGGCTATTAATTCCAAGGAACAGGTAACGGTTAAAAAAATCACTGAAGCAGCTAAATTATTGATGGCCGATAAAATAACTCGCTTGCGCGAACGAGGGATTCAAAAAGAAACCTTACGAACCATGATTATTGGTATTCCAAATGCGGGAAAGTCTACCTTAATGAATCGCTTAGCTGGTAAAAAAATTGCCCAAGTTGGTAATAAACCTGGTGTAACCAAGGGCCAGCAATGGCTAAAGACCAATAAAGACTTGGAGATTTTAGACACTCCTGGCATTCTTTGGCCTAAATTTGAGGATCAGGTGGTTGGTTTGAAATTAGCCCTGACTGGCGCCATCAAAGATCATCTTTTACCTATGGATGAAGTAACCATTTTTGGTCTAAACTATTTCAAGGAGTATTATCCAGAACGTCTGGAAGAGCGTTTTAAGCAAATTGAGTTGTCAGAAGAAGCCCCTGAAATCATTATGCAGCTCACTAAACAACTCGGTTTTCGAGAGGACTATGACCGTTTTTACCAACTATTTGTAAAAGAAGTCAGAGATGGTAAATTGGGAACCTATACCTTAGACAGAATTGGAGAAATTGCGACAAATGACCGTTAAAGAAATCAAAGAAGAACTCGCTAAGATTGATTCTTTATCAGATAAACGCTGGGCAGAATTTGAACAAGACAGCCGTAAGGGGGTCCAACAGGCTATTGTTCAACGTAAAAAAGCCATTCAAAAAGAATTAGCTGAAAAGGAACGTTTGGCTGAAATGCTGACCTATGAGCGTCAGTATCTCCAACAGGGCTACCAGTTGATTGCGGGAATCGATGAAGTCGGACGGGGTCCCTTGGCTGGGCCAGTTGTCGCAGCCTGTGTCATCCTACCTGAAACTTGTCACATAAAAGGACTGAATGATAGCAAAAAAATTCCGAAAAAACAACATACTAAGCTATACGACGATATTATGAGTCAAGCCGTTGCTGTCGGTATTGGGATTCAAGAATCCACTGTCATAGACGAGGTTAATATTTATGAAGCAACTAAATTAGCCATGCTAGATGCCTTAAACAATGTGCCAGAGCCCGATGCCTTGCTAATTGATGCTATGGAGTTGCCGGTTTCTATTCCTCAAGAATCTATTGTTAAAGGAGATGCGAAATCTCAGTCCATTGCAGCCGCATCTATTGTAGCCAAAGTCATTCGAGACCAATTGATGGTTGCTTATGACAGTATCTATCCCCATTATGGTTTTGCCACCAATGCAGGATATGGTACTAAAGAACACCTAGACGCCTTAGCAAAATTAGGACCTAGCCCTATTCATCGCCGGAGTTTTGAACCAGTCAAATCACTAGCTGCTCAAGCACTTAATACTAGATAGAACCTTTTTCACATGACATACTGGTCATGTGAAAAAGGTTCTTTTTTATTTTAGAGTTAATATCTTCCCCTCTGTTTTCAATGTATTGACATAGAAACACGCATTTTTGTGAGTTCTTTTTTACGAATAAAAAGATACAAGGAGGTAATCATGAATAATTTTGAACTCTATAAATTAAAAAGGGCAGGCTTAACCAACCAGCATATTCTTAATATTCTGGCTTATCAAAAACAAGAACAGAAGTCTCTATCCCTAAGGGATATGATTGTTGTTTCAGGTTGCCAGCAACCGATTAAGATTATTGAAAGCTACAAACAATTAGATAGTAAACAATTGCGACAGGAATTTAATCAATTTCCTCATCTTTCCATTTTGGATAAGGAATACCCGCTAGAACTAAAGCAAATCCACAATCCTCCGGTTCTTTTGTTTTATCAAGGGAATCTAGAACTCTTAACTCGAGCCAAACTAGCCATTGTTGGGTCTAGAAATTGTTCAACAGTTGGTGTCAAATCCGTTAAAAAAATTATTTCTGAACTGGGTAATCGGTTTGTTATTGTCAGCGGCCTAGCTAGAGGGATTGACACTGCCGCTCATATAGCCAGCTTAAAAAATGGGGGATCAACTATTGCAGTGATTGGCACAGGTTTAGCCACCTATTACCCCAAAGAAAATAAAGCCTTGCAAGATTACATTGCTAAACATCATCTCGTTTTATCTGAATATCATCCTCAGGCCCAGCCTCTCAACTATCACTTTCCTCAACGAAATCGGATCATTGCTGGGCTGTCTAAAGGAGTCGTTGTTGTTGAAGCTAAACAACGTTCAGGTAGCTTGATCACTTGTGAGCGGGCCTTAGAAGAAGGTCGTGATGTTTTTGCTGTTCCTGGTAATATTATTGAAGGATTATCAGATGGTTGTCACCATCTCATCAAGGAAGGAGCTATCTGCACAAGCTCAGGTTACGATATCTTATCAGAGTATGCTTTTCTTGAATAAAACTTAAATTTTTCACAAGCTTTGATAAAATTCTTGACAGTTGACCAAAAGTGGTATATTATACTAGGAGTTTCAACTCTCAAAGAAAGTGTAATAGGATACTATGGCAAGTACAGTTGCTACAAAGAAGAAAAGCAGTCGCAAAAAAACAACTCCGAAAAAAAATTTGGTTATTGTTGAGTCACCTGCTAAGGCTAAAACGATTGAAAAATACCTTGGGCGTCAGTACAAGGTTGTAGCCAGTGTGGGACATATTCGGGACTTGAAAAAATCCAGCATGTCCATTGACTTTGAAAATAACTATGAACCAGAATATATCAATATTCGCGGTAAGGGACCCTTGATTAATTCCTTAAAAAAGGAAGCTAAACAAGCCAAACAAGTTTATTTGGCAAGTGACCCAGACCGTGAAGGTGAGGCGATTTCTTGGCACCTAGCCCATATTCTTAATTTAGATAGTCATGATAAAAACCGGGTAGTGTTTAATGAAATCACCAAAGATGCGGTTAAAAATGCCTTTGTCTCACCTAGACAAATTGATATGGATTTGGTTGATGCTCAACAAGCTCGCCGCGTTCTAGATCGTATTGTCGGTTACTCTATCTCCCCTATCCTTTGGCGCAAGGTCAAAAAAGGCCTTTCTGCCGGCCGTGTGCAATCTGTTGCCCTCAAATTGATTATTGATCGGGAAAATGACATTAAGCAATTTAAACCTGAAGAATACTGGTCTATTGATGGTTTCTTTAAAAAAGGAAACAAAAAATTTCAAGCTCATTTTTACGGTCTTGATGGTAAAAAGTTAAACCTCAATACCAATGAAGATGTTCAGCAGGTTTTAGCAAGACTGGATGGACCAGATTTTCTTGTTCAAAAAGTGGAAAAAAAAGAGCGTCGGCGAAATGCCCCTCTGCCTTACACGACCTCATCTTTACAACAGGATGCTGCCAATAAAATCAATTTCCGCACCCGGAAAACCATGATGGTAGCCCAGCAGCTCTATGAGGGGATTAGTTTGGGAAGTGGTGGTCAACAGGGTTTAATCACCTATATGCGGACGGATTCTACTCGTATCAGTCCAGTTGCTAAGGCAGATGCTGCTAACTTTATCACAGAAAGATTTGGCAAGGGCTATTCCAAACATGCTAGTCAGGTTAAAAATGCCACTGGTGCTCAAGATGCCCATGAGGCCATTCGACCATCAAATGTCCATCAAACACCAGAATCTATTGCTAAATACTTGGATAAGGATCAGTTAAAACTCTATACCTTAATTTGGAATCGTTTTGTGGCTAGCCAAATGACAGCGGCTGTCTTTGATACCATGAAGGTCAACTTGGAACAGCACGGGGTCATCTTTGTGGCTAACGGAAGCCAAATTAAATTTGACGGTTATTTGGCTGTTTATAATGACTCGGATAAAAATAAAATGTTACCCGATATGGTAGAAGGAGAAGTGGTAAAAAAAGAGTTGCTCAACCCAGAACAACACTTTACTCAGCCACCAGCTCGCTATTCAGAAGCGACCTTAATTAAGGCTTTGGAAGAAAATGGTGTAGGACGGCCGTCAACTTATGCCCCAACTCTGGAAACCATTCAAAGACGTTACTACGTCAAATTAGCTGCTAAACGTTTTGAGCCAACAGAGTTGGGAGAAATCGTCAATCAATTAATTGTTGAATTCTTCCCTGACATTGTCAATATTGCTTTTACAGCCGATATGGAAGCCAAATTGGACAAGATTGAAATTGGAGAGGCCCAGTGGCAAAAGGTGATTGACCAGTTTTATCAATCATTTGAAAAAGAATTAGCCAAAGCTGAGCAAGAAATCGAAAAAATTCAAATCAAAGATGAACCTGCAGGTTTTGCTTGTGACCTCTGTGGCCACGATATGGTGATTAAATTGGGACGTTATGGCAAGTTCTATGCTTGCAGTAACTTCCCTGACTGTCACAACACTAAGGCTATCACCAAAGAAATTGGTGTTACCTGTCCAATTTGTCAAAAAGGCCAAGTCATTGAGCGGAAGAGTAAGAAAAATCGCCTCTTTTATGGCTGTGACCGTTTCCCAGATTGCGAATTTACCTCCTGGGATATTCCTGTCGGTCGTGCTTGCCCTAAATGCCAGTCCTATCTCATCGAGAAAAAATTACGTGGTGGCGCCAAACAGGTCATTTGTAGTAATACTGAAGATTGTGATTACCAAGAAGAAAAAGTCAAGTAGTTTAAATCTACTTGACTTTTTTTTCGTTTTACATAAATTTATTTGTGTAAACAGATGTTTTGTTAAAAAGGACTTAGTTTCACAATTGGAAAACTAAGTCCTCTCATTAAACCTACTATTAGCCTGCGTCTGAGACATCACTAATATCAATGGTTGGAATTTCCTGATCTGATTCATAAGGTTTGCTGACATCTTCACCATAGTATTTCA
The DNA here is from genome assembly GCF_007859195.1 of Streptococcus cuniculipharyngis. Lineage (GTDB taxonomy): Bacteria > Bacillota > Bacilli > Lactobacillales > Streptococcaceae > Streptococcus > Streptococcus cuniculipharyngis. The sequence continues at coordinate 255,628 of NZ_VOHL01000001.1, forward strand.
CAGCAAGTTTAGCTAGGGAACCATCTTCTTTCATTGATAACAGGGCTTCGTCAATTTTTTTAAAGAGACTGTCATCCTTATTACTCATGATAATACCTTGTTGGCTGGGATTGTAAATCACATCGCTAACCTTGACATTTAAGTCAGGGTTATCTTTTTTCATGGCGTCAACAAATAATTTTTGAGAGATGTAATCATTAGGGATGAAATCCGTCCGCCCATTGGCAACATCATTTAAGTAAACATCCCCAGCAACGTTATCATAAGTAACTAATTCCGCTCCTTGTTTTTTAGCAATTTTCATGTAGTTGGTTCCAGCAGCACCGGCAGCTTTTTTGCCTGCCCAGTCACTAAGATCCTTGGCAGAAATGCCTGATGAGCCATCTGCACGAACAATCAAACCGCTGACACTGTACTTGTAGGCTTCTGAAATATTGTATTTTTCCAAACGTTCAGGTGTAATATCAAGGTTATTAAGCGAGACATCAACTCGACCGCTATCAACAGATGAGAAAGCTTGGTCAAAGGCTGTTTCGACAAATGTTACTTTCAGTTTGAGACGCTGACCGATTTCTTTCATCATGTCAACTTCGTAACCAACTAATTCCTTCTTGTCATTGTAATAAGAGGTTGGTTGATAGGTCATTGGTGTAGCAACAATCAACTCCCCACGCTCCTGAACGGTTTCCCAAGTTGTCTTTGTTGTTTTAGCCGTAGAATCCGACGATGAGCTGGTATTATTCGTTGAACAGGCAGTGAGAAGGGCAGCTAAGCCTAAGGTTGCTAATAGACGAGATGTTTTCATGAACATTTCCTTTCAATAAATGATACCTTAATTATAACTTATTTTTGAATCGCTTACAAATTAAACGCTTACCATCATGCAAGATAATAGCAAAATTATTAGTATTTTGCTATAATAGGCAAAGTGACAAACAAGGAGGGAAAATTGTGACAGTAGATTATATCAATGTCATTGGAGCTGGCTTGGCAGGGAGCGAAGCGGCCTATCAAATTGCCAAACGAGGCATTAAAGTTAAACTTTATGAAATGCGTGGGATGAAGCCAACACCCCAACACAAGACGGAGAATTTTGCCGAACTGGTTTGCTCAAATTCTCTACGTGGGGATGCTTTGACAAATGCTGTCGGTCTGTTGAAAGAAGAAATGCGTCGTTTGGACTCACTGATTTTGAAAGCAGCTGAAACCCATCGTGTGCCTGCTGGCGGTGCCTTAGCTGTTGACCGTGAAAATTTTTCTCAAATGGTGACTGACCTCATCCATCAACACCCACTGATTGAGGTCAGTCGTGATGAGATTACAGAGCTTCCAACAGATGCCATCACTATTGTTGCGACGGGACCTCTGACATCGGACGCTTTGGCTGAAAAAATCCATCAACTAAATGACGGCTCAGGTTTTTATTTCTATGATGCGGCAGCACCGATTATTGACAAATCAAGCATTGACATGGATAAGGTTTATCTCAAATCACGCTATGATAAGGGAGAGGCGGCCTACCTCAACTGTCCTATGACCAAGGAAGAATTTATGGCCTTTCATGAGGCTCTGGTCAATGCTGAAGAAGCACCGCTCAATGCTTTTGAAAAAGAAAAATACTTTGAGGGCTGCATGCCTATTGAAGTCATGGCCAAACGTGGGGTTAAAACCATGCTCTATGGCCCAATGAAGCCTGTTGGACTGGAATATCCAGATGATTATAAGGGCAAACGAGACGGTGATTATAAAACGCCTTATGCGGTCGTTCAACTCCGTCAAGACAATGCAGCTGGTAGCCTCTATAATATTGTTGGTTTCCAAACCCATCTCAAGTGGGGCGAGCAAAAGCGGGTCTTTTCAATGATTCCTGGTTTAGAAAATGCTGATTTTGTCCGTTATGGCGTTATGCACCGTAATTCTTACATGGATTCACCGAATCTACTAACGCAGACCTTCCGTTCTAAACGCCAGGAAAATCTCTTCTTTGCTGGTCAAATGACAGGGGTCGAGGGTTATGTTGAGTCAGCAGCTAGTGGCTTGGTCGCTGGTATCAATGCTGCTCGTCTCTTCAAGGCAGAAGAAGAAGTGGTCTTTCCACGAACAACTGCTATCGGTAGCCTGCCTTATTACATTACCCATACTGAAAGTAAGCATTTCCAACCCATGAACGTTAATTTTGGAATTATTCAAGAACTAGATGGACCACGTATTCGTGATAAAAAGGAACGCTACGAGGCCATCGCCCAACGTGCCTTGACCGATTTAGAAGCTTATTTATCTCTTTGAAAATAAAAAATAGTGAGAAATCCTCACTATTTTTTTCTATTTAATAATTGCCCCACTTGGTTAAAACTGTCAAGGACTTTTTGTTGACGTTGGGCCTGTTTTTCAAGGCTGATTTGAGCTAATTCTTGACTAGCTAATAGGTTATCTTGTTCAAGATAGGACAGTTTAATGATCCCACCTGTCTTGATTGTTGATTGAAAGACATTAGGTCTTGGGGACATGGCTAAAACAGTATTGGCAGTCATTGTTGCTAATTCCTTTTTAGCCGGCAAGGATTGCAACACCACGGTAAATCCTTGATTTTCTAAGAGCATTTGAGCCTGATCCAAAGCTATTCCTGTCACATCTGGTAGACTGGTTTCTAATTTACTTTCGTCAATAACTTCCTGATTGATATAATAGAGTTTTATCAAAGAACCCGTAGGCAGATTCCCCCCTTTGGGTGACATGGCCACCACCTCATTTAGTCGAGCAGTTTGATAGGCCTTGCTAGGTTTGGCTAAAATGGTACTAACGGTAAATCCTTGATTTTCTAAGTGAGCCTTGGCTTCTAGGACATCCATATGAATCAGATTGTCCAAACGTATTAAACGACTTTGTTTTTCATGTCGACGGTCTAGAGCCTTGTCGATAATAGGAATGGTACTATCTGTTACCTTGCTGACAATATCAACAGTATCTAGCAAACCAAAAATCTTGCTAACACTTCCCAAAGCCTTGCCTAGGCCTTGGCTACTTTTTTTACCTAAGTTAGTTATTGTTTTATTTGTCATTAGTTTCTCCATCTTTTAATGATACCTTGATTATAGCAGAATTTTAAACGGGAAGGGGGTAGCTTGACTCAAAGTGGAACAAAATCAGTCTTAAGAATGACTAGTTTAATTTACATAAATTTAGTTATGTAAATTAAAGTTTATCTAGGGCATTTTTCTGTTCGTCATCAACAATATGGGTGTATAAATCCGTGACTTGAGTATTCGCATGTCCTAATTGGTGACTGACCAAAACCTGAGATTTGGTTGCATCATAGAGTCTGGTAGCTAGAGTATGACGTAATTTATGGGGAGTAACCCGTACTTTAAAACTAGCTGAGTATTTGGCTACCATTTTTTCAATACTAGACCCATCAATTCGATTAGCCTGTCCCCTGTAAAGAGAGAGAAACAGAGCGGTTTGCGTTTTTGCTGGGCGGTAACGATCTTGTCGAATAGCTAAATAAGATTTAAGGTAGGTTTGAGCAAAGCTAGCAATATTAACAGAGTCTCGTTTGCCTCCCTTACGGACAACATCAACAATCATGAGTTGAGCATTAAAATCTTTTATATCTAGATTAACGGCTTCTGAGAGGCGAATTCCTGAGGCAAGTAGGAGGGCTAGTATGGCTAGATCTCGTTCTTTATTTTTCAGAAAGGAGGACAAGGCACGATTGGATAATTGCTGTTGGTAGTGGTGATCAACATAATCTAAGAAGGCCATGGTTTCATCGCCTAGAAACAGTTTCTTCTTGATGTTTTCGGCTCGAGCTGCTAGGGTTTCTTTTTTCTTTTTGGTCATGACCTTTTTCATGACATTTCGATAAAAATAAGGTTCACCATTTTCATTTTCAACTTCCTCTGTTAAATACTTATAAAGACTAGAAAGAGCTGACAAGGTGCGGTTAATGGTGGTTTGGGAGAGACCATTTTGAACTTGATTGCCATTGAGTAAGGGGCGCTCGCGTAGATAAAGAATAAAGGCTTCCATATCTTTTTTGGTCAAGTTTTCCAGGGTGTTCAAGGGAATATCAGCAATTTGCTCAGCCTCAACAAGGTCTGATTCAAGTAACCAATTAAAAAAACGCTGGTATTCTTTCAAATATTCATATAAGGTGGTTAGGCTGTAAGGAACAGCTAGTTTCGATTGGTAATAATCTAAAATATACCAGGGCATGTTAGTTTTAAGGTGTTCGATTTTGATTAGCAGTTGTTGCCGATTCATAAAAATTCTCCAATCATCTTGGTAACTCTAGTATAGCATATCCCTTAACATCTTTCAAGAAAATTATAGTTTTTCGGAAAAATGTTAAAGAAATTTACATTTTTATGTTGAGTGGGGTGTCCAATTCTTTCCAAATATGTCCTTCTCCAAATAATAACAAAGAAAATCCATCAGATAAAATTGACTAACTTCTTTAAGATTATTAACAGTTGCAAATTCTTTAAAATATTGGTGTGACATGGGAAATTTTTGTTTAAAAATTGCCTCCATCGATTCAATTCCAGGCTCAGTTGTTAAAAAGCTAACTATTCGCTTCTTTAAAAGCTGAGTATCATGATCTTTAATACACTGATTATCTTTATTTATCCCAATATAAAACCACTTATTATCTAATAAATATTGACTAATCTTCTCTCTCATTTTTGGAGTATCTGCATTTAACTCTATTGTTTTGTAAATAAACCCAAGCACTTTCAAAGGAATATTGGGATCATCTCTTCTCGGATAATCTTTCAGAAACGCTGATAATAGACATCATACTAGATACGCCATATAATCATTGTAGGTGTCCACAAATACTTCTAGAAAGATGATATATGGGACGGCGAGCATCCGCTCCTTCTTGATGCGTCCTGTGGGCTTAAAATCACTTCTGAGGGGAATTTCTTTTCTTAAGTCTATTTCTACTTTGGAAGTTTCACCGTAGCTTTGGTGGAAGAGAATACCTGGTCCTAACGGACTATCCTCTCTTCTCACATTACAAGCCTCAGATAGTCGTAAACCAGCAAACGCTCCTAGTGCAACTACCATGAGTATGTCTTTGTGATTTTTGGCGATATGAGCAAAGAGCATTTCAAAGGCAGCATTTGGCATGTCACGAAAGATTACTTGTTCAGTATTGCTATCGTCATAAAACACCTCAAAACTCGGCTCCTTACGCTTGATTAACCTTCCTCGCTTATTTGTAAAGGAGGTAGTCGTATAGAGCTCCTTAGATGTCAGCAAAGCCTTCCCTTTTCGTTCATCAAGATAGAGTGTTAAAAAATCAAGTACGGTGTTTACACAAATCTCCACTGTACTTTTCTTTCTGTGCTTGGTATCGCCAGGCAAGGTTCCTAAACCATAGTGCATCAGAAACTCTCTCACCATATCAAGTGTTAAGTAATCTAGGCTTGTTATTTTTATCTCTCCGAAGACATAGTTTAAAAATTTCGTCACATAAGAAAAACGTTTATTGCCATCATCCGTGATAGACTTTATCTTAGATGAGGTCTTAACATATTGATGAAAATTTGTGAATTGCAAACTGCCATCTGAAAATGGATATTCATACTTTTTGACACTCAATTTATCAAGTGCAATGTCATTTTTCTCCTGCTCGCGAATGTATTTCGCAACCGTCTTTTCGTTCAACCCAACGGTACTAACATAGTAGCCTCTAGCCCAAAACTTTCGATTTCCATACTTATATTTCAAATTAGCGTGTTTATCAAATATCATTAAAGCACTTTTGCTTTTCAAATATCCCATAAAATCAGAAATCGAAAGTTTTGGAGGTATCAAGACAAGCATATGAACATGGTCTGGCATCATGTGGCCCTCAATGATTTCCACCCCTTTGTATTGACATAGATGACGGAAAATATCAATTAAGTCCTGCCTAATTTTGTAGTAAATGGATTTTCTCCGGTACTTAGGTGTAAAAACTATATGATATTTGCACATCCATTTGGTATGTGATAAACTGTAACTGGTTTTAACCATTTCTTTTTCCTCCTTTATCTAACCTGAACAATTAGATTATATCAGGAAAAAGAAATGGAAGCTCTAAGCCTGGCAGCCACCAGCATAGCTGGTGGTTTTCTTGTTTTTCTCTACGAGAAAAACTGGCTCGAAGCCATAATAAAAAATTGAGCCAAGGTAAACTCGGCTCATTGCTAGAAGTTTCTAAAGTTGCAATCTCCCATTGGGAGACTGGGAAATCTGTTCCAAGTCAAGAGCTTAATAATCCATCTTCGGCAACAAAATATCCATATAAGACATATAACATGAAATCATTCTTAGAGGCGTTGAATGATTCCAGTAAAATTCCTAGCTTCACTTTGAACTATGATTACACAAAGACTCTGTATCAGTTTGCACTTTGGATGCAAGATGATTCCCTTGAACCTGAGATACCTATGGGTGAGGTTGTTCTACTTAAATTTGCAAATGAGGTTGAAGACGGCAAACTCTATCTAGTTGTGTTTAATGGACAACCTATGTTTAGAAAAGTATATGAGCATAGCACATACTACAAGTTTATGCCTATCAATAATAAATATGACACGATTTTCGCTCCATTTGAAGAAAAACCTGAAATAATTGGTGAGATTGTAGGACATTTTAAACCGATTGAGAATTAATAAAAACACAGTTACTATAGTCCAGTTAAATGGAATACAGTAGCTGTGATTTTTTTCTTTTTAGACTAGTTTCAAGTTCTACACAAAATGTGCCGAAAGGTGTTATCTATGTTTTAGAATGAAGTCAAAAATTTGGAGGAAGTTGGCTTTGAATTTTTCCTCAAGTTTTGCTTCAGATACTGGCTCTACAGCTTTGTAGTAATAGCTAGAGCGAGGAATGATCAACCATCGACACATGGATGAAATGTTGTATTTGTCCTTGTTAGACGTGATTATTCTCCTTTTCGTGCCATAATCACTGCTGCTTGCTTTAATTTCCAGTTCATTATTTCGTTTTCTGAGTTCTATCAACTCACCTTGTTCATCTGTCAGATTATCGATAGTTTTGAAGTAACCAGTTGTTCTTGTTTGTCTGACCCACTTATCGAAGGTTGAGGGCGTTAAATCATATTCTTTAATCAGCTCACTGCGTTTTCTTCCTGCATTGTGCAAGTCAACGATTTATTGTTTGAAGTCATCAGTGAAGTAACGGCGAATTTTTCTAGACACAGTTTTACTCCTTTTTTCTTTAGTGTAGAACACTTTATAAATTCTGTCTAGTTTAGTGTAACCTATTCATACGAACTCTACCAGATCCTACTCTTCCATTTCCAAGAGAAGAACTCGAAACATTTCTCCGAGCTTCTAGAGGACAATCTGAATCTTATCAATCCTACCTTTAGGACTGTTTTTAAGACATTTCTAAAATATAAAACTTACATCACGAACGCCATGGAGCTTCCATATTTCAACGCTAAACTGGAAGCGACTAATAAACTCATTAAAGACATCAAGAGGCAAGCGTTCGGCTTGAGGAACTTTACGAACTTTAAAAACAAAGATTTATATTGCTTTAAACATCTAAAATGAGAGAACGAATTTCGTCCTCTCTAGGTGTTAGCTTTTCGTCTACCCACTACAATTGACAAAGAGCCTAAACTCTTGAATGCTTTGAAATGTTGATATATCGCTGATAATTAACGTTTTGAGAAATGGCTAGCTTTACGAGCTTTCTTAAGACCTGGTTGCATAGCTCCCTATCCCATATAGTTTCAAAACGTTGTGTTTTCAATAATGTTACTTCAAAAGCATATAAATTATATCATAAGATTGGAATGAGTTACAAGTCAATCATGGAAATTTCTTTTTTATATTTCCGAAAAACGGTTATTTTTCAGAAATATATTTTTTATTTGTTGATTAATCATTTATTATTACTTATTACACTAAAACGTTCGCTCCTAGTATTTTATGCTAAGTTTTTTTAAATGAGTATCGTATCGACATTCTTCTATTGCAAAAGTTTGATTTTTAATAAAGCATTTTCACCAACGCATCCAGTTCACTTTCTAGTTCAGTGATACTTAAATCTTTTTTGGCATTTAGGTGAATAGCTTCGGATTTTCTTGCAATATCAACATGTAAACTGTTGTTCTCATCAAATTTAGGAATTCTAATGTTTTTCAACACATCTACGCCTCTATTTAAGCCCACTGAATATGCATCAATAATATCTCTTATGCTTTTTGAATTTAATATAGCTGATATATAATACGCTTCCTCCATGGTTTCAGTTGCTAACATTAGAACTTTTGAATCCACTACAACAGGTTTATCATTACCGTCAAACAGAGATAAATCCGCATTAGGTATAGAACTATAGTTCCCGATTGCAACAGCTGCAAAACTACTTGCTTGTTCTTTCCAAATCACCTTACAATCTGCAAATGTATAGTCACCAACATTGTCCAATCGATACCATGGTTGCGTGTCTGGATTATAGAATTTCCCACTCTGTATTCTGCTAGCCAAAAGCCCATCTCTATAGTATTCTAACCACATATAAGTTTTTGGAGCCTCTGCAGCTAAAATAGTTTCATCAAGTCCATATGGGGTATCAATTTTGTGAGGAACCAACATAAACTCATTTGAAACTACTTTCCATCTTTGGATATTTCGACCTCCTAACATTGGATATACAAATGTATCTTCTATTATCCCTCTCTGTTCACCCTTTGACTTCAAGTCTTTCCTTCTCTGGCGAGACATATCATTTATTATATTCAACGAGCCATCTTTATTTTTAGATGGAGTTTGTAGTACGTATACTCCTTTAGCACCAGCAGGTTCAATACCTTTTCTTCCTCTGTATTCTGCAGTCGTACCATTTAGTAATACATTGTTGACTAGTGCAATTTCATCTGCTTCCAGAGTTAACCAAGACGATTGAATATCAGACTCATCAATCGGCTTCGCAGATAATTTTCGGTTTTCAATATATTCTGAAACCTGATTCCAACTAAAATGTGCTTCAAATGGAACTTTTTCCTTATAAGACCACTCATACCAGGAGTCCATTGGATAGGACATTAGCTTATTTTTTTCAAATAGCACCCCTATTGTTCTTACGGTGTGTTTTGGTTTGAAAATTTGGATATCGTTATAATCATCTACCGAAGTAATTTTAACCGGAATTTGTTGGTCATTTCTTGTTATGGAAAGTTTCCTAAAACCTTCTCCACCTTTTGTTGACTTCAAAAATGTCCACGGAAGCAGGAAGTACATTTTTCCATTTTCCTTAAGATATTGGTCTAGTGCGACATATGTTACCGCCATTCCAAAGTCATCATGTGTCGTTTTCTTGTCGTAGGCATTCTTTTCAAAAATTCCATAGCTCTTCCAAACTTCTAAGGTTCCTTCTCTGTAGACTTTACTCATTGATTTCCACGCTATCCACGGTGGATTACCGACTACATAATCAAACCTTTGTTTCAGCATTACTGGAGCAAAGCTATTTTTCAAAATACGTCCCCAAAATGAATCTTGTGCACTTCTATGGTAGCGTATCATATCTTCGTACATTTCTGCAACAGCTTTTCTTTGCGATTTAGAAAGTCCAAGTCTATTTAAAATGAGTGCCTCAAAGACTGAAAATGGTCTATCTTTTTCAACAGAATCGCTAATATCATCTAAAAATCTGCTTCCTGCATCAAAGCTATCAAACTTCGGTATTACAAAATCTCCTACAGAAGTCTGAGCTTTAAAAGTTTCTCTATTTTCTTCTGAATATACGATAGGTGATAATACGGAATCTGAAATATATATCGGGATTGCGAGTGGTTCAGGGAAATCAGAGAATTTTCCCTCTATCGATGAAAACAGAGTCAGTATGTAGTTCGCTTTTGCGGAAACTGCTGAAATTGGATTTAAATCAAAACCAACAATGTTGCCTGTAATTACTCTCGCAGCCCCAAAGTTTACACTATTATTTTCGCTATGAATCGTTCTTTTTAGAGCTTGAATCACAAAGGCACCTGAACCACAGGTAGGGTCAATTATTTTTTTGTCAAGTTCCCCTGTATAACCGATTCTATCTAATGAATGTTCAACAACCCAATCAGGTGAAAAATATTCTCCCAAAAGATGTCTGATTTTATCAGGGATAAGAGTCATATAGATTTCTTGTAAAACATCTTGGACGCTTTCCGGCCTTAACTTATAGGTTGCTAAATCGAAATTACTGAGCATCACATAGATATCCTTAACGATTTCCAACATTTCACTTGTATCTGACTTATCATAGAGATAAGTAAACCATTCATAATAGTGGATTTCAAAAAAGTTAGAGATTATTTTTGAATTCTCTGTATCCCTTCCTTCAAACAATGAAACCACTTCACTCCATGTTGGACTAAAATTATTTACTAAAGCTGGATTGACCATCTTATTTATAAAAGAATCAATCAATAATTTCAGAAAAATATTAAAGTATGTCTGCGTTGAAAAAAGGAAAAGCTTAGAATCTATATCAATTTGCTCTTCCACACCATAAAGTTTTTTTATAGCATCAGAAGTTTCATTGAATTCCGTTTCCTGTTCCTCATTACCAAACATAGCTCCGAATGTCCTATCCCATTCATAATAAAGAGTCTTCGTTCTTTGGTTTCCATCCAGCAAGAGTTGGGAATCTATAATATTATAGATTTTCTGAATTCCGTCTGAAATCTTTTGGTTCCTAGGAGAAAAAACTGCTGATAAATTTTCCTTGGTGATTTTCGTTTTTTCTGTTGAATTAAATAGAAGAATTAGTTGCTCAAGACCATCTCTAAAATTATACTTCTTCCATGTAAATTTATATGGACACTTAGTCTCATTACTTTCGTATATTTCCTCAAAACGTGTCCGAGTTAAATCGATACTATGTTCTTCAACAACTTTTGCAAATCTTGCAAATAACCACTCATTACCATCAAATCCGACACCGAAAGTTTCTAGAATCGAATCGTCAATTACATCACCTATAATACTATTTAATATATATTGATACAATCCACTATCATTTTTGCTTTGATCACGTCCAAATAGCGCCTCAAACTCACCCTTGCTTTTTTCAAAGTGATTATACTTTTTGTACTCAATAACTAAATTAGCTATCGTCCCATCCGCTCTACCACCTTTAACAAAGGTTCTTTCTGATTGAAATGTAGTATGCGGTGCGTACTCTTTTTGAATCGGGGAAAATATATCACTATAAGCATATATCTTTACATCGTCCTCTGTTTTTAGAGTTCTACTCCTAAACTCTCTAAGTAAGTCATCAATATATATCGACATTTGTTTACTCCCTGTTTATCTTATTACATTCTATTATACCACAGCTAAAAATCGCTAGAAAGAGTATTTCCTCTATATCTAAATTTCCTCACTCCCACTTCTGTTTTACTGAATTCAACAGTAAAATAGAAATAATGGTCTCGTCCGTCCTTGCCATTGCTCTGAGGATATCATCAGTAAGTGTTGTCAAGGTTTTAGACTATGTTGGGTCAGTTGTTCATAAATTTTTAGTCTTTCTTTTATAACCAAAATTTATTTTTATAGGTACACCACTATTAGCGTAATCGTATTCTACCTCTCCCAATCTGTAACTCATGTGCTAAATCAAAAACGTTACCTATAATAAACAAATCACTCATGTTATTTCACCTGTTTCATAATTGATAATGTAATTCTCTTGTGCATTAGGAATAAATACATTAAGTTCATTGGAAGGAAAAAGCTTATTTTTATGAGAAGTAACAAATTCCTTATTATTAGTTATTTTTGCTTCAAGAATAATCCCACGAGGTAGAACTTCAAATTTATTAATCCCCTCTACTTTCTTAAAGACAGGCGTCACTCTATAATTTAACTCTACTCCACTCTTTAAAGAATTTAGAATTATTTCTTCAAAATAATACATACCACAAGCTTCATTATTTGAATTTGCTCTATTGCACCAATCTGTGAGCATTACAAAATCTTGCCATTTATATAATTCAGAGTTATCCGAAAATTCTAATAACGCATCAGCTACTAGGTGACCTCTGTTAAATATGTCTTTATAGGTTGAAACAAACTTGGATCCATATGTATTTTGTGGCTTGTTTTTATGATTTTTCCAATTTTTATCAATCTTTTTCCTTTTATCTCGAAGACGCTTATTTTGGGGAGATAATTGCATTTCAATTTTTTCTAAATATATATTTTTACGGTCGTGCTTAATTCTAAAATTTAAAAAATTTGGGTAGTCAGAACGGCTAAACCACTTTCCGTTATTTAGAATAAAAAATCCAGCGTATTCAACTGTTTCAGATCCTATCAATAAGTTTAATTCTCTAAAATCTGAATATGTTGCTTCTATACTTTGTTTAGATGGCTTCAACTTTTTTGAGTATCTGATACTTTTTCCCATTTTATCCTCCTGTTATATAAAGCTAATCATAGTATTTAATACTATTATGAATGATTATTAATCAAAATTAAGATATATTACATTGAAATGATCTTTGGAACTTCATCACAATTGGTTAAACAGATAATAAATTGAATATTCCCCATATTTCTCGCGAGTTTCTTCATCCAAATTATTCCAATATAAACTGGCTTGTGGCTTCGATCTTAATAGAATGGAAGCCACAAAACAAACCTCATTATTCCCGTTGTTATTGATCATGATTTCACTCAACGTTTTGAACTCAAAATCATTTAAATCCCTAATTCGAGATTTAATTTGTAAATCATTTATGATAGCAAATTCAGTATTACCAAAATATTCCATGTTCCAATTTGAAAGCCTTTGAGCCCATTCTAACAACAAGTTTTTTCTTGATTTATCATCTACCAAATCTGAAGCTGAAATAATTTTGATTATTGTATCATTTGCACTTTCATAATTTAAGTTATTATCAACTAATCTTTGGAAAGAGGCAATAACAGAATCAAAATTACAATTATCAATTTTTTGCCAATCATTAGTTTCGAATGCTTCAAAAATAGATATGTCTCTATCTCCTTCAGAATCTTCAACTCTACACCAAGGAGTTTCATTAAAAATATCTATCATAGTACCAAGACCTGATTTTACAAATTGGTACAAGGTAATGATATGTTCAAGTGAAGTAGTTTTGATTCATTGAAATTTGATTTGATTTCTTCTTTCAAAATTAATCCTTTATATAGACTATCAAAGTTCTTTTTGGAAGATTCATCAAAAAGTGATAAATTTATGTCTTTTTTTATGTCTAGCTTTTCTAGGAACTGAGAAATTTTTAAAAGTTCATCTAGGTGAATTTCTAAAGTCATTTTTTCAAGACTCTGAAGTGTTTTACGATCAAATTGAATCTTTGATTCATTTAATTTGATATATCCCTTTTCTTTTAATTCAATAAGCGAACGGGTACAATATATAGCTTCTGACAATAAGTTCGGTCTATTGTAATTTAATTTAAATTTACCTTCTTTTTCATTACAAGTTAGTTTAAAACCGTTACCTGCATGTAGTTCGACATTCCCATTTGAAAAATAATGACGAGTAATATTTTCAAATTTATAAGAGTCACCTATGGATAAAGTCAAGTTTGTATCAGTAAACATTTCAAAAACTTCTATAGTTTCTTCTACAGGAATTTCAAGACCAGTTTCTTTATCAACAACATAAACGAATAAATCATGTTGTCTTTGATAATCGAAAACTCCTAGTGGACTCTCCATAATGATAAAATTTTAAACTTTTATAATCGGGTAAATTTACATTTGAAAGTCCCCCACTGTTAACAAAACTAAATTGTTTACCACTATTATTGGTGAAATCACATAACATTGGATAAAGTATTTTGGTTTCTAACTCATGAATTTGAATCGTAATCTTTTTTAAGGGTGTTATAGTTGATTTTGAATTGCTTCGTTTAAGCAGTTTTTTTATTGTAAATGGGGGAAGAGACTTATAAAATATTTTTCTCAGATTATTATGCTCATCAAGCCAAACGACAAATAGCACAACTCCCCCAGTTTTTAAGTATAATTTTAAATCGTTCACTTGTAACTGAAAATTTTTTAGTTCATTAACTTTCCTTGTTGTAGTTTTTATTTGAACAGGTACCTTTCCCAGTATATCGCTCTTTCTTTCCGATGCAGATTTTAAAATATGGATTTCTCCATCCCACGCTGGTGTTTTATCATTACTATCAAAATAAGTTTGAAGCAACTCATGTTTATTGATAAAAGATGTTAGGTAAGAAACTCCCAATGTTTCAATTTTCTTATTGTTAGACAATGCAGTACCTCCATTTATCAAAATAAATCGATTAATTATATTATAGCGTATTTCGAGCTTTGTTAGTAATTGCGTCTATAAAATTCACTATCAAATCGAGAAAAATAGCATTATCCCAAAATCCTCTATAATATAAAGTAACTGAAAAAATGTACTTTTAAAAGTACTGAATTTTATCAAATTGTGGATGATAAATGTACTTTTCAACAGAGATACAAAGAACAAAATAAACTAATCATTATGTACAATAAATAACCCTATTCAAAAGTACAAAATAAAAGTAAAGTACATTTTTTAATCAATGTACTTTATGCTTCTATCCCAGTATTATCACGGGTTTAGACAGTGTTGGGTCAATTGTTCATAAATTTTTAGTTTTATTTTAAATATTAGAGTTAAAACCTTTAATCCCCTTAGGGTCATTTATTTTCTACTAAATCTATCTTAAAATAATATGTTTGTTGATTAATGCACAGCGATTGTTCCTTTTAGGGATGATAAAGTAGATAGAAAACACCTTAATGTTAAGAAAAGATACCTGCTTCGGAACATTTTACTATTGTTTTTCTTGTATATATGATATAATACTATTAGATTACTTGATAGATTTTTGTATGGAAAGGGCTCTATCTTATGAACACACCTGAATTAATTGTGATGTTAACCTATAATGATTCGACTGTCGAAAATGCGGCACAAATCTTTGAAGAGTGCAAAAACTCCAAGGCCAAATTTTGGGGATTTAAAGAAAAGCCCCTCCCCTTGGCAGAAATGAAGGAACTTTATGCCAAGATGAAATCCTTGGGGAAAACAACCTTCCTTGAAGTCGTTGCCTATACTGAGGAAGAAGGTTTGGCAGGTGCGAAAACTGCCTTAGATTGTGGCTGTGATATCTTGATGGGAACGATTTTTTCTGATAAGATTAATCAATTCTGTCAGGAAAATAACCTAAAATACATGCCTTTTGTTGGTCAAATCACTGGCCGCCCTTCTGTTTTAGAGGGAAGCCTTGAAGACATGGTTGCTGAGGCAAAAGAATACTTGGCTAAAGGGGTCTATGGTTTTGACCTTTTGGGTTACCGGTATACAGGTGATGCCGTGGCCCTAAACAAGGGGTTTGTTGAGCAGGTAGGGGCACCTGTTTGTTTGGCAGGTAGCATTGATAGTTATCAGCGGCTTGATGAGGTCAAAGATGCCAACCCTTGGACATTTACTATCGGTAGTGCTTTCTTTGACAATCAATTTGATGGAAGCTTTGCTGAACAAATTGACAAGGTCTGTGATTACATTCAGCAATCATCATAATAACGATAAAAACCACTGAATTTCAGTGGTTTTTATGACTCCCTAATCAATTCTTTAGGAATCAGTTCGTAATCAAACATAACTTCTGAGTGATTATCAAGAATCAATTCTTTTTCCAAAATTTTATTGGTTTGACGGTCCATCGTCTCCCGATAGATTTTAGAATTACGATAGAATTTCTCCCCTTCTTTCTTGAAATGGTGGTCTTCTTCTACTAACTCGTAAGAATAAGGAAACTCTTTTTGACTACGTAATTCTACGTAAAGATTTTCGTTAGCACACCAAACCAAGAGTTGAACAGGTTGGTCAGTTGGATTTTTAAAGCGATAATCAATATTATTGTAGCTGATAGAGGTTCCATTGCTGAACGGTTGGCGAGGACCCTCATCCGGTGCAAGGGCATCTGAGTGGGTGTGAAATTCAGTGATTTCCATTGGGCTATGAACAATAACCCAATGGATAGTATTGGCTAAATTACAGAGTCCACCGCCCATGCCAGCTTCAATTTTATCCCCCATAATAACGCGACCATCTAGGTAGCCCTTACGTTTGGTAATCTTCCCAACTAGTTTCCAAAAAGAAAACTCTTCTCCGGGGTGAATAACAATTTTGTGGATATGCTGGGCTGCTAAATCAATATTAACTGCCTTATTTTCTTGGAGAACAGGATCAATTCCTGGACCACGTTTAATTAATCCCGAGACACGACTAGCCACTAAGTTAGGCAAAATATCTTGACTAAGGGTTCTTGCAAAATTTTTCTTTGCCCTAAAATCTTGAAGGTGACGCTTTAAAATTTCCTTTTGCATTGAAATCGCGTAGCAGGTGGGATTGATTTCACAAAATAGCAAATCTTTATTCCAAAATACCATAACGATTAAACTCCTTTCTTTTCAATATCCCCGAGACGGTGCTGATAGGCTTTTTGCAGACCATAACTTGCTAAAATAAGTTTTTCAACCATGCGCTTTTTCCCGATTTTTGTTTCATTTTCTTGCATTAAAAATTGAACGAGGATTGAAGCTATGCCACTGCGATTGGCCCCTAGAATATCGGTGAAGAGCTGATCGCCAATCATCACAACCTGGTCTTTGGGTAAATCAAGCAACTTCAACGCCTTGAGGTAATTGTCAGTTTTAGGTTTATCTGCCAAGGGAATGTATAAGCTATCAATATTGACCGTAAATTCCTTAATTCTTTCGTCACTATTATTGGACAATAAAAGAGTTTTGAAGCCTAAGTTTTGAATCTCCTTAAAGAGGGCATCAATCTCAGGAGTTGATGGGCGACCATGGGGGACCAAGGTGCTATCTATGTCAAAAATCAACCCCTTATACCCCTTATCACGTAGCTTTTGATAATCAATAGCAAAAACACTGTCAAGGAATTCATAAGGATAAAGTGATTTTAGCATATCTTTTCTCCCTTTCTCAGTAAATAAAAAGTGATTATGAATATTATTCTATCATATTAGTACAAGAAATGTCAAATGACTAGCTTATTCACGGACATTAACTCATTTTTATGATGAAAAACCTCTCAGTTTTTTGAATCTGAGAGGTTTTGGGGGATCTTAGTTTCATTTTCGTTTCTTCTTGGCTTTTTTCAATTTATTAGCCTGACGCTTCATGGCTTGTTTCATGAAGAAACTGCCGGCCTTGCCTTTGAGACCACCACCTAGAAGTTGGCTCATGTCCATATCTCCCAAAGCAGAGAGGTTAGGCATACCGCCTTGGCCCATCATGCCTTCAAGGGCTGACATATCCATACCATCCATATTTGGCATATTTTTAGGAAGATTGTTAGGGTTAAGTCCCATTTGTTTCATCATCTTGTTCATGTCACCAGACATGACCCCCTGCATCATGCCCTTGGCTTGGTTAAAGTCCTTAATAAACTTGTTGACTTCCACAAAGCTATTACCAGACCCTGCGGCAATACGACGACGACGGCTAGGGCTTAACAAGTCAGGATTTTCACGTTCAGCAGGGGTCATGGAAGAAACGATGGCCCGCTTACGAGCAATCTCTTTTTCGTCCACCTTGAGATTGGCTAGGGCTGGATTGTTGGCCATGCCTGGCAGCATTTTCAGGAGGTCCTCCATTGGCCCCATATTTTGTACTTGATCTAGCTGTTCAATAAAATCATTGAAATCAAAGGTATTTTCCCGCATTTTTTCAGCCAGTTCAAGTGATTTTTTCTCATCATATTCTTGACTAGCTTTTTCAATCAAGGTCAAGAGGTCTCCCATGCCCAAGATACGACTAGCCATACGGTCAGGGTGGAAGGTTTCAATATCAGTGATTTTTTCGCCGGTACCAGTGAACTTGATGGGCTTGCCTGTAATTTCACGAATTGATAGGGCGGCACCGCCACGGGTATCCCCGTCAATCTTGGTCAAGACAACCCCTGTGATGTCCAGTTGTTGGTTAAATTCAAAGGCAACATTGGCTGCTTCCTGACCAATCATGCTATCAACAACCAAGAGAATTTCATTTGGTTGAGCCAGTGCCTTGACATCTCGTAACTCTTCCATGAGTTTAGCATCAATTTGCAGACGACCCGCCGTATCAATGATGACATAGTCATTATGATTTTCCCGAGCTTGAGCCAAGCCCTCAGCCACGATTTCCACTGCGGCTACTTCTGTTCCCTTGTCAAAAACAGGAACATTGATTTGTTGGCCCAAGGTTTTTAATTGATCAATGGCCGCTGGGCGGTAAATATCAGCTGCAATCAACAAGGGACGAGCTGATTTTTCCTTAATCAGTTTATTAGCTAACTTACCCGCAAAGGTCGTCTTCCCAGCCCCTTGCAAACCTACCATCATGATAATGGTTGGAATTTTTGCTGACTGGTTAAGATCTGCAGTTTCAGCTCCCAAAATCTCTGTCAATTCTTCATTGACAATCTTAATGATTTGTTGGGACGCATCAAGGGTCTCGATAATCTCGTGTCCGACAGCGCGCTCACGCACACGTTTGATAAAGGTTTTGACAACGGGCAAGGCCACGTCAGCTTCTAAGAGAGCCAAACGAATTTCCTTGGTTACCTCTTGGACTTCTTTTTCTGATAATTTGCCCTTACGGCGTAAATTTTTGAACACCCCTTGCAGGCGTTGGGTTAAACTTTCAAATGCCACAATAGTCTCCTACTCTCTATTATCAATTTGACTGAGGGTCATAATCTGCTCTCTCAAGTATTGGTCTTCTGGATATTTTTCCAAAAGGTCATCAAAAATCTGGCTGCGAACAATGTAATCGGAATACATGTGCAGTTTCATCTCATAATCTTCTAAAATCTTTTCTGTCCGCTTGATGTTGTCGTAAACAGCCTGACGACTGACCTGAAATTCTTCCGCAATTTCCGTTAAACTGTAATCATCAGCATAATATAGCTCGATGTAGTTCATCTGTTTGTCGGTCAACAGGGCTGCATAAAACTCAAACAAGGCGTTCATGCGATTGGTTTTTTCTATTTCCATACTCTCCATTTTATCAAAAAAGCCTAAAAAAGCCAATCCTATTGAGGTTTTGGCTCGATTTATTTTTACTTTTGGGAAATAGCAGACCTAAAATGATAAGTAATGATTTCTTCAGCTTTCTTACTACTTCTCACCGTACTGTTCGAGTTCTTGGAAAATAGTGGAGCAATTTTGCTGATACTCCCAAGACCACTGAAACAAGCGGACTGAAAACTTTCCTTTAATCGCTTGCGTGGTACTGCTCTTCAAGAAATTTTATCCTGTTCTTCATGTACACATTGTCTATCACTGGTTGAATTTGGCTCCCAGACGGTCTTGTCTTTCTCGTAATGCAGGATCTGGTAAAGCTTGGAAAGTTATCTTGCCCAGGTTGTTTTTCTTGAACCAACAGACCCTATAATATCTATTTTCATGGATTCTTTTAATTATTTTCCAGGTAAAATTCAAACCGCTCAGCCACGTACTGGCTTCGAACATATTCAAAGCAGGTTCCATCATCAAGAAATGAACTTTGTTTAAGGGTCAAAACAGCCGATCCTTCTGCAATATGGAGGTCTGTAGCCACTTTTGAATTAGCCACTTTAGCTGAGATGGTCTGTTGACTCTTGCCGACAGTAAAACCCGCATCTATTAGTGATTGAAAGAAATGTTCACTAACAGCCTGTCGGTCTAGTTGTTTGGCAATTTTTTCAGGAATACTGGCCACTTCATAAACTACGGGGAGATCATCAGCATAGCGCACCCGTTCCATTCGAATAATGTAAGAGTTCGGAGGAATATTAAGGTGTTTAACCTCTTGCTCATTCGGCAAAATTCTTTCATAGGAAATCAAGCGTGTCGAAGGTGTTTTTCCTTGTGATTTGATAATCTCGGTAAAACTGGTTGTTCCCCGCATACGTTCCTGTACCCGTTGACTAGCCACATAGGTGCCACTTCCTACGCGACGTTCAACAATCCCTTCCTCCACCAAAATAGTAATTGCTTGACGTAAGGTCATGCGACTGACGGAAAATTGCTCGGCCAAATCCCGCTCGCTCGGCAAGCGACTACCGATTTTCCAAATACCTTGGTCAATGTCTCCTTTTATCTTATCACGAATCTGTATATAGGCTGGTAGCATACTTATCCTCTCTTATTGATTCTCTTCCTCCTATTTTAGCATATTTCTGTTTCTGATATGGATTTATCTGATAAACTTTTGAAAAATTGTCCTTAATCTCGTAAAATATGATACAATGGAACAAGTATTATAAAAAAAGGAAGGTTATCATGACTGACATTTCACCGCAAACCGCTGATTTGCAAAAAATTATCGTTCTTGACTACGGTAGCCAATACAATCAGCTTATTACCCGCCGTATTCGTGAATTTGGTGTTTTCTCTGAATTGATGAGCCATCAGTTATCAGCCCAGGACGTTCGTGACATTAATCCAATTGGTATTATTTTGTCTGGTGGGCCAAATTCGGTTTATGCTGACGGTTCATTCAATATTGATCCAGAAATTTTAGAGTTAGGTATTCCCATTTTAGGGATTTGCTATGGCATGCAATTAATTACCCACACCTTGGGTGGCAAAGTTGTCCCTGCGGGCCATGCTGGTAATCGTGAGTATGGTCAATCCACCCTTAACCAAGATGAAAAATCAGCCCTCTTTGCCGATACACCTGCTGAGCAGTTGGTTTTGATGAGTCATGGTGATGCTGTAACGGAAATTCCAGAGGATTTTGTCCGTACAGGTCAATCAGCTGACTGCCCTTACGCTGCTATTGAAAACCCAGCTAAAAAGATTTATGGTATTCAATTCCACCCTGAAGTCCGTCACTCGGTCTATGGTAACGACATGTTGCGTAACTTTGCTTTCAATATTTGTGGAGCTCGTGGCGACTGGTCAATGGATAATTTCATTGACATGGAAATTGAGAAAATCCGTCAAACTGTAGGCGACAAGAAGGTTCTCTTGGGGCTATCAGGTGGTGTAGACTCATCTGTTGTTGGTGTCCTGCTGCAACGTGCCATTGGCGACCAGTTGACCTGTATCTTTGTTGACCATGGTCTTTTGCGTAAGGGAGAAGCTGACCAAGTCATGACCATGCTGGGAGGTAAATTTGGCCTCAATATCATCAAGGCTGACGCTGCCAACCGTTTTCTTGACAAATTGGCTGGGGTGTCTGACCCAGAACAAAAACGCAAGATTATCGGTAACGAATTTGTCTATGTCTTTGATGATGAGGCTAGCAAGCTAAAAGATGTTGCCTTCCTTGCTCAGGGTACGCTCTATACGGATATTATTGAGTCAGGTACCGAAACTGCCCAAACCATCAAATCCCACCACAATGTTGGCGGTCTGCCAGAGGATATGCAGTTCAAACTGATTGAACCATTGAATACCCTCTTTAAGGACGAGGTGCGTGCCTTGGGAACTGCCCTTGGCATGCCTGATGAGATTGTCTGGCGCCAGCCCTTCCCTGGGCCAGGTCTAGCCATTCGGGTCATGGGAGAGATTACCGAAGAAAAATTAGCTACCGTGCGTGAATCTGACGCTATCTTGCGTGAAGAAATTGCTGCTGCCGGCCTTGACCGTGATATTTGGCAATACTTTACGGTCAATACTGGTGTGCGTTCCGTTGGTGTCATGGGAGATGGTAGGACCTACGATTATACCATCGCCATTAGAGCCATCACTTCTGTTGATGGCATGACTGCTGACTTTGCACAAATCCCTTGGGAAGTTCTGCAAAAAATCTCTGTCCGTATCGTTAACGAAGTTGACCACGTTAACCGCATTGTCTATGACATCACTAGCAAACCACCCGCAACTGTTGAGTGGGAATAGAATAAGTTACTCAAAAAACCGCATGAAATCAGGTGTTTCAGCGGTTTTATTTTGCTATTAGCACCAATTCAGCACCAAAAAAAATAAAACAACCGAATAAAATTCGATTGTTTCCAGTCTGCGTTTTTGTCAAACAGACTACGCTAGTTTTCCAAAAGCCACGACTTCTATTTTTGGCGATGTTGATTGCCATTGAACTTACTTGGTCTGATATTGTTTTCAGCAACTACTACTTGCCCTGTCATACGACTAGCAACCTCTTTCATAGCATTCGGTCGTAAGTGAGAATACGTGCCCAGTGTCGTCTTAATATCAGCATGTCCTAAGCGATTTTGCATTTCCAAATCATTCATACCCAAAGAAAGCATGAGAATGCCTTAAATCATGAATCCGGATAGCTTTTATACCAACATAATCACTATGTACCTGTAAGACCCTTTTTAAGGTTGATTTTACCAAAGGGCTGTCCGTCAAAGTAAAGATAAAGCGGTGATTACCTATTTCAGATTGAACTTTCTGCCATTCTCTTAGATTTTCAAGAGTATCGTCATCAAGATATATCAATCTAACACCAGAAATTGATTTGGTATCAGTAATATACCACTCTTTCTGATTCTTATAATACATAGAGCAGTCAATCAAAACAGAGCCAGTATCCCAATTTACTTTTGACCACTCAATAGCTTGTAATTCACTAGTGCGGACACCAGTCATAAAGAAAAACCAAAATGTTGTGAAGTAGAGCAAGTCATAAATATTAGACTTGTCAAACGTACCAATAAATTTTTGAAACTCTTCAACCGTCCAAAAGTCAACTTTTGGACGGTCTTTTTTCACATTGCCAACTTGTTTAGCTACATTACTAGATAACATACCTAGCCGAACAGCTAAATCAAAGACTTGCTGTAATATTTGATGAACAGAGCGAATATAGTTATTAGACAATCCCTCAATGAACATAGCGTTTTGCCACTGCTTCACATGAGGTGCAAGAATATCTGATAGTTTCATATTCTCAAAATAGATTAATCGCCTAAACTTTGACCGTGTCATATCAAAAGTACGCTGCCTGACCTGACTTTGATAATCAGGAATAAAATAATCATCTAAAAATTTTTTGAAAGTCATTGAACTATTAGATGATAATGCACCTTTACCAAAGTCTGATTGTACCTGTAACTGCCAAATTTGAGCCTCTCTTTGAGTTTTGAATCCATTCTTGAACTTCCGTATCCTTTTACCTGTTACAGGGTCAAATCCAAGCGACACAGACGCTCTAAATGTCCCATTAGGTAATGGATAGATATTTGCTAACTTAGGCATGTTTTTCTACTCCCATATCTTTCAAACTTTCTTCATCAATTTTCACACCTAAAATCTCCTCAACTGTTTCAAGAGGAACACGACCCAATCCCTTGCTTTCATACCATGTTAAACCTTGACTAGCTAATTTAGCCTTAGCTTGTCTAATAAGCATATAGGATTGCCAAGAACTAAAACCAAGTTTCATTAAATCATTTTTCACTACAAACATAGCTTTTATTTTCCTTTCATGTTAAAATATAGTTAGTTACTTTGATAAATCCCTGATGTAGTTCTTCGACTGCATCTCTTTTTTTATGCTCTGCCATGTGATAGGTCTTAAAAAGTAAGACCTAATCCCACCATAACAGAATCTATAATCGTCTTTCAAACATAGCTTGTCGCTCATGAACACAACCAATCTATTTTTCACTTTAATTTACCCCTTCATCTGTCACATCTTTTCTTTGTTTGGGTAATATTCTAGGGTAGATATAATCTTCTAACATTTTATCTAAAAACTGGTCTTGTTGATAATCAGATAAGACTTCAAACTCGCCAAAATTTAACATCTTGTAGCCATCTGTATTCGGCACGGTTAGTTCTCTGATTTCAGATAGGCGGTGTTGTCTCATGGTTCCTAGTTTAGTAATTTCTATCACGTTATGGAAACGTCTTAGATATTGATTGAGATCTTCTTTGGGAATTTGTCCAAAAAACTCTGACAAGCTCATATAGTTTGTAATGACGATAATACGACCAATGACAAGTTTATTCTTATAGCGTGCTGATAAGTGCGACTTATTGAGTGGGTCAAGTAGTTTTAACCAATCTGATGGCAATAGGCTATCATAGCGTGGGTCATCTAGTAGGATAATTTCTTCACCAAAATACTCATCAAAAATATTTTTTGTTCCTGCGTCATATCTATTCCAGTTATAACCTGCTGTCTTAGCTTTTAAACCAATTCTTGTAATTAACTCATTAGCTAAGTGCGTTTTACCAACACCAGACTGGCCATGAATATAGAGAACTGTCGGCTTAAAATCTCCCCTTTCAATAGCTTTTAGGGTTAAGCGAGAAGATATTTTACCATAAGCCTTAAAAGCTTCATCAAATTTTTGTTGGTTATGTGACCATAAGTAACGTAAGCCATCATCATCTAAAATATTGTCTTCTGTCAACTCACCACGGACGATCTGATCATAAACTAAATCTAGTCTTTCATCTGATTTTTCACGTTTTCGAGTAGCCGCGTAATTGTCAAAATCTACTCTATTTTGTTCAATAAAGCGTTCGTAATCAAGAGTGCCAAAAGTTTCTACATCACTAACAGGGTATTGGTACTTGTCCTTATCCTTGGCATGGATAAGGTAGGCTAGGGCATTGATACGGGTATAGGCTCGACCACCTTTTGATTTTGGAGTTTCTAATCGTTCACGTCCCAAGCCTAAGGCCATAGCCAAACGTGATAAATCAATCAACTTAGGAAAATCAAGATAAGCATGAATATGTGGCTCTACCAATTTTGTTCCGTAGGATATATCCTTATCATGGACAACGAGGGCAACCTCGACAAACTCATCATCTTCTACTAGCTGACGGATACGGTCAAAAATTATCTGAAAGATTTCTTGCTTATTTTCCTGCCAGTTATCAAATAAAGCTTTCTCTTCACTTGACCAATCCCAGTAATCTGCTTTTAATTGTTGTTCAAATAAAAATCGTCTGTTTCTAATACGTTTTACCATCTATACTCCTCGAATTTTCTAATTGTCGCAAATGTTTCTACACTCTTTCAAAGTGGATATATACTAGCTTTTTTGCGAGAATATATCCACGTATATATCCAAGTATAAATCCATGATTTTCGCCGTTTTCTTGGGGAACGCGTCCGCTGGCACCTTCGGTTCTGCCTACCCCTAAACGCTGTCAAATCAAGGCTTTTCCTTGTTTTGCACCATTCTGTCGTCAAGTCCAAGAATGGTGCGCGCATGGGATTTTGGATATATGGATATATACTCACGCTAAAAAAACTTTTTTGCTTAAAAATTGGACAAATTTAGCGTGAGTGTCTAGCCAACGCACCCCCTCTGGCTAGGGGTCTTCGCCCCGCCTGCGAGGGTGCTGGCTTCACTCACTGAATTTCTCCAATTTTTAATCTAGACCAACCATTTCAAACCACTAGCGACCAATTTCAACTCACGAAAGCCACCACGACTACCCTGTGCGACCCATTGAGCCATGACCTTGGTATCAAGCAATTCCACATAGGCGACCTGTTCTTGCTCAATAGCTGTCTCAAGATCATCTAAACCACCTAAGACTTCTAACCGAATTGACTTAACCATATCAATATCAATCAACCCCTGTTCAATAGCTTGTGCAGTCTTATCATCAATAGCCCCTAAGATGTAAGCTTCAACCACATCTGTTTGTTTATTATCCTTGTACTGATAACGTGGGCGAGCTTTTGAAAAATCCACCAAGACTTTTTTAGGAATATCGAATTGTCGGCCATCCAAAGCCATTTCTTTCAGTGATAATTCGCTTGTTAGTTTAAATTTATTGTTTGACATTAGTTCTTACCTTTTATCTTTCTTTTTTAATTTTGAGAAGAAACCTTGTACTTCTGTTTCTTCTTTGTCGAGGTTAGCCCTCTCATCTTCTAGTTTTTTGACCCTATATGTTAGGGAAGTAATTTCTTTAGTTTTGTCATTAAGAGCCTGTATCAGCTTAGCCTGTCCTGTTTTCAAGTTAGCCACATCAATCCTTAATTGGCGTTCTTCACGAGCCTTTAAGTCGCCCCAAATCTCAACTACTGATTGGTTCATGTTTTTGGTTTCATCTAACCGATGGGATAGTCTGATAAATTTTTCAAACTCTTCATCAGTAAATTGAAAGACATCTTGCACACGCCTGCGACTAACACGCATACGGACCTTCTTAAACTCATAACCAGATAACTCCTCAATCTTTAATCGCCACCGTTTAACGGCACTAAATGACTTACCTGTGGCTTGCATAATATCTTTATAGTCTTTATAATCCTTATCCACTTGTCTCCTTTTCTATTTTGACATGATATGATATAATCTAATCATAGTTATTTTGATAAGTCTTTGATTGTTTAATCAAGGACTTTTTTTCATGCAATCATAGGCTGGTACCTCACTTTCACTTGCCAAACATTAGAATAGTTTGGTATAATTTGTATATCGAAATATTCGATAAAATCATTATATCGGATTTCCAGATATTTGTAAAGCTTAATATCGTTTTTTTCGATAAAAAGGAGGTAGTATATTGAGTTTCACTGGTAGATTAAAAGAAAAGAGAAAAAATAAAAAGCTAACTCAAAAAGAATTAGCCGAACAACTTGGAATAAAGCAAAACACATACAGTGATTGGGAAAGAGGTAAAACCCAGCCAAATTTAGATTATCTCACTAAACTAGCAAAAATTCTAGATACCACAACCGATTATCTAACATCTGGACAAGTAATTGATGTAACAGATAAAACCGAAGAGGAAAGAAAAGCTATTCTATACGATAAAATGGAAACTATGTACAATACTTTCCAAAGTATGAAAAAGGCTGGATTAGAAATTGAAAAGGCTCATCAACTAATTGATTTAACTGGAAATGAACCTTTTTACCATGGTCTATTGGAAGCTGTTTATAGCGATAAAGTAGATGTTTCACTTGCCGAGCGTATTGCCATTAACTTCAAAGGTAAAGAAAATGACCTAACAAGGCTAGCTGGTATCAACACCAATTCAGCACCAAAAGATACAAACGAAACAAATTTAGACTAACTTACTGTATTATCAAACGCTATAAAATCAACTACTCTAGTCAATCAATATGTGACTGTTAGCGAGTGGGAATAGATTTTATTGTTATTAAAAAACCTTGCCCCTTAGGAGCAAGGTTTTTTCTTTCTTATAAATTTCTGCCAAGACTATCTGACTTTAAGATGGCTTGATGGAATGTTTCTCTGTCAAATGGTGTGTGTTGATATTCCGAGGTTTTCATGGCTAGGCCTAAGACGGAATCTAAGTCGTCGATAGTTAGGCCTAACTCAGCCAAGGTGGTCGGAAATCCCAGAGATTTGTTAAATTGAGCAACTTTTCTAAGCTCTTCTTCCTCATCATAGTAGGCATGAAGAACCATAACACCGAAAGCAACGACTATACCATGCAGGTATTCTCCTTCTCGGGGAACTGCAGTGCTTCCATTATAGAAGGCGTGGGCATGGCAAGAATTGTAGTAAAATTCAGGTTGATTGACTAAATTTGACGCATAGGCAGTAGAAATTAAAATGGCAAGGGCAATTTCTTCTACAGCTAGTGAGGGACGTTGAGCTTTTACATCGTCTAGGGCTTTGCGACCATAAGTGTAAAATGCCTCCTTAGACGATAAAGCAACAGCTCGGCCCAAAACTGCTGTATGGGGAAGGACGACACCTCTTTTTTCTGCCTCTTGACTGGCTCTAGCCACTTCTGGGGCCTTGGAAATACCATCAGCAATACCGGCCCAAAAATATTTTACCGGTGCTTGAGCAATAATTCTAGTATTGATAAAGATATGAAGCGGAGCGTCAGGATAACCATAAGTATCCAGCGAATGATCTTCCTTATAAATCACAGCAATGGCTGTCCCTGCGGAGCAATTGGAACAAATGGTGGGAAAGGTCATGGTTTGTTTCTTGACTTGTTTGGCAACCATTTTGGCTGTGTCTAGTGCTTGACCACCGCCAAAGGCAAAGATGAGCTCTGCTTCTTGCACCTCTTTAAGATTAGCCAAGCGGTCAATATTGGCCTGAGTGGAATCTTTGCCGTAAATAAAGCTGCCTGTCACCTGAAAATTATGTTCTAGCAAGATGGCTTTCACTTCCTCTTGAGCACTAGCCAAGGCTTTTTCACCGCCGATAAAAACAATCTTTTTAAAGCCATAGGCGGCTAAGACTTGCGGGATTTCTTGGAAGCAATTTTCTCCATAACTGTAGTTGGGCATGGTCAGTGTGGTCATTCAATCATCTCCTTTATTTCGTTTATTTTCTGAATTTTACCACAAGTTGATCTGACTTGTCAATAGTATCGTAAATAAAAATCAACAAGCCTTAAGCCTGTTGATTTTTATTTTACTAAGATTTTTTGTCTTTGCGTTTCATGAACCTGGATACACCAACAAGACCTAATCCTAATAAGAGGGCATTGTTATCTTCTTCACCAGTTTTTGGTAATTGCTGCTGAACAGCTACCAAGGCTTGACTACTTGCACTAGCCTTGAGTGAAAGCTTACTATTATGTAGCTCTGCCCTTGATTCACTGGTGCTTAGTGAGTCAGATTGACTTGCACTTGCAGAATCTGATACTGAGGTTGACTCGCTTGTACTCAATGACTCAGACTGACTTGCACTTGTTGAATCTGATACTGAGGTTGATTCACTGGTGCTTAGTGAGTCAGATTGACTTGCACTTGCAGAATCTGATACTGAGGTTGACTCGCTTGTACTCAATGACTCAGACTGACTTGCACTTGCAGAATCTGACACTGATGTTGATTCACTGGTGCTTAGTGACTCAGACTGACTCACACTTGTTGAATCGGATACTGAGGTTGATTCGCTGGTGCTTAGTGACTCAGACTGACTTGCACTTGCAGAATCTGATACTGAGGTTGACTCGCTTGTACTCAATGACTCAGACTGACTTGCACTTGCAGAATCTGACACTGAGGTTGATTCACTAGTGCTTAGTGACTCAGACTGACTTGCACTTGTAGATTCAGATGCTGATGTTGATTCACTGGTACTCAATGACTCAGATTGACTCACACTTGTTGATTCAGATACTGATGTCGATTCGCTGGTACTTAGTGATTCAGACTGACTTGCACTTGCAGAATCTGACACTGAGGTTGACTCGCTTGTACTTAGTGACTCAGACTGACTTGCACTTGTTGAATCTGATGCTGACATTGATTCACTGGTACTCAATGACTCAGACTGACTCAAGCTTGTTGATTCAGACACTGAGGTTGATTCACTGGTGCTTAGTGACTCAGATTGGCTCAAGCTTGTTGATTCAGACACTGAGGTTGACTCGCTTGTACTCAATGACTCAGACTGACTTGCACTTGCAGAATCTGACACTGAGGTTGATTCACTGGTACTTAGTGATTCAGACTGACTTGCACTTGCAGAATCTGACACTGATGTTGATTCACTGGTGCTTAGTGACTCAGATTGGCTCAAGCTTGTTGATTCAGACACTGAGGTTGACTCGCTTGTACTCAATGACTCAGATTGACTTGCACTTGTTGATTCTGATGCTGAGACTGAGTCGCTGGTGCTTAGTGACTCAGACTGACTCACACTTGTTGATTCAGATACTGATGTCGATTCGCTGGTACTTAGTGATTCAGACTGACTTGCACTTGTTGATTCAGATACTGATGTCGATTCGCTGGTACTTAATGATTCAGACTGACTCACACTTGTTGATTCAGACACTGATGTTGATTCACTAGTGCTTAGTGACTCAGACTGACTTGCACTTGTAGAATCTGACACTGAGGTTGATTCGCTAGTACTTAATGATTCAGATTGACTTGCACTTGCAGAATCTGACGCTGAAGTTGACTCGCTGGTGCTTAGTGACTCAGATTGACTTGCACTTGCAGAATCTGATGCAGATGTTGATTCACTGGTGCTTAGTGACTCAGATTGACTTGCACTTGCAGAATCTGATACTGAAGTTGACTCACTTGTACTCAATGACTCAGACTGACTCAAGCTTGCAGAATCTGATACTGAAGTTGACTCACTTGTACTCAATGACTCAGACTGACTCACACTTGTTGATTCAGATTGGCTTGCACTTGCAGAATCTGACGCTGAAGTTGACTCGCTAGTACTTAATGACTCAGATTGGCTGACACTTGCAGAATCTGATGCTGAGGTTGACTCACTGGTACTCAATGATTCAGACTGACTCACACTTGTTGATTCAGATACTGATGTCGATTCGCTGGTGCTCAATGACTCAGACTGACTCAAGCTTGTTGATTCAGATTGTGAGCTTGACTCGCTAGTACTTAATGATTCAGACTGACTCAAACTTGTTGATTCAGATTGTGAGGTTGATTCACTGGTGCTTAGTGACTCAGATTGGCTCACACTTGCAGAATCTGATACTGAGGTTGACTCGCTGGTGCTTAGTGACTCAGACTGACTCACACTTGTTGATTCAGATTGGCTTGCACTTGCAGAATCTGACGCTGAAGTTGACTCGCTGGTACTTAGTGATTCAGATTGACTTGCACTTGCAGAATCGGATTCTGATGTTGATTCACTTGTACTTAGTGATTCAGATTGACTCAAGCTTGTTGAATCAGAGGCTGATGTCGATTCACTTGTACTTAGTGATTCAGACTGGCTGACACTTTCAGAATCTGATGTTGAGGTTGACTCGCTGGTACTTAATGATTCAGACTGACTCGCACTTGCAGAATCTGACACTGACATTGATTCACTGGTACTTAGTGACTCAGACTGACTTGCACTTGCAGAATCTGACACTGAGGTTGATTCACTAGTGCTTAGTGAATCAGACTGACTCAAGCTTGTTGAATCTGATACTGAGGTTGACTCACTGGTACTTAGTGACTCAGACTGACTCAAGCTTGTTGATTCAGATACTGATGTCGATTCACTTGTACTTAGTGATTCAGATTGACTTGCACTTGCAGAGTCTGACGCTGACATTGATTCACTGGTACTTAGTGACTCAGACTGACTCAAGCTTGTTGATTCAGATACTGATGTTGACTCGCTGGTGCTTAGTGACTCAGATTGGCTCAAGCTTGTTGAATCGGATACTGAGGTTGATTCGCTGGTACTTAGTGACTCAGACTGACTTGCACTTGCAGAATCTGACACTGAGGTTGATTCACTAGTGCTTAGTGACTCAGACTGACTCAAGCTTGTTGAATCTGATACTGAGGTTGACTCACTAGTACTTAATGATTCAGACTGACTCACACTTGTTGAATCTGATACTGAGGTTGACTCACTGGTACTTAGTGACTCAGACTGACTCAAGCTTGTTGATTCAGATACTGATGTCGATTCACTTGTACTTAGTGATTCAGATTGACTTGCACTTGCAGAGTCTGACGCTGACATTGATTCACTGGTACTTAGTGACTCAGACTGACTTGCACTTGCAGAATCGGATTCTGATGTTGATTCACTTGTACTTAGTGATTCAGATTGACTTGCACTTGCAGAATCGGATTCTGATGTTGATTCACTTGTACTTAGTGATTCAGATTGACTTGCACTTGCAGAATCGGATTCTGATGTTGATTCACTTGTACTTAATGATTCAGATTGACTCAAGCTTGTTGATTCAGAGGATGAGGTTGACTCAACGGTACTGAGTGATTCGGACTGACTGGTGTAGATTGACTGTGAAGTGCTCTGACTAATCGAATCCGATGTTGAGTGAATCGTACTTGTTGAGGCAGATAAACTCTCCGATTGTTCTTGGGAAGTTGATTGACTAATTGACTGGCTAGTACTTCTAGATTCACTGGCACGATTT
Organism: Streptococcus cuniculipharyngis; assembly: GCF_007859195.1. GTDB lineage: Bacteria > Bacillota > Bacilli > Lactobacillales > Streptococcaceae > Streptococcus > Streptococcus cuniculipharyngis. The sequence goes on from NZ_VOHL01000001.1 coordinate 287,468, forward strand.
GATAGTGATTGCGAAACAGAATGGGATACTGAAGTGGTATATTCATTGGACGTAAACGACGTGCGATAATTAACCAGCATCCCTCCGAGGTTAGAGCTACCATTTTTTTCATCAACTGTCGCCCGAACATCATTTCTTGTATTAGTCGCTGCCTGGACATACATGCTGACATTAGCTAGAGAGTCACCGACTTGGGTTTCAAAAGTGAAAATAGCTTCACTTCCCAATGGAATCATTGTATCACCGAGAGAATAATTATTTCCCCAATAACGACCTGAATAGTCTGTCGTTGTTAGGTTCACCCCAAGTGCTTTTTTCTCTCCTGTCGTAGAAGCACTGTCAACTGTTCGATAGTTATTGTTATTTTTTGAAATTGGCTGGCCATTAACCTTGACATTTTGCGGCTCTCCCATATTGGAAACTGCTGCCACATAAAGCCCTGGGAAAGCTTGGCCACTTCCTGGCGGAGTGAAGCGAACAACCCAAGAAATAATATTGGTTTGTGGGTTAAGGTAGCCCTCAACCGAAGTAATGGTTTTTCCCTGAGTTTTAGCATTAGCATCTGATTCCTGGAAAACAAGAACTTGATTCCCCTCGCTATCCACCTGAGAGCCAATTGTGCTTGCTATCGTTGAGTCAGTAATAGTGGTGACCGTTTCTGTTTCAGCTGCCCTAGTTGTCGCTGAAGACACACTACGAAAACCAGAAAAACTTCTAAAGTTACTAATGACTTGACTAGTGCTAGTTGAATCTATGCTGCTAGATTCTGAACCCTGTTCTGACTCCGAAGATGACTGAGAAGAGCTAGTTGACATCTGGCTTTCTGATTCTGAAACCAGGTCAGTCATCCTCTGTGACTCGGACACAGGCACTGCAGCTGACTCCTGTTCAGAAGTAGCTAATTGAGAAACTTGGGAGGGGATGTCTTCTGTTTGAGGCAGTGACTGACTGCTTGGGTCTGCCGTCGCACTCAAGGTCACCTCAACCTGCCTTGTTTCTGCCAAGGTAGGTTGTTCAGTTGTTGCCACTTCGGCCGCTGGTTGCTCTTCCGCCAACACATTATTGTGGACTAGGGCTCCTCCCCCAATAGCTCCTAAAGACAGGAAGGCCTTTAAATAAGGTGATTGAGCTAAGAGCGACTCATCTGCACAAATCTGGGAGTCTTGTTGGGCTGATGATTTACCCATCATACGAACAAAATGGAGTTTGGACAATAAAACACTAATCCAGCGCTTACCGGATTTTCGTAAAATGACCCGCGTTTCTTGTCCAACGATGGCTAATAATTTATTAACTGATCGATGTTTCATTTAATTCTCCTTTGAAACGACTGTTTTTCGTACTTTCTTCTTTTTCTGATTGATTATACTACAATATGTACGGATAAACAAGTAGAATCATAAAGAAAATAAGTAATTGTTAATGGTTTACCCCAAAAATTGCTGATAAAAATCAATGGTTGAGACATTGGCGTGTTCCCGCTGATTTTCTAACAAACTATACCAGTGGTAACGATCTGTTAAGCAGGCGCGAAGGGTTGCGACCAGTTTTTCTCGTTCATTGGTCTGAAATACTTGTGAGGAAGACACATAATGGCGATTATGAGCTGTTTTATCAAAACTGAAAAGAAGTAATTCACGTTCGAAAGCAGTCCGACAGGCTGACAGTAGTTCTCGCCCATAATTAATATCCAAGTAAAAACTTGATTTCTTAAAAAGTTCCTCAATAGATGCTGGACTAGAATTGGGGTAAAGACGAACATTATCATAGGTTTTCAATCTCACCAATTTACTAGACATTTCTGTGACAGCCGCAATATTAAAGGTTAACTCTGGCAAATCCTTAATCAGTTCTTCCACCTGCTCAATCTGATCGGAATTCGTGACAATCAAGGCCTCAGGGTAAAAGGACTGATTTGGCTTGAAAGGGTAGAGGAAGCCGAGATAAGAAAAGTGCTGCAAGTCTTTAGGCTGGACCATGCTTTTGATTTTCTTAAAAACAGCTGAATCTTGGACAGCAATCTGCGTGCTTACCGTCTTACTATCCAACAGAAAAGTCATATTAGCAGGCAGTTGCTCCCCTATCCCCTCTTGCCAAAAGAGAATGTTATTTTGCGCTTCCTTGCTTTCAAAGGCTGTCAAGAAAGATTTACCTAGGGAATTATAAAAAATACGGTCTAGCTGGAAGCCTGCTTCTTTTAAATAATAGGCATAAAAAGCTACCTGTGATGGAAAAATACTCACCTGTTGTTTGTAATTAATAATGACATCACCTGTCTTATAATTCTCAACAACAACCTCCTTCTGCTGGGCATCGTAATAACTTTTAGATAGCAATTCACCATTTTTAGCATCATAAATTGACTGGGCAAAACGATAGCCTTTACGATTATAATGGTCACTACTGATTATTTTTCCTGATTTATCAAACCAATCCACTTGTTGGATAAATCGTCTATGTTTAGGGGTGGCATAATGAATAGCAGCCCGCCGTTGATGGTAGTCCCAGACATTGGCTTCCTGACTATTTCCCCTAATCTCCCAGAAATCGGGAATGGCCAGTTGGTTAAAATAAAGAGGCTCTCCCTGGCTCAACTGGTAGCCGGTCATGAATTGATAAGGAGAGGTCACATCTTCAGGCAACCAGCCATTATCTTCCAAAACCACCGTGGGGTGCTGGTAGCCTGACTTGAGCAAGGAAAAATGCAGGTCCCAGCTCTTTTGATGATAGGTATCAAATAAATTAATCATCTGCTAACTCCTTAAATAATCGTTCCCATTTTTTAACAACTTTCTCCGATAAAAACTCACTGGCAATGTGATAAGAGGCCTGCTCCAAATCTGACAACTTATCCTTCTGGAAAAGTTGCTTAATCGCTTGAGCAAATGAAGCCACAATAGTTGCTTCATCTTGATCATCCATTTGAGGAATGAGGTAACCATTTTTATTTGGAGCAATAAATGTCTGGTTGCCATAAGGAACGTCAAAACCAATCATAGGCAAGCCCGCTCCAACTGCTTCTAAAAGGGTTAAGCCAAAACCTTCGCTAGTAGAAGCGGTCAAATACAACTGATAATTCTGATAAATCTCAGTCAGCTCTTGATGTCCTTTTAAACGAATGTAACCTTCTGCTTGATGGCTAGTGATGATTTGTTTAAGCAGGGCTTCTTCCCCCCCTTGACCATAAATATCAAAGATAAGGTCGGGCAAGCTCTTTTTAGCTTCAATAACGGCCTTAACCAGCCAGTCCACATGTTTTTCGGTTGCCAAACGTGAAGCTGTCATGGCATGATAAGCCTTGCGCTGTCCCTTAGGATAGGACAGATTTGCTAAACTGCCAACAGGAATGGTGACCAGACGTGGAAGTGGCTTTCCCAACTCTCTCAATTGTTGACTTAAGACCTGCTTTTGTTTGTCAGTTGCCAGGACAAAAAAATCAACATGTTGCGCATACGACAGCTGGTATTCATAATAATTATTCCACAACAAGTGGCCCTCTTCTTCCGTTCCTTTGACATAATGTTCCGCATGAATCACCACCCCTAGACGAGCAGGTTTAACATGGCGAAAAACAGCTTGACCAATGCCTGTTGCCCGATCTAAGATAATGGTATCTTGCTTCGTCAAGGCTAGCTTGTCCAAAAAATGAGCCACTAGCTCTTCCTTAGACATGAGCAGACGGTCTGGAAAACGGAAAAATGAACCCGTATCTGACATGATTTCATCGTAGGCCACACTACCATCTTCATTATAATAAGAACGCTGGTAGAGATGGGCCTTATTTTGCTTGGGGTAATAAAATTCAGTAAACATTTTAGTGTAGGAGTAAAAGTCCTTCCTGATCACACAACCCCGTGAAACGTATTCGACCCGATGCACAATATCTTGATTCTCATCCTTGAGATAGGCCGTCACAAACTGGTTCTTGACGTCATCAAAGAAACGAACCCGTTTACCTTGACGCTCAGTTCGATGAACTTCTCCATCATATTGGGTTAATAAATCATCCAAGGTGAAACTTGTCGGCGCTAATTTTTGATCCGTAAAGGCCAAATAAAGCCAGATAACTTCTTCATCTCGAAAACCAATATTACGGGTTAAATCAATAATATTATCCTGACCAATAAAATCAGTAAAAATAAACTTGCTCTCTATTTCTAACTGACGTAAACATTGGGCCCGATAAGCCTGAGCATATTCAACCCCACTGCTGGCCCAGCCAATTCCTAAATTAATATTGTAAACTGTCATATAATTCCTAACCAAAGTAAATGATAAGTCGTCCATTTGAAGTTTTTTCAACCTCACTTAGACAAAGATAGGTTAACAAATAGTCTTGCACGCGCTCCTGCATCTTGAGATAGGCTTGATGCGCCTGTTGGTGATAGTCAAACAAGGGATTGGTCTGACTAGCCGACACCCCGCTCAAAACAAGGCGTAACTGCTGCAAATAATCAACTTCTTCAATCCAGGCTTCATCCAAGGCCTTCAAGCTAGCCAAACGGAGAAATACTGCAAAATCCTGACCTAGATACCGCTGTTTCTGCTCGATTTTGTCCCTAATCAACTGCTGCGTGTAGGCTTTTAAAGCCATCTTATCCTGCAGATCCAAGTGAGAAGGTAAGGATTGGAACCGATAGGAAACATGATCCAAGATATAACGCTCCACCACCTGCTCAGACAGATTTTCCGATTGAAAAAGGCGGTGTAGCGCTTGTTCAACCAGCTGTTCTAGGTCTAATTGAAGCTGATCTTCTCTCAATAAGGCATCGCGTTGGTGGTAAACCAGGTCTCTTTGGAACTTAATACTTTTGTCAAAGGCCAGAGCATTCGCTCTTTGGAGTTGTCCGAGTTTATCACTCTTGGCCTGGGCTTCTTTGACCAGACGGTAAAGAGACCTGTATCTCTTGTTTCCACCAGATTGACGCCATTTTTTAAGCTGCCGCTTGTTGCCGTATTCTTCCAAAAGGTCATCCTCTAAAGAAACGAAAAACTGGCTAAAGCCAGGGTCACCCTGTCGTCCTGCTCGTCCTCTGATTTGTAAATCAATTCGTTCATTAGCAAAACGTTCGGTGGCAATCACTGCCAAACCGCCAAGCTCCCGAACACCTGCTTCTAAGATAATATCAGTGCCTCGACCTGCCATCTGCGTTGCAATGGTTATGGCCCCATAAGCTCCCGCTCCAGCAATAATCTCAGCTTCCCGAGCACCACTTTTGGCATTTAAAAGCGTATGGGCCAATCCCTGACTCAGTAACAGGTTAGAATAAAGTTGAGACATGGTCAAGGATCCTGTCACCAGTAGGACTGGTTGCCCCTTTTTATGACAAGCTTGAACAAGACTTAAGACAGCTCCTATTTTTTCTGTCAAACTAGGATAGATACGATCGGGTAAATCACGGCGTTGAACCGGTCGATGAGTCGGGATAGACACAACTGCCATCTGATAAACCTCTAAAAATTCACCTTCTGCTGTTTTACCAGTTCCCGTCATACCAGCCAATTGCTCAAACAAGAGAAATAAATTTTGATAGGTAATGGTCGCTACCGTCCTCAATTCAGGGCTAGGGGGCAACTGTTCCTTGACTTCAAGAGCTTGGTGAAGCCCTCCTTGTAATTTGGTTCCTGTTAGCAAGCGACCTGTTTGTTGGTCAATCAGCTTAATTTCCTCATTTTTAACTAAATAATCTTTTTGCTTAAGGTATAAGTAATGGGCCTTGAGGGCCAGCATTAGATGTCTAACCAAATCAAAATAAGCCGGCGCATACAAATGCTCTATATTGAAAAATCGTTCGGCCTCCTTAATACCGATTTCGGTAAGCCAAACTTCTTTCTTACCCGCATGGTAATAGATGCCCCTATCATCCAAGGTGCTGACAAACTGATCAGCCATTTGATAGAGGTTGGACTGAACACGGGGTGCTCCTGAGATAATTAAGGGTGTCTGAACCATGTCAAGGAGAACGGTGTCCGCTTCGTCAATAATAGCATAATCTAAAGATGGAAAAAATTTATTTGCTTGGCGATCAGCTAGATTGTCCATCAAGTAATCGAAACCTAGCTGACTGCTCGTCGTATAAACCACATCTGCCTGGTAAATGGCCCGCTTCTTTTGGGCGTCAGGAGCTTTTTCTCCCTCCCAGACTGCCACTCCCAACGTGATCCCTAAAAAGTCAAAAATGGGAGCTACTTCAGCAGCATCTCGCTGAGCTAAATAAGCATTTGGGGTTATCAAAAAAGTCCGTTTTCCTGTAAGGGCATGGAGATATAGAGGAAGAACCGCAGTTAAGGTCTTGCCTTCTCCTGTCTTCATCTCAGCAATATTTCCTTGATGTAAAACAATGGCCCCTAAGAGTTGAACATCATAAAGATAAAGTGCCCTTTGGCGAAAAATCACCTCCCTGGCTAAGGCAAAAGCTTGGGGCAACAGATTGTCAAGTGACTGACCCTGGTTAAAAGCCCGTTTCAAGAGGCTCGTTTTTTCCCGCAAAGCCTGCTCAGATAAGCTTTGGAGCTTGCTTGCTTCCTGCTTAATCTGAGCGAGAATAGGCTTTAGTCGCCTTAACTGATATGATGTCCTCATTGCCTCCTCCCTTCTTTCAGTTAATCTACTTCCCTTAACACCAGCTGATGAAACCGAAAGGACTGGCACCCCGCATTGATTAGTCGGATGTGGTAATCATAAGTCTCTGTCGGATAAACAAAATCTCCCCTACCCTCTTTAATGGTTATCTTGACTAATTCTTGTTCCCAGCGATCATAACAAATGATTTGCAGATAAGGCAGGGACCCCACCAAAAGGTCACTGACTAATTCAAGTTGATAAGTTTTTCCAGGGCGCAAGAGAGGGAGCTCCGGTTCTCTACGGTCACGCTGATAGTTGGTCCGTGACTGCCATTCATGGAAGCTCAGTCCTGACGGCATGAGTTGATTGGTCACATGTACTGCTTCTTTTTGCCAAATCAGCTGACTGCCATATAAATAAGTAGACTGCTGATTTTCTCGCCATTTAATCACATAGTATCGTGTCATTTTTCGTTTCTTCCAAAATCCTCTTTCAGGAGCTGACCATACTGATGTTGAAACCAAGTGGCCACTTCCCTAGTACCATCATTATGTCGTCCAGGCCAAGGACGTGCTACCAATCGGGCACCATTAATTTTTGTTGCTTCCAGTAAATCATTGAGTGCCCGTTGATCATAGTCGTCCTCAGTCATATAGGTTGCATAAATAGTCGTCTGGGCCAGATTAGCCGACTGAAACACTTGCCAAAAACGTTGATTGAGCTGGCTAGCTGATTGAGGGGTCAAATCACCAGCAAATCCTTGTAAAATGTCCAAAGAGGTAGGAAAACCTGCCGGCCGTTCCAAGCGCTCTCTTAGGGCTATTTGTCCCAAATTAGTCAAGGGTTTTCCCAAAACCAAGGCATGGGGACGTAAAAAACTAGCATAATATAAGGCGCCAAAAGTCCCCATGGACAGCCCCGACAAAATCAGGTCATCTCCCTCCTTAAAACCAAGGCTCAATAAGCTTTCCTGAATGACTTTTTTTATGGCATTTTCAAAATCAGGACTTCCCCAATAAAAACTCCCCCCCTCCAAGCGAGGGTCACAAATTAGTAAAAAAGGCGCTTTTAGTTTTTTCATCATAGGAAAGCCTTCAAATCCCTCGGCTGTCCGCCAACCCGAGAAATAGACCATCAGAGGAGGTTTGGCATCACCGGGATTAAGATAATAATGGAATTCCTGACCTGAGGCATCTGCATAACGTTGCCCTCCAAAGATAAATTGGCCATAACCTTTTCGGCTAAAGCGATAATGGAGTGGTCCTAGATTGAGCTGTCCCTGACCTTTAACCCATAAGGATACCGCAAGATAACCCTCCTGATTAGCATCAATATGGTACTGTTCCGCCAAATCAGGTCCGCTGATGTGCCATTCATGGAGGACTTGACCAGCTGCCCCTTGAGCCAATAACGTAATCTTAATGAGCAATTCACAAGTTCCATCGAGTGTAAATTCTTGCCAAAAATCCAAACTTGAGGTTTTATCATAGGGGATATTGTAAGAAAAATTTCCCAAAAAACGATAAGTCCTTCCAAAGTCACCTGTCAGATGTAAACTGGCACTACCTTGGTAGCAAACTTGATAGCACCTTAGTTGAGGAGCCAATAAAAAGTGTCGAAGAGGAAGTTTGGCACCATAAGGTTTTTTAAAGCTAATCTTACTTAATGTTAATAAAAACTCAACTGGGGGCTCATCAAAAGATTGGGCTTTTTTTTGTCGTAAAAAGTCAGCCAAGGAACTGGTCGTCACCCTTAAACCGCTAGGATAGAAGACTTCATAAGCCTCAATCCAATCCTGTAAAGCAGATAAGTCAGCACTGAAAAAATCATCAGTAATTAGCAACAAACGATAGTCTGGCACCGGTTCTTTTTGGGCCTCCAACTCCGCCATCACCTGATGATTATCAGACGACAGGCTTGCTTGTTCCATGAGTTCTTCCAACTGTTTATTGTGATTAAGCAAGTCTTGTCTAGCCTCAACCAAATCCACTAAGGCTTCAGGATGAACATGCCGCCAGTCCAAATTAGCCGGTATGGGATAGCGTTCCGCCCAATTATCATATCCAATCTGTAAAATAATTTCCTTTGTCATTTGTCTAATTCAGCTTTCAGTTGATGAATCAAAGCCAGCCCCTGATATTGTGACTGTTTCATAACCATATCTGCCAGGGCCTGATGCCAATAATCCAATCTGGTTAAATAATGAGCTAGGGCCTGAGGCAATTCTTGCAAATCATGAATGATATAAGCATTTTTCAAGTGATCGACATAGGGCGTCTCACAGGCAACAATTTGTGGCAACCCCAAATTAAGCCCTTGGGCCTGTAACTTGAGATTAGGATTCGGTGACAGATCAATCAAAAGTCTAGCCTGCTGCAACAAGCTTACTTGCTCAAAAGAACTGGCTGGGAATCGCAATTGCAAGCGTGAGGAAACATCTGGAAAATAATCATTTAACCACTGCTTGAGCGCTTCTCTTTTTCTCGCGTCTTGCTCCTGGGAAACCAAAATCACATCATAACCCGAATAGGTTTCAGCCTGAGCTAGTAGAAGTTTAAGAAGACTGGTTCTTGTCTCAGGATCTAGACCATCTAGTTGAAGATAGAGGGAAACCCCTGCCAACTCTTGACTTTTTCCAAATTCTGTCCCCTTATCTCCTACTGCTTGCAAAAGGTTTGTGGCGGGCAACTGATTATTTTCCAGTTTTTTCCAGGTCAAGGGCCGATTGCTGAGCAGAAGTTTGGCCCTCGTCAAGGAACCTTTTATTTGAGTTAATGTAGCCTGGGATAATCGGTCTTCCCAAAACGAGAGAGCAACTTGATGTTTAGAAAACCAATCTTGTAACAAATCCAGGTTTCTAGCCTCGGCAGCAACGAGAAATTTCTGTCCTGCTGTCAGAGAAGTCAGGTAAGCCGTCAATTTTTCAACCACCAGTTCTTTTATTGAAGCATAAGTAGTGGCTTTAAACCGGTCTTGATGGACTGGATTAATCACAAGCTTGGCCGATGAATCCTGTAAATACTGTCGAAACTGCCAAGAACCAGCCAAATTATAATAGTCTTGGCAATAGGGGAGACCAGCTTGGTAGGTGATTTGACTAGATAAAAATCCCCGAGCGTCATAGACTAGTCGTTTAAAAAGTTGGTCATTATTAAAATAATCAATCCACAGTAAATTTCCAGCCGCAGCAAATTCTACCCTAGCAAAGAGACGATTGTCTAACCTAACTTGGACTAGAAAAGGGGTGTAAACAAACTCAGCTCGTTCAGGCCACAACAGGTCGCGGAAGGATAAAAAACGCTGAGGGGCATCTACTGTATCTTGTAAAACATCAAAAACAGACCAATAAGCTAAACCATATAACGCCTCCTCCTGCAGTAATTGATCCAACTGAGGTAAATAAGATAATAAGATTAACTGACTCTCTTGGCCATGCTCTTGTAATAAACGTAAATAACCCGTCATGTCATCATCCAGATAACGCGCAGGTTCATACCAGGGCCGACTAATTTGTCCTGACAAATCCTCTGAATCTTTTTGAGCATACCAAGCAGGGACCACGTAAAACATCACTTATCCTTCCGTTTTTTCTTGAAAAATAGGACCATAGGCTAGGGGAAGGCAAATAGTTTTTACTTCCTCTTGAATGGACCGAATCATTCCCGTTATGGCCAGGGCCTGACTTGTCAGCCCAGCCAAAGGGAAGAAACTTGGCTCATAAAGCGCTAGCCACCAAGGCAAACTAACCAGCAAGCTCAGTAGCAAACCAGTAAACAGAGAGATACGTTTCAACACATGATTGACATAGGCCAGACTAGCCCTACCAGGGTTTTGATAGAGCAGATAGTCGCCTGATTTTTGCAAATTGCACACAAAACTAAGGCTATCAAAATTCAGAAAGGCAAAAACTAGGGTTAAAATAACCACCAAGATGGCATAAAAACTAATCCCCAAGGGATAGTCTAAGGATACGGCCTCTTTCCACCACAACCAATTCAACAGTCTAGGAAAACGGGCTGCTCCAAAATCAAGCGCATATTGCCCCAATAATAAGAATGAATGAGCGTACAGGACAGCCATTGAACGACCCAGATTAACCCCTAAAGGTAGGCTATAGTCTTGAAACTGAGGATGACTGATGGCTAGACGTTTTACCGCCAAGGGATAGGTCGTTTTTTCTAGACTAACCCCCAGATAAATAGCCAGCATGAGCCAGACCAACACAATAATCCCAGACATTCCAGATGGCAAACTCAGGTCTCCTAAAGTTTGGAGTTGTCCTGAAAGCATCCCTACAAGAATGATTAAACTAGCTTGACCAATCCCGTAGCGACTGTTCACTTCTGTTAACCAAAGCAGAACAAAGCTCCCCGTCGTTAACAAGAACACTGTCAGCCAGGCAAGCCCATCAAAAACTAAGGAAGCCTGATTAACCAAACTAGACACCAAAAAGTAGGCCTGTAAGAGTGAAAAGATTAGACTTAGCCCCTTACTATAACTGTCTTGTTTCAACAACCAATTATCTTGCTCCTGCCCCAAGCTTAATAGACGAAGTAAGAGTTTGGCATACATCCAGGGAGATAAACCTAGAGAAAAAAGACTTAACCGAGTTAGATTACCGCCTGTCATCATACTAGATAGAGTTAACAAGGGGTTATTGATTGATAAATCTTGCAAATAAGGCAGTGGAATTTTCCGCCCCAGTAAAAAAACGAGAATAATAAGGACGGAACAAGCCAGTTTCCTCCGTAGGGGCTGATAAGTTACTAACGTCATAGGAACAAGTCTAACCAATTAAATTTCTGAAAAATGTCACAATTTGTTGCCAAATGGTTGCCAGTAGCCCCTTACCTTTTTCGACTGCCTGACTAGTATCCATGTTTAAGTTGACCCCATCGAAAAGAGAGCCCGCCTGTTGGACAATGCTATCTTTCAAAGCAGTCAAACTTGCCTGAAAGTCTGCATCAGTAATGACCCCGCTTTTAGAAAGGTTTAAGGCAAAATTAACAATCAGATTGATCTGATTAGTCGTTATTGACGATGTCAAGCCGTAATTAGCCAAGGTCTGCTCAACAATCGTCCTCACATCTCCTTCTGTAAGTTGCCCCCCGCCATCAGCAACAGCCTTTTTAATATCGGTCAAGGCAACATTCAGTTTATCTGCATTAAAACCTTCCTTATTTTGATTTTCTGCAGTGATATCTGACAAGGCCTTAAGTTCTTCCTGAGCCAGGGCCTTGTTTTCATCAGCTACAGGTGCCCCATTTTGTTCTAAAGAATAATAAATCCCTGCTAGCGCACTTTCTCCTGTAACAGCAATCGGCGCTGCCACTGTAATCTGCGCGTGTTCAATGCCCAAGGTGACGGCTGCATTCCGATACATATTTTCCGTTACCTTGGTGATGTTTTGGGGTGTAACAATCTTAACCTTGAGCGGTTCAGAAGCTCCCAATTTTTGAATTTTTACCGATGAATAAAGTTGTAAACTTGGATCATCTGCCACATTCATGATTTGCGCATAGGCACTGGTTGTCATGGTTTTGAGATCCCTATCCTGACTCGAATACCCCAACAAACCCAAAGTAGCCGTTTTTTGCTCCTCAGTCAGAGAGTACCCTAACACATAGTCAGGTTGAACATAGGTCTCATCAATGACTGATTGAATGTCACTAGCAGCCTGTGCCCGAGCCACGACTAAACTTGAAGCAAGCACTAAAGAGGTGGCCAGCACTGTTTTTTTCCATTTCATTTTCACTATCATTCCTTTCTAGCTAATCAACATAGCAAAGAAATCTTATTTTTCCCTTAATTATTCGTGTAATTCTAGGGGAAGCCCATCAGGATCAAAGAAAAAAGTCAACTTTTTATGCGTATAATCATCATACCGGACAGGCTCAACAAAAATTCCCATTGCCTCCAGTTCTTTTTTATAGGCCTCAACATCATCAACTGCAAAGGCCAAATGACGCAAACCAGCTGCTTCAGGATAGGCTAGGCGCTTAGGAGGTGCTTGATAGTCCGTGGCAGTTAGCTTATTACCAAAAATTTCTAACTCAATATCACCACACTTCAAGTCCAACTTATAATCCTGTTTATGGGGCCGATGATTCTCACGGATAATCTCAAACCCCAATTTATTGACATAAAAATCGCGCGATTTATCATAGTCAGAAACAATAATCGCAACATGATGAACAGCTCTTAGCTTCATTATTATCCCTCCGATACTTCCTATATTATAACATAATGACATTAAAAAAGACTGGATGAACTCCAGTCTCCTAGGCATTATAGGTTAATTTGATTATAAGATTTGTTGAACGAATCCTTGACTTCCTGTGGCGCTTGATCAAAGGCAACTTCACTTTCATAAGTAGCATGCACAATAATCCGTCCAGTCGCTTCTGGATTTGAGCAAGTAACCAAGGTCAAATTTTTAACACCAGGTGTGTCATCAATAACTTCAACGTGTTCAGGAGTTACCTCGGTAATATTTGAGATAACATAAGTGTAAATTTTATCCTTGTCTGTCAAATAAATTTTCATTCCCAAAGAGGCACGCTCAAGAGGAGAAAACAACATTTCAGAAGCCCCCGTCAAGCCAAAGACATTATGGCTAGCCAAGGCATAATTGTTCTCAGCTCCCATCACCTGGCCTTCTTTCATGGTGCCAGCCCCGTAGGTCAAGGCTGTATTATCCAACCCCTTGAAAATAGGAAGGTTGATGCCCAACTCAGGAATTGCAATCCCTCCAATAACTGGGAGAACTTGTGATTCCATTTGAGCAGCTAGAACCGATTCGGTACTAATTGATTTAACCGTCGAAAAATCAAAATTGCCTTCTGCTTTTTTATTTTCCTCAATTTTTTCTTTGGACACATTAGAGACTTGATACTTGTTGGTATTGACTGCAATCAAGCTATTTCGAATGGATTTATTAAAGACCAAGGCCAAGCCCACTGTTATCAAAACAAACATTAGCAAAGGGCGGACCCAACGGAATTTTTTCTTAGTTTTTTTCGACATATTTTCCTCTATTCTTCATTTTTTTCACTGACTTCTTCGGCCTCTACCAGGGTAAAGGTCATGATTTTAGCCTGGTCATCAAGGCGCATAACCTTAACCCCTTGGGTAGAACGACTCGTCTGTGAAATATCTGCTACACTGGTCCGAATAATCACCCCAGTGTCTGTGATGACCATGATATCTTCTTGGCCATCAACCGTCATCAAGCCAGCCAAACCACCATTTTTAGCCGTAATATTAGCTGTCTTAATTCCCTTACCACCACGATTTTTTCGTGGGTACTCTTTGGCTGATGTGCGTTTTCCATAGCCTTTTTCGGTAAGAATCAGTACTTCTTGCTCGTCATGAATTCGTGCGGCCCCAATCACACAGTCTCCATCACGTAAGCTAACTCCTTTAACCCCAGTCGCACTGCGTCCCATCTGGCGAACGCCTGCTTCTTCAAAACGGACTGAATAACCAAACTTAGTAGCAATTATCACCTCATCTTGCCCCTGGGTCAGTAAAACATTAATGAGTTCATCCTGATCACGTAAATTTAAGGCAATCAAACCGTTCTGTCTAATATTGCTAAAGGCAGATAAACTCGAACGTTTCACCAGTCCTTGCTTAGTGGTGAAGAAAAGATACTTGCTATCAAAATCTTCCAACTTCACATTAATAATGGTCTGGATAGTTTCCCCCTCTTCCAACTTCAGGAGGTTAACCACAGGCAAGCCCTTGGCTGTCCGGCCATACTCTGGAATTTCATAGCCTTTTAAACGATAAGCTCGCCCCTTATTGGTAAAGAAAAGCATAACATCATGGGTGCTGGTAGAAATCAGCTCACGCACAAAATCATCATCGTTGACACCTGTACCTTGAACCCCACGACCACCACGTTTTTGACTGCGAAATTCGTCCTGTGGCAAGCGTTTGATATAGCCCTTATTAGACAGGGTAATCAGGACATCAGCTTCCTCAATCAGGTCCTCGTCCTCGATTGACAAGGCCTCTCCCACCATCAACTCTGTGCGACGAGCATCAGCATATTTGCGTTTAATCTCGCCCAATTCTTCCTTGATGATGGCAACAATCCTCTCTGGTTTTGCCAAAATATCAGCCAAATCAGCAATCAAAGCCAACAAATCCTTGTACTCAGCCTGAATTTTATCCCGTTCCAAACCAGTCAAACGACGTAAACGCATATCCAAAATAGCCTGACTTTGGCGTTCAGACAAGTCAAAACGTTCCATCAACTGGGCCTGAGCAATAGCATCTGTCTCACTATTGCGAATAATACTAATGACCTCGTCCAAGTGGTCCAAGGCAATCAAGAGACCTTCTAAGATATGGGCGCGTTGCTCAGCCTTCTGCTTATCAAACTGAGTCCGCCTAGTAATGACTTCCTTTTGATGAGCAATATAGTTGTCCAAAATCTGACGGAGAGACAAAATTTTTGGAACCCCATTTTCGATGGCCAGCATATTAAACCCAAAATTGGTTTGCAGGCTAGTCAACTTGAACAGATTGTTCAAGATCACACTGGCAGAAGCATCGCGACGGACCTCAATCACCAAGCGCACTCCCTCACGACTTGATTCGTCACGAACCGCAGTAATGCCTTCTATCCGCTTTTCTTGGGCTAGCTTGACAATGTGCTCGTGAACTTTGACCTTGTTAACCATATAAGGAAACTCTGTCACCACGATTCGTTCACGGCCGTTTTTCATTTCCTCAATGTCCGTCCGAGCTCGTAAAACAATCGAGCCCTTACCTGTCTCATAGGCCTTGTGAATACCAGATTTCCCCATGACTAAGGCCCCTGTTGGAAAGTCTGGCCCCGGTAAAACAGTCATTAACTCTCTGGTTGTCACCTCTGGTTGATCTAAGACCAGATTAACCGCATCAATGGTTTCTGCCAAATTATGAGGCGGAATATTGGTCGCCATACCAACAGCAATCCCCGTTGCTCCATTGACCAAGAGATTTGGAAAACGAGCCGGCAAGACCACTGGCTCTCGTTCATTTCCATCATAGTTATCAATGAAATCAACCGTACTTTTGTTGATATCTCGTAACATTTCCAGAGTAATTTTACTCATCCGGGCTTCTGTATAACGTTGTGCCGCAGGACGATCACCATCCATAGAGCCAAAGTTTCCATGCCCATCAACCAACATATGCCGGTAGTTCCACCATTGGGCCATCCGGGCCATGGCTTCATAAATTGAAGAATCTCCGTGAGGATGGTATTTCCCCATCACATCACCACTAATACGGGCTGATTTTTTGTGGGGCTTATCTGGTGTAACTCCCAACTCATTCATCCCATATAAAATTCGACGGTGAACAGGCTTTAGTCCGTCCCGCACATCAGGTAAGGCTCTGGCCACAATAACACTCATGGCATAGTCAATAAAGCTAGTTTTCATTTCACTAGTTAAATTAACAGTTACTAAATTTTTATCCTGCATGTTCTGCCTCTTTTCCTGTGAAAATCACTCTTTATTATACCATAAAAAGCCCCTTATTACACCTTGTAAACGCTATCTGGAAGGATTTTTTCATTTTCTTAATGACATTTTGAAATGAAAGTGATAGAATAAAATCGTATGGAGAAATCCAATAAAATTTAAAGGGAGATGTTTAGAACATGACAACTAAACAACATAAAAAAGTTATCCTTGTCGGCGACGGTGCTGTCGGCTCCTCTTATGCTTTTGCTTTGGTTACCCAAGGCATTGCACAAGAGCTTGGAATTATTGATATTTTCAAAGAAAAAACTCAAGGTGATGCTGAAGATTTGAGCCATGCACTTGCTTTTACTTCACCAAAGAAAATCTACTCAGCTGACTACTCAGACTGCCACGATGCAGATTTGGTTGTCTTGACTGCTGGTGCCCCACAAAAACCAGGTGAAACACGTCTTGACTTGGTTGAGAAAAACCTTCGTATCAACAAGGAAGTCGTCACTGCTATTGTTGAATCTGGTTTCAACGGAATTTTCCTTGTTGCTGCCAACCCAGTCGATATCTTGACTTATTCAACATGGAAATTCTCAGGTTTCCCTAAAGAACGGGTTATCGGTTCAGGAACATCTCTTGACTCTGCTCGTTTCCGCCAAGCCTTGGCTGAAAAAATCGGTATCGACGCTCGTTCAGTCCATGCCTACATCATGGGAGAACACGGAGATTCTGAATTTGCCGTTTGGTCACACGCCAACGTTGCTGGGGTAAAACTTGAACAATGGTTAATGGAAAACCGTGATGTTAGTGAACAAGGTTTGATTGACCTCTTCATCTCTGTTCGTGACGCTGCTTATTCTATTATCAACAAAAAAGGAGCAACCTACTATGGTATCGCCGTAGCTCTTGCTCGTATCACCAAGGCTATCTTAGATGATGAATCTGCAGTTCTGCCACTATCAGTTTATCAAGCCGGCCAATACCAGGGGGTTGAAGGAATCTTCATCGGTCAACCTGCTATCATTGGGGCTCACGGAATTGTGCGCCCAGTTAACATCCCATTGAACGATGCTGAACTCCAAAAAATGCAAGCATCTGCAAGCCAATTGAAAGACATCATTGATGAAGCTTTCGCCAAAGAAGAATTTGCTTCAGCTTGCAAAAACTAATAATAATTGTTCTCCCTATCTTAGTTAGGGAGATTTTTTCTTCATTGCTCAAGAAAAATAAAAAGTAAGCTGACATGACAATCAGCTTACTTTTTTATACATTAGTCTTTTGCTCCAAGAGCAGCCATTGTGATGTAGTTGTATGGCTTGTTGAAGTGTGGCAAGAAGAAGATATCTGTCAATGCCAATTTCTCGATGGTTACACCTTCTTGGATAGCAAGTGAGAACATGTGAATACCCATAGAGATGTCTTCGCGAGCAACCATTTGTGCCCCAAGGATACGACGAGAATCTTTATCGTAAACAATCTTGATGGTTACTGGGAAGTTACCATGTTCCATGAATTCTGGTTTTTGGTTATCAGTATACTCTGTCACTGCAGCATTGAAACCAAGACGGTTAGCTTTTTCAAGTGTCAAACCAGTTGATACCATGTGAAGGCCATAGATTGAAATACCATTTGAACCTTGCACACCGATACCTTCAAGGTCAGTACCACAAGCATTGTGAGCTGCTACGATACCAGTACGGACAGCGTTTGAAGCAAGAGCGATGTAGCTAGTATCCTTAGTTGCGTTGTCATAAATCGTTGCACAATCACCGATAGCATAAACATCTTTAAGGCTTGTTTCTTGTTTTTTATTAACAAGGAAAGCACCATTACGGAACAACTCAACCTTGTCAGCTGCAAGGCCTGTGTTAGGACGGAAACCAACAGCCAAGACTACCATGTCAACATCGTATTCAGCCTTATCAGTGATAATTTTTTCAACCTTACCATCACCAGCAATTTCTTTAACGGTTTGACCAAATGCCAATTGGATACCATTGTCTTCCAAGTTTTTAGACATCATATCAGTCAAGTCTTTATCATAGTAGCCAGCAAGACAAGTGTCAACAACGTCAATCAAGATAACTTCTTTACCTTTACGTTGGAAGGCTTCTGCCAATTCAACGCCGATGTACCCTGCACCAACAACTGCTACACGGTTGATGTCAGCATCTTTCAATTTCTCAATCACATCAGCTGAGTTTTGGTACAATTTAACAAATTGAAGGTTTTTCAAGGTTGCTTCAAATTCACGAGAACCTTCCTTGATCTCAGCACCTTTAATTGGTGGCAAGATTGGTTGAGAACCTGTTGCGAAAATTAATTTATCATATGATTCAACGTGTTTTGAACCGTCTTCTAGGATAGCGTGAACTTCTTTTTTATCGTAATCTACAGACTCAACTGGTGAGTTCATGTAAACCTTAGCTCCCATGCTTTCCAATTGCTCTTTATCAGAATAGAACAATCCTTCTGGACCAGCAATTTGCTCACCAATCCAAAGTGCCATCCCACAACCTAGGAATGAAATGTTTGAGTTTTGATCGAAAACAACAATTTCATTTTCACTACCATAGTTTGACAACATGGTCTTAATACATGCTGTACCGGCATGGTTAGCACCCACAACAACGATTTTACTCATATAAACTTTCCAACTTTCAATTTTTTTTACCCTATCATTATATCATTATTTTAAAACGCTTACCAGTTATTTGCATAGATTTTTTAAAATTATTGAAAAAAACAGCAAAATGCTGTTCTTTCCTTTTATTTAGATTTAATATAGTTGACACCGTCTGCTTTTGGTGCAACTGATTTACCAAAGAAAGCTGCCAAAACAATGATTGTCAATAGATAAGGAGCTATCTGTAGATAAACGGTTGGGATTTTTGACAGTAAAGGCAACTGACTACCAATCACCGCCAGACTTTGCGATAGACCAAAGAAAAGACTGGCTAGCATGGCCCCAATTGGATTCCATTTCCCAAAAATCATGGCTGCCAAAGAAATAAATCCTGGTCCGAGAATGGTCGTCGCCGCAAAGTTAACGGAGATTGATTGTGCATACAAGGCACCACCTAGACCTGCTAAAAACCCTGAAATCATGATACCAAAATAGCGCATTTTATAAACATTGATTCCTAGAGTATCTGCCGCCTGTGGGTGTTCGCCTACCGAACGCAAACGCAAACCAAAACGTGTCTTGTACAAAATATACCAAGCTAAGAATGAAAAGGCAACTGCTAAATAACCTAAAATACTTGTACTAGTAAAGAAGATTTCTCCAATTACTGGAATATCAGACAAGACTGGGAAAGTAAACTTCCCGAAAGACTCCTGAATATTGTCTGTTTGTCCTTTTGAATAAAGAGCTTTGGTTAAGAAAATTGCAAGAGCTGGTGCCAAGAGATTTAAAACAGTACCACTAACAATATGGTCAGCCCTAAAATTGATTGTTGCCAAGGCATGAATCAAAGAAAAGAGCAAACCAACCAAACCTGCAGCCAATAAAGCTAACCAAGGGGTAGCTTTCCCAAAGGCGGAGGCAAATTCTAGGTTAAAAACAATACCTGAGAAGGCTCCCATGACCATAATCCCCTCTAGGCCAACATTTACCGTTCCCGAGCGTTCAGAGAAGACACCTCCAATACTCGTAAAAATAAGGGGAGCTGCATAAATCAACATGGAGGATACTAAGAGCGATAAGATTGTTACTAAACTTAATGAGGTCATTCTATTTTCCTCCTTTCACTGATTTTCTTGAAGCCATGTAACGTTCAATCAGGTAGTGTGACGCAACGAAAAAGATAATTGAGGCTGTCACAATACTAACCAATTCTGGTGGGATTCCCGCCGCTGTCATTCCGGTCTTACCAACACTGAGGATGGCAAAGAGCAAGGCTGCAAAGAAAATACCAATTGGTGAATTAGCTGCTAGAAGGCTCACGGCCATTCCTTCAAAACCAATGGCAAGAGAGCTTGTTTGAACAAAAACATTTTCAAATGTCCCTAAACCTTCAACAACACCTCCCAAACCAGCCAAGGCTCCGGAGATGACCATGGAAAGGATAATGGTTTTCTTTGAAGACATTCCAGCATATTCACTGGCATTTGGGTTAAGACCTACTGAACGAATCTCAAACCCAATAATTGTCTTATTCAACAAGAACCAAATAATGGCAATCGCAATAATCGCAAAGAAAATACCAATATTCATCCGAGAATTGTTAGTCATTGTCGATAACCATTCTGTTTGATAGGTTGCATTACTACTAACTTGAATAGTTGAATCAACACTACGCATGAATGCTTTTGGAAAGGCCGTCTGAATGATGGCATTACCAGCATAAAGAATGATATAGTTCATCATAATGGTAACGATAACTTCACTGGTTCCCAAATATGCCCGAAGAATCCCTGGAATGGCACCTGCCAAACCTCCAACAAGCATGGCAATCAGAACTGTCATCAAAATCAGCAAGGGTCTAGCCATATTTGGATTTGCCAAGGCAAACCAACCAGCAGCAATCCAACCTGCCAGAGCTTGACCAGCCAATCCAACGTTAAAGAAACCTGCACGACTAGCCACCGAGAAACCTAAACCAATCAAAATCAGTGGCCCCATGGCACGGAAAATCTCACCAATATTTTTCATGCTACCAAAGGCAACCTGGAAGAGACCTTCATAACCCCAAAGAGGATCATAACCAAAAATCAGCATGACGACGGCTCCTAGAAGCAAGCCTAACACAACTGAAATCAGCGGAATAATAACCTGTTGATTTTTTTTAGACATGACTAACCTCCTTTTCAACAACTCCACCCGCCATCAAGATACCAAGTTCTTGCTTGTTGGTTGTTTCTGGTGTTACAATTCCCTTAATGTGGCCATCATGAATAACAGCAATCCGGTCTGAAACATCCAAAATCTCATCCAATTCAAAACTAACCACAAGAACGGCTTTGCCTTTATCACGTTCAGCAATTAGACGTTTCCGGATATACTCAATAGCACCTACGTCCAAGCCACGAGTAGGTTGGCTGACTAGCAGTAAATCTGGGTTACGATCAACTTCACGAGCAATGATTGCTTTTTGCTGATTCCCTCCCGAGAAACCTTTCGCAGGAACAAGTTCATTAGCACCACGAACATCGAATTCTTGCATCAACTGTTTGGCATAGTCATTAATTTTCTTATAATCCAAAATTCCTTTTTTACTCAAAGGTTCTTTATAATAGGTTTGCAAGGCAATATTTTCAGCCAAGGTCATTGGCAAGACCAATCCATCCCTGTGGCGGTCTTCTGGAATATGACCTACATTCAACTCTGTAATTTGGCGGGTCGTCATTTTAGTAACTTCTTGACCTTTGATGGTAATGCTACCTGATTTCACCTTACGTAGGCCTGTAATGGCTTGAATGAGTTCACTCTGACCATTACCGTCAATCCCTGCAATTCCGACAATCTCGCCTGCTCGAACATCGAGTGAAAGATTTTTAACAGCTGGAATCCCACGGTTTTCATTGACAACCAAGTCCTTAATTGAGAGGACCACTTCTTTGGGCTCTGCCGGTTTTTTGGCAGTTTTGAAAGATACAGAACGCCCAACCATCATTTCAGCCAAATCTTCCGCAGTCGCTCCAGCCACATCAACTGTCTGGATACTCTTACCACGACGAATAACTGTCACACGATTTGCCACTGCACGAATCTCATCCAATTTGTGCGTAATCAAGATAATTGATTTTCCTTCTTTAACCAAATTACGCATGATTTCCATTAATTCTTGAATCTCAGATGGGGTTAATACTGCAGTTGGTTCATCAAAAATCAAAAGATCCGCCCCACGATAAAGAGTTTTTAAAATCTCAACACGTTGCTGGGCACCGACAGAAATATCTTCAACCTTGGCAGAAGGATCAACAGCTAATCCGTATTTTTCAGATAGCTCTTTAATTTCCTTACTCGCACTTTTTAGGTCCAATACCCCGTTTTTTGTGGTTTCATTCCCCAAAATAATATTTTCTGCTACAGTAAAGGCCTCAACCAACATAAAGTGTTGGTGAACCATACCGATTCCTAGGCTATTAGATTTTGACGGAGAATCAATTTTGACAACTTCGCCCTTAATCGCGATTTCTCCACTTGTTGGCTCGAGCAAGCCAGCAAGCATATTCATCAAGGTTGATTTTCCTGCCCCATTTTCTCCCAACAAGGCATGAATCTCTCCCTTTTTGACCATTAAATTAATATGGTCATTGGCTACAAAATCACCGAATTTCTTCGTGATTTCTCTCATTTCAATGACATTCTCTGTCATGGGAAGACTTCCTTTCATTATATTTATCAAACAGTAAAACCTAGCATGACTGCTAAGCTTTACTGAGATATAAATATCTCAGTTTCTAAAGGCGACCAATCATGGACGCCCTAAGAAAGATTATTTTTCCGGAACAGTAATTTCACCTGAGGTGATTTTCGCTTTGGCATCTTCAACAGCTTTTTTAGCTTCTTCGTCAAGGTTAGTTGTTGCAATGTTTACACCACCGTCTTTAAGACCGTAAACAGTTGTTTTACCACCTGGGAATTTGCCTTCTTGTGCTGCTTCAGAAATAGCTTTTAATGAGTTTCCTACTTCTTTGATTGATGAAGCTAGGACAAAGTTTGATTCTTTACCATCTTTAGAAGTGTAGTTACCTTCTGCTGACTGATCACGGTCAACCCCAATAACCCAAACTTTGTCTGCTTCAGCTTTAGTTTCATTGATTGCTTTGGCTTCACTGAAGACACCGGCACCAGTTCCACCTGCTGCTTGATAGATAATATCTGCACCTGCTGCATATTGAGCAGCGGCAATTGTTTTACCTTTAGCTGCGTCACCAAATGAACCTGCGTATTCTACAGAAACCTTAATCGATGGATCAACAGATTCCACACCAGCTTTGAATCCTTTTTCAAAACGAGTGATAACTTCACCTTCCATACCGCCGATGAAACCAACTTGTTTTGTCTTAGTTGCTTTAGCTGCTGCAACACCTGCTAGGTAAGCTGCCTCATTATCCGCAAAGACAACACTAGCGACATTATCTTTGCCTTCGATAACTGAGTCAATGATAGCAAAGTTTGCATCAGTATTATCTTCCGCTGCTTTCTCAACCGCATCACGAAGGGCAAAACCAATACCAAAAATCAATTTATAACCATTATCAACAGCGCTTGATAGGTTAGTGGTATACTCTGATTCGTTTGATGATTGGAAGTAAGTAAAGCCATTGTCTTTTGATAGCCCATTATCTTTCCCCCAAGCTTGTAAACCTTCCCATGCTGATTGGTTGAATGATTTGTCATCAACACCACCAGTATCTGTTACCATGGCAACTTTAAGGTCTGTCTTAGCATCACCAGAAGATGCCGCTTTACGATTAGAGCAAGCTGCTAGACTTAGCACCGCTACTGAAGCCAAACCAACACCGATAAGTTTTTTGTTCATTTCTATGAACCCTCCTAAAAAATTTGATTTCGTAACATATAGTTACAGCAACGACTAAACCAAGGGTTTAGGACAACAGAATACAGATTATGTGAAATCTATAAACGAATATGGAAGTAATTCCCTGACCATCATCTCGACCGTCTTACCATTTTTAGCCATTAAGGTTACCTTGCTGTCTGGTTCAAAAAATTCAACCATGACCTGACGACAAGCACCACAAGGTGAAATAGGTTCTTCTGTCTCACCATAAACAACGATTTCATCTAATTTTGTGTGACCTTGCGATACCGCCTTAAAGATTGCTGTACGCTCAGCACAGTTAGTTAAGCCAAAGCTCACGTTTTCGATGTTGCAACCCGTAAAAACCGTTCCATCTGACGTTTTCAAGGCTGCCCCAACAGGAAATTTTGAATAAGGAACATAGGCCAATTGACTAGCCTCTTTTGCCAGTGTCAGCATCTTAGTATCCACCTGAAACCACCTGTCCTTTCATGATGGCCACACCAGATGATGTTCCAATACGAGTAGCTCCTGCTTGAATAAAGGCTTGAGCATCTTCGAGGGAACGAGCGCCACCCGCAGCTTTAACGCCAACATCTGGTCCAACTGTCTCTCTCATCAAGGTTACATCTGCAACAGTCGCACCATTGGTAGAAAATCCAGTAGAGGTTTTAACAAAATCAGCTCCCGCCTTGACTGCCAACTGACAAGCACGAACTTTTTCTTCTTCTGTCAAAAGACAGGTTTCAATGATGACCTTAACCAACTTGTCACCGCTCGCTTCAACAACTGCTCGGATATCTTCCTCAACCAAGTCATCGTTACCAGACTTTAAGGCACCAATATTAATAACCATATCAATTTCATCAGCCCCTGCTTCAATACTTTGAACTGTTTCAAAGGCCTTAACACTAGGCAAGGTTGCCCCCAAAGGAAAGCCAACGACTGTACATACCTTAACATCAGAATCCGAAAGAACCTGGGCACAATGTGCCACCCAAGTCGGATTAACACAAACACTCGCAAAATCATATGCTTTAGCTTCCGCCAAGAGCTGATCAATTTGCTCCCGACTACTATCTTGCTTTAACAAGGTATGATCAATGTATTTATTAATTTGCATACAAGCTCACTTTCTTACGTAATAACTTTTAAAATCTCTTTTGGAATTTTCTGTTCACTACCAATCGTAATGTTCTTCTGGCAGTCTTGTAAAACCGTTTCTTCAACAACTCGATTAGAGTAAATGGTTAGGACAAGATCACCAACATTGACATAGTCACCAACCTTCTTCTCAAAAACAAGACCTGCTTCATAGTCTAATTGGTCGGTCTTAACAGCTCGTCCCGCCCCTAGACGCATGGCTATTAGGCCAAACTCCAAGGCAGGTAATGCCGTAATATAACCCTCTTGTTCCGCTCGAACTTCTGTGATAAAAGCCGCTTGCGATGGACGATAGAGATCCTCTAAGTCGCCCCCTTGGTAAGCAACCATCTCCTCAAATTTCTTCAACGCTTGGCCGTTAACTAAATGTTCCCTAACCGTTTCAAGACTTTCCTCACGACCTGCCAACTCTAACATGATTTGAGCTAGTTCACAGATAAAGTGTGTCACGTCCTCACGACCTTGCCCCTTCATAATATCAAGAGCTTCTAAAACTTCGAGACGATTACCAACCGCCCTGCCCAAAGGCTGACTCATATTGGTCATAACGGCCACTGTTTTGCGGCCAACCTCTTTTCCAAGGTCGACCATCGTCCGTGATAGCACTTCTGCATCAGCCTCATTTTTCATAAAGGCCCCATCACCAACTGTCACATCAAGGAGAATGCTGTCGGCACCTGCTGCAATTTTTTTACTCATGACTGAGCTTGCAATCAAAGGAATGATGTCGACTGTTGCCGTCACGTCACGCAAGGCATATAAGAGTTTATCCGCCTTGACCAACTGGTCTGATTGTCCGATGACTGAGACACCGATGTCCTTTACCTGCTGAATAAATTCTTCTTGGCTGCGGTCAATCTGATAGCCCTTGATTGACTCTAGTTTATCTAAGGTACCACCCGTATGTCCCAAGCCTCTTCCACTCATTTTGGCCACCGGAACATCAAAACTAGCTACTAGAGGGGCCAGAATCAAGGTTACCTTGTCACCGACTCCACCAGTTGAGTGCTTGTCCGTTTTGATTCCTACCAGTGATGACAAGTCAATTTCTTCTCCCGTTTTAACCATGCTCATGGTCAAATCGCGAATCTCATTGACCGACATCCCTTGGAAATAAATTGCCATGGCTAGGGCTGACATTTGATAATCTGGCACATGCCCTTGCGCATAGTTCGATATCAGCCAGCTAATTTCCTCTGTGGTCAATTCCTTACCGTCACGTTTTTTTTGAATTAAATCTACTGCTCTCATTTTTTCACACTTCTAAAAATATAATATCCCTTATCTTTTTTTAAGGTTTCACAATTTCCAAAAATCTCTTCCATTTTTTTCTTAGCACTAGGTGCACCCTGTTTTTTTTGGATAACGATGGTTAAATCACCTCCAAATTTCAAATAATTCCAACTATCTGCTAAAATGGTATGGACAACCGTTTTTCCAGCCCGAATAGGAGGATTGCTGATGATATGGTCAAATGCCCCTTCAACCGCCTGATAGATATCTGATTGGAAAATAGTGGCCGTCACCTTATTCAGAGAAGCATTTTGCCGAGCCAAATCTAAGGCTCTAAGATTCACGTCAACCATGGTAACATTCAAGCCCTGAACCTTGGCTAAGGAAATCCCTAAGGGGCCATAGCCACAACCTAAATCCAATAGGCTCTCACCTTCTGCAAAGTGCAAACTGGAGAGGAGGACTTGACTGCCATAATCCACCATCTTCTTTGAAAAGACGCCTGAATCAGTCAAAAACTGGAACTGCTGCCCCAACAAGTTAACCTTGATACATTGAACATCACGCAAGCTAGTTGGGTTCTCCGTGTAATACATATTTGTCATTTTCAACTACACTACCGTTGTATTTTTTTACAAGACTATCTTAACATATTCTTAAACAATTGACAAGCTAAAGACGTTTTTTTTAAACAAATTGAAAGCCCTTTTATTTTTCAACATTCGGTTATAAAGCGTTTTCTCTATTTTTATGATATAATACTATTGTAAATAGACTTGTTCAATCTGAATATAGTAGCTAGACAGACTCGATGACTAAAGGACAAAAAATGAATGAATAAAGAATTAATCAATTTTTATACTATATCTCGCCAAAAGTGGTCCAGCCTCCTCCACGCCAATCCTCAAGTAGCTCTAAGCCCGAGTGAGCTGGAAAATATCAAAAGTCTTAATGATCGCATTGATTTACAGGACGTTAAAGAGGTCTACCTGCCCCTTGTCAGCCTCATTGATATTTATAAACGTGCTCATGAAAATCTTAATTTTTCTAAAACCATGTTTTTACAAGAACCCCACAAAAAGATTCCGTTTATGATTGGTATTTCTGGTAGTGTGGCTGTTGGTAAATCAACTACCAGCCGTCTCCTAACCCTGCTCTTAAAAAGGGCCTTTCCCCAAAGTAAGGTAGTCATGGCAACAACAGACGGTTTTCTCTACCCAAATGCCCTTCTCCAAGAAAAAAATTTACTTAATCGGAAAGGATTTCCTGAATCATATAATATGGAACTGCTCCTGCATTTCCTTGAGCAAATCAAAAATGGTCACGATGTCACCATTCCAATTTATTCACATGACATTTATGACATCATCCCTAACCAACATCAGCAGATCGAGGCCCCTGATATTTTAATTGTTGAAGGCATCAATGTTCTACAACATCAGCAAAATAATCAACTCTATATGAACATGAGCGACTACTTCGATTTTTCTATTTACATTGATGCAGACAGTCAGGATATTGAACACTGGTATCTGGAACGCTTCAGAAAACTACTTGATTTAGCCAAAAAGGATCCCAACAATTACTATCACCCCTTGTCACAACTCCCTTTGGAAGAGGCTTTAGCCTTTTCACAAAAAGTCTGGCAATCAATCAACTTGGTGAATTTGGAACAATTTATCCAACCAACCCGCCACCGGGCCCAGCTCATTCTACATAAGTCTAGTAACCACGACATTGATAAGATTTATTTAAGAAAATAGGACAAATCCGTAAGAAATTTATCTAAAACAGGTATTTCTACTTGTCAAAGACAAAGTTTTCAGCTATAATTAGATAGTTAGTATAAATGGAGGTGAAAACATTGGCAAATATTAAATCAGCTATCAAACGTGCTGAACTTAACGTAAAACAAAACGCTAAAAACTCAGCACAAAAATCAGCTATGCGTACTGCAATCAAAGCATTTGAAGCTAATCCAAGTGAAGAACTTTACCGTGCTGCTAGCTCAGTTATTGATAAAGCTGAATCAAAAGGTTTGATTCATAAAAACAAAGCTAGCCGTGATAAAGCTCGTCTTGCAGCTAAATTGGCTAACTAATGAAAACAGCTTCCGAGCTGTTTTTCTTTTTACCTACTTCTCTTCTTAAATCAATGCCAAAAAGAAAAAGACAGTTTCCTGTCCTTTCCTTAGGCTAAAATGGTTAATAAGAGAGCAAGGATAGCTGGCCCTCCCTGGGTCAAAATAATTTTTGGACTACTGGTCATGGCCCCATAAGCTGCTACTGAAATGATATAGATTAAAATGGCAGGTACCAAGCTAGCGTTGAAAAGCAAGCCGTACAAAAGTCCCACACCTAGCAGGCCATTGTAAACCCCTTGATTTTTGAACAGGGTGTTGAGAGATTTTTGACTGAGTTCTTCTTGGGACATGCCAAAAACCTTTGACGTTTTTTCTGAATTGGTGATAATGGTTTCCAAATACATGATATAGAAACATTCCAAGGCGACCAAAACCACAAAACTATTCGCTAAGATTGACATAATAACTCCTTTTTCTAAACTATCTTATGCTATAATAGCATAACAAGCTTTGATGGATAAAACAAGTCAGATAAAGACAATTTAGACACTTGATGAAAAACTGTCAAAAGGAGAACAGATGACTACTACTACCCCACAATCAAAAAACAGCCAAGGACGGCTGGAAAACAGTCTTAATCAATTACTGCAAAAACAACAACTAGCAGACATTAGCGTCAGCCAAATTGCCAGTCAGGCTGGTCTTAGTCGGGCCAGTTTTTATAATTATTACCAAGACAAGTATGATATCATCGAACGCTGCCAGCAAAAAGTATTTCAGGAATTGGAAAACTGTTTCCGCCAGTTTTCTCAGGATAAAAGGGCCTGTATTTGCCAAATTTTTACCATTTTAGCCAGAGAAGAACTCTTTACCACACTCTTGCTCCCCCAAGGCAGCAAGGAAATTCATGATTTCTTGTCCTACAAGTTTCAAGACTTGGTCAGATTGGACTTGGCCAGTCAAACCTCCAAAGTCCTGCAAAATTTCACTGACAAAGAGATAGACTACTGCGTCACCTATCTTTCCGGTGCTTATTTCAAGGTCTGTCAAGCTTGGATTGAGCAGGGAAAAAGAGAAAAGCCTGACCAGATGGCAGGCTTTCTTCTCAAGATGCTGACATTAGCCCATGGCTTTGATTAAGGCTCACGATGAACGGGCAAGGGCCCAAAACTTTGGGAAGTCGGCATAATTTCTAGGCGGTTAATATTGAGATGAGCTGGTTGTTCAAGCAACCATAAAATCGTTCTAGCAATATCTTTTGGCTGGATACTGTTAGCCCCTTGGTAGAGCTGCTCTGCCTTGTCCTGGTCGCCCTTAAAGCGAACAAGAGAAAACTCCGTTCCACCTGCTAGGCCAGGTTCTAGATTGGTTACTCTTACCCCTGTCCCTACTAAATCGGCTCGCAGATTGAGACTAAATTGTTTAACAAAAGCCTTCGTTGCCCCGTAAATATTACCTCCCGGATAGGGATAAGTTCCGGCAATAGACCCCATATTAATCACATAGCCCTGACGTTCAACTATTTTTGGCAATAAAGCATGGGTCAAATAGGCCAGTCCAACCATATTGGTCATCATCATGGTTTCCCAATCCCCAAAATTCGCTTCCTGAGCCTTATCGAGACCCAGAGCCAGACCAGCATTATTAATTAAGCTATCAATCTCCTGCCACTCATTCGGTAAGCTAGCTAGACCCTGATTTACATTTTCTGTTGAAGTCAGGTCTAAAGCCAAAGGATAAAAAGAATCTCCCAATTCTTCCTTTAAGTCTTGTAATTTCTCTAAACGTCTAGCTGCACCAATCACACGGTAACCAGCTTTAACCAATTCTTGACAAATAGCCCAGCCAAAGCCTGCTGAAGCTCCGGTTACTAAAACAGTTTCTACCATATTTCCTCCTCAACATAAAACTGGATAGCAAATACCCAGCTTTTAATTCCCTTACTGTTCCAAAGCCTGGGCTGCAGTGATAATCCCTAGCTTATAAATGTCTTCATCATTTGACCCACGTGAAAGATCATTAACAGGTTTATTTAACCCTTGCAAGATTGGGCCGATAGCTTCAAAAAGCCCTAAGCGTTCAGCAATCTTGTAACCAATATTTCCTGACTGCAAATCTGGGAAGATAAAGGTGTTG
Source organism: Streptococcus cuniculipharyngis (assembly GCF_007859195.1). GTDB lineage: Bacteria > Bacillota > Bacilli > Lactobacillales > Streptococcaceae > Streptococcus > Streptococcus cuniculipharyngis. The sequence goes on from NZ_VOHL01000001.1 coordinate 317,618, forward strand.
GCATAACCAGCCACACGGCTTTTTGGTGCCTTGATTTTAGCAGCTGCTGGCACATAGGCCGCATCAAACTGCAACTCCCCATCTAACTTGAGGTTGGGAGCCAGTTCCTTGGCCAAACGAGTGGCCTCAACCACCTTGTCAACGTCAGGCGATTTTCCTGATCCCATGGTTGAAAAACTCAACATGGCCACATAAGGGTCAATATCAAAGATTTTGGCAGTTTCAGCTGTATTAACAGCAATTTCAGCCAATTCTTGAGCATTTGGTGAAATATTGATGGCACAATCACCAAAGACTAGCCGCTCATTGGTGCTGTCACGGTTCATGATAAAGATACCTGATGTGCGTGACACCCCTGGCTTGGTTTTGATGATTTGAAGGGCTGGACGTACGGTATCAGCCGTTGAGTGAATAGCTCCGCTGACCATGCCATCTGCCAATTCCATTTGCACCAACATGACACCAAAATAGTTAACATCTTTTAGGATATCACCGGCTTTTTCAGGGTCAACTTTCCCCTTGCGCAAGTCAAGAAAGGCCGCTTTCATCTCTTCAAAGCCCGCATAGTCTTCCGGATTGATAATAGTTAACCCAAGGCCAGCATAGCCCGCCTCAGCTAACAATTTTTCAACTTCTGCCACTTGTCCTAAAACGATTGGCTCTAACAACCCTTCAGCCTTGAGACGACCGGCTGCAGTCACGACACGTAAGTCATTTCCTTCAGGAAACACAATTTTTACATGCTTACCGGTAATTTTCTCCGTCAATGTATCAAACAATGATGCCATAAGTAACCTCTATCTTTTAATGTTCACTTTTTATGATAACCGTTTTCATGTCATCTGTCAAGCGACTTGTGTGTTCCTGCCTTTCCTTGGTAAAGGGATTTACAAAGGATAGGCGATAGCAATGAAGAGCCTGCCTAGTAATGCCTAAATCCATTCGTCCACCATAAAGGTCATCTCCCAACAAGGGAAAACCAATATGGGAAAAATGAACGCGAATTTGATGAGTTCTACCCGTATGTAGTTTGATATCAACCAGCTTGACCTGACCGAAATCTTCTACCACTCGATAGCTGGTATGAGCGTATTTGCCAGAGGGATGGACACAACGGGTGATAATACTATCTTCTGGTCTAGCGATGGGGGCAATAATTTCCCCCTGCTTGGCCAATTCTCCTTCTCCTGCGACCAAGGCATAATAGCGTTTCTCAATGGTCTTAGCCTGAAGTTGCTTATCCAAACGCGCATGGGCATAACCATGCTTGGCAAAAAGCATCAAACCGCTGGTATCCTTGTCCAAACGCGTCACAATGTGTACTTGTTTATTGGGATAATCATTAGAGAGATAATAATGCTTGACAAAATTGGCCATCGTATTAGAGTGAAGAATACTAGGAATACTGGCCACACCATGTGGTTTATCCAAGACCAAAAAATGCTCATCTTCGTAAATAATATTAAGTGGTTGTTCAACTGGTGTCAAACTACCATCAAGGTCTGGTTCATCAGGCACCTCAATGGTTACCTGATCACCAACCTGCAAGACAAAAATAGCATTTTCTTCACGACCGTTAACCCAAATATTCCCCCCTTTGAATTTTACCTTGGCCAAAAGAGCCTTGGATACATCATGTTCTTTTAGAAGGCTTTTGACCTGACAGGGGCGATGGGCAACAAACTCAAATTTCATCGTCTAATTCTCCAATAAAGGCATCTCGCACCCGTTCCCAAAAACTCGTGTGATTCTCCGAACCCAAAAAATGAATCTTTTTCCGGTCAATCTCAAACTCAATTTTAACCACATCACGATGCTTGTAGGTTTTATTATCTATAGTAATCACATAAGTTCCTAGACGCCTAGGGATAACCTCGATTGTTTCATGTTTTGGAACAATAAGTGGACTACCCAAAGTTCGAAAAACACGGTTATTGAGGCTAGCAATTTCCGTCAGCTGCAAGGCCTCAATCGTTGGATGGAGCACTGCCCCGCCCAAGGATTTATTATAGGCCGTACTCCCTGTCGGCGTTGACACGGATAACCCATCACCTCGAAAACTTTCAAACTTGATGTCATTGACGATCACATCGGCTACCATCGTTTTTTCCAATCGTTTAATGGTTGCCTCATTCAAGGCGCGTGACGTCAAAATTCTGCCATCTGAAAGTGTCGTCTTAACAGACAAAATAGGATAGGAAATCTTCTCCCCCTTGTCTGAACGCAGATTTTCCAATAATGTATCAACCTCGAAATCACGATAATCCGTATAAAATCCCAAATGTCCTGTATGAATACCAACAAAGCGAATATTGTCTAAAGAGCGTTCATACATATGGAAAGCCGACAAAAGCATGCCATCCCCACCAATGGAAATCACCACATCTGGATAGCGCTTAGTCAGATAAAAATCATCATCATCACGCAAAGTCGTAAATAGTTTATGGGCAATGCCCCTACTATGATAATTACCATTGGAAACAATGGCAACCTTAATTTGCTTATCTGTAAAATTCGTCTGTGTCATCACTATTTCCTACACCGTCACTTACCCTTTTATGCACAGGGTCAAAGAGTAGCTGGGCCTCCTTAATCTCATCTCTTATTTTTCGCATTTCTTCATCTAATTCTAGGGCAATTTCTGCTGTTTTTTCCAACCGTTCGCGTAAGTCGTCTGGAAAATCTCCCTGATATTTATAATTAAGGGAATGTTCAATCGTTGCCCAAAAATTCATGGCCAAAGTTCTAATCTGTATTTCTGCCAAAACAGTTTTGGGACCATCAATGGTATCTACTGCATACTCAACAATCACATGATAAGACCGATAGCCACTAGCCTTTTTATGATTAACATAATCCCGCTCACGCAGAACCCTCATATCTTTTCGTTGCCGAATCAAGGCCAAAACTTCATCAATATCGTCCACAAATTGGACCATGACCCGCAAACCAGCAATATCCTCAATGCCCTCTTCAATATCTTCTAGGGCAACCGCTCGACGACTCATTTTTTCCTGAATGCTCTCAACTGATTTTACCCTGCCTGTGACAAATTCAATCGGTGAATGACGCCCCTGTTTCCGAAATTGTTTCCGAATGCCACGTAACTTTATCTTTAACTCACCGACCGTCTGAATATAAGGGTCTAAAAATTCTTCCCAATCTATCATCTGCATGACACCCCTTTTCTTAACACAGGATCTCTTACCTACCTGCCTTGCCTAACTTTTACCTTTCTATTATAGCATATTTTCTTGATTCATGAGCCTGGGCAGGATTGCTGGCGAACAAGCTACCAAAAAGAGTCACAAAAAACATGCTAATTTAAAAACTTTGTTATACAATAAACTAAATGACATCTTACAAAGGAGCCCTTATGACACACCTAGAAATTGAATACAAGACCTTATTAACCAAAGATGAATACAAAAGATTGGACCTCTTATTTAGTCACGTCCCAGCCAAATCTCAGACCAATTATTATTTTGATACCGACAATTTCCTGCTAAAACAACATCGGCTATCTCTCCGGATTAGGACCCTAGCTGATCGTGCTGAATTAACCCTAAAAATCCCACAAACAACCGGCAATCTTGAGTACAACCATCCCTTAGATCTAACCCAGGCTAAACAAATGATTCATTCTGGTGCCATTCCCTTGAACTCCACGACACAATTAATTGTTGATGCTGGTATTCCTCTAACCGACCTGGGCTTATTAGGGCATTTAACAACTGTACGGCGGGAAACACAACTACCTATTGGTCTCTTGGCCCTAGACCGTAATTACTATGGGCAAGTCAAAGACTATGAGCTAGAATTAGAGGTTCTTGATGCTAAAACTGGCCAAAAAGATTTCCTTGATTTTCTTGCCCAGTACCATATCGATTATAAATTTGCTAAAAGTAAAGTGGCACGTTTCAGCAGCACCCTGAAAAAAAAATAAGCCAGTTCCACCCCTGCTACTGAAATTTTTCACTATTTTTGATAAAATGGATATGATTAATAAGTTAAAGGAGCCTACCCTATCATGTTAGACCAAGCCCATATTGCTAAGCAGCCAAAACTTTTCTCCCTCTCTTCAAATTATGAGATGGCCGAAAAGATTGCTGAAACCGCAGGAATTCCCTTGAGCAAAGTGTCTTCACGTCAATTCTCTGACGGTGAAATTATGGTAAACATTGAAGAAAGTGTCCGTGGGGCCGATATTTACATTATTCAATCAACTAGTTTCCCTGTCAATGATAATCTCTGGGAACTACTCATCATGATTGATGCTTGTCGTCGCGCTAGCGCCAACACCGTCAATGTGGTCATCCCCTACTTTGGTTATGCCCGTCAGGACCGTATCGCTTCCTCACGTGAACCAATCACGGCTAAGTTAGTCGCCAATATGTTGGTAAAAGCCGGTGTAGATCGTGTACTGACCCTGGACCTCCACACTGTTCAAGTGCAGGGCTTTTTCGATATCCCTGTCGATAATCTCTTAACGACACCCCTCTTTGCCAAACGTTACATTAACCAAGGCTTGATCAGCGAGGATGTTGTGGTTGTCAGCCCGAAAAATTCTGGTATTAAACGTGCTCGTAGTTTAGCAGAATACCTTGATGCCCCTATTGCAATCATTGACTATGCTCAAGATGACGCCATGCGTGAAGAAGGCTATATCATTGGTGATGTCAGTGGCAAAAAGGCTATTCTGATTGATGACATTTTAAATACCGGTAAAACCTTAGCTGAGGCCGCAAAAATTGTTGAGCGTGGCGGCGCCACTGAAATTTATGCAGCTGTCAGCCATGCCCACCTAACCAAGGGAACCGCTGAAATTTTGAATGCTTCGCCAATTAAGGAAATTATTGCGACTGAATCCATCAAGAGTAAGTACAAGCAACCAAGTCAACTAGCCTACATTTCCGCTAGCCAACTCATTGCGGACGCTATCATGCGAATCCATCAACGACAACCACTAAGTCCCCTCTTTTCCTATCACTCTAACGAGGAAACAACTGAGTCATGATTTATTTAGATAATGCAGCCACTACAAGTCCTGCCCTGTCTGTCATTGAAAAAATGGCCACTGTGATGCAGGAAAATTTTGCCAATCCTTCTAGCACCCACAGCTACGGTCGCAAGGCCAATCAAGAACTACGTCAGTGCCGCCAATCCATCGCCCAACTACTCCAAGTTGAGGAAGACACTATTCTCTTTACTTCTGGCGGGACTGAAAGTAACAACCTCGCCATCAAAGGGTATGCCTTGGCTCATCAAAATCAAGGCAAGCATATCATCACTAGCCAAATGGAACATCACTCAGTGCTCCACCCACTAGCCTATCTTGAAGAACGTTTTGGCTTTGAGGTAACCTATCTAGCACCTCAAAATCAAACCATTACAGCTCAACAGGTCAAAGAAGCGCTACGGGAAGACACCATTCTGGTGTCAATCATGCATGCCAATAATGAAACTGGTGATTTTTACCCCATCGAAGAGATTGCTCAGGTTTTAAATCACCATCAGGCAGCCTTCCATGTTGATGCTGTTCAAACAGTCGGAAAAATCCCTGTCTTTCCTCAAATTTTAGGGGTTGATTTTCTCTCGGCTTCTGCCCACAAATTCCACGGACCAAAGGGAGTTGGCTTCCTTTATTGCAGGCATCGTCATTTTGATGCTCTTCTACAAGGTGGGGAACAAGAAGGAAAGCGACGTGCCAGCACTGAACATTTAGCTGGTATCGCGGCGATGACCTTAGCTCTTGAACAGGCCTTAGCTAACTTGACTCAAGATAACCAGCATATTGCACAACTAAAAAAACAACTTCTCCAACAATTAAATCAACTTGATATTCCCTATTACCTCAACCAGAGGAACGATGCCCTTCCCCATATCCTCAATATCGGCTTTCCTCAATCAAACAATATGCTACTCATCACACAGTTGGATTTAGCCGGTATTGCGGTTTCCGCAGGCTCGGCATGTACTGCTGGTAATATCACACCTAGCCATGTCTTAGCCAGTTACTATGGCCCAGATTCCCCACGCCTGCAAGAAGTCATTCGCATCAGTTTTTCAAAATCCAACAGCCTAGAAGAAATTTCAACAGTGGCTAAGACTTTAAAAGAAATGGTAGGAACCTAATATGGCATTTGCTAAAGAAATTCACCTTACGGACTGCAAATACAGTTATCGTATCAGCCCAAAAATCAAAAAGTACACCTTGCGCGATACCACCTTTGTTGAAACCAAGATTGGTCAATATGAACTACAACGACTGCTTGAAGAAGTACCGAATTCCAACATTGGTTTTCCACTAAAAATTATCGTTAATCGTGAGTTAACAGCCTTTAAATTAAACATCACTGACCAATCGGGCTTGCGGCTAGTTAATATTTTCAAATCTCCCGACCACAAAATTCTCCAGGATAAGTTTTATTTCTTGATGGACAGCCTGGTTGAACGTGGCATTTTTGAGAAAGAAGAAAAATAAAAAGCGTCAATACGCTTTTTTTATCACCAAATAAGCTAGATTAGTTGATATTTTCACAAGGTTTCATTAAAATAGTAATAAAAGGATTACAAAGGATTAAACATAGCCATGACAATTGATAAAACCATTCCAAATGCTACTGCTCGACGCTTATCACTATACTATCGTATTTTCAAACGCCTTAATGCAGAGTCAATTGATAAGGTCAACTCAAAACAAATTGCAGATGCTATCGGTATTGATTCTGCAACTGTTCGTCGTGATTTTTCCTATTTTGGTGAATTGGGACGACGTGGCTTTGGTTATGACGTTAAGAAACTAATGACATTTTTCGCCGATATTCTCAATGATAATTCTACAACAAATGTCGTTCTTGTCGGTGTCGGAAACCTTGGTAAGGCATTGCTTCACTACCGCTTTCACGAACGAAATAAAATGCAAATTGTTGCAGCCTTTGACACTGGCAATCATGATATGATTGGTCAAAATAGCCCTGACGGTATCCCCGTTTATGACATCTGTCAAATCAAAGACCAATTGGCTAAACTCAAGAGTCATACAGCCATTCTCACTGTCCCTAGTGTTAAGGCACAAGAAGTCGCAGATATCTTAGTTGCAGCCGGTATTAAGGGAATTTTGAGCTTCTCACCCATCCACCTTAACCTACCAAATGATGTGGTTGTGCAATATGTTGATTTGACTAGCGAATTGCAAACCCTTCTCTATTTTATGAATCAGGACCATTATGACAAATAAACAAAAACAACCGATTATTGGCATCACAGGTAACCAAAGAACCAATCTTGATAACACCACACCTGATGGCATCAACATTTCTTACACTGCTACAGGTTTTGTTGAGGGAGTCAAAAGAGTTGGAGGACTCCCTCTTATTATTCCAATCAGTAAGCCCGAAAGTGCCCACATCTATATCAATCTCATTGATAAGCTCATTTTAACCGGCGGGCAGAATGTCCTCCCCGAATTTTATGGCGAGGTCAATCAAACTAATGATTGTGATTTTTTGCGTGAACGTGATGAATTTGAACTTGCCCTAATCAAGGCAGCGCTTGAACAGAAAAAACCAATTTTCTCTGTCTGCCGGGGCACACAACTAATGAATGTTGCCTTGGGAGGAAATCTAAATCAAGTTGTTGAAAACCATTGGCAAGACCATCCATCAGACTATCTCTCACAAGATATGGCAGTTAAACCTGATAGCATTCTCGCGAGTATTTATGGTCAAAAAACGGCCATCAACTCCTTCCATCACCAGAGTATCAAAGATTTGGCCCCAGGTTTAGAGATCATTGCCCATGATCCTAAAGATGGAACGATTGAAGCGGTAACCAATTCTCAACTACATTTCTTAGGGGTTCAATGGCATCCTGAACTGCTCTATGGCCATCGCAATGAAGATCTGGCTCTCTTCGATTATGTGGTTAATCATCTTTAAAAACCGTATTTTCTTCACGAAAACTATAGTAATCATGCTTACCAACAATAATATGATCTAAGAATAAAACGCCTAAGTCTTGACAAGACCGTTTAATTTTTTTCGTAAAGTCAATGTCATTGTCACTCGGAAATGGAACACCAGATGGATGATTATGAACCACAATCAGTGATGTCGCCATAGTCTTACAGGCATGATATAAAATTTCACGTGGCTCTGCAATAGAGCGGCGGACTCCCCCAATAAAAATAACTTTTTCTTTAATAATCCGATTTTGTGTATCAAGATAGAGCGCCACTAGGTGCTCTTGTTTTTTATCTCCCAGGGCCAACATCATCTTTTTAGCCACTCGTTCACTACTTAAAACCCTCTCCTGTTTTATATACTCTGACTGGTGAATTCTTTTTGACAATTCTAACATGGCCTTAATTTCAATAGCCTTAACCTGACCAATGCCAGATAACTGTTGTAATTCTTGAATAGAGAGTTCCCTCAAGTCAGCAAGATTAGCCAGACCAGCAATGATTTGATTCGCAATGTCCATCACAGATAACTTTTTATTTCCCGTTCGTAAAATAATAGCTAATAGCTCCTGATGGCTGAGTTGTTCTGCTCCTAGGGCCAATAAGCGTTCTCTTGGTTTCATGGCTTCTTCTGCTAATTTAACGGCATACATACACCCACCTCCTATCTATTAATTCGTAACAGATAAACAAAAAAGAATTTACAGCCATCATGACTAAGGCCATGACCTGGTAGCCATAACTTTCTTAATTTCTAAAACACCACTACAATCGTATTAACCTATCTCCGCTATCTGAAGCAACTAAAATACCTCACCAGCAACTGGTGAGGTATTTTAACTTCTTTTTTATCAGTTAATTAAGATGCCCTTGGCGCTTAGCGATATGGTCTTTCAGTAGTTTGTAAAGGCTGGCTGCTATGGGAACAGCTACCAACATGCCTAAAATTCCAGCCAAGGCTCCTCCAACAGTAATAGACAAGAGCACCCACATACCAGGAAGCCCAATTGAACCACCAACCACACGTGGGTAAATGAGGTTTCCTTCAAACTGTTGTAAAATAACAATGTAAACCACAAAGAAGATTGCTTGATTGATAGACTGGGTCATGATTAAAATAGTCCCAATCGCTACACCAATATAGGCCCCAACAACAGGGATAAGGGCTGTAAAAGCAATGACAATTCCAATCGTCGGAGCATAGGGTAATTTAAACATCAGCATCCCAAGGGTCGTCAAACTACCTAAAATCATAGCTTCTAAGGTCTGACCGATAAAGAAACGACTGAAACTTTGATGTAAGGTTTGACGAATATAGTGGAACTTAGTTGAAAATCTTCCTAGATAGGTATCAATCAAGAGGTTAATCTGTCTCCCCAAATCTTCCTTACTAGCTAAAATATAGATAGAAAAGACAAAACTAACGAAGACAGAGATTAAACCAGACGCAAAACTACTAACTGAAGACACCACATTGGATAGAATCCCCAAAAACTGATTGGAAATTTGACGACTATAAGATGAAATCTGCTTACTAATTTCAGCTTCTCCGCCAAGATAATCCACAACTTTTGCCACATAATCGTTATTTTGAATGTCATCTAAAATCTTTTGAATGTCAGATGGGTTGATGGCCAATAAGCGTTGCAAACTAGCAATCAAGTCCGGCAAGACAATTGAAAAAATAACAAAAAAGACAAATGCAAAAGTCAGATAAGCCAAAAGTAAACTCAAGCCACGCTGTCCTTTAATGGGCTTTTTAAAAAGTTTGAGTAACAGAGTTTCATAGTTACTCATAACGATGTTAACAATATAGGCAATACCTGCTCCTGTCAGGAAGGGACTTAATGATTGATACAGAGTCCCTAACAAGGATTCCCCGACCTTCCAATAGGTCATGATGGCATAGCAGGCTGAAAAAGTTAAAACAACAAATAGAAAACGAGATTTATTAAATGTCATAAGTCCATTCTACCCTATCTAGGGATTTTTTTCCACCAAAAAATCCAAGAATTGAAATTCATACAGAAAAAGGTTGAAAATTTTCAACCTCTTTTCTTATAATTGACTACCATTGCTAGCGATAACCTGCTTGTACCAGTCAAAGGATTTTTTCTTAGACCGTTTCAGTGTGCCATTGCCGTCATTATCACGGTCAACATAGATGAAACCGTAGCGTTTTTTCATCTCTCCTGTACTTGCTGACACCAGGTCAATGCAGCCCCATGAAGTATAGCCCAAAAGCTCGACACCGTCTTGATTGATGGCATCATTCATGGCCTTGATATGCTCACGCAAATACTCAATGCGATAATCATCTGCCACATCACCATTCTCGTCAGGGGTATCAACCGCCCCCAGACCATTTTCCACGATAAACATCGGTTTTTGGTAACGGTCCCAGATGATATTGAGGGTAATGCGAAGACCAAGCGGGTCAATTTGCCAGCCCCATTCAGACTCATCAAGGTAGGGATTTTTGATGGAGGCAAAAATATTACCTGCCGTTTGCTCATTAACCTCTGGATCAGCAGAAGCCACTCGGCTAGAATAATAAGAGAAGGAAATAAAATCAACCGTGTGCTTTTTCAAGAGTTCTAAATCTTCCTCGGTCATGACGACCTCGATACCATCACGCGCCCACTGTTTCTTAGCATAGTTTGGATACTCTCCCCTAGCCTGCACGTCAATGAAAAAGTAATTTTCTCGGTCCAACTTGACACTTTCCCAAACATCATCTGGTTTTGGCGTATTTGGGTAATATTGCCCTGCCGCCAACATACAACCGACCTTGTTGTTTGGGTCAATCTCATGAGCAAGCTTAGTCGCTAGGGCTGACGCTACCAATTCATGATGGGCAGCCTGATATTTAACCTGCTCAACATTTTCCCCCTCTTCAAAATAAAGTCCTGCTCCCATAAACGGAGCATGTAAAATCATGTTGATTTCATTAAAGGTCAACCAGTACTGGACCAAGCCCTTGTAACGCGTGAAAATGGTACGACAAAGACGCTCATAGAAAGTGATGAGTTGACGATTCCGCCAACCGCCATACTCCTTAATCAAGTGCATTGGACAATCAAAATGAGTAATGGTCACCAAGGGCTCAATGCCATGTTTACGACATTCCTTGAAAACATCTTCGTAGAAAGCCAAGCCCGCTTCATTTGGCTCGAGCTCATCTCCCTTAGGAAAAATCCGTGACCAAGCAATAGACATGCGATAGGTCTTAAAGCCCATCTCCGCAAAGAGAGCAATATCTTCCTTATAGCGATGGTAAAAATCGATAGATTCCTTGGCTGGATAGAAATAGCCCTCCTCAAAGTCAAACATCTTCTTTTTACCGGCAATGATTGGGAAACGGTCCTTGCCAATCGGCACGACATCAACATTGGCTAAACCACGGCCGTCAACATTATAGGCCCCCTCACACTGGTTAGCAGCCGTTGCTCCACCCCAGAGGAAATTTTTTGGAAATTCTGGATAAGTTGTCATCTTAAGTCTCCTTCTTTTTGATAAATGATGTGATTGGCCACAGGGTCAATGACTGCTTGTAAATCAAATTGCCCTTGCTCATAACGATAATGGAAAATAGAACAGTTGGGCAAACCGAGCTTGGGTAAGTCTGGCAAGTCCAAACTCAGCAGAAAGGCCCACATGGCTCCACCATGGCTAACAGCTAGGATTGGGTCTGCATCGTCTTTGTGTTTGATCATCAGTTGGGTCAAGGTCTCTGTCATTCGTTGGCCAACAGCTTGACTATCCTCGCCACCAAACTGAACAAAGAAATCTCCGTAGCTAGGACCAGTCAGTTTGGGTTGAAGAATTTCACGTTCTCCCTCAAACCAACCAAAATCCCATTCTTTAATCCCTTTCAAACGTTGATAGTCTGTTCTGCCACTAACCAATTCAGCTGTATCACAGGCCCGCTCTTGGGTTGAGGCATAAACCTGAGAAAAGCTAATGTCCTGCTCTTGAAAATACTTTCTAGCCTGACGAGCTTGTGCCTGCCCCTCTTCTGTCAAGGGCGAATCACAGGCTCCCTGAATCCGTCCTTGAAGATTAAAACGGGTCTGACCATGCCGCATGAGATAAAGCTCTGCCATTTGTCATCCCTCCTTTTGATAGTTCTATTATCACACGAAAATGACTAAAATTCTAAGCAAATCATCTGAAAAACTGATACTATCCTCTGATTTTTTAAGAAACAAGAAAAAACTATGCCAAGTCTCCCCAGCATAGTTATCTCATAGTCAATCTTCTACAACCTGATAATCTTTGGCAAAGCGTTTGGCGGATACAATCCGATGATTGGTGATATCCAAAACATCTCCCTCATAACCTAATTGATACATGCCATAGCCTACAAAGCCTCCACCAGCTGCACTGCCAGTAGCTCCCAATTTGAGATTAGTCGCTAAAGAAGCCTGTAAGCCTGCCATCAAGACCCTGATATGATTATCCATCCAGCAGATATACTGCTGCCTGAAAGCTTGCTCAACCCAGTCAGGTTGGGGACTGTCCTTACCAATCACCCAAACTTGGGCAGGTTTTCCTTGATACCATACTGCCATTGTCATCTACCTCCTCTTGCTGATAATAATATCACTCATTATAGATAAAGGGTTAACTGTTCTGCCAATTTTTCATAAGCTGTCATGCTTAGGTGGAGGCCATCACTGGTATAGGCTTGAGCTAGCTGCCCCTGGTCATCTAAAAGAACAGGATAGAGATTGATAAATTCCACCCCACCCAAGACCGCCAAATCCTTATTTAGAGCTTGGATGGTCTGATTATTGCGAACCTTGACCTTGTCTTGGTAGCTAGGATTTTCATTAACTGGCAAAACAGAAAGCAAATAAATCTGACTAAAATAGTGAGCTTGACGAATAGTGGCCACTATCTCGCTAATGCGTTTGACAATCTCCTGATTGGCATAGCCGCGACCAATATCGTTAACCCCAATCATCAGGAAAATTTTACTCGGCTCTAGGGCCAAGACCTGCTCTGCCAAATGCTCCTGCAACCAAACCGTGTCCGTGCCAGCAATTCCCCGATTGATGAGCTGCTGCTCTCTCCCTAAGTATTTTTTTAAGGGAAAAAACTCCGTGATGGAATCACCAACAAAGACCGTGGCTCCCTTGTTTTCTTTGGCATTGGCCGCCACAAAAGTCGCCAAACGTTGCTCAATATATTGGTCCAATTCTAGTCTACTGGTTTCTAACATCTTTTCTTCCTTTCCCATCCCCTCACTTCAGGTTAGCAATAAAATAAGCGGTACAATCTGATAAACTAAACTGAATCAAAATTTCTTACCAAGTCAGCAAGCTAAGCATCAGTCAGCTTTTGGTTGATTCATTGTTTGCCAAGTTACCTCTGCGCCAGGCACGCCGCCAACGATAATAGTCCCAAAACAGACTGAACTTATTCCACCAAGGGTAGTCATGTTGCACAAACCGCAAACTTTGCCAAAAATGCCTCCAGCCTCTGGTTTGCCAATTATCTTCAACTAAAAACTGCCCTCTCGTTCGTTTTTGTTGTTCCTTATAGCGATAGAAAAAAGCAGTTACCCTAGCAAGTTCAATCCTAGGTTGATAGTTGTTGGCTTCCGTATAATCGTCTACTGGAACATTAATTAGAGCATTGTGCAAAAAGCCAGACCACTTGCCAGGATTTTCCCAGTAATAAATCAAGACTGGGCGCTGTAAATCCTTTGGTAATTGAAAGATTTTTTCCTGACCCTTTAGGGTTTCAACCTTGACATAAAATATTTTTTTCTTTCTTGCCATCAAGATTTCCCCCCCTCTTTATTCTCCTTCTATTATAGCAAAATTCAAGCATTTTCTAAACAAATTAGCGAAAAACGACTTCAAAAAGTCGTCTTTCACTATAATCAAATGGTTACTAGCGGTGTGGCATTATCCGGTGAGGTGTCATAAATCTTGACTTCTTGCCCCACACCAATGTCTGCCTTCAGAAGATGATTGGTCATGGTCATATGGGCCAACTCCTTGATATTATTTTCCTTACTCAAGTGCCCCAAGTAAATCCGCTTGGTTTTTTGTCCCATCGTTCGCAACATACTATCTGCCCCATCCTCATTAGAGAGATGCCCCTTATCTGACAAAATTCTCTGCTTGGTCGCCCAAGGATAGGAGCCTGCTCTTAAAATATCAACATCATGATTGGATTCAATCAAATAACCATCAGCATTAGCTAACAGATCCGACATGCGATCACTAACATAGCCAGTATCTGTTAACATGACAAAGGATTTATCATCCTTAATAAAGCGGTAAAATTGTGGAGCAACAGCATCATGGCTAACAGCAAAACTCTCAATATCCAAATCCCCTAGGGTCATTAGCTTGCCACACTCAAACACATGCTTTTGCTCTAAGGCTAATTTTCCTATAAGATTTTGTTGGTCAATAACCTGCCAGGTTTTTTGATTGGCATAAACATCTAGCTGGTATTTACGCGCTAAAACACCTACTCCTTGTATATGGTCACTATGCTCATGTGTGATAAAAATAGCATCCAAATCTTCTGGTTGGCGATCGATTTCAGCCAACAACTGACTAATTTTTTTTCCAGATAAGCCTGCATCGACTAGGATTTTTTTCTCCCCAGTTTCCAGATAGAAAGAGTTACCACTGGAACCGGAGGCTAAAATGCTATAGCGAAATCCTTTTTCTTTCATTATTCTAACTCAACATCCTCCCATTCTTCAAAACTGCCCTGTACTCGCTCATACGGCAGAACTATTGTAAACGTAGAGCCTTGGCCATCACGGCTTCTAGCCCAAATAAAGCCCTTATGTTGTTTAACAATTTCCTTAGCAATCGACAGACCTAAACCGGTCCCTCCCTGAGCTCGACTTCTAGCCTTGTCAACGCGGTAAAAACGATCAAAAATCAAAGGTAAGTCTTTCTTAGGGATACCCAAGCCCTGATCTTCAATGGCAATAATTAGCCGATTCTCAGTTGTTTTGACACTAACTGTGATTTGACCGCCATTAGGAGAATATTTGATGGCATTATTCAGGATATTATCTAACACTTGGGTCATTTTATCAGTATCGATTTCCAGCCAAATAGGGGTAATCGAGTAATCACGGATAATCTCAAAGGTTTTACCCTCACTGGCTTGCTGGTTTTTTATCTGATCAAAGCGATTTAAAATGGCCGTCATAAAAGCGGTAAAGTTCGTCATTTCGACATTTAACTGACTGGCCTGATTGTCAATCCGTGACAAGTTCAGCAAGTCTGAAATCATCCGCATCATACGGTTGGTTTCATTTAAGGATACCTTGATAAAATCTGGAGCCACCGGCTCATTTAAGGCGCCATCATCCAAGGCTTCAAGATATGACTTGACCGAGGTGAGGGGAGTCCGCAATTCATGACTCACATTGGAGACAAACATGCGTCGCTCCCTTTCTTCTTTTTCCAAGTTTGTCGTATCATGAAGAACTGCAATCAAACCTGAGACAAAGCCGTTTTCTTTACGGTTGAGGGCAAAACGAATCCGCAAGGTGACAAATTCTCCATTTTCATCGCGACTATTAAGCACAACTTCTGGAGTCTTGGTAATCAAGTCTTGATAACTATAGGGGTTATCTCGGCCTAAGATGTCAAGAATTGATAGCTCAAAAGCCTTGTCTTTGCTAACATTCAACTGTTTTTGAGCGGTTGCATTAATCATGACAATCCGACCTGTTCGATTGGTAGCGAGAACCCCATCTGTCATATAGGCTAAGACGCTGGCCAAACGATTACGCTCCTGAACCAGATTATCATGGGTTGAACGTAAAACTGTCGATAATATATTGAGATGGTTGGCCAAATCCACAATTTCATCATCCCCTTTTAGAATCAGATTTCCTGTGTAATCCCCCGAAATGAGACTCCTTACCTTAGCATTTAAGAGTTTGACATTTTTAGCATGCCGGTAATCTCGAACGGCCAGCCAAATAAAATAGACGGCTACAAAACCTAGTAAGAAGAGGAGAGCCAGTTCAAACCAGGTTAAATTATTGATAACTGTATTATTCATGGATTCTCATATAGTAGCCAACACCACGTCTCGTCATAATGTACTCTGGACGGCTTGGCGTATCCTCCAATTTTTCTCGCAAACGACGCACAGTTACATCCACTGTTCGCACATCACCAAAATAATCATACCCCCAAACAGTCTCCAAGAGATGCTCACGAGTCATCACTTGGCCAATATGCGTAGCCAAATGGTGAAGCAACTCAAATTCACGATGGGTCAATTCCAAGTCTTCTCCACGTTTTTGCGCCAAAAAAGCATCCGGAATAATTTGCAAATCGCCAATAATAATCTTGGGAATCCCTGTATCAGTCTGTTCCTCACTAAGGGCCGTTTCAATGTTCTCTGTTCGACGCAGATGAGCCTTAATGCGAGCCAGTAACTCACGATTAGAAAAAGGCTTGGTCACATAATCATCTGCACCGATTTCTAGGCCGATAACCTTGTCAAACTCACTATCCTTGGCAGATAGCATAATAATGGGAACATGACTTGTTTTTCGGATTTCCTTAGCTACTTCTAAACCGTCTAGTTCTGGCAACATCAAATCCAAAACCACCAGGTCAGGTTGTTCCCTTTCATAGACAGCTAGTGCTTCTCTGCCATCAAAGGCAGTGGCCACATCATACCCCTCCTTGGTTAAATTAAACTTAATAATATCCGAGATTGGTTTTTCATCATCAACAATTAGTATTTTTTTCATCTCATTTCACCTCATTCTTCTTACCTGCTATTATACCAAAAGTCCCCAAAATTAACATGAAGCAAGCACAACTCCCTCCTACCACCTAAGCGAGTTGAAAACTCCCTTTAAAACTGTCGCACTAAACGTCGAAAGGCCTTGACCGCTTCTTTATTTTGCTGGTGAGCCGACTGATTGTTTTTGGCATAGAGTCCACTAGGATTAAAATAACTTTTTTCATAGGTTGGCGCTTTTTTACCTTGCCGATTGGGTGCCCGAAAGCCTTTGAGGGCCATTTGACGAAAGACAGGATCATGGATTGCTACTGGATTGACATCCAAGTGCCAATGCCGCTGCCCCTTGCCATAATTAAAACTAGCACCATTAACAATCCCAATTTCCGTCACCTCTTTCGTCTCCAGTTCATTCAAAAAATTACCCTGACTATCTAAAATAAACTCCGTGTGAAAACCAACTAAAACCTTGATATTAACCGAGGGATAGGCCGAGGGGTAAATTTTTTCCCCTTTCCGAAACTTGACCTTATTGTGCAGGCGAGCCGATGACCTAGTGCTATAAGCAAAAGGACGATAGGCAAAAGTCTTTCTCAAATAACGAGCTAGAGCCTTAGCATCCGTCTGCCCCTCTTGTCCATAATGCTCTCGCACATAGGCAGCCTGCTGGCTGGAAATCAGATAGCGGAGCTGATGAATCTGCCGGGCCAATAAACCAGGCTGGCAAAGAGCCTCTTGGGGAAAAGTTCGATTGACCAGCCGAGCCAATTCCCGCCAAAAGCCATCATGGGGGGCCAGATGAGGCCAAAATCGCCTAACCAAGGCTTGATTTTCTGATAGCTGCCCTGATAAGTCTTGGGGAAAATCCAAGTGATTGAGCAAAATCTGCAAGAGCTGCTGGGGGCTAGATTGCTTTTTTTCTACCCGCCACATGGCCTTGAAAGCCTCTGTGCCGACCCTAGTATCCCTGACAGCCAAATGTTGACCTAAAACAGCCCGTAAACTGGCCTTTGACCAGCCCTTGGCCAGCAAGGTCAATAGCTGCCTAGCTAACTGGTAGCGAGCTCTAAGAGATTGTTCCGTGAAATCTCCTTGCTGACCAGTCATAACCAATTCCCACATGCTTGCTCACCCTTTCTGTTTTCTTTCATTATATCACAATCACACAAAAAGAAACTGGATAACCAGTTTCTTGATGATTAGTCGCTAACACGTGAGTAGTTGGCAATATCTGCCAGAATATTGTCAACGAATTCAGCCACGGTTTCTGTATGGGTTTCCTTGCTACCGTAACGACGAACATTAACAGATTTATCAGCCATTTCCTTGTCACCGACAATCAGTTGGTAAGGGATTTTCTTAGTCTGACTTTGGCGAATCTTGTACTGCATTTTCTCATTACGTTCATCAACAACTGCACGGACACCACGGTCTTTAAGAGCTTGAGCCACTTCCCAAGCGTAGTCCGTATGGGCGTCGTTTGAGATTGGAATAAGGGTTACCTGAGTTGGTGCCAACCAAGTTGGGAAAGCTCCCTTGTAGGTCTCAATCAAGTAGGCCGTAAAGCGTTCCATGGTTGAAAGAACTCCACGGTGAATCATAACTGGACGATGTTCTTCACCATCAGCCCCCACATAGGTCAGCTCAAACTTCTCTGGCAACAAGAAATCAAGCTGAATGGTTGATAGGGTTTCATCATTACCCAAGGCTGTTTTCACCTGAATATCCAATTTTGGTCCGTAGAAGGCTGCTTCACCCTCTGCCTCATAGTAGTCAAGCTCCATATCATCCATGGCTGCCTTGAGCATGGCTTGGGCATTTTCCCACATCTCATCATTGTCAAAGTATTTTTCCTTGTCCGCTGGATCACGGTAAGACAGACGGAAGGAATACTCGGTCAAGTTAAAGTCTGCATAAGCGTCAAGAATCAACTGCAAGGTCCGTTTGAATTCTTCACGGATTTGCTCAGGTGTAACGAAGATATGGCCATCATTAAGGGTCATCTCACGCACCCGCTGCAAACCTGATAGGGAACCTGATTTCTCATAACGGTGCATCATGCCAAGCTCGGCGATACGGATTGGCAACTCACGATAAGAGTGAACATGATTTTTATAAACCTGAACATGGTGTGGGCAGTTCATAGGACGCAAGACCAAATGCTCGCCTTCACCCATGTCCATTGGTGGGAACATGTCCTCACGGTAGTGATCCCAATGGCCAGAAGTCTTATACAAATCAACATTGGCAAGCGGTGGGGTATAGACATGCTGATAACCATACTCGATTTCTTTATCGGTGATGTAACGCTCCACTGTGCGACGAATGGTTGCACCATCTGGCAGCCAGAATGGCAAACCTTGCCCCACTGCTGGATTAACCATGAAGAGGTCTAATTCTTTACCAAGTTTACGATGGTCACGTTCCTTGGCTTCTTCACGCATTTGAATGTATTTTTTCAAGTCTTTCTTGTCAAACCAAGCTGTTCCATAGACCCGTTGCATCATGGCATTGTCGCTATTACCACGCCAGTAAGCACCAGCCACATTCAAGAGTTGGAAAACTTGGATATGACCAGTCGTTGGCACATGAGGGCCACGGCAAAGGTCAGTGTATTCACCTTGACTATAAATGGTCAAGCCACCCTCATCTTCTGAATGTTCTTCAATCAATTCCAGCTTGTAAGGGTCATTTTTGAAAATCTCACGCGCTGCTTCCTTGCTGACTTCTTTGCGAATACTTGGGAAATTTTCCTTGACGATTTTACGCATTTCTTCTTCAATGCGGGGCAAATCTTCATTGGTAATTTGACCTGCTGCATTGTCTGTATCATAGTAGAAACCGTCCTGAATCGCTGGCCCTACCCCCAAATGAATATCAGGGAAAAGACGACGAGCCGCTTGGGCAAATAAATGGGCCGCTGAGTGACGCAAAAGCCCAAAAGCATCTTCATGGTCTGGGGTGACAATTTCCAAGCTACCATCTTCCATGATTGGACGAGTGGTGTCAATCAATTTGCCATTGAACTTACCAGCCAAGGCTTTTTTTGCCAAGGAATTGCTGATTGATTGAGCAATTTCAACAGTTGTGACGCCAGCTTGGAACTCACGAACTGCTCCATCTGGGAAAGTAATATTAATCATAGGTATCTCCTTTTATTTTTTTATCCCTAATAGCTCTTCTTTTTGAACTAAAAAGGTTTCCATTTCTTGCTGAATATCAATGTCTAGACGATCGGCCAAGGCAATCAGCCACCAAATGTTTTCAGCCAGTTTATGCTCCAACTTATAGGGTGTTTCATCATAATAACGTCCCTGTTTGGTCATCACCAGCCGATTCATATGGCCAATATCATTGGTCAAAGCCAAGAGATCTTCCTCAATGGTCCATTCTTTCTGATGGTGTTTGATTTCCAATTCTCTATAGGCTTGTCGCACATCTTGACACCGTTTCAATAGGTCATCTGTCAGCATACTATCTCCTCAAAATAAAGACGACGCCCTCACAAAAAGGACGTCGTAACGTGGTTCCACCTTCATTTATGCAGAAAATCCTGCACCTCATTGCTGGTTATAAGGTGACCACCCTTTTATGTTTACATAAAATCGAGGGAAGAGTATTTGCTTGCTTAAGTTTACGCCACTTCCAGCCACGGACGCTCTCTCTAAAACCCGACACAAGAAACATGTTTCCACTTACATTATACCATTTTCTAAAAATTTAGCAAGATTTAATCTAAAAAATCTTTGATGGAATGAACTAACCGTTTGGGCAGTTTCATGGCTTTAATAGATGTCTGCGCTGTCTTTTTGGCCGCTGATTTTGGTAAACTGATAGCCTTACGAACTAGCTTAACAGAAGTTTCTGTCTTACTTCCTGGTAAGGTCATCGAAATATGCTCTTGTTTCTGATTGGCCTTAGCAATCAGAACATCTAAATAAAAATTATAAACGGATTGACCAAAATGCTGGGCTGAAATGTCATACAGTTTTTCATCCCATAACAGCTGTTCTTTTTCAGGAGTGACTAAAACAGCCTCTAAGATCGCCCCTGCCAAATCCCATTGACTCTCATATAAAATACCAAACATAGGGTTAGTAATCAAATCACTGAGATAGGGATTGGCACAAGCAATAATTGGTGTGCCACTTGCCAAGCTCTCTGTATAAGTTAGGCCTTGCGTCTCGCTGGTTGAGGCACTGATAAAGAAATCTGCTGCATGATAGTACAAGGCTGTCTTATCATGAGGCACCATACCCGTAAAAATGACATGCTCATTAATACCTAGCTGCTGAGCCTGCTTCTTTAAGGTTTCCAAATAAGGGCCATCGCCTGCCACCACCAATTTAACTGCCTGAGTTTCAGATAACACTTCAGGTAGACTGGCTAAAATAGCTTGAATATTTTTTTCATAGGAAACACGAGATAGGCTGAGTAACATTTTTTCCCCTGCTTGGATTCCCAAATCCTCTCGTAATTGAAGCAAGCTTTCTTGAGAAATATCTTCTCGCACATAATCTTCTAGGTAAATCCCTGTTGGAATAATCCGCTTAGGAACCTTGATGGCATAATCATTCATGAGATTGAGCACAATTCGACTGGGACAAATAAGACCGTCCAAATCCTTCAAGTAGCCTCGCATAATGTATTTTACCATACTAGGACGGATAACTTTCCCATTGGCGATATAGTTGACATAATCCTCATACTGGGTATGGTAAGTATGGACAACGGGAATCCCCAGAGCTCTCCCTAAAATTTTCCCCAAAATCCCCACACTAAACTCTGTTTGAGTATGAATAATATCTAGTTGGTATTTTTTGGCAATTTTATAAGAAGACAACAGTCCCCGATAAACGACGCGCCGCTCAGTAAAGGAAATAAAGGGAACACTAGGTAGGCGAATAATGGTTGGGTCATCATAGGCACCGATGTCTTTATCTGTAGTGGTAAAAATATAGACCTCATGGCCATTAGCTTCTAGCATTTGTTTCAGGGTTTGAATACTGGTTGCCACCCCTGATACTTGGGGAAAGTAAGTATCTGTAAACAAGCCAACTCTCATCTGCCATCCTCCTTAATTATCACTCCTATCTTATCATAAATTGGCTTGATTTTCAAAATCTTGTTCTAATCAACTGGTGAATTAGCCAGTCACTGTCCTTTTTCAAATAACCTCTTTTCATGGGGAAGAATCTGCTCTTGGTAATGGTCGATTTTGTAATCTAATTGATTTAGGGCCGCCTGTAAATCTGACAAGCGTTGGGCTAAAAGCTCTCGCTCCTTGGTCAAGAGAGCCACGCGCTCACTCAGGGTTTCTTGCCCCTGCCTAACCAAGTTCATGTAGGCTGACAAAGTCTCCACCGACATACCCGCCTGCCTAAAACAGCGGATAAAGTTTAGAGTATCAACATCTCGTTGATTAAAGTCTCGAATCCCAGCCCTATCTCGCTTAATCTCAGGCAAGAGACCAATTTTTTCATAATAGCGAATGGTGTCTGCCGATAGGTTGGTCAGTTGGCAAACTGTTTTTATCTTCATGCTTATCTCCTTAACATTTGGCTAAGACAAAAGCTGGGCAACACCCAGCTCATTGCTTATTTTTCATCATCCATGCTCAAGACGCTCAAGAAGGCTTCTTGTGGTACTTCTACCGAACCGATAGATTTCATCCGTTTCTTACCAGCTTTTTGTTTCTCAAGGAGTTTCCGTTTCCGCGACACGTCACCGCCATAACACTTGGCCAAAACATTTTTCCGCAAGGCCTTAATGTCTGTCCGAGCCACGATTTTATGCCCAATGGCAGCCTGAATAGGTACCTCAAACTGTTGACGTGGAATGATTTTCTTAAGTTTTTCCACGATAATTTTCCCACGTTCATAGGCAAAATCACGGTGAACGATAAAGCTAAGGGCATCTACCTTGTCGCCATTGAGGAGAATATCCATCTTGACCAGACGTGAGGTACGATACTCAGAAATCTCATAATCAAAGCTAGCATAGCCACGGGTTGATGACTTGAGCTTGTCAAAGAAATCAAAAACAATCTCCGCTAGGGGAATTTGGTAGATGACATTGACCCGATTGTCGTCAATGTATTCCATGGTTACAAAATCACCCCGCTTGCGTTGGGCTAGCTCCATAACCGCACCAACAAATTCCTGCGGCACCATGATTTGAGCCTTGACATAAGGCTCTTCAATGCTAGCCACCTTGGTTGGGTCAGGGAACTCACTAGGGTTAGACACTTCAAGCTGATTGCCATCTGTGGTATTGACATGATAAACCACCGATGGCGCAGTCATAATGAGGTCAATGTTGAACTCACGTTCCAAGCGTTCTTGGATAACGTCCATGTGCAAAAGCCCCAAAAAACCACAACGGAAACCAAAACCAAGGGCTTGGGACGTTTCTGGTTCAAATTGCAGACTGGCATCGTTGAGCTGAAGTTTTTCCAAAGCTTCACGCAAGTCGTTGTACTTGTTGGACTCAATCGGATAAATCCCTGCAAAAACCATGGGGTTCATCTGCTTATAACCCGCCAAAGGCTCACTGGCTGGATTGCTTGCCAAGGTCACTGTATCACCGACACGGGTATCCGCAACGGTCTTGATAGAAGCCGCAATATAGCCAACATCACCGGTCGCCAAGAACTCACGTCCCATGGCTTTAGGGGTAAAAATTCCCACTTCTGTCACATCAAAGGTCTTGCCATTAGACATCAGTTGAATCTTATCGCCGGGCTTGACAATCCCGTCCATGACCCGCACTTGGAGAATGACACCACGATAAGCATCATAAACCGAATCAAAAATCAGGGCCTTCAAGGGAGCCTCGACATCACCAGTTGGGGCTGGCACTTTTTCAACGATTTGCTCCAAAATCTCCTCAATGCCGATTCCTGCCTTGGCTGAAGCCAAAACAGCCTCGCTGGCATCCAAGCCAATGACATCTTCTACCTCGGCACGGACACGTTCCGGATCTGCTGCGGGCAAGTCAATCTTGTTGATAACCGGCAAGATTTCCAAGTCATTATCCAAAGCCAGATAGACGTTAGCAAGGGTTTGAGCCTCAATACCTTGAGCGGCATCCACCACCAAAATGGCTCCTTCACAAGCTGCCAAAGAACGTGACACTTCATAGGTAAAGTCCACGTGCCCTGGGGTATCAATCAAGTGGAAAATATAGGTCTCGCCGTCCTTGGCGGTGTAATTCAATTCAATGGCATTGAGCTTGATGGTAATGCCACGCTCACGCTCCAAATCCATGCTATCCAAGAGCTGGTCCTGCATTTCTCGGCTAGAAACAGTCTCTGTCTTTTCCAAGATACGGTCTGCCAGGGTTGATTTGCCATGATCAATGTGGGCGATGATGGAAAAATTCCGTATCTTTTCTTGACGTTTTTTCAATTCACTACTATTCATCAACTATCCTTTACTATTCGATTCAATATGTCCTATTATACCAAAAAATTCAACAAAATGGCTACTACTGTCATTAGAAAAACAAACACCAGTCTAACTGGTGCTTGTTCAAGACTTATTTGACAGCTGTTAAGAGGTAATCACCTGTTGTCACCTGCTTATCTTGGGTGACCAGAACATCTTCAAAGCTATCTGTATTGGTTACAATAATCGGCGTCACACTTGGTAGGCCTGCCTCATGAATGACATCTAGGTCAAAGCTGAGTAATTGTTGACCGCTGCTGACCTTGTCGCCAACTGAGACAAAACTTTCAAAACCTTTGCCATCCAGAGAAACGGTATCCATACCGACATGGATGAGCAATTCAGCGCCATTTTCTGTTTTCAAACCGATAGCATGTTTACTTGGAAAGACCAAGGTCACCTCTGCATTGGCAGGAGCAAGGACCAGACCTTCCGTTGGTTGGATGGCTACCCCTTTTCCCATAACACCACTGGCAAAAACTGGGTCTGGTACATCAGCTAGGTCAAGAATCTGACCAGTCATTGGGCTAGCTACAATCTCTTGTGAGATTTCTTTCAAATCTGCTACAGGCTCAGCGACAACTTCCTTGCTTTGGCTCTCACTTGCTTGGCCATAGAGGGTTGGCACGGGAACCAACATCTGAGCAATAAAGGATAGGACAACTGCCAAGACAGCTCCACCAATCATCACCCACATGCCTGACAAATCACCTGTTTGTGGATTGACATAGGCTGGGAAAGAGAAGATACCAAGGCCACCCATGACATAGCTGATTGGTTTGAAGAAACCGACATAGCCACCGATAATGGCACTGATAACACAGCTGAGATAGAATGGCGTTTTCATAGGAAGGGTAATCCCGTAAATAGCAGGCTCAGTTACCCCAAAAATAGCTGAAATAAAGGCTGGGAAAGAGAGACCCTTAACTTTTTTCTCCTTGGTTTTGAGCATGATAGCTCCCAAGACACCGACTTGAGTAAAGCTAGGTAGAACAGCTGGAACTAGGGCAAAGCTGGTTCCTGTTTGAGAAAGCTCTACAATCGCCAGTGGAATCAAGCCCCAATGCAGACCAAACATGACCATAATTTGCCACAAGCCACCAAGCAAGACCCCGTAAAGGACTGGGCTGAAACCATAGATAGCTCCAAAAGCTGCACCAATCCAAGCTGAAACAGTATTGGCCACTGGTCCTACTGCCAAGAAGGTCACAGGAACCATGATTAAGAGAGTGACAAATGGTACCATGAAGAGTTTAACCACATCTGGCATCCATGACCGTACCCATTTTTCAACATAAGAAGTGACCCAAACGGCTAAGACAATTGGCATCACCGTTTGGAGGTAGCCACCTGCTGGTAGGCTGATTGGCAAACCAAAGAAGTTAGCAGCTTTGGCTTCCCCTAAGGCAGTCACCATATCTGACAAGCCTGGGTAAACAAGGGCAGCTGCTAGAGCCAAGGCGATAAATTCAGTAACCTTAAATTTACGAGCCGCAGTTAGGGCTAAAACAATTGGTAGGAATTGGAAAAATCCATCGCCAGCCACATTCAAGAGAACATAGACACCACTATTGGCTGCCGTCCAACCAAAGAGAGCGGTTAAGAGAGAGGCCAATCCCTTCAAGATACCTGCTGCCGCCAAAACCCCTAGGGTAGGTTGGAAAATAGAAGAAATCATGTCAATGAAGCGATCAAAAAGACTACCTTTTGGACCAGCATCCCCTTCATCCACATCAAGGACACCAACACCAGCCACGCCTTCTTGTAAGACAGCCGCATAAACGTCAGGAACATGGTTGCCGATAACCACCTGATACTGACCACCAGCTTCAACAACGGTTACCACCCCTTCACGGGCTTTGAGATAATCGGTATCAGCCTTAGCCACATCTTTCAAGCGAAAACGTAAACGGGTCACACAGTGGCGGAGGTCAATCACGTTTTCCTTACCACCGACATGAGCGACAATGTCTTTTGCCAACTCTGTATAATCTTTCTTAGCCATAATCGGCTCCTTTCAACTGATATTTTCGGTTAAACAAACAAAAAACCTAAACAAATACCAAACAAGCCTCGACTGTCCCCAAGGGTGTCCTGCTTCTTTCGTATCTATTTAGGTTTTGCCTGCTTACCAGTAACAATCCTTATGATTTTATTATAGCAGACTTTTGATTTTTTGCAAGCGTTTTTATGAAAAAAGTTAAAAAAATTTGATAAGGCTAAGCTACCCTATCAAATCCTACTTGTTCATTTCTTGGCGTTGGATATGGATGGTCAGGTAAACCTGTTCATCACGACTCATGGGAAAGTCATAGGCCTGCTCCACATAAGTCTTAATCTTTTCGGTACAGGCAAAGGCTTGCGGGTAATTAACCTTGACCTGCTCATAAAGAAAGGCATCATTTTGTCCTTGAACCATGCCATTAACCACACGCTGAGCAAAATAATTGATATGGGTCACCAAACGATGATAGTTGAGTGAAGTTTCCTCTGCTAGACTGCCAAAATGCAGGCGGATAATTTCCAATATATCCACAATCATCTTGCCCACTTGTTGATTTTTCTCTCCCAGACGACCATTTTTCTGGGCATTGATAAAATGAAGGGCCACAGAAGCTGCTTCGCCCTGCTTGTTTTGGTCACTCACAAAGGATAGCCCCAACCGGCTAGTCATCAAATCTGTCGCATAAAGGCCCACCTCATATTCCTTGGGGCAAAATTTGCGAATCTCCCAAGCCAAGGGGTTAGTCAGTGCCAAGCCTTCTGTCAAGCGAGTCAAAGCGTAATGCAAGTGGTCTGCTAAAGCAATATAGAGAGAAATATCAAATTGCTCTTCTAATAACGCCTGACCATGTTTGATGACGGCCATGACTAGGTCAATTTCCTCTGCCTTTAAATCACCGTAAATCTGGGACAATTCTTGAGCTTTTTCTTGGTCCTCTAACACAAATTTTTTCTCAATCAAGCTAGGATCAAGAAAATCTCCTGATTTTCGTTGAAAACCGATGCCGCGTCCCATGACAATGACTTCACGATTCTTGTCATCAAAGACCTGGACCACATTGTTATTATACACCCGTTCAATTTGCATGCCTATTCTCCATTTGCTTCCCTAAAGTCTTTATCCTCTTCTATCCTATTAAAATTTCCCTTATTTTGCAAGAGCTAATCACATTATTTTATCAATCAAGTCATTTTATCTAACTGTTTAAATTGGAAGTAGCTGAGGACCGTCAGACCCCAAAAGAAAACCTCATAAATGAGCAAGAAAATTAAAAAACAGTGCAAAAAGAAAGTCTCTGGTAGTATCTTAATGACCGGATCGGTGTAGGGATTAAACAGCCAATTAGTTTTGCCAATAAAAACAAGGGAATGAAAAAAGATAAACACGCGATTGAAGCCCACTAGACTCCCCAGTAAGGCAAGAGCTAATGGAAAAATAGCTAATTGGCTAAATAATTTCCTATACAAAAAGAGTGTCCCCGCTATGATTTCTCGCCTCAGCCAAAAGAGACTTGGCAAAATACCAATAAGCACAAGAGCTGTAACTAATTGAAAGAGGAGTTTAACGTCTTTAAAATGGCTAAGACCACTGGCAGATGAGGGAAAATCAGGCATGGCTAGACGATTGACCCAGGACTGAGTCAAGTAGACCATGAGATGATTAAAATTGGCTATGATGGTTTTGGCAGACAAATAGGTCGCTTCCTTTAGCTGCAACCAAGAAATTTCCCAGGGAAACAGTAGCCAGGCCAAATAAATGGTGACGAGGACACTCAAAGCCACTAGCCACAAGACTAGACCCAAAAATTGCCAATTAATTTTCATCAAATGACCACTCCGCTAAACTTGATAGGACATGGCTAGGCTGCACCGGTAATTGAGCCACTTCTTCCGCCTTAGTAAAACCAGTGGTGACCAAGAGCGTCGCAAGCCCATAATCTAAACCTGCCTTAATATCAGTTAGGTAGTTATCTCCGACCATGATGCTTTCCTCTTTTTTAGTGCCCAACCAGGCTAAGGCCTTTTCCATGATGATACCTTCTGGTTTTCCAATAATGGTCGGTTTGACTCGCGTGGCAGCCTCTAGCAGGGCTAAAATAGAGCCTGCTCCAGGTAACAGCCCACGCTCCGTCGGAATATTCAAATCAGGGTTGGTCCCAATAAAGACTGCCCCCTTTTGAATCGCCAGGGTGGCTAAAGCTAGTTGGTCATAGGTTAGCTGCCAGTTCAAGCCCACAACCACATAAGCTGGTTGCTCAAGGTCTTCTCGATAGCCTGCCTGCCAAATGGCCGATTGTAGACCAACTTCACCAATGACATAGGCTGTTTTTTCCAACCCCAAATCATTCATATAGTCCACAGTAGCCAAGACAGCTGTATAGATACTTGACAAGGGGGTCTGAATAGCAAATTTTTCAGCCAACATCTGCTGAATCATCTCTGGTGTGCGGGTCGTATTATTGGTAACAAACAAGTAGGGGAGTTCCCGTGCTTGCAAGTCATAGACAAACTGACGACCGGCCTCAATGATCTCATCCCCCTTATAAATTGTTCCATCTAAATCAATTAAATACCCTCTATAGGTCATTTTGTCTCCATTCTATTTCTGCCTGGGCATGTAGGCCAGCTTCGGACCTAATACAGTGTTGACTTCTTGTTCCCTTTAAGCTACATTGGCTACTTACCTGATCAGTTGCCTGAATTTCCTTCACATAACTTAAATGAATAGTCTTGGGACTATGGTTTCGCAAAAACGCTAGGGGCAGATCATCATAAAACCAGTCCATATAACGACCATTATTAACATGGGCATTTTGATCTAAATCAGAGTAAAGGACGGGGAAAGTCCGTTTGCTCTCCGGCGTAAAGCTGGCAAATTGAGGGACTTTGAGTCGTTGTTTGATCTTCTCTGCCTGATAAGGGGCTACAATCTCTTCTAAAACCTGATGGGGTCTGCGACTCTGGTAATCTAATAGGACGAAGCTCGCCTTAATGGTCAATAATTTCTCTCCGGTCTTGGTCAAGACGTCAAACTGACGGTAGCAAATCAAACGATTGTAGGACAAGGCCTCCGTTCGAATAAGAATTTCTTCACGGTAGCGAGGGAGACGCTCAATCATTAACTGATAATCTGTCACTACCCAGACCAGACCATAAGTCTCTAAAAGACTCTGGTCACTAAGGCCCAGAGCTTCTGATTGATATCCTGAAACCTGTAACGCTAAGGATAGTAAACTTGATAAGCGCATCTTATGATTCACATCAACTTGATAAAAAGGAACCTGATAATTAAACGTGTACTGTTTTCCCATCTTCCTCACCCCAAGATAAATTTCTCAGCAACCGTATCACCCAAAAACAAGCCTTTTTTCGTCATACGGATAAAGTCTTTATCCTCTGACAAAAGGCCTTCTGCTCGTAACTCTTTGACAACCTGACCATACTGGTCGTCAAATGATAGGCCAAATTTTTGCTCAAATCGTTTAACCGAGACACCGGATTTTTTTCGGAGACCAAGAAAAAATTCTTCCTCCATCTGCTCGTTTTTAGTGAGCACCTCTTCAGATAGGCGGGCATGGTTGGTCTCACGAATTGCCTTGAGGTAGTGCTGAATCGGCCCCCGATTACGGTAACGCATACCATTGATATAGCCAGACGCCCCTGCTCCACATCCAAAGTATTCATCATTATCCCAATACATCAGATTGTGGCGGCTTTCAAATCCAGGTTTGGTAAAATTAGAAATCTCATAATGCTCAAAACCATTAGCTTCCATTTGCTGGATGATATACTCAAACATCTCAGCTTCAAGGTCTTCCGTTGGTAAATTTAACTTACCCCGTCGCATTTTATTCATAAAAACCGTGTGGTGCTCTAAAATCAAACTATAAAGGCTCAGATGGGGAATATCCAAAGCCAAAGCTTTCTTGACATTCTCTTCTACATCAGCCATGGTTTGGCGGGGCAGTGCATAAATCAAATCAATGGAAATATTATGAAAGCCTGCTGTTTTTAAGCTATCAATGGTGCTATAAATCTGAGCTTCATTGTGGCTACGGCCAATCTGCTTCAAATGCCGATCATTGAAGGTCTGGACCCCCAGAGAGACCCGATTAACCGCTGAATCTTTTAACACAGCAATTTTATCCTCAGTTAAATCACCAGGATTAGCCTCAATGGTAAATTCCTCCAACATGTCGAGATTAATTTGCTCGGTCAGATGACTCAGCAAATAATCTAACTGCCGGGCTGTGATAGCGGTCGGGGTTCCTCCACCGATATAAAGCGTCCGTAAATCACGAATTTCATAAGCTTTGATTTCACGAATCAAGGCTTCTAAGTAGTCATCCACAGGCTGATTTTTGATAAAAACCTTAGAAAAATCACAGTAATAACAAATTTGAGTACAAAAAGGAATGTGGACATAGGCTGAGGTTGGTTTTTTTAACATAGTCATATTTTACCACTTTTCCATTCAAAAGCCAGGTTTTAAGTGTCAAAGAGAGCCTGATAATGTTTCCAAATACCTCATAAAGATTTTTGAAACAATCTAGCCCCTTCAGCTGATAAATCTTCCTTAAACTGAAACCCCCACTGTTCATAAAGCGCTTCTGTTGCCGTATTCGTAGCCTTTAGGCGTAAGCCATCAATGTGACCTTTCTGGACTACTTCATTTTCAACCAGCTGATAAATTGTCGTCATCACATGTTTGTCAACCAAGCCGGGTTTGAAAATTAGGACCAGATGCCCTATTCTAGAAAACAGACTTAGCTGATAAAAAGCAACAAGAGCACCATTTCTGAGGATTTCACCTTGGGCTTGAGGAGGTTCCTTTCCCCA
Organism: Streptococcus cuniculipharyngis; assembly: GCF_007859195.1. Taxonomy (GTDB): domain Bacteria; phylum Bacillota; class Bacilli; order Lactobacillales; family Streptococcaceae; genus Streptococcus; species Streptococcus cuniculipharyngis. The sequence continues at coordinate 348,626 of NZ_VOHL01000001.1, forward strand.
AAGAGATTCTTTAAGGGACGCAGCTAGTAAAGAGTCTTCTGATAATGACGCCCAGTTAGTGACAATCTCTTGTCCTTGTTCCTTGTCCAAGGGCTGGAGGTAAAATGAAGGTTCCTCCGCTAGGCGACAAAAGATCTTATTCAGTTGCCTTAATCGTCTTTTTTGTGTCTGAGGGTTGGAGGTTTGATAGACATAGGCCATATAGCCCTCTTGATAAGCAGGGACCATCTCTGAAAACACCACTTGGGCTTGAGAGGAAAAAGATTTAACAAAATCTTCTTGCTTAGGGGTCATCGCGCTTCCTTTCTGTAGCAAAAAAGTACCATCAGGTACTTTTAAGGTTAACGACCAATTTCTGCCTGAACAACTGCAGCAATGGTATCTACATAATAGTCAACTGCTTCATGACTTGGAGCTTCAGCCATCACCCGCAAAAGGGGTTCTGTGCCACTTGGACGAACCAAAATCCGCCCATTACCAGCCATTTCTGTCTCCATTTTCTCAATAATCGCTGCGATAGCCGGTACTTCCATGGCCTTATCCTTCATTTGATTATCAACACGGATATTGACCAACTTTTGTGGATAGATAGTTAGTTCTGCAGCCAGTTCAGAGAGGGACTTCCCTGTCTCCTGCATAATTTTAGTAAGTTGAATTGCCGTTAATTGACCATCTCCGGTAGTGTTGTAATCCATAATAATGACATGACCTGACTGCTCACCACCAAGATTATAGCCTGACTGACGCATTTCCTCAACAACATATCGGTCACCTACCGCTGTAATAGCCTTTTCAATGCCTAACTTGTCCAAGGCTTTATGGAAACCCAAGTTGGACATGACCGTCGTCACGATGGTATTTTTAGCCAACAAGCCTTTTTCTGACAAGTACTTACCGATAATAAACATAATCTTGTCACCATCAACCAGCTGACCTAGCTCGTCAACTGCGATTAAACGGTCACTATCACCATCAAAGGCCAAACCAATGGCTGCCTTTTCCGCAAGCACCAAGGCTTGTAAATCTTCTGGGTGGGTTGAACCAACACCGTCATTAATATTTAAACCATTCGGTTTCTCACCAATCATAGTGATATCTGCCCCCAAATCCAGGAAAATATTCCGAGCAGATGCAACTGCAGCTCCATTTGCTGTATCAAGGGCTACTTTCATGCCATTTAAATCAACCCCTGTTGATGTCAAGAATTTCTCATATTTCCGAATTCCCTCAGGGTAGGCAACCAAGCGTCCCAGCCCTTCAGCACTTGGCCGAGGGAGCTGGTCTGTCTCCGCATCCAAGAGGGCTTCAATTTCCAATTCAACATCATCATTGAGTTTAAAGCCATCATTACCGAAAAATTTAATCCCATTGTCTTGAGCTGGATTATGACTGGCTGAAATCATGACCCCAGCACTAGCATTTTCCGTACGCACCAGATAAGAGACTCCTGGTGTCGCCAAAACACCGAGCTGATAAACTTCAATACCAACCGATAAGAGACCCGCTACTAGGGCTGCTTCCAACATCTGACCAGAAATCCGCGTATCTCTAGCCACAAACACTCGTGGTTGCCCTGTCTCATGTTGACTCAAAACATAGCCACCAAAACGACCTAATTTAAATGCTAATTCTGGTGTTAATTCAAGATTGGCTTGACCACGAACACCGTCTGTTCCAAAATATTTTCCCATGTTATTACGTGCCCTTGGCACTTCCTCTACTTTCTATTGATCTTTTTTATTTAGTAATTATTTAGGGACAACTGTTAATTTAACCTTAACTTGCGCTGGTGTCACTGTTACTCCTTCTGGGGCTGTCAGGGTTAGCATCTGGCTAGTGTCTTTAGAAATGCCAGTAATATCCACCTTGGCGACCAACTCATTGATGGCGTCTAGGCGTTCTTGACTCCCCTGTAGAGTAACCTGCTCCTGCTCAAGTTTATACAGAATGTTGGACAAATTATCTTCCAGTTTTCCAGTTAATTCCACCTTAACTGGAACGGTTTTAATAATAGGGGCAACCTCTACCTTTAATCTCGTCTTAGGCGGTTCAATGATGCTTGGTAAAACCACACCATCTGCTGATACCGCCTGTAAGGTTACTTGACCATTATAATTATCAGATAGGACCAAATCATCTGGCAGTTTGGCCACCACCCGACTAACCTGTGCCAAGGTATTTTCATCACTGGTGACAGTCACCTCATCATCCTCTGTTGCCATAGAAACCAGACGATAACCATCAGCTAATTTTATGCTATTTGTATCCACACTGGCCTTGAAGGTTTTGGTCTTTTTCAGACCGATTGTCACACTAATACTTGGCGGTGAAACCTTTGCCGTCATTCCCGATGGCAAATCCCTAATATCCAATTTCACCTTGGTGGTTCCTTCACGGACATTTCGTAAATCTGCTACCACCTTAAATTTGCGGGTATCGCTATTAATTTCAGAATCTAGCTTGACTCGATTGGTTGAAGTGAGATAAACTTCCGCATCATAAGAATAACCAACAATAAAATATTTATCACTGTCATACTGGATATCAATTGGCACATGTTCTAAGGTGTAGGTGTAGGTTTCTGATGATTGATTGGAAGGGCTTGTTTTGTTATTATAACGAGCTGCCGTTGCGGTTAAAAATAAGAGTAGGGTCAGTCCTACAGAAATCAAAATCAGGCTAAACCTGGTACTAAACAATCGCTTAAACATGACGCCCTCCTCCTAAACGAGACCAGAAGCCTACCTTACTTGGCGCCGTTTCTCTGATAAAGGTTTTCCGCAAGAGTTTTTCAAACCCTTCAAGACTGAGATCATGATAAAATTCCCCCAAATGGGCAACTGAAATATCTCCCGTCTCTTCTGAAACAATAATGGTAAAAGCATCTGATAATTCCGATAAACCAATCGCCGCTCGGTGGCGCGTGCCAAATTCCTTAGAAATCCTAGTTGACTCAGATAAGGGAAGGTAAGAGCAGGCTGACACAATTTCTTTTCCCCTAACAATGACTGCCCCATCGTGGAGAGGGGTGTTAGGAATAAAGATATTAATTAGCAATTGATGAGTGATTTCAGCATTTAAGGGAATACCTGTGGCCACATATTCTTGCAGGGTTTGGGTTTGCTCCACTGAAATCAGCGCCCCAATCTTCCGTGGACTCATGTAGGCAACTGCTTTGACAAAGGCAGCAATCATTTGCTCTTCATCACTGGCTACATTTTGTTGAATCAAAACATTAGGAGCCCGCCCAAAGCGCTCCAGTCCTGAACGGATTTCTGGTGCAAAAATCACAACCAGAGCAATCACACTGTAGGTCAAAATTTGATTCATCAGCCAGGTCAGGGTTGGAAATCCAATCAACTCAGTGACAAATCTTAAAAATAAAAACAAGAGAATCCCTTGGACCAGGGACATAATCTTGGTCCCTGCCAAAGTCTTTATAAACCGGTAAATGAGCCACGAGACGATAAGAATGTCTAGGAGATTAACCATAATCGTCCATGGATCAGCAATCAAACTGGACCAAAATTTGGCATCCATGGGAAAGATATTACTCATACATGTCCTTCTTTTATCTTAAAAATCTATTAATCATTTCTATTATATCATTTTCTGCGTTGTTTTTCTTTATCTTAACATAAATTTTGTGATAAAATGGTATCATGACAGTTAAATCGATATTTGCAAAAATGGCTGGAAAATCAGCCCACCTTGTTCTCAGTAAACTCGGGCGTGGTTCTACCCTTCCTGGGAAAATCGCCCTTAGCATTGACAAACAGATCCTGGATGACCTCTCCAAAGATTACGAAATTGTTGTCATTACAGGCTCAAATGGTAAGACCTTAACAACTTCTCTGACCGTTGGGATTCTTAAAGAAGCTTTTGGGGAAATTGTGACCAATCCTAGCGGAGCTAATATGATTACAGGAATCACCTCTACTTTTTTAACTGCTAAAAAAGGAAAATCAGGGAAAAAAATTGCTGTTTTGGAAATTGACGAGGCTAGCCTGCCTAAAATTACCCAATATATTACCCCTAGTCTTTTCGTCTTTACCAATATTTTCCGAGATCAAATGGACCGCTATGGGGAGATTTACACTACCTATCAATTTATTTTAGACGGGGCAAAAAATGCGCCTCAGGCAACCATTTTAGCCAATGGTGATAGTCCACTCTTTCATTCGTCTACCATGACCAACCCTGTCAAATATTATGGATTTGATACGGAAAAACATGAGGCAAGACTTGCCCATTACAATACCGAAGGGATTGTCTGTCCAGCTTGCCAGAGCATCTTAACCTATCGCCTCAACACCTATGCTAACCTGGGAGATTATATTTGTCCCGCCTGTGGTTTCAGCAGACCCCCATTGGACTACCGCCTAACACAACTCACTGAAATTACTAATGTCTCGTCTCAATTTATCATTGATGGACAAGAGTATCAGATTAATATCGGCGGCCTTTACAATATCTATAATGCCCTAGCCAGTGTTGCCGTCGCTGAATACTTCGGAGTATCCCCTCAGCAAATCAAGGCTGGATTTGAAAAAAGTAAGGCTGTCTTTGGTCGCCAGGAAACCTTTACCATTGGTGATAAACAATGTACCTTGGTTCTCGTCAAAAATCCTGTCGGGGCCAGCCAAGCTTTAGAAATGATTAAATTAGCTCCTTATCCTTTCAGTCTCTCTGTCTTGCTCAATGCCAACTATGCTGATGGGATTGATACTAGCTGGATTTGGGATGCTGATTTTGAGGCTATTACCAACATGCCGATTAGCCAAGTCTTTGCTGGTGGTGTTCGCTCGGCAGAAATTGCCCGTCGCCTACGTGTGACAGGTTATGATTCCCAAAAAATCCAAACAGCCCAAAGTCTTGAGCACTTGGTGGACCTGATTAAACATCAAAAAACAGAGCACGCCTATATTTTGGCCACCTATACTGCCATGCTGGAATTACGCGACCTATTAACCAAGCAAAAAGCCATTACAAGGGAGGACAACTAATGACCTATACTTCATTACAGACCAAAAATCCTCAAGATTTTGCCTACCAGCTCAATCTAGCCCACCTTTATGGTAATTTGATGAATACTTATGGTGACAATGGCAATGTCCTCATGATAAAATACGTCAGTGAAAAATTGGGAGCCGCCATGACCGTGGATATTGTCTCAATTGATGATCCTTTAGATCCTGATTACTATGATCTTATCTTTTTCGGCGGGGGCCAAGACTATGAGCAATCTTTAGTCGCCAAAGATCTCCCCAGCAAACGCCAGGCTGTTGACCGGTTCATTCAAAATGACCGGGTGATTCTGGCTATCTGTGGTGGCTTCCAGCTTCTAGGACAATACTACATCCAATCGAATGGGGTTAAAATTGATGGCATTGGGGTCATGGGCCACTACACCCTCAATCAAAATAATAACCGCTTTATTGGCGATATTAAAATTCATAATGAAGAATTCGATGAATACTATTATGGCTTTGAAAATCACCAAGGCCGCACCTTCCTTTCTGAAGATGAAAAACCTTTAGGCAAGGTCGTCTATGGTTGCGGAAATAATAAGGAAGACCAAACAGAAGGGGTCCACTATAAAAATGTCTTTGGCAGTTATTTCCATGGACCAATTTTAGCCCGTAATCCGCAGTTAGCCTATCGCTTAGTGACAACTGCCCTCCGAAATAAATATGGTCAAGACCTTGACCTTCCTGCTTATGATGATATCCTCAAGGATGAGGTTGCTCAAGAATACGCAGATGTTAAGCGGAAAGTCGATTTTGACGCATCCTAACAAGAAAAACTCAAGCTTAGTCGCTTGAGTTTTTTATTAACGATAATATTGTAAGACGGTTGCTATCAACATGGTTAAGAGAAAGACAAGTCCCAAATTTATCACTTTTTTGTCGGTAACTAAATTAGTCAGTCCTTGTGCTGCTGGTTTATGTGAGCTTAAGAGGAGGTAAATCAAAGGCAAGAGGCCGATAAAATAACGACTCTGAACTCCTAAAATTTCCAAATCTCCAACAGGTGTCCAAGTCAGGTAAAGAGCCAAGGTGATCATGCCAGAGACTCCTAAAATAACGAGTAAGAGACCAAGTTTGAGGCCGGCACCCACTCTAGCTTTCCCTAGATTATTGAGATAGACCAAACCAAGATAGGCCAAATACAAGGTAAAACTGCTAGCTGTACCATAGGTCAGAGGCCCATAGATTAACATTCCGTTTAGATTAAGCAAACTCTCAAACATTTTTCTAAAAATCAAACGGCCATAAAGAGGTAAGTTGGAAAAAATCGTCTGTAACTGCTTGCTGCTATTGACCTTTTCCAAAAAGTCAGCCAGCTTAGGTGGTTGAATCTGATTATACAAAAGGTACCAAATTAAACCAAAGCCGATAACAATAATAGTCAACAAGAACTTGTTAAGGAATTTTTCCATCCTTTCATGCTTTTCCCCCTCCTCTCTTATAAATAAAGGAAGAAGACTTAATAAGAGGTAGGGAAATTTGGTTACCACCAAAATCAAACAAGCCAGATAGTAGGTTAGCAGTTGGCGATAAGAAACCTTCGGCGACTCTAGTAAATTTAAAAAGAGCGAAATCACCAACAAAATCATCCCTGTGGCAAAACCATCTTGATTATAAGAAGCTGCCAGATAGACTGTCATTGGATTCATGGCCACTACTGCAATCACCTGCTGATAGGCACCCGCTCGTTTAAGCGCTAGGTAGATAAGCAACAAGTAGGCCGATAGATTGACTAGACGCCCAAGGTAGTAGGTCCAAATGACTGGAAGTTTCAAGGCATTCCCCAAGGCAAGCCCTAAGGCCTGAGGCAGATAAGAGATACTATAGTAAGCATTGGTCATTTTTACCGCTAGATAAGATAGTTGCTGGTCGCTGTGCCTGACTTGCCCTAGCTTATCTTTTAAAAGACTCTTACCTGCTCGTTGATCAATGGCCTTAATATCTTCTGATACCTCTAGGTCTTGGGGATTGTTACTTAGATTTAAGTCACCTTCTGATAAAAAGAGGGATCTGGCATAGTGAACATACTCGTCAGGAACATCATTGATGGGGGAATAAAAGGCAGACAGGCCACCCAAAACTCCAATCATCACTAAAACTCTCCTGATTTGGCTACTGGGCTGATACATGATCAGGGCCATAGATACCAGAACGAGGAAAGTCAAATGTCCCAGAGGGAGTTTAAGGCTATCGGTGTACATGATAACCATATAAAAACAAGTCAAAATTAATAGGAGCAAGTAGTGATAATGATAGGAGAATTTCCTAATTATTTCTTTTATCCTTAAGGGAATCGACATCATAAACCTCCTTCATCCGATGGTTGAGATAGCTATAAGTAAGCACTGATAGCAGCAACCAGACTAGCATGGTTATAAAGTAACTAAGAGCTGCTCCTTCTAGCACCCTCGCTTGAACCAAGGGCTTAGTAATGATCAAGGACATTAGCAAAGAGCCGAGATAAGAAACCAACAAAAATCGTTGCTGCCGTAAAATGGTCAAAAAATTATCAAATGCCGTGGCAAAACTACCTAAAACGCCTCCTGCCATTAGCCATAAAAAAGCTCTTTTGTATGGAGAGAGGGACAGGCCGTAGACCAGCTCTAGGGCGGGAATTCCCAAGATCCATGACCCGATAAGGACCAAGGCACTGAACAGGCCCAAGTAAAGCAGAATCTGGTATTGCAAACGATGGAAACCAAGCATATCCCGAGAGGTAAAGAAATCCGCCATCTTAGTTAATTGGGGCCTAAAAAATAGCATGACCAAGTTCATCACAAAAGCAGGCATAAAGAGGACGTTAAAATAAGTCTGTAAACCACTAGGAATCACTCCAGCCTCCAATAAATTATCCAAAACATACTTAGGATTGTTGTAAATATACAGAAGGATAAAGCCATTCAAAAAGAGAGGAAAGGTGGCCAGAAGAATACTTTTCGCCTGCAGCAGGGTTTCTTTTTGCCAGAGCTCTGCCATTGCCCAGGGGCTGATGGTAAAGCTCTTTCGCCAATCATAACAATAAACATAGGCCAAGGATAACAAGCTAACCCCAGCCAGAGAGAGAGAAAGCCCCTTACTAAAGGACAACATAAGCCCAAAAATCAACAGACTAAGACCATTGCGGACGGTCAGGTACTTACCTGCCTTATCTAAACGGTTGTGCTGCTGGTAAAAGCCTTGAAATACATCTGATAGAACATCTGCCAAACGAAAACAAATCACCAAAATGACCACCTGAGCCTTAGTTCCTGATAAACCTCCAAAAAAAACATAGGCCAAACTCAACAACAACATGGCTGTGGCTGTCAACAAGCGTAATAAAAGATAGCTGGCAAAGGAATATTCGTGTCTCAAATCAGTCGCTTGAAAATTTCTAACCTGAAATAAGCCAACAATGACCATTAAATTACCAAAGGAATAGGCAAAAGAGAACATATCTGCTTCATCAAGCGGGAGGGTCCGTGAGACAATCCAAAGCAAGACCACTGAAACCAGGGCTGTTGACAAACTCCCAAATAGATTCCAGATAAATTGACTGTGATTACTCCTTGTCATCAGTAACGAACCCTTCTTTTTTTAATAAGGCAAGTTCTTGCGTTAGCGTCTTAATCTTAACAGACTGCCGAGATAGGGTATTGGTTAAGCTAAAAATAATACACAGGCTGAGACAGAAACCCAAGAAAAAAAGCATGTTCGTCGGCGAGTAAATGCCCAAAGCCTTAGTCAAAAGCAACAAGGATTGAGGAACCCAGACAAAAAAGAGAATCACTACTGCTGTCAAAACCCAAGATAGGGAGTATTTAATCAACAGTTTATTGTGCTTAATCAGACTAAGCAGATAAATGACAAAGGTCAAGATGACCAAACTAATGAACAAACTTGCTGTAATCGTCATTCTTTCCCCCTAACTCTGACAAATAAAATTGCCAGACTAACTTTTATCATGTAATAAATGGATTTTGACAAGGAAATGGATGAAACACCCCCTTGGCGCTCATTCATAACGACTGGAATCTCCTTGACCTTATAACCATTGAGTAAGGAATCTACCACTGTTTCTGGTTCTGGATAATCATCTGGATAGGTATGGGCAAAGCGTTCAATCAAGGAACGATCAACCATCCGCAAGCCAGAAGTAGCATCGGTAATGGTCTGACTGGTCAGCAATCTTATCAACCAAGTAAAATAGCGAATGCCAATTCTTCGAGCAAAAGAGGACTGGAAGCCTTCATTGGTTATAAAGCGAGAACCGATGACCATATTGACTGAGTCATTTTCAAATTCTTGGGCCATAGCGGCTAGGAAGGCTGGGTTGTGTTGACCGTCACCATCTACTTGAACCGCCAGATCATAATGATGACGATAGGCATAAAGATAGCCCGTTTGAACAGCCCCACCGATTCCTAAATTAATGGGTAAATCAATAACGTCAAACCCATGTTGACGACAAATCGCCAAGGTTTGGTCAGTTGAACAATCATTGATAACAACATAGTCAAACTCTGGAGCTTCCTTTTTGATCTCCGTTACCGTCTGAACAATACTTGCCGCTTCATTATAAGCTGGGATAATTATTAACTTCTTCTTCACCACAATCTCCTAATGATTGGATTTTTGGCTCCATTTATAAAAGCCATTCAGCACTTTTGCTAGAGGCTTGGGCCATAGCAGTTCATACATAAACAAATCTTCTTTGGTCCGTGTTTGATCCGAAATCATGGCCGTTGTCTCCGAATCCGCATGAATACGATGATACATCAATTTTTCAGGCACATAAGAAAATCGACCTTGGTAATGCTTAGAAATCTGGTACCAGGCATACCAATCCAGTGAAACCTTCAACTCTTCTGAAAATTGAAATCCTGGCAGCTTCTTCAAATGATACGAAACAGCTGGACAGGCAATCGGATTGCCAAAGGCCAAAATCAATTGCCGCCAAGCCTTGGAGCTGGGAAACCAGGACATGACCGCTAGCATGACTGATTTAATCTTGAGATTAAGATTGCTCCCCATTACCACTCCTTCTCGATATTCCGCATAGTTGGAAAAAGCAATCGTGGTTTCAGGAGAGGCCTCAAATGCTGCCATAATCTTTGTCGCATAGTTTTTTTCATAGACATCATCTTGATGGGCAAGGGTACAGTAAGGTGTTTCCACAAAGCTCAACGCATTATTCCAATCCTTACCAATACCACCTCCCTCCTTATGATAAAAGGGAATGTCATAGGTTTGACAGGCTTGCTTGATTAACTGATTGGGAGTCGAACTATAACAAATAATTCGAGATGAATAGGTTTGAGCTTTCAGAGACTGAATACACTCTTCCAAGTAAGGGCTCTCGCCATAGGCACAAATCACAAAAGTATGCTTCATTTTCCTCTCCTAATCTATTCTACCGTGTCGAAAAATTGACGGTATTGACTAATATAATTTTTCCCCAAGGTCATATCATACTGTAATAATTTTAAGTCTTCCCTGAATTCTTCTTCCTGATCATTGACCTGAAGCAAATTTTTCGAATTTTCAGCCTCTAACAACTTGGTTAACAAGGCATAGTAGGGAGAAACCTTAGCATTAGTATGGGCTAACAACTCGGCTGTTAAATCACTGGAACGTACCAGAGGATAGTCAAGTTTCTGGTCCTGATAATTGCTCCAGATGACATAATCGGTTTGGTATTGCAGGGTTGGTTCTTTAGCAAAGACAGACTCAGGATAAAATCCTGGTAAATGATCGCCGTAAAAGACCACAGTAATTGGCTTATCAATTTGAGCTAGCTGGTCAATAAATTCAGCCAAAGCTTGATCTGAGTGGGTCAGTAAACGGGCATATTCGGTAAAATTACTATTAGCAGCACTACTAAAGCCTTTCCCTTTTGCGGTGACTTCATCTGGTTGACCGACAGACCAAGGGGCATGATTTTGCATGGTGATGACTGAGAAAAATTGATTACTTTGTGGATCCAGTCGTCTCAATATCTCATCATAGACCGACTGATCGCTGACACTAGCTCCTAGCCGTTGTGCTTGACTAAACTGATCACTTATCCCTTCTGAGAAAACCTGGGTCTTAAACCCCAAACGATTATAAATATAGTTACGACTGTAATTATTGATACTGGCCGGGTGCAACACCACACGATTATCAGCTTGGAACTGGTCACTAATAGCAGGAAATGTCTTCATTTTAGGAACAACCTCAGTGTAAAAAATAGACACTGAAGAAGAAAAATTATAAGATGGCAAACCTGTCAGGACCTGAAATTCAGTATTAGCCGTTCCGCCACCATAACTATCTACCAACATCAGGCCACTGGTTGTTGTCTCTTGAATCTGTTCCAGATTTGGTAAGACCTCCTGTGACAGGTTGACACCGGGCAGACGATTAGGGTTGGCTAGACTTTCACTCAAGATATAAATCACTGTCTGGTCTTCAATTCTAGTGCTTCTCTCCTGGTTAATACGAGTTGCCAACTTAGTATACTTATTAACCAATTCTTCAATGGCCTGCGCCCTATAATTATCTGGTTTTGTCATGATGGATTGAGTTAACTGCTTGCTCCAAACATACATCAAAGACTTGTAACGAGCATTGGTTGAGAAACCTAGCCAGTCAATAGCCATAGAACGTTCTAAACGAGATAAATTTGGCAAATTGAATCTTAATTTCTTAACTGACTCATCATTGACAAACAAAAGGAAAAAGAAGGAAAGAATTACAACCAGCAATCCCAGCAGGCGTTGTTTGAACGACAAAAGACGGGGAGAAAACCAGTGGCGATGGCAAAGGTTGTAAAGAAAGACAAGAAAGACTAAGGCGAGTAAGACCAGCCAAATCAGTCCGGGACTAACTGAATCTAGCACCAGGGATAGCCGACCTAACCAAATAAAATCAGTTAGCAATAGGGGCTCGCTCCGCATGGCCTCTTTGATCATATTGACCAAAGACAGGGTAGTGGCTAGACCGACCAAAAAGAAGGTTGCCAAGAGGTAACGATTGATGAGCAAATAGACCAGTAGGGCCAATAAAAACAAGATACTGATTTGGAAACTAGTTGCCCCGACAACAAGATACTGTCCTAACAACATTTCTGGCTTTCTAACCCCTAACTGCAAGGCATAATTGGTCACCAGAGCCAGTATGAAACTGGTTGCTATTGCTAAAGAAAATCCTCTACGTTGTAATCTTAACTCCTGCCAAGCCTTGGCCAAGAGATAACTCATCAAGGTAAAAAACAGTAAGGACCACAACACATTCAAAATGATATTAAGGTGGTAGGCAGCCATTTCTCCTGCCGCCAGACTAGCAGCCAAGGAAGGACTCAAAAAATCTCGGTAGCTGCTATCATTAATCATCATAGTCGCCATCAAAAGATGGAATAGACCCGTCGGCCACCGGGCATGGTCTTTAAGGGCCAAAAACAACTCATTCTTGGCATAATATTTTTGCAAAAAGCTTCGCCAAACCAGGCTAAGCAAAATTAAACAGCCCAATGCCCCAAAGGCATTCCATTGGAAAAAGCCATTTTTTAGCAAATGCCAAGGATTAAAGCCTTCATTATTAATGTTTTGGCTCATGCGAATGCCATAAGCTATGACTATATAAGAGGCATAACCTAAACCGAGATCCCTAATAAATCTTTTGGATAACTCCTGACTGAGAAATAAGGCTAGGGCAAATAAAGACAGGAACAATAGGCTAAAACCAAAGCCAATAGACCACTTATACCCCACATCTTTGGTCGCCCTTAACAGAGAGAGATTGAGCAACTGGAAATTAACATAAAAAACAAGAACAAAGATAACCAGCCGATACAGTTTGGGCAGCTGGGCACTAAGTTTTTCTTCAAACGTCATTGTTTTAATTTCCCAACTAATCGCCGATAAATATAGTTGACTGCCCTAGCAGGACCAATCACAATATATTTCAAGGCCCCCTTAATCCCTCCCATATAGGTAAAGTCAACATAGGTATTAGGCGCTGACTGGCCCCGTTCATTCAAGAGTTTGTTGTCAATAAATGGGGTTAGGGCAAGAGGATTTGGCGAGATTCTAAAATCATAATGCTGGTCCCAAGCAATATAGACCAAGAGACGCTCAATCGCATGAAGAATGGAATTTTGTGGCAAAGGCTCAGCAGGGACATCTTCATCAGTCAAGCCCAGTTCAAACAAGGGTTTGAGGGCCTCATACTTAAACCAAACAAAGGTCCCATAACTCATGACAAAGGTGTGCATGGCCTGAAAATCAATGGTCTTGGTCAAGCCCATTTTCTGCCACAGGTCATTCATCTCTGGGGCAATCAAATGCTCATTCCAAGCATCCACAATTTTATTATAACGGAAAAAACTAGGAATATCAGCAATTACCAAACCTAATTTTTCCTGATGGGCCATCTGAGCCAAAATCTGATTGGCTGGTTTGACTAACATGGCTATCAATTCCTGACGCCAAGACTCTCCCGCCCAAAAATCTGCTTCCTTGGATTTTTTGGTATGAAAATGGCCGACATAATCATAAGCTGATAGCACATTTTTCAGTTTGAGCATGGGAAGAACATCACGGCCAAGATTACCCGTCACAAATAGCTGAGCTTCCTGTTTTTCCTCGGCTAGCAAGCTAGCAATCTCCGCCTTTTTCACTGCGGTGTCTGTTGTAATAAACAGGTCATAAGCAAACTCAAAGGACTTAAAAGCCAATAAAAATTCTGGTAATAAATCTGGATAAAAGACATGCAAGTGAACCGCAACCGATGGATTATCTGGTAAGGGCAGCTCCCCTCCTGCTAGGTATTTGCGTCCCAAAAGGTACTTACTATCAGGCATACCCATTTCTGACATATGGGAAACAATCAAGTCCACTGGATAATCACTTTCTCTGTCAATGGTATCCAGCAGATAAGGACTAATCGACTGGTTGGCATCAATGGTTTTAACCTTGATAAAAGGCACTTTTTTCTGCAAAATGGCTGTGGGATTATAATAAGAAAAATCCGCATGCAACATGCCGCTAGTATCTTCATCAACCGTATCAAAAATGGTCTGGTAAGTAAAGCCAGCATCCAGTAAGGTCGTGGTCACCTGTGTTTCATAATGTGCAATGACCTCTTGAACATCCGTAAAATCTTTGACCCCCTGCCAAAAATCCTCAAAGGCCTCAGACTGCAAAACAGCCTGCTTGAAACTGATAAAATAACTCTGAATATGCTCCTTAAAGGCCTTGGTTGCCCGATGATTGGTCAAGCCCCAAAAGTCTACCTCTTGATTTGCCTCATAAGTCAAATAATAATCCTTCATCTCCCATAAGGGACCAAAACAGGTGTCATTCATGATGGTCAGACTATCATAGGTGGTTAGATGATCAAAGCCCAACTGCAAGATTCCATCCCGCCAAGCAGCAAAATCAAAGCCTTTATTTTCCCGCTGAATAAAGTCATCCAGCAAGCCTTGATTGACTAAGCTTTGATAATCCTTCTGGCTAACCTCACTGTTTGAAATCACTAAAATTTTTGAAAATAAGGGTCTCAGTTGAGTCAGTTGATAATAAACGTGAGAACTGACACGATTGTATTTATTAAAATGAACATACAAGAGGACTCTCTTCATTTCTTTCTCCTAAACATATTTATCAATTTTGTTGGTATGGTCCACCGCCGAGAACTGATGACACCGTTATATTGAGTCCACAACTGTTCATACTGGTGTTTGAGTTGGTGGTACTGCGACTGCCAATCCTCTTTTTCTTGGTTTAGATCCATTTTTGCTTGCTCTAACTCTGCAATATGTTGCCTTAAGTGTTCCTGTTGCAAGGACTGTTGCCGAATTTGTTCATTTAAGCCATGAATAGCCTGACCGAAATGGTAAATACGTTCCTCTTGTTTAGCATCTTGCTTAACCAATAGTTTAACCATTTCCGTCATATCTTGTTCAGGATATTTGTCAATATAGGTCAACTGGGTTGCCAGTAGTCCATTGATTCGCCAAAGGGCTTTTTCTTCTGACTGAGGACGAGAATCTGAATTTTGGGTCATGCGATAGGCCACTGTCGGTTCTGCAATATAGGACAACCTAGTCCTTTTAAAAAATTCCAACTGCATGGGAAAACCATCATCAACAGCTTCAGGGTCCACTAGGGCATTAACCTCTCGCATCAAGTCACTCTCAACCAACCAAGACGAGGTCAAGGTCATCCCCTTAGTTGCCAACATTTTTTCATAGGTATTGGCATAGGCGATAGGACCATTAGCAAAAACACTAGGGTGAATCACCTTATTCTCTTCATCCACAATGTTGAACTCAGTGTTACACCATCTAGAATCAGCCGAATTTTCTAGTAAATCCACCTGTTTTTGTAACTTATAAGGATCAATCCAATAATCATCCGCATCACACCGAGCAATATATTTCCCTCTAGCCTCTTGACAGATAGCAAGCCAAGTCTTGGTAATCCCCTGATTACTATCATTGACAAATACGCGAAATAAATCAGGGTATTGGTTTTTATAGCCTTCAATAATCTCCATCGAATGGTCTGTTGAACAATCATCAACAACAATAATTTCAAAAGGGAAGCTTGTTTTCTGTGCTAAAAAACCATCAAAGGCCTGTGCAATATAAGCAGCGTAATTATAGCTCGTACAAATAATAGACACCAGTGGTTGTGATTTTTCCATAATCGCCTTCCTTATTTATTCAGATAACATTTCCCAAGTACCATTACGCTGAATAATACCTGAGGCCGAATCTAGAGCCGATAAATCATCCAAGGCCAAATCATCACGAGTCATCAGAATAATGGGTGCATTGCTGGCATTAGCAAAGGCCAACATTTCCTTGGATTTGCCCAAGATAGTGACTTGGAGTTTCAGTTTGATATCATTGAGATTGGGAAGGTCACAGCTATAACGATAGCGTTTATGCCCCCGCCCTTGAGAGGGGATATCCCAAGCATTGTCATTATAAATCCAAATCTGCCGATCAATATCCGTCAATGAAAAGACGATATGGGTCTCAATGTCCTCTAAGACATCATAAGAAATTTCAAAAGAAATCTTCTCTTTGGGCGTTAGCTGAGCAGGTGATAGGAGCTTGACCTGAAGGTTATCAACCTGGAGTTTTTTCTCAAGGGCTTCTTCTGTTTGGTCTTCCTCGACCACTTCCTTAACTACCGCATTGTCAAAACTGTACTGATTGGCGACATCATCTGGCTCACCATTGACCTTAATCAAGCCATCTTCTATCAAAATTGCCTTGTTACAATATTTTTTAACCGCCCCCATATCATGAGTGACTAAGATAGTGGTCTTGCCACTGGCCTTACGCTCCAAGAAATAATCATTACATTTCCGCTGAAAGGCTTCATCACCAACAGCCAAGACTTCATCCAAAATAAGGATATCACCTTGGGCTTTAATAGCTACTGAAAAGGCTAAACGAACCTGCATCCCACTGGAATAATTTTTCAGTTTTTGGTTCATAAAATCCCGTAACTCAGCAAAATCAACAATATCATCATACATGGCATCCACTTCCTCGGTAGTAAAGCCCAGCATGGCACCATTCATGTAGATATTTTCTCGACCTGTCAGTTCAGGATTAAAGCCCACACCCAACTCAATAAAAGAAACCAATTTGCCGTCAATGGTCACCTGTCCTTTTTCTGGGACATAAATTTGGGAAATAATTTTGAGCAGGGTTGATTTTCCAGAACCATTACGGCCAACAATGCCAAAAAAATCACCCTTTTCCACTTCAAAGTTAATGTCCTTGAGCACATGATATTCTTTATACCCCTTAATTCCCTTAAATCGGTTAACCAAACTGGTCCTCAAACTATGGGTACTCTCTGTCGGCAATTTGAAAAACTTGCTGACATGTTCTACTTTTACTGCAATATTAGTTGTCATTAAAGAATCTCCGCAAATGTTTTCGCATGCTTGTTAAAATAACCAAAACCAAAACCAAAAATGGCTAGAGGTAAAAGGTAAGGAATGACTAGATAGGGAAAGCTCACCATCTGCCAAACGGTCGTATTGGCTGGATCAATGAGAAGATAGCGTAAATCTTGAATAATCTGAGCCATCGGATTAAGCATGACAATTTTGGCTGCTACAAGGCTAGTATTTGAGATTTGACTCAAGGGGTAGATAATGGGTGTGGCATACATGCCCGCCTGCATCATCACCTCCCAAACTGGGCCAATGTCACGAAATTTCACAAACAGAGCTGCCAAAAACAGAGCAATTCCCATGGCCAAGAGAGCCACTTCAATGATTAAAACAGGAGCAAAGAGAGCTGTCCACTTGAAACTCACACCATTGATAAGGGCAAAAATCATAACCACAATGAGGTTAATCCCATAGTTAATCAAGGCTCCTACCACTGAGGACAAGACAATAATGCTTTTAGAAAAATTGAGTTTTCTCAACAAATCTCCCCTAGCTACAATGGACATCATGCCCATATTAGTCGCTTCAGAAAAAAAAGTCCAAGTGACCATTCCCAGCAAGAGGGCGACTGCAAAATGAGGAACATCTTGACCAAATTTCAAAAAACGGACAAAGACCAAATACATAATAGCAAATAGCATGATTGGTTTCAAAATAGACCATAAGTAACCAATAGCACTGCCCTGATAACGCAATTTGAAGTCAGTCTTGACCAATTCTTTCAGTAAAATTCTATTTTCTTTTGTAAAAAAATCCATTAGTTTCTCCTATAACCAAACTTACTAATGATCAAACTCCTAAAAACCAGGGTATGAAACCAGCGATTTTTTGCCAGCTTGTATTTGTGTAATATTTTAATCCGTTCCAAGAAAGGCTGGTCTAAGAGGGTCACATAAGCAGAGACCAAGTCCCTATCTGCTGAGCTTAGCCTTTCTTGGAGCAAGTAATTAGCCTGCTTTTGACTGGCTTTTATCAGCCACCAATATTTTTCTACCAGCTGGTGTGGACGGAGCCAATTTTTCATCCGTTTGGACCAGGTTCTTGCCCCCAAAACATTGGCATCATGCTGACGATAAAGCTCCGTTGGCACGTCCAGATAAACCAACTGCCCCAAACCACTGGCCAAGAGGGCCAAATACCAGTCGTGCATCAACAAACCGTCAGTCTGCGACCATTTTTCAGCCAAGGCATGATTAATCATCATGGTTCCCCCGGTTACCGTATTCTCGGTCAATTCCTGCCGTAAACTCGTGTTGGCATGGTGGGATTGACTTTTAATCATACTCTGAGTTATTAAATTCAACCCATCATCAACCACCGACAAATCGGTATAGACTAACAAGGGGCGGTCTGGTTCATAAGCCTGAGCGGTCTCCAAACAGAGGCTCAATTTTTCTGGCAACCAAACATCGTCTTGGTCACTGAAAAAGTAAAAATCCGCCTGCTCCTGCTTGAGAAGCGTATGAAAACTGTTGATGACACCGATATTCTCTATCGTATCAGGATTGACAAAACGAATTCGATTGTCTTGGGCAACAAAATCTTGAATAATTTGTCTTGTCGCATCACTAGACCCATCATCACGAATCAAGAGTTGCCAGTTATCAAAGGTCTGCTGACGAATACTTTCAATCTGTTCCGCCAAAAAACGCTCACCATTGTAGGTAGCCATGAGAATATTAACCTTCATCTAAAAACAACTCCTCATACTGTCCAACGATTTGTTCCCAGCTGTAAGCCGCTAGCATACGCTGCCGAGCCTTCTTACCCCAAGCCGAAAAATCTGACTCTTGATCATAATGATCAATCAACTGAGTTAGGCTCTGATTTCCCTTATCCCAATAAAGGGCGGTATCCTTAGCCACCTGACGGTTAAAATCAACTCCCAAAACCAAGTTCAAATCCGTCTGAGCTAGGGCCTCTAGCAAACCAGGATTGGTCCCACCAACCTCATGACCGTGCAAATAGGCAAAGGCAGACTGACGCACATAGGACAAAAGGGCCTTGTCATAGACCGTTCCGACAAATTTAATCCGTCTATCTCGGTCAAACTGAGTTTCTTTCCGCAAGGTTTCCCAATAGGAATTGCCCTCATGGTTACAAATAATCAGTAAATCCCGCTGGGTCTGACTAGCCATAAAGGCTCTAATCATGGCCGCATAATTATTTTCTGGAACAAAGCGACCAACAATCAAGTAATAGCCTTTTTCTCGGCTCTGCCATTGCTCAAAAAAAGCTCGCACCTGCTTATGGTCAGCCGTCAAACTTGATTTGACCACATCCGTACCGTAGGCGATGACGGTGGTTTTAGCCCATGGATAGCTAGTTGTCATATAATCTTCAATGCCTGGGTTATCACAAATCAAAAGATCTGCCGATTTACTCATCTGCTTCTCTGCCTGCTTAAGGTAATATTGCACCGGACGAGACCATTTGGAGCGTTTCCACTCCAAACCATCGGGATTGACATACAATTTCCCACCTACTTTTTTAATCTGATGGGCCACTGGTCCAATCAGGCCACCGATGGTATTCCCCAAAACATAAAAAATAGGATGTTTCAGCCCTTGCTCTTTAATCATGTCCAGGGCATAGGCAATAGCTTTAAGGTCATAGGCAATAACCCGAGCTGGCCCCAAAAACTTAGGAACAGGCACCATAAAACAATCGGTTCCTCGATAGTCAACATGCTGCTTGTTCTTATCATCGCTCAAACAAGCGACATGATAACGAATGCTTTTATCCTGCTGACGCGTTACCAATTCTTCCACAAAGGTTTCAAATCCCCCATACTGGGCAGGTAGGCCTCGACTACCAATGATAAAAACATCCTGCATGGCTCTACTCCTTTCAAGCTACAATTATAGTCTATTATACCATATTTGACCCCATTTGAGACTAAAAAAGCTAGGGAGACCCTAGCATGCTACAGACTTATTTCTTCACTTCTTGGCGGTAAAAGGCTGCGAGAGCTTCTTGCCAAGTTGGGATAAGAAAACCAGTCGCCTTAGCCTTAGCCAAGGACATGGTTGAATTGAGTGGGCGTTTGGCCTTGGCTGGAAATTGGCTAGAATCTACTGGAACCACTTCTACATCAGTATCTTTCAAAATCTCAACAGCAAAATCATACCAAGTCGTATCTTCTGTCGCATCATTTGACAAATGATAATAGCCATAATCCTTACCATGCTCTGTCAAATAGGTCATAAATTCTGCCAAGGTTCGCGTCCAGGTTGGACGACCATGCTGGTCATTAACCACGGTCAATTTAGGATGTTTTTCTGCTAAATGCTGCATGGTAAAGACAAAATTCTTGCCATAGTGACCAAAAACCCAAGCCGTGCGGATAATGTAATAGTTATCCAAATATTTTTCCACCGCTTCTTCTCCCAAACGTTTGGTACGTCCATACTCCGTCTGCGGATCTGGCTGGTCTGTTTCTAACCACTCCTGACCAATAGGCTTTTCCCCATCAAAAACATAATCCGTGGAAATATAGACCAAGGTTGCATTAAACTTGGCACAAGCCTTGGCAACATTTTCCGTCCCTGTCACATTGATGGCATAATTGAGTTCCTTGCCCTCATCTTCTGCCGCATCAACCGCCGTATAGGCTGCGCAGTGATAGACCAGACTTGGTTTGACCTGTTCAAAAACCGCATCAACCTTGGCTGCATCCAGAATATCCATCTCAGCCACATCAACCGCCACATAGTCCTCTTGCCGTTCATCTAACAAATGGCAAAGCTCCGTCCCCAACTGACCCTTACTTCCTGTTACTAAAATCATGATGATCTCCTTTTGCACTTTTTCTTTATTATACACTAAAAAAAGGATGATATCATCCTTTTTCTTTGATAATATAAACCGGGCGTTTCTTAGTCTCCAAAAAAATCTTGGCAATATACTTGCCGATAATACCCAGACTGAGCAACTGCAGACCACCAATAAAGAGAATGATAGACACTAGACTGGCCCAGCCCGTCACACTCCCCCCAATGGTTAACTTGCGAATGACGACAAAGAGAATCCCCAAAATAGAGGCCAGGAAAGACATAGCACCTGCCCACATGGACAAATTAAGCGGAGCTTCTGAAAAATTGATAAAACCGTCCATGGAATACTTGAACAGGCTCCAAAAATTCCAAGAGGTTTGACCAGCCACACGTTCCCGATTTTCATAGCTAACATAGGTAACCTTGAAACCAACCCAGGAAAAGAGACCTTTGGAAAAGCGGTTGACTTCTTCCAGAGATAGGATACTGTCAACAACTTGGCGGGTCATCAAACGAAAATCACGGGCCCCATCAACCATTTCCGTATCCGAAATTTTATTGATGAGAAAATAGAACGCACGGGCAAAGAAAGAACGAATTTTCGGCTCGCCCTTGCGATCAGCTCGGCGAGTCCCGACCACATCATAACCCTCTTGAATCTTGACATACATGTCCTGTAAAAGCTCAGGTGGGTCTTGTAAATCGACATCCATAACCGTGACCAAATCACCAGTTGCTGCCTCTAAGCCAGCCAAGAGAGCTGCTTCCTTGCCAAAATTTCGCGAGAAAGACAGGTAGTGAACATTAGCATAGGCCTTAGCCACCTGGCGTAAAACCGATAAGGTCTGGTCGGAAGAACCATCATTGACAAAAATATACTCAAACCTGACTTGTTCGGCCATGGCAACCTCAACTGCCTGCGTCGCCTGCAAAAAGGGAGTGATGGTTTCTTCCTCATTATAACAAGGGACAACTAGGGATAATACTTGCATAGAAACCTCACCTTATACCAAGAGCAATACGCGCATAGCGACTCAATTTGTCTGTTGACCAGGCTGGTGTCCAAACCAGCTTGACCTCTGTTTTTGTGACCTCAGGAATCGCCTTCATCACATCATAAATCTGATCAGTGATTAAATCTGCTAAAGGACAGCCCATGGTCGTCAGGGTCATATCAATTTCTGTCGAGCCATCCTGAGCAAAACGGATATCATAAATCAAGCCCAGATTGACAATATCAATGCCTAGTTCTGGATCAATAACCAATTCCAGTTGCTCTAAAATCCGGTCCTTGATGGCCATCACCTGATCTTCATTATATTCTACTGACATTTGTCCTTCCTTTTTCTGAAATCAGTCCTCCATAAAGTCACGTAACTGCTTACTGCGACTTGGCTGGCGGAGCTTACGTAGGGCCTTGGCCTCAATTTGACGAATCCGTTCACGAGTGACATTAAAGACCTTACCCACATCTTCCAACGTGCGCATCTTGCCATCATCCAAACCAAAACGTAGGCGCAAGACATTTTCTTCACGGTCAGTCAGGGTATCTAAAATTTCATCTAGTTGCTCTCGTAAGACTACCCGTGTTGTGTAGTCAACAGGATTTTCGATAACTTCATCTTCAATAAAATCTCCCAAGTGGCTATCATCTTCCTCACCAATCGGTGTCTCCAAAGATACTGGTTCTTGAGCAATTTTCAAGATTTCTCGCACCTTGTCTGGTGTCATATCCATCCGCTCTGCAATTTGCTCCGGTGTCGGATCTTGCCCCAATTCTTGCAAGAGGTTACGTTGCTCACGGACCAATTTGTTAATGGTTTCCACCATATGAACCGGGATCCGAATAGTACGCGCTTGGTCAGCAATGGCACGGGTAATGGCCTGACGAATCCACCAAGTGGCATAGGTTGAAAACTTGAAGCCTTTTTCGTAGTCAAACTTGTCCACGGCCTTCATCAAGCCCATATTGCCCTCTTGAATCAAATCAAGAAACTGCATGCCACGGCCGACATAACGTTTAGCAATGGATACCACCAGACGTAGGTTGGCTTCAGCTAAACGTTGCTTGGCGTAAAGGTCACCCGCTGCCACAGCAACAGCCAACTCTTTTTCTTCTTCATTAGTCAGAAGGGGCACAACCCCAATTTCTTTGAGGTACATACGGACAGGGTCATTGACCTTGGCAGAATTACTTCCCAAAAGCTCTTCGTCACTAAGTTCCTCTGGTTCAACCTCTTCCACCACATATTGAGTTGACGGATTCCCTTCTTTATCTGTGATTGAAATGCCTCCATCGGTTAAACGCTCCAATAAGTCATCAATTTGATCAGCATCCAAGGCAAAAGGGATGACCAATTTTTCTGTCACCTCATTATCCACTGCTGTTCCCGCTTTTTTGTGGTGGCGGATAAATTCAGCCACTTGTACATCAAAGGTTGTGATTTCTTTTGTATTTGTCATAATTCCTCTTTTTCCATTTGTCGTTTTTGTGCAATATACTTTGCCAATTCCGCGAGGACCTGCTGGTCATCACCCTGACCACTAAAGTCACGGATTTTCTGTCCTTGGCGATTCAAGGCTTCACCCTGATGGTAACGCCGTAAACTCTGTTTTAATTGAGCAATCTCATCATCAGCTATCTCATCTGGTAAATGCTCTGCTAAAACAGCATAGTACATCTGACTTTCTTGCTCCGACAGGCCTAGATCTTGCAACTGATTGGGTTCAAGGCTTCCTTGCTCCTTAAGAATAAGGTAAAGCTGAGCCAATTCTGGGGTTTGAAACACCAAATCCTCCCGCTGCTTAAATTCAGCCAGAAGGGACGGGTGATGGAGAAGTCGATGAAACAAATGCATTTCAGCCCGTAACAAAGGGGATTTCAAGGCAATTACCGACGTCTCCAAGATCTGTGAAGATTCCGGCCTCCGCATCTGTTTAGCCGAAGTTTGTCGTTTTTTCAGCCGCTCCTGATTGACAACCAACTCCACCTGCTTATAATTAAGGCTCGGTAGCAAATCAGCTAGTTGATGAATGTAAATATCCTGACGAGACACAGACTTTTCTTCTGTAATAATAGGAGCCATTTGCTCCACATAGGCCAGCTGAGCCTGAAGATTATCCAAATTGACTGGCAAATAATAGTGCAAAAAGAACTCTATCTTACTAATTCGTGAATGGGTTAGCAATTCTGCCAATTGTTCAGGAGAATTTTTTTGTATAAATTCATCTGGATCCATTTGCTGAGGTAAACGGACAATTTCCACCGACATTTCCTCAAGCAAAGCCAAGGACTTGGCAATCGCTTCCTGACCAGCCCCATCACCATCATAGACCAAAACCAGTTTCTGACTGTATCGTCTGAGGTGGTTGACATGTTCAGAGGTCAGAGCGGTCCCCATAGAAGCCACACTATTTTCCAATCCAGCCCGGTAGGCCGCAATCACATCCATGAAACCTTCCATCAAATAAAGTTCCTTGGTTTTATGAGCCACAGCTTTAGCTCGATCCAAATGATAGAGCTCATAGGACTTATTAAAAATACTGGTTTTTCGCGTGTTTTTATATTTAGCCTGTTGGCTATCCTTTTCCGACCAGATACGACCTGAAAAGGCAATTACTCTCCCCTGATCATCCGTCAAGGGAAACATAATACGATTTTGAAAGCTATCAAAGACCCTTCCTTGATTGGAAACTTGAAAGAGACCTGAATTAAAGATAGTCTCCTCTGAATACTGCCCCTTAACTTTCTGATAAAGGTAATCTGCTTGTTCAGGCGCTAAACCAATTTTAAAATAATTGATTAGCTCGTCGGTCAAACCCCGCTGATAAAGGTAGTCTTTGGCCAATTGCCCCAATCTCGTCGTCATCAAAATCGCATGATAAAAATTACTGGCTTCTGTATGAATATCATACAATTCTTGATGGGGATGATGAGGACGTCTCCCTTCATCTCCAAAATCGACCCTCATGCCTAGCCGCTCAGCTAGAATTTTAACACTGTCATTAAAGCTAATCTGACGGTATTCCTCTAAAAAATGGAAAACATCCCCAGATTTTCCACAACCAAAACAATGATAAAACTGCTTATCTTCAACAACATTGAAGGAGGGCGTTTTTTCCTTATGAAACGGGCACCTCCCCAAATAATTGCGACCCGAACGTACCAAAGGAACAAACTCACCAATCACTTCCACAATGTTCGTTTGATTTTTGATATCGGTGATTAGTTCTTTATGAATTGCCAATTAACCACCCCCACGTCAGACTTTTTTACAATTAATACACTTAAATGTTATTATAACATAGGAAAAATAACTTGTAAAATAAAAGAACATCTTACTTGCTTTGACCATTAAAATCTTGTATAATGTTACACGAATCAATTTTTAGAAAGGATAACTCTCCATGATTAAAGAACTTAAAGATTTCTTGTTCAAGGGTAACATCGTTGATCTTGCTGTAGCCGTGATTATCGGTGGAGCTTTCGGTGCAATCGTGACTTCGTTGGTAACTGATATCATCACGCCAATTATTGGTATGGTTATTGGTCAACCAGATTTCTCTGGCATCATGCTCGGATCAATCGCTATTGGTAACTTCATCAATGCTGTGGTTAACTTCCTTATCGTTGGTACTGTATTGTTCTTCATCGTTAAAGCTGCCAATAAGGCAATGAAAACACCTGCTGAAGAAACTCCTGCTGGACCAACACAAGAAGAACTTCTTGCTGAAATCCGTGATTTGTTGGCTAAAAAATAAGGCTAAACACACATAAGAAAACTCCCGTTTCCGTAGGAGTTTTTTTCTTTTCTCCAATGTCATTTAAAATTTTTGACAAGTTTAACCAAATAGGTTATAATAAACTCTATGAAAACGATTACTTTTGTGGTCGTTTTGTTGTCTTATCAGACAACGGTCCTTAGGACCCCTGCCTAGTAAGACTTCCTCCTTGCTAGCCAGAGTTCTTGGCTACTCTGACTAACACACCCAAATTTTTAAAGAGTTAGCCCAATCAGTCCTACCCTAAACCATGCTGCCACTATCTCTACAATCTTGGCATGGTTTAGGGCTTTTTTATCGTCGACATAATAAAAAGGTAAGGAAATTCCTTACCAGTTATCTAATATCATCAATTAGAATTTTTTACGTTTGCGAGCTGCTTCTGATTTACGTTTGCGTTTTACAGAAGGTTTTTCGTAGAATTCACGTTTACGTGATTCTTGAAGTGTACCAGCTTTAGTAACAGAACGTTTGAAACGACGAAGAGCATCGTCAAGCGATTCATTCTTGCGTACAACTGTTTTTGACATGTGTTTCACTCCCCTCAATTTCAATGTAACATTTTCACGTTCCTTAATAGAATAACTAAATTTTCTCTCTTTGTCAACTATTTTAGCTAGTTCTTACCAAATTTTCTCGCACTAGACTTTGCAATTGAGGAATAAACTCCGCCTCAAACCAAGGGTGTTTGGCTAACCAGAGATTATTTCTCGGCGAAGGATGAACCAGGGGAACATAGTCCGGTAAATAATCATGATAACAGGCTACCCGTTCCGTTACAGAACGCTTGTCTGCCAAATAATAGTCCTGAGCATATTGCCCCACCAAGAGGGTCAGTCTAATCTTTGGCATTAATTCGATGAGACGTGGATGCCAACTTGGAGCCACGAATGGTCTAGGTGGCAAGTCCCCCGACTTAGCCTTGCCAGGATAGTAGAAATCCATGGGTAAAAGGGCAATCTGACCTGATTCATAGAATTCCTCCTCACCCACGCCCAACCAGTCTCTCAACCGATCGCCACTCCGATCTCGAAAACACTGACCTGCTTCTTGGGTCTTTATTCCTGGTGCCTGACCAATAATCAATAAACTAGCCTGCTCATCTACCTGAAACAAGGGAGCTAGCCCCGCAGCAGTGTATGTCTGATTCCGAGGATCTTGACAAATCTCCTGCTTGATGGTTACTAATTTTTCTTGAAATACCATGTGACTATTCTACCAAAATCTATCCCTGTTGTCAGCCTTAACCAAAAGGTCTCCCTAGCCTTAACTAGAAAAGACCCTCTGTCATTATAATTCTACCTGAGCTAGCAGGTGCCCTGGTTCAACCTGTCCTAAATCTTGAAGATGGACTGCCTTGATTTCAACCATGTTGGTAAAGGCAACGATAATAGTGGTCTCCCGCTGAGCTGATTTAATGGCATCAAGATCAGCAACCAGCAACAAATCACCAACTTCTACTCGCTGACCATCAACTACCTTGCTAGAAAAAGGTACGCCATTTAGGGCCACAGTATCCAAACCAACATGAATCAGTACTTCCAGTCCATTATCGGTCAATAGGCCAATAGCATGCTTGGTGGGGAAAACACTGGTAACCACTCCCGCAATCGGAGCATAAATCTTCCCCTCACTAGGTTCAATGGCATACCCATCACCCATCATTTTTTGAGAAAAGACGGGATCCTTAACCTCAGTAATTGATTGGGCTCTACCAGCAGCGACACTATACACATCCACCACTTCGCCTTTAAAACGAGGATTAAGCTCGAGATTTGGCTGACGACTGGTTACCACCTCTGGGATAGGAACTCCTGAGTCCAAGACATCTTGAATATCAGATTTCAAAACATCAGCCTTAGGCCCGTAAACCACTTGAACGCCGTTACCTTTGACAATCAGTCCCATAGCCCCTGTTTGTTTCCAAGATGCTTCATCACTAACCTTTTCAGTATCCTTGACACTAACTCTGAGCCGAGTCATACAAGCATCAACATCCAAAATATTATCTGGGCCACCCAGGAAATGAATAATTTGCGCTACTTGTGAGTTTACAGGAGCTTGGCCACTGACATCAGACTCACCATCTTGTCCTGTTTCAGTGTCATAATTCCCATTGCGACCTGCTGTCGCTAAATTAAATTTTTGAATCATAACATTAGCAATCAGGTACATCACCACAGCAAATAGGGCAGATACCCAGATAAAGTTAACAATATCCATGCCAATCCCTGCCTTAATAGCCATCGGAGTTCTTGTCAAAAACTCAATATTACCAAAGGAATGGACACGTAGGTTAACCAAATCAGCCATAGCAAATGCCAACCCTTGTACCACTGCATAGACAATATAGAGGGGCATTGCTGCAAACATAAACATGTATTCAATTGGCTCTGTCACCCCAGTTAAAAAGACCGCCAAAGCTGATGAAATAAACATCCCTTTATACTTATGTTTTTTGTCAGCATCAACATTGCGGTACATGGCTAAGGTCAACCCCATGAGAATACCGCTTGAGCCAATCATTTGTCCCACCTTGAAGCGTGCTGGGGTGACTGTTTCAAGCAATTGACGATACTGACTCATGTCACCCGCATCCTTGAGATTAATCAAGTCAGTTACCCAAGCCAACCAGAGGGGATCCTGACCAAAAACCTGTGATCCTTGTTGGGCACCAGTCAAGATATCATAGGTTCCTCCCAGTGATGTATAATTCATCGGAATAGTCAACATATGGTGCAGACCAAACGGAAGCAAGAGGCGCTCTAAGGTACCATAAATAAAGGGAGCCAAAATTGGGGCAGTATCTTGAGAATTAGCAATCCATTTCCCAAAACCATTAATCCCCGTTTGAATCAAAGGCCAGAAAACAGCCAAAACCAAGGCTACCAAAACTGAACGATAAATCACCACAAAAGGCACAAATCGCTTACCATTGAAAAAGGTCAAGACATCCGGCAACTTACGATAATTGTAGTATTTGTTAAAGGCAGTTGCCCCAACAAAACCTGCAATAATCCCAACAAAAACCCCCATATTAAGAGCTGGCTGCCCTAGGACATTAATAAAATAATTAGCAACAGGAATCTGGCTACCAAAAACCGTGTTGACATGGGCCTTACTGTCTGCCAACATGTCCAAGGTTACCCCGAAGAAATTTCCCGTAATCAGATTGATTAAGATAAAGGCCAAGCCGGCGGAAAAAGCTCCTCCAGCTCGTTCTTTAGCCCAACTCCCTCCAATAGCCAGGGCAAACAATAGATGAAGATTCCCAATCACACCCCAACCAATTTGGGCAATAATATTCCCTATCCGAGCAAGCAACTCTGAATTAGGACTCAATAAGGGCAAGGAATTCCCAATACTAACCATCAAACCTGCGGCTGGCATGACCGCAATAACAACCATCAAACATTTGCCGAATTTTTGCCAAAACTCAAAACTAAACAGTTTTTTCATCTTACTTCTCCTACAGTTTTATTTCCACCTCAACCCCAAAATGATCCGAAACTGGGGGATAATTTTTACCGTTAAAAATCACCTGACTACTTAATACATCCTGCTCCTGGGTTAGGAAAATATAGTCCAAGCGTTTTTGGGCCAGATGCCCCTCCCAACCATCAATAGCCTTAGCAGCAGTGATGCCATCATCTTTCACCTGAGCCAACTCATAGGTATCCACAAGACCCAGCTCAAGAATTGCCTGATAGGCCAGAGGATTGGAGCAAGCATCCGTATTAAAATCACCCATAAGAAGTGCCAGTCGATTAGTTGACACGCGATTTAAAATCGTTCTAATATTGCTGAGCTGGTTTTCTTCCGTACTGTCAGGCAGATTAATGTGACAAGAATAACAATCAATCAATCTCCCCTTATAAGACAGGGTGAGACCGATAATCTTACGAGATAAAATAGAATCCACGCTCTGGTGTTGACTACAGTAAAACTCATCCACAGCATAGACCGGCAACTTGGTCAAAATAGCCAGACCTTCCTCATATCGACCATAGCCGATATGAGAATAAGTCCAATAAAAGGAATAAGATAGCCCGCTCAGACGATTAAGTTTGTCAACCAATAACAGCCCATAATTATCTTCTTTAAGCTGCGGGGTTACTAACAGACTGTCCAAGGATTGATTAACCTCTTGGAGTGCAATCACATCGTAGGACTTTTCTGCCAAAACCTGGGCCAAAAGGTCTAATTTTTCATCTTGGTGGTCTTCCAACCAGGCATGAACATTGAGAGTTAATAATTTCATGCTAACACTCTCCGTTACCGACTATGCCAGATGTCATCATTGTACTGAGCGATGGTTCGATCTGATGAGAAGAAGCCGGCCTTGGCAATATTGTGAATCACTTTTTTCTGCCAGAGGTCTTCTTGTTCATAGTCAGCAAATACCTGCTCCTTGGTCGCAATATAATCTTTCAAATCAATCAGGGTCATAAACCAGTCCTTCGTCATCAATTCTTGATACAGACGGTTAAGTCGCTCTGCATTGCCTAATGCTAGTAGCTCCTCACTCACAATGAAGTCCACCGCCCGTTGAATTAACTGGTCTTGGTAATAGTCACTTGGTTGATAACCAGCTGTTTCATAGAGCTTGATGATGGTATCACTATCCTGACCAAAGGTGTAGATATTTTCTGCACCTGCTAATTCAGCAATTTCAACATTGGCACCATCCATGGTTCCCAAGGTCAAGGCGCCGTTAAGCATGAACTTCATGTTCCCTGTTCCTGAAGCTTCCTTAGACGCTAGGGAGATCTGTTCTGACACATCTGTGGCTGGAATCAATTTTTCAGCCACCGTCACATTGTAATTTTCCACCAAGAAAACATTCAAGTGAGGGCTAACGTCAGGGTCCTTATTAATCAATTCAGATAGACAGAGGATTAGATGAATGATATCCTGTGCGATAGTATAAGCTGGAGCTGCCTTACCTCCAAAAAGAACGGTAATTTTACGTTTTGGCAGTTTACCTGCTTTAATCTCAAGATACTTATGGATAACATAGAGGGCATTCATCTGCTGGCGTTTATATTCATGGAAACGCTTGATTTGAGTATCAATAATGGAATGCTCATCTAACTCAATCCCCTGATGGGTTTGCAAGAAGGCCTTGAGGTTCAACTTATTCTGATATTTAATACTTGCCAGACGGTCTTGTACACCCTTGTCATCAGCAAAGGCAAGGAGTTTCTCAAGCTGACTAGCATCTGTCAAGTAGGCATCTCCTATCAATTCTTTAATGTAGGCCGCCAAATCCTGATTGGCAAATTCCAACCAGCGACGGAAGGTAATCCCATTGGTTTTATTGTTAAATTTCTCAGGATAAAGCTCATAGAAAGCCTTCAATTCTGATTGTTTTAAAATCTCGGTATGAAGAGCCGCCACCCCATTGACTGAAGTTGAAAAATGAATATCCATGTTTGCCATATGCACACGGTCATCTTGGTCAATAATTTGAACCTGATGATCTTGATATTGCCCACGAATCAAATCATCTAATTTTTTGATAATCAGAACTAAATGTGGCACCACTTCTTCCAAATAGGCTAGAGGCCATTTTTCTAAAGCTTCTGCCAAGATTGTGTGGTTGGTATAACCGACCATATTCTTGACAATCGTTACTGCCTCAGTAAAATCCAGTCCATGTTTTTCAGTCAACAACCGAATCAACTCTGGAATAACCATGGACGGATGAGTATCATTAATTTGCACATAGGCGTAGTCAGCCAAATCATGTAAATTGCTGCCACGTTCCAAGGCTTCGTCGATAAGAAGTTGGGCAGCATTTGACACCATAAAGTATTGTTGGTAAATGCGAAGCAACTCTCCCGCCTTGTCTGAGTCATCTGGGTACAGGAAGAGGGTCAGATTTTCCTGAATTTTTGTTTTATCAAAACTAATCCCTTCTTGGATAAGGTGAGGATTGACCCCTTCAATATCAAACAGGTTCAAATAGTTCTTGCTTGATTTCCCATAGCCCAAAACAGCCATGCGTTGGAGGGTTGACCGCAAGGTAAAGTCACGGAAAGGAACGTCATAATGAACGTCTGTGGAGACTAACCAAGATTGGTCTTCAATCCAATAATTGGGTTCTGTTGCCTGCTGGTTATCTGTTAGCACTTGTTTAAAGAGACCACAATGATAGTTGAGACCTACACCTTCCCCATTGATACCCAAGGTTGCCATTGAATCAATAAAACAAGCCGCCAAGCGTCCCAAACCACCATTACCCAAGGATGGCTCTGGCTCAATCCCCTCTATGTCACTCAAGGATTTACCTGCCTTAGCCAAGTCATCTTTGACCTCTTGATAGATACCAAGGTTAATCAAATTATTTGATAGTAATTTACCAATCAAAAATTCAGCTGAGATATAATAAACCTTGCGTTTTCCAGTATTTTTAGGGTAATCCACCACCAAATCCTTGGTGTAATTCAACAACTGGTAATAAATGTCTTGATTGCTTAACTCGGCCAATGCTTTACCGGTTTTTGTTTCTACATAAGTCGTTACATTAGTCATCTTCATCTCTTCCTCTCTCATATAATACGGTTATAGCTGTCAAAAAATCAATTTTTTCTGGACTGAGGTCTTCCCAACGCATCCGCCACTGCCAATTTCCACCAACAGTTGATGGCAGATTCATTCGAGATTCTGCTCCCTTATCCAATACATCCTGCATGCTAGCAATAACGGTCTGGCTAGTCGTTGAAAAAAGTAGTTTAAGCATGGTTTCATTGATGGGCTGACCTGGCCTACGGTTGGTATAATCATCAACGAAGGTCTGTTGCTCATTACTCAGATTATCATACCAGCCATTAACCACCTCATTGTCATGGGTACCAATATAGGCAACACTGTTAGGTACACAACGGTGAGCAATGTCAATACTATGACCACTGATATCATAAAAACCGAATTCCAAAACCTTCATCCCTGGATAGCCACAATCAGCTAACAAAGCCCTAGCCTTGTCGTCAATATAACCCAAATCTTCTGCAATAATTGGCATATCTCCCAATTGTTCTTTGACCGTCTTAAACAAGTCATAACCCGGCCCTGGCTGCCAAGAACCAATCGCTGCGCTTTCTGAATCAGCTGCAATCTGCCAGTAATCAGAGAAGCCCTTAAAATGGTCAATGCGTAGATAGTCATAGAGTTTAAAACTCTCCTTAATGCGATAAACCCACCAAGCAAACTTGGTTTGCCGATGATAATCCCAATCATAAATCGGATTGCCCCATAACTGACCATCTGCACTAAAATCATCAGCTGGACATCCCGCCACATACAGAGGACGTTTAGCCGAATCTAGTTTGAAAAGTCGGGGTTGGGTCCACACTTCAACACTGTCAGCCGCCACATAAATTGGCATATCTCCAATAATGGCAATACCAGCCTGATTGGCATAGGCTTTCAGCTCCTGCCATTGGTGAAAGAAGAAATACTGAACCACTTTATGATAGGTAATCACCGTGGCTAATTGCTGCCGGTAGATTGCTAAAGTGGCTTCATGACGCAAGAGCGCCTCTTGATCTCCCCATTCCTGGAGGGCACGATGGTCAAAATGTTCTTTAATGGCCATGAATTCTGCATAATCCTGGAGCCAAGACGCATTTTGAGCTTCAAATTCAGCCAATAGTGCTTGGTTGCTACTTTCTTCAAGGAAGGTTTCCACAGCTTTTTCTAAAATCGGACGCCTAACCTTAAAGAGATGGGCATAATCAACCGACTCCTCCTGGTTGGCAAATGAAACCCCTTGATAAGCATCTTGACTGAGCCAACCCGCTTCTATCAATAAATCAAAATCAATAAAATTGGTATTACCAGCTACTGCCGAAAAAGATTGGTAGGGAGAGTCGCCATAACTAGTTGTCGTCAAAGGTAAAATTTGCCAATAAGTTTGCTGACTAGCCTTTAAAAAATCAACAAACCGATAAGCTTCTTGACCGAAAGTTCCAATGCCAAACTTACCAGGCAAAGAGCTGATGTGCATCAGAATGCCACTCGCTCGTTTCATAAGAATCACTTCCTTTTCTTTATAGTTTAACTGATACCTCTATTATAACGCAAACGTTTGCACAACGCAAGCCCTTTTTTAAAAATTGCTTGCTTTCGCGATTTTATCACTGTTTTAAACTTAATTTATAAAAAATAGTAAAAAAGTCTTGACAAAACTCGCAAACGGTTGCATAATAGAGTTGTAAGTAAACGTTTTCAAATATGGAGGTAAAATTTTTATGAAAACATGGAAAAAATTAATGATTGGTGGCGCAAGCCTTACCTTAACAGCAAGTGTCCTAACCGCTTGCGGATCAAATTCATCTCAATCTAGCTCAGACCAAGCTAGCAAGTCAGGAGACAAAACCATCAAGCTTTGGGTTCCAACAGATGCTAAGAAATCTTACGAGGACATCGTTAAAACATTCGAAAGTGATTCTGGCTATAAAGTATCTATGATTGAATCTAACGATTCCCAAGCACAAGAAAAAATCAAAAAAGACCCTAGTGCAGCAGCTGATGTCTTCTCACTCCCACACGATCAACTCGGTCAATTAGTAGAATCTGGTATCATTCAAGCCATTCCTGAAAACTATGCTAAAGACATTAGTGATAATCAAACCACCCAAGCTTTGGTTGGGGCCCAATATAATGGCAAAACCTATGCTTTCCCATTTGGCATCGAATCACAAGTTCTCCTCTATAATAAAACAAAATTATCGGCAGAAGACGTTGCCAACTATGAAACCATTACTAGTAAGGCAACCTTTGGTGCCCCATTCAAGGACATCAATGCCTATGCTGCTGGACCTTTATTCATGTCTGTAGGGGATACCCTCTTTGGTGAAAGTGGTGAAGATCCAAAAGGCACCAACTGGGGGAATGAAGCGGGTGTTTCTGTCCTCAAATGGATTGCTGACCAAAACAATAATCCTGGTTTTGTCAACCTAGACCCAAGTAATGTCATCTCAAAATTTGGTGACGGCTCCGTCGCAGCCATTGAAACTGGTCCCTGGGATTATCAAGCTGCTCAAGATGCTGTTGGCAAAGAAAATCTTGGCGTAGCACCATATCCTACTGTCACTATTGGTGGTAAAACCGTTCAACAAAAAGCCTTCCTCGGTGTTAAATTATATGCGGTCAACCAGGCACCAGCCAAAGGTGACGCTGAACGTATCGCTGCTAGCTACAAATTAGCTTCTTACTTGACTAATGCTGAAAGTCAAGAAAATCAATTCAAGACACGTTCTATCGTGCCATCCAATAAGGCCGTCCAAGATTCTGAGGCCGTTCAATCTGATGAGCTAGCTAAAACCGTTATTACCATGGGATCATCATCAGATTACACTGTGGTTATGCCAAAACTTAGCCAAATGGCGACCTTCTGGACTGAGTCAAAAGCTTTAATGGCAGATGTTTACAATGGTAAAATCCCAGAAAGTGACTACCTTGCAAAACTCCAACAATTTGATAAAGATATTGCAGCTACTAACTAATGCTTTAGTTCTGTAGCCTTAGTTGACTAGGTCTTTCGTGGTCAAACTTGGGCAAGCTAATCTTCTTGTAATAGCTTACCGATTTTAACACTATTTTGATGTCATCTAGTCAGCCTTAGGGGTGGGACAGTGAGCTTGTTACCTTGAGTTCTGTCCCACCTTTTACTTATTAAAAGGAGAAATGTTATGGCTAAAACCATCTATTTTGATAATACGTCTGTTCCAGAAGCCCTTCAGAAAGGGGGATGGGACATAAAATTATCTGCTGTTATCATGGGATTTGCAAATCTCGCTAATAAACAGTGGGTTAAAGGCTCCCTCTTTCTAATTAGTCAACTAGCCTTCCTAGTAGCCTTTGTTAATCAAATCCTTCCCGCTCTAGCTGGTCTCATCACACTAGGTACTAAAACTCAGGGCATGGAGACTCGTGAAATTGACGGGGTTAGTTTGCAGGTAGCTGTTGATGGGGATAACTCCATGCTCATGCTTATTTTTGGCCTCGCCTCTCTAATTTTTTGCCTGGTCTTTGCCTATATCTACTGGTGCAACCTCAAGAGTGCTCGAAACATCTATGTTCTTAAAGAACAGGGGGAAACAATCCCAAACTTTAGGGAAGATTTTAGAAGCCTAACAAATGAGCGTTTCCACATGACCTTAATGACGGTTCCGCTCATCGGTGTGCTCCTCTTCACAGTGCTGCCGCTAATTTACATGATTTGTTTAGCCTTTACCAACTACGACCATAACCACCTACCGCCAAAATCCTTGTTTGATTGGATTGGACTGGTTAACTTTGGTAGTATTTTTAATGGTCGTATGGCTAGTACCTTCTTTCCAGTATTATCTTGGACCCTCATCTGGGCAGTCTTTGCTACTGTGACCAACTTCTTCTTTGGCATTGTCCTAGCCCTACTCATTAATACTAAAGGGCTTAAGTTCAAAAAGTTTTGGCGAATTGTCTTTGTGGTGACCATCGCAGTTCCTCAATTTATTTCTCTTTTAATTATGAGAACCCTCCTCAATGACTCAGGTCCGTTGAATAGCTTCCTCATGCAGCTTGGGCTTATTCAAAATCCCCTACCTTTCCTAGCGGATCCAGTTTGGGCGAAATTTTCCGTTATCGTTGTCAATATGTGGGTCGGGATTCCCTTTACCATGCTCATTGCTACAGGTATCATCATGAATTTACCTAGTGAACAAATCGAAGCAGCAGAGATTGATGGGGCTAATAAATTCCAAATCTTTAAATCAATTACTTTCCCACAAATTCTCTTAGTCATGACACCATCGCTGATTCAACAGTTTATCGGTAATATCAATAACTTCAACGTGATTTACCTCCTCACAGGTGGGGGACCTGTCAATTCTAATTTCTACCAGGCAGGGTCTACTGATCTTTTGGTAACCTGGCTCTATAAATTAACCGTCACTGCTGCTGACTATAATTTAGCTTCTGTTATCGGTATTATCATCTTTAGTGTGTCTGCTATCTTTAGTTTATTGGCTTACACACGTACTGCATCATACAAAGAAGGAGGGGCACGCTAATGAAAAACAAACGTCGCCTACATCTTGGCCTTGTTTATACTATACTCAGCATATTATCCATCATTTGGCTATTTCCTATTCTGTGGATTTTCTTAACCAGTTTTCGTGGTGAAGGAGCAGCCTATGTTTCTTATCTTATTCCTAAGACTTGGACATTGGCCAACTATGCTCAACTCTTTTCTAATAGCTCTTATCCTTTTGCTAAATGGTTCTTTAATACTCTCTGGGTCGCTGTAGCTACTTGCCTTATTTCGACGTTTATTACCGTAGCCATGGCTTATTCGCTCAGTCGAATTAAATTTAAATTCAGAAATCGTTTCTTAAAACTAGCCTTGATTTTAAATATGTTTCCCGGTTTTATGAGCATGATTGCCATCTACTACATTTTAAAAGCTTTCAATCTGACTCAAACCCTTACTGCCCTGGTCCTAGTTTATTCTTCTGGGGCCGCCCTCGGCTTCTACATCGCCAAAGGCTTCTTTGATACCATCCCTTACTCATTAGACGAATCTGCCATGATTGATGGAGCCAGTCGAATGGATATTTTTTGGAACATTACCCTGCCTCTTTCCAAACCGATTATCGTCTACACTGCCTTAACCAGTTTTATCGGTCCCTGGGTTGACTTTATCTTTGCTCGCGTTATCCTAGGCGATGCCAACGAAAAATATACAGTGGCAATTGGGCTCTACTCCATGCTAGAACAAGACACCATCAATAATTGGTTCAAGGCCTTTACAGCAGGCTCTATTCTGGTGGCTATTCCCATTACCCTACTCTTTATGTTCATGCAGAAATACTATGTTGAAGGTATTACTGGCGGTTCTGTAAAATAAGCCTAATTGATAGGAGATACTTATGACTACCTTAAAACTCAATAACATTTATAAAAAATATCCTAATAGTAGCCACTATTCCGTTGAAGATTTCAATCTTGACATCAAAGATAAGGAATTCATCGTTTTTGTTGGTCCTTCCGGTTGTGGTAAATCAACCACCCTACGCATGATTGCTGGGCTTGAAGATATTTCCCAAGGGGAATTTTACATTGATGATGTCCTGATGAATGATGTTTCTCCCAAAGACAGAGATATTGCCATGGTCTTTCAAAACTATGCCCTCTACCCTCACATGAGCGTTTATGACAATATGGCCTTTGGCTTGAAACTCCGCAAATACAGTAAGGCAGATATTGACAAGCGGGTCCAAGAAGCTGCTGATATCTTAGGTTTAACAGAATTTCTTGACCGCAAACCCGCAGACCTTTCAGGAGGACAGCGGCAACGGGTGGCCATGGGACGGGCCATTGTTCGTGATGCAAAGGTCTTTCTGATGGATGAACCACTCTCCAACCTTGATGCTAAATTACGGGTGTCCATGCGGACTGAAATTGCCAAGATTCATCAAAAGTTGGGAGCAACAACCATCTATGTTACCCACGACCAAACCGAAGCCATGACGCTCGCAGACCGCATTGTTATCATGAGTGCAACTAAAAATCCTGATGGTAATGGAACGATCGGCCGTATTGAACAAATTGGTAGCCCTCAGGAACTCTATAATCAACCTGCCAATAAGTTTGTTGCCGGTTTCATCGGCAGTCCAGCCATGAATTTCTTTACCGTCAGAATCGAAAAAGATCGTCTCATCACGCAAGATGGTTTTGAGCTAGGTCTACCAGAAGGTCAAGCCAAGCGTTTAGAAAGCCACGGTTACCTTGGTAAGGAAGTCATTTTGGGAATTCGACCAGAAGATATTTCTAGTCAACCAATCGCTCAAGAAACCTATCCAAAATCTACCTTGACGGCTCGTATTCAAGTTGCTGAATTACTAGGTAGTGAAACCATGCTCTATGTTAAAAAGGGGCAACATGAATTTGCTGCTCGTGTTGATGCACGCGAAGTTTACCATCCTGACACAGACATCACTTTGACTTTCAATATCGCCAAAGGCCATTTCTTCGACAAAGACACAGAAAAACGAATTGGTTAATCATTGTATCAATCCCCTCCTGTATAAAATAGCAGGAGGGGATTTATTAACCAAGGCTGACTCCCTAAAGTAGGCAAACGAATTAGTCCTGTAAAACGCTAACTGGAACACTACCCAAACATGTCTAATTGACTGTTCCAAAACATAAAAAGCCCCTCACACAAGTAAGAAGACTTGCGCCGAGGGACTTTACTATCATTACTTATTTCACAGCATCTTTAAGGGCTTTACCAGCTTTAAAAGCAGGGACTTTTGAAGCGGCAATAGTAATTTCCTTACCAGTTTGTGGGTTGCGACCTTTGCGGGCTGCACGCTCACGCACTTCAAAGTTACCAAAGCCAATCAATTGAACCTTGTCACCAGCTGCAAGAAATTCTTCGATTGCTGCAAAGACTGCATCTACTGCTGCTGCTGAATCTTTCTTGGTCAATTCTGTTGCTTCTGCAACTTTTGCCACTAAATCTTGTTTGTTTGCCATGTAAACAAATCCTCCATTCATATTGTACATGCTATATCATATCGCAAAAAAGGCTTGGGGTCAAGTATTTAATGCCCTTCGGCGTCACTTTTTCTTGAAAACTTCAAAAATAATTTCATCCTCAAGCAAATCAACCTTACTAGCCTTAACATAAATACCAGCCTCATTTTTCAGGTCTTGAAGCATGATTCTAATCGCCTCCTCCTTAGGCAAGATAGTAACAACCTGAGGGAGTTTATAACTGGATTGAATATATTTCAAGACCTCCTTAATCGGGAGAGCTAAAGTCCCTACAGACACTGAAGTTACCTTTAATTCTAGGGCTCCAGAAGCTAGCCGGTAGGGTTGAAAATAGAGGTAAAGTGGGAGATCATACCCCAATAACTGATAAGTCCCTTCAAAAACAATGGCATTGGCCGTTGCATAAACCTGGTAACTTAATTGCTTAGATTGATAATCCTCTAAATAACTGGCCAGGGCTTGATTAAGCTGCTGGCGGTTGGTTTGGAAAAGGCCCAGGGTCACATCTTGTTGACTGGTTTGATTTGTTTGCGGCATTTGACGGTCACTTTTTTCCAACAGTCGACTTGCAATAAAAGCGACAAAGGCTAGATTCAAGGCTAGAAGTAGGAAAAAGGCCCATTTCCAAAGCTTACTTTTGCCAATCTTTTCTTGTTTCATTTAATTTCTCCATTACTGCGTTGGCGATAATTTGATAGCCTAGGGTATTAGGGTGGAAATTATCTTCTGCAAATAGGACATCGTTAGTGGGAGTGGTTTGCTCTCCTGTTCCCTTATAAAGCAAATCATTGACAGGAACAAAATACACCCCTTGATAGTCTTGACTAACCGCTTCTGTTGCCTGATTCCACTGATCAACAACTTCCTGCATTTCGGTCAATTCTTGAAAATTAAGATAGAAAGGATTATAAATACCGATAATGTATATGGGAAGTTTGTCCTGCTGTTGCCTAGCTAAAGTAATCATCTGCCGCAAATTCTTTTGGTAGTTCTGCATGGGCTCGGCAAAACTTGCCACTGTTAGTTGGGCAA
The DNA here is from genome assembly GCF_007859195.1 of Streptococcus cuniculipharyngis. GTDB lineage: Bacteria > Bacillota > Bacilli > Lactobacillales > Streptococcaceae > Streptococcus > Streptococcus cuniculipharyngis. Next base: position 388,743 of record NZ_VOHL01000001.1, read on the forward strand.
AATTTTTCCGAATCACCTGAATTAAATCATTACCACCCACTGTTAAGGTTACTAAATCAGCTATCTGTAACTGATTTTGCAGGTCTTGATTCTTCTCCATACGAGTTAAAATTTGTTGACTAGTATTGCCCGCAAGGCCATAATTACTTGCTTTAACCTTGTACTGATAGGTCCTAGCCAGATCCTCCTTGAGAAGACCGACAAAACCTCCTTGCTGACTACTATCTCCTACACCTTCTGTCAAGGAATCTCCAATAGCGACATAGTTAAACTGCTGCGAAACCTTCCTTTCCACCTCTTTTCCATTTAGGCTGACCTTGCTTTTAGGGATCAAATAATCAAATAGAATAAAAAAGAGTAAGGTCAGGCTGCCTAAGAAGAAAAGAACGCGCAAGATTTTGTTAATCATAACGAATCATAACCGCAAAGGCATCTTCGCCTGTATGAGTTTGAATAATTGATCCCGTTTCCAATAAGCTAATCTCAGTAGCCACCAAATCTTGTAAACTATCCCTCAATTCAGTGGCAAAGCGACCGTCACCTGAGTAAGAAATACCAATCTCCGCAATCGAACGGGCCGCTAATCTAGTCTTCAACTCATTCAACCACTTACTAAAGGTCTTTTGACCACGCCCTTTGACAACGGTGTGTAGTTTATGATCTTTTAACTCCATGATTACCTTAATATTAAGGAGCGAGCTTAAAAGCCCAGTTACTCGGCCAATTCGCCCTCCCTTGGTCAAATTTTCCAAGGTGGAAACACCAATAAAGAGTTGGGTAGCTTGACGAACTTTTTCAATCTCAGCTAAAATTTCCGATAAACTAGCTCCCTGCTGGGCCATTTTTGCCGCAGCAACAACCTGAAAGGCCATGGCCTGGTCCGTAAAACCAGAATCAACCACTGTCACGTCTGCTCCAGCAATAGCCGCTCCTTGACGTGAAGCTTCACTGGTGCCAGAAAGAGCATGGGTTAGATGGATGGCAATCATTTGCTCAACCCCTGATTCTTTCAGGCTTTCATAGGTCTCTGCAAATAAACCAACCGGTGGTTGACTGGTTTTGGGAAGTTCCTTACTGGCCTTCATCAAGGCGAGAAACTTGCCTTCTTCTTTCAGGTCACTATCTGAATAAACCTGATCACCAATGGTTACGGATAAGGGAACCACTGTAATCCCCAATTCCTGAATCAAGTCAGGTGCAATAGTCATTGACGAATCCGTTACAATTTTTATCCTAGACATGTCCTTACCTACTTTATAGATATTGTTTTTACTATTATAACAAAAAAATTCCCCTATTGGGGAATGGACCTAGTGATTAGATAATTTCCTTAGGTTAGAAAGAAAAGTCATCCTACCTCCCTCTGACATCTACTCAACTGAGGATTAATACAGACTGGCACCATTTGTCGCAATGACTTCTTTATACCAATCAAAGGATTTTTTCTTGTAACGAGCCATACTGCCTGTGCCATCATCATGGCGGTCAACATAGATAAAGCCATAGCGCTTGCTCATTTCAGCTGTTGACGCCGACACCAAATCAATTGGTCCCCAAGTGGTATAACCCCAGAGTTCTACACCATCTTGCAGGGCTTCACCAACCTGAACCAAATGTTTTTGCAGGTAGTCAATTCGGTAATCGTCCTCAACAGTTGGCCCATTAGGACCATCGACCAAGACATCCTTGGCACCCAGGCCATTTTCTACGATAAAGAGAGGCAATTGGTAACGGTCATAAAAGTCATTGAGCACCAGACGTAAGCCAACTGGATCAATCTGCCAGCCCCAGTCACTAGCTTCCAAGTAGGGATTTGTCACCCCACCCATGATATTGCCCCTTCCTGAATTATAGGCTTCTGGATTGTGGGCTTGAGCCACGCTCATATAGTAAGAGAAGGAAATAAAATCTACTGTATGACTCAAAATCTCTTCATCTTCTGGGGCAAAAACAATCTCAATCTCGTTTTCCTTGAAGAAACGCTTGATATAGTTAGGGTATTTGCCACGTGCGTGAATATCACTAAACAAATAATTGTGGTTAGCAAACTGACGAACTGCCAACTGGTCTAGGGGATTTGCTGTCATGGCATAGGCTGGCATCGCCAAGACCATGCAACCAATCTTGAAATCTGGATTGATGTCGTGCCCAATCTTAGTCGCAAGAGCTGACGCCACCAATTCATGATGGACAGCCTGATAAAGATCTTGTTGAGACAAGTCTTCGACCGGTGTCGCGATCCCTCCTGACATAAAGGGAGCATGCAAGACAGAATTAACTTCATTGAAGGTTAACCAGTATTTGACCTTATCCTTGTAGCGACTAAAGACTGTCCGCACATAGCGTTCATAAAAGGCAATCAAGTCACGATTGGCCCAACCATTGTAGGCACGAGCCAGATGTAGAGGTGTTTCATAGTGAGACAAGGTCACCAAGGGCTCAATGCCATATTTAGCCAATTCATCAAACACTTGGTCATAAAAGGCTAAACCAGCTTCATTTGGCTCCAGCTCATCACCTTTGGGAAAAATCCGTGACCAGGCAATAGAGAGACGAAAGACCTTAAAGCCCATCTCTGCAAAAAGGGCGATATCTTCCTTATAACGATGATAGAAATCAATCCCATCCAACTTCAAGTTATCAGCTGTTGGCTCCTCGGTAATGCGAGGATTTTTATCGCCTGCCGATACTGGCACACCACCCTTAGGTAGAACATCTTGGACAGATAACCCCTTGCCCCCCTCTTGATAAGCTCCTTCAAATTGATTGGCTGCAGTTGCTCCACCCCACAAAAAATTATCTGGAAAAACTGTTTTTGTCATAGTTGACTCCTTTTATCTTATGATAATAATAATATAAAACTTTTTTTCCAGAAAATCTGACATTATCCTGCGAAAAACTGATACTTTCCTCTGATTTTGGTATAATAAAAAGAAAAACTAGAAAAGACTACCATGCTCGATTTATCAAACAAGCACCTGCTTCCCTACCAGTTTTATCGTACACAAGTGACGAATGGTCATCCTGATGTTCTCTTTCATTGGCATCAAGAATTAGAAATCCAATATGTTTATGAGGGAAGTGCCCAGTATCATATTGACTATGATTATTTTCTCAGTCAAGCTGGCGATATTATTCTCATTCGGCCCAATGGCATGCACTCCATTCACCCCCTACCTCAGACCAGTCATGTGACAGATACCTTTGCCTTTGATTTGGATATGGTGGGAGCCTCTTATGTGGATCAGGTCAGCCTGCATTACCTACAACCCTTACAGAATAGTCAATACAAATTTCTGTCTTGCATCAAACCAGACATGGCCGGCTACCAAGACTTAAAAGACTGTCTCTGGCAGATTTTTCAACTAGCTCGCGAAGAAGGTCGGCACTTTGAGCTTTTGCTCAAGTCCAAGTTGCAAGAATTTCTCTACCTGCTCTTTTTCCATCGCTATGTCATCCGCAAACAAAGCAAGGACAGCTACCGTAAAAATGAACAACTCCGTGATTTGATTGATTACATCAACCAACACTATGCGTCAGCGCTGTCAATTGGGCAGCTGGCCGAACAGATGGGGTATAGTAAGACGCATTTTATGGCTATTTTTAAGGAGCAAGTTGGGATTTCCTGCACTGATTTTATCATTCAAGTTCGGCTAAACAAGGCCAGCCAACTCCTTTTACACAGCAGTGAGTCTATTTTGAACATTGCCCAGCAGGTTGGCTTCAATAATCTCTCTAATTTCAACCGGCAATTCAAAAACTATTATCACTGTACTCCCCGACAATATCGACAAGAACAAGCCATCAAAAAAGACTAGCCCAAGGGCTAATCTTTTTTATCACCCAACCACCGATAACGTAAGGAAACAATCTTTTCTCCTCTTAAACTGGTAGCATTTTCTTGTCGCTCAACTAGGCTAAGCCCGATAGCTTCCAAAACTGCTCGACTAGGCTGGTTTCGTTCATCGCAAGTCGCTTCCAAACGAATATTGGGCAAGCTGAGCACAAGGTCTCGCAGGGCAGTCATACTTTCAACAGCATAGCCCTGATGATGGTAAGCTCGATTGAGGGTAATGCCAATCTCTGCCCGCTCTAAGTCCTCATCTAGATAAATAGTGGCATTACCAATCAGCTTCCCCTCACTTTTCAGTTCAATCCCATAGCGTCCCAAAGGGGCTTTCAAATACCACAAGACCAGAGCCTCCAAAGATTCCGCCTGAGAGTTACTGGCCGGATAATTATATTTTAGGAGGTCATCATCTTGATTAAATTCGCTATAATCAGCCAAGTCTGCCAAAGTCATGGGGCGTAGCCACAACCTCTCTGTCACTAGCTCGCTGTTCTGGGCTAAAAGAACCCAAGGATTTATTCTCGTCATCACATTAAGACCTTTCTTTTTTTCCAGTATAGCACATGCTTGCATTTTTTGACAAAAAAACATAAGATAGGATTATGATGAAAGCTGATTTTTTAGTCCTCTACAAGGAGACACAGGTTTTGACCTTTTGGCAAGACATCGCCCCTTATTTTGCTGATTTAGCCACTTGGACCTTTTGTGACATGGCAGAGCTGACCCAAACTGACCTGAGAGCCTATCAGGGAATCTTGACCACCCAGCCAGTTGAGACAGACTTGCCCAGTCTCGTGGTTGACCCAACTGACTCCCCTTGGAAAGTCAGCAAAGACATCCACCAATTTATCCAGCAGACCAGCAAGTCTTTCTTAGACTATCTCCCTTGGCGGGTCAGCTTTTTTGCCCCTGATGGCCAGCTGATTTATAGTAATGGACGAGCCGACGGTAGTTTTTTCTTCTTGGATGAGGACATTCCTCCCTTGGAAGATTGGATATTACAGGACCTCAAGGCTAGTTCCACCGGTGTTTTGCATCTCCCCCTTAGTTTAGAAAGCTTTGACCAAAAAATTGTGCAGTCTTTTCAAACACTCTACGATGACCAAAAAAATCTCATAGGTATCTTCCAATATACCCAGGAAATTTCTGACCTACTGGCTAGCTATTTAGAAGATAGCGGTCAGGCTCTAGTGGGCTGGTCGGATGTCACCTCAGGTGCTTCGATTTCTAACCAAGACTAAAAAAGAGTTTCATGACGAAACTCTTTTTTATAATTTGACTTCAAAAATCGTTCCCTTGGGCGAATTATCCTTGACCGTGATACTGCCTTTCAGCGAGTCAACAATCTGCTTGGCCAGGGAAAGTCCTAACCCAAAACCACCGCGTTGTCTGGTTCTAGCCTTATCCACTCGATAAAAGCGATCAAAGATATGTTGTTTATCCTGAGCACTAATCCCAATCCCCGTATCAGAAATCCGAATAAGTAAGAACTTGTCCCTCGCTATCACCTCAAGCACGATATGGTCGGTCTTATCCGTGTATTTCATGGCATTATCAAACAAAATCGTCATCAACTGTTTTAAAAGGACCTTATCCGATTTAACCACCTGTTGAACACGATTATGAGCCTGAAACGATTTTTCCTGTTCCGCTGCAATCATTTGATAATTATCAAAAATCTCATCAAAAAAGTCCGGTTTAATCTCAACAATTTCGGGTTTAATGCCATCATCACGCCGTGCCAAATTCAGTAAATTAGTGGTCAAAAGCCGCATATTCCTTACTTCATCCAGGCTAGAGGCAATATTTTCCGTATTGTCCATAATGGTAGACTCTGGCTTACGAAACAAGGTTTCCAGTCGATTTTGTAAAACTGCTAAAGGGGTCCGTAATTCATGACTAGCATTTTCAACAAAGGTCTTTTGCTTTTGGTAATTTTCCAAAATGGGGCGCCGACTCCACTTGGCCAAATAAACACTAGCTCCCACTGAAACAATCCAAAAGACAATCATGACCGTAATAATCAGTCGTGAATAGCGAAGATTAGCTTCCTCCAACTGATTGGTATTGATGGCAATCATAGCATAAGCCACATTGGGATAGGCCAGATTTTTCACCGGAATGGCCAGAGCTCGATATTCCAAAATCTTCCCTGAAATATTTTTCAAGGATACCTTGATAATACTATTTAGATTTTCCTTGTCTAACTCCATATATTCCAAGCCTGACAGACCATCTATGGCATTAATAATCTCTCCCTTAGCATTATAAAGGATAATATCAGTATTGGCCACCACCTCACTGGGTGGTTCAATCACCTGTGATTGATTGCTTGACCGCAACGACAAATCATTCTTAATCATGGCTAGGGTAATATAGGAATCAATATCATTCTTAGCCGTTCGTAAGCTAGAATCTACTGAGGTATAAATCCCAAAACTCATGACTTGGAGAATAATAACTGTCATGACCAAAAAAATGCCCGTAAAGACCCCCAAAAAATGAACAAAGAAGGGAAAATTCTCTGACTTTAGGAGCCGTCTAATCCTAGTCAACATGCTTTAAAATATACCCCACACTGCGCAAGGTTTGCAGATTAGCCACAAAATCTGTCCCCTTGAGTTTCTTACGCACCTTAGACACATAAACTTCCACAACGGAGATAGTGGTGTCGCTATCAAAGCCCCAAATCCGGTCAAAAATCTGAGATTTAGGCAGAATAACATTTTGATTTTGTAAGAAATAAACCACCAAATCAAATTCTTTCCCCAACAATTCCACATCTTTTCCTTGGACCAGGACCCGATTGGTCTGTGGATTGATTTCTAAATCGCCATATTGTAAACTATTCTCACTCAATTTTCCATAACGTTTTAATAAGGCCTGAATCCGCATTTTTAATTCTTCTAGATAGAAGGGCTTGGTGATATAATCATCTGCCCCCAACTTAAAGCCATGCCCCTTATCATCCAAACTTTCCTTGGCCGTCATGATAATGACAGGGGTCATCACGCCTTTTTCGCGGAGTTCTTTAAGTACTTGAAAACCATCCTTTTCAGGCAACATAAGGTCCAGCAAAATCAGGTCATAAACACCACTTTCTGCCTCATACAGTCCCTCATCACCATCAAAAACCTGCATGACATCCGCAAAATCTTCTAAAAAGTCAAACACTGAATTAGATAAACTCAAATCATCTTCAACTAACAATATTTTAATCATAAACTATCCTCACTGCCTTTAATATAGCACAGTTTCCTTAAGTCAGACTAAAGAGAGGCCATATCTAGCCCCTCTTGTATTAGTTATCTTCTAGGGCAGCCTCCAAGGCTGCTTTATTGGCCTTGATCAGCTCAATCTTCGAGTCAATGTTACGAAGCCCCATGACAATCTCCCGTTTGAGGGCCAAATCTTCCATCTCCGGTTCATAAAAGGCCTTAAATTCTGCCAAACGTTCTTCTGTCTTAAAGACATCGGCTGCGCTCTCAACAAAGTCAGCATAGCTCATGTCACCAGCAAAGGTTTCTTTCAACCATTGCCAGTTTTCTCGTCCCCAAGTCCAGAAAGCTTCTTGGGCAAAATCAGAACGCAAGAAAGAATAATACCAAGTGGATAAATCTTGTGGCTTAATCACATCCTTGTCCTTCAAAACTGCCAAGATTTTATTTACTGTTTCTTGTGACTTGGTCCGAGAGAGGGCAAAACACAACTCCGAACGCAATCTAGCATCATGTGTCTTAACATATTGAGCCAGATAAGCGTCAACCAGTTCTTGACTTTCAGCAACCATCACCTGAGTGCTCAAAACCACTTGACGGAGGCTAGCTGGCATGTCTTCCATATTAGTTGCATACTGGTCATAAATGGCTCTGGCTTGAGCAATAACTTGCTCATTCCCTGCCCAGGTCATGGCTAGTAGGACAAATAGACGCGCTTTTTCCGTTTCATCACTATCACTGTCCTTGATGTCAAAGCCCAACTGTTCATAGCTAGCCATCAAACTACGATTAACACGCTCTTTGAGGGCTGCTTGAGCTGGAGAATTCTCATCAATCATATCCCTCAAGCCAGCAATAATTTGTTGCTGGGCTGAAACAATCGGGTAGGAACTATCATCACTCAACAAGTCCAAGAAAGGTAGCAAGTCAGCGTAAGCCATCACACCACCCTCAGCCAAGAGCGAAAATTCTTGAACAAGTTGTAACTTGTCTAACTGAGATAGACTAGCAAAATCTGCCATCAAGTCATCAAGTAATTGACCTTGGTAGGCAGTGATATAGTGGGCGTTATTGCCGAGATTAAGGCGTAAAGCTCCTGTATTATTTGCCGCCAACTGGCTATAATGAGGAATTACCAGGCTTTCTTGGGTCAAGGTTTCTGGTAAACCAGTCCAGTTGCTATTGAGCGGAATTGGCCAAAGGCGTCCTTGGTCCTTATGCTGACCGACAAAAAATTGCTTTTGGCTAAGAATCAAGTTGTCATCAACCACCTTGGCTGTGACCACAGGAAAACCAGGCTGTTCCAACCAGGCAGTCATAAAATCAGCCGCATCCTTATCTGAATGATGTGACAAGGCCTGCCATAAATCTTGCCCAACGGTATTACCATACTGATAAGCCACGAAATAGTCTTTCAAACCAGCCACAAAGGCTTCCTTGCCCAACCAATGATAGAGCATGAACATGAGACGACTTCCCTTAGAGTAGACAATGGCAGAGTCAAAAAGGGTTTGGATTTCATCTGGATGGTTGACCGCAACATGGACTGACTGGACGCCGTCAATCGCATCACGATTAAGAGCATGAGGGACTGACGAAATGTTAAAGTCATTTTTGATCTGCCAACTTGGTTCTAGAGCATCAACAGCCAGATTTTCCATCATCATGGCAAAACTTTCATTGAGCCAAAGATCGTCCCACCAGGACATGGTCACTAGGTTACCAAACCATTGGTGAGCCACTTCATGGGCGATAACGAGAGCAATCTGCTGACGCGACATGAGACTGGAATTGTCATCAGCTAACAGGTAGATTTCACGATAGGTAATCAAGCCCCAGTTTTCCATGGCACCCGCTGAAAAATCTGGTAGGGCAAGATGGTAGCACTGTTTGAGCGGATATGGCACCCCAAAATAATCTTCATAAAATTCCAGGACACGTTTAGCAAAATCTAAGGCAAAATCCAAACTAGATGACTGATGAGCCTTGGTTGCAAAAATGCCTACCTCTACCCCGCTCTTGGTTGTTGTCAACTGGCTATGTAGCTCACCAATAGCAAAAGCTAACAAATAAGTGGACATGCGAGGGCTGGTTTCAAAGGCCCAAATCCCAGTCTCCCTACCTTGACCTGCTAGTCTTTCAGGCATGTTAGCTAGAACAATTTCCCCTTCCTGCTGGTCAAAGGTAATGGTCAAATCAAAGGTTGCCTTGGCTGCCGGCTCGTCAATACTTGGAAAAACCTGACGGGCAAAATGACTTTCAAACTGGGTGGAAATCACTTCTTTTTTGACCCCATCAAGCTGGTAGTAGGACGGGTACATGCCAGTCATGCCGTCTGTAATCTGACCTGAAAAGGTCAACTCAATATCTTGCTGTCCTATCGCTGCTAGCTCAAATCGGACCTCTTCCAAGTCGTCATTAACGGTAAAGTTCAGACTCTCACCGGCAACCCTAACTGTTTCAATGCTTAAATCCTTCTGATGAAAGGCCACGGTCTGCTCCAGTGCCTCTCCCTTGACTAAAACTCGACCTGAAAAAACCTTGTCCTTACGGTTAATATCCAAGAAAAGTTCATAGTGTTCCGGCACAAATCGTTGGATTAAATGTTCAACTTTTTCCATCGTTTTCTCCTTTTCAATATAGACGGAAAGGAAGTAATCCTTGTACTTCCTTGTTTGTCCTTATTATATCATAATTCAATAATCTTACCAGTTTTTAGGTAAACAACCCACTCACAGAGGTTTTTGGCATAATCGCCGATGCGTTCCAAGTAAAGCAAGACTTGGAAATACTCCTTACCAGCAAAAATTGCATCTGGATTTTGACGAATTTCTTCAATGGCCTGACTTTGAATGGTACGGAAATAATTGTCAATATCAGCATCAATCTTGGCCACATCACGAGCCTTGTCTGCATCGCTAGTGACATAGGCATCAAGAGCCTCTTCAACCATGGCTTTAACAGCACGCCCCATCTTCTTAATTTCAGCTTCAATACCAACCAAATACTGACTTTCTTCCTGCATTCGCAAGGTTGCCTTGGCAATCGACACGGCATGGTCTCCCATCCGCTCCACATCACTAGATGCCTTCAAGACGGTGATGACATTACGTAGGTCTTGGGCGATGGGTTGTTGCAAAGCAATGATTTCTAGTGATTTCTTCTCAAGTTTGACCTCGTATTCATTGACCACATCATCTTCGTCAATGACTTCTTGGGCCAAATCGACATCGTGACTAACAAAGGCACGAACGGTCTTATTGATTTGAGCTAATACTTCTGTGCCCATCGAGTAAAATTGATTGTGTAATTTTTCTAATTCTTCTTCAAATTGTGTGCGTAACATAAAGAGCTCCTTTTTCTATCCAAATTTACCAGTAATGTAATCTTCTGTCTCCTGTTTAGACGGATTAAGGAAGATTTTTTTGGTATTATCATATTCCACCAAATCACCGTTCAAGAAAAAGGCTGTCTTGTCTGAAATACGACTGGCTTGCTGCATACTATGGGTCACAATGATTTGCGTGTAAGAAGATTTTAACTCATAGAGGGTTTCTTCTACCTTACTTGAGGAAATGGGGTCAAGAGCTGAAGTTGGCTCATCCAAAAGAATAATCTCTGGACTGGTCGCCAGCACCCGTGCAATACAAATCCGTTGTTGTTGACCACCAGATAAACCGAGGGCTGAATCATGCAAACGGTCCTTGACCTCATCCCAGATGGAAGCCTGTTTCAAAGAGGTTTCCACAATTTCATCAAACTTGGCCTTGTCCTTCTCCCCTTTTAAGCGTAAGCCATAGACAACATTATCATAAATTGACATGGGGAAGGGATTGGGTTGCTGAAACACCATGCCAATCTCCTTGCGTAGGTCCACCGTGTCCATCCGTGGGCTATAAATATTATGCCCCTTATACATGATGGATCCTGTGATGGTCACATTAGGAATCAGATCATTCATGCGGTTAATCGACCGTAAGAGCGTTGATTTTCCTGAACCTGACGGGCCGATAAAGGCAGTGATTTCGTTTGGAAAAATATCCATGGAAATATTATTTAAGGACTTCTTCTTCCCATAGTAAAGGGAAATGTCACTAATATGTAAAATTGGATCTACCATTTCTCTTCCCTTTCTAACCAAAGCGTCCTGACACATAGTCATTGGTTGACTGACAACTAGCATTTTGGAAAATCTTCTTGGTTTGATCGTACTCAATCAAATCGCCATTGTAGAAAAAGGCGGTATAATCACTTGAGCGAGCAGCCTGTTGCATATTATGGGTCACAATGATAATCGTGTAATCTTTTTTCAACTCCAACATGGTCTCTTCCACCTGCATGGTTGAAATCGGATCAAGGGCACTGGCTGGTTCATCCATTAAGAGAATATCAGGCTTGACTGCGATAGCACGAGCAATGCAAAGCCGTTGCTGCTGACCACCAGATAAGGCAAGGGCTGACTTGTGCAAATCATCTTTGACCTGGTCCCAAAGGGCCGCTTGTTTAAGTGAGGTTTCAACCAGTTCATCCAAGAATGCCTTGTCCTTGACCCCAGCCCGCTCATGAGCGAAGGTGATATTGCGATAAATGGACTTGGCAAAAGGATTAGGTCGCTGGAAAACCATCCCAATCTGCTTTCTCATCTCATAAACATTGATTTCTGGTCGGTTAACATCCAAACCTTCATACCAAATTTCACCAGTTACCCGAGCAATATCAATGGTGTCGTTCATTCGATTCAAACTACGCAAAAAGGTGGATTTTCCTGAACCTGATGGACCAATCAAAGCAGTAATTTTATGTTTTTCAAACTGCATATCAACCCCTTTGATGGATTCCTTTTGACCGTAAAAGACATGTAAATCCTTGGTCTCCAAAGCCAACTTATCCTGGTCAAAGGTAATGATATGCTTTTCATTCCAGTTATATTCTACCATGATTCTCCTTTATTGCGATGTCAATTTAGCATGGATTTTCCGACCCAAGTAACGTGCCGAAAAATTAAAGATAAGGATAAAGAACAAGAGAATAGCCGCACTACCCGCAGAAACCTGGATAGCATCTGGCAAGAGCCCTTCTCCATTAACCTTCCAAATATGAACAGCCAAGGTCTCCGCCTGACGGAAGATGGAAATAGGGCTTGATACACTCAGTGGATTCCAATTTGACCAGTCAAGGGCTGGTGCCGATTGACCCGCAGTGTAAATCAAGGCTGCCGCTTCCCCAAAAATACGACCGCTAGCAAGGACAATCCCTGTAATAATCCCTGGCAAGGCTTCTGGTACAACCACGTGAATAATGGTTTCCCAGCGAGATAGACCCAAGGCCAAGCCTGCTTCACGTTGGGTGTGATGGACCGCTTTTAAGCTTTCTTCAACATTGCGGGTCATCATTGGTAAGTTAAAAATCGTCAAAGCCATGGCACCAGAAAGGATAGAAAACCCATACCCCATCTGAACAACAAAGACTAAAAAACCAAAGAGGCCCACTACTACAGATGGTAAAGAACTCAAAATCTCAATGGCATTGCGTACCAAAAGCGTTACCGGCCCCTTCTTAGCATACTCAGATAGATAAATACCTGCTCCCAAAGACAGGGGAAAAGAAATCAGCAAGGTCACCACTAAGAGAAAAATACTATTGTAAAGCTGAATCCCGATACCACCTCCGGCTTTATAGGCACTAGACTGTCCAAAAACAAAGGACCATGATAGGTGCGATACCCCACGAAAGAGAATATAGCCAATCAGGCTGACCAAGATAAGCAAGACAAATCCTGAAATGCCATAGAGGACACCTGTGGCCACCTTATCAATTTTTTTAGCGTACATAGTTTTTCTTACCTTTCGGACGTGTAATCAATTTAATCATCGAATTAAAGAAGAGACTCATCAATAAAAGAATCAATGCCAGACTCCAAAGAGCATCATTACGTACTGTTCCCATAACCGTATTTCCAATACCCATGGTCAACACTGAGGTTAGGGTTGAGGCTGGCGTGATGAGACTGGTTGGCATCAGCGCTGCATTTCCAACGACCATTTGAATGGCTAAAGCTTCACCAAAGGCACGGGCCATCCCAAAGACAATGGCAGTTAGAATACCTGGCTTAGCAGCCTGTAAAATCACACGGGAGATGGTTTGCCAACGGGTAGCGCCTAAGGCTAAACTTGCTTCCTTGTAATGACGTGGCACAGCCTTCAGAGAATCTACTGTCATTGAGGTCACCGTTGGTAAAATCATGACAAAGAGAACAAAAACCCCTGACAGGATACCAAATCCTGAACCGCCAAAAACAGAGCGGACAGCCGGCACCACTACCGTTAATCCGATAAATCCATAAACAACAGAAGGGATCCCCACCAGCAACTCGATAGCTGGTTGCATAATTTTAGAGCCTCGTTTAGGAGAAATTTCCGTCATAAATAAAGCGACACCAATGGCAAAAGGAGTTGCCAAGAGGGCTGATAAAAAGGTTACCAAGAAAGATCCTACAATCATGGGTAAGGCCCCTAATACAGGTAAACCGTTGGCATCAGTTTGTGACGGATTCCAGTTTGTGCCAAACAAGAAGGAAAACAGATTAACCCCATCAACAAAGAAGGTTGACAGACCTTTTTGTGCCACAAATAACAAAATTAAAGCGACTACAAAGACAATCAGCACCAAACATAGGAAGGTAATTGTCTTACCAAATTTTTCCAACTTAGAATTTTTGGAAGTTGATAATAAACGTTTTGAAATATCGTTAGCCATCTTATTTCTCCGTTACGACACCATTGGCGTCTTTTTTGACCGTCATATCCTTAATTGAGATATAACCCATTTCCTTGATGACCGTATTTTGGACATCATCACTCATCATGTAGTCAAGAAACTCTTGGGCTAAAGCGCTAGGTTTGCCCTTGGTATACATGTGTTCATAAGACCAGATAGGCCATTTATTGGTTTGGACATTTTCTGCCGTTGGAGCATAACCATTGAGCTTTAAGGTCTTAACCGTATCATCTGTGTAAGAAAAGGCTAGGTAGGAAATTGCTCCAGGTGTTTGCGAAACAATGCTCCGCACCATTCCGTTTGAATCCTGTTCCTGGGCCTTCTTGGGCTGACTGTCTCCCATAATCGAACTATCAAATGAAGCACGACTACCTGATCCCGAAGCTCTGTTGATTACTGTAATAACCAGGTCTTGACCGCCTAATTCCTTCCAGTTTTTAACCTCACCTGTAAAGATTTTCCGTAACTCCTCTACGCTGAGATTATCTACCTTGACCTTTCGGTTAACAATGGGAACAACACCCACAACGGCAACCTGATGGTCAACCAAGGCTGAAGCATCAATTCCTGATTTTTCTTCAGCAAACAAATCACTGTTCCCAATCTCCACAGCCCCTGACTGAACCTGCGACAAGCCTGTCCCTGAGCCACCCCCTTGAACATTGATGTATTTTCCAATATTCTGTTTAGAAAATTCATCAGCAACTGCCTCAACGAGAGGTTGAAGAGCTGTAGAACCAACAGCTGTTGTCGATTCGCCCTTATCAATCCAGCTGGCACAGCCAGCCAAGCCGAAACTAGCCAAAACCACTGTGCCTAGCATCGCTAATTTTATCTGTTTTTTCATCTTTCTTTCCTTTATGAGTGAAATCGTAATCCCTTGGGATAATAATTCTTAATCACCTTACCCACAATCTTGGCAAAGCCCAAACCATTGCCATCAACCAAAATTTGATACCAACCAGTCTCCCTATCTTCTTCCAAATTGATCGTTTCGCCCGCTACATAACGCCTAAAAGCATCGTCATCAAGATCAATACTTTGTTTGACTTCATCAGCCGTTAAGGCCAAACCCAGAGCAAAGGAGGGTTCAAAGCGATTTTTCTTGAAGGTTCCTAAGTGGAGCCCATTGCGGGCTATCTTTAGTTTAGACAAATCCGGTAAATCTTCTGGCAAAAGATAAAGTTGATCACCAAAGACTTGCAAAATACCAGATAAGCTTACCTTGAGGTAACTCTTAGCAAAGGTCTGCCAATCTTCTAATTGACTCTTGCTGATGTTAGACCTGGCTGGACGATAATTAGACTCCTCTGGCGACCGTCTGTCTTGAAAATGAGCAACAAACTGTCCCTCCCCGGCAAAATGATGGGGATACATCCTAGCCGTCTGTGGCTGATTAAGACCCGACACCATACCATTTATTTTGGGAATATTTAACAACTCTAAGTTATCATACTCTTGTAATAGCCAGTCAACAACATCCTCATTTTCTTCCGGTGCCCAAGTGCATGTTGAATAAACCAAACGTCCGCCAGGAGCCAACATGTCCAGGGCTGGTTTTAAAATAGACTTTTGTAAGGCTGCACATTCTTTTGGGTAGTCGATTGACCAATACTGGCTAGCCTCAGGGTCCTTACGAAACATGCCTTCGCCCGAACAGGGACCATCAAACACAATCAAGTCAAAATACCCTGGGAAAACCTTAGCCAATCGCTCGGGCCTTTCATTCAAAACCACCACATTTCGGGCACCGAAGCGCTCAATATTTTCAGCCAAAATTTGGCTACGCTTACTAGAAATGTCATTGCTCACCAAAACCCCTGTATTTTGAAGGTAAGATAAGAGATGGGTACTTTTTCCACCCGGAGCTGCTGCTAAATCCAAAACACGCGTGCCCTGACTGGGTTGAGCCACTTGTCCCACCATCTGGGCTGCTGGTTCTTGTGAATAAACCAAGCCTGTCACATGTTCCTTAGACCTCCCTGATACCTTGCCATAATAACCCCAAGGAGTCTCAGGAATGGGATTTTCAAAAGACTGCTGAGCTTTCTTTAAGGGATTAGACCGAAAACCAGCCACAGGTTTCTCCGTAAAAGTTGCAAGAAAGTTCTCAGCTTCAGCCCCTAAAAGCTGCTTATATTTAGTCGTGAATTCTTTAGGTAGTGTCATAAGTCTATTATACTATACTCCCAACTAATCTGGCAATATATCTGACATTAGATTGTTACCCCTTTCAAGTAACTCAACACCTCAGTCAACTTAGCCTTTGGAATAAACATGACCTGTTGTCTTGTCTTAAAGTCAGGTTCTTGACCGTCCAAGGTCAGAAGGCAATAACCCAAGCCTTCCCCCATAATTTTGGCCGCCATATAATCCCACACCTGAATCCTTGAAAAATAGCCCAGCAGTTGCCCACTTAAGACCTTACTCATGCTAATACCGGCGCCACCATACATCCTAATACCCAGACATTGATCCAATAGCTGACGCACACCTCCTGTATTTTGTGCGTACATACGACTATTACAAGCAAACAGGCTCTGTGCTAGCTGACGCTCTTGATAGACTGGAAGGGGCTCCTTGTTACAAACAACCGCAAATTGGCCACCACCACTATAAAGTTTGTCAGCCATAACCTGATAAATCAAACCAAACTGACCGACACCATCTTCCAAGTAAGCCATCATGATGCAAAAATCATCTTGCAAGACAATAAAATTGACCGTACCATCAATAGGATCCAAAACCCAGACCCTACCATCTTTGATGTCATGTGTGACCCCATTTTCTTCAGCTAAGATGGCATCATCTGGGTATCTTGCTTTGATGCCGGCAATCAAAAAATCCTGGGTCTCTCGATCCATATTGGTGACCAAGTCACCAAAACCAGATTTTTCCTCAATATCTAAGTCTGAGGTCATTCTGCCTTTGATAAATTGCCCTGCCTCTCTGATGAGTTGGCAGGCAAAATGATACTTATTTTCCAAGTGACAACCATCCTTTCCCCAACTCCTTGGCTTTTTTTACCGCTTGATAGGTTGAATAGCCACTGAGCTTTTCAAACTCACGGTCCAATTGCTTTTCTTGAGCCTTGCCTGGAACAATCTGTTTAAAATGATCATAGGCGACCAAAAGCTCAGTAGTGTCCACACGGGTCTCATAAGCCGCTTCAATTTTACTGAAAAAATGAAGCACTGATGTTATCTCGTCAGTGCTCCAGGATAAATCAATCGGATAAGTGTAATTTTTCATAGGTTAACCTTCTCCTATTTCTGCTCTAATCGTCGCCTGTCTCAGCTCATGCTTACGATAATCTCTTGATAAAAAGGCTCGAATTTCGTCTTCATTAAAGCCAATCTGCATCCGTTTGCTATCCATAATAATCGGTCGTCGTAACAAACTTGGATTTTCTGAAATCAAGGTCATTAATTCTGTAATGGACATTTCTTCCACATCAATGTTTAACCGCTGAAAAATCTTAGAGCGTGTGGAAATGATATCTTCAGTGCCATTTTCGGTCAAAGCCAAAATTCCCATTAACTCTTCACGACTTAATGGGTTGGTCATAATATTATGCTCCACAAAGGGAAGCCCATGTTTGATTAACCAAGCCCTCGCCTTGCGACAGCTTGTACAACTAGGAGATAAAAATAAGGTAATCATACAATGCACTCCATAAACTTTCCAGCATTAAAAATCTCTTTTTTTCATTATATCAAATTATCACCCTATTTTCTAGCGTTACTTCCAATTTTTGGCAATTTTTTGGTCTTTTTTTAATTGCAAAACGAGTTGATTAATTTCGGAAAATTTCTCCATTTCTCTGATCTTATCTAGCCAAAAAATGTCAATTTTTTCCCCGTAGATATCTCCAGTAAAATCAAACAGATGAGATTCAATCCTCAGTTCTGTTCCACCGAAAGTGACATTTTTACCAATACTGGTCATGGCCCGATAATCTTGCTGTCCTACCCTAACCTTAGTGACATAAACACCCTCTGCAGGCAGATGGACCCGATCCAACAAAGCGAGATTGGCTGTGGGAAACCCTAACAATCTCCCTCTGGCGTCGCCATGAACAACTAGCCCAGTAATTGAGAGGTCATATCCCAATAACTGGTTGACCTCCTTCACCTTACCTTCTTTTAATAGGGCTCGAATTCGAGTAGAGCTAATTTTTTCATCACCTTGTTTGACCTCTTCAACAATTCGTACTGGCACAGATAAGGCTTGAGCCAAATAAGCACCATCCTTACCATCATGGCCAAACTTATAGTCAAAGCCAACAACCACTGCAAGGGGGGCAATACGGCCAATATAGTCTGTTAAAAATTCAGCCGCTGTCAGTTGGGCAAAAGAGCTGGTAAAATCTAGCAAATAAAGCTCATCGACGCCATAGGCGGCAAATCTTTCATAACGCTTTTCTGGAGAACTAATATGTAACAATAGTTCTGGACTAAATTTCTGAAAAGCCAGCTGAGGACTTTCAGGAAAGGTTAAAACCAATACCTTGCCACCCGCTTGATTTGCTATGTTTTTAGCCTCTCTCAACAGAGCCTGATGCCCCAAGTGAAGCCCATCAAAATAACCGAGGACTAAAACAACATCCTGATTGGTTTTTATATCCTTGTAATCTTTAAGTTTTTTTATGTTCATGTTTCAAATACTTTACGTGGTTTATAAAGAGCTAATCGTTTTTCTAAAATCGCAATCAATCGACCTTGATAGAAAGCAGCCACTAATTGGCCGTGATCAGGCAAACGAATTGACCGGCCATAAGCTAGTTCAACCTTGTCCTCAGCACTAATCTCAACGCGAGATAGCTCCTTAACCCCATATTCCACTGGCAAAAGGAAACTGAAATCTCCTTGAACAAGCTTGGTCTTAATCTCATCTAAGGTCAGGGCTGTCTCTAGAGTTAAACCTGCAGAGGCTGTGCGAACAAGGGCAGACATATGACTAGGGTAGCCTAAAGCTCGGCCCAAGTCAACTGCCAAGGTGCGGACATAGGTCCCCTTGCTACAAGCGACACGGAAATTAAAACGACAAAGGCCATCGCTGACTAGCAAGTCACTGGTCCGCTCAAAGCTGGTAATTTTGACCTGACGACGAGGCCGTTCAACACTTTCTCCAGCCCGAGCGTAGTCATATAGCTTGCGTCCATTGACCTTAACAGCCGAATACATGGGCGGAATCTGGGTAATCTCACCCACAAAAGTCGCCATGGCTTGGTCCACTTGGACTTGAGTTAAATCTGCTGCCACCGGTTTCACCTCGATGGTTTGGCCGCTAGCATCCTCTGTCGTCGTGGCATAGCCCAAGGTAATCTCTCCCTCATAGACCTTGCCACTATCGGTCATGTATTCAATCACTCGGGTCGCCTTGCCTACTGCAATCGGTAAGACACCAACCACATCAGGATCCAAAGTTCCACCGTGACCGATTTTCTTTTCCTGCAATAATCGACGCAATTTAAAAACGGCATCATGGCTGGTCATGCCAGCTTCTTTTTTCAAATTGATAATTCCATTTACCATACCTGCTATTATATCACAAAAGCAAAAGAAGGCAAAAAATCCCTTCCTGCCTTCTCTTCTATGATGATTTAAGCTCCTCAAACTTGGCCTTCATGGTCGGATTTTTTCGGGTCAATTTTTGAACGGACACATCATCCAACTTATTATTGGCCAGACGTAGTTGATTCTCACTGGTGGTCAGGGCTGCTTTGACCGCTTCCATGCGTTTAATGGCCTTGTCAATCTCATCAATGGCCTTTTGGAAATTTTTGCTGGCACTTTGGTAATTTTTAGCAAAGGCTGTCTTAAAGGTTTCCAAGTCCTCTTCAAAATGAGTGATGTCAATATTTTGTTCTCGAATAAGGGCCAATTCCTGCTTATATTTAAGACTATTCATGGCAGCATTGCGGAGAATACCAATCAGCTGAATGAAAAATTGGGGTCTGACCACATACATCTTGTCATAGCGGTGACTGACATCAACAATACCTGTATTATAATAATCATTATCAGCTTCCAGCATGGTTACCAGCACAGCATATTCACATTTTTTCTCTCGCCGGTCCTTATCCAATTCCTTGAAAAAATCTTCATTTTTATGCTTGGTTTTGGTCGTATCAGCCTCATTTTTCATCTCAAACATAATGGAAATCAGCTCCACACCATGCTCATCAAGCTCACGGTAGATATAATCGCCCTTAGACCCTCGCTCAGAAAGCTGGTTATCCTTTTCAAAATAGGCATTGGGAAAGGCCAACTGCCGCACCTTGTTAAACTCGGTTTCGGCATAACGCTCCAAACTTTCACCGATTTCTTTGGTCGATTGTTGAGCCTTAAAGTTTTTATAGAATTCCACCTGCTCATTGGCAGCCTTTAGCTGATTTTCAAAATCCTGCCGCAGAGCCACCAATGACAGATCATTTTCCTTTTCCTGCAAGAGAAGCTGATTTTGCAACTCATCTCGCTCCTTTTCCAAGCCCGCCACAGCTGCTTTTAAGCTAGCCTGATTTTCTAAACTCAACTTATCTAGTTGATGATGTAACTGTTGGATCTCATCCTTTTTTGCCATCAAGGCCTCTTGGTTTTTCTCACGTTCTTGAGCCACTTGCTTTTCTAAGGCCAGTCTTAAATCAGCCAGTTCTTGATTTTTACTGGTCATGGCTGCTTGTAGTTGGTACTTGGCCTCTTCTGCCAGATGGGCTCTCTCCCTCGCAATCTCGTCTTCCAAAACATTGCTTCGCACTTGCTCTAACAAATGATGATAGTCATTTTCGTTGACTGTAAATGCCGTTTGACAATGGGGACAAATAAGCTGATTCATTAGATTCCTTCTTCCTCTTGATAGTGTTGATAGAAATTGACCTTTAACTGAATAAAACGTTCAAGGTCATTTAGGAGTTGAAAGAGCAGGGCTCTAGTCTCAAACTCCTGACGCGTTTGTGGTAAGGCTCTTTGACGAAAAAAGTCTCGACGCTGCTCAATCTCTGTCAATAAGCCTTGGGCAGGATTAGTTTGACTTAGTTCCTGGGCAGTTTGTCGAAATAACTGAGCTAAAACCCGACTTTCTTGGCTAGCCTGATAACAGCGGTTAACCTGACCTGCCATCTGTCGCAAGAGCTGAGCCTGACTCTCCCGCATGCTAAAATAATGCAACTGATAATGATGAGCCTGCTGAAATAATTGATTGCGCTCTTCTAGGATAGCCACTTCCTGAGCCTGGGCCAATAGCCGGTCTAGGTCATCAATCATTTGTGCTTGGTTTCGCCCATCTCCACTGTCTAAAAAAACACTAAAGCGTCCTAAAATAGCCCGTAAACTCTCCTCTACCCTTTGATGGTAATCATCAAGTTGTCCCTGGTAAGACGGCATATAGGCATTAACCAAAAGAGCAAAGCCTGTTCCCAATAAAAACAAGCTCAATTCATTCGTTAGCCACTCCCAAGCAATACTGGTTTCTCCATAAAGATGACTCACTAAAACCGTACTCGGGGCAATACCGGTCGCCAAATGCCATCTATGAGCCAAAGGAACATAACTAATCAAATAGAGTCCCAAAACCCAGAGGTGATAGCCAAAAATAGCAAAAAGTATGCTAGCAATTAAAAAAGCCAAGACTACTGCAAGTAACCGTTGATTGGCTATTTTCAGCGATGAACGCCGAGTATCCATCACATTTAACAGGGCTATAATACCTGCCGAACTAGCATAGGACAACCCTAGCTGATTAGCAAAATAGATGGCTAAACTAAAAGCCAAGGCTAGCTTAATTGTCCGTTGCCAAATAGGCATAATCCTCTCCTTTTGTTATAATAATATTATTGTATCATATCCTGAGCCATCTGGCTTGAAATTTAAGGATTAAGTGAGATATAATAAGTATTTAATCTTATCCACAGAAAGGAATTTTTATGTCTAAAAGACTTGTTTACTGGGCCCTCATCGCCAGCCTAGGCATCTTTGGAGTCAGCCTACAGATTGCTGAAGATGGCTGGGGCATGTTACTCTACTATACTGTCTTGTCCAACATGTTAGTACTTAGCTTCCTCATTTTTCTCTGCCTTAACGAAAAAGAGAATCCTCTTAACCAAGATAAGCAACTACTTCGTATCAAGGGCGGCGTTACTATGGCCATTACCATTACTTTCGTTATCTACCATTTTCTTTTAGCTCCCTTGGCCAAACCAGAAGACTTCTGGAATGTGCGTAATTTCTTAGTCCATTATATTGTTCCCATCGCTTTAATCTTGGATACTCTATTAATAGACACTAGAAAAGTCTACCGCTGGTCCGACCCCTTCAGTTGGAGCCTAACGCCTCTTTTTTATAGCCTTTTTGCCATATTCAATGGACTGGTTACCAAGTTACCCGTTCCCGGTGCAACCGATAGTCCTTTCCCTTATTTCTTCATCAATGTTGGTAAATATGGCTGGCCTACCGTTCTACAAAATTCATTGGGCATTTTTATCGGCTATGTCCTTGTCGGCTACCTGCTCGTCATCAGCAAGTATTTCTTGGGAAAAAAGCAGAGCAACTAAGCCTACTCTCACTAACTCTTAGCTAGTCGGCTGAGAGTTTTTCTCTTGCCCTAAAAAATTGAAGTGGATTTTTAGAAAATCCACTTCAAACCTGATGTAAGAGACTAGCTTATAATTGATCAGCCACACTAGCCAATAATTGCTCAATAGCAGAACTGTCTGTTCCACCTGCCATAGCCATGTCTGGCTTACCGCCACCACGACCTGATACGATTGGCGCCAAAACTTTAATCAGATTACCAGCATGAACCTGGTCAGTCTTGCTAGCCACCAAGACATTGACCTTATCGCCAATAGCAGCCACTAAGACAAGAACATCAGAATAGTCCTTTTGCTTCCAATTATCGGCAAAAGTACGAAGAGCTCCTGCATCTGAAACGGCCACTTGACTAGCAATGTAAGAGATACCATTGACTTCTTGAACATTCTTAAAGACATCACCTGCTTGAGCCGCAGCTGCTTTTTCTTTCAGCTCTGCATTTTCCTTTTGCAAGTCACGAACCTGCTCTTGTAGGCTAGCCACCTTGTTAGGAACGTCCTTGATTTGTGGCGATTTGATAGTTGTTGCCACCGCCTTCAAGCTATCTTCTTGTTCACGGTAGGCAAGAAAGGCCTCTCGGCTAGTCACTGCTAGGATACGGCGAGTGCCAGAGCCGATTCCTTCTTCTTTGACAATCTTGAAGACACCAATTTCAGCCGTATTGCCAACATGGGTACCACCACAAAGCTCAACAGAATAATCACCAATGGTCACCACACGAACGTCCTTACCATATTTCTCGCCAAAGAGAGCCATGGCACCCATCGCTTTAGCCCTGTCAATATCTGTTTCAACCGTCCTTACTGGAATAGCATTCCAGATCTGCTCATTGACTTCTTCCTCAATACGACGAAGTTCTTCGGCCGTTACCGCCTCAAAGTGGGTAAAGTCAAAGCGTAGGAATTCCACTTCATTCAGTGAGCCAGCCTGAGTCGCATGCTCACCAATGACATGATGAAGGGCTGCATGGAGTAAGTGAGTTGCAGTATGGTTTTTCATGACCCGATGACGGCGTGTTTTGTCAATGTCAAGGACATACTCTGTCCCCACAGCCAGACTAGCCAAGACTTCTACCGTATGAAGTGCCTGACCATTTGGCGCTTTCTGGGTGTCAATAACCTTGGCCAGCACATCGCCTTGATTGTTTTTAATCCAACCATGGTCAGCGACCTGACCACCCATTTCAGCATAGAATGGTGTTTGTTCAAAGACCAGTAGGGCTTGACCTTCTGAAACCATTTCTGTCCGCTCATTATCGGCAACAATGACAGACAACTGACTGGTCAATGTTTCTGCCCCATAAACAAAGCGTGATGGCTCAACAATACCTGCCAAGGTTTCATTTTGCATGCCCATGGAGCCACCCTTGACCACACTAGCACGCGCACGATCTTGCTGCTCTTTCATGGCTGCCTTGAAACCGTCATGGTCAATGCTAAAGCCTGCATCTTCAGCCAATTCTTCGGTCAATTCAACTGGGAAACCATAAGTGTCATAGAGTTTGAAAATATCTTTACCATCCAGTTGGCTTTGCCCTTTTTCCTTGAGTTCAGCCAAGAGTTGCTCCAAGTGGACGGAACCAGAATCAATGGTGCGAGCAAAAGTTTCCTCCTCACGTTTGATGATTTTTTCAATAAAATCATGCTTAGCCAAGACTTCTGGATAATAACTTTCCATAATCTGACCGACAATGACAACCAGCTTATACAAGAAAGGCTCGGTAATTCCTAGACGACGGCCGTGCATGACTGACCGACGAAGCAGACGGCGTAGGACATAACCACGTCCCTCATTGCCTGGCAGTGCCCCATCACCGATGGCAAAAGCCAACGAACGAATGTGGTCTGCGATGACCTTGAAACTCATGTTGTCGCCATCTTGGTCGTAGGTTTTGCCTGAAATTTGCTCAACTTCACGGATGATTGGCATGAAAAGGTCTGTTTCAAAGTTGGTTTTAGCCCCTTGGACAATAGAAACCAAGCGCTCCAAACCTGCCCCCGTATCAATGTTTTTAGTTGGCAATTCCTTGTACTCACTGCGTGGCACACTTGGGTCAGCGTTAAATTGTGACAGAACGACATTCCAAATCTCAATATAACGGTCATTTTCAATATCTTCTTCCAAAAGGCGAATGCCGATATTTTCTGGGTCAAAGTCTGGGCCACGGTCAAAAAAGATTTCCGTATCAGGACCTGATGGGCCTGCCCCAATTTCCCAGAAATTATCCTCCAAAGGAATCAAGTGACTTGGGTCAACCCCCAACTCAATCCAACGATTATAAGAATCCTTGTCATCTGGATAGTAGGTCATGTAAAGCTTATCCAGCGGGAAATCAAACCAGTCTGGGCTAGTCAAAAGCTCAAAAGCAAAGCCAATAGCCTCATCACGGAAATAATCCCCAATTGAGAAGTTCCCCAACATCTCAAACATGGTATGGTGACGAGCTGTCTTACCAACATTTTCAATGTCATTGGTACGGATAGACTTTTGGGCATTGGTGATGCGTGGGTTATCCGGAATCACTGTCCCATCAAAATATTTCTTCAAGGTTGCCACGCCAGAATTAATCCAGAGCAAAGTAGGGTCGTTGACTGGCACCAGATTGGCTGATGGCTCAACGGCATGTCCTTTTGAGGCAAAATAGTCCAACCACATTTGGCGAACTTGTGCAGATGTCATGTATTTCATTAGATTATTTCTCCTTTTAAGCTTTGCGACTTATTTGACTGTCTTTCACATATTCAATGGCGATGACCAAGGCAAGTACTAGACTACTGTACTGGTCGTCATGGACCTTAACACGGTAGCTATGTGTCATCTTGAACCATTCTTGTTTCACTTTGGCAATTTCCTGACCATATTTGGTCAAGGTAAAGTTCATGGCTAACAAGTCACCCTTGACCTTTAGTCCCAGACCTGCCACTTCATAACGAGCCCGCCACCAACTCAATTTCTTTTCCAACAAAAATCTCTGCCCATTAGCCAGTTCAATGGTAAAGCGAGGTAGAAAAGACAATAAATGGTTCTTTACCCGAGCTACGGGGCGATTAGCCAAATCAAGCAAGGTAAATTCCTTAGCCCATTTGAAGAAAGAGCCCTTTACTTGATAACAAGCCTGCCCTCGGTCATCCGTGACATAAAAATCATCCGTCCAGGACCAAAACTTTTCCTTGAGATAAAAGGTCTTCATCAGGTCACCTCCCTATACAAAAAACGACAAGAACACTAAACGAGGGGCGAAAAACCGCGGTACCACCCTCATTCAATGACCTTGTCATTCTCATTAACTATGTGATAAATCCAGACACAAGTAGCATGATTTCTCCCTTGCATGGCTCGCAACAACCGCCACTTTTCTGGGCCAAGATAGATAAAATCAATTCTTGATATGACTATTATACAGGCTTAAGACCTTTTCGTCAATTGGTAACTGTCAATTATTGGGCTGAAGAACTTGATTCCGCCTCGCTTGAGCTACTGTCTGAAGACTCTGAGGCCGAACTTTCTGAACTTGCCTCCGTTGAAGCCGCACTTGAGCTACTGTCTGATGTTTGCACAGTGCTTGATGAACTGTCTGACAAGGCAAATTGTGATAGGATACCAGCAAAAGCTTGATCCTTAACCTTCACATTAGCTTTTTGCAAGGCTTCTGTAATAATTTTCTTTTGTAGACTGCCATCAGCTGTTTGCTCTGCCAAAATAATTTTCTTCAACTGGTCTTTGTAAGTTTTCCAATCAGCTGCTTTTTCAGTCTTCTTGGTTACCTTAACAATATAGTAGTTCGTTGTGTAGGTTGCATTATCCAAAACGGTCAAGACCTCAGAAATGCTGTCCACTCCTAGACCGAAGGCTGCATTTTTCACATCTGCAGGTAGATTAGTGCTAGCAGAATCAAAGCTATAATCCACTGTTGAATCTGTTGAATTTTCTTTAGCAATGGCTGCAAAGTCCGCTCCTTCTGCTCTGACTTGTTCTAAGACTGATTTAGCCTTTGCTTCATCAGATAATTTGATAATCTGAGCAGATACTTCTGGCGTGTAACTATCATAAGCCTTTTTATAATTTTCATCAGTCAAGGCTTTCTCAGCTTCCTTGTTGACCGCGTATTCAATCAATTTTTGCAGACGAATGGTTTGCTTATAAGAATCTGTAGTCATTCCTGCCGCTGTCAAGGCTTGTGAGAAAGAGGCCCCATAGCTTTCTGCTGTTTTATTATAGGCTTCAGTAACTTCTTTATCAGAAACCTTATCCCCATATTGGGCTTCAAAAACACGTGAAAGGACCAATGTCAACATTGATTGTTGGGCAGCAGTACTCGTTTTGACTTGTTCATAAAAATCAGACACGGTAATCGTATCACCTTTCATGGTCACTACCGATGTATTTTCTTTACTGTTTGAGCAGGCTGCCAAGGTGGCCACTGATAGCAGGGTTACTAAACCTGCGGCAAATTTTTTCTTCATATTTTTACTCCTTTTACTCTTAACCTGTATTAGTATATCATTTTTTCTTAAATTCTGCTTAATCTGTCAACTTGACCTCAGCAACATTTTTACGTAACAACAAGAGACCATCCCCCAAAGGCAAAAGACTAGCGGTCAAATCAGGATTGTCCAAGGTGGCATCAAAAAGGGCTTGCAGGCCACGGTAGATGGTCCGTTGGCCACGACGAACTTCCTCAATCGGCTTAGCCACATCACCCCCTTGAAAGACATCATCAAGGACAATCAAGCCACCAACTGAAACTCGTTTCAGTACCTCTGGCAGAAAGACAATGTACTTTGACTTGGCCGAGTCCATAAAGACCAAATCATAGGTGTCCTCTAAGTTTGCCAGCAGGTCAACCGCGTCTCCTTCCAGCAGGGTAATTTGCCGGCGGCTATCATATTTGGCGAAATTTTCCTTGGCCAAACCAATCATCTCAGGATTGCGGTCAATGGTGGTAATCTGACTGTTGGGGGCATATTCTGCCATCAAAAGGGCTGAAAAACCAATGGCCGTGCCAATTTCCAAGATTTTTTGGGGCTGTAAGGTCTGCATCAGTACCCTAAAATAAGCCACTGTTTCATGTGGAATAATGGGGATATTTTCTGCCTTGGCAAAATCAGCCAAAAGCTTTAAATGGCCTTGGTTATCAGCCTGTCGCTGACGCATCAAGGTAACAATGTCTTCTTTGACAACAGGACGACGCATGTTGTGATTTGCATTTTTACTATATGATTCAACCATAAGTCCTATTATAACAAAATTTAAGTGAAAAAGGAGAGAAAACTGCTCTCCTACTTAGTTATTCGTGAATGAAACAGGAAAACTGCTCTTTAGGCTAACTATTTTGAAATAAATTGGCCAAATCAGCCAAACTTTCAATCTTCTGATTAACATCATCCGTTGGCAGATTAAGATTGATGCTCCGAATACCTGCCTGCTTTGCCACCTGAACATCAATCAACCGGTCACCAATGTAATAAGTACTCGCCTTGTCCAAGCCATACTTATCCAACAGGTAATTAATAGCTGCTGGATGAGGTTTACGCTCAAAACCGTTGGCCGCTGTCACCACTTCAACAAAATCACTAGCAATGCCGAGATTATCCAAAACCTGCTGGGTCGTCTTGCCCTTGTGGGTGTAGATAAAATTTCTAATGCCCTTATCTTTGGTAAATTGCAGAGCCTCTCGCACATGGGGCAGGAGAACAATGCGGTCATCTCGTTTTTCCTGCTCTCGTGTAAAAAATTCTCGTAGGTCTTGTCCGTCCAAACCATAATCTGCCACTAGCTGGTCGAATAAATGCCCTGTTGAAGTCGTCAAAATAGTCTGGCGAATGCTCTCCGCCTCAAAAGGCAACTGATAATGGTCATAAAGCACCGCCATGGCCTCCATAATAGCCTCGTAGGAGTCAACCAAAGTGCCATCAAAATCCCAAATAAAATTTGTTGTCATTTCTTTACCTCCAAATCAATCCAGTAGCGTGCAAAGTCTTGTCCCTCGTGGTTGATGATATTTTCCAAGACCCCACCTGCCCGCTCAATGGTACGACGACTGGGTTCATTAGCTTGTAAAGCAACGATGAGAACTCGCCCTATCCCCCTTTCACGGTATCTATCTAGGGCAAAGGCCAAAAGTTCCGTCATGAGACCTCGACCACGAAAATCTTTTCTAGTCGCATAACCGATATGACCGCCGATACTGGACAACATCCCTTTTAACTCCCAGCGGCAAGAAATCTTGGCCACTATCTCACCGTCCAAAAAGTAATAATAGGTGGTTGACCGTGCCCAGTCAGGATCATCCGTCTCATCTTCAAAACGGTGAGATTTTTCCACAAAAGCTGGAAAATCATTGACCTTCTTGGTTTCAATAAAGGGATTGCCAGCAGCCTTTTCAGCCAACATCATGGCTTGAAACCGTTCAAAAGCCACTTGGTCTGCCAGCTCAATCCGCCTAATGTCTTTCATATCCACTCTCCCTTTTCTTTAGCTCCATTATACCATATCTCTCACTTAATAAATGAAGTAAATGAATTTCGTCTGAACAAGTAAGGATTACTGAAAGTAGGTTAGTTTACTGGTACAAGTGATAACAAAAAAGGCCAGGGGCCTTTTTCTACTGTTTTTATTTCCGATACATCTTGACCTGCAAGTAAAGGTCATTGTAGACACCTAACCAATATTGGCCGAGGTTGTTATAGACTTCCAAATTCTTCATGGTTGCATCTGTTGGATAGAAGGCTTCATCGCTCGTAATCTCTTCGGGTAAGAGGGCTTTAGCCTTAGTATTTGGGGTGGCATAGCCGATGTATTCCGCATTCTGAGCAGCATTTTCAGGTCGGAGCATAAAGTTGATAAAGGCATAGGCCTCCTTCTCATGTTTGACCGTTTTAGGGATGACCAAATTATCAAACCAGAGATTAGAGCCCTCACTAGGCACCACATAACGCAGGTCTTCATTGTTATCCAACATTTCACTGGCTTCACCTGAGAAGGTTACCCCAATGGCTGCGTCCCCTTGAATCATGTATTTTTTAAGCTCGTCCCCGACAATAGCCTTGACATTTGGGGTTAGCTGGGTCAATTTTTCCTTGGCTTCTTGGAGCTGGGTCATGTCTCTACTATTAAGACTATAGCCCAGACTATTGAGACCAAAGCCCATGACCTCACGCGCCCCATCAACCAAGAGAATGTCATTAGCATACGATTTATCCCAAAGGTCTGACCAATGCTGCGGAGCCTGTTTAACTTTTTTTTCATTATAGACAATACCGACCGTTCCCCAAAAATAAGGAATGGAGTAATCATTGTTAGGGTCAAAAGACTTGCCAAGAAACTGAGAACCGATATTTTCCAAGCCCTTGATTTGAGCTTTATCCAACTTGACCAGCAAATCTTCCTTGGTCATCTTGTCAATCATATAATCGCTAGGAACTAAGATATCATAGGTCGTTCCCCCCTGTTTGACCTTGGTGTACATGGCCTCATTAGAATCAAAGGTCTCATACTGCACCTTAATCCCTGTTTCTTGGGTAAATTTAGTCAACAGCTCAGGGTCAATATAATCTCCCCAATTATAAATCACCAATTTATCACTACTTGCCCCCTCCTCTTGCTTCATGAGAAAAGACAGGCTAAACAAGATGGACACAATAGCCGTAATGCCAATCACAAAGGAATAGAGTTTACGCATGCTTGTCCTCCTTATCCTGGGAAATCATATAATAACCAATCACTAGCAAGATACTAAAGAGGAAAACAACCGTTGACAAGGCATTGATTTCCAAAGAAATACCTTTTCTTGCCCGTGAATAAATTTCTACCGATAGGGTAGAAAAACTATTGCCCGTCACAAAGAAGGTCACGGCAAAATCATCCAGTGAATAAGTAAAGGCCATAAAGTAGCCAACAATAATCCCAGGCGTCAAATAAGGCAACATGACCTCTCTGAGCATTTGAAAAGGCGTTGCCCCCAAATCATAAGCCGCATTGATCATATCATGATTCATTTCCTGTAGGCGCGGTAGGACCATCAACACCACAATGGGAATGGAGAAGGCCACATGGCTAAGTAGGACTGAAACCATGCCCAGTTGAAACCCTAGCACGGTGAACAAGATGAGAAAACTTGCCCCAATCATCACATCAGGTGCCACAATCAAAACATTGTTTAAAGAAAGCAACCCTGTCCGCCAACGACGATTAGCCTGATAAATAGCAATGGCCCCAAAGGTGCCAATGACCGTCGCCAATAAGCTAGAGAGGAAAGCCAGAAAAAAGGTCTCAACTAAAATCAGCATGAGCCGGCTATCACCAAAAAGAGTCTGATAATTCTCCAAGGTAAAGCCTGTAAACCGGTTCATATCCCCCCCTTGATTAAAGGAATAAACAATCAAATAGGCGATAGGCAGATAGAGAATGAGAAAGACAAGGGTCAAGTAGAGATTAGCAAATTTTTTCATTTTTGTCGCTCCTTTGTTACCAACATGACTGCCAGCATGGCAAGGATTAAAATCACACCAATGGTAGCCCCCATCCCCTTATTTTGTGTGGTCAAAAAATGCTGTTCAATAGCCGTTCCCAGAGTAATCACACGATTACCACCAATCAAACGCGTCAGCATAAAGAGACTGAGACTGGGAATAAAAACGGATTGAATCCCACTTCTAACCCCATTGAGGGATAAGGGGAAAATGACCTTAGTAAAGGTCTGCCAACCATTAGCACCCAAATCACGACTGGCATTGATGACATTAGGGTCAATATCATCTAGGGCATTAAAGACCGGCAAAATCATGAAAGGCAACTCAATGTAACTCGCCACAAAAATAAAAGAAAAATCAGTAAACAAAATCTGTTGCGGTCCGATACCAATCAAGGTGAGAAAGTTATTGATCCCCCCTTGCTGGCTAAAAATCCCCATAAAAGCATAGGCTTTCAAAAGGAGATTAATCCAGGTAGGCAAGACCACCAGCATGAGCCACAACTGCTTGTGCTTGAGTTGGGTCAGGAAAAAGGCTGTTGGATAACTAATCAAGAGCGTCAGTAAGGTAATAACACCAGCATAGATGACCGAATTGAGACTCATTTTCAAGTAGGTCCAACTGCTAAAGAAGGTTTGATAATTGACCAAACTCAGCCGACCCTCAATGTCAAAAAAAGACTGGTAAATGGTCAAGCCAACAGGTGCAATGATAAAGAGCAACAACCAAAGAAAGTAGGGAAGAGAAAAGAGATTAGTCGTTTTCTTCATTTCTCTCCTCCTCAATGGCATGAATCAGGCCATCTTCTACTTCCTCCACTTCCACATATTCTTCAATACGGGCATCAAATTCTTCCTCGGTTTCATTGAGACGCATAATATGGATGTCTTCTGGCGTAAAATCTAAACCGATAACCTCGCCCACAATAGCCTTTCTGGTTGAGTGAATCATCCATTCATTGCCAAAATCATCATAGGCAATTATCTCATAATGGACCCCACGAAAGAGCTGGGTATCGACTTTAACCTGTAGCTTGCCTTCTTCTGGCAGCGTAATTTGCAAGTCTTCTGGGCGAATAACCACCTCGACCGCTTCATTTGGTCGCATACCACCATCCACTGACTCAAAGCGTTTGCCATTGAACTCCACCAAATAATCCTCAATCATGGTTCCTGACAGGATATTAGACTCGCCAATAAAGGTGGCCACAAAGTGATTGATCGGCTCATCATAGATGTCCACTGGTGTCCCTGACTGGACAATTTCACCATCATTCATGACAAAAATCCAGTCACTCATGGCTAAGGCTTCTTCTTGGTCATGGGTGACAAAAACAAAGGTAATGCCCAACCGCTGCTGCAATTCTCGCAGTTCATACTGCATTTCCGTCCGCAATTTCAAATCCAGAGCTGACAGAGGCTCATCTAACAAGACCACCTTGGGCTGATTGATGATTGCCCTGGCAATGGCAACCCGCTGCCGCTGGCCACCCGATAATTTTTGAATTCGACGTTTTTCATAGCCAGCTAAACGCACCATCTTGAGGGCCTCTTCAACACGACGGTCAATTTCTGCCTTATCCACCTTTTTTAGTTTTAAGGGAAAGGCCACATTTTCAAAGACCGTCATGTGAGGGAAGAGGGCATAATTTTGAAAAACGGTATGGACATCTCGCTTGTTAATCGGAATGTCATTTATCCGTTTCCCATCAAGGAAAATATCTCCTGTTGTCGCATCCAAAAGCCCTGCAATAATGTTGAGAATGGTTGATTTTCCCGACCCTGAAGCTCCTAGCAGGGTATAAAATTTCCCTTCTTCCAACTCAAAATTGATATTTTTGAGCACACGAGTGCCACTGTCCTCAAATGTCTTGGTGACATTTTTAAATTCAATAATTGGTTTTGCCAACTCTCATAAATCTCCTAATTTTCTTCTAATGCTTTTGTTACCGTTTCACCAATAATCCGAACTTCTGGCTCCAAGGTAATACCAGAGTTTTCTTTGACCTTGTCAATGACATAGGCAATCAAGGCCTCATAATCAGCCGCCGTCCCTTGGTCAACATTGACCATAAAGCCGGCATGCTTAGTTGACACCTCTACACCACCAATCCGATGGCCTTTAAGACCGGCCTCCATAATCAACTGCCCTGCAAAATGACCTGCTGGCCGCTTAAAGACTGAGCCACACGAAGGATATTCCAAGGGTTGTTTCAATTCACGCAGGTGATTTAAGCGTGTCATCTCTTGACCAATTTGTTGGTAATCACCAGGTTTAAGGGCAAATTTTGCAGAAATCACCACCGCTCCAGTCTCCTGAATGGCTGAGCTACGATAACCAAACCGTAGGTCACGAGCCTCCAAGGTTTCAATCTCTCCCTCACGAGTCAAGACTTGAGCTGAAACCAAGACGTGGGCAATTTCTCCCCCATAGGCACCAGCATTCATAAAGACCGCCCCACCCACACTACCTGGGATACCGCAGGCAAATTCAAAACCTGTCAGACTATGATAAAGGGCTACCTTGGTCGTTTCAACCAACTTGGCCCCCGCTTCTGCCTCAAGGGTGTAGCCATTAACTGTGATACTGTTAAATTTGTCAAACATGATGACAAAACCTCGGATACCGCCTTCACGCACAATTAAATTACTGGCATTGCCCAAAACCAACCAGGGAATCCCCTCCCAATTAGCAAAGGTCACAATCTTGACCAATTCCATCTTATTTCGTGGAAAAACCAAGTAGTCAGCAGGGCCTCCTACCTTGGTATAAGTATAATTTTTCAAAGGCTCATTAAAACGCAGGTCAAGCCCTGCCAAAGCCTCTTTAATCTTCTCCATTAAGCTAGTCATTTCTATACAGTGTCCATTCTATCAATTTGGCCTAAGCCACCTTTTATTATATCAAAAAAGCCAGACTTTGACGATAGCTAGTCATCAATTTTCAGTCGCAAACAGGTACTGACGGACTTGAGAAATAAAGTAAAGCGAACCTGTCACCAGATATAACTGTCCCTCATCAAAAGTCATCTTTGCCAACCATGATTGGAAATTTTCCACCCGCTGATAAGTTGTTGGATAAGCCGCCAAAGGCAGGGCCTTAGGGTAGTCAAAACTGGTCACCGTCAGGCTAGCAAAGTCTGATAAGCTAGCTAGCATTTTCTCAACAGGTTTATTGGCAATAGCTGCAAACAGAATGTGTATCTGACGGTCTGCATAGTGACTTTTCAGCAAGTCAACCAAGACAGCCACACTCTCCTGATTATGGGCACCATCAAGCATGAGCTGGGGCCCTACGAGTTCCGTCCGCCCCGCCCATTGTGCCTGAGCCAAGGCCTGTCTGATGACGGTATCGGTCACCTTGGGATAGCTACTTTGTAAGAGTTGACCAGTAATTACTGCCAAACTCGCATTGGCCCTTTGGTGCTGACCTGGCATGGCCAAGGCAAGATTTGACAAACTCCCCTTGGGAGTGTTAAGGTCAAAGGTCTGCTCTTGATCAAGCACTTGAATGTCCCGTCCCAGTTCAAAAACTGGACTTTGGGTCTGCTCTGCTTTTTTCAAAAAGACCTGACGCACGTCCTCACGCTCGGTCGCAAAAATAAAGGGCTCACCAGCCTTCAAAACAGCTGCCTTTTCTGCCGCAATCTCTGCATAGGTCTGGCCCAAGATATCCTGATGGTCTAAGCCAATAGAAGGACAAACCACTGCCAAGGCTTGAAAAACATTGGTTGAATCATGACGACCACCCAAACCGGCCTCAATAATTGCCAAATCCACTGGATGATATTGACCAAAATAAAGGAACATGATTAGAGTAATAATTTCAAATTCAGTTGCCGGCTCATAAGCTGTTTCCCTGGGCAGACGCTCAACCACTGGTTTCACTCGCTCAACCAAGGTCAAGAGGTCCTCCTTGGCCATCATCTGCCCATTGAGACTGATTCGTTCCCGAAAGTCCATCAAGTAAGGTGAGGTAAAGGTCCCCACCTCATAACCTGCAAAACTAAACATTTCTTGCAGGTAATTGACCGTCGAGCCCTTGCCATTGGTCCCTACCACATGGATAGCCTTGAGTTTGTTTTGAGGGTTATCGAACTGGTTTAAGAGCCAGGTCATGCGTTCAATCCCCGGTTTCATGCCAAATTTCAACTGGTCATGAATCCAGGCCACCGCTTGGTCATAAGTCATCTTAGTCATAGACACGGACACCCTCACCATCAACGGTCAAAAGGAAGGTTTCTCCTGCCAAGGCTAACTGGTCAAGAGCTAACTTCAATGCTTGCTCCCTACCTTGTGGCACCAAGACCATCACTGTCGGCCCCGCACCTGATAGATAGGTCGCATAGGCACCATGTCTTTTAGCTAACTCTTTAATTTGCGCAAATTCCTTGACCAAGGGTTGACGATAGCTCTCATGAAATTGGTCAGCTTCCATGGCCTGACCTGCCTTCTCTAAATCCCCTGCTAGCAGGGCTGCAACAGCGACATTGGCAATGCTGCTAGCCGCTACTGCCTGAGCATGGCTCATGCTTTGGGGCAAGACCTGACGACTATCGCTGGTTTTCAACTGATAATTAGGCACAAAGGCGAGCAAGGCTGCTGTTGGAAAATCAGCCACCAGATGGTTAACCTGCCCTTGATGATAGCTAGCAACAACCAAATTACCAAATATGGCCGGTGCCACATTGTCTGGATGGCCCTCAATCTCTGTCGCCAAGGTTAATTTATCCTCATCAGATAGGCCGAGTTGCCCCAATTGATTGGCTAGCTCAATACCTGCCACAATCACTGAGCTAGAAGACCCCAATCCCCGTGCTAGAGGAATGTCACTGGTCATTTTAATCCTTTGTGGCAAGAGATTTGGACAAACCTTGAGCGCCACCTGAACCAAAAGGTTATCCTCATTGCTTGGAATATCTGCTCCCAAGTCATGTTCTACCTGCCAGTCTGGTGCCACACCCAGGACGTCAATCGTCAAATATTTAGAAACTGCCAAACCAACAGAATCAAAACCAGGTCCTAGATTGGCAGAGGTTGCTGGTACACTAATCTTCATTTTATTCTCCTAACACTTTAATTAGACTGATTGGATTAAGACCTACCTGATTTAACCTGTCTTCCAGCTCAACAAGACTAATCAGTGGGGTTAAATAAGCTTGATACCCTTCCAAGGCAAGGGACTGAGACACAGCTAAACCTAATTGGTTAAATTTACTAACCTCTGCTTGCTCAATCAAAATATAGTAAATTGACAAAATATCTTCTTGCCTAGCCAGCTGAGCGGGGGCTTGTAGGGGATTAAAAGGTCTCACTGTTTCTTGTCCTAAAATCACTCTCCCTACTTGCCACAAATCTGCCATCACTGAAAGAGCGGTTGGCAACTGACCAGCACCAGGCCCATAATACATGCTCTGCCCCAAAGCCAAAGACTCTACAAACACACCATTCATGACCCCATTGACACTTGCTAGTGGATAATCTAAAGGAATCAGGCTCGGTGCCACACTAACAGACAACCCCGAAGCTAGTTGGCGGACATCAGCAAGCAATTTAATTGCATAACCTAATTTTTGCGCTAACGTGATATCTACAGGACTAATTTGACGAATGCCTTGATGGCTCACCTGGTCAAAATCAACCCGCATCCCGAAACCAAACTGGGCTAAAATACTGGCTTTATAAGCAGCATCAATGCCCTCCACATCATTAGTCGGATCACTTTCTGCATAACCCAGAGCTTGGGCTTCAGCCAAAGCTCGCTCATAAGTCCAGCCCTCATCAATCATCTTGGTTAGCATAAAATTAGACGTGCCATTTAAAATCCCTAAAATACGCTCCACCTTATCCAAGGCTAAAACATTAGCCAAGGTCCGTAAAATAGGAATTCCACCTGCCACAGCCCCCTCATAGTAAAAAGCGACCTGATTATCTTCTGCTAACCGACTTAACTCACTTCCGTATAAGGCCAATAAATCCTTGTTAGCAGTGATTACATGCTTGCCAGCCTTTAAAGCCTGACTAATATAAGTTTTAGCCGGTTCAATCCGTCCCATCAGTTCGATAACCACCTGAATACTGTCATCAGCAATAATCTCCTTAATATCAGTAACAAAATCATAGGACCAATCGCCATTCGCCAACTGCTCTCGCTTTTCCTGATTCCGTACTAAAACCTTACTAATAGCAAAAGACTCTCCCAACATTTGCTCAAGGTGCAGGCCTTTTTCTGCCAATAATTTCGGTAAACCTTGGGCTACCGTACCAAATCCTAACACGCCAATCTTGATTGTCATGACTAATCCCCTTTTCACATTTTTTTCATTATAACCCAAAACTACCGCTTTAGACAATAAAAAACTAAGTAAATTCAGCTTTTCTTAGCAACTTCCTCAAAAACTCTCATAAACAATAAAAACATGCAATGAATCATCGCATGTTTTTATTAATTAAATCTATTTACCAAGTTTTGCTTTCGCCGCATCAGCAAGAGCTGTAAAAGCTGCTGCATCATTAACTGCCAAATCAGCAAGCATTTTACGGTTGACTTCGATTTCAGCCAATTTCAAACCGTGCATCAATTGTGAGTATGACAAACCATTCATACGTGCAGCCGCATTGATACGTGTAATCCAAAGCTTACGGAAATCACGTTTCTTTTGACGACGGTCACGGTAAGCATAGTAGTAAGAATTCATCACTTGTTCTTTCGCTGTGCGGAACAAAATATGCTTAGCGCCATAGTAACCTTTAGCTAATTTTAAAATACGTTTACGACGTTTGCGTGATACAACGCCACCTTTAACACGTGCCATTTATAAGTTTCCTCCAAAAATTCTAATATAATCCAGTCAGCAAGTCGTCTTATTTAAGACCTGTCAACATTGCTTTAATACGTTTGAAATCTCCTGAATGCACCATAGATGCTTTACGAAGATGACGACGTTGTTTCTTAGTTTTTCCGTGGAAACGGTGTGACGTATATGCACGGAAGCGTTTAAGACCGCCTGAACCTGTACGTTTAAAACGCTTAGCTGATGCGCGGTGTGTTTTTTGTTTTGGCATTATTATTTTCTCCTTTTAAATAAACTACAGGGGCTACCCTACTTTTTGTCAGGAATTGGTGCAAGTTGCATAAACATTTGACGACCGTCCATCTTAGCACGCTGCTCAATGATAGAAATATCCTGTGTCGCCTCTGCAAAGTCTGCTAAAACCTTAGCGCCAATCTCCTTATGTGTAATCATCCGTCCTCTAAAACGAATAGATACCTTAACCTTATGCCCTTTTTCAAGGAACTTACGGCCATTTCGTAATTTAGTCTCAAAATCACCCTTGTCAATAACAGGACTCAAACGAACCTCTTTGACCGTCACAACGCTTTGTTTTTTACGCTGTTCCTTTTGTTTCTTTTGATACTCAAATTTGAACTTACCATAGTCCATGATTTTAGCAACAGGTGGTGTCGCTTGCGGTTGAATCAACACCAAATCGACATTAGCATCATCAGCCAATGCTTGAGCCTCTGACAAAGGCTTGATTCCTAATTGTTCCCCCTCAAGACCGATTAGACGAACTTCACGAACACGAATCTCATCATTGATGAACAAATCTTTTTTAGCTATGTTCTTCACCTCTTCATTTTTTTAGAGAAAAACGAAAGCGGACCTATCAATAAGTCCGCACTACATTATATTTCATTTCTGAAACTTGACATGTAGAGCCAGACAACGTTAGTCGCAAGGCGAGAAGCTCTCACTTCTGCTTTTCTCATTGGTACTAGTGTACCACATCAAGAATTACTTGTCAATAATTTGTTTCGCTTTTTCTAAAATAAATGTTACCACACCCTCAATACTTACTCCAGTCGTGTCAAATATCAGGGCATCATCAGCTGGTTTTAAGGGTGACACCCGACGGTGACTATCCTTATAGTCTCGCTCTGCAATGGTTTGTTTGAGTTCTTCTAAGTCGGCCTCAATCCCTTTAGCTAAATTTTCTTTATAGCGGCGTTCTGCCCTCTCTTCTACCGAAGCAATTAAAAAGATTTTAAGCTCTGCCTTAGGAAGGACGACCGTACCAATGTCACGTCCGTCCATAATCATCCCTCCAGACTTAGCCAGCTGCCGCTGTTGCTCAACCAATTTCTCTCTAACTTCTGCCAAAGCAGCAACCCAAGAGACATTAGCTGTTACATCATTTTGACGGATAGCCAAGGTCACATCCTGATCTTTAATAAATACTGTTTGACTCCCATCGGCTGCTAGTCCAAAAGAAATAGGGTGTCTATCTATCAAGTCAAGTAGTTGAGGAACATTTACTGTTTCCTCGGTCAAACCAGCTTGTAAGGCCAAATAGGTAACCGAGCGATACATCGCACCCGTATCCAAATAAACATAGCCTAAGTCCTTGGCAATCAGCTTAGCTACTGTCGATTTTCCACTTGAGGCTGGTCCATCAATTGCAATTGTTATTTTTTTCATGATTATTTACTAGTTAGTATTGACAACATCTCCTGGGTTTGCATACCAGTAACCACGTGTCATGTGATCAGGATTCAAGGCTTGGAGTTGTGCAACTGAAATTCCGGCACGTGCTGCAATTGAACTTGCTCCCTCACCAGCTAAAACAGTTGTTGTTTGACCTGCTGCTGCCACATTACTGTTATCATAATACTCCTGTGAAGAAGAGTCATAGTAGTTACCAGCATTAGCATCTTGATAATACTGAGTTGTATCATTTTCAACCGTATAACTATCTGCTGTATAAGTATTCTCCGTACTAGTTGATGATTTAGTGCTTGACTTGGTACTTGATTTAGTCGTGCTTGACTTAACATTTACCTCAGTTGTTGACTCACTAGATTCCGTTGTGTCATCTCCGGTTACTGATACCTTAGAAGATGGTTCCGTCACTGACGAACTAGCCTTAGACGCCCCATAAAATCCCTGTGTTGCCTTAGTCTCGTCACTGCCTCCATTTGAAGTATAAAAGACAACAAATAAAATAGCTACAACAATGAAGAAGAAAATACTAAGTAAGATCGTCAAAATAGGTGTACTAATAAAGCCTAATTTTTTCCCCTTACGTGTCACTTCTTCAACCTTGCTATCGTCAATTTTTTGTTCCCACGGTTTTTTCACCATAAGTTCCCCCTTGTTAATTTTTAAAATTCATATTACAATAATACTATGAAAGTATCAATAATACCAGAAAAATGTATCGCTTGCGGTCTCTGTCAGACCTACTCCAATGTTTTTGACTATCATGACGATGGTATCGTGAAATTTTCCCATACCGACTCCCTAGTTGAAGAAGTCCCAGACAATCCAGACACCCTTTTGGCGGTCAAATCTTGCCCAACCAAGGCCCTAATCAACGATTAAGGGCCTTTTTATCATCCTGATACAATTCAAAATAATCTAAGTGAGTAAAATTATCTACCAATTCCACCTCGCCTTTAAAGTCAGGATGGATAGCCAAAGCATCCAAAAAATATTTCTTAGGCCACTTTCGCATGCTAACCGTGCGTTTTTTTTGATTCGCAAAGACCAAGGTAACTGTCGATTTAGTCACCTCAATCTTTTGAATATCGGCAATTGCCACTCGGGAAGCCCGAAAAATATTCAAAGAAACAATCCTTAGATCACCCTTATCTTCTATCACAAAATAACGATGAAAACCCAAACCAACCAAAATGACAAAAATAGTAAATAGAATAAAAATATTACGAGGTATTCGCGTGTGCTCATAAACCAAGGCTAGACTCAAGAAAATAGGTGTAATGGCTATAGACCAGTAGGTAATGAACCAAGAAAGTTCAGGCTGCCAATGATACCTGATTTTCCCAAATATTTCTATCATGTAATGACCTCCGATTGACTCTATTCTATCACATTATCCCGTCCTTTGCTAGCTCTATTTGTTAAAAGAAGCAATTCCTACAATAACTTCCACAGCCTTTAACATGGTTTCTAGACTAACAAACTCAAAACGACCGTGCATGTTCTCACCACCCGCAAAGATATTAGGAGTTGGAATCCCCATGAAGGAAATTTTAGACCCATCAGTGCCTCCACGGATTGGTTCAATAATTGGAGTAATCCCCAAATCTTCCATGACCTGTTTGGCCAGTTTAACAGGTGTCATATCTTTTTCAATAACCTGACGCATATTATAATATTGGTCCTTCATCTTAACAAGAACCCGCTCACTCCCCAGCTCCTTATTCATCTGCTCGGCAATAGCTAAGATGGTCGCCTTACGCTTTTCAAAAGCTTGGTTATCAAAATCACGGATAATATAG
The DNA here is from genome assembly GCF_007859195.1 of Streptococcus cuniculipharyngis. Taxonomy (GTDB): domain Bacteria; phylum Bacillota; class Bacilli; order Lactobacillales; family Streptococcaceae; genus Streptococcus; species Streptococcus cuniculipharyngis. The sequence continues at coordinate 429,955 of NZ_VOHL01000001.1, forward strand.
TAACTTTGGCTCTCCTCTACACTACCCGACAGCTCCATCAAGTGATAAAATCCTTGATACCCCTCTGTCAACTCAGGACGATCTGCCTCTGGCAATTGTTGATGAAAATCAATAGCCAACTGCAAAGCATTAATCATACTATCCTTAGCTGTGCCTGGATGAACATTTCGCCCTAGAAAACGCAACTCAGCCTCCGCAGCACTAAAGGTTTCATACTGCAATTCTCCCAGTGGCCCGCCATCTACAGTATAGGCAAAATCAACATCAAAATCCGCCACATCAAAGAAATCTGCCCCAATTCCAATTTCTTCATCAGGACCAAAACCAACCCTAATTTCCCCGTGAGGAATCTCTGGATGTTGGACCAAATAAGCCATAGCTGTCATAATTTCCGCAATACCTGACTTATCATCACTCCCCAATAAGGTGGTCCCATCTGTTGTTACTAAGGTATCACCCAGATAATTTTTCAAATTTGGAAAATCTGTCGGTGACAACACAAAGCCCGATTGTCCCAAAGGAATCTCTGAGCCATCATAAGCTTCAATAAGTTGAGGGCTAACACCCTCAGCATTGAAATCTGCTGTGTCCATATGAGCAATAAAACCAATCTTATATGGAAAATCTGCTGAATTAGCGGGCAGGGTTCCCACCACATAACCGTTACTCTCTAAATAATGCACATTCGTCAAACCAATTTTTTCCATTTCCGGTTTCAAAACAGTCAAGGCAAAATCTACCTGACTCTGAGTAGATGGTCTTGTTTGACTCTCTGGATTACTTCTTGTATTCACCTTAACATAAGTTAAAAAACGATTTAATAATTCTTCTCTCATCGTCCTCCCCCTCTCTTACCATTATTATATAAGAAATTACTAAGAAAAACTATATAAAACCCATGATTTTCCAAAATAAAAGAAGCCTAGTTCAAAACTAGACCTCTCTGAATGATTCCTTATAGTTTATCTGTAATCTTAACAAACGGCTTACCAATTCCAACAATATCTGAAGGGAATCGACTTTGCTGATTATAGATATTTGCCAAGGACCGCCAACCGTTTAGGGCTGGTGTATAAGGATCTCGCACATAAGTCATCCCATTTTGATAGCCTGATAAAACAAGTTCATGACTCAAGCTACCATAAACACGAACATATGGTGGGCCCTGTACTGCCGCCAAAACATAGTGACCTTCTTTCAAGGCATCAACAAGTGCCTGATGACTAGTCACAGCTGTCGCTGTCATATTCCAGTTGTTTGCCGCTTCTAAAATACCTGTAGCAATGGTTCCTGACTCCAACTTATTGAATGAAACCGTCTTATTGTAAAGGTAATCTGCCACTTCTGTTGGTTTAATATCCTTGCCAGACAGCCCTGAAAATACCATACTCAAGGCAGCTGGAACACAACCAGTCGCATCCATCGTATAGGCACCATACCGTTTAGTAGACCAGCGCAAATCACGTTGTGAATAATAAGGTATATCAAAGTTTGTGCGTTTGACTTCTTGACTAATGGCCGTTAAAAATTCCATCTTACCTTGATTTTCTTGATAAAGATGCACTTGATAACGGCCTGTTCCCTGATGATTTGTCACATCAAACTTAGCTTGTGCGCTACTAGCTGTAGTCGTTAAATCATACCAACGAATATCATCCTGTGCGTTATCTTCTGACCAAACGGCCATTTTCACAGGACCTTTCTGACTATCCACTTGATCAATCGTGACTTGATAGACACCTGTCCCTTGATAAGCAACAGTTGTTGTATAACCATTTTCCGTCTTAGTCGTGACCGAATTGTCAGATTTGCTAGACTCAGCTTTCTCATTTTCTGTAGTCTTCTCTGCTGATTTTTCGGTTGTAGCTGACACAGTAGTTGCAGGCAATACCGCTTGTTTTGAAACTGCCACATAACGACGGGTACCACTATGGGACACATAACTCAACCAGTTGTAGCCCTCAGATGTCAAGGTCTTATCATAATTAACCTTTTGACCTGCTTCATAGTAAGCCAAATCGGGGCTTGATAGCTTGGCTTCATTCTTTACACCAGCACGTTCTGTGAACTCATAAGTACCAGACGGTGCAAGTGCGCTGCTCGCAGGCTGACTCGGTACAACCACTGGGCTTGTTGGACGGGTTGGGGTTGTTGAGGTAGATGCGGTGGCACCGGCAGCTTGTTTTGAAACTGCCACATAACGACGGGTACCACTATGGGACACATAACTCAACCAGTTGTAGCCCTCAGATGTCAAGGTCTTGTCATAATTAACCTTTTGACCTGCTTCATAGTAAGCCAAATCGGGGCTTGATAGCTTGGCTTCATTCTTTACACCAGCACGTTCTGTGAACTCATAAGTACCAGACGGTGCAAGTGCGCTGCTCGCAGGCTGACTCGGTACAACCACTGGGCTTGTTGGACGGGTTGGGGTTGTTGAGGTAGATGCGGTGGCACCGGCAGCTTGTTTTGAAACTGCCACGTAACGACGGGTACCACTGTGGGACACATAACTCAACCAGTTGTAGCCTTCAGATGTCAAGGTCTTATCATAATTAACCTTTTGACCTGCTTCATAGTAAGCCAAATCGGGGCTTGATAGCTTAGCCTCATTCTTTACACCAGCACGTTCTGTGAACTCATAGGTACCAGACGGTGCAAGTGCATTGCTTGCAGACTGACTCGGTACAGCCGTTGGGCTTGTTGGACGGGTTGGGGTTGTTGAGGTAGATGCGGTGGCACCGGCAGCTTGTTTTGAAACTGCCACGTAACGACGGGTACCACTGTGTGACACATAACTCAACCAGTTGTAACCTTCAGATGTCAAGGTCTTATCATAATTAACCTTTTGACCTGCCTCATAGTAGGCCAAATCGGGGCTTGATAGCTTGGCCTCATTCTTTACACCGGCACGTTCTGTGAACTCATAAGTACCAGACGGTGCAAGTGCGCTGCTTGCAGGCTGACTCGGTGCAGCCACTGGGCTTGTTGGACGAGTTGGGGTTGCACTAGTTGAGGTAGATGCGGTGGCACCGGCAGCTCGTTTTGAAACTGCCACGTAACGACGGGTACCACTATGGGACACATAACTCAACCAGTTGTAGTCTTCAGATGTCAAGGTCTTATCATAATTAACCTTTTGACCTGCCTCATAGTAAGCCAAATCTGGGCTTGATAGCTTGGCCTCATTCTTTACACCGGCACGTTCTGTGAACTCATAAGTACCAGACGGTGCAAGTGCGCTGCTTGCAGGCTGACTCGGTGCAGCCACTGGGCTTGTTGGACGGGTTGATGGCGTGGTTGAAACATTACTTGCAGCTTGTTTTGAGACTGCCACGTAACGACGGGTACCACTGTGTGACACATAACTCAACCAGTTGTAACCTTCAGATGTCAAGGTCTTATCATAATTAACCTTTTGACCTGCTTCATAGTAGGCCAAGTCTGGGCTTGATAGCTTGGCTTCATTCTTTACACCAGCACGTTCTGTGAACTCATAGGTACCAGACGGTGCAAGTGTATTGCTTGCAGGCTGACTCGGTGCAGCCACTGGGCTTGTTGGACGGGTTGATGGCGTGGTTGAAACATTACTTGCAGCTTGTTTTGAAACTGCCACGTAACGACGGGTACCACTATGGGACACATAACTCAACCAGTTGTAGCCTTCAGATGTCAAGGCCTTATCATAATTAACCTTTTGACCTGCTTCATAGTAAGCCAAATCTGGGCTTGATAGCTTGGCCTCATTCTTTACACCGGTACGTTCTGTGAACTCATAGGTACCAGACGGTGCAAGTGCATTGCTTGCAGGCTGACTCGGTGCAACCACTGGGCTACCGCTTGTCGCCGCTACATTTTTGACCGGAGGCATCTCGACAACTTCTGTATTAGGACTGTCCAGTTCAGTTTTTTTAGACTCTACTCCATAGGCCCTATAGTAGGCTTTAATGCCTTCCACGATACCGGTAGCCAGTTTTTCTTGATAGGCTTTCGTTGATAGATTAGCTCTTTCCGATGGGTTTGATAGATAACCCAACTCTAACAGAACAGATGGTGCGGTTGTTTCCCGCAAGACAGCAAATGTTTGGCGTAAAACACCACGATCGCTAGCTCCTGTTTTCGCAACTGTTGATGCCTGGATGGATTGAGCAAGTAGAGCACTGCGTTTCAAGCGTTCAACATCCACATGATATTGAGCGTTCATCTTTGCTGGATAATAAGGATCATATTTGTAATAATAAGTCTCGATACCATTAGTAGCTGCACTTGTTGAAGCATTGATATGGATACTTACAAAAATATCTGCCAAGGTTTGATTAGCCTGATTAGATCGTTCTGTTAAGCCAACATACCGATCATCACTTCTGGTAGATTCTACCTGATACCCTGATTGTTCTAACCCTTTTTTCACCAAGTTGTAGATAGATAGCGTTAGATTTTTTTCACTAACTCCCTGATAGCCTGCACCTGGATCAAATCCTCCGTGACCAGCATCAAGATAGACAATCTTATTTAAAGCGGCATAATTACCTTGAGAAGCTGATGGGGATGTTTTTTGCTCTGACACGGCCTCGTCTGTTTTTACGGTCGAAGGAGCTGATGTATCCGTAGTGGTTACTTGCCCATCCTGAGATACTACCTCTTTATCGACTGTCGTTTCTGGGCTGACTGCAGCTTCAGTAGAACTTGGTGATGTTTCCTCTTTGTTTTCTCCTGAACTCGCTGATTCTGAACTCACTGGGGTTGAGACCGGTGACTCTTCTATTACTGAATCAGCTTCACTGCTTGTAGCCGGCTCAGTCTCCCCTACACTGGAAGACGTCACTGATTCAGACGCTTGAGTCAGACCAACTTCTGGGCTACTACTTTCTGAAACATTGTCGGTTGTGTTAGCAGCAGCTAGGCCTGCTTGACCAATTGCAGCGACAATAGCCACACTAGCAACTACCCAACGTTTTTTAGCTTTATACATTTTTTTACGCATACGCATCTCCTCTTTCTAAAATTTTAGCACCTCTGCTTTAGTTGAGAAATCCTCAAGCATTATCAAAATCTTAAACTATCCTCAATTCTATTATAACATAAGACAAATTTAAAATTCAAACAATTTAGAATAAATTAAGTCACTTAATCTATCCTATCTATTTATTCGTAAACGACAAATAAAAAAAGTGGAAAAATCCACTTTTTTAAAAAACAATACTTTCTCGTGTTTTTTCATAAGAAGAAACAAAACGATCGGTTACTCCAGGTTCAACCAATTCTAAGGCATAAGAAATTTCATTGAAGGCCGCTTCATAAGCGTAGTCCACTTCAAATAATTTCAAGGCATGTTCAAAGCTATTTTGGACTCCTTGTTCAAAGCTACGATAGCGATTTGAATACTGGAGCAACTGTTCTGTCAAAGTCGCATGTTGAACCACCTGATAAGTCGTTGCTTCTAAGTTTTCAATCGCCGCTGTGGCCACTTCTAACAAACGACTAACCGCTTGAATATCAATACGACCACGACTTAATTCATCCATCAAGGCCTCTAATTGCGAGCTGGTTGTGAAAAAGACACTTAAAAATTCTTGCGGGATTCCCGGTAGGTTACGCTTTTCCATGTAACGCTTAATCATATGCAGCTTGTTCACATACACTTCAACACTCTCACGCGCTGTTTTTTCTGTCTGCTCAATCTTCTTCAAATCCTCAAAGACTTCTAATTGGTCTTTTTCAATTGCTGATAGAGATTTCAATTGCCGACTAAAAAGAACTTGTAACTCAGAGAATGGTTTATCTTGCGTGTCCCAATGATCAATTGTTGGCGAAACCGCTTCTTCAACTTTTGTTAATTCGTTAGCAAAGTTACGAATACTCAGATTATGATTATCTGTCAAAATATATTTGCGTAATAAACGACTCAACTCGGTTTCCAACTGTTGATTATTATTTTTTACATGGGCTAGGTAGTCAGGAATTATCTTAACATCCTTCATCACTAGCTTCTGAGCTTGAATTTCTCGCTCAAAGATGTCATAGAGGTTATCAATTTTCTCTTGAATATCTTGGTTTTCCGCCTTACCACGTTCTAAATCTAGAGTAACCAATTCAGAAGCGTTACTTTGGATAGACTCGCGAATATCTTGGAATCGACCTTCAATATCTTTCTCTGCGAAATGGTATTTTTCTTCCAATAGACGGGCATAGCCTGCCTCCAAATCATCTAGCTGATCTGGGAAATCATCTTCTAGCTTGGCAACAATGGCTGGAATCTGCTCCGTGATTTGCCCTAGGGCAATGGTATGCTCTTCTGCCCTATCCAAGACTGTTGCTGCTTCAATTGGATCTCCTGACGAGTTTAAGGCAACAAATTGTGAGAATTCAGCTTCAATATTCTTGAGCTGCTTTTCGATTTCAGGCATGGTTGAGCCAAAATTATCAGAATTTTCCTCAATCGACTGTTGCAAGGTTTCATACAAGTCCAAGGCATGAGTGACACGAGCACTATTTTTTTCTTCCTGCTCGCAGAGGTTGGCCAGACCTTCGCGAATGGCCAAGATGTCCTCTTCAACTAGATTTAACTGACTGTCAATTTTAGTGACTTCATTTTTTGCCCGTAAGAAGTTGAAAGTGTCGTTGAAATTCTCTGCCTGCAACATATTAGCTTCAATGGCTGGGAGAGAATTGACTGATAAATCCACCCACTTTTGTTCCCACTCCCTAAACTGAGTCTGACTTTGCCCAATCAAATTAAGTTGCTTGACGGTTTCAATTTCTTCATTAACTGGTAGCGAAAAGAGGGTTTGCTTACGTTCCTCTAATTTGGCAATTAAAGAATCATTGCGCTTTCTGATAATTACGCTAATCAAGTAAACAATAATTACAATAACAACTATTGCTACCATTAGCAAAATGATTCCGCTAGACATTAATATCTCCTTAAATTATCATTTTTTCTCAAAGATAGACTATAACATTCCTATTATAACATACTTTCAGTTATTTTCAAGAAAGCTATGTTAAATATCTAAAGTGCTATAGACCGCATTTTCTTCAATGAATTCACGGCGGGGCTCTACCTTATCTCCCATCAACATATCAAAAATCCGATCAGCTTCTGCCGCATCATCAACTGACACTCGGGCCATGAGGCGATTAGCAGGGTCCATGGTTGTCTCCCAAAGCTGATGGTCATCCATTTCCCCCAATCCTTTATAACGCTGAACATTCGGTTTAGAGCGACCTTGACTGTATTTTTCCAAAGCTGATTTGAGGTCAGCTTCTTGATTACTACCTGGTTGAATGTAGGCCTTAATCTCACTGCCTACCTTAACCCCATAAATTGGCGGTTGAGCAATATACACATAGCCGGCTTCTAAAACAGGACGCATGAAGCGATAAATCAGGGTTAGTAGCAGGGTCCGGATATGGGCGCCATCAACATCCGCATCCGTCATAATCACTAGCTTATGATAGCGGGCCTTGCTCACATCAAAATCAGCCCCAAAACCAGTTCCCATGGCTGTAAAGAGACTTCGAATTTCCTCATTGGCCAAAATCTTATCCATAGTCGCTTTTTCAACATTAAGAATCTTACCACGAATTGGTAAAATCGCCTGAAATTCTCTATCACGCCCAGATTTTGCTGATCCACCAGCTGAATCTCCCTCTACAATGAAAAGCTCATTTTGACTAGGATCATTTGAAGAACAGTCAGCCAACTTGCCCGGCAGGTTAGAGATTTCCAAGCCGGATTTTTTCCGTGTGACTTCGCGGGCTCGCTTGGCTGCAATCCTTGCCTTACTTGCCAAAATTCCTTTTTCAATAATTTTCTTGGCAATTTGGGGATTTTCCAATAGGAAACGTTGAAAGGCATCACTAAACAGACGGTTGGTAATCTTCACTACTTCTGAATTTCCGAGCTTGGTTTTGGTCTGTCCTTCAAATTGAGGATTGGGGTGTTTAACGGAAATAACTGCTGTCAATCCCTCGCGAACATCTTCTCCAGTTAAGTTGTCATCATTTTCTTTGAGAATCTTATTTTTCTTAGCGTAATCGTTAATCACACGCGTTAAGGCCGTACGAAACCCCTGTTCATGGGTCCCCCCTTCATGGGTGTGAATATTATTAGCGAAACTAATGACTGTCTCGTGGTAGCTAGTGGTATACTGCATCGCTACTTCCACTGAGATGCCTTCTAGCTCTCCATCTGTGTAAATGGGATGCTCAAAAATAGCGTCTTTATTCGCATTGATATATTCCACATAGCTGACAATTCCCCCTTCATAATGGAAGGGTTTGGTCTGCTCTTTGCCGGGCCGTCTATCTTCAATGGCAATTTTTAACCCTCGGTTGAGAAAGGCTAACTCCTGAATCCGCTTGGCCAATTTATCAAAATCATAATCGGTGGTTTCGGTAAAAATTTCTGGATCTGGCGTGAAGTGTACGGTTGTCCCTGTGCGATCTGTCTCGCCAATAACTGTCAAATCCGCCACAACTTGACCACGACGATATTCTTGGAAGTAAATGTGACCATTTTTATAAACCTTGACATCAAGCTGAGTTGACAGGGCATTAACAACTGAAGAACCTACCCCATGAAGACCACCAGAAACCTTATAGCCACCACCGCCAAATTTTCCTCCCGCATGGAGGACTGTAAAGACAGTTTCCACCGCCGGACGGCCAGTTTTTTCCTGAATATCAACGGGGATACCACGTCCATCATCCACTACCGTGATAGAATTATCCGCTTCAATAATGACATCAATTCTTGTTGCAAAACCTGCCAGGGCTTCATCTATGGAATTATCGACAATTTCCCAAACCAAATGATGAAGACCTTCTTTGGAGGTAGAGCCAATATACATGCCGGGCCGCATGCGAACTGCTTCTAGACCTTCTAGGACTTGAATTTGGCTGGCATCATATGCTTGGGCTAATTCTTCCAAATTTTTCATTTCTTCTGTCATGTCCCTAACCTTTTTCCTTGATAGTTTTACTACCCATTATAACATATTTTACAGAAAATAACACCTGATGACAGAAAAAGAAACCCTCTTTTGAGGGCTTCTCAGGATTATACTGACCGAGAGCGACGAAAGCGTTGTTCAATGCCCTTTTCTTTCATCAACTGATTTTGATAAGACATTGATAAAATCAAGCCGACCCCAATCAAATTACTAATAAGGGAACTGCCACCTTGTGAAATAAAGGGAAGAGGAATGCCTGTCAGGGGTAAAATGCCTAAGCTGGCACCAATATTTTCAAAAATGTGAAAAAGAATCATCATGATAAACCCAGTCGATATGTAGGTGTAAAAAACATTGTTAGACAGAAAGGTTACACGTAACATGCGATAAATCAGGAGAAGGTAGAGCCCCAAGACAGCAACCGACCCAATAAAACCGAAATTTTCACCAATAACTGTGAAAATCATATCACTCTCACGAACCGGCACCGATAGGTCTGCGACATTAAATCCCTTACCTTGTAAGCCCCCTGTTCCTATGGCAATCATACTCTGGGTCTGTTGGTAGGCAATGTTATCTGCATAATCAAAAGGATTAATCCAAGCAGAAATGCGGTTAATCTGATAGGTACTCATACCTAACCGATGAAACCATTCACGACCATTTTCTGAAAGGAAAATAAGAATAAAAGATAAGAAAGAGAGACCAACCAAACCTATCATTGACCAAATGATTTTCCAAGAAATTCCTGAAATGACAATTAAGCCAGCTAGAATGGCCAAAAAAACAATGGCGGTTCCTAAATCTTTTTGCAAGGCCAAAAGTGTCAAAACTGGCAAAGTCAACAACACATAGCCCAGCAACAAGAACAAATCGTCTTTAAGACGACGTTCGGTAAGGTCCTGATTAAACCAGAGGGTTAGTCGGGAGAGCGCAAGAATATAAGAGATTTTCATGAATTCCGAAGGTTGAAAAAGCGTTACTGACCCAATGCTCACCCAGTTTTTAGCTCCTGTCGCCTCCACCAGCCTAGGACTAAAAAAGATTAGTGGCAACACCATGATGATCAAACCTAGCAAATATAGGGCTGGAGTAACTTTCCAAAGGAAGGCTGTGCTAAAAAACATCACCACAAAACCAATCAAACACCCTAGAACAATCCAGATAAATTGTTGACCAATGATGGTCCAGACCATCTGTGGATTATCATGATAGCTAGCAACGTAAACAGCCAACAAACCAACAAGTAGCAAACAAAAAACAGGCAGAATAACAGAATAGTCAATCCGGCTGTCAATTGATTTTTTTTGTGCCATAGGGTCACTCCATTTCTAAGATTAAAACAAAACCTGCTGTAACAACAAACTAGCTAGGGCCACTGCTATCCAACTCAAAAGACCCGTCAAGAAAGGTGCTGGACCTGCCTGTTTAAATTGATCAAATGATAACTTTGAACCTAGACCAACCAAGGCCATCGCCATAAAGAGTTTAGAAAGGGCTTTGGTGTAAGGCAAAATAAGCAACGGAAACCACCCTAGGCTCCTCACCAGTGAGGCCAACAAAAAATAAAGGATAAACCAAGGAAATCCCTGAATCACAGATGAAAGATTGGCCTGTTTTCGTGCTTGATAAGATTTGACCAAACCAAAGACAAGACAAATAGGCACAATCATCAAGGACCGAGCTAACTTGACAATAGTCGCATAATCTCCAGCTTCCTGACTATAACTATAACCAACCGCTACTACCGAGGAAGTATCATTAACTGCTGTCCCTGTCCAAAGGCCAAAAGCCTCATCAGATAGTTGGAGCCAATGCCCGACAAGGGGGAAAATTAAAATAGCCAGACTATTGAAGCAAAAAATTGTTGACAAGGACAGGGCAATGTCATCACTGTCTGCTTCCAAAACTGGCGCAGCGGCTAAGATGGCTGAACCACCACAAATGGCAGTCCCAAAACCAATAAGGCTTGACAAATTACCTGACAATCCCAATCGTCTTCCAAAAAATAAGGCCGTAAAAAAAGCCAAGCTAATGGTCAGTAGGGTAAGGGGTAAGGAAGCCAAGCCTAGTTGAGAAACTTCTGTAATGGATAGACTAAATCCCAATAATATTACCGCATACTGTAGCAGGGTCTTACTGCTATAAGTCAGCCCCTCTTGATAAGCCGGAGTGGTTGAAATCGTTTTGGGAAGTAACATTCCCAAACCAATAGCTAAGAGATTAGGGCCAACTAAGGGAAATAATTGTCCCAATACCAAGGCTAAACTCCCCAAGATAAGACACAGAACCAATCCATTCCTGATAGCTGCCAATCTGTTCAAAACCTTCTCCTAGCATCTTCTCTTTTTAACCGATATCCCCTGCAGGAATCGAACCTGCAACTACTCCTTAGGAGGGAGTTGTTATATCCATTTAACTAAGGGGACGTAAGTAAAAAATCTGCCACGAGAGCAGATTTTATCATCAAGAAACCTGACGGATTAACGACGGATTTCTTTGATACGTGCAGCCTTACCTTGAAGGGCACGCAAGTAGTAAAGTTTCGCACGACGAACTTTACCGTAACGAACAACCTCAATCTTGTCAACACGAGGAGTGTGGATTGGGAAAGTACGCTCTACACCGATACCACTCGAAATTTTACGAACAGTGTACATTTCTGAGATGCCTTGACCTTTACGTGAAATAACGACACCTTCAAAAAGCTGGATACGCTCACGGTTACCCTCAACAACCTTTGCGTGAACACGAACAGTGTCACCAGGGCGGAATGATGGGATATCAGAACGAAGTTGGCCTTCTGTCAAACTTTGAATTAATGGATTCATCTAATTTTTTCTCCTTCTCTTGCCAATCATAAGGTGCTTGTCCCAGCGGATTAGCCGTTTTTCGTATGTCCATTACATACAAGATTAATTTTAACAAAAACTTTCCAAATTTGTCAAGAATTTTACCATAAAAAAGAAGATGAAAAAAGAAGATGATTGTTAAACATCTCCTAGTTTAGCTGGTCTGACAAGGTTTGAGCGAAAGCCTCTAATTTTTCAATATCTTCATCCTCAGCTGCTAAATCAACCTTGACCGAGTCAGCCCCCTTGCTCGCCCCTGTCTTAGCAAAGGCTTCTTCAAAATCGTCAACCGCCTTACAAAAATCATCATAAAAGGTATCGCCTGAGCCGACCACACCATAAACCTTGCCTGTCAAATCCAAATCTTGCAAGTCTTCATAGAAATCAACAATCTCGTCAGGCAATTCACCATCACCATAGGTATAGCTGGCGACCACCATGATATCCGCATCTTCAAAATCACTGGCATCTACTGCTGTACACTCATCCACATCAACTAAATGTCCCAAGTCCTTTAATTTATCCGCCACAATATCGGCAATTTCTTCTGTATTACCAGTCATACTGGCATAGACCACTTTTGCTAAAGCCATAGTATCCTCCGTTGCATTTGTCAGTTATTATACCATAATTCTAGCCTAGCAACAAATATTTATTGTTTCAAATGGGACTGATAGCCCTCTGCCAAGCGATTAAAAAGCTCTGCTTTTTCCTCAAGACTGGCAAAAGAAGCCTCCAAGGCATAGCGGTTGTAGTGATAAAATTCCTCGAGGTTAGTTTTGAAATGGGTCATGAAAGCCTCATATTCTCTGACCAGATTGGTCTGAGATACCGTACGGTTATCCGTATTGATGGTCAACCTAGCTCCTGCTTGTTTCAGGGCTAGGTAAGGAAAGGCTTCAATGCTTGGTGCCGCCTTGGTTTGGAGATTACTAATCAGGCAGAGTTCTACAGTTACCTCATTGGCCACAAGGTCTTCAATCAACTCAGGCTGATTATAGGCTGCCGTTCCGTGCCCAATCCGCTTAACCCCTAGTTCAACTGCTCTGGCAATATTGGCTGGGCAGGGACACTGACACTCACCAGCATGGAAGGTCATGGGATAAGCCAAGTCGTCCTGCACATGGCTCAGAAAATCAGCCAAATCAGCCGTTGGATAGTCAGCCTCATTCCCCGCAAAGTCACCACCGACCAGCGTCTGACCCAATTGACCCTTGGCCGCTTGAAAAATCTCTTCATTTAAGTCTAAACTGCTCTGTCTCATGCCGCAAATCAAGGCCTTGGCCACAATACCAAATTCCTCTTGAGCTTGATTAAGCCCTTGACAAACAGCCGCAATGGTTTCAGCAACCGTCAAGCCTTGATCTAGCGATAATTCTGGTGCAAAGCGAATTTCCGTATAAATCACATTTTCTTGGGCTGCCTGACGAGCCACATCATAGGCCGCCAAGGTCAGGGCCTCTTTGGTTTGGAGCAAAGGACGAACCACGTCAAAAACGGTCAAATAATCATTGAGGCTTTGACAATCACTTGGGGCTGTTACCAAGGCTAGCAGGTCCTCATCTGATTCTGGTAGGTCAATTGCCGCCATCTCAGCTAACTGCCGCAAACAGGGCAAAGACAGGGAGCCATCTAAATGACAGTGCAATTCTACCTTGGGTAAATCCTTGACCATTGCTTTATCCATTTTCACTATCCTCCGAAAATTATTTTTACCATTATATCCGAAAGTTTGTTTATTATCAACTAATTATCTGTAATTTTTATATTTCAATTTTATCGTTCGTTTTATGTCGTTTTTTCTTGAGTTTGAGAACTCAATTTTTGGTTTTTGAATGGGAAATGATCTTTTTCCTCTTTTATTGTTTTCATGCTATAATGGAAAAAAAGAGAAAGTGACTAACATGATTAAACAAATCTTAGAAAAAATTGAAGCCTACCATATCATCATCATCCACCGCCACCAGCGACCTGACCCCGATGCTTTGGGCAGTCAGGTGGGGCTGGCAGAGCTAATCCGCCACAATTACCCAGAAAAAATCGTCAAGGTGACAGGGACTGATGTGCCTAATCTAAGCTGGCTCGCCCAGATGGATCAGGTTGCCGATCAAGACTACGAAGCAGCCTTGGTCATTGTGACCGACACTGCCAACCGGCCCCGTATTGACGATGACCGCTATGATCAAGGCCAATACCTGATTAAGATTGACCACCACCCTAACGAAGACCCTTACGGGGATATCTGCTATGTGGATACGACCGCCTCATCAGCCAGTGAAATCATCACTCAGCTGGCCTTGAGTTTTGACTGGCAACTGTCTGACACAGCTGCCCGCCTACTCTACACGGGCATTGTCGGTGATACCGGCCGTTTCCTCTACCCTGCAACCACAAGCCGCACGTTGGAAATTGCTGCCCACCTACGGACCTATGAGTTTGATTTTGCAGCCATCTCTCGCCAAATGGATTCTTTTTCATTGCCCATAGCCAAGCTGCAAAGCTATGTCTTTGACCAGCTACAAATGGATGCCAATGGCGTTGCCTATGTGACCCTCACACAAGAGACGTTAAAGGCCTTTGGACTAACCGATGCTGATACTGCAGCCATTGTCGGCAGCCCTGGAAAAATTGATTGTGTCCAAACCTGGGCAATCTTTGTTGAGCAACCTGAAGGCCACTACCGTGTTCGTTTGCGAAGTAAGGAGAAGGTCATTAACCAGATTGCCAAGCTGCATGATGGGGGAGGCCATCCCTTGGCTAGCGGTGCCAATTCCTATTCTCTAGCAGAAAATCAGACCATCTATCAAGAATTACAGGCACTTTTTCAGGAAAAAGAGACAAAAACCTTGTCAAAGGATTAAAAATGTGATAGACTATAATGGTTAATAAACTATGGCTTAAAAAAGCTATGGCAGAAAGGAAATTTTTAACATGAAAAAAGACATCCATCCAGAATACCGTCCAGTCGTATTCCTTGACACAACTACTGGTTACCAGTTCCTAAGTGGTTCAACAAAGAACTCAAAAGAAACTGTTGAGTTTGAAGGTCAAACTTACCCACTTATCCGTGTGGAGATTTCATCAGATTCTCACCCATTCTACACTGGTCGTCAAAAATTCACTCAAGCAGATGGACGTGTGGATCGTTTCAACAAAAAATACGGTCTCAAATAAGCAACCGTATCTATCAATTCAAAATCTTGATACTAAACCATTTTCGAGAAATCGGGAGTGGTTTTTTTGATAGATAGCCAATGACTCTATTTTCTTATTGACTAGAACAATCAAGTGTCACTAGCTGGGACGGAGTATTAAACGAATTTTATCATTACAAAAACTCCCTAGAACAAATCTAGGGAGTTTAGTGTAGCAGTAACTCCAAATGTCTTCCCCTACTTTTCGAGAGAATTCTCATGTTTAACCATCTTCTCAAACCGTTTGAGGGAAACTTTTAAGGAATGGACCTCTTCTTGATTGAGTGATTTCATGATTTTCTTCTGATAGGCAAGATAATCTGCATTTATCTTTTCAATATCTTCTATAGAGACAGGCTCTGTATCATACAAATCTGGCGCTAAATAAATCTTAACCAGTTTACCTAAAATGTCATCATATAGTTGAAAACGAAGCTCATGCTCTGCCAATAATTCTTGATGATTACCTTCCTTTAAGAGAATTGTACGAATATCAAGATAGCGAGACGATATATCATCATATACTTTTCCTAATTCTGGGACATTTTCATCCAAATCTAGTTGTCTTTCCATTATTGTCGGTAACACATTCAAACGATGTTGATTAATTAACAAATTCATTTCGATATTTTCTAATTCTTTCAAAAAGAAATGTCTTACATCAGCCGAGCTAAACAGAACCCTCGTCTCTTCTCTTGCCTTATCTAAATGTTTCTCCAACCTATTCAGGTACTTTTCTGCCTTTTCAGCAACCGTATCATCTCCAGCTTCCCATAAGGTCATTTTACCTAAATTTTCCCATTCAGAAGCAAGATGTTCAAGGTGACAAATATACTCTTCACCTCTATCTCCTAATCTTGCTAGCTCCATAGCAACCTTATCTTCAATCTCATCAAATTGTGTAACATCTACTTCTGCTATTGTTTGCTTTTCTTTTCTTGGTTTAATCCGAATATTTCTTAGTCTATCTCCCTGTAACCAATAATAAAACAAACATAATAGAATGACGATAATATAGTTCCATAGCGACCAAGTTTCAATCGTTGTTAAAACAAAAAATGTAAACAAGGAATAACCACAACCTAAACCACGACTATCTGATTTTTTCCATTTGAGCAAGTAATAATACAAACATAATATGATAACAAGCACACTAGCACTTGGGGACCCTGTTGTTAAAACAGAGAGTATAAATAGTAACCAAATATATCCCATCGTTCTTCCCTCTGACAACAAACTTTTCAACTATAATAAAACGCCATTCCAATAACAAGCAAGATTCTTAGAATGGCTTATATAAGCTTATCTGGCTTCTTAATAGTAGTAATCGTCATCATCATCTCCATAATATTCTTCCGTATAATGGTTATGATAATGTTTGTGAACTATTTTTTTTCTTTTGCATTTCACTTCACTATTACTAGGGGGGGCTAAAATAGCTAATAGAATTAATATGACTATCAAAAATCCCATAATATCATCCTCCTTTGACATCGTTTACTTTTTTATAACACATTTAATCACGTTACGCAAGTTTTCCTATCACTAACTGACAGAAAATAGGCTTGAGAGGTGACGTTAGCCTTTTTGCACATCTACCACCATCTGATTCAAGAGTTGCTCCACTTCTGCCAAATCAACAATAAACCACTCGGTCACACGAACTTCCTTACCAGTAGGCGAGTCTGTCACAAGCTCCACCCTTTTATCCGCCAAGGCATGATGGAGATAGGCTTCAACTTTTTTGGCATTCATGTTTTGAATTTCAAAACTTTGGACCAACTGAACGGGGGCAAAAAGATAGGTTGCTTCATTGACAGTATTGGCCAAACGCTTTTCAAGGTTAGTCGCTACACCAATCTTATAGAGGTTGGCCATGTCTAAAAAACGCTGGTCTTGGCCGGCATACTGAACCACATAGATATAACCTGTCGTGTGATAATCGATCCTTTCTTCCCCTAGTAGCGATATCTCCTGCACTAACTCAGTGACAAGACGTCCCGATCGTTTGGTATCGTAAAGGGAGGAAACCAAACTGAGTAGCCAAATATGATTTTCCGTGCCATTTTGGTAAACCGTGTGTACCTTATACTTGCGGTTGGTTGACTCAGGCACTTCCTCTCCTGTTTCTGGGTGATAGATGCTATTGACATAAAGCATGAGGCCATTGTCAATATAGAAGTTTCCTTTCTTAATCGGACTTTTTTGACTAATCTCCACTTCAGAAATAGGGATAATCTGCCGACGACCGCTGGCAATATCTGCCTGCACTGACTGAAAAAGGGTTTGATAATGGTCAAAGCCAGTTGTCATGCGTTTTCTGGTTGCTATCTTATCTGCTGCTCGCACCGTACCTTGGTAGCGTTTGGTATCAAAAAGCTTGCTCGCTGGTGCAAACTCCTCAAAAAGGCTATCATCATTCAAAATATCATCAAGCGTGTCTGTCATCCGTTTCTCCTAATAAACCTAGGTCATCATAGGCCTGTAACTTGGCCCGTCTATCTGCTTGTTCCCGCATGCCTTTCAACCGTGAAAAAAGGCTACGTTCTTTCAAATGGGTTGATTTTTGCGGCTCCCTGCCATTCTCTCTCACCCAGTCAACAATTTCTAAGAATTTCTCAATGTCTGGATCTAATCGCTCAGTTCGAGCTGGTTTGATGCCAGCAACCAAGTCTTCAAAACCAAGATCATCAAAAATATCATCTAAGGTCGCAAAATTTTGCACGATTAACCCCTCCTTTCACGTCGCAATTGCTCCAATTTTACCAAGGCATAATAAAGGCGTTGCTCATCCAGTTCTTTGGCGTTTCGTTGGGGCAGACGACCATGTTCAGCTCGAAAAGCCTTGATTTTCGGATAGAGCATGCGAAGTTCATCTTCGGTAAATTCAATCTTTTTACTGTCAAAAACACGAGCAATAAGATTTAGGGTTCGACTATCCACATCACGCGACAACACTTCATAAGCTCCTTGGAAGGGATTGACGCTATCGATCAAATCAATGCTTAAGTCATCAATATTGACAAATTTATCTGCCATTTTGAGTAATTGCTTATTATCCTTATCTCGTTCGGCATTGGCAAGGGTCAAATCAGCAACCAGATACTGGCGGACTTCCTCGACTTCCGTTTGACTCAGTTGGGGATATTGGGTGGCAATGACACGTGGAATTAACTGCTTATTGATGGTTTTGCTATCTGCCCCAGCAGCAATGGCTGCCTGTACCACCGCATCTTGTAGGGTAGAGGCCTTTAATTCAGTCAAATCCTGTTTAATAATCTGCTCTACTTGTGGTGTGGATGGCTTGGCCAGTCCTTGAATATAGATATCAGCTCCCTGTGATTTCTGCTTGCTGTCCACCTTGGGTTTGAAGGTGAAAGCAGGGGATAAAACATTTTCCATGAGCAGACTAGCCGTAATAGCTTTCATCAGATTATTGACAGAATAGTGAACTTCCGCATCCTCTGCATTTGGCTGGGCGATAAGATTAGTAAAAACCGCCTCGGTCTTGTTGGAGCTATCTCTGGTGACACGCCCAATAATCTGGATAATCTCAGTTAGGCTCGAACGATAGCCGATGGTCAGGGCATATTCGGCAAAGGGCCAGTCAAAACCTTCCTTGGCCATGCCTAGGGCAATAATCATATCCAAATCATCCAGTTGGCTCATTTCAGCTAAATAGGCGGCCACGGTTTCTCGTCCTTCCTCCGTGACAAGATCAGCGATTTTCAACACCTTGCCTGAAGCCGTTTCAAGTTGGATAATCCCATGCTGGTCCTTGCCGAGATAATCCCCCAACAAATCCAAAATCTCATCGACTTCACCATACTTGTCCGTAGTTGATTCGCCCGAGTTGACATTGGGGATATGGATAATGGTTTTCTTATCAATAAATTCAGGAACAAGATCTGGCAAGGCTTCCAGATAACTGCCTTGGTAAAATTTATAGGCCATGCTAAAGGACTTGAGATATTTATAACCTTCTAGTTGCTCATAGTAGGTATAGGTCACACGGTCAAACCGCTCTTCATCTGCCGGGTCAAGAATGGGAACACTGTCTCCACGGAAATAAGAACCGGTCATGGCAAAAACGTGAGCAGTCGAAGACTGCAAGACTTCACGGAGAACATTGCCCAAGACCGAACTGTCGTCCTGGGACACATGGTGAAACTCATCAATAGCTAGGAGACAATGATCAAAACTACTGACATCCAACTGCTCCCAAGCAAACCGTAGCGTGGCATGGGTACAGATGAGAACATCGTCCGTTGGGTCTGTGGAGGTCATAAAGTTGACAAAGGCAGTGACCTTGCTCCTGCCTGTTCCAGATGTGGTCAAGTTATTTGCTTCCTTGACCTGCCAATCCCAGTAGTAACCATAGTCTGATAGTCTAGTTGACCGGAAGGATTTACCAATAGAGCGTTCTGGGACGGCGATAATGGCCTTTTTCAAGCCCTGATTTTTCAGTTTATCCAGAGCAATAAACATGAGGGCCCGTGATTTACCAGATGCAGGCGGTGCCTTAACCAAGAGATGACGACTGGCTCGTTTTTCATAAACCCGTGCCTGCATCTCCCGCATACCTAGCTGATTGGTATTGACCGACGTTTCTTGCTGCCCATAATTGACTTGAAAAACCTTAGACATAGCTAGCCTCCTTGGCACGATTAACAAGGTACTTGATGATAGCATACGTTTCATCACGTATCAAACAAACTTCAATCTCTGTTAATTTCTTAGTTAATTCCTTAATTTTCTTATGCTTGACATGATTATTTTGGCTAGCTGCATAATAGTCTATCCTTTCCCAAATCATGTTACTTATTTCTTTTGGAACCCCCTGCTCTTTCAACCAGCCACCCAATGGTTTTCTCTGATTTTCTAACGATTTTTCATTGACTAACAAGGATTTTAAGAGCAACTCCAGGCATAATCTTGCATTATCCAAACTTTCTCGGTATTGAAAGGCTTGGTAATGGCTCATGGCTTTTTTCCAAAAGTCTAAACTACCAGGATAGTCTGCAAGTAAGTATTCTATTTCTGTCAGGCATTTCTGTTCTTCCACTGTCTCTGTGATGATGCCATAGGTTTCTGCCAGCTGGTAGAGGGCTTTTTGTACTATTTCTTTCTCTTTGAGAGCTTCATTTTGTTGCGTTAGATAGACGATAAGACCCGCTTGTTCCTCTCCATCAAGATAGCGAAAAAGCCTCTCGCTATAGTTGGATTTGCTTTCCCCTTTTTTCATTGATGGAAAGTCTATCTCAAGATTTCTTTTCACACTATAATCTGCAAAATGCTGTTTAATCTCTCGACCACTAAAAGCATTGCCAATAGCACTGCATAGAGAAAATATCTTATCCTTACTTAATCTTTCCCTTGTCATTTGTCATCTCCTTATAACGTTTGAGTAAGTGGCTGAGGCGTTCCTCGTCACTCTGAAATGGGGTTTCTTTATAGGCACGCTCCACGATACCATCAAGAACTTGATGGGCCTGACGCAGGCTATCTGGCATGGTATCTCGGTGATAGAGTTCGGCTAAGGTACCACCCAGCTCCTCGCGTAAGTCCAAAATCTCCAAAACCTGCTCCTCAATCTGACTTTTGCGCTTATCAGACAAGTCTGGCACTGGGAAGGTGTTGTAAACTAGACCTGCTGAATAACGGTAACGAGTTTCCAACTTACCACCGATTGCTCGCAACCAGGTCATGTGGAGACGGGACTGAAGAAGACCCAATAACCAAATCGGAGCATTATACACGACATAGGCTGAAGAGGAAATAATTGTATTCTCATCCATAAATCCCATAGGCACATAATCTCTTTGTTCTGAAGAAACCGTTGGAACAAGGAGTTGCATAAACTCTTCTGCACCGGAATGGAGAAACTCTTGATAAGCTTTATCCCATTCACCTCTTTGCATAAATTCATAAGGCTTATCAGCAGCTTTGCGACTACTTCCTGCCTTACTAGCTAGGCGAGTTTTTCTGACACCTTCAACTCTCTCAAAGAGGAGAGGATTACCTTTTAGCTCTTGGTAAGTTTGGATATTTAACCAAAAAACATACCTTAACTTATTGTTGATAAACTCTACACTACCCCCATAATATTTGATGACTGAAACGAGTTCTGGGTAATCTGCAAGGATTTTATTCTTTTCTTCCGCTGTTGAAATAATCAGATACCCTCCTTCTTTTGGCATATTACCACATACCATTTTAGGTAGTCCATTTAAGGGACTGTTACTAGCTTCAACGATAACACTATCGCCAGATGACAAATAAGGATTTATATACTCAACATTATTTTGAGTTGAGTCTTCACTAAAAATATAACGATTAGAATGGACATTGCTAAAGTTAGCTAATCCTATGATGATAACTGTCACCCCAGCATTATTGCTAGCCGAGTTCCCCCATTTGAAGGAAGTATAGGCAAACTCAATCACCGATGTTTGCAATAAATGATTCCAAACAATCGGAACTTGCTCGCCTTGACATATAGAATTAGTGGTTACAAAAGATAGCTTACCATTACAAGAATTGATGAAATCCACTCCCTTAAAAAACCAACACGCAATATAATCCATACTTTTGTATCTAGGAATATGACTAATACATAATGTCACATCCTCTTTCTGCTCTTTATTTTGAAGTTGATACCCTATATACGGCGGATTGCCAATCAGATAAATCTCATCGGTTGCTGTGTGGGGGACAACTTCATTCCAATCAAGCCTTAGGGCATTGCCTTGGACGATATGACCTGCGTCCTTGAGGGGGAGAAAGGCTTGTTTGAGGTTGATTTCTTTTTCGGTCTCGACATTCATCTGGTGCTCTGCTATCCAGAGGGAGAGACGAGCGACCTCGTGGGCAAAGTCATTTAGCTCAATGCCATAAAAATGATTGAGAGAAATGCGGGAGCTTTCAAAGAGACTGATGGCATGGTTATCCGTCAGCTGACGCAGGCTTTTGAGGATTTTGATTTCCAAGCGGCGGAGTTCCTTGTAGATGATGATCAGAAAGTTACCTGAGCCACAAGCAGGGTCAAAAAACTTAATCTGGCTGATACGTTCCAGCAAGTTTCTGAGTGCTTTGGCATATAGGGAACGATTATCACGCCGCGTTCTGTCAGCAATGAGCTTGTCTTCATTTTCATTGATTTTATCAATAATCAATTGGTAGGCTTGGGTCAGGTCATCCAAGAAAAGGGGCTTGATGACCTTCATGATATTGCTGACGCTGGTGTAGTGCATGCCTGCACGTGACCGATGTTCTTGACTAGCTACCGTCTGAATCATTGAGCCTAAAATGTCAGGATTGATCTCATTCCAGTTGAGCAATTCTCCCGCCTCGATGATGAGCTTTCTCGTTTTACGATCAAAGGTCAGATTGGTTTGGGCCGCTGTAAAGAGCTTACCATTGACATAGGGAAACTCCTGTAACCAATTCTCTTGTTTGAGACGATTGGCTACATCCAAACTGGCAAAAATTTGGTTGAAAAGGGCATTTAAGTCACTACCATCCTCGCGTGAGCGGGTCTTGATGGCATTGGTTAAAATCCCCTTTTTCATGATGTCGGTGTCTTCTGCAAAGAGCAAGAAAAGGAGACGAATCAAGAATAGGTTAAACTCTTTTTCAGCCTCACTTTGATTAGTGAAATGATTGATTTTTCGCAGTTCGTCATAGAGACGCGTGAAGCGTTCCGCCGCCTTGATGTCGGCAGGATTTTCCTTGGCATAGTCAACCTTTTCTACACCATTCCAGGCCAAAAAGAAATCCGCATAGCTGGCCAAATCTGCAAAAGCAATATTGAGCGTGTCCCCCGTCTTGGTATCTTTACTAGCCAAGTGCTCAAAGTTGGTCACGATAATGTAGCGTGGTTGAGACTTTTGCTGACTGATTTCTGCTTCAATCTTTGCTACCTCAGCCACAACCGACTGCTCTGTTGATACTTGCCGATAATAGAGTTTGTTCTTAATCGTCGTGCCATTTTCCTTGCGTAACCGTGTAATGGTTGCCTTGGGAATAGCATAAAAAGACAAGAAATCGTAGAGAAAGGTGGCAGGGTCAATGCCTGCTTCCAACAACTGCTTTATCTTGTCTTCAATCGTAATAATATCAAGTTTTGCCATACTTACTCCTAGTAAATCTCGCCAAACCTCTTGTTCTAGTACAACGAGTAGATAAAAGACTGATCAGATGTCGCTATCTTATCAGATAACGATACAAACTAGTTTTTTCAACTCTGGTCAGTGACGAGACAATTATTTGTAAGTTAGTAGTAGGAATGTCAATGACTACTACTAACTTATATACTAGTATATAAGCGATGGCAGCGTTTTCTTTTGTGTACAGAAAAAACCGAGAAAATGCTTCTCGGTTGTCAATCTTAATGGGCGACCAGTGCCTGAGCAATGTCATGGCCGCTAAGCTTGTCTGGGTAGTAGGTAGGCCAGTTTTCCAGCTCCTTAAAGAGGGCTTCCTGGCTGTCTGAACCCCAGAACAAGTGGAAATGCTCTGCTTTTTGTGGAGCAATGCCGTGGTCACTAAATTGAACATACTTGAATTGACCAGCATCTTTATCCTGGCTTTCAAAAAGGTAGCGAACACCACGGTTACCTTTTGGATAGGTTAGAACCTTATAGCCAACGTAACGATAGCTAAAGGTCTTTTTAACTCCCTTTTGGACAAAGGTCATGGTTTTCTTGTGACCATCAATGCTAATCTTTTCGACATCCGTCTGATAGCCCTTGGTGTAATAGTCTTTGTACTCTTGGGCAGTCATGTCTTGCTTAGACTTAGCCTTATAATCCCAGACAGGATCCAGGGTTCCATCTAGCAAGTAAGGGTAGAGGGATTGCCAGTTGCCAGACCAGTCCGCCAAAGTCCTATCCTTAATGTCCTTATCTTTAAAGTAACCTTTTTCTACCGTCTGATCACTATTATGTTCAGGGCTGATCTCCTTGCCAGCAAGATCTGTTGTTAGGCGTAAGGCGGCTAGGTTAGCTCGCATGACTGAAAAATAATCTTGACCTGCCTGAATTTGCTTTTTGGTCAAACTTTCTAGCGGATTGAGAACAGCAGTGGTCACACCAACCTCCTCAGCTAGGGTTTTAGCCAGAGCTTGTGAAGCATTTTCTTCAAAATAAATGTATTTTATCTGGTATTTTTTCACATAGCGACTCAATTCAACCAAGCGCTTGGCACTAGGTTCAGCATCAGCAGAAACTCCTGTAATCGCAACCTGTTTCAAACCGTAATCTAAGGCAAGATAGCCAAAGGCCGCATGCTGGGTAACAAAACTTTTTTGTTTAGCCTGACCCAAGGCTTCCCGATAATCCTTGTCCAATGCCTGTAATTTTTCAAGGTATTTGGCTGCATTTTTGGTCAAGGTCTCTGCTAATTCAGGGTGTGCTTTAATGAGACCATCCCTAATATTCTCAACCAGTGTCTGAGCTCTGGCCGGAGATAACCAGAGGTGGGGATCGTAGGCATGACTATGTCCCTCACTGGCATGCTCTTCTTCTGTTTCTGTGCCAGCTGCCAAGATCATATTGCCACTGGCCTTGATAACAGTTAAGGTTTTATGATTGAGAGACTTCCTCGTCTTTTCTACCCAGGTTTCCATGCTATCATCTAGGTAAACAAAATCGCTAGCTGCTTGCAATTTAGCAATGGTCTTGGTTGACGGCTCAAACTCGTGCACTTCTGTTCCTGCCCCAATCAAGAGGCTGACCTGACCTGTATCCCCAACAACAGCCTTAGTAAATTCATAAATGGGGTAGAAACTTGTCACTACCTGGAGTTGCTTTTTTTCCTGGGCTCTGACAGGACCCGTTCCAAACAGGCTAATCACTAAACTGACCAACAAGATGGAAAAGATGGTTTTTATCGTATTCATTTTTTTCTCCTTTACTTAACCAGTTAATCATTTACTAGTTAAGTATATCACATTAAAAAATATTTGCAAGCCTAATATTAAAAAAGCTAGGGAAATTTTCCTAGCTTTATTAGAAGTTATAAGTCTTCAGCGATTTTATTTAGTTTTCTCAAGCGATGGTTGACCCCACTCTTGGTCAAGGGAGGCTCTAAACTATCGGCTAGTTGTTGAATGGAATAATCAGGATTGGCCACACGAATCTGGGCCACCTGCTGTAACTCTAAAGGCAAACTATCCAAGCCAACAGTGTCCATGATTTTAATGATATTATTGATGGTCTTCATGCTGGCTGTAATGGTTCGGGCAATATTGGCTGTTTCTGCATTATTGGCTCGATTGAGATCATTGCGGGTTTCCCGCAAGATTTTGATCTGTTCAAAAGTCTTGAGTCCCTCTAAGGCACCAACGACAATCAGAAAATCCATGATGTCCTCTGCTTTTTGCAAGTAGGTCATGGCACCATTCTTATGCTCCAATACCTTGGCATCCAGCATAAATTTCCGCATAAGCTGGGCTAAATCCTGGGCATGATCCAAATAAACCGAGAAGATTTCTAGCTGATATTTGCCAGATTCTGGGTCACGAATGGTACCACTGGCCAAGAAAGCCCCTCTGAGATAGCTTCGACCAATCTCATCATCTAGCATGACTTCTTGTTCAATCCCTGTTTCCAGACCGAAGAAAGCATCTGCTAGCCGCAAGTCGGACAAGATGGCTTCAACCTTCTGATTAACCACTACCATATAGACACGATTCTTCTTGAGATTGGTCTTTTGATGGTAGCGAATGTCAGGCTCGATCTGATAATACTCTACCAGTAAGGCATAAATATGACGAGCAATTTTGGCATTTTCCGTCAAGACCGATAAGGTCAACCCCTCTGCGGTTAACCCCAGTGTACCCGACATTTTGACTAGAGCTGCCAGTTGCGCCTTAGCCACTATTGGCTGCGTCAGCAACTCTTCTTTGATGGTGATGGTGAAAGTCATGGAGTGCTCTCCCCAATCAGTCGTAGCAACTCCACCACCACACGATCACCATCATGAAAAGCTCCGCCATTTTTCAAAGACAGAAAATTACTGGAAATCACTCGCTTGGCTAATTTGGCTAGACCAGACGCATCGTGCTCTACCTGGACCAAGTACTCATCAAAGGCATGGCAGTTCATGTAGGATTGGGGGACAGGTTCAAGATTCACCAAGACGGCATCAATCACATCTACCCCCAAATGACGATTGAGCACCGCCACATGGTCCCTATCGGTGAAATGCTCGGTTTCGCCATGCTGGGTCATGATATTACAAACATAGGCCACTGTTGCTGGTGTGGTCTGCAAGGCCTGTTTGATTTCAGGAATGACGAGATTTGGTAGGATGGAGGTAAAGAGAGAACCTGGTCCTAAGACAATCAAATCACTTTCCATGATGGCCTTAACCACTTTATGGCTGGCCTTTGGGGTATCATCATTGTAGGTGTTGGTAACAAAAACCCGCTCAATCATGCCATCGTACTTGGCAATTTGGCTCTCACCGACAACCTCATGACCATCCTGAAAGACAGCATGTAGGGTTAGAGGCTGATCACTGGCTGGATAAATTTTTCCTGTGGTGTGAAAGAATTGGGTCAAAATCTGCATGGCCTTATAAGTGGAACCCTGCATCTCAGAAATTCCTGCAATAATTAAATTTCCTAAAGGATGACCAGCCAAGGGACCGTCATTTTCCTGAAAACGGTATTGGAAGATTTTTTCGTAAAACTTGGGCATATCACTCATAGCCACCAAGACATTACGCAAATCACCTGGTGGTGAAATTTTCATGGCGGAACGAAGTTGGCCTGACGAACTGCCATCATCAGCCACCGTCACAATGGCTGTGATATCAACTTCTTCATGCCGGAGACTACTCAAAATCACTGGAATCCCAGTTCCTCCACCGATTACTGTTATTCGTGGTTTTCTCATGAGCGATTTACCGTTTCTTTCCGTCTATCCTTATCCCGATGATTTTCATTGACCGGCCAATCTTGCCCTAAGTCTTGAGCCAAGCGATGAGCAAAGGCCACACTGCGGTGTTGTCCTCCTGTGCAACCAATAGCAATGGTCAAGACAGACTTGCCTTCCTTCTGATAGGCGGGTAAGATGGGGGTCAAGAGAGCCACTAGATGTTGATAGAAATCCTCTGATTGCTCATGCCCCATGACATAATCAAAGACTAACTGATCCAAACCAGTCTGCTGACGTAAGGTTTGCTGGTAATAAGGATTGGGCAAAAAGCGGACGTCAAAGACCAGGTCAGCATCTAAGGGTAAACCATATTTAAACCCAAAACTCATGACCTCAAGGCGAAAACTGTGTTGGCCTTCGCAGGCAGAAAATTGGTCTGAAATGGTTTGGCGTAACTGACGCGGTGTTAATTCTGTCGTATCAACCACATGCTGACTGAGATTTTTCAAGGGAGCCAAGAGTTCTCTTTCCAAAATAATCCCATCTAAGACACGACCGTCTGCTGCCAACGGATGGCTCCGACGGGTTTCCTTATAGCGAGAAACCAGTTCACCATCAGTGGCATCCAAAAAGAGAATCTTGACATCCAACTGGGATTTACTTTCTAGCTGGTCTAAGATTTGGGTAATTTCATTGAAAAAGAGACGACTTCGCATGTCAACAACCAG
Organism: Streptococcus cuniculipharyngis; assembly: GCF_007859195.1. GTDB lineage: Bacteria > Bacillota > Bacilli > Lactobacillales > Streptococcaceae > Streptococcus > Streptococcus cuniculipharyngis. The sequence goes on from NZ_VOHL01000001.1 coordinate 457,571, forward strand.
GGCAACCTTTTGATGATCCTCTGTTTGTTGGACCAAGTCTAAAAATTTTGGCATTAGGGTTGGCGGCATGTTATCAATGGTAAAATACCCCAAGTCCTCAAAAGACTGGATGGCCACTGTTTTTCCGGCCCCGCTCATACCAGTCACAATCACTAAATCAATAAGAGATTGACTCATCAAGATTCTCCTTTCTGATGGCCTAGTGCAGTAAAAAGCCGCCAAGAGCGACTTTTACTCAGTTTTTAAGGTTTCAAACGATGCAACATGCGTGGGAATGGAATAGCTTCACGGATATGCTTGGTTCCCGCAACAAAGGTCACCATACGTTCCAAGCCAAGACCAAAGCCAGCATGGGGCACTGAGCCATATTTCCGTAAATCTAGGTAGAAGGCATAATCATCAGGATTTAGACCTTCTTCAACAATCTTATCATAAAGTTTTTGGTAGTCATCTTCACGGACAGAGCCACCAATAATCTCACCATAGCCTTCTGGAGCCAATAGGTCAGCGCAAAGCACACGGTCTGGATTGCCAGGAACAGGCTTCATGTAGAAGGCCTTGAAGCTAGCAGGGTAGTTAACCACAAAGGTTGGTACACCAAAATAGTTAGAAATCCAGGTTTCATGTGGTGAACCGAAGTCATCGCCGTGCTCCAAATGATCGTAATCGGTATCTTCATCTGCCTCATGCTCCTGCAAGAGGGTGATGGCATCGTCATAAGAAACACGTTTGAAGGGTTGGTCAATATAACGTTTTAGGGCCTCAACATCACGTTCTAGAATTTCCAAGGCTTGGGGTGCTCGGTCCAGTACCCCCTGAATTAACGCTTTGACATAAGCCTCCTGCAAATCAAGCGATTGCTCGTGGCTCATGAAGGCATATTCCGCATCCATCATCCAAAACTCAGTCAGATGACGGCGGGTCTTAGATTTTTCGGCACGGAAAACTGGGCCAAAGTCAAAGACACGTCCCAGAGCCATCACACCTGCTTCTAGATAAAGCTGACCAGACTGACTGAGAAAGGCTGGATGGCCAAAGTAGTCTGTTTCAAATAATTCTGTTGTATTTTCTGCTGCATTTCCTGACAAAATCGGACTATCAAATTTGATAAAACCATTTTGATCAAAAAATTCATAAGTGGCATAGATGATGGCATTACGAATTTGCATAATGGCCATTTGACGGCGAGAACGCAACCAAAGGTGACGATGGTCCATCAGGAAATCCGTCCCGTGTTCCTTCGGTGTGATCGGATAATCCACACTCTCACCAACTACTTGAAGGTCTGTCACATCCAGCTCATAACCAAATTTTGACCGCTCATCTTCCTTGACAATCCCTGTCACCAAAACTGAGGTTTCTTGGCTCAAACGTTTGATTGTATCAAACTTGGCTACCCCTTCTTCTTCTCCAAAGGTTTCAATAAAGTTGGGTTTGAAGGCAACAGCTTGGAAAAAGGCTGTTCCATCACGCAACTGCAAGAAGGCTAGTTTCCCCTTGCCAGATTTATTGGCAACCCAGGCACCGATGGTCACTTCTTGACCAACGTGGTCCTTAACATCAATGATTGCTACGTAGTCTTTTGACATAAAATTCTTTTCTCTTTCTTTTTTATTGACTCTTAGTTTCCATAAATTTTTTCAAGCGGTTTAAGGCTTCCTGCAAGGTCGCCAAGTCTGTCGCATAACTGAGACGAAGATGGTTAGGGGCTCCAAAGCCCTCACCAGTCACCAGAGCCACCTGAGCTTCTTCAAGGATGGCATTGGTGAAATCTGTCACATTCGTATAGCCTGTCAGACGCATAGCCTCAGTAACATTTGGGAAGAGGTAAAAAGCTCCCTGGGGTTTGAGGGCTTGAAAACCTGGAATGGCATTAAGTTGGGGATAAATGGTGTTTAGGCGATCCTCAAAAATCTGCCGCATCTTTTCTAGCTCCTCTTGGGGGCCAGTCAATGCTTCAATGGCAGCATACTGAGCAACTGTTGTCAAATTTGAGGTCGTTTGACTGATTAGCTTGCTCATGGCAGCAATAATTTCCTCCGGTCCAACGGCAAAGCCAACCCGCCAGCCAGTCATGGCATAGGTTTTGGAAACCCCATTAACCACTACTGTTTGTTGGCGTAGGCGTTCAGACAAGCTAGAGATGGGCTCAAAGGTCACACTGTTATAGACTAGACGGCCGTAAATGTCGTCAGCCAAGATTAAAATATCGTGGTCCAGAGCCCATTGACCTATCGCCAAAAGCTCATCACGGTTATAAACCATTCCTGTCGGATTTGAAGGAGAATTGAGGAGTAAGACCTTGGTTCTGGAGCTACGAGCTGCTTCCAGCTGCTCCACCTTAATTTTGAAATCATTGGTCTCCTCAGCCGGGACAAAGACTGCCTGCCCTTGGGCTAAACTGACCTGATCAGCGTAAGAAACCCAGTAGGGGGTGGGAATTAAGACCTCATCACCGGGATCCAAAACAGCCATAAAAAAGGCATAAAGGATAAACTTTGCCCCAGTTCCCGCCACAATCTGCTGACTGGTCACACCATAGCCATAGTAAGTTGCCATATAGCTGGCAATGGCGTCTTTTAGTTGAGGAAGACCAGCTGCTGGTGTGTAAAAGCTAGCGCGACCATCTTGAATACTGGCCATGGCCTGCTGTTGAACAAAGCTAGGCGTGATAAAATCTGGCTGCCCTAAGGTCAAGTCTAAAATATCCAGACCTTGAGCTTTTAAGGCCTGCGCCCTGGCACTGGTGGCCAAGGTCACACTCTCTTGCATGGCTGTCATGCGGTGGGCTAATTTACTCATATCCCTTCCTTTTTCACTAAATTTCCTGTGACAAAATCAATTAAATAGTAGGCCTTACCTGAGGTTACTTCCCAAATGGCCTGCCCTTGATAAAGACCAAAAACAGTTTTTCTAATAGCAGTCGCTCCATTTTCCTGGGCCTTGACCTGAGCTATTTCCTTACTAATCCCCTTGTCTTGGGGCGTAATGATTACCTGACCATCTGCTTGATTGACTGATACTAGGAGGGCTTGACCAGCTGGGTCTTGACCATAAACGGTATAATAGACCTTCTCACCACTATAGCGATCCACCTCAGCTACGCTTGTCAACTGGGCATAATTCCTAGCTACCGCCTCTGCCTCTTGCCTCGCTGATAAATGAGGTTTTAGGGATAGGTAACCGATGATAAACAGACCAAATAACAAAGAAAAGGCAAGCAAGGCTAACCCAAGAAGATATTGCTTGAGCAAAAATAAATCTTTCAACACCGATTTCCTCTCTAAGGACCAAGACCTTGTCCAAAAATGACGGTTGGACTAGACAAATCTAGGCTATTTCTATTATAGCAAAAATTCTGCGATTTCTGATAGTATTTGTGGACTTTTTTCTTGCCTTAGGTCATATTTATCTTGTAAGAGTCGGCAAACTTTGGCCCCATAGGAACGTCTCAAGAGGCGATTATCTAAGATAAGGAGAGCTGATTTTTGGTCCTGTCGCCGTTGTCCCCGTCCCAAAGCTTGAAATAACCGCAGGGTCATGACTGGAAGTGTGTAGTCATCAAAGGGATCATATCCCTTATGGCGATAGTCACGATTAATTTTTTCGACCAACTTATCCTTAGGATTATCAAAGGGAAGACGGGTAATCACCTGAATCATCCGATCCTGTTCGTGAAAATCCACCCCTTCCCAAAAAGTACCTGTCGCCAATAAAATCTCTGCTTCTCCTTGCTCAAACCGTTTTTTGAGAGCATAACTAGAGCCACTTTTTTCCTGACAGAGATGTGGGAGATTCAATTTTTCCAATTCTTCCGATACCGCAAAAAGTGTTTTTTTAGAGGTAAATAAGACAAAAAGGGGATATTTCAAGGCTTGAAGGCTGACAATCCTCTGGGCAATCAACTGTTCATAGGCAGACTCGCTCAGGTTAGTCAAATCCGGAAATTGCTTATCTACCCAAATGTGTTGGTTCTTGCTTTTGGACTCCTCAACCAAATCAAAATGATAATCTGGTAGCTGCAATAAATCTGCCACTGTAACCTGCGAGGTCAATTGCAGGCTTGCCGAAATGAGATAGAGCTTGTCCGCCTCCAGCAAGGCTGGAAAACTAGCCAACTCCTCCCGACTGCTTTTCAAAATGAGCTGGGAACTATTTTCCAACCAAACAAGAGAAAAATCGGGATCCAAAACAGCTGCTAAATCAGAAAGTTCCTCCATCGCTAGCTCCATCACATCCTGACGAATTTTGGCCAATCGGGCGTCTAACTGGGTCTCTTGCTCTGAGAAAGAGGGCTGATGGATTACCTGTTTCAATTCAAAGTCAAGACTTTCCAATAAGCGTCTAGTCAGATGGTCAGAGGCTTTATCTAACAAGTCTCCTAGCCGTTCCGAAACCTCTGTCAACACGAGTTGTCGACGAGAAAATTCTTCTAAGGCTGAAAAAAAGCGGTGGGCTTCATCAATAACCAAGGTCTTTTTCTTCAAAAAACGATGATCACGGCTACTTTTTTCCAACAAATAAGCATGATTGGTAATCAATAGCTGGCTCCGCTGACTCGCTAGCGTGTTTAAACGCCAAAAATCTACCTCAAAAAAAGGAGAGGACTCGTCAAGGGAACCGTCATGACGCAACTCATCAAAATAAGTCGCTAACCGTTGTTTTTGTTTAATGTCATCTAAATCACCTGTCTCTGTCTCGCAAAGCCAGACTAGTAGTTGCATCTTATAGCGGTTGAGTAAGCGATTGTCATCCCTCCTCTGCAAACTCTTTTGAAAAGCATCTAATTTTAGGTAGTTGGTGGGGGACTTAATGCTATGACAAGAAAGATGAAATACCTGCGACAAAAGTCTGGCCTCTTGGTCCATCAGCTGATCCTGTAAGACCTTGGTAGGGACCGCAAGAATCAATTGCTGCTGGAATAGCTGACTCAACAAGGGCAACAAATAGCCCAAGGTCTTACCAATACCAGATGGGGCCTGAATCAAACTCGGTCGATCCTCAAATAATCCCTGATACACCTTATCTGCAAATAATTGTTGCTTGAAACGAGGTTGTAAACCCAACAAGGCAATATTCTTATCAAAATCTCGTGATAACTGACGAGGTTTAGCCTTGGCTGGTTGACGCTTTAAGACCAATTGATTAACCAACTGATAAGAGGGGGATAGCGGAATTTTGGGCGTCTCTGCTAAGGCCCTATCAATCAATAAACGCGATTCAAAAATCAGATTATCAGCCAAAGTCGCCAGTTGCTCTAAGGTATGACGAGGCAGTTGCTTGATTTTTTCCATCAACAGCAGGAAAATCTCTGCAGTAGCTGTTGCATCCGCTATGGCCGTATGGGCCTGTTCTAACTCGACACCCAGCGTCTTCGCCAGACGTGATAGGCTATATTTCTCCAAGGTTGGAAAAAAGACTTGGGCTAATTCAACCGTATCCACTCGCGGAGTCTTGAGCTCATACCCCTCCCAAAACAGATGCTCAGCCAAAAGATTAGCATCAAAGGTCACATTGTGGGCTACAAAAACACAATCCTCAATCAAGCGGTAAATATCTCCAGCCACCTGAGAAAAATCAGGAGCCTGAGCTAGCTGCTGGTCTGTAATTCCCGTTAAATCAATGATGTGTGAGGTCAAGGACTGGTGGGGATTAATGTCCGTCGCATAAGTTTGACGAATGACCCCATCCTCTATAATAACAATCCCAACTTGGATAATTGCTGCATCTACCGACGACCCCGTCGCCTCAAGATCCACAACAGCGTATTTATTAGAAATCTGCTCTACCATAATGATTTTATTATATCATTTTTAGTCGCCAAACTGAGAAATTTTTGATAGACTAGGAGCATGAAGATTTTAAAAACTGTCAACACCCTTGCTAAAGAAAACACATATTACCTCGTGAATGAAACCGCCTGTCTCCTGATTGATCCAGGCAGTGACACCGACCATATTTTGGCCAAATTGGCTACTATTGGTAAACCGGTAGCTGCTATCCTCCTGACCCATGCCCACTACGATCACATTATAAGTGTTGATGCCGTCCGTGAACACTATCAGCAACCACCTGTCTATATTTCAGACAAGGAAGCTAGCTGGCTTATGTCTCCTTTAGACAATCTATCCGGGCTCTCTCGTCATGACGATATCCCCAATGTCATCCTTGCTCCGGCTGACCACCATTTTCAATATGACCAGCCTTATGAGCTGGCTGGTTTTCAGTTTCAAGTGGTCAAAACGCCCGGCCACTCACATGGGGGTGTTTCGTTCATCTTCCCACAAGAAGCCATCGTTTTTTCTGGTGATGCCTTGTTTAAAGAAACAATTGGACGAAGTGATTTGCCAACCAGTAATTTTGACAACCTGATTGCAGGCATAAAACAAGAACTTTTCACCCTCCCTAATCACTATAAGGTCTATCCTGGCCACGGTTGGGAGACCACCATTGGTCATGAAAAATCCTTCAACCCTTTCTTTCGTTAGTGACCACTTAGTGAATAAATAAAAAAACAGACCATCGTCTGTTTTTTTATTTAGAATTTCAAATAGCGTCGCATGGCAAAAAGAGAACCAAATGAGCCAATCAAAATCCCCAGTAAGGCCATGCCCCCAATAATAGCTGGAACAAATAAGCCAGGTGGATACATGCTCAGGCCAGAACTTTCTAAGGCAGTTCTAAAATAGCCATAAGCAAACTGGTAGAGGAAAAAGATCAAGATAGCTGGTAAAATGGTACCTAGCAAACCAATCCAAGCCCCCTCAAAAAAGAAAGGTCCTCTAATATAAGAGTTTTTAGCCCCAACCAAGCGCATGATTTCAATATCTCGACGGCGGGCCATGATGGTCATACGAACGGTGTTGGAAATGAGGAACACCGCTACCAGAACCAAGAGTCCCGCTCCTACTAAGCCCCAAAGTCGAATCAAATTGGTGACCTTCATCAATTTCTCCGTTTCAATACCACCGTAGTTAAATTCTTCGATGCCTGCCATCCCCTCAATCTGGGCTGCCACACCTTTTAACTTATCCGACGAAGTAACTTCGACGATATAGACATCAGAAAGCGAATCCCCCTCAACCGTATCCCACGCTTCTCCCAAAGTCGCCTTTAACTGATCTAGTTGTTCTTGCTTACTCGAGAAAGTTACTGACTTCACGTCTGGAAGAGCCACTAGCTGATTATAAACTTGATGGTAATTGGGATTAGGGGTCACTTGCCCCTCAGCATTTGTCATCGTTTCTTGTGTCTCAGTTGAATCTGCTGCTAAATAAGCATTGATTTTGACATTATTTTGAATACCGGTTGCTAGTCGTTCTGTATTAAGCAAAACCGTCACAAAACATCCAACCAGGCCTAACGTAAAGGCAACTGACGAGATAGCAATAAAACTAGCCCAGCCATTACGCTTTAGACTTTTGAGTGATTCCCACAAACTCTTAATCATTATATCCGTAGTCTCCTTCCTCCTCGTCACGCACAATACGTCCTTCTTCAATCGCAACCACCCGATGACGGAGGGTATTGACTATCTGGCTATTATGAGTTGCCATAATCACTGTTGTCCCATGGAGGTTTATTTTTTCTAGCAACTGCATAATTTCCCAGGCGATTTCAGGGTCAAGGTTACCTGTCGGCTCATCTGCAATCAGGACCTTAGGATTATTGACAATGGCGCGAGCAATGGCCACCCGTTGCTGTTCACCTCCTGAAAGCTGCTTAGGAAAAGAACGCATTTTGTGTTTGAGACCGACCATCTCCAGCACCTGGGGAACACGTTTTTTAATGTCACGCTTACTCTTGCCGATTACTTCCATGGCAAAGGCAACATTTTCGTAGACTGTTTTTTGTGACAATAGCTTATAATCCTGAAAGACCACTCCTAGACTGCGTCGTAAAATAGGAACCTGTTTCTTTTTTAGCTTGGTCAAATCAAAACGCGCCACTCGCAAATGGCCCTTGCTGACCTTTTCTTCCGCATAAAGTAATTTTAAGAGGGTTGATTTTCCTGCTCCCGATGGTCCCACCAGATAAACAAACTCACCTAGGCTGACTGTCAAATCCAAACCTCGGAGAACGGTTGACGAGCGCGAGTATTTTTTGGAAACCCCTCGCAGTTCAATAATTGCCATTTTTTACTCCTTTTATTCCATACGCCATTTAAGATAGGCATCAATAAAGCCATCCAAATCGCCATCCATGACCTTATCCACCTGGGCTACTTCATGACCCGTCCGATGGTCCTTGACCATGGTGTAGGGGGTAAAGACATAGGAGCGAATTTGACTACCCCAAGTGATTTCTTTTTTATCACCCTTGAGGGCATTGACTTCTTCTGCTTTTTTCTCTTGTTCTAATTGGTAAAGTTTGGCCTGCAACATCTTCATGGCACGGTCGCGGTTGCCATATTGGGTCCGGTCAACAGTTGATGCTACCACAATCCCTGTTGGCATATGGGTCAAACGCACCCCGGTTGATACCTTATTGACATTCTGACCACCAGCTCCTCCTGAGCGGAAGGTATCCATCTTGATTTCATCATCACGAATGTCAATCTCAATGGTGTCATCTAATTCAGGCATGACTTCTACTGATGCAAAAGAGGTATGCCGGCGCTTGGCTGAATCAAAAGGAGAAATGCGGACCAAGCGGTGAACGCCCATTTCTGATTTCAAAAGGCCATAGGCATTGGGGCCTTCAAAGGATAGGGTCACACTCTTGATTCCTGCTTCATCTCCCGCCTGATAATCCAAAACCTCAACCTTAAAGCCCTTAGCATTGCCAAAACGGGTGTACATGCGTAACAACATATCTCCCCAGTCCTGGGCTTCTGTACCACCCGAACCAGGATGGATTTCCAAGATAGCATTATTGCTATCATAAGGGTCTGATAAGAGGAGCGTCATCTCATAGCTGGTCATCATCTGATGCAGTTGAGCCAAATTAGCCACTAACTCTTCCTGCAAACTCTGGTCCTCAGCCAAGAGTTCCTGCAAGAGTTCAACCTCTTCCAAGAGGGTCGCCATGTCATGATAGGTCTGATAGGTTTGTTTCAACCCATTAAGGTCCTGAGACACTTTTTGAGCTGCTAGATTATCATTCCAAAAGTCAGGCTCACTCATCTGATTTTCCAGCTGGGCAATGTCTTCTTCCAAGGCCTCTAAGTCAAAGAGACCTCCCGAAACTAGCTAGTTTCTCTTGGTAATGTTCAATTTTTTGGCGAATTTCTGCCATATCCATTTGGTTTTACCTCACATCTTAATATCTTTTCTATTTTAGCACATTATGCCAAAACCTGCCATTTTTTAAGCAAGCGTTCCTTCTCCGTCAAGATGTCTTCATGGTCTGAAGACAAGTCCCTAATCAGTTCAATCAGGTCTTCCGAAGGTTGCCGAACGATTTCTCCCAAGGCCCAGATAGCCGTCGCCACATGAATGGGATTTTGTTTTTTTTCAATAATTTCCAAGAGCTTGATAATGGCAGAGCGGTCGTGGGCATTGGCCAGTGCGATAATGGCATTACGTTGCAGGATATTTTTCCCTCGCCAAGCCCCTGCAATCATGCCAAATTTTTCTTTGAAGGTTTTATTACTTAATTCCAAAAATGGTAAGAGTTCTGGGTGAGCAAGTTCCGGGTCAATCTCACTGGCTAAGGGGTTATTTATCCCCTTGTTGTAGGGACAGCAAATCTGACAAATGTCACAACCATAGATGACGGTCTTGATTTTTTTGCGAAATTCCAAATCCATCATGCCCTTATCTTGAGTTTGAAAGGACAGGCAACGCTTGGCATTCATGGTTCCGTCACCGTTGAGACAAGAGGTGGGGCAAGCGTCCAAACACCTGCGACAATCACCACAATCATAATCTACTGGCTGGTCAGGTTCAATTTCTAGGTTTGTAATCAGCTCACCTAGATACATGTAGGAACCGTATTCTTTGGAAATCACCAGACCATTTTTTCCAATAAAACCAATACCGGCCCGCCTAGCTACCGCCGTATCAACCAGGGCACCCGTATCGACCATGGCCTTATGTTCCAAGGGAAAATCTGCACACAATTCCTCGATTCCCCTTGCTAAGCGATTGAGCTTGTCCTGCAAGACATGGTGGTAATCAATCCCCCAACTGTTGGGCGTAAATTTCCCCCGCTTGTAATCGGATTTTTGCGGAGGGATGGGTAACTTATTGGGATAGGCAACCGCAATCGAAATGATGGTCTTGGCACTGGCCAGCGACAGTTTAGGATCAATCCGTTCTTCAATGTTCTTATGTTCAAAACCTGAGTTGGTGCCATTTTCATAGGCTAAGCGTAGCGATTTCTCCAAATAGGCAAAATCATCCGCTGTGGTAAAGCCAATTTTTGAAATCCCAATCTCCTTGGCTAATTGTTGAATGTCTTCCTTGATGCTCATACTACTATCTTAAAAGAAAAAGAAGAATAGTGCAAGGCGGTCGCTTAAATTAGGAGAAGAATTTTAGCCAGCCAAAGACAAAACCCCTAGCCTAAGCCAGGAGTTTTTAAATTAATATGGTTAGATAGCATTCTTATCTAATCCTAGTTTGCGTTGGAAAGCCTTAACCAACTCAACAATAACAATCATCAAGAAGCCACCGATAAGAACCACCAACCACTGGGTCAGACTCAAAGTTGTCACGTGGAAATAATTCTTAAATCCTGGCACTACAAGAGTTGCTGCCAACAAGATAGCGGCAATGACAATAGACCAGTTAAAGAGTTTGTTCTTGAAGGCACCAACAGTTAGGACTGATTGGTAAACAGACTTAACGTTGAAGGCATGGAAGAGTTGGATTGAGCCTAGGGTTGCATAGGCCATGGTCAAGGCATCCGCATGGATTTCCTTGTAAGTACTATGCTCAGGAAAGGCAAGGGCAAAGCCATAAACGCCCAGCACCAGAATTGTTTGAAGTACCCCTTGGTAAAGGATAGAGCTCATGACACCACCTGAGAAGAAGCTTGACTTACGGCCACGAGGTTTGTGGGTCATGACACCAGGCTCAGCTGGTTCAACACCCAGAGCAATGGCTGGTAGGGTGTCTGTTACCAGATTAATCCAAAGCAGATGAACAGGAGCCAACACGTCCCAACCAAACAAGGTCGCAAAGAAAATTGTAAAGACTTCGGCCATATTGGCAGATAGCAAATACTGGATGGTTTTTTGAATGTTAGAGAAGACCTTACGTCCTTCTTCAACCGCTACAATGATGGTCGCAAAGTTATCGTCGGCAAGGACCATATCAGAAGCTCCCTTGGATACTTCTGTACCAGTAATCCCCATACCGATACCAATGTCCGCTGTTTTCAGAGATGGGGCGTCGTTAACCCCATCACCGGTCATGGCAACGACCTTACCGTCATTTTGCCAAGCCTTAACGATACGGACCTTATGCTCAGGTGATACACGGGCATAGACAGAATACTGCTTGAAGACCTTTTGGAATTCTTCATCGGTCAATTCATTAAGTTCGGCACCCGTAAAGACATGGTCTTCCTTGTCATTAGGGTCGATAATCCCCAAGCGTTTGGCAATAGCTTCCGCGGTATCTTGGTGGTCACCAGTGATCATGATTGGACGGATACCAGCTTCTTTAGCCACACGAACAGCTTCCGCAGCTTCTGGACGTTCTGGGTCAATCATGCCGACTAAACCAGCAAAAATCAGGTCATTTTCCACAATGCTAGTTTCAAGTGTTGGCACCGTATCCACATACTTGTAAGCCATCATCAAGACACGAAGGGCTTGCTTGGCCATCGATTTATTGATGGCAAGGATGGCTTCCTTGTCTTCTGCTGTAATCTCACGCACTTGACCATTGATTTCAAGGTGACGAACACGTTTGAGCAATTGGTCAGGAGCTCCCTTAACCGCAACGAAGAATGTTCCGTCAGCTTGTTTGTGAATGGTTGACATCAGCTTACGCGTTGAGTCAAACGGTAATTCTGCCACGCGTGGTTCTGCTTCTAAAACATCACGCACATCAAAATGATGATCCAAACCAAACTGAACCAAGGCTGTCTCAGTTGGGTCACCAATCAATTTACCTGATGGGTCAATCTTGGTATCATTGGCAAAATTCATGACGCGCAAGGTATTGTTATCAGCTGCTAGGTCTGCGCTTGACGGTAAAAGCTCACCGTTGGTATAAATTTTTTCAACGGTCATCTGATTCATGGTCAAGGTACCCGTTTTATCAGAAGCGATGATTTCCGTTGCTCCTAGGGTTTCAACTGCCGGCAACTTACGGATAATGGCATTACGCTTGGCCAATACTTGAGTTCCCAAGGATAGAACAACTGTTACGATGGCTGGTAGCCCTTCTGGAATGGCAGCTACCGCCAAGGCCACAGCCGTCATCAAGCTTTTCAATGGCGCAACCCCTTGGACAAAGACACCAACGATAAAGGTAACAACCGCAATCCCAAGCACCAAATAAGTCAAAACCTTAGACAATTGGTGCAGGTTTTGTTTCAAAGGCGTATCTGTCTCATCGGCATTTTGCAACATGGTCGCAATGTGACCAACCTCAGTGAACATCCCTGTATTAGTGACCACACCAAGACCACGACCATAGGTTACGTTGGAATTTTGATAGGCCATGTTGACCCGGTCACCGATACCAGCATCATCAGCAATAATAGCTTCGTGGAATTTATCAACGGGAACTGATTCTCCAGTCAAGGCTGCCTCTTCAATTTTCAGAGAATTTGATTCCAACAAACGCATATCAGCAGGCACAACATCACCGGCTTCCAACATGACAATGTCGCCAGGAACCAATTTCTTAGAATCCACCTCAATCACATGACCATCACGACGGACACGAGCTAGGGGACTAGACATGGATTTAAGGGCATTGATGGCTTCTTCGGCCTTACCTTCTTGATAAACCCCAAAGGCAGCATTGAGGACAACTACAGCCATGATAATCAGTGAATCAGCCCACTCCTCACCGTGTGAGGCAATGACTGAGACAACCGCGGCTGCAATCAAAATGATAATCATCAAATCCTTGAACTGGTCGAGGAATTTGGCCAAGAGCGACCGTTTCTCCCCTTCTGCCAATTCGTTTAGACCATACTCGTCCAAGCGTTTCTTGGCCTCGCTATTGGTCAGACCCTCCTTGGTCACCCCCAAGGCTTGCAAAACATCATCTTGATGTTTGGTGTAAAACAACTCTTTATTTTGTTCTTTGGACAAAATAAAACTCCTCTCTAGCGATCTTTTTCCATAGAAAAAGACCTGTTTATTTTCTAAACAAGTCTTGCTGTTTAAGACAAGGCCGGAAATTTCTTTCGGCTTGACGACCTTGTCACGGTAATACCGTCGCTACTCCCTTGATTTCCCTTCTATTTTACACAAAATCTAGAAAATTAACAAGGATTTTTATTCATTTAAGAAAGGCGAACCAAACGAATAAAGACGATAAAGCATTCAATGCCCTTATAAATCATGGTAAAGGCGACAAGATATGCTAAAAAGAGGGCGCTAAAGAGGGGATGCCCCAGTAGGACAAGACCCAGAGCCAATGAAAAACCACCCAACCAGACCAGGTAGTGGCCCGTATCAAAATGATGTTTTAAACTAAGTCCAGCAAAAATCCGACACAGACCAATCACGACCAACCAATAGGCCAAGATTGTTGGCACAATAAAGAGGCGTTGGACCAAAGGACCACATAAAAAGAAGATACCAAAACCTAAACTGACCAAGGCATGGATAAGTTCCCAAATGCTACGACCAGTTTTATCGGAACGAAGATAGGCCACAAGCTCTGCCAGGCCCAAACCGAAAAGGTTAAGAGCAAATAGCCAGGTCAGCCCCAACAAACTCCCCAAAGGTCTATATAACAAAAAAACACCTGTAAAAATAAACAATAGACTGGCCACTAAGGCTAATTTCTTAAACATTATTTCTCCTTTATCCTTATTTCTCAAACCATTTAATGGTTAATTCATAACTAGCAAAAACCTCCTTAGCTTCTGCAAAAGGCAACAAATCATAGGCCAAAAATAAGTCATTTTGCCCTAGTACAAACTGCTTGGTCCGAGTCACCAACCCTTGATTTCCCAAGGGACTAGGAATCCTTGCTAGAGCTAAGTCATCAACCTGAAATCTCATGACCGTCTGAGGACTGGCAAAACGGGTCATGGTTAACTCCTGTGCATTAAATTTAAGGACAACCTTCTCCTGTTCCTCATTGTGGTAGATCAGATAGGTATAGTCTCCCTTGTCTCTCATTTGAGCTGCATGCACTTCATGAAAAAGTTCTGCCTGCCCATCAACAAGAATTTTATTTCTAATCTCAACTTTCATCTTTTTCCCTTTCTCTCAGCCTATTTTATCAGGAATTCTCCAATCTTTCAAGCCTGGTTTCTTCTTATAATTTTCTTATTTTTTTGTTATAATGAGGGGTATGAAAGAAAAAATATTTCGCGACCCTGTCCACCAGCAAATCCCCGTATCAGACCAGGTCATCTACGACCTCATCAACACTCCAGAATTTCAACGTCTCAGACGCATTAAGCAACTAGGAACGACTGGCTTTACCTTCCACGGTGGTGAACACAGCCGGTTTTCTCATTGTTTGGGGGTGTATGAACTCGCTCGGCAAATCACCAACCTCTTTACCGATAAGTACCCCGATATTTGGCAGGTAGAAGACAATCTACTCACTATGGTGGCCGCCCTTTTGCATGACATTGGCCATGGGGCCTACTCTCACACCTTTGAGGGACTCTTTGGTACTGATCATGAAGCTTTTACCCAAGAAATCATCACCAATCCTCAAACCAATGTGCATCACATTTTGAGTAAGGTGGCTCCTGACTTTCCTGATAAGGTTGCTAGCGTCATCAATCACAGTTACCCCAATAAGCAGGTGGTTCAACTGATTTCTAGCCAGATTGACTGCGACCGCATGGACTACCTCCTACGAGACTCTTATTTTACCGGTGTTCAATATGGTCAATTTGACCTAGCTAGAATTTTATCCAGTATTCGGCCCATAAAAAATGGCATTGCCTTTACCTATGGTGGGTATCATGCCGTAGAGGACTACCTACTCAGCCGTTACCAAATGTACATGCAGGTTTATTTCCACCCTGCCAGCCGGGCCATGGAAGTTTTGCTCAAAAATCTTTTAAAACGTGCTCAGCACCTCTATCCCAAACATGTCGCCTTTTTTGAAAAAGAATCGTCTAGATTGATTCCTTTTTTTGAAAATAACTATCAACTAGATGACTACCTTCGATTGGACGATAGCGTGCTCAATGCCTATTTCCAAGCCTGGACTGAAAGTCACGATCCCATTCTAGCTGATTTAGCTAGCCGGTTTATCAACCGAAAAATCTTTAAATCCGTCACCTTCTCAGACGCTTCCAAAGCTAATCTGGGGCAATTAGAAAAAGAGATTCAGGCTGTAGGCTATGAGCCAACCTACTACACCGCCATCAATACTAGTTTTGATTTACCTTATGATATCTACCGCCCGGATAGCGCCAATCCACGAACTCAGATTGACATTATCCAGGCCAATGGCCACCTCTTAGAACTCTCCCATCAATCTCCTTTGGTCGCTACGCTTATGGGGACCTTCCATGGAGATCAACGCTTCTATTTCCCCAAAGAAATGCTGTTACCCGATGACCTCTTCAGGGCCACCAAAGAAAACTTTTTGGCAGAACTAGAGAAAATGTAAGAACTGATTGCTAAACATGACAAATCCCTATAATTTTAGTAAGATAGTAAATGGAATTTTTCAAGAAAAAACAATAAAGGATTGATTAAAATGCCTGTAAAACTGATCGCCGTTGATATTGACGGCACCCTTATCACCAGTCAAAAAGAAATCACACCAGAAGTCTTTGAAGCTGTTCAAGAAGCCAAAGCTGCTGGCATCAAGGTCGTCATTACCACTGGACGTCCTATCGCTGGCGTTACCCATCTCCTTGAAAAACTCAAGCTCACTGAAAGAGGGGACTACGTCATCACCTTTAACGGGGCCCTGGTCCAAGATGTGGCTAGTCAAGAAGACTTGGTCAAAGAAACCCTCTCTTACGATGACTATCTGGCTTTAGAATTTTTAGCCCGCAAGCTTGGCGTCCACATGCACGCCATCACCAAAGAAGGGATTTACACTGCCAACCGTAACATTGGCAAATACACCGTCCATGAGGCTCAACTGGTCAATATGCCTGTTTTCTACCGCACGCCCGAAGAAATGGCGGATAAGGAAATTGTTAAAATCATGTTTATTGACGAACCAGAGCTACTAGACCAAGCCATTGCACAAATTCCTGCGGAATTTTACGACAACTATACCTTGGTTAAATCTCAACCTTTTTATCTGGAAGTGGTGGCTAAAACCGTCAGCAAGGGCAATGCTATCATTCATCTGGCTGACAAGCTGGGGATTGATATGGCTGACACCATGGCTATTGGCGATGAGGAAAATGATCGTGCCATGCTAGAAGTCGTTGCCACCCCTGTTGTGATGGAAAATGGCAATCCTGAATTGAAAAAGATTGCTAAATACATTACCAAATCAAATGATGACTCTGGCGTTGCCTACGCCATTAGAAAGTGGGGCCTTAACTAAATGTATTCATACAAAGTCGGAATTTCAGCTGAGGAACATGACCTCTTTGTTGAAAATCATCCCCAGGCCAACCTACTTCAAAGTTCAAAATGGGCTCAAATCAAGGATAGTTGGGGAAATGAACGTATTGGAGTCTACCAAGACAATCAGCTAGTTGCCGCTGCTGCTATCCTTATCAAGCCCCTCCCACTTGGTTTTACCATGTTCTATATTCCTCGTGGCCCTATTATGGACTATAGCAACCAAGACTTAGTGGCCTTTGTTATCAAATCCCTCAAGGAACTTGGTCGCAAACACCGAGCAATTTTTATTAAAATTGACCCTTCTCTTCATCTCAAGGCAAATCCAGTCAACGAAGAAACAGAAGAAAATCCTCTCACTCTGAGTCAAGTTGAGCACCTAACTAGCCTAGGGCTAGATTGGTCGGGTCGCACCATGCAGCTAGCAGAAACGATTCAACCACGTTTTCAAGCCAACCTCTATGCGACGGACTACCGTTTGGAACATCTGCCTAAAAAGATACGTCAGGCCATCCGAACAGCAAAAAATAAAGGGGTGTCCATTAGCTTTGGTCATTTGGAATTGGTTGACGACTTTGCCAAATTAATGGCTAAAACAGAAGATCGTAAGCATATCCATCTCCGCAATAAGGATTACTACACGAAACTCTTAACCACTTATGGTGACCAGGCCTATATTACGATGGCAACCCTTGATCTTGACGAAAAAGAAAACCTCTTAAAAGCTGCCCTAACCAAGTCCGAAAATGATTTGGCCAAGTACAGTCAAATGGCCAACCAATCGCGCATCAAAAATCTCCAAGCCGAGATTCAACGTCTCCAAAAAGAACTAGACAGTATCAAGCAAGCCCGTACCCAAGGAAATCGTGTGCTACCTTTGGCCGCTACCTTATCGATTAACTTTGGCAAGACCTCTGAAAATCTCTATGCTGGGATGGATGAAGCCTACCGAAGTTACAATGCCCCCCTCCTCACTTGGTATGAAACCGCCCAACACGCCTTTGATATGGGCATTGACTGGCAAAACATGGGCGGGATTGAAAATGACTTGTCTGGAGGACTTTATCAATTTAAGTCCAAACTTAATCCTGTCATTGAAGAATTTGTCGGAGAATTCAACATCCCTGTTAATCCCCTACTTTACAAATTAGCTATGTTAGCCTATGATTGGCGAAAAAAATTAAGGAGCAAACACTAATGACCTTAACCACTCTGACGCAAGAGCAATTTCTAAATCACATTAGTCAGGTCAAGGAAAAATCTTTCCTTCAATCACCAGAAATGGCAACTCTCCTGACCAAACGAGGCTATCAAGTCAGCTTTATCGGCTTAGAAAAAGAAGGGCAGATTAGCGTCTCAGCCCTTCTTTATACCCTTCCCATGACGGGTGGTTTACACATGGAAATCAATGGCGGACCTGTCACGGAGAATCTTGACCATTTGGGAGAATTTTACCAAGAACTACAGACTTATGCCAAGAAAAATGGTGCCTTAGAGCTGATTATCAAACCCAGTCAGACCTACCAATATTTTGATAGCGAGGGTAACCCCACCAGTCCTGAGCAGCCCAAATTAATTGAAACCCTCACTCATTTGGGCTATCAGCATGATGGTCTTAAAACTGGCTATCCTGGTGGTGAGCCTGATTGGCACTATGTCAAAGATCTCTCCCAACTAACCCCTGAACAACTGATTCCATCCTTCAGTAAAAAAGGGCGCCCCTTGATAAAAAAAGTCAAAACCTTTGGCATCAAGATTCGCCCCTTGGAACGTCATGAACTCCACATTTTCAAGGACATCACCGCCTCAACCTCTGACCGGAGAGATTATAGCGACAAATCCCTTGACTACTATCAAGATTTCTATGACAGTTTTGGGGCAAATTGTGAGTTTATGGTAGCTAGCCTAAATTTCCAAGACTATCTCAACAATCTCCAACTCGAATACCAAACCCTTGACGATAAGATTAACCAAGTTGAGCAGGACTTAGCGGTTAACCCCGACTCAGCCAAAAAGAAAAAGGAACGCCAACAACTCGTCAAACAAGCCGAAACCCTCATCACTCGGCAAGAAGAAGCCCAAGACTTTATTAGCAAATATGGTCAAGATGATGTGATTTTGGCAGGTAGTCTCTTTATTTACACCCCCCAAGAAAGCGTCTATCTCTTTAGCGGTTCCTACACTGAGTTCAATAAATTCTATGCCCCAGCCGTCTTGCAAGAATACGTCATGCTTGAAAGTCTCAAAAGAGGTATTCCCTTCTATAATTTCCTCGGTATCACAGGGCAATTTGATCACTCTGACGGTGTTCTCCGTTTCAAGCAAAATTTTAACGGCTATATTGTTCGTAAAATGGGGACCTTCCGCTATTACCCCAAGCCATTAAAACACAAAACCATTCAACTTATCAAAGCATTACTCAACAGAAAGTAATTCCTCATGTATCTAGATATTATCACTCCCAATCAATTTGACCAGTTTGTTCAGACGGTCAACGAAGCTAGCTTTGAACAAACCAGTCAGATGATGGGACTCTTAACAGACCGGGGCTATCAAACCTATGCCTTAGCCCTTTTCGACCAAAATCATCAGATTCAAGTTGCTGCCATTCTCTTCGGCCAAGCAGTTGCTGGTGGTCTACGGATGGAAATTCACTACGGGCCTATTTACAATGACCGGAGTTTCCTCAAGGATTTTTTGATTGAATTAAAAGATTTTGCCAAAAAACAAGCTGTCATTGAACTGGAAATCAAGCCCTACGATACCTATCAAAGGTTTAACGACCAGGGCCAAGCAACTAGTGAAGAAGACCTTGAATTACTTGACATTTTTCAAGCAGCAGGCTTTCAATATGGGGGCCTAACCTCAGGGTTTGAAACCAGCGATTGGCATTATATTAAGGATCTCTCTGGTCTGACCCCAACTAATTTACTGAAATCATTTAGTAAAAAAGGCCGCCCCTTGGTAAAAAAAGCCCACACCTTTGGGATCACATTACGGGCCCTCCAACGCGAAGAATTAGCCATTTTTCAAGACATTGTAGATCGCACGTCCGATCGGCGTGGCTATGCCGCTAAAAATTTGGAATACTATCAATTCTTCTATGATCGTTTTGCGGAAAATTGTGAATTTATGGTGGCTAGTTTGAATTTTTCCAACTACCTATCAAACTTAAAAGCTGATCAGGAAAAACTCGCCAAGCAAATCCAAAACTTACAAGATGACCTAGTCATTAATCCCAATTCGACAAAAAAACAAAATCAACTTCGTGAGCTCAGTAGCCAGTTTGAAACCTTCACTGTCCGCCAGACAGAGGCTCAAGAATTGATTGAACAATACGGGCAAGAAGATGTGATTCTAGCAGGGAGTCTCTTTGTTTACAAGCCTCAAGAATCAGTCTATCTCTTTAGTGGCTCCTACACTGAATTCAATAAGTTCTATGCTCCCGCCTTGTTGCAAGAATACGTCATGCTTGAAAGCCTCAAGCGAGGCATCACCAGATATAATTTACTAGGCTTTTCTGGTGACTTCTCTGGTAAGGATGGTATTTTGCGTTTCAAACAAAATTTCAATGGCCATGTGGAACGAAAACCTGGTAGTTTTTACTATTATCCCAAACCTCTAAAATACAAGGCTATTCAATTCATGAAAAAAGTCTTAAATCGCTAAACAAAGCAATCTCCCTAGTTCATTAGGGAGATTCTTACTTACTAGACAAAAAATAGACCCTCCCTGTGGAAGGTCTATTTTTTGTGATTATTTTACTGCTGCTAGCAATTCTAGGAAGCTTGCTGGTTCAAGAGAAGCACCGCCAACAAGGGCACCGTCAACGTCTGGACAAGCCATGTACTCAGCAATGTTAGCTGGATTTACAGAACCACCGTATTGCACACGAACCTTATCAGCCACTTCTTGACCAAAGTCAGCGACAACGACATCACGAACTGCCTTACACATGGTTTGAGCGTCATCTTTGGTTGCTGATTTACCTGTACCGATTGCCCAGATTGGCTCATAAGCGATAACTGATGCTGCCACTTGCTCAGCTGTCAAGCCTTTAAGAGCTGCTGATACTTGAGCACCAACAAACTCAACTGCCTTGCCAGCCTCGTAAGTTTCCAATGACTCACCACAACAGATGATTGGTGTCAAGCCATTACGGAAAATGGCATGAGCTTTTTTATTGATGTCCTCATCTGTTTCGTGGAAATAGTCACGACGCTCTGAGTGACCAATAATAACATAATCAGCACCTAGGTCAGCCAAAACTTTTGGTGATGTTTCACCCGTAAAGGCACCCGCATCTTCAAAATAACAGTTTTGTGCAGCAACTTTCAAAGCACTTCCACTTGCTTGGAATTTCACACCATTCAAAAGCACTGCTGACGCTCCGATAACAGACTCAACCACTTCTTCAGAAGGGAGTTGCCCTTTCACCTCTTCAACAAAAGCCATAGCTTCTTGAACATTCTTGTTCATTTTCCAGTTTCCTGCAATGATTGGTTTACGTGACATTTCACATACCTCTTCTATTTTTATTTAATTAATTACCAGTTCTATTCTACCATAAATCTATCCTATATTAAAGATTTTCCCCTAATATTTTTCCATTTGTCATAAAAAGTTCCTAGATAGTACTCTAGGAACCATGAGATATTACATCATATTATAAACGATAACCGCCAAAACAGCTCCAATAAATGGACCAAGTACTGGAATCCAAGCGTAGCCCCAGTCAGAGTCGCCCTTGCCTTTGAGTGGTAAGATAGCGTGCATCAAACGAGGCCCCAAGTCACGAGCCGGATTAAGCGCGTAACCAGTTGTTCCACCCAAGGACAAGCCTAAGCCCCAGATGGTAAAGGCCACACAAAGCGTTTCCAAACCATTGGCCATATCGTAAAAACCAAAGCTCAAAATCGCCAACAAGAGGACAAAGGTGCCGAGAATTTCACTGAGAAGATTGGCGCCTGTGTTACGGATGGCTGGACCTGTTGCAAAGGTTGCTAGCATGCCAGCTGGGTCATTGCTGGCTTCTTCATAGTGGGGTTTATGCATCAACCAGACCAGACTTGTCCCTAACATGGCACCCAAGAATTGAGCCACTGTATAGGCGACAAAGGTTGCCCAAGTGATGTCCCCCTTAACGGCGAAGGCTAGAGAGACTGCTGGATTGAGGTGGGCTGGCCCCCAATTTCCTGAGATGTAGGCTGCTACCATAACCGCAAAAGCCCAGCCTGCTGTGATGACAATCCAACCAGCATTATTATTTTTTGTTTTGGGAAGAACCACACCGGCCACGACACCGTTGCCCAGCAAGACCAAGAGGGCTGTTCCTAAAAATTCTGCAAATACATCATTTCCCATTCTTGATAGACCTCCTTTTTATTTGAGATGGGTTAAATCATTTTCCTGCATGGCCAACTCTAACTGCTCAGCCATTGCTGTTTTTTCTGCTTCTGACCAAGCATAATAGTTGGCCATTTCTGCCAAGACAGGCTCAACCAAGTCTGTCATCTTCTCCCGCATAAAGAGCATGTAATTGGTCCGACGAAGGAAGAAATCAACTGGACTTAGAGCCATCTCATACCGCATGGCATAGTGAAGTGACAAGGTTTCCGACAAGGTCAAGCCTGGAGCTTGTGCCACTGTTTCGGCCAAGGCATAGACTTTAGGGGCATTTGAACCATAGAGATTGGCATGATAACGGGCTTCTTCCGGGCTAAGGCCCTTGACAATTCCCAGTTGGGCATAGACTTCTAGCTCCTTGTCAACATTGGCAGAATTGAGTTCGCCACCAGATACAGGGTAGGTTTCTGAATGAACCAGTTTGAACTGGCGACCATGTTCTGCCTTTAAGATATCCAAAATCATCTCCATAGCTCCCTTGGCCATCTTACGATAATCTGTAATCTTGCCACCGGCCAAGGTAATGAGACCATTATCATCACGTTCCAGACTAGAACCACGAGAAACTGCCGAAGGGTCTAAAACCTTTTCAGACAGGCTTCCTTCTAAATGCGTCACTGCTGCTTCCACATCTGCCCGTGTCTTTTCGTCTGCCAAATAATCCTTGACCGTTGCCACCAGCTGGTCAAAACTCTCATCGGTCATCTTACCACTATTGCCACCATTATAGTCAGAGGCACTATTGCCTGATAAGAGAGGCCTTAGGCCTGCCCAAGCACTTTCAATATCATCCAGGGTCAACTGAGCTTCTGGGAAACGGTTATTAACAATAGCTAGCAGATAGTCCACATCTTCCTGAGTGACCCGAGGATTTGCCAAATCTCCCTGATAATCCGTATCTGTGGTACCGAAATAGGTCTTGCCCTCACGTGGCAGAACAAAAATCATCCGACCATCATTGAGTCCTGTGTCAAAATAAACGGGCTGAGGAACCTGCAAACGACTCTGGTCAACCACCAGATGGACCCCCTTGGTTGGCCGAATTTGACGGACCTCCCTAGCAGTTGAGAGATTTCGCACTTCATCACTCCATGGGCCTGTGGTGTTGATGACTAGACGGGCCTTAATCTGGACTAACTCATCACTTAGTAGGTCTCTAGCAACCACACCCGCTACCTTGTCGTTTTCATAAAGAAAGTCTTCAACCTTAACATGGTTGGCAATCAAGGCACCATCCCGATTGGCACGTTTGATATTTTCAATGACCAGACGAGCGTCATTATTACGATAATCCAAGTAAACCCCGCCACCAAGCAGACCTTCCGGCTTGAGATGAGGTAAACGTTCCAAAACCTCCTCACGGCTGAGGACACGATTGGCTAAGGGAGTGTTATTAACATTGGCCAACAGATCATACAAATCCATGGCTACCTTGAGGCGGAAAAGGCTAAAAGTTGAGCCCTCTTCCTCATAAACAGGCAAGAGCATGGGGTCTGGTTTGGGAATATGGGGAGCAATCCGCTGAACAACTGCCCGCTCAGAAACCGTATCAGCTACCACCTCAACGTCAAATTGCTTCAAATAACGCAAACCACCATGAACCAACTTGGTTGAGCGACTGCTAGTTCCCTGAGCAAAATCCTGCATTTCCAAAAGCCCTGTGTCAAGACCGCTGGCTGCTGCTTGCAGGGCAACACCTGCTCCTGTAATTCCCCCTCCAATAATCAGCAAGTCCAAGGTGCGGTCTTGCATTTTTTGTAGGGCTAATTGACGGGTTGTTTTTGAAAATTCCATTATTGTCCTCCCTTAATCTTCCTCGGCAAAGACTTGAGTGGCCTTAACAGCCTTCTTCCAGCCCTTATAGAGCTGTTCCTTACGCGAATCGTTCATGCTTGGTGTGAAGAGTTCTCCCGTTTCATTCAAGGCCTTGAGTTCGTCCATATCTTTCCAGTAACCCACTGACAAACCGGCCAAGAAGGCTGCTCCCAAGGCTGTTGTTTCAAGGTTTTTCGCACGCGCAATATCAATGCCTAAAATATCTGACTGGAACTGCATGAGGAAACTGTTCATGGCCGCTCCGCCATCAACCTTCAAGACCTGAATATCAATACCAGAATCTACCCGCATGGTATCAATAACATCACGAACTTGGTAAGCAATCGATTGTAGGGTTGCCTTGACAAAATCTTCCTTGCTGGTACCACGGGTCAAACCAAAGACTGACCCACGAGCTTCTGAGTTCCAGTAAGGGGCTCCTAGACCTGTGAAGGCTGGGACCACATAGACCTCATCATCACTGGCTGACTTGCAGGCCAATTCTTCCGACTCAGGTGAGGTGTGAACCATGCGAAGACCATCACGGAGCCATTGGACTGCACTTCCTGCAATAAAGATTGATCCTTCCAAGGCATAGTAAACCTTGCCATTGATGCCATAGCCGATAGTCGTCAAAAGCTTATTGTCCGAAATCTGCATGTTCTCACCAGTATTCATGACGATAAATGACCCTGTACCATAGGTATTTTTGACCATACCTGGTTCAAAGGCTAACTGGCCAAACAAGGCCGCCTGCTGGTCACCTGCCATTCCTGAAATCGGTACTTGACCACCGTAAAAATGAAATGGTGCAGTATGGCCATAAACCTCTGAGTTAGACTTGACTTCTGGCAACATGGCCTTAGGAATATTGAGAATGTCTAAAATCTCCTCATCCCATTTGAGTTCTTCAATATTGTAAAGCATGGTCCGAGCGGCATTGGAATAGTCGGTCACATGAGCCTGACCATCAGTTAATTTCCAAACCAACCAAGTATCGATGGTTCCAAAGAGCAATTCTCCTTTTTCTGCCCGCTCCTGAGCCCCCTCAACATGGTCCAAAATCCAACGCACCTTGGTTGCAGAGAAATAAGCATCAATGACCAGACCTGTTTTCTTGTGGAAAAGTTCCTCATAGCCATCTTTTTTCAGCTGATCTGCCAAATGGGCTGTCTGACGCGACTGCCAGACAATGGCATTATAAATCGGTAACCCTGTTTCCTTATCCCAAACCACGGTCGTTTCCCGTTGATTGGTAATCCCAATGGCCTCAATTTGTGACGGCTTAATCCCACTTTCAATAAAGGCACCTGCAATAACAGATTGAACTGAATTCCAAATTTCATTAGCATTGTGCTCTACCCAACCTGCCTGTGGAAAAATCTGAGTAAATTCCTTTTGGCTGGCACTAACCTTCTCGCCCTTTTTATTGAAAATGATGGCCCGCGAACTTGTTGTTCCTTGGTCAATGGCCATAATGTATTTTTCTTCTGTCGTCATGTCAAGACCTCCTTGTATTTTTTGTTTACGCTTTCATTGTAACAAAAATTCCTCCTGGTTAGCTATCATCTTTTTTTCAGGATTGATAAAATCATGAGAGCCTCCCAAAAACCTCAATCCAATTTCTTACTCTCTTGCAGTTTCTGGATCCAATCTCCAAGCCTTTCTTTGTCAATCAGTTGGAGGGGACCAGATAAACGATAGATAGGACAGGAAACTTGTTCAAGGTAGCCTTGACTCAAAATTAAACCATCATAGGCCTGTCCTGACTGATAAGGGAGCAAGTCAATCAAAGGATTTCCTCCCAATTCTTCATCTAGACCAGCTTTAAGCAAATCCAACATCATTTGTCCCTCTTCCATAGCCAAACCTATTGTTAAACGCTGACGAATTGGCCGTTTCAAATAGACTAGCAAGCCTAAAAAGTTCCAACGGTAATAGGTAAGAGCCTCTCCATCACCAAACTGCTCAGAAAAAAGGCTTCTTGCCAAATCAACATGCTCTTTTTCAACCAATCCCTGAAAATAAGCCCCTTCAAGTTGGTATTCATCCGGAAAAGTCCACAAAAACCCTTGGAAAAAGTAAGCTTGATGAAAAAGCTTCCCCAAAACATCATTGACCATCTGAGGCAGGGGAAACCCACAAAGTTTCTTTTCTCGTAAACACTGAATAGCCTGAGTCAGCTGTTCTGCCACTGGCCCACCAAACCCCAACAAAAAACTCATGGTATGGGGAGGCAAAATTGCCATCGAAACTAAAAAAGCAAAGAGGGAATGCGCCTCAATCTCATCCAATTCTACCGCATAGCGACTAAAATAACGAAGACAAGCTTTTTCTAATCGCTGAAAGAAGATATTATCCCGATAAGGATCCAAAAGAGCTGCCAAGGTCCGACCATCCTTTCTCAGATTGGACCAGCGTTGATGGCTAATGGCCAGCCATAAGCCTAGCGATTGACGATTTAAGGCTGTCAACTCTGACTGACACAAACGTTCAACCAGTTGCACTTCTTTCTGCACCGACAAGTGCTCGACTTCTTGCCTAATCTCCACCACTGACCATGTCTGGCGATATAAAAGCCAATAAAGATAACGAATTTGATGCTCTGGCCCCTGCCAGTGACCGTTATAAATGCTAATATGAAATTCCGCCAAGATATCATTTAGACCAGCCAAATGGCGATGGAGGGTAGCCTCACTAATCAACAGTTGCTGAGCTAGCTCCTGGATGGTAAAAGACGGCTTACGAAAGAGGTAATTTAAAATTTGGTACTTAATCGCCGGTGTCAAAAACCCCCTTAGAAGCTTGGACCACTCCAAATCAGCTGGTAATCTCAATTCACAAAGGTCTTCCTTCAACAATAGACTGACTCCCTGAGTTGACAATTCAAAGCTTTCTTGCAACAAGGCCAAATACTTCCGAATGGTTGAGCGAGATAAACCAACTTCCTGTGCCAAAGCCTTGATACTGACTGCCTGCCCTGCACCCCTTAGATAACACAATATCCGATAAGCACCTGCCTCAGTCTTTTCCATCAAATTAATAATTTGCATTAAGCACCTCTTTGATCTAAGCTTTTCAATAACAACTGGTGCAAATGGTAGAAAATCTCCCCTTCTCCTGCTGTAAATAAAAAATCTTGAAAAGCTAATTGCTCATCTATTGCCTGTTCAGCCATTGCATAGACCAAGGGCTGAAAGATGGCACTACAATCCCCTTTTGACAAGGCTTGCGCCCCTAGTATTTGTCCTGTCTCACTAGCAACAATCAATCTCAAATAAATGGGAGTTGGATTGGCCAAAGAAAAAGGAGCTTGATAATCGACAATAGAGATATCTTGATATAAATCGGCTTCTTCTGCCGTTAATCCTAGACTTGTCCGATACCAACCATACTGACAACTTGATACCGGACGAACAGAAAGAGGGAGTTCATAACGAGGTTGAGTTAGGTTATAGGCGACCAGCTCCCCCGTCTTTAAAGCACTATTAGCTAAGGGCATATAGGTCATATTATCCTTGGCCAGTAAGGGAAGCGATATCAGGTCTCCCACCGCCCAAATGGCTGGTAGAACTGTCTGCAAATAAGCATCTACCTGAACGGTTTGATCTAGGGCTAAAATAGGCAAATCTTGTAAAAGTTTGGTATTAGGTCGCAGACCAGCACAAAGCATAACCACATCAACCGCTATGCGTTGTCTCGCAGTTACCAAGACCAAACCTTCAGTTCCTAACTCAATAGCCTGTACCCGTTCCCCACAAAAAATCCTTATCTTTTCGGTCTCCATTGTCTCCACCAAAGGCGTTAAGAAAGAAGTATCAAAACATTTAAAATCTAAACTCGGATTCGCCTCAAAAAGGTAGACCTCTTTTCCCATCGCCAAATAGGTCTCACTCGCCTCAATCCCAATCTGACCACCGCCAATGATCGCCACTCGATTAGCCGCTGCTAAAGCTTCTTGTTTGCTCTCAATATCTTGGTCATCCTTGCAACCAAATACTCCTTCTAATTCGCTTCCCCGAATATAATGGGATTTCTGGGTTGACCCCATCGCTAAAATCAAATGATCATAGCATCGACTGCTTCCATTAGCCAAGATCAAACGCTTAGATTCCGGTAAAATCTTAACCACTTCAGTAGCTAGACTAAGCTTAATACCTACTGCCAAAAGCAGCTCCTCAGAAAAGAAGTGCTTGCTCCAGCCCTGCTTTTTCCCTGTCAAAGACCAATTCAAGGCATTAGGAACTGTCGGTAGCTGGGACCGGCTTTCCAAAACCTCAATATCAGCTTCTGGATAAAGTTGTCTTGCCTTAACCGCAGCAGATAAGCCTGCAAATGAGGCACCTATGATAAGAATCTTCACCTTCTATCTCCTCCTAGCATATCAAAAAGAGTTAGTCACCTTTACTATATCAGAAAGCGTTTTAAAAATAAAGAATCAAGATTAAGCAAGACAATATCCCTATTTCAAAATCTTGGACCAAACATGATATAATAGAGATTAAGCTAAAGCAAGTATTTTCCCCAATCCATACTAGAATCTGGGGCAAAAGCAGTAGAAACCTTGTAACATAAGGAGTTAAGATAGCATATGATGATCACAAAAGAATTTGATACCATTGCAGCCATTGCCACCCCTCTAGGGGAAGGGGCTATCGGCATTGTCCGTCTCTCAGGCACAGAGGCCATCAGCATTGCTCGTAGCATTTTTAAGGGCAAGGACTTGGAGAAGGTAGCCTCCCATACCATTAACTATGGCCATCTTGTTGAACAGAATCAAGTCCTTGATGAAGTCATGGTCAGTGTCATGCGTTCCCCTAGAACCTTTACTCGTGAAGATGTTGTCGAAATCAACACCCACGGTGGGCTGGCGGTGACCAATGAAATCTTGCAGTTGGTTATCAGACAGGGAGCTCGACTGGCAGAGCCAGGAGAATTTACCAAACGGGCCTTTCTCAATGGTCGCGTGGACTTAACTCAGGCAGAAGCCATTATGGACCTGATTCGAGCTAAGACCGACAAGGCCATGGCAATCGCCATCAACCAATTGGACGGCTCCCTTTCTGACCTGATTAACCAAACTCGCCAAGAAATTCTCAACACGCTAGCACAGGTGGAAGTTAATATTGATTATCCCGAATACGACGATGTGGAAGAAATGACCACTGCCCTGCTACGAGAGAAGACCCTAGAATTTGAGCAGCTTTTGACCCACTTGCTCAAAACAGCAAAACGCGGAAAAATTCTGCGAGAAGGCTTGGCCACTGCCATTATTGGCCGCCCCAATGTGGGAAAATCTAGCCTGCTCAATACCCTCTTACGCGAGGAAAAGGCCATCGTTACCGATATTGCGGGGACTACCCGTGATGTGATTGAAGAATATGTCAATATCAATGGGGTCCCGCTCAAGCTGATTGATACGGCTGGTATCCGTGAAACAGATGATATTGTCGAACAAATCGGTGTCGAACGTTCACGTAAAGCCCTCAAAGAAGCTGATTTGGTCCTTTTGGTGCTGAACAGTTCTGAGCCACTGACTGAACAAGACCGAGAATTATTAACCCTCAGTCAAGACAGCAATCGCATTATCCTGCTCAACAAAACAGATCTACCAGAAAAGATTGAACGTGACCAACTTCCTGCTGATGTCTTGAACATCTCTGTCTTAGCCAATCAAAATATCCATTTGATTGAAGAGAAGATTAACCAACTCTTCTTTGACAATGCTGGCATCGTGGAACAGGATGCCACCTACCTATCTAATGCTCGCCACATCAGCCTGATTGAACAAGCTGTCGAGAGCCTACAAGCAGTCAATCAAGGTTTGGAAATGGGCATGCCAGTTGACCTGCTCCAGATTGACTTGACCCGCACTTGGGAAATTCTCGGACAAATCACTGGTGATGCTGCCCCAGATGAACTCATCACCCAACTCTTTAGCCAATTCTGCCTTGGTAAATAAAAAGAAACCCAGAATCAAGACCTATGATTCTGGGTTTCTTGGAGATTATAAAAAGAAAAGTTTTAGGATACTTATATTATGCTCCCAACATCTTAATTTTTCCTTAAATCCCCTGACAAAAGCCATCATTAACTAAGCCCTATTTTTCAATGGTCAAACTTGCTAATTGTGCCAAAATACTAGCCTTATCTGCCCCTGCTTGAATTAAGGCTGCTGCCGTATAAGCCCCTTCTACCAAAGGAACATTTTGAATAGTCAGGTCCTTATCCGATAAGTCCATGACCAGCTCCAAATTCATCCGTGCAGAACCCAAGTCATAAAAGGCCAGCAAGTCTGAACTAGAATTGGCTGCTACCGCCGCCTCAACCTGCTCAAAACTCGTCCCAATCTCACCATCAGGCAAACCGCCAACATAAGTGAGGGCAACATCTTTTGCCACTTCCTTGATTAAATCAACCAAACCCTGGGCTAACAATTGCGAATGAGAGACAATCACCAATCCTAGCTTAGTCATCCAAGCCACCTACTTCCACCAAGGCTTGAAAAAGCAAGGCTGAAGAATAAGCCCCCGGATCAAGATGGCCTAGTGACCGTTCACCCACATAAGAAGCCCGACCCTTGCTTGCCACCAAATCCTTGGTTTTTTCAGCATAAGCCTGAATAGCTTCTACCTTTAGCAGGCCAGCTTGTAGGTCTGCTACTACTGGCGTCCAGACATCCACCATGGTCTTTTCCCCAGGATTAGCCTTCCCACGTTTGATAATCATCTCCAAGCCCGCCTGTAAACACTCAACCAATCGCTCATCATCTGCCACTTTACTCATGCCGATAAAAGCAGAGCCGTAGAGAGGACCAGAAGCTCCACCAACCTTGCTCAAGAGCTGCATCCCAACGGTTTTAAAAATATGACTGGCTTGCTGATAGGACTTGCCTGCCAATTCCTCCATCACTGCTGCCATGCCTCTGGCCATATTGCCCCCATGATCACCATCTCCGATTGGGGTATCTAGCTCACTCAGGTAGTCTTTATTAGCTTGAATTTTATCATTAAACAGGGTCATCCAAGCCAGTACCTTATCTGCTTTCATGCGTTTAACCTCCCTTACCAAGCTACTGTCTTGACTGGACTGTTCAAGGCCTCTAACCACCTATCATCTGCTAGTCTAATCAGAGTCAATGATAGACCTGCCATATCAATTGCAGTCATGTAATTACCCAATTTTTTATAGGCCACGTCAATCCCGTGTTCAGCTAATAAGGCGGCTACATCATTAGCAAAAACATATTGCTCCATTAAAGGCGTTGCCCCCAAACCATTGATTAACAGACCAAAAGACTGACCAGGCTGGGCCTCAAAATTGTTTAAGAGTTTGTCAACCAGCTCCTTAGCCAAGGTGGCTGAAGCCTGCATTTTTTCCTTACGATATCCGGGTTCCCCATGAATCCCAACCCCATATTCAAATTCATCGTCAGGCAAAACAAAACCAGGTTTCCCAACCTCGGGCACGGTCGCTCCTGACAAGGCCAGACCAATGGTTTTAATCTCCTGAACCAAGTCATCTGCCAATTCCTTGATGTCACTTAAGGACTTACCAGCCCGTGCCGCATGTCCTAAAATCTTATGAACAAGGATAGTCCCTGCCACACCGCGACGCCCCTGAGTATAGAGACTATCTTCCACGGCAATATCATCATCAACAATGACGCTAGCCACTTCAATCCCTTCCATCTCTGCCAATTCTTGGGCCATTTCAAAATTCATGATGTCTCCTGAATAATTTTTGATAATCATAAAGACACCGGCCCCTTCATCAGCTGCCTTGATGGCTTCAAGAATTTGATCTGGCGTTGGTGAGGTAAACACTGCCCCACAAATCGCAGCAGACAACATGCCCTCACCGACAAAACCAGCATGTGCAGGTTCATGTCCTGAGCCTCCACCAGAAATCAAGGCCACCTTGCCTGCCTTAGCTACCTTTCGGACCAAGACATCATAGCCTTCCAATCGTTCCACTAAATCATCATGGACGAAAGCAATCCCTTCAATCATTTCATTGACCACATCAACTGGATTATTGATAATTTTTTTCATCAGAGACCTCCTTAAATGTAACTTATTTGACACTGCCATTATAGACTGATTGGGCTTAAAAAGTAAGGGACAGATTAGCTAATCTGTCCCTTTTTCTAGTTTTTTAGTAAAAATCAAGCCACATTTTGCTATCATAGGATTAGGAAAGTTTGGAGGATTATTATGACATCATCCCTCATCACCAAAAAACGTATTGCCAAGGCCTTCAAAAATCTCTTGGAAAATCAAGACTTTGATAAGGTGTCTGTTGTTGATATCATGAAACTGGCAAACATTCGCCGCCAGACCTTTTACAATCATTTTCTTGACAAGTATCAATTGATGGACTGGATTTTTGAAAATGACCTGCAAGAAAAAATTACGGATAATCTCGATTTTATTTCCGGCCGCCAACTGCTCAAAGAGCTCTTTCTCTATTTTGAAGAAGAACGGTATTTTTACCTGCAACTTTTTAATATCAAGGGACAAAATAATTTCTACGATTTTTTTATTGGCTACTGCCATACCGTTGTGGAAAAAATCATCCGAGAATATGCCTGTCCCATCCCACCCAGAAACCAATTTGATTTTCTAGCCTTCCATCAAGATTACCACGCCCATGCCTTAGCTGAAACCATCAAATCCTTTGTCCAAAAGCAAATTGACCGGCCTAATCCTGATTACTTTATCTATGAAATTAGCCATCGTAGCCACTAGGAGAAACACTATGACCTTTATCCATAACCGAAAAGAAGACCTTATTTCTGATTATTTAGCAGGCCTCATGGCGGCCTATCCCCATCTAGCCAAGCATCCTCAACTGCCCTTAGTTTATGACAAAAATAGGAACCAGACTCAGGTCCCTATTTTAGCTGGCGGTGGCAGTGGCCATGAACCCGCCCACATGGGCTTTGTTGGACGGGGCATGCTAACAGCGGCTATTTATGGGCCTATTTTCAGCCCACCAACGACTCAGGATATCTACCAGGCTATCCGCTTTTTGGATCAAGGCAAGGGGGTCTTTGTCATTGTTAAAAATTTTGAAGCTGATGTTAACAACTTCCGTCAGGCCATTTCCCAAGCTAAATCCGACGGTCATCAAGTCAAATACATCCTCTCCCACGACGATATTTCTATTGAGCCAGAAAAAAATTTTCAAATTCGTGGTCGAGGCTTGGCTGGAACCATTATCCTCCACAAAATTTTGGGACAACTAGCCGGTCAAGGAGCTGACTTGGACCAGCTAGAGCAGACTGGTTTTCAGCTAGCTACCCAGATTGCCACTATTGGCTTTGCAACCAAACCTGCTAGCCGTCCTCGAGCGGCTCTACCGCTTTTTGAACTAGCAGCTGAGACCATTTCTTATGGCATCGGCATTCACGGTGAAGATGGTTATCGAACGGTCCCTTTTGAACAATCAGAAAAGCTAGCCATTGAGGTCATCAATAAACTCAAGCTCCACTTCCACTGGAAAAAAGGGCAATCCTTTCTGCTCTTGGTCAACAATCTAGGCACAACAACCGACCTTGAAATGGGGATTTTTCTTAATGATCTCCAACAATTGCTGGAGATTGAAGAGTTAGACATCCCACTGATTAAAATGGGAAAATTCATGACCAGCCTTGACATGACAGGAATTTCAGTGACCCTCTGCCGACTAAGTGACCCCACTTGGTTGCCCCATCTCCAAGCCCAGACAGATGCCTTTGCTTGGTCATAAAATAGGATTGGCTCAATGCCAATCCTATTCTTTTTCCTTAATCAATGAGGTTGAATGAACAAGACGATTGTCCCGCTCTGGGTAGATATAATTGATGGCTTGGTTGACCGCCATGGGGGCCTCACCGAAACCTGTCGCAATCAAATCAGCCTTGCCTACATAGGTAGCTGCATCGCCAACAGCATAAATCCCTGCCTGACTGGTCTCCAAAAGAGCAGACACCTTGACACTAGACCGCTCTGCCTCCAGACCCCAAGCTTTCAAATTTTTATTGGAGCTGGAAAAACCAAAACTAACAATCAAAGCATCTAAGTCTAGGTCAAGCACCTCATCAGACTTGACCCTTTGGACACGCAACCCCTTGAGTTTCTGACCATCCCCCAAAAGCGCCACTGGCACATAAGGGGTTAATTTCGTCACTGATGATTGTTCCAAAACTGCTACGCTATGCTCATGAGCCCGAAAAGCATTCCTGCGATGAACAAGGGTCACTGATTTAGCTAAACCTTGCAGACTATTGGCCCAATCTACCGCAGAATCACCACCACCGCAAATCACGACATTCTTATCAACAAAGTCCTCCAAGGACTTGACATGGTAATGCAAATTGCTATCAGCATAGACCTCTTCACCAGGCAAGCCTAGCGGACGCGGGGCAAAAGCTCCATTACCACAAGCTAAAATGATAGCCCTTGTTCGATGTTGGCCCTTATCCGTCTGAATTAAAAAGCCATCATCTGTTTTCTCAAAAGATTTAACCTCTTCTTTCAGACAAATCTGCGTGCTACTGGCAAAGCGCTCCAATTGTTGAATCAGCTGCTCAACCAAGTCCTTACCTGAAATGGCCGGATAAGCTGGAATGTCGTAAATCATTTTTTCTGGATATAAAATAGCCGGTTGGCCACCTAGCTCAGCCAAACTTTCAATCAGCTTGACCGAAACCCCACGCAAACCTGCATAAAAGGCTGCAAAAAGACCCACAGGTCCACCTCCAACAATGGTAATATCATAAATTTCTTCCACAGACATGGCTTCTCCTTTTTCTTTACCCCTATATTATAGCATAAATTTAAGCCTCGATTATATACAAAATTGTGAATAAAATAATTTGAAAGCGCTTTAAGCAAATTGGTTGACATCTCTTTTTTTTCATGCTACCATAATACTGTAATCGCGAAAGCGCTATCAAAAATTATCTAGGAGGAAAGCTCATGACTTTCAAAACAAGTACTGCAGAAGGACCCGTTAATTTTTTCAACGTTTATGACCTAGAAAAAATGGCTCAAAGTGTTATCCCTAAAGGTGCCTTCGGCTACATTGCTAGTGGAGCAGGCGATACTTTCACCCTCTATGAAAATATCCGTGCTTTCAACCACAAGCTTATCGTTCCACAAGTTTTGCGTAACGTCGAAAACCCTGAAACAAATACTGAAATTTATGGAGACAAGATTTCATCTCCAATTATCATGGCTCCAGTTGCTGCCCACAAACTAGCTAATGTCCAAGGTGAAGTTGCCAGTGCCAAAGGTGTCGGCGAGTTTAACACCATTTACACCATCAGTTCTTATTCAACAACTGATTTACCTGAAGTAACAAAAGCCCTAAACGGAGCACCTGAATGGTTCCAATTCTACTTCAGTAAAGATGATGGTATCAACCGTAATATCATGGACCGTGTAAAAGAGCAAGGTATCAAGGCTATTGTTTTGACTGCTGATGCGACTGTTGGTGGTAACCGTGAAACAGATGCTCGTAACGGCTACGTCTTCCCAGTTGGTATGCCAATCGTTGAAGAATACCTTCCACAAGGTGCTGGCCAAACCATGGACTTTGTTTACAAATCAGCTAAACAAAAACTCTCTCCACGCGATGTTGAATTTATCGCTGAATACTCTGGTCTACCAGTTTATGTCAAAGGTCCTCAATGTAAAGAAGACGTTGACATCGCCCTTAGTGCTGGCGCATCTGGTATCTGGGTAACCAACCACGGTGGTCGTCAATTGGATGGTGGACCTGCTGCTTTTGACTCTCTACAAGAAGTGGCTGAAGCTGTTGACAAACGTGTGCCAATCGTCTTTGACTCTGGTGTCCGTCGTGGTCAACATGTCTTCAAGGCTTTGGCATCAGGTGCTGACCTTGTTGCCATCGGTCGTCCAGTTATCTATGGATTGGCTCTTGGAGGAAGCGTCGGAGTTCGCCAAGTCTTTGAAAAACTTAATGATGAATTGAAGATGGTGATGCAGCTTGCTGGTACTCAAACTATCGAGGATGTGAAAAACTTCAAACTTCGTCACAACCCATACGATGCACCACTACCACCAGAAGCAGCTCCGCTTAAATTGTACTAAGATAAACAAAAGAAGACTCCTATTCTGATAGGAGGTCTTCTTTAATTTTTTCTAAAAGCTGACTTTCTTCTGCCGTTAGAACATAATCATCTAATAAATCAGGACGCCGCAGGTAGGTCTTCTTTAGAGATTCTTCCAGACGCCAGCGGCGGATATTTTCATGATGGCCACTCATCAGAACATCTGGAACGAGCATGCCACGATAATCATAAGGACGCGTGTATTGGGGATACTCCAAAAGACCTGATGAGAAACTATCGTCTTGGTGACTAACTTCCTTACCAATGACCGCAGGAATCAAACGAACAGTGGCATCAATCATAGTCATGGCTGCCAATTCTCCCCCAGTCAAGACAAAATCTCCTAAAGAAATCTCATCAGTCACCAGGGTCTTAATCCGTTCATCGTAGCCCTCATAGTGACCACAGATGAAAATAAGTTCCTCCTCCTTGGCCAATTCCTCAGCGTAGGCTTGATCAAAACGCCGACCAGCAGGGTCCAAAAGAATGACCCGAGGATTTTTCTTTTCAATAGCATCAAAAGCATCAAAAATTGGCTGGGCCCGCAAAAGCATCCCTTGGCCACCACCATACGGCTCGTCATCAACATGACGGGCTTTTTCAGCATAGTCACGAAAATTATGGTAACGAATGCTCAAAAGCTCCTTATCTCTGGCCTTGCCCACAATCGAATGTTCCAAAGGAGCAAACATTTCCGGAAAGAGGGTTAGGATATCAATCTTCATCATCTAATCCTTCCAAAATATCCACATCAACCCGACCTGCTGCTAAATCAACAGCCAAGACAACTGGTGGAATGTAGGGCAATAATAAATCTTTTTTGCCTTGACGCTCTACAACCCAAACATCATTGGCACCTAGCTGCAAGATTTCCTTGATGTGACCAATTAGGACGTCATGTTCATAGACATCTAGACCAATAATTTCGTGGTAGTAAAACTCATCCTCAGCCAGTTGGGTCAAGTCCTGCTCCGCTACCTTGAGCGTGTGTTCCTTGTACTTTTCCACCTCATTAATATGGTAGTGGTCCTTGAATTTGACAATATCAAAATGCTTATGTTTTCGATGACTAGCAATTTCCACAAGCTTGATTAAGTTTCCTTCTGGGCTAAATAGGGCCAACTGACTTCCCTTCTTAAAGCGTTGATCTGCAAAATCGGTCACGCTCATGACTCTCAATTCACCTTGTAGTCCTTGCGTATTGACAATCTTGCCGACATTAAAATAATTCATGATTTCTCCACTTATCTTAGATTTCTAATCATATTTATTCTACCATGATAAGCTAAAAAAAACCAGTCTTAGTCGCTAAAGCTGATATAAGAAAAAACAGCCCTAAAGACTGTTTTATGCTTCTTTTTCGTCAATCACTAGACGAACTTTCTTAGCTTGAGTGGGCACGGAATAGACAATCGACCTTATTGCAGAAATTGTGCGACCTTTTCTACCAATAACACGTCCAATATCCTGCGCATCCAAGTCAAGATGGTATTCCAAAAATTCAGGCGTATCTTGTATCCTTATTGTCAGTTTATCTGGTTGTGAAATCAAGGGTTTCACAATCGCAATAATAAGATTTTCAATCGTGTCCATAGGCTAATACTTATTTAGAGAATTTTTGCTCGTGGAATTTCTTCATCACACCAGCTTTTGAAAGAAGGTTGCGAACAGTGTCAGATGGTTGTGCACCTTTTGACAACCAGTCAAGCACACGCTCTTCTTTAAGGCTTACTTGGTTTTCTTCAACCAGTGGGTTGTAAGTTCCAACTGTTTCGATGAAACGACCGTCACGTGGTGCACGTGAGTCTGCAACGTTAATACGATAAAATGGTTTTTTCTTTGAACCCATACGAGTCAAACGAATTTTTACTGCCATGTGTAAAATCTCTTTTCTATTTCTTAATTTTAGAGGGCTAATTCACCCCTACCTCATATAGTATAGCATAGTAAAAAAAGAGTGTCAAGTTTTTTTCTTGACACCTTTTGATTTTTTCTTATTCATAGCGCAGGGCTTCAATTGGATCTAACTTACTTGCTTTGCTAGCAGGCAAGACACCAAAGACAACTCCAACTAAGGCTGAAAAAGCTATGCTAATCAGAACAGTTGTGAGAGAAATTTCTGGCTTACCTAAGTTCTGAACCAAACTTGGTAAACTTCCTAGCCAAGCACTGATAGCATAGGCAATAATCAGACCTATGATTCCGCCTAAAACAGTCAGAACAACTGATTCAATCAAAAATTGGACCAAGATATTACGGCGAGTAGCTCCCAAGGCCTTACGAAGACCAATCTCTCGTGTCCGCTCAGTTACTGAAACCAACATGATATTCATCACGCCAATACCACCGACAAAGAGGGAAATTCCTCCAATAAAACCAATGAAAAGTGTCATGGTTCCAACCTGTTGTTTGATGGCTTCTAGCATTTGAGAAATATCAAACATGGTAAACTCTCCCTCTTTCGCCCCTGACAATTCCGTCAATCGTTTTCCAGCCTGCTTACCAACGGTCGGTGCCTCTAGAACATCTGGCACATAAAAGTAAACCGAACTGATTTCAGGAACATTAAATTCGGCCGCTAGCTGAGTATTGGCCAAAATGGCATTGCCTTCTGAGCTCGCACCATAAATGGATGAGCCTGCAGCGGGGTCTTTATAGACGCCAACCACCCGGTATTTCTTATTGCCTACATCCACCGTTTGGTTGAGAGCCGCATCATAAGACGTAAAGAGTTTTTTAGCTAAAACCTTATCAATCATAATCAGACGAGAAAACTGACGATAATCTGACGGTCCCAATTGACGACCTGCTAAAATCTTATATTTCTTAATACCAAAATAGGTGCTATTAACTCCCGTCACCGTTACCTGACTAGAGCGTTTATTCTGATAGGCAATGGCCGCTGTGGTGCTATTGGTTGCATAGTAACCACTGATTCCAGGAATCTCCTTTGCAATCTGTTGTAGCCATTCCTCTCTGAGCAAGGGTGATTTGACATTGGTCCCTACATCTTCTGGATAAAAAGCATTATCCCCTTTTTTCTGGTAAAATAACCTAACATCGTGTTGAGACTGTGAGGCCTGTTTAGTGATACTCTTCGTAACCCCCGTTCCTATGGCCATAACGACTGACACCGCTGCTACTCCAATAATAACGCCTAGCATGGTCAAGAAAGAACGCATCTTATGGCCTAGAATTGAGCTAATCGCAAATTTCCAATTTTGCATCCATTCTCCTCTCCTAATCAATCCTAACGCTATCCGTCGTATCCATGGTAATTTCACCATCACGAATAACAATTTTCCGCGTAGCATAATCGGCAATCTCAGGCTCATGGGTAACCATAATAATGGTCTTACCTTCCTGATTAAGTTGGGTCAGTAACTCCATAATTTGATTACTGGTTTTAGTATCCAAGGCCCCTGTCGGCTCATCGGCCAAGATAATTGACGGATCGTTGACAAGGGCACGAGCAATGGCCACGCGTTGTTTTTGTCCACCAGACATTTCAGATGGCATGTGGTACATTCGCTCACCTAGTTCAACCTTTTCTAGAAACTGCTCAGCTAATTCACGACGCTCTCTAGCACCGACACCGGCATAAATCAAGGGCAATTCAACATTTTCCAAGGCATTTAATTTGGACAAGAGAAAAAATTGTTGAAAAACAAACCCAATTTCTTCATTCCTTACCTGAGCCAAATCAATCTCAGACAATTCTTCAATGGCATTATCAGCCAAGTGATAAGAACCCATTGTTGGCCGATCTAGCAGACCAATAATATTCATCAGGGTAGACTTCCCCGATCCTGATGGTCCCATGATGGCCACAAATTCTCCCTCATAAACCGTCAAATCAATCCCTTTAAGCACTTGGAGCTCTTCTTCACCACTGCGATAAGACTTGGTAATCTTTTCTAAAGACATTAATTCTTTCGGTTTATCATTCACTAGAGTTACCTCCTGTGTCTCCTGATTCTGGTGTAGCCCCAGCCTCTGCTGAGGTATCTTCTGAGAGAACACTTTCTAAGACTTGACCATCCTTGAGATGACTATCTGGGTTGGTTACTACCACTTGACCTAGTTCAACCCCACTACTGATTTCTTGAGAACGGGCATCCGCATTGCCAACAACAACTTCTTTCTTAGAAACTTTGCTGGTGTTTTCATCATACACCCAAACATAGCGTTTGTCACCGTCCGTCACAATTGCCCCAACTGGCACAATAAAGCCTTTTTTCTCATTAACAACTTCAACTGATACGGTAAATCCTTGTTTCAATTCACCTAAATCACCTGTGATATCAGCGGTGTAATTGTAGGTCACACCACCGCCACCATTGGCGTTACCTTCTGAACTTGGCTGATTTGGGTAGTTTGAAATGGAGGAAATCGTTCCTGTCCACTCCTTATCAGCATAGACCTTAGACTTGATTTTTACTGCTTGACCTGTCCGAATGTTAGCTAAGTCATATTCTGTCAGTGTCCCTTTAACCTGGAGTTGTCCTTCGCTGGTCACATGAACAATACTTTGGCTAGTTTTAGACGCTGGATCAATATTATTATTGACCGCCACAACCGTTCCTGATACCGTACTGGTCACCACCGTTTCATTAAGGGCCGCTTGGGCCTTGTTGATTTCACCCTGGGCATTGGCATAAGAATCATTCAACTCTTGTAACTGTTGCTGATAGCTGGCTGTCGCTTGAGGAGTTGGTGGAGTCGTCGTTGTGACTGTCTCACCGGTGTTTTCATCCGTTGATGAACTGGTTGTTGGAAGGTTTCCGTAAGTTCTCAGGTATTCAATCTGCCGACCAATCTTATTAAGATTACGTACCGCCGCATCGTATTCCGCTTGAGCCTTAGTCGTGTCATATTGAACCAATTGCTGACCTTCGGTAACCTGGTCTCCGACTGCTACTGTTGGGGTTGCACTAGTTCCCTTGCTGGCATCATAATAAACATACTGTTCCGATAAGGCCTTAACCGTTCCTGACAACAAGGTGGCAGAAGCCAAAGACCCTTCTTTAACATTAGCAACCTTGTACAAGTTGTCAGAAGATATCCCTGAGGTCTTGCTTTGCTTAATATAGAAAAAACCTCCAATTCCTAGAAGGCACAGAAGCCCTAAGGTAATCGCTAGACCCTTTCGCTTCTTAGGTGTTGTTTTTCTCCGGTTTCTTGACATGAAGTTCCTCCTCTAAACAAGCTAACTTGTATTATTTATTTAATGTAATTATAAAACTTTGATGTCCCTTTGTCAACCGATAATCCGGCTATAACAAACGATTTAAGGAATGTTAAAGAAAAGTCAGGTCAGCAAAAAAACCACCAAAACAGGTGGTTGAAAAAATTCCTAGTTAGCCAAATGACTCAAATACTCGTAGCGATCATACTTTGCTAAGAGGGCTTCGTTGTTATCATCTAATTCTCTTTGCAGTTCTGCAAGTTTGCCATAATCACTGGCATGCTGGGCCATCGCTTCTTCAAGGGCTATGATATCTTCCTCCAATTTGACAATCTCATCTTCAATGGTGTCCCATTCCTTTTGTTCAAAATAAGAAAGGCGTTTTTTCGTCTCCTTTGTTTTTTCAACTTTCTGCTTGCTGATTTGGGCCATATCTGCTTCATAGGTCAACAGAAAGTCTTTTTCATCCAAGTAATCTGTGTAATTACCAAAAAATTCACGAATTCCTCCCGCTTCAAAGGCCAGGATTTTATTGGCCACCTTATCCAAAAAATAGCGGTCATGGCTAACCGTAATGACTGGTCCCGTAAACTCTGCCAAGAATTGCTCCAAGACAGTCAGGGTTGCAATATCCAAATCATTCGTTGGCTCATCAAGGAGCAAAACATTGGGTTGTTCTAATAATAGTTTGAGAAGATAGAGTCGCTTCTTTTCTCCTCCCGATAATTTTTCAATCAAGCTGCCGTGGCTGGTTCTGGGAAATAGAAATTGCTCTAAGAGGTTGGTGACACTGATGCTACCCCTTGATAATTTTACCTCATCTGCCACTTCTTGTAAATAATTGATGACCCTTTTACTGCCATCCATATCCTTGATTTGTTGAGAAAAATAACCAACCTTGACTGTTTCACCAATACTTAACTGGCCCTCTGTCAAGTCCAAATCACCGTTAATCAAATGAAGCAAGGTAGTCTTGCCCACGCCATTATCACCAATAATCCCTAGACGGTCACGATTCTGAATTAAAAGATTAAAATCTCGGAAAATCTGCTTGCTTCCATAAGCAAAACCAGCCTGCTGAAACTCAATAACTTTCTTACCAATACGACTCGTTTCAAAAGTCATGGTCAAGTCTGTGGGGCCTTCTTGATTTTGCAGGGATTTTTTCAAGTCATGAAAACGATTAATCCTAGCCTGTTGTTTGGTCGCCCTAGCCTGGGGTTGAGTCCGCATCCAGGCCAATTCTTGTTTGTACAGTTGAGATTTCTTATGAAAATTGGCGAGGTCTCGCTCATCCTGCTCAGCCTTTAAACGGACATAATCCTGATAATTCCCTTGATATTCCTTGAGGTTAGCCTTATCTAATTCAAATACCCGCGTTGCAACATTATCTAAAAAATAACGGTCGTGAGTAATGAAAAGAACCGTTTTTTTACTGGTAGTTAAAAAATTAGTCAGCCAAGCAATACTCTCAATATCCAAGTGATTAGTAGGTTCATCTAAAAGCAAGAGATCAGCATCCGCTAATAAGGCCTTAGCCAATTGTACCCGTCGACGTAAACCTCCTGATAGTTGACCGATTACTTGATACCAGTCTTGAATCCCAAGCTTCGACAGGATGGTTTTAACATCACTTTCAAAGGCCCAGACATTCAAGGCATCCATTTCAGCCATGAGCTGATCTAGGTCTTGCTGAGACTCTTCTTGATAGTTCCTCATTAAACCTTCATAGGCTTGTAAAAGCTGTACCTCACGTAA
Source organism: Streptococcus cuniculipharyngis (assembly GCF_007859195.1). Taxonomy (GTDB): domain Bacteria; phylum Bacillota; class Bacilli; order Lactobacillales; family Streptococcaceae; genus Streptococcus; species Streptococcus cuniculipharyngis. The sequence goes on from NZ_VOHL01000001.1 coordinate 500,501, forward strand.
ATCAGCTGACAAGACCGCTTCTAGGACCGTCTGATGGTCCTCAAAATCCGGCTCCTGTGTCAAATAGGCTATTTGATAATCACTGACCTTGGTAAAAGGAGAACGATCCCCATCAAATCCTGTGTGACCAGCTAAAACATCTAAGAGAGTGGTTTTGCCCGTTCCATTGACACCAATTAGGCCAATCCGATCACCTTCATGGATGACAAAGGAAATCTCTTGAAAAACCGTCTTATCACCTACAGACTTCGTCAATCTATCAACTAAAAAATCACCCATCTAATTCTCCTTCCACAAAAGTCAAAATAGCTTGCCGATCATTGGCGAGCTTGCCCATCACGATACGGTCCTCAATTTTGGTCAAGAGCTGACCCAATTGTGGTCCAGGTTTGATGGCGAACGCTGCCATGAGATCAGCTCCTTTGACCAAGATATCAGTCTTGTGCCTAATACTAAGCTGGTCTGCTAGCTGGGTAATAGCCTCTAAATCAACCGATAAACCTAAACCTTGCCGCAATTCTTCCACTAATAGCAAGAGTCCTTGCCCATAATCATAAAGCTGGCGTAGAGTCCAGTCATTTGTCTGACGATAGTGATAGGCTTCAACCAATTGACTGACTGTCTTTTGAAAATTAACAGAGGTCTTCCATTTTTTCAAAAACGGCTTACTTGAACAATCCAGGCAAATAATCACATAGGCCCAGGCTTGCTCCGCACAGGCAAATGAAAAGTCCGCCTCCAAAGACTGCCATAATTGCGTCAAACTAGCCCCTTGACCAGCCATTTCTGGGAGATAATCATAGGCCTCACTGCGAACCAGGGCTTCAATCCCTTTTTTCCAGTAGGGAGCCATCAATAGTTTATCAAACTCAATAAACGAACGCTCCACAGAAATTTTTTCTAGTAAGGGGGCACAGGCTGTCATGGCTACAAAGGTCTGCTCCTCTATCTCAAATCCTAAACTTGCCACAAAACGAAAACCACGCATAATACGTAGGGCGTCCTCTTTGAAACGTTCTTGAGGCAGACCCACTGCTCGTAGGGTTTGATTTGACAAATCTAACAGGCCATCAAACTGGTCAATCACTTCTCCAGTCTCACTCAGAGCAAAGGCATTAACCGTGAAATCCCGCCGCTTTAAATCTTCTGTTAGCGAACGCACAAAAGACACCTGGCTCGGACGACGATAATCCACATAGACATCTTCTGTCCGAAAGGTCGTCACTTCATATTCGCCCTGCTTGGTCAAAACCAAAACTGTGCCATGCTCAATCCCTACATCGATTGTTCGTTCAAAAATCTGCTTGATTTCCTGTGGGTAAGCACTGGTGGCAATATCGACATCATGGATGGCTTGTCCCAACAAACTATCACGGACACTCCCGCCAACAAAATAGGCCTCATAACCTGCCTGTCTAATACTTTCCAATATGGGTAAAGCCTTCTGAAACTCAGAAGGCAAAGGATTTAATATCTTCATCGCTTATCTCAACTCGTTAATTTTGGTGTCATCCCAAGAGCAATGGCTCCCTCACCCAAATGGGTAGCAATAACACTGTTGAAAGGAACAATTGTCAGGTCTTTCTCTGCGTAACCCTCTGCCAACAGTTGCTGGTAGAGACTATCAGCCTTATCATCTGCCCGAGAATGAATGATAAAAATCTCGTAGGCATCACCTGCAGTCAACTCCTCTAAAATATCAATCAGGCGCTTTTGGGCCTTTTTCTCTGTGCGCACCTTATCAAAGACCTCAATAACCCCTTGCTGATTAAAATACAAGATTGGTTTAATGCTCAAGAGGTTTCCCAACAAGGCTGCCCCATTTGATAGGCGACCACCTCGAACCAGATGATTTAAATCATCCACCATGATAAAGGCCCCAGTCCCATCAATCTGCTGCTGGAGCAATTCCAACAACTGAGGAAAGTCGTAGCCCTGTTCAGACCAAGCCAAGACATTTTTCACCATACTTCCCAAGGGGGCACTGGTTATCTTAGTATCTGGAAAAGCAAGAGTCATCTCATAATCATCAATCAAGTACTGAATATTTTGCCAAAAACCCGAAATACCACTAGATAGAAACAAACCTAACACATGACTGTAGCCTTCTTGAGCCAATTGTTCCAAAAGAGTGGTCAGTTCCGCCAAGCTAGGCTGACTCGTCGTTGGCAAGTCTCCTGACTGACGTAAGTGCCTGTAAAACTCCTCCAAAGATAGATTTTTACCCTCGACATAACTTTCCTTATCAATGATAATGGGAATATCAAGGCAATATAAATTTGGATGTTGTCGTTCATGCTCCGTCAAATAAGCAGACGAATCTGTAATAACGGCTAATTTCATTGTTAAAACTCCAATGCGATACCAGGACGATCCAAGGCAATCTCTGTCACCTCATAAGTCAAGCGCTGCAACATATCCAAAAGAGGAGCAGCCAAGTTTTCTACCTCTGCTTGTGAAAATTCACTCGGCTCATTCACCAAGCGGTCTTTAATGTGAATCATCTGAGACACCACAGCGGTCAAGACAAATTCTTCTTTCACAATCATTGATTGGAGGACAGCAACGATGGTTGTCTCATTGGCCACCTCGTCTTTTTTAACCAACTGAAAAGTCACCTCTGCAGTCGTCTCAGGAGTACCATTTTCTTTCTCCCACTCCAGGTTGCGCGCATCATAGTGGTACTGATTTAAAAATACTTGTTCACGGACTAGTTCCATTTTTTTCTCCTAACTGTCTCTCAATAATATCTAGTATAGCATAATCTCACATCTAAGTAAAAAAGAAATGCCAAGACTTTCGTAACCAGGCCTTGATTTTTTCTGACAAGGTCTGCCACCACTTTTTGGGCTTAAAGTTATCATCAACAATGCCACTGCCATGACGCACACGCTGGTCCGTCACCAACCGATAACGCTTGCTAAAGCTTTTAAAATCCTTGGTTTTAACATAATACATGCCTGCTTCTGCTGTCTGAGTGGGATTGTATTGGTCAATATAAATCGTGTATTCTTTACTTTCCTTGTCGTACAAGACAGAAGCTCCCTCAACCCAGCGGCCTGTATTGGGAATAATATCCAGGTCCTGTTTCCAATTAAGCAAGTCCTCACTGGACCACAATTCCAACTGTTTATTGGTCTCATCTTTTATCACCATATTATACTGGCTACCAACTGTAAAAATATAGCCATCAATATAGTTAGTGTCAGCTAGTTCTAACTTCCTCGGTTTCCCTAAGGTCATTTTCTCCAAATCCAACGGAACCAAATAAGGACTAAAAGACGGCTGCCAATAACCGGTATAGGTTTTCTCCCGTCCCCGATCATTGACCGAAGTTACCACCCATAGCTGACCTGTCTTGTCTACAAAGAAATCACTGGCCCACACATGGGGCCTCTCCTCAGAAAGCAGGCCTGCCGACAAATCATACCGCTGAAACTTCTCAAAATCCTTGGTAGTATAAATGGTCATGTCATGGGGATTTTTCAAGCTATAATCCGTCACCAAAATATAATAGGTATCCCCTCGTTTAATGATCGACGGGTCTCTCCCCTTGATGGGTAATTCCTTATAGAGTTTGAGATCTTGCGGTGACGTTCCTGCATAAAGCAGGATGGGTTGTTGGTTATAAGCATAATCATCATGCTTAAAAAAAGTCACCAGGTAGGGTTGCGAGGACAGCAGCATCTAGATACCTCCTGATTAATATTTTTTCTGCGGGTGTTTGGCAACAATCTCAGGATATTTTTCTAACAAGCGTGCCCCCTTAGGCAAAACAGAATAGCCTCGCAACTCAAATTTACCTGCCAGTTCTTCTTCTGTATAGACCCTCTGCATGGCTTGGTCTAACTCCTGACGTTTCATTTTAGACAAGCCAGCAACCTGCTTTTCCTTGAGCAGTTCTTTTAATTGCCTAGCTGGTAAGTGTTGAAGGGAGGCAAACGCACCATCTTTCTGAGCATAGCCCTGCTCAATTAAATAATCTAACTCTTTTTGGGCATCAATCCCATAGCTAGTCGCAAAATATTTATGATGAGGATGGCTAGTGGTGTAGGTACCAAAATTCACACGCCAAAGCATAATCAGGTGCCCGGGCAATAACCCTTCTTCTGTCCTGACCATTGCCCACTTGGGAATCGGCTTAACGAGTAATTCTTCCTGATATTCTTCTGCAATATATGGGATTTCTGCATGACTTGCATAGACTTCTTTTATGGTTTTCATTTTTCTATTATACCATAAAAATTATCACAACTATCAGGTAAGGGCTGTCAGTCTAACTTAATGAAGTAAAAAACTTGGACGGTTCTTTAAACCATCCAAGTTCACGACCACTAGGTCAAATGACTGATTATCCTTAAAGATTAGATTTTCTTCGCTTGCTAATCACTAGCTGACCAAGAGTCAAACCAGTCAAGACTAACCCTAAAACTAGTAGGTGAGGACTTTGGCGACCAGCTGTCTGAGGTAGGTTTTGTTCCACTACTCTTCTTGAAAGCGCCCGCTTACCTGTAGCGCTCACTGTCTCCGTCTTGCTAGGAGCGACAAGGGTTACTGACTTAATCCCATTTCCTGATAGATGGGCTTTAGCCGTCACCGACATAAGATCTGACTGATCAGTCGGTAAGGGCTGAGCTGACACCAGATAATCTGTCTCAGATACCAGTAGACTTATTTTTTGGTCTTGTTTACGAGCCGGTGATGTCTCCTGTTCTGTTTTAGGCTCTTGCGATTCCTGATTTAATTGGATATCCGGTGGGCTTGCTTGCTCCTCCTTAAGCTCTTCCGTCTCTTGACTTGACGATGCTTGCTCTGAATGTGCTGAATCTCTGCCATCCAATCCTGCGTGAGCCTCAGTTAATTGGGCCAAGGCTTGATCAACCATGTCTTGAGTGGCTTCTTTTGTTGCTAGAAGTGCTTGCGCCAGCTCCACTGCCTTATCATAAATTACCTTGCTTGTCTCTGAAGCATTTTTATATTTGGCTGCTGTTGCTTTTAGCAGTGAAGAAAAGCCAACCGCATCGCGAAGAGCTCGGTAATCGGTTTCTTGCCCGTCTAACTCCTCCCTTGCTTGACTAAGACTTGACAGGGCCTGATTAACACTAACTTGGCTAGCTTGCTCATCTGCTAAAACAAGTTGAGCCGAACGAACCAAGGTTTCATATTGTACCTGCTTGGTCTTTGTGGCATTGTAATACTGATAGTTTGCCAAGATACTTTGGTATTGATCAATCTCTGCTTGCAGGCCACGCCTGTCAGTCGGCTGTCCCTGTAACTTGTCCTTAGCAGTTACTAAAGCAGCTAAGACAGTATCAATTTCCTCCTGAGTTTGCTTGCTACTTACCGTAGTTTGAGCCAAGGTGAGGGCTTGTTGATAAGCAACCTGTTGGGCTAGATCAGCGTTATAGTAGGCTGGTGTTTTTTCTACATTAAGAAGCGCTGCTAATTGAGCGAGGAGCTCTCTTTTATCTAAAAGGGTCAATGTTTTGACATTGGCTTTATCAGCCAAAACAGATACGGTTAAATCTTCCAAAAATTCATAGCCTTCTGGTAAATTAACGACCAGCTTGTACTCACCTAGCGGAACAAATTTGCCATAGTCTGTTTTAGAATATTTAGCATTTGGTAGAATCAATAGTTGGCCTTCAGGGGTTTCCAAGCCAAGGCTTGATCCTACTGGCAACTGTTTATCAACATCAACCAAAAGACTGGCCTTATCTCTGACTGTGACATAGAAATTAATAGCTTCCTTACTATTTTTTTCATCAATGGTCACTGTTACCTTAGTCTCTCCGGCTACAGTAGCCCACTCCTTATTATAAAGGAAAAGGTCAAAGGTATAGGTCCCAAATGGTAACATCAAGGTCTGTTTATCTCCCGCATAACGAGGAAGTTCAGTAACAAGATTTCCCGCCTGATCTCTGACCGCATAAGAAAATTCAACTGGTGTCGCTTGGTTGGTCTCCTTATCAAGCATGTTGACCGTCACAAGCCCCCTATCATTGCCAATGCTAAGTAAATCTTGAACCTTGGCATAAGTGACATTACCTGCGAAATCTTCCACTGTGTAATAAAACTTAGACAAGTCGGCCAAGTCCAAAGGAAGCGTAAAGGAGCCATCTGTATTTCGAGCAACAAATACCTTATTATCTGCAACGCTTGCTCCTCCATTTTCCGTCAGGCTAACAAGAGTTGTTTGACCTGATTCATCTGCCACCAAATAAAAGACCTGCTCTCTAAAAATACCTGACTCTCCCCTGTCCAAAGCCTTTCTAGCTCGGAAATTAAAGGTCTTATCATCATAGGTTGCCGTGGTTATCACCGGAGCTTGACGATCCACAATCACATCAAAAATCATGGTTTGTTGATCTGCCCCTGGCACTTCTGATGAATAGGTTAACACGTACTGGTATTTACCATCAGGCAAATCACTACCTTCCTGATCCTTACCTGCCCACTCTGTTGCGGTAATCAGGCTAGATTTTTCTAACTCTGGGTTATCTGCATAAAAATTCTTGTTCCCCGCCTGAGGCTTGCTTGTCCACAAGGGGTTTTGACGCTCTAGATCAGTCGCTGCATAAACACTAGCCACTAAGTTGGTGTAATTTCTCAAAAAGACCCCTCTAAAGGCAAGTGAATCCTGATTATTATCACCATTCGGCGACAGTGCCAAGTGAGGTTTACCAGTTTCATCTAATTGCAATACAAAACGACCAGCTTCATTTTTAAACGTTCCCAGGGCTTTCAGTTTAAAATCACTTCTGTCATCAGTTGAATAAATCAACTCTGTCTGCCCAGTAACTAGGCCTGTATAGTGCTGACCTTCCTCAAGTACTCTCGCTTCATCTGCTACCGGCTCAAAATAAAAGCCTCCCTTGCCATCTGCTAACAAGTTATAAATTGGCTCTTCAACCACTGGGAGATTTTGGAAGGCTCCGCGGAAACCAACGTAAGGAATGCTGACCAAATCACTACCGTCAGTGGCATCCGTAAACCGAACAAAACCTTCTAAAAAGTAACCATTTTTCATCAAACCAAGTAATTCCTCACGAAAAGTTGAGGCATCAACCGTAATCCTTACCGTGGTTGATTGATTAGCTTTGACAGTAAGGCGCCCACCCGGAATTTCTGCAAGGGCGCGTGGGGCTAGCGTAATGAATCCGTCAGCTACCGTGTCCGTATTTAAATGTGTGACATAATCTAAGGTCCGATCTTCTTGACTAAGGTTATGGATTGTTAGGTCAAAACTAAATTGATCCTCAACATTACCCAGAGTAACACTACTATATCCCTCTTCTCCCGTTAGGTAAAGTTGACGAGAGATGGCTGCCGCCGTATCCATGATTCCGGCTCCTTGTTGTCTTGGAGACGTGTAGGCTCCTGTCTCCTGATTAACGTGAGGTTGAGCAGTGGACATTAAGAGGTGTTTAATCAAGGCCTCAATTTCTTGTGCTGTTTTTTCAGGATATTGGGTTTGAAGGTGTTGTTTTACCAATACTGCTGCTCCAGCCACATGGGGGGCCGCCATACTTGTACCACTCATGCTCCCATAATCATTGTCATTGATTGCCGCATAGATAAAACCACCCGGAGCACTCAAATCTGGCTTAAGTTCTCCATCAGCAGATAGGCCCCAACTGGTAAAATCAGACAAACGACCTGCCTGCGGATTTGCCTCTTTGACCGATTCATTATTCAATTGAATCTTATAAGCATTTGCTGCGAGAGCCTCCCCAAATTCATAAGGAATAAAGAGCGATGGTACCACAAAGCCTGCCTCTTCTAAAGACATGGTAATATTAGCTTCCCCTGGCCGATTATTATAAACCACGACCCCAATCGCACCAGCTGCTGCCGCATTAGCAATTTTTTCGGTGAAAGTAATCTCTCCTCGTTTGATAAGGGCCAGTTTTCCTGTCAAATCCAAACCATCAAAATCTGTTGGCAGCCCTAGACCTGCGGCAACATACTCATAGATCCTCCCTTCCTCAAATTTTAAGTCACTTTTATCTGGATTAGCAAAAGAACTTCTACCATAATTCAATTCTGCATTGTCTTCCAATCCGAGAATGTTCAAGACCTTATTAGCCATGGTTGTATTGTTGTAAGAGGCAACAGAAATAACATCACGCGCTGTTGACGGATTGCTAACCAAGCCATAATCAGGATTTTCCGCTGCTGGCAAAGAATGACCGGAACCAAAGGCACCATCATTTCCAGCAGAAATAACCACCGTGACTCCAGATTTTCTTGCCAGTTCAATGGCTGCGGTCACTGTTTCATCCATATTGACCACGGAGCCATTTGCCCCTCCCAAACTTAGGTTAATACTATCTGCCCCCAATTTGACAGCATCCTCGATGGCTCGAACATAGAGGGCCGGATTGGTCGTTTGATTTAGATCAGAAAAGACACGCATAAACATCACTTGGGCTTCGGGCGCAACCCCATAAATCAACTCACCAGCCACTTCTTTACTTGGATTTCCCGTTGCAATCCCCGTAACGTGCATGCCATGAGATCTTTTTTCTTCTTCCTTGAGTTTGTTATTGACATCAACATAGTTATGACCAAAGACAACTTTATCGTTATACCATTGCCCGTAGTCAATCCCTGCTGCAACCTTAGCCACTTCTAACTCTTCTTTGGTCTTATATTTAGCCTTTGACAGATCAGAAATCCGCAAGGCATCATGGTCAACATCTAACCCCGAGTCAATAATAGCAACAACCTGCCCTTCCCCTTTGTAGCCACTTTGCCAAACTTGAGGAACGGTTACAATGGTATTACTATCAATATTTTGTGGACTGGCCTCTTCAGCCTTAGCCTGTGGAGCTTGATAGCCGACTGCTACTACTTGGGCACTGGTTTCAGTCTCTGAATCACGTCTTGTTTCTGTGTTTCCCTGAACCAAACTGGTCTCAGTAGCCACTTGAGCTAGTTTTGCCTCTTCCACAGGAGTTGGAGATGGAGCAAGAACTGGACTTTCATCAGCCACTACTGCCATGGTCGATTCTTGTTTGTCACCTAAGACCACTTGATTTTCCACTTGGCTAGCCAGGAGCGGCACCTCTTGAATAGTGGTGTCAGAAACCGTCAGCTGAGTCGTCGTTTCTGCCGGTTGCAAGTCATCAGCAGCAACACTAGGCTGACCGGCCAATAAAAAAACTGCACCCAAAAGAACGGATACAGTACCAATCTTATATTTCCGAAGTGAAAACGTTTCTTTTCTTATCATATCATGACCCCCTATTTTATTTTTCACAACATTGGTCTCCCAATACATCTATTAAATCATAAAGCCTTAAATTTGTCTAGTCTATTCTGAATCTTTTTAACCAGCCATGTCTAGAAAGACTCCCAAGCTAATTCTTACTAAAAAACATACCCCATTAGCCAACTAATGAGGTATGTTCTATAACGAGCTAATTTCTCAAATCCACACTAACTAGGACCTTAGTGATTGTCACCACTCGCTTCTTTACTACTTGTTGCATGATTGGTTGAAGGCTCCTCACCAACTCCTTGTAAAAGAGCCTTAACATCGCCACGCCGGCTTTCAAGGTTGCCCTGAGATAGATTTTGTAAGGTAGCATTAAAGACCGCTCCTGTAATCAAAATCCTAGCCAAAACAATAAACCAAGCCATAATAACTAGTGCGACCACCGATCCAAACACCCTCAAATCACCCAGACGTTCAAGCTGTTTAGCTACATAGGCACCTAGCAGATTATTCAAAAAAATAATCACAAAACTGGTCAGGACAGTTCCTGGTAAGATGTAGCGAATTTTCTTGATTTTGACATTGGGCAAAATAAAATATAAGACACCAATACCAATAAAAATAATCAAACCAAGGAGGGGCTGGGTCAACTTTAAGGCCAAATCAGCCATATCTCCCAAGGGATAACGACGGTTAATCACCTGTAAAATAGCTTCAGAAAATGTCGTCAACATCAAGGCAAAGGTCAAAAGAAAGAGAATTAACAAACTGGTCAAGATACCAATGGCATAACTAATCACAAAATCTCGGTGGGGTGAAGCCTGATAAACCTTGTTAACTGCTTTTTGCAGAGAGGTCAGGCTCTTTGTCATGGTCCACAATCCTGTTATTGTTGCGATCCCCAAAATTCCTTGGGCTGGTTTCGCAAAAATAGTTCGTACCACTCCCTGAGTCATTTGGTAAAGTTGAGGTGGCAGATTGGTTTCCATCATCTCCAAAATATCAGACACATTGATGGGCAGATAAGGCACCAAATTAGCCACGATAACTAAGAGTGGAAAAGCGGTCAGCATAAGATAATAGGCGACCGCAACACTTGATAAATCCATCTCTGCACTCTGGTAGTGACTGATAAAGGTTTGGAGAGGGCGCCAGGTCAGCAACTCTTGTAACCGACTGCCCAAGGTTTTCTTCTCCATCTTAATAGGTTCTCTCCTCACCTTGGCTGGTCAAGATTTTTGGCCCATCCTTAGTGACGACAAACTGGTGCTCATACTGACAAGACAGACCTCCGTCCAAGGTTTTATGGGCCCAACCCGTTTTCAAATCCGTATCAATTTCCCAAGTTCCTGTGTTAATCATTGGCTCAATGGTTAGGACCATGCCTTCACGCAAACGCAGGCCACGACCTGCCACACCATAGTGGGGCACCATTGGCTCCTCATGCATGGTTGGGCCAACTCCATGCCCCACCAAATCACGCACCACGCCATAGCCACGACTTTCGGCATAGTCTTGAATGGCTGCTCCAATATCACCCAAGCGATTGCCCACAACAGCTTGTTCAATCCCCTTATAGAGGCACTCACGCGTGACCGCCATCAGATCTTTGACTTCTTCTGACACTTGACCAACCGCGTAAGCCCAACAAGAGTCTGCCACCCCTCCCTTGTAGGATTGGGTATACTGTTTCATTTGGGCAACATTGTCAAAATCCAACTTGGCAACATCCACTACTGACTTATCCAAAGGCTCACTGAGCACCATATCTACCTTAAGCAAGTCCCCTTCTTGAAGCATATAATGACGGGGAAAGGCGTGGGCAACTTCGTCATTGAGTCCACAACAAGTCGCATAGGGATAATCCATCACACTACCATCTACCCCAATCTGTAAGGGGAGGACATTTTCTTCCTTGCAGCGTCTGCGGACAAATTCTTCAATCTCCCACATGTCAAGACCTGGCTTAATCAAGTCACGCAAAGCCACATGGATACTGGTCAAAACCTTACTAGCACGTTCCATGGCTTCAATTTCACGAGTGGATTTTAATGTCATCATTTGGAAAAACTCCTTTTAGTCTACTTTACTGGTAATAATCGCCTTCCCCACCTCTTTTTTATCAACTAGCAGGGTATAGTCTATAACCTGCTTGCTTGTGGAAAAAACCGGTCTTGCCTGGATAACTAATTGAGCCCCAAGCAAAATCTCCTCTAACCAGTATATCATCATTTGCTCAATAATGATATGATTTTGACATACTTCATGGGTAATTTTTCCAGTCATCAGGGTCAATAATTCGGTCAAAGCAGCCTTAGAAAACTGCCCCCTAGCATCTAGCATCCATGGCTCAATGACAAGACTAAAGTTATTCCTGTCTCTGACTAATTGGCTCAGTAAGGTCGGCCGAGCATGCCCCAACAATGGCTGATAGGCTGGTTGCATTAAGTTTTCCATGACCTGCCTCCTCGTCACCACCCCAAGCAAGACCTGCTGCTCATCTATTACCGGTAACATGTCAAAGTCTTCCAGAATCATGATTTGACTAATCTTATCCAGGCCTTCTGCCAAACAGGTCGAAACAGGATTTTCTGACATGAGTTTGGTTAATGAGACCTTACTTGTGTAACCCACAATATCCCTCAGGCTAATAACCCCAATAATTTTCCCCTGCCCATTAACCAAAGGAAAACGCACTCGGTTGGTTGCCTTTTTTAAGGCCAAATAATCTGCCACTGTCGCCGTCTCTCCCAGAAACCCATAGGACTCCTTGCTCTGATAAATATCAGCGATTCGTTTCGTCTGACTCTGGACACTAGCTATGGTAAAGGCCTGGTGAATCAGGGTCGCTACTGTAAACGTGTCATGATGACTAACCATGATTGGAATGGCCAGGCCATCTGCCAAGTCCCTAATCCTCGCTTCAACCGGAAAACCACCTGTCACTAAAATCGCATTGCCCATCTCCAAAGCTAACTCCTGAATATCAGTTCGATCACCGACAATCAGCAGCCCCCCTCTAGCCAAATGGGGGCGAATATTTTCCTTGGTCATAGCACCAATCGCAAAACGGCTAAATTCCTTTTCCAACCCTTGGTGACCCGCAACAATCACCGATTCACTAATTTGAGCAATTTCAGCATAGCGCAACTGGTCAAATCGCAAGCCCTGCTTTTGATGAATACGGACGGTTCCACTCCTAGGATGGGTCTCTACCAGCCCACGATTTTCTGCTTCCTTGATCGCCCGGTAGGCAGTTCCGTCACTAACATTCAAACGACTAGCGATACGACGTACACTGACCCTTTTACCAACCGCTAGATTTTCCAAATAATCCAATATCTCCTGATGTTTACTCATCGCTATAATCCCTTCTCCTCAGAACAAAAGCCTTGTATCGCCTAGTCTTGCGACTATGACGGTCACTTCCTTTAAATTGGCCAAGTTCCTGAAAGCCTGCTTTCTGGGCCACCCGTTGACTAGCTAGATTCTCTAGATGCGTCACAATGTTCAACTCCGCCAGGCCGAACTCCTGAAAACTTAAAAAACTAATGGTCTTAACCACCTGGGTCGCATAGCCTTGACCCCAGGACTCTCTTCTAATAAAATAGGCCAAGTCTGCCTTTTTATCAGCCCAAGATAGATTTTCTAGCCGAATTGCTCCTAGTAAGGTACCGGTTTTCTTTTCTTCAATCGCCCAAATGCCTAAAGGATTTTTCAAAAAATCATGAACAAACACATAGTCACTCTCAAGGACCGTCAAACCTTGCGGAAAAATAAACGGCAATGGCTCTGCGGCAGTGCTAATCTCCAAAAATTCCTGCCGGTCGTTAAATAGAAAAGGACGTAAAAGAAGGTCTTTCGTTTCAATTAAAGAAAATTCTGCTAGCTTCATCCAGATATCCATAACCTTATTATATCAAATTTAAGCATTTTAAGCACAAAATATGTTAACGTTTTCACAAAAAATCGCCGTAAAAAGACCCTGCCCAAGACAGAGTCTTCATCATTTATAACAGGACATTAATTAAGTCATCAACTTGGTCTTCTTGACCCTGTGGAGTGATTTCTGTCACCTTAATTCCCTCAACTGCTCGTGCCACCAAGCCCTCAACATCCAAACGAGCTTCATACTGCTCCACATGTTTGAGCTTAGGATTGGTTTTAGGACGGTCTGGTGCAAAAATGGTACAACAATCTTCAAAGGGTTGGATGGAAATGTCAAAGGTATCAATCTTCTGAGCCAACTCAATGATTTCCAACTTGTCCATGGTAACCACTGGACGAATGACTGGCGTGTTTGTTACAGCGTTGATGGCCTGCATACTCTCCAAGGTCTGGCTGGCAACCTGTCCCAAACTTTCACCATTGACAATAATCAAACCTGACCGCTGTTCTCGAATGGCATCTGTAATCCGCATCATAAAGCGACGGGTCAGGGTCATCAGATAAGCTTCAGGAGCTTTTTCCTTGATTTCTTCCTGAATTTCGGTAAACGGCACCTCAATAAACTGAATATGACCACCAAATTTAGTCAATTTACGCGTCAGGTCATGGGCTTTTTTCAAGGCTCCCGGACTGGTGTAGGGTGGGCTAGCAAAATGCACTGCCTCAATCTCTACCCCACGTTTCAAGGCCAAATAACCTGCTACTGGCGAGTCAATCCCACCAGATAACATAAGCATTCCCCTACCAGATGTTCCGACAGGTAAGCCCCCAGCTCCCTTGACCTCCTCATGGGAAAGATAAGCAGCATCATCACGAATTTCCACCTTGAGCGTCACATCAGGTTTTTTCATTTGAGCTTGAATGGTTGGCAGAACCTCAACAACAGCCCCACCCAGGGTCTGATTTAGTTCACGCGTATCCAAATCAAAACTATGGTCACTGCGTTTAGTGGCAATCTTGAAGGTCATGCCCTCACGATAAAGGCCTTGCATGATGTCCTGCACCGCCTTTTTCAAAACCACCACATCCTTTTCCACCTTATAAACTGGGGAAAAAGCCTGAATACCGAAAACTTCTTTCAAGGCTTCTGCCACCGCCTGATAATCGGCTCCATGAAGATAGACATGAGCCCGGTCACGGTCAGCCGTGACTTTGACAGAGGGATAACGACTTAGTACATGTTGGATATTCCGCTTTAGTTGATTGATAAAACGCATACGGTTTTTGCCCTTGGTGGACAATTCACCATAGCGCACCATGATTTCAGCGTATTGCATTAAACTCTCACCTTTCTTGTCTGTTGATAAATCTGCTTAAAGGCCCCGACAAAGGCTTCCACTTGAGACAGCTGATTTTCCCCATCAAAACTCACACGCACTGCTGTCTGAGCCAAATCAAGGGGAAAGCCCATGGCTAAAAGGGTTCCCGCTGGTTTGCCAGCCTTGGACGAGCAAGCACTAGTCGTCGAGACATAGATGCCCTCTTCTTCAAGGGCATGAACCAAAACTTCTCCCCGAAGGCCTTTTAAACCAAAGGTCACAATGTTGGGCGCAAAATTTTCCCGCCCAGAAAAGACGGTTACGTCAGGAAAGCTTGCCAACTCCTCCAACAAATAATCTCGTAACTCTTGCATCTGGGCTGGCTGGTCAACCTGCTCCAAGGTCAATCTCAAGGCCTTGGCAGTTGCTGCAATCCCTGGCAGATTTTCTGTGGTTGACCGCAAGTTAGCTTCTTGACCTCCTCCTGTCAAGAGAGGACTAATCTTCTTGCCCTGCTTCTTATACAAGAAACCGACCCCTCGCACCCCATGAAACTTATGGCTAGAAAAAGAAGCGAAATCCACTCGTTGTGGTAAGATGTCTGCTATAGGAAGTTTGCCAATGGCCTGAACAGCGTCCACGTGAAAGGCAATGGTCGGCCGATTTTCCAAAAGCTGGGCAATGGCCTTGATGGGTTGAATGGCACCAATTTCATTATTAACTGCCATGACCGACACTAAAATCGTATCTGGCCGCAATAGGTTCTCCAAAGCTTCTAAATCAACAAAACCGTGCTTGGTCACTGGAGCAAGATCCACGTCAAAACCTTGGGCCTGC
The DNA here is from genome assembly GCF_007859195.1 of Streptococcus cuniculipharyngis. Lineage (GTDB taxonomy): Bacteria > Bacillota > Bacilli > Lactobacillales > Streptococcaceae > Streptococcus > Streptococcus cuniculipharyngis. The sequence continues at coordinate 515,768 of NZ_VOHL01000001.1, forward strand.
AACCACTTAGCTGACTCTTTGACCGCAGGGTGCTCAATGGCAGAAACAATTAAGTGCTTGCCATAAACTGCTTTCTCAAAGGCTAGTCCCTTGATGGCCCAATTGTCACTTTCAGTTCCCCCAGAGGTAAAGAAGATCTCCTCAGCAGATTTGCCCAAAAGACTGGCAACCTGCTGGCGACTGGCTTCCAAAAGTCGCTTGGCTTGAACTCCCAAATCATGCAAGCTAGATGGATTGCCCATCAGCTTACTGGCAACCTCCTGATAGGTCTGTAAAACCTCTGGATAGGGGGCTGTCGTTGCGGCATTATCAAAATAAATCATACAAGACCTCTCATTTTCAATACCTATCATTTTACCATAAGATAAATCTTCTAACAACTCAGGATAGCCCAAGAAAAAAAGATGTATCACTACACCTTTCATTCTGCCTTGTCCGATAATAAACCTAACTCATATTTCCAAGCCAAAATACGCTTAACCGACTCTTCTAGACGCTCCTCACTCAACTGCCCAGATTTGACTTTCTCTAAAAGGTAAGGAATCTGAGTTTGATAGGACGAACTCATGACCATGTCGTTACCAGCCTGAATGGCCTGATAGGCCGCTTCTTCCTGACTCATTAGATTTGCCAAGCCAGCCATATCAAAGTCGTCTGTCATAATCACTCCTTGGAAGCCTAGGTCCCGCCGCAAAATCTGTGTCATTTTGGGCGAAATCGAAGCGGGTACATCGTCAATCTGACTTAAAATATTATGCGAGACCAAAACACTATCTGCCCCAGCCTTAATCCCTGCTTCAAATACTCTCAAGTCATAAGCAGCCAATTGCGATAAGGAACGGTCATCCTGAATAACCCCCGTATGGCTATCACCATTGTCACCATACCCAGGAAAATGCTTGAGGGTCGAGCCAAATTTTTCCTTTTTTAACTGACGAACCACCTGACTAACATAATCACTAGTCTTGGTCAAATCTTCCCCCAAGGTTCTACTATAGATGAAAGAACTGCTTCTTTGAGCAATGTCAGCAACGGGATACAGGCCAGTGTAAATACCGACTGACTTCAAGAGTTCTACCTTAGCCTTATTATCAGCTAGCACCCCTGCTAGTCCACCGACCTGATAAAGCGCCATGGGAGATTGGAAAGGATTATCTAGAATCTCTGATATCCGCGTCACTGTTCCACCTTCTTCATCAGAACCAATAATCAAGGGGATTTTTGACACTTCTTGAAAACTAGTTGTCATCTCCTTGACCCCTGTCAAATCCTTGTCAGCATAGTCTCTCGCAAATAACAAATAGGCTCCCAACCGATAATCTTCCAAGTCAGCCAAGGCATTCTGAGCAGGTACCCTCGCAAAAAATAACTGGCCAACCTTGTCCTCCAAACTCATCTTTGCCATTAGAGATTGGATTGTCTGCTGTTTTCTCTCCTCTTGCGACTGTTTAGCTACTGACTGGTTGGTTTCCTGATTAGACTTGAGATTGGATTTTTTAATTCCTTGACGGGCATTTGCTCCAATCATGAGCAGAAATACCAAGAAAAAAAAGGACCAAATGAGTGTTGCTTTTATTTTTCTTCTCATAATAGTTTTTATTATACCATCTTATGGTTTATTTGACTATTTATTCGCTAATAGGTGCCTGATTCCCCTAGCTTTTAATGGAAAATTTTCGAATAAAATCGTATAATAGTATAAAAAGGAGAGTAACAATGACTAGCCAATACTCACGCAAAGCAAAAAAAGACCGAAAATCAGCCACTCCACCTACCGTCCATATCAAAACCGGGTTTTCTGCCCTACAAAAAACCATTGCCCTCATCGGTAGTATTTTAAGCATTATTGTAGCCTCTATCACCATTAACAACGCCCTCAATAACAAAAATAAGGTAGAGCCCACTAACGAACCTAGCAGCTATCTCAAAGACACAACCACAACGAACACAGATAATCAATGGTTTAACCAAACACCTAGCTCCAGCCAAGAGTTTCCAGCAGCCAGTTTTGACACCAGTACCACAACTAGTCAAGATGAGCTAGGTAGCCAAGACTCAACCACACCGGCTAATGACAGCAGTTCTCTGACACCAGAAGCTAGTTCCGAAGCCAGTACCAGTCAACTAGAAGCTCCTGCTAGCCAAGCAACAGACAATTAAGATTACCAAAGCCTTACATTCCAGCTAAGGTAATTTGATTACTGGTGACATCGGCAACCCCAACGGTTATCAGTTCTAACAAGACATAGCATTAATAATGAACAAGAATCAGAAATCTCTGCTCTTGATTGGTCGCTCAACAGATTCTGTCCAATCACAAGACTATTAAGATAAGGCCTTGACACCAAGAAATGTCAAGGCTTTTTATCAATGTAAAAATTAACTAGTTATGGAAGTCATCAGATGCTCTCAAAACCTTTAATCACTTCAGTCTTTCCTTAACCCACAAATGATGTGTTATGCACTAGGTGCTTTAGATATGTTTAACGGTATTTATGATTTTGATAAGGTTACTATGACCATATTCCAACCACAAAAATATAACATTTCCACCTTTGAGATGGACAAAATTGAACTGCTTAAGTGGACGGAAAACGAACTCTTGCCCAAAGCTGGACTTACTGGTTTCATGGGCAAATGACATCAAAGCCTACGCTTTACAAGAAGCTACTGAATGTAGAACAATACCAGGTCAAACTGGTAGAGGGACGTTCGGTTCGTAAGATATCAGACGAAGTTGCCGTCAGCAAAGCTGTGATTGACGCTAGCTTTGACCCTTACTAGAAGAAATTTCTTACGATCACTGCCATGACCAAGCTCCTTGGTAAGAAAACCTTCAATGACCTGCTTGGTTGTCTTATCGTCAAACCAACACTCGTTCCAATTGATAATACACGTCAAGAAATGAACCTAGAAAAAAATGACTTTAAAGAGGTATAAACACATGTCAACAAAAGTAATTACAGGTAAAAATAATCACTCCAGCTACTTGAATGCCAATGAACCCAAAACCATCAACGGCAGCAAACCAAAATACAGTGTCTCACTCATCATTCCAAAGGATGATATTGAGACTGTCGATAAAATCAAAGCTGCCATTGAACTTGCCTACAAGGAAGACAAATCAAAACTCAAAGGTAACGGAAAATCTGTTCCAGCACTTGAGATTCTAAAAACTCCACTTCGTGATGGGGAATTAGAACGTCCTGATGGTGAAGCTTATCAAAATGCCTACTTCGTCAATGCCAACTCACCATATAAACCAGGAGTCGTTGATGTCAACCGCCTACAGATTCATGTCCATATTGGTTCTTACCTAGATAAGTTTGCGCCAGCTGAGAAAGAACTAAGAATTGTAGGGAAAATAGTTGGGAATTTTATACCTATTGAACAGTAAAATAATCGTTCATAGTCGCTCCTTCTTCTGATGGTAGTCTTCATAACTGCCCATAATCAGGTATCTCCCCAGTAAGCCCGTCTACCTCTTACTGTCAAAATAGGACTTTCTAAGTCTCATTCTCCCTTACTATAAGGCAATTATCAGTCTTATAAAGCGACTCATTTAAGAAATTTTCTTTTTCCTAATAGTTATCGTAATTAAAGTTAATAAAAGAACAATCCAAACAAGTAGTGTTAGATTAGGAATCAGAGTTTTACTCCATGAAAATTCCTCCCACTTTATGAAAAACTTAGTAAACAATCCCATAAAACTATAATCTGTTATCTTTGCAACAGTCTTATCCAAACCAGATAGCATCGGTAAAAAAGCAACTAAAATCATAGAAGGGAGACTGATTACCTGAGCTGCTACTTGGTTTTTCGCAATTAAACCTATCAGTAAATAGAATAAAATGATTGAGAATGAGGTTAGAAGAATAATTGTAATGTAACTAAAAGCATGTACAATCGTTGCTCCTAAAATAAGAGGAGTAATCCCCATAATCACAAAAGTCAGAAAAAACGGGAGAAATAAAGTTGATAAAATGTATTCATAACCTCTAACACCACTCAACATAAGAGTTTGTAAATTGTGCTTTTCTTTCTCTTCAGACAAGATAACTGTTATAGGATTTCCAACAGCTAAAGCCAAAGAAAAAGGCAAACACATCCTCAGAAGAACTAATGTTTGTTGATTGTTGACCTCACCTTGTGTTTCCATCAGATATTTATAAAAATATGTGAAAGCAAAAGGCACTAAAACTTGCAATAAAATACTCTTATTGGAAAGTACAATTTGACAACGTAACCATACCAAAGCCAGAAATCGTTTAAACATTTAGCTTTCCTCCTGTTAATTCGATAAAGATATCTTCTAAAGTAGGCTCACATGAATGAATTGAAAAAATATTTTCTATATTAGCCTGAGACATCTGTTTTAGTGATCTAAAATCAAAAGTTAACCTATTTCCATTGTAATCTGTAACCTTAATCTTTTTATCTTTATTGTATTTTTGAATGAGTTCAGAAGGAGCCCCTTGCTCAACTAATTTCCCTTTATTTAATAAGGCAACATAATCACATAAAAGAGTTGCTTCATTCATATCATGAGTTGTTAAAAAAATTGTTGTCCCCCCTGTTTTCAATTCTAAAATTAAATCGTGGATTGTTCGAGAAGTTGTGGGGTCTAGACCTGAGGTAGGTTCATCAAGAAAAAGTACATCGGGTTTGTTGATAAGAGCTCGTGCCAAAAGCATTCGCTGCCTCATTCCAGTGGATAATTTTTCCGCTACGATTTTGCGACTCTCATATAATCCTACTCTCTTTAGCAAATTATCAATGCGTGACTGATTAACATTATAGAATTTACTGTAAAAAAGAAGATTGTGATACAGAGACATTTTCTCATAAAATCCACCTGTATCGCTAACCAATCCTATTCTCTTTAATTCACTGCTTGTTAAATTTTGAGATTTTGTCCTAAAATAATAGAATGTCCTTTATCGGTAAGGAGAGCTGTCCAGTCAGAATATTAATCGTTGTGGTCTTTCCTGAACCAGATGGTCCTAAAAATCCAAAAATCTAACCTTCTTTAACAGTGAAGCTTGTATTTTTTAAAGCTATTTTATCTCCAAAACTTTTTGATAAATGGCTGACTTCAATCATACGCATTGTACCTCCTTTATATTCTACATTTTTACTCAATATCTAATTTACTAACCTCTGTCAAATAAATATCTTAAAAAAAACAATAACATTAAGCAGATAACCGATAGCAAGATTGTTTCATTATTATTGATAATATGATATGTTCTCAAGAAGTATAAAATAGTTATATATATGCAAACGCTAATTATGCCTAATTTTTTAAACATACTAAACCTCCTTACTAAATAATAAAGTCAAATAATAACTAATACACACTATTCCTAATATAATAAATATCCAAAAAATAAGAATAATATGACATTAATAAAAATATCCAAATGAAATGGAAATAAACTTGACGTTAGTAAATTATCTGACTAAAACAGAGAACTATTCCGCAAATACATTTATTTTTCTCGTTTTTTAATTTAACAAACCTCAACAGCCAACAAGACCAAGAATTGCTAAACCAAATCCAATACCTGTAGCAAGTCCAACTGAAAAATCACTAACCGGCACTGAGATTTCTTCAATTTCTTCAAATAAGAATACTTCATTTGACATATATTTCACCTTTTCTAACAAGTTTCTATGTAATTTATTACGTCACGACTTGATCAATAAATTATTTTTTTACTAAAAAGCATTGCTATCTTGACTAGTACATTGGTATCACCTCTTAATACGTATATTAAACTTGTTCGGAAGCCATCACTTTTAATTTCAAAATAGTTCAAAATAATGATGAAACAGCTCGGCTGAATAGACTTCATTCAAGTTACCCTACGAGCCTATTTGCTAATCAGCTTTCCCTACATCAAGCCCGCCAGACTTATTATTCTGCTGGACTCTTACTTCAGGATAGTTGCCAAGTTTTCCAATATTAGGATAAAAATTAACACTACTTAATACTACGCTTGCTACTGCAAATAAAGCAAGTAACTTCGAAAAGTGTTTATTTCGTTTCATTTTTTAAGCCCCTTTTTTCCTTTACGTTTTTATTGTATCACCAAAATCATCTGTCGTAAATATTTTATATTTCTTTTTTGACTTTTTTGTATTTTTATTCACTATAGGAATACCATCGCCTTGCTTTGTTGCTTATTTTAACTAAAAGGTGTATACTTTAAAGGTAAATATTAAAAGAAAAGGGCAAAATAATATGAGTATCCTTGCAGAAAAATTTAAACTAAGAAGAAAAGAGCTTAATTTATCACAGAAAGAACTTTGTGATGGTATTTGCGGTCAAAGTCAACTTAGTAAAATAGAAAGAGGAACATTTATGCCATCAGCAGAAATGCTTTTTCAATTTGCTCGAAGGCTAGACGTACCTCTTGATTATTTTTTTAACGAGCATATAGAGTTAAAATCTAATATCACTAACTTTAAACAGCTTGCAACAAAACTATTAGAGGATAGAAATTATAATGATTTGGAATATCTGTACCAGTTAGAACAAGAGAAAACAAAAAAACTTTCCTCTGAGGACAGAACTTATCTAAACTGGGTAAAGGCTATTATTGATTTTTATAAATACGACAATAAGAACTCGGCAATAGCCAATTTGGAAAGCAGCCTTCAAGTATTGTCTCCAAATTCCATGGTTCACTTGAAAATCCTTAATACTTTATCTAACTTCTACTCACTAGTCAATCGCGACGATGACTATGAAAAAAACTATCTGATTTTAAGACAAGCCTATGATAACAAGGATTTAGGTCATCAAGAATATTTGTTTGGATATATTCGTGTTCGATATAACCATGCACATTATTTAATCTCAAAAAAACGTAACTTTGATGCGATCCAAGAAGCCTTGGAAACAATTGACATTTGTAAAAAATGGCAGACCACCTACCAGTTAGCTCCTCTTCTTATCATCGTAGGAAATGCTGGTGAAAAATTATTATCTATTGAGGAGCGAAAAAATTACTATTTAGAAGCAAAAGAAATCTGTAAACTATTTGATAATGAACTGATGCTGATGAAAATCAATGAATACTTGCAAAATTTTGACAAAGATATTCATTAATAATATGTCTGAAAAACTCTGTAACAAATTGTTTGAGAGTTTTTAATATTTTAAGAAAGTCTTTCTAAAAAATTGTATCAATTACTAAACTCAGACCTCCATCGACTATCTTAGTGATATCAGAAATTAAAAATGAGGGGGTGTAAAACAATTCCCACAGACACCCTATCTGCTGGAACATTTTGCACCCCCTCTATATATATTTTATACTTGACCACTATCAATCCTACTGCCTCATTTCAGACTGTTAGATTGATACTTCACTCAAAAATTCAAAAAAGGCTTAGTATCAAGCCTTTTGTAAACCCTAAAACGGTGGGCTTTATCTCTTTCTCTCTAGCAGTCCAACAACCTCGATATGATGCGTCTGTGGGAAAAGATCTACAGGCTGGACCTTTTCTAATTGATAGCCTAGTTCTTGATAGCGTTTGATGTCACGCGCCATTGTTGCTGGGTTGCAAGACACATAAACAATCTTTTGAGGAGTCATTTGGCTACTGGCTTTGATAAAGCTCTCGGTCAGGCCTTTGCGTGGTGGATCTACCATAATAACAGTTGGTTTGATGCCGTCTTTGACCCATTGTGCCATGGCATTTTCTGCACTGTCTGCTACATAGGTGCTATTGGTGATGCCATTTCGCTCCGCATTTTTCTTAGCGTCTTCAACAGCTTTTTCAATGGCTTCAACGCCATAAACCTGCTTGACATGTTTGGCAAAGGAAAGCCCAATAGTACCGATACCCGAATAAGCATCAATCACCACATCATTTGGGGTCAAGGCTGCAAAATCAATGGCTATTTGATAGAGTTTTTCTGCCATCTCCGTATTGACTTGATAAAAGGACTGGGCAGAAATCTCATAGTTATTGCCCAACATCTGGTCTGTAATAGTGTCCTTACCATAAAGCGTCCGAAATTCTTTCCCCAAAATCACATTTGTTTTTTGATCATTGATATTTTGAATGATCGACACTAGCTTGGGAAATTGCTCGGTCAACTGCTGGATGACTTGTTCAATGCGGAAAATCTTGGGACGAGTGGTCACCAAGACCAGCATCAATTCCTCTGAGTAATGTCCCCGTCGCACCAAAAGATGACGAATCAGACCCGTATGCTCAACTTCATCGTAAGGTTTAAGGTCAAAATGTCTCAACAAGTCCCGTACGGCATTGATGAGCTGATCAATTTCTGGATCTTGAATATAGTAATCTGACAAGGGCAAGAGATCATGAGACTGCTTACGGAAAAAACCGGTTTCCAACTGACCCTTGACCCGCCGAACTGGCACCTGAGCCTTATTGCGATAAGCTAGGGGATTGGCCATGCCCAAGGTTTCCAAAACAGGAACACCTGTCACTCCGGCAATCTTGGCTAGGTTCTTTCTGACCTGCTCCTGCTTAAACAAGAGTTGCTGCTCATAGGCCAAATGGCCCAAATCTGCAATCCCGGTCCGCAGATAATCAAGGGCAAGACCAGTTTGACGATGGGGCGACTGGCTCAGAAATGTTTCCACCTTACCATAGGAGATTGATTTCCCCAGTTTCAAGACGCGCATCTCCAGTTCCTCACCTGGCAGCGCATTATCCACAAAAAAAACGCACCCATCATGCTTGATGACACCTAAACCGTCATGGGTCAAATCTGTCACTGTTACACGGATAATATCATTTTTACTTAACATCTGTCTCTCTTTTCCTTTTGCTCCTTTCTATTATAGCATAAATGGCTGGGTTACCCCAGCCAGTCTATTAATATTTTCTAAAGCGTTGATAGCGTTCTTCCAATAATTGTGGTAAGTCGAGACTTGTGAGATGGTTCAACTCCTCAATCAAGTTTTCCTTCAAAAACTCAATAATCTCACTGGTAAAATAACCATGTTCCACAATAATCTTGTCAATAACTTCCATCTGCAAGAGCTCATTAGCTGTGATTTTCATCAATTCAGCTGCCTCATTGGCCCGGGTACCATCCTTCCATAAAATAGAAGCAAAGCCTTCTGGACTTAAGACAGCATAAATGGTATGTTCTAACATCCAAACACGGTCAGCTACTGCCAAGGCCAGGGCGCCACCAGAGCCACCTTCGCCAATGATGATGGCAATAATCGGCACCTTCAAATCACTCATTTCCATGAGATTACGGGCAATGGCTTCACCCTGACCACGTTCTTCGGCTTCAACACCAGGGTAGGCTCCTGCTGTGTTGATAAAGGTAATGACTGGGCGGCCAAATTTTTCCGCCTGTTTCATCAAACGCAGGGCCTTACGATAACCTTCCGGATTTGGTTGACCAAAGCGGCGTTTTAGATTATCTTGGAGATTTTTTCCTTTTTGAATCCCAATAACCGTGACTGGACGACCAGCTAAATGGGCTAGGCCACCAACGATAGCCCCATCATCAGCCATCTGCCGGTCCCCATGTAGTTCCATAAAATCATCAAAAACTAAATTGGCATAGTCCAAGGCAGTCAGACGACTCTGGTCACGAGCTTCCTTGACAATTCTTGCAATCCGACTCATTGGCTACCTCCGTGAAATGCAACTAAATAAGCAATTTTATCCCGCAATGCCATACGAGGAACAATGGCATCAACAAAACCATGTTCCAGTAGAAATTCTGCTTTTTGAAAATCATCAGGCAGGGTTTCACGCACAGTTGTTTCAATGACGCGACGACCAGCAAATCCAACCAGGGCTTGGGGCTCTGCTAAGATAATATCCCCCTCCATGGCAAAGCTAGCAGTTACTCCACCTGTCGTAGGGTCAGTCAGAACGGTCAAATAAAAGAGACCTGCCTGAGAGTGACGTTTGACAGCAGCTGAAATTTTAGCCATCTGCATCAAACTCATAATCCCTTCTTGCATACGAGCGCCGCCAGAAGCCGTAAAAATGACAACTGGCAAGCCCTGCTCAGTGGCCAGTTCAAAGAGACGAGTGATTTTTTCTCCCACAACCGTTCCCATACTAGCCATGATAAAACGGGCATCCATGATGGCTAGGGCAACTTTTTCTCCCTTGACCTTGGCTAGACCAGTAACCACCGCTTCATCTAAGCCTGTTTTTTGACGAGCTTCCTGCAATTTTTCCTCATACTGAGGGAAATTTAAGGGATTACTGGTCTCTAAACCAATGAATAATTCCTCAAAAGTCCCTTCATCAACCGTCAGGGCCAGACGTTCCTGGGCTGAAATTCGGAAATTGTAACTGCAAGCCGGACAAATCTTAGCTAGCCCCAGATCCTTCTGATAAATGGTATGCTTACAAGCAGGGCATTTGGCAAAGAGTTCATCAGGGACCTCAGGAACTTCTCGCTGAACAGTTTGTCTCAAGGAACGGTTCGGCGTTATCCTAATATTTTTATCTTTTTTACTAAATAAAGCCATGACATCTCCTATTCATCTCCCGGATGATAAGCTGGTAAAAAGGCTTCCATCAAGAAGGACGTGTCATAATCACCAGCAATGACCCGTTTATCCGAAATCAAATCTAGTTGGAAATGACTGTTGGTCATCACACCCTCAATTTCCAGTTCATAGAGGGCACGTTGCATTTTCATCAAGGCATCAAAACGATTTTCACCATGAACAATGATTTTAGCAATCATGCTATCATAGTAGGGAGGGATGGTATAGCCTTGATAAACCGCCGAATCAACACGCAAACCAACGCCCCCGCTCGGCAAGTAGAGGTCCGTGATTTTACCAGGACTTGGGGCAAAATTAAAGGCGGGATTTTCAGCATTAATCCGACATTCAATCGCATGGCCAGTAATGGTCACCTCATCTTGACTAAGGCTGAGTGCTTGACCTGCTGCAATTTTAATCTGCTCCTTGACAATATCAATTCCCGTGACAAATTCGGTGACGGGATGTTCCACCTGAACACGCGTATTCATCTCCATAAAATAGAATTGACCCGTAGACTCATCTAATAAGAACTCAATGGTCCCTGCATTTTCATAAGCCACTGCCTGGGCTGCACGGACAGCCGCATCTCCCATCTGACGACGCAGGGTTTGACCAATGGCAATGGACGGACTTTCCTCTAAGACTTTTTGATTATTGCGTTGCAAAGAGCAATCACGTTCTCCCAGGTGGATAATGTTACCATAGCTATCACCAAGAATTTGCACCTCAATATGGCGAGCAGGGTAGATAACTTTTTCAATATACATGGCCCCATTGCCAAAGGCAGCCAAGGCTTCTTGCGAAGCAGACTCAAAGGCAGCCACCAAGTCCTCTTCTTGCTTGACCTTACGAATTCCCTTACCACCACCACCGGCTGAGGCCTTGAGCATGACTGGATAACCCACCTCTTGGGCAACGCGCAAGGCCTCTTCTGGGCTAGTAATTTCACCAGCTGAACCTGGAATAACGGGAACATTTGCCGCAATCATTTCCTTACGAGCGTTAATTTTATCCCCCATCTTGTCCATGACCTGACCACTTGGACCGATAAACTTGATGTTCATCTCCTCACACATGGTGGCAAATTTTGAATTCTCACTAAGAAAACCAAATCCTGGGTGGATAGCCTCTGCCCCTGTCACAATAGCTGCTGACAAGACACTGTTCATATTGAGATAGGAATCTGTTGATTTGGCTGGACCAATGCAAATGGCTTCATCCGCCAAAACAGTGTGTAAAGACTCCTTATCTGCTTCAGAATATACTGCTACCGTGGCAATTCCTAATTCGCGTGCGGCACGGATAATCCGCACAGCAATTTCACCACGATTGGCAATCAATAATTTTTTAAACATGTTGAGGTTGACTTCCTCTCTTATTTTTTCCTAACTACCAATAGCGAAGGTCAAAATCCCACTAGCTGCCAGTTGACCATCAACTTCTGCCTTAGCTTCCACGACAGCAATACTGCCACGGCGCTTAACAAAGGTTGCTGTCATGACCAATTGATCACCTGGAACCACTTGCTTTTTGAATTTAACCTTGTCCATACCAGCATAAAACACTAATTTCCCTTGGTTCCCTTCTTTTGACAATTCCAAGACACCTGCCGTTTGAGCCAGGGCCTCCATAATCAAAACGCCTGGCATGACAGGATAGCCTGGAAAATACCCTTCAAAAAAAGGCTCGTTAATAGTAACATTTTTTAGGGCAACAATGCGATCATCGCTAACGTCTAAGACCCGATCAACCAAGAGGAAGGGGTAGCGATGGGGGAGGGCTGCTTGAATTTGCTTAATATCAATCATTTCAAACGCACCAAACCTTTACCAAATTCAATCACTTCTTCATTGCTAACCAGGATTTCTGTCACCACGCCATCACGAGGAGCGGGTACTTCATTCATGACCTTCATGGCTTCAATGATTAATAGGGTTTGTCCTTTTTTAACCGTATCGCCCACCGAAACAAAGCTTGGTTTGTCTGGAGCCGGTGCTAGATAGGCAACCCCAACCAGTGGGCTTTCCACCACGTCACCTTCCGCAAGAGGATTAGCGGGTACTGAACTTTCCTCAAGGCTAGTCACCGCATCAGCCACCTGAGCAACTGGGCTTGCTGCCACTACTGAATCAGGAATAGCTGCTACTGGACTCGGTGCAGACTTGGCTTCATTTTTACTAAAACTTAGCTCATCTGCTCCATTACGATAAGAAAATTCTTTCAGACTTGATTGGTCAAATTGAGCCATCAAGTCCTTAATATCTTTAATATTCACGCTTAATCCTCCCAACGTTTGAAGGCTGTTACAGCATTATGGCCACCAAAGCCAAAAGTATTAGACAGGGCATATTTGATGTCTGCTGCTTGACCTTGACCATAGATGACATTAGCTTCAATACCTTCTGATAATTCTTGTGTCCCAGCAGTCATTGGAATAAAGCTATGACGCATGGCTTCAATAGTCGCAATCGCTTCAACACCACCTGCAGCCCCCAGTAAATGACCGGTAAATGACTTGGTCGATGAGACAGGCACTTCTTTACCGACAACGGCTACAATGGCCTGACTTTCCCCTTTTTCATTGGCTGGTGTTGAGGTTCCATGAGCATTGACATAATCAATATCTGCTGCTGTAAGGCCTGCCTCTTCAATGGCTAAACGCATGGCACGAGCTGCTCCTGACCCATCTGGTGACGGGCTAGTTTGGTGGTAGGCATCACAGGTATTGCCGTAACCAACAACTTCTGCTAGGATGGTTGCACCACGTTTTTGAGCATGTTCAAGACTTTCAAGCACCAATACACCTGCCCCTTCTCCCATGACAAATCCATTACGGTCCTTGTCAAATGGAATTGACGCACGTTTAGGATCTTCAGTAGTTGATAGGGCCGTTAAGGCATTAAAGCCACCAATACCAATTTCATTGATGGTCGCTTCTGCACCACCAGCTAGAACCACATCTTGTAAACCAAACTTGATTTCACGGAAGGCTTCACCAATGGCATCATTGGCAGAGGCACAGGCTGTCGTAATTGATTTACAAACCCCTTGGGCACCGATACGCAGGGCAATGTTACCTGCTGCCATATTTGACAAGGCTTTGGGCACAAACATGGGTTGAATACGCTTAATCCCCTTCTCATGCATCCGGATAATTTGTTCCTGCATTTCTTGCAAACCACCAATACCTGACGACACGATAACCCCTGTACGCTCACGATTGACACTATCCATATCTAATTGAGCATTTTCCAAGGCTTCCAAGGTCGCATAAATAGCATAAATAGAGTACATGTCCATGCGGTTTTTATCCTTGCGAACAAAATATTTGTCAAATGGGAAATCCTTGATTTCACCAGCATTATGGACAGGAATCTCAGATGTATCAAAACGAGTAATGGGACCAATCCCGATTTGACCACTTTCTAAGCTCTGCCAAAATTCTTCTGGTGTATTACCAATCGGTGATGCCACACCGTATCCTGTTACTACAACGCGATTAACTGTCATTTTTCTACCTTTATTTCTTTTATCATTTAACCTTGCATGGTCATGCCACCATCAATTGCAATGACTTGACCAGTCAGGTACTCCTGTTCTGCCAAAAAACTCACTAGGCTAGCAACTTCTTCTGGTTTACCAATCCGCTTCATAGGAATTTGAGCAATAGCCGCCTCTTTTACCTTATCCGCCATGGCATCTGTCATATCAGACTCAATAAAGCCTGGTGCTACGGCATTGACACGAATACCACGTGCTGCCACTTCACGAGCCACTGACTTGGTAAAACCAAGCAAGCCCGCTTTTGACGCGGCATAGTTGGCTTGACCAATATTGCCCGTCAAACCGACCACACTAGATAAGTTAATAATAGCACCTTGACGAGCCTTTGTCATCGGTTTCAAGACCGATTGTGTCATGTTAAAAGCACCAGTCAAGTTGATTTTCAACACCTTGTCAAAATCCTCTTCTGTCATTTTTAACATGAGCTTGTCATTGGTAATGCCGGCATTGTTAACCAAGATGTCAACACTTCCTAGTTGAGAAATAGCCTCTTCCACCATGCGTTTGGCATCTGCCCCATCAGAAACATCACCTGAAATGGTGGCAACCTCAACGCCATAACTAGCAAAACTGGCTACCAAATCAGGAGCAATCTGGCTACGGCCATTAAGCACAACATTGGCCCCTAAACTGGCAAAACGGTGGGCAATAGCCAAGCCGATTCCCCGTGTTGAACCCGTAATAAAGACATTCTTTCCTTGTAATTCCATCTATTCTATGCCTCCATAGTATCTAGCAAGTGCTGAAGACTTGTCACATCCTCAACATGGGCAGACGCCAACTGTTTGTCAATTTTTTTAATAAAACCACTAAGCACCTGACCTGGACCAATCTCGATAAAACGAGTCGCCCCCATCGCCTTCATGGTTTCAATTGATTCGTAGAAACGAACCGGCTCCATGACTTGACGAGCCAGTAAGTGCTTGACCGCTTCTCTCGCCATGGGCTTGGCTTCCGTATTACCAATCAGAGGCCGCTCAAATGGACCAACTTCTACTTTCTCCAAAATTTGGGCCAACTGCTGGCTGGCTGGCTGGAGCAAGGCAGTATGAAATGGGCCAGACACATTAAGTGGGATTAGTCGCTTGACACCTTGGGCCTTGAGTAATTCAACTGCTTCATTAACTGCTGCCACTTCACCGCCAATAACAATCTGATTAGGGGTGTTGTAGTTGGCAGGGCTAACCAGACCCTTGCTAGCAGCCTGAACACAAACAGCTTCAATCACATCTGCTGGTGTATTCAAAACAGCCACCATTTTTCCTGTCCCTGCTGGAGCTGCTGTTTCCATCAATTCACCACGTTTGGCAACCAAGGGCAGGGCTTCTTCAAAGGACAAACTACCAGAAGCCACCAAGGCGGAATATTCTCCCAAAGAAAGTCCAGCCACCATATCTGGGCAGATGCCCTTTTCTTGTAACAAGCGATAAATCGCAACCGATGTTGTCAAAATCGCAGGCTGAGTATAACGGGTTTGATTTAATTTTTCCTCATCTTCATCAATGAGGGCTCTTAAATCATAGCCCAACAGTTGACTTGCTTGCTCAAAGGTTTCCTTGACACAGGCAAACTGTTGGTAAAGGTCATAGGCCATGCCCAATTTTTGAGCCCCTTGACCAGCAAAGAGAAAAGCTGTTTTCGTCATTCCTTAGTTCTCCACATCTGCCCAACGAGCTGCCTCAGCCTTAATCACTGCAGCTGCACCGTAATAGAGGTCCTGTAAAATCTCTTCGCAGGTTTCTTCTTTCTTAATCAAGCCGGAAATTTGTCCAGCCATGACAGAGCCATACTCAACATCGCCATCAACAACCGCGTTGCGTAAGGCACCTGCTCCCAGCTCTTCAATTTCTTTCTCATCTTTCAAGCCACGCATGAAATCTTGTTCTGCCTTGGCATAGGTCGTTGAGAGCTTGTTTTTAATGGCACGGACAGGGTGACCAACGATTGAAGCTTATACAACAGTATCAATATCCTTGGCTTTCAAAATCTTGTCCTTGAAATTCTGATGGGCATTTGACTCCTTAGCCACAGCAAACCGAGTGCCAACCTGAACGGCTTCCGCTCCTAGCATAAAGATAGCTGCTGCTCCTGCCCCGTCGGCAACCCCACCAGCACCAATAACTGGAATATCCACTGCGTCCACCACTTGACGAACCAGACTCATGGTCGTTAATTTACCAATATGGCCACCAGCTTCCATACCTTCGGCAACGACGGCATCCGCTCCCAGTTTTTCCATGCGTTTAGCAAGGGCGACACTTGGCACAACTGGAATCACGACAATCCCTGCTTCATGGAAACGTTCCATGTATTTGCCTGGATTTCCCGCACCAGTCGTCACAACCTTAACCCCTTCTTCAATGACCAAGTCAACAATGTCATCAGCAAAAGGCGACAAGAGCATGATATTAACACCAAATGGCTTATCTGTGATTTGCTTGACACGGTCAATATTAGCCTTCACGACTTCTTTTGGCGCATTACCACCACCGATAATCCCCAGGCCACCGGCATTTGATACCGCACCAGCCAGGTCTCCATCTGCTACCCAGGCCATGCCCCCTTGAAAAATAGGGTACTTAATATTTAATAATTCTGTAATTCTTGTTTTCATTTTGTTTTCATCAATCCTTACTTACGATAATTTGATTATCAAACTATTAGACTAAGATTTGAGAATACTCTTCAACAGAATATTCTCAAGCCATATTATTTAGTTTTTTCTTCCACGTAAGCAACCAAGTCACCAACTGTGTTAAGGCCATCTTCAGTTTCGATTTGGATGTCAAAAGCATCTTCGATTTCTGAAATAACTTGGAAGACATCAAGTGAGTCAGCATCCAACTCATCAAACGTTGTCTCTAGTTTTACTTCTTCAGCCTCTTTACCAAGTTCTTCAACAATAATTTCTTGTACTTTTTCAAATACTGCCATGATTTTCTCCTTAAAAATAAATAAATTTCATTTCTCGTGTAACACACAAGCTTGATAACTATATTTTAACAATAAGACTGCCCCATGTCAAACCTCCACCAAATCCTGATAGAAGAATGGTTTGCGACCCGTCTAGCTTTATCCTGCCATCAGCCACACATTCGGATAGCAAGATTGGGATGCTGGCCGCACTGGTATTACCATAGGCCATCATATTAGCCGGAAACTTCTCCAGAGGAATTTCCATTTTTTTAGACATCTTATCCAAAATCCGACGATTAGCCTGATGGAGAAGAAGGTAATCTAGCTCCTCCTTAGCAAACTCGGAATTGTCAATTAAATCTAAGATACTCTTGGACACCTCACGAATAGCAAAATCAAAAATTGCTCTACCATCCATTTTGAGATAAGGGGCATCTGACTCCTCCTTAGAATAAGGCGAACGTAAACCTGTCAAACCTGATAGCAAGCCTTGACCACGGTTACCATCAGAATGCAATGATTCCACTAAAAAATGTCGTTCCTCACTTGCCTCTAGCAAAACACCTCCAGCACCATCTCCAAAGAGAACCGCTGTTGACCGATCTGACCAGTCAATGGTCTTAGAAAGGGTCTCAGCTCCAATGACCAGGCCCTTCCGGTAGGTCCCTGCCTCAATCAATTTTTGACCAACTGACAGGGCAAACACAAAACCGCTACAAGCAGCTGTCAAGTCAAAGACAAAGGCTTTTTGAGCCCCAATGTTAGCCTGTACCCTAGCTGCCGTTGACGGCATCATCGAATCAGGTGTAATCGTTGCTAGAACAATAAAATCAAGTTCAGTGGCTTCACAACCAGCCTTGACCAATAACTGCTTCGCCACTTCTGTGGCTAAATCACTGGTTGACTGGTCATAACTAATATGCCGTTGACGAATGCCAGACCGTGAACTAATCCACTCATCACTCGTCTCCATAATCTGAGACAGGTCATGGTTTGTCACAACCTGCTCTGGCACATAGTGAGCCACTTGACTGATTTTTGCAAATAACATCAAACTAACTCCTCAAGAAATTTATGAAGATTACCCAAGCCCTTAGTTAAGACGTCAATTTCAGCGTCATCCAGGTCCTCAATGATATGGGTAACCATTGATTTATGGAATTTGCTATGCAAGCGATCCAAAAGCCTTCCCTTCTTAGTTAGGCTTAGATAGACAACCCGTCTATCTGATTTTGAACGTGTTCGCTCAACATACCCTTTTGTCTCAAGTTTGTTTAGACTGGTGGTAACAGTCCCTAGGGTAACCATTAACTGTCGCGCAATATCACTTGGAGTGACCTGATCTCTTTTCCCTATAATTTCAATAGTGTGCATCTCTTTGAGTGAGACATCATTAAATTGACTCGTCCGCAGACTCATCTCTTCGATGACCAAAATACGATTAAAAATATTGACCAGATAATCATTAATTTGATTATATTCCAAGTCCAACCTCCTTCTAGTAACAAACTTTGACCCACAAAGTATATCAAATACTCTGAGTTTTGGCAAATATTTGAGGATAAAAATTAAAAAAATGTTGCTAACAAAGCTTACTTTCCAGTAAATTTCGGACGACGACGCTCACCGTAAGCCCGCACACCTTCTTTAAAATCTTCCTTGAATGCCAATTCTTCCTGCAAGCTTAATTCAACTTTGGTATAGGCTTCCCAGCCTTCAAAAGATGAAGCCCAAACCATTTCTTTGATGGCTCTGTAAGAATTAACGGAACCACGTAAAAGGCGTTTGATTAACTGATTTGTCGTCCGCTCGAGCTTATCTGACTCACAAAGGCGATAGACAATGCCATATTCCAAAGCTTTTTCAGCCGATAACCCCTCACCCGTCATGGCTAATTGAGTAGCACGCGTTGTGCCGATGGCACGACTCATCAAGAATAGACCACCCGCATCCGGAGCCAAACCAACATTGACAAAAGCCTGGATAAATTTAGTTTGTTCAGTTGCAACTACAAAATCAGCTGCCACAGCCATATTGGCCGCCGCTCCTGCTACTGCCCCATCAATGCTCATAATCACTGGTTTTGGCAACCGTTTCAGCGTAAATGAAATTTGATTAACCAAGTCAGCAATCAGGACCAAAGACTGAACATCATCAGCCTCCACTGCTCGCTGCATTTCCACCAAATCACCACCAACTGAAAAAACCTTACCATTAGCCTGAATCACTAACAATTTAACGGTCTCATCCTGTCCAGCCTTGGCCAAAGCATCTAAAATCTCTTGGCAGACTGGAATATTAAAGCCATTTGAAACTTCCGGACGATTAAAGGTCAAAACCGCGACCTCATCCTTCACCTCATAAAGAATTCCCTTATAAGTCATATTTTTTCCTTTCACACTCATCTCCAAAAGTTTGATAATCAAATAATTTTTGATGAATGATTTTATTCTACAAGAAATTACTCAAATGTGCAAGGCAAAATTTCGCACAGTCCTCTGTTCAATCCTAGTACAAGTTTATAATAAAACAAAATAATTAGAAAAAGATGGAGTTTAAACAAGATTTTTGGTGATTCCAATAATAAGCCCCAACAAACTTTTATAAGGAGCTGTATTTGTATAAGTTACCACTATTGCCAGAATTAATTAATATTATCTGACAAATTATACAAAAAATTTTGAACAAAACATAAAAAATCTCCTCAACGACAAAAAACAAGCACTTGGTAAGAGAAGATTTTATACATTTCTATTTTTTTCTAATATTTTCTTGAATTCATTAGAAACTATCAAAATACCCAACTGCCCAATGATTGAATCAACTATCAGGGTTGTTTAACCTGCCAATTTTGATAATGAATAGCCTCAAAAGGTATCGCTGGCTGAGTCAAGCTGGCCTTGACCCATAATATTAGGGGAGAGGCATTAGCCTCAGTCAAATCATCTAAGGGGACCCAAGAAGCCCCCGATGAATCATTCTTTCCCTCAAGCAAGGCTAACGACGCTACTGCCCCTTGATCCGGCAAGAGTTCAATATCATAAAGGGCAAACTGATGGTACAAGATGGTCTCCTTACCAAGTTCTTGCACAAAAACATCAGCGATAGAGGGCTGGCTAAGCGGCTTGACTTTATAGCCTGTTTCTTCTAACAACTCCCTTTTCAGGGTCTGGACCAAACTCTCACCACTTTCTTGACCCCCTCCTGGTAAATCATAGCGACCACGATAAGGTCTTCTCGTTTTGCCAATACACAAGAGCCTACCTTCCTTGACACACAAGCCATAAACTCCAAAATGCTTTATCAGCTTTGCCATGCTCTTAACCTTTCTTTGACTTAAAACTCAATAGGAGCAAGCAGACCAGAGCCAGTCCTGTAAAAATCAGCCAGCTGACAGACAAGTTCCACACCACTAGGGCACTAAAAACAGCAGTTCCCAAGGGCATGGCTGCAATTGACAAGACTGCCAAGGCACTACTAGTCTGGGCCAACATATGGCTTGGAACATTGGCCATCAAAAGACTGTCAATTTTAGGATTGACCTTGCCGCTAAGATAGAAAAGAAAGGCAATAACCAGAAATGATAACAGATGGGGTAAACGCAAACTGTTGAAAAGTCCTAGCAGAGCCAGTAACAAGCTCGCACCTTTGAGAATAGTGAAAATATCAGCCTTGCCGAAAAAATCATTAGGGGTCAAACTACCAACAATCATGCCCCCCATCATCATGGCTTGAATGAGAAAGATAGAGGTAGAATAAGAAAAATCAGCAAAAGGCACGCGGAGAAAGTAAATGTTATACATGGCCACCAAGGCACCGCCGAGGGCATTGACCAACAAAACACAGGTCAGGGTCAAGAGAAGACTGCCCTCTTGTTGACTTTGAAAAACTTGCTCCAAATTCTTGAAAATATCCCTAAAGGACTCTGCCAGACCCTTGTCCTCGCTTACCACAGGAGGATGAGAAAGACTTTGACGATTAAGATAGAGAATGACAGAAGATAGTAAGAAACAGAGAGCGTTGATTACCGCCACTAGACCAAAACGATTTTGGCTAAGTGATAAAAGCCAGACGCCAAAGGCCTGTCCGCCCAACATGCAAACAAAGGAAATAAACTGGTTGAAGGAGTAAGCCTCCATCAAATCTTCTTCAGCAATATTGTGCTGAAAGATTGGCATTTCCAAACCACCACGGTAGTCGCTAATCATATCTGACATCAGATTTATCAAGCAGACACAAGAGAAAGCCAACCAAGTTAGGGAGCCAGATAAAAGACCAACCAACAAGAAAAGCAGGGTTTGCAGGAAACCAAAGGTCACCAACCACTTCATCTTCTGTTGCGTCCTGTCCGCTTGCATACCAATAAAAATGCTAAAAATAGATGGGACAAAAACGATAACATTGGCAAGCCCAACCGCCAACTCTGGCTGGGGCATCAGAGAGGCATAAACCACAAAAACCAGATTGTAAATCGAGGCACCAAAGCGATTGAAAAAATTGGCCGCTGCCAAAACCCGATACAGTTTATGACGTAATAATAGATTCATACTAATCACCTCAAAAAATAGTTAGTCAAATAAGCAGATAAATTTGAAGCATCTCATCCAATAAACAAGAATTAAGGTGCTCGTAAGAGTAGGCATAAAAACAATTCAAAAGAAAGAACTGCAACACTATCTATATCCATTATATCCTGAATTTTTAATTATTTTATAAAATCGCATATATGAAATTTATTTTTTCATATATGCGATTTTTCAATCTATAACTTCTAAGATATCTAATGGGATTAGATAATTTACTAGTCGACTTTGGTGGCTTACCTGTTCCACACTTAAAAATATCATTATTTCAATCATTTTTATCACGATTTAAGTTCATTATTCTCAATTTTAAAATAGTTAACAATTCTGGATTGTTCAATATTTCTAAGCCTTTAACATAAGCTTCTAACTCAGCTAAAGCTAACTTTGACATTTTATAGTCAGCACACATTTTCAAAAAAGTCAGAAGGATTTGCTCAAAAATATCTTGATAAGTTAGTATATTTTGTAGCTTTTCAGCAAAATAGTCTACATAATAATAGATATCACGATCCACAAATTCTGAAATAAGATTGATTAATATTTGTTTTACTTTTCGTCTCATATCTGGTAATTCTCCGTAGAGTACTACTTTAGGTAAAAATTCTTTTCCTAAAAACACAATATCCTCATCAGATAAAAATGGAATTGTATTACCAAATACATAAAGTTCATAATTAGTCCAGTCTTCTATAGAATAAAGGTAATGGGTAACCCTCTCTCTTTCTTCCCCACTAGCCAGTTCACTGGAACCATCTAATATGTATAAAATATTTTTTACAATAGCATAATTTAAGAAAGAGCAGGTATCAGATTGTTTATATTTTTCCTTTAGATTTATCAATCCCTGCTTATCTTGAGCCTGAAATAACTCGTTAATCTTTTCTGCCTCTCTAACAAAGAGAGGTTTTTGATAATTGTAAAGGGCATAACCAAATTCTTCAAAAGTCATATGGATTCCTTCAATGGCGATTAATAACTTATCTGCCGAAAGCATTGACTGACCTGTTTCAAATTTGGACAGTTGTGAAACAGACAAACCATCCCTTGCCACTTCTTTTTGTTTAATCCCTCTAGCTAGGCGTAGTTCCTTGTAAAATTCACCAAGATTTAATTTATCCTCCGCTTTCATTTCACTCAGCTCCTTTTCTGCAGAAACAACCTTGAAGCCATGACTTCAAGGTTAGTTTTCTATTAATTATTCTGTAACAGTCAACTCAACCTCACCGACCGTATCATAGACTGCCTTATAGGTACCGACTTCCAGTTTCACTGGCATGACAAAGGTGCCTGATGAGACAAACATACCTGCTGGCAAGGTCTTACCATGTTGATCCAGGGTATCCACCAACCATTTTAGGGAATTGATTGGGTGACCCAGAACCTCGGTTGAGCGTCCTTCCGTAACCAAATCACCATTGAAAAAGAGTTGACCAGAAATATCAGCAATATCTTCCAAAGTCAATTTCTGAGCTTTGCCATAAGCCACCCCACCATTGACCGCACCATCAGCAATGACCTCATAAAGCGACGTATGCGGGAACCAATCCGCATAGCGAGCATCTGGCACTTCCAGACCTGGAGCAACACGGCACTTAGCCATCAATTCTTCCAAAGAATCCGTCGGCAAGAGTTCCTCATCTGTCAAAAAGACCAGCTCCAACTCCAAGAGGGGTTGATTGTATTGACTGAGTGAATAGGTCGATTTAACCGTTACATCCGTCATGCCGCCATAAAGAGGGGAGTCACTAGCAAATAAATCTTGTGTTTTTTGACTAGTTAGACTGATTTTATAACCTTTTAAGACTTCCCCATCTGCTTCTTTCAAAGCCAAAACAGCATCTTGAACAGCATAGGCCTCTTCCTTGGTCTTGGCTTCAACCAGACCTAATGGTAGGGGGCTATTGGTTTTATAGGCTTGGTATAATTTTTCAACACTTGTCATCATCGTATCTCCTTGTTTTTTTATTCTATTATAAGGCAGAAGGTTGTTAGTGTCAATAAATTTTCAGAAAAATCTTTATAGAAAAATTCTTCCCATTACTCTATCAGCTTTTATTGATGCCATTAAAAATCAATGAGGGCCTTTGGACCCCCATTGATAACTCAAACGACTAACTTAGTCTTCTTTTTTACGTAAACCTAGTCCTGCTAATAGGCTTAGTCCCAAACCAGTCAGACTCAGAAGAAGGCTGCTTTGACTAGCTGTCTTAGGCAATTCCTGCTGACTGACCGCTTGATTGATACTAGTTGGTTTTGGTTGAGTCATGGCTTGTTCAACCTTAGCAACCAATTGTTGATAGTCTTGCGGATTAGTTTGCGCTAGACTCAGTGGTGAGTGTGTTTTAGCTACAGGCTGACAAGACTCTTCAACCATTGATTTTTTCACTTCTTCCAATGGATAAGTTGGGTATTCTACCTCTTCCGGTTGACCTACCGCAAAGTCATACCTCGGTACTTCTACGCTTTCCGGAGTGCCGACTGCAAAGTCATACTTCGGTACTTCTACAGTCTCTGGTTGGCCGACTGCAAAGTCATACTTCGGTACTTCTACGCTCTCTGGTTGGCCTACCGCAAAGTCATACTTCGGTACTTCTACAGTTTCTGGTTGACCTACCGCAAAATCATACTTCGGCACTTCTACAGTCTCTGGTTGGCCGACTGCAAAGTCATACTTCGGTACTTCTACGCTCTCTGGTTGGCCTACCGCAAAGTCATACTTCGGTACTTCTACAGTTTCTGGTTGACCTACCGCAAAGTCATACTTCGGCACTTCTACAGTTTCTGGTTGACCGACTGCAAAATCATACTTCGGTACTTCTACAGTCTCTGGTTGACCGACTGCAAAGTCATACTTCGGTACTTCTACAGTTTCTGGTTGACCTACCGCAAAGTCATACTTCGGTACTTCTACGCTTTCCGGAGTACCGACTGCAAAGTCATACCGGGGCACTTCTACGCTTTCCGGAGTACCGACTGCAAAGTCATACCGGGGCACTTCTACGCTTTCCGGAGTGCCGACTTGAGTCTCATATTCTGGTGTCAAGCCGTTCAGGAGACCGACAATCCAGTCTAGGCTCTCACGGTTCCATTCACCAGCCTCAATCAACTGAGCTTTGCCTGCTTCAATCTCAGCTAGAACGTGCTCATTCTTGGCACCTTGCAAACGTTCGCGAGCTGCTGCTAGAGCTTGTTCCCATGGGCTTTCATCAAGTTCAGGTTTCAAGGCATTCAGAACACCAACAATCCAATCCATGCTTTCTGGGGTCCACTGGTTATTGTCTTTCAACTCTTGACGAGCAGCTTCAAGTTCTGCCAAGACACCTTCGTTTTTAGCGCCTTGCAAACGTTCTTGGGCTGCCGCTAGAGCCTTATTCCATGGTGTTTCATCTAGTTGCTCAATCTCAGCTTGGGCATCTGGCATGACATAGACCTCTTGACCAGAGATAAAGCCTCCTAGACTACCTAACCAGTTAATTTTGACAAAGCGACCCTTGGTATCTGGATTGAAGAGGGCAACCTTATCTTGATTATTGTAGTCCCAAAGAATGTATTTGCCCTTGTTAGCAGGGGTGTAATTGACACCGTCTTCACTAACTTCTAGCGATAGGGCAATCACGGTTCCATTTCCAGCGTCAGGACGTGGGACATAAACCAAATGGTCAAGGTTGACTGATTTGCCCATATCAAGGACAAGAGAAGATGGCACGGCATCTGGATTTTCCCAATCACTATGGTAGAGGGTGTTTTCATCGCCATCAATCAAGCGATTAACGTCGTAGCCTGCTTGGTCTGCTGCTTCTGCCCGAGCACTTACTGGAACATAGCGACGACTTGGTGTTTTAGCCAAGGTTTGACCGGTAATGGTACTTGGAGCTGATTTACCAAGTGGGTTGACCGCAGACACGCGTAGCTTGTAGCTAGTGCTTGGGTCAAGGCTATAAAGGTCAAAGCTGGTTTCCTCAGTACGAGCTACCTCAACATAGCGAGTTTCGCCATTCTCGGTTACCTCTTTTTCAATGATGTAACGTCTTGCTTCTGGGCTAGCATCCCAACTCAAACTTAAACTACCTTGTGTTTCACGACCGACTTGGAGATTAAGCGGTGCTACTGGCACTTGATTGTAGGTTTCAGCTGAACGGACAGGCTCATTGTTGACAGATGTAACTGCTTGATTGTTACCAACTAGGATACCTTCATTACTGCTGAAGTCTAGGGTCACATCTTTAAGAGCTTTCAGACGGACAGTTGCCACTGCTCCTGAACCAGTCATGAGTGGCTTGTCGCCAAAGTTGACAAAGGTAAAGACAACATCTGTTTCAGAACCACGTGTTTTCACGTTGGAGAAGTTTTCCGCCTGTTTGGTAAAGGCATTGTTGGCTGTGACCTTATTACCAACAACAGCCAAGGCACTAGCATCCAACTTGAAGGTTGAAGTCAAGGCATTCACTCGGTTGAGGTCTTCTGCCATGAGGGTTACTTCGGTCTCCTCACCAGCTTTCAATTCCAATTTATTGCTAGTAAAGTAGAGATGGCCGGTTGGTTTTTGCGTTTCTGGTCTAGCGATGCCACCTTCTAATTGGGTCGCGATAACATTGATGTCTTGAGCGTCAATCAAGCCATTCTTATTGCTATCCACATGCTTGATATAATCAAAGTCATTGTCAACGCTCCGCAAGCCGGTGTAGTTGAGGAAGGACGTTTTATCATCTTCAGTAATCTTGCCATCGTTGTTGATGTCACCTGGAACAATCATCTTGCTACCTGGTTTCTTGAAGAAGAGCAATTCTTCACCAGAGATATAACCATTGTGGCTGTTGCTGATGTTCATGTAAATGTAGCGAGCCTTGCGGTCAACATTTAATTTCTTGACCTTAGTTTCGCCACGCCAGTCAGCTTGGTAAGCGTCACTCCAGTCTTCACCATCTTCACTAAATTGGAAGGTTGCCCAGTTAATCTTACCGTTACGACCACCATCGCCACGTTGATGGTACTCGAGATAATCCAAGTCATAGATACCACCGAGGTCGATTTGAATATAAGAATTTTTCTCTACCTTGGTCTTCCAATCACTGTGGAAAATATCACCTTTCTTCTTGTTGAAGAACTTGTCGATACCTTGACCCTTTTGTTGTTTGATGTTGGTGTCAACCTTGGTAGGATCGATGTCAATGGCATTCAACCATGGGTCCTCACTGGTCTTGGCATTGACGACATTGGTCCAATCAGAAACGCCCTTGGCATTGACTGCACGCACTTCAAAGCTATGGCTGCTAGCGTATGGCAAATCACCAAAGTTAAATTCAGTTGCCTTGATGCCACTGTAAACCACGCCATTATGGCGAACTTGGTAGCTTTCTGCCCCTTCTGACGGTGACCAAGTTACCTTCATGCTGTTTGATGAGATAAAGCTTTCTGGCACAGCCAAGTTCTCTGGCATAGCTGGAAGAGCAAGATTTTCTGGCACTTCTTTTGGCTTGGCTTGGTTGGTGTAGCCGTCCAAAGTCACTTGAATGTCAGACTGGGTCACATCAAGCTTGGCCAATTTAACCTTAACCAGTGGATTTTTCACCACTTCAAGGTTTTGAATGTCGCTACTACGAGGGTTGTAAGTGTCCATCTTCGGTGTAGCGTCATAGTAGAAGACATTGCTGCCAGCCTTGTATTCTTCCAAACTGTTGACACGTCTGAGGGTCACTTCTTGACCGTTGACGGTTGCGGTAACATTATTGACATCTTGGGAAACATTGACATGAAGTTCTGTCGTTTTTTCTTTCACAAAACCATCAAAACTACCTTGAGTACGGTTAATGGTCAAAACTGCTTGACCAACTTGGTTGGAGTCAGCAGCATGGCTTTCAATCAGAGTAGTTGCTAGCTGACCAGTCTTGTAACCAATTGTTGTACCATCATCTTCATAAAGCTTGAATTGACTACCTTGATGTGGATAGAATTGCAGTAAACGATTGCTACGGTCAATCTCTTCTGGGTTGTTATTGGCATTGACCATTGGGATAATAGCACCGTTCTTAACAAAGACTGGAATCTTCCAAAGTGGGGCTGCAAAGCCATTGATAACCTGACCACCCTCGTATTTCTCACCAGTGTAGAAGTCTAGCCATTCGACACCATTTGGCAGGTAGATATTATCACGAACATCATCACCGTTAGCTTTCATGGCTGTATTTTTATAAACTGGTGCCACAAGGAAGCTATCCCCATACATGTACTGGTATTGCACCGCCTTGGTGTAGTTAATCATGTCATCTGGGAAATCCATCAGCATGGCACGGACAATCGGTTTACCAGAGCTTGCCGCATCATGACCGTATGAATAGGCATACGGTAGCAAGGTTGACTTGGTCTTGAGCGAGATACGGTTAAGGTCGGTAATTCTGTCGTCAAATGAGAATGGTGTTTTTGGCTTAGCCCCCCAACCATCAATATTCATCATGACTGAGCTAAAGGTTTTCCACTGATATTCACGGGCATTGATGACAGGGTCTGCTCCGCCAAAGATACCATCCATATCAGAACCTACGTTTGGATTACCAGACAAGCCCATACCGATATAGGTTGGAATGTGGAAACGGATATACTCCCACTGACCGCCAACCTGGTCACCACTCCAGATAGAGGCCGCACGCTGGGTACCAGCCCAACCATCAAGAGAAACGATAAATGGACGAGCGCTTTCTGGACTCTTTTCTGTCAACAGTTTTGAAGCCGCATCAACCCCATTGAGACCGAAGGAATAACCAGGACCTACCCAGGCCACGTCAGTTTTAACCGCACGAATACCAGCCTCTGTTACCTCTTTGTCAAAATCACGATGGAGAATTGGATTTTTCTTAGGGTCAGTGTCATAGAGGTCAGACTGGGTCCAAAGACCAACCTTAATCCCTCTTTCCTTGGCATAATCAACAAAGGATTTCAGATTTTGAATATTGGCATCAATATTTGACTCTTGACCATACCCTGAACCATAACCATCATTTGGCATGAAGTAAGAAATTGGCATATCATAGTTCTTATAGCGGTCAATAACCGCACGAGCCGAGAACTTGTAGTTGTTTTTCTCACCATTGAGTGACTCTTGAACGGCTTGAGGACGTTTATCCTCTGGCAGTTGATTTGGTTGATACTCACGGTAGTACTTGCCATCAAGAAGCACTGCTCCTGGTGTCCCTTCTGGAACTTCTACCCAGTAATCACGGTTGTAGGTGTTAAGATGTCCTAAGTAGTTGGCAAACTCTGGCAAGACCGCTGGTGCCCCTGTCAACTCATAGTAGGCCCGTAAAATCTCAGTGGCATCCTTTCCTGGGCTAACAAAGTAGTAGGCATCAAAGCGTTCTTCCTTGTGGCTGCTAGTCAGGAGTTTATCATTATTGGTTCCGAAATCGTACTGCCCTTGTTTGAACGTATTACGCAGAACGCCATAACCACGCGTTGACCAGTAGAATGGACTTGGTGAAGCGACCCCACCGTCAACCCAGTTATTTTCATTGACGATATTGATTTTTTCGCCCTTATGCGTGAAGCGACCATTTTGCATCCCACCACCGAAGAAATACTCATTTTTCCCTTGGGAAAGGGTTTGAGTAGTGCTGTCTTTGTCAAATTGCACCGGCAAAACTTCCTTGGTGATGACACGGTCAGTCGCCTTGTCAACAATGCTCATGCGAGCCGTTAGCTTGTCAAAGACCAATTTGAGCGTATCTGTTTCAACGACATAACTACTATCATCTGTCACTAAGCGACCAATGGTGCCATATTGGGCCTGATAGGCAGCCTTGTCCTTAATGGTGATGGTTGCTGGACGGTCTGCACGACTTGGCACTGGTGTATCAACAAATTCCGCGTCAGCTTTTTCAATATTATAGCGGAAAACATTATCCGTATAGAGGTTGAGCTTTGCTTTTTGACCTGTTTCAAAGCGGATAAGGGCCTGACCATTGGCAAAAGTAAAGTCAGTAATAGCACCAAGACCATTGGCTGGCTTTTCAAATGGTAGGTCTGGTAGGACATCATCTGGTGTGCCACCTCCTGCCGAAGAAGGCGCAGCCATTTCCTGAGGTTGTGGTTTAAACTCATATAATTTTATCTCGCGCAAGCCAACCTGGTTAACTGGATTACCACTGACTGTTTCTGCTTTCAACAGTCGCAATACCAAGCGATTCGCTTCCAGATTATTCAACTGATGAGATACCACTGCTTGATCATAAGGAATGCTTACTTGACCACTATCGTAAACTCGTTCATCTCCTTGGTAAGCTTCTACTTGATACTGAGTTAGGCTAGCCTCTTCACTAACCTGCTTGTAAATGTCCAATTTGTTTAATTGAATTGGTTGCTCAGCTGCCTTGACCGTAATAGTCAGGGTTTGGGATAGCTGAGTTGGCTGAGCAGTATCAGTTTCCCTAGCTGATTGAACTTGCAATGCTGCCACTGAAGATGAACTCTTATCACCATCCGTTAATTTTGCTAGATTCTCTGCCTCTTGAACTGTTTTAACATCTCCCGTCAACTCTACACGGTCACTGCCTAGCTCAAGAACATTGCCTTCCCCAGTTTCCGTTTCGGCCACTGAACTTGATGGTGTTGGATTGTCTTGTTCATCTGCTACTGGAGTTGCTGAAGATTCAGACGGAGTCGTTTCCGTCTCTTGAGTAGATGAGTCTACTGAACTTACTGTCTCAGTTTCTGCGCCTTCTGCTAAAACACTGGTCTCTGTTCCCACAGCCAAAAAACTCATGGCAATTAAACTAGA
This sequence comes from Streptococcus cuniculipharyngis, assembly GCF_007859195.1. Taxonomy (GTDB): domain Bacteria; phylum Bacillota; class Bacilli; order Lactobacillales; family Streptococcaceae; genus Streptococcus; species Streptococcus cuniculipharyngis. Next base: position 546,124 of record NZ_VOHL01000001.1, read on the forward strand.
ACATAGGCCAAAACTCAATTTTCGTAAGGCATATTTAGGTTTTTGATTCATAGGTAACATTGAAATAATCTCCCTTCTAATATTGAAATCGCTTTCTTTTATGTGGTGAAATAATGTGAGTGCTGACACCCACATTAATCCACGACAAAGCCCTCTTTTGACCGCATTGGCAAAAGAGGGGGTTGAATTTGGCACTTAACCAAATTCCTAATGAAACGCTTAGTTTACACGTTCTGTCCATGGGGTTGCCGCTTGAGCAATGACTGCATTAAGGTCCTCAATATTTTTTCGACCATGTTCTGCTAACCAAGCACGCCCTGCTTCATCACCATCTTTAGCAAAAACAGCTACAGCATCAGCCCAAGTTGCACGACCACAGAGAACACCATTGAAGGTTGACCCTGCTTCTTTAGCAAACAAGAGGGTGTCTTGGAAAAGACTTGCTGAAACCCCTGCACTCAAGAAGATAAATGGTAGGTGTGTCGCATCTGATTGCGCCTTGAAGAGGTCAAGAGCTTCTTGGCGACTATAAAGTGGCTCAACACCCTCCTTAGTGAATCCTTCAACATAGGCCATATTGACCGGTACTTCTACCTTCAAAACATCTGCATGGTAACGGTCATCTGAGAATACCTTCATTGCCTCAATAACCTTATGAGGTTTCAATTTAGCATACTCAGGACTTTGAACATCCATGTCACTGGCATCATAGCTAACAATTTCCAAGAAATAAGGAATGTCCTCGGCCACACATTCTGAACCAACACGCTCAACCCACGCTTTTTTAACATCGTTGATGTCATCACTATCATCAACATCAAAGTAAATCAAGACCTTAACAGCGTCTGCACCCAATTCTTTAATGCGTTTTGCTGACCAGTTTGGCAAAAGGTCTGGAATACGACCAACTGCTGACGCATCGTAACCTGTTTTTTCATAAGCCACAATCAAACCGCTATTTTCATGACGAAGTTTGGTTGCAGGCACACCGTACTCAGGGTCAAGCAGGATTGAGGTTGAAAATGGTGTCAATTCTTGCGAAATCAATTCTTTGAAACGTACGATACCGTCCTCACCAGTAGAGCCACCACCTGCTGCAATCATCTTGCGAAGGGCACCACGTTGGTCAATGGCAAGAGCTCCAATAACATGGTCGTCGCTAGACAAGTTTTTCATGTGTTGCAATTTTCCTGGTGTAAGTGTTAGTTTTTTCATGATAGTTCCTTTCTTCAAACTATTTTTCATAATGGGCTTGCCCATTGATATAAGTTGCTTGTAAATTAAAGTCGTCATCAAGGACGATAAAGTCTGCTGGGTGACCGGCTGCTAGTTGACCACACACCTTTTCCAGTCCGACAGACAAGGCTGGGTTGTAGCTGGCCATTTGCAGGGCTTGGGCTGGACTGGCTAGCCCCCATTTGATGACGTTTTGCACGGCAGTCATTAATTCAAGGACTGAACCTGCCAGGCTACCGTTAGAAGTCAAGCGAGCTGCCCCATTTTTGACCTCTACATCAAATTCTCCCAGTTTAGATTGGCAATCACCCAAGCCGCCAGCCCGCATACAGTCGGTAATCAAGACCAGTCTGTCTGGTGCCGACATTTCCTTGACAATCTTGGCTGATACAGGGTGAACATGGTGACCATCACAAATCAGCTCATTGAATTGACCCAAGGTAAGAGCTGCCCCGACCACACCGGGTTCTCGGTGATGAAGCCCCCGCATACCATTGTAGGTATGAACAAAGATGTTGGCTCCTGCTTCCACCGCTGCTTGGCATTGGTCATAGGTGGCATCCGTGTGAGCTAGGGCAGTGTAGATACCCTCACGCTTGGCATGTTGAATAAAGTCAACCGCTCCCTGACGTTCAGGGGCTAGAGCAATTTTCCTGACCAGTCCTTGTGATAGTTCCTGCCACTGGTCTAGTTGAGTCTTATCTGGATCCCCCATATAACTCGGATTTTGTGCCCCCTTGTAAGTCTCGGTGAAAAATGGCCCTTCAAGGAAAATCCCTTGCATTTTTGCCCCCTTGGCATGCGGAGCAACTTGACCAATCAACTGACAGACCTTATCCAATTCTTCCTTGGCTGCGGTCAAGGTCGTTGGTAAATAGGAGGTTACCCCACAAGAGGGAAGATGTTCAGAAATTTTCTCCAAACCTTCCGCTGAAGCATCCATGACGTCATGCCCCATAAAACCATGGATATGGGTATCAACCAAACCTGGGGCGATGCTAAAGTTGCCGTAATCAATAATCTGACCATCTGTCGGCTTTTCTTTTTGATAATCTCCAAAGCGACCATCTTCTAAAATTGGCAGATAACCGGCCTCTTTTTCTTCATTAAGATAGTAGAAACGTTTAGCGTAAAGATAAGATGTCATAAGCATTAACTTTCTAAGCTAGGGGATGAATAATAACTCCTTTAACCACACGGTTGACCGTTCCTGTTGGCGATGGTGTATCTGGTTTATTGTCAACCTTGATTGAGGCCAAGAGGGAGATGGTTTGACCAAAGACAGCGTATGGCAGAGCCAGATAGGCATCTGGAATAGTGCAATAGCCTTCTTCAAACCTAAAGTTCTCACCAGCAAAATTACGCTCCTGTTGGACTTGGACCCCACAGACCAATTTAGCAATCTCATCGCCAGCCAACTCTTCCAAGATGTCTAGGTCATATTGACGCGTGTAAGCGTCGTTTGAGACAAAGGTAAAGACCAAAGTCTTTTCATTCACAAAGGATTTTGGACCGTGACGGAAACCAAGAGAAGAATCAAAGGCCGTTGCCATCTTACCAGCTGTCAATTCTAAGATTTTTAGTTGAACTTCACGTGCCAAACCTGCCAAAGCTCCAGAACCTAGATAAACAATACGGTCAAAATCAAGGTCAACATAGGCCTGCAACTGCTCCTCAGCAGCCAAAACTTGCTCGCCCATCTTGACAATAGCTCCCACATGGCCAGCCTTTTCCTCCAAAGACGCTTGATCAAACAAGAGAGTAGCTGTCAAGGTCATGCAGGTAAAGCTTCCTGTCATGGCAAAACCTGCGTCATTAGCTCGTTCTGGCATCATGAGCAAGAGATTTTTCTCATCGCCAGCTGCTTTTTGAGCTAACTGGCCTTCTGGAGCACAAGTAATCGTGATTTGGTAGAAATCATCAACGATTTGCTGACCTAATTCAACACTGGCTACACTTTCTGGCGAATTGCCTGAGCGAGCAAAGGATACCAAGACAGTTGGCTCATCCTTTTTGAAGTAGTCATGTGGGTTAGACACCAGATTAGTTGTTGCTACCGACTGGAATTCAAAACGTTTCTCATCACCCACACGTTTCAAATAAGGTAGGACGGTATCTCCGGCATATTGAGATGTTCCTGCACCAGTAAAAATCACACGCAATTTGCCTGAAGGCAATTGGTTGAGAAAATCTTGAATACGCTCAAGGTTATCTTGATAATAGGTAAAAGCTTCTGTCCAGAGTTCCGGTTGCTGCTTGATTTCACGTGTTGTGATTTCAGCCCCCAGTTGCTCTAGTTCAGCTTTAGATAGTTGAAACATAAAAGACCTCCTTTTTCCTCAATGATAAAGAGAAAATAATTAACCACAATAAGTTTGGTAACCAATAATATAGGATATTAAGTGGAATACTTCCAACTACTCTCAGTATAACCAAGTCCTTTAGGAAGTGCTACCGCTTTATTTAACAAATTTAAGCGCTTTCTTAACAGTATAAGATGATTTCTACCTGGTCCTGACCTGACTCTCAAGACGCAAAAACCTGACCAAAACTTGGTCAGGCTTAAATCTGTTTATATAATTTTTTTGAATACTGCGAAGGAGAATAACCAAAAGTTGTTTTAAAGGCCCTAGAGAAAGCCGGCAAAGAACTATAACCACTGAGCACAGCTATTTCAGCCAAGGAGTAACTCGAATCCCTCATCAAAATTTTGGCCTGCTTCAACCGTTGTTGACCAATATAGGTATGGGGGGCCATCCCCATGAAACGCTGAAAGAGGGTTTGAATATTCGACCGAGAAATCCCAAAAGTTTCACTCAAATCAGCCACTCGAATATCTGGTTTCTCCTTAATATAGGCTGTGAGTTTTTGGAAAATATCTTGATCATATTTCTCTTTCATCGAAGAAATTGGACTAGATTGCTCGGTTTGCGAAGAAGATTCAAAAATCAAGGACAGGATAAACAATTTCAAATGCCCCAATAATAAATCATTTTTATAGGGCTTGTTTTCTTCCTCGCTAATTCGTACAAAGGTTTCTAGTTGAGCAATTTGCCCCTGTGTTAAGTGAAAAACGCGATCAAAAAACTGCGTATCAAGAAGGGTCATATTGAATAAGATAGTAATATAAGTCGTGGTCTTATCAACAACCACCGATTGAGAATGCGATTGATTGCGCTGGTAGAGAATCGCATCGTTACGCTCTAAATGATAGGAAATCCCATCAACGGTTGTTTCCAAACTCCCTTGCTCAACAATCGTTAATTCACAATAGTTATGACTTTCTGTTGGAAAATGGTAAGGAGCTTTTTTCACCTGATAATAGAGCGTAAAAATTTCATCAATCTGAACCTGTTGTTCAATTGATTGCCACTCCAAAGAAGCCGTCAAGGGGTGTTTTGAAATTTTAGAAGCCACCGATTGCTTAAAAATCACCTGACTTTCATCGGACACACTGATAATATTGAAATAAACATGTGGGTTAATCTTAATACTACCGTGCAGCATGAATTTTTCAAACCTCCCATCAGGTTCCTGAGCCACTGCCAACATGGTAATGCCTGATTTAGCCGTCAGAAAAACGGGCCGATCATAGGAAAATAGGTAATTAATGGCCTTATTATCCACATCAACAATCTTTTTGGCATAAGACTTGGGACCACTACTGGCAACTGATTTAAAATAACTATTCTGTGCGATTGCAGAGGTTTTAGTGAACATGCTCTCCCTCCCTTTCTATGCTCTTATTATACCATGCAAAACTAACTTTATTAAATGAAAACCCTTTATTCTTGTAAAAATATTGTCTAAAAAACTAAAATTGTTAAATTAAAAGATTGCTTTTCTTTTTAAATGGGGGTAAGATATAGGTATAAGGTAAGCGTTTTCCAAGAAGCGATAACAATCTTCTATAAAGTGTATCAGCTCCTTGATAATCGCCTACCATCAGAAGTTAAACAAAAAAATATCTTATATAATGGAGGATAATTCTTATGGCAATTATTGCAACACGTATTGACGGTCGTCTGATTCATGGTCAGGTCGCTAACCTATGGACGACAAAACTCAACATTACTCGTATCATGGTTGTTGACAATGAAGTGGTTAACAGTGATATTGAAAAAGCTGGTTTGAAACTAGCTACCCCTGCTGGTGTCAAACTTTCTATTTTAACCGTAGAAAAAGCCGCAGCAAATATCCTAGCGGGTAAATATGATAGCCAACGCTTGCTTATTGTGGCTAAAAAACCTGACCGCTTCCTTGGTTTGGTAGAACACGGTGTTGACTTAAAAGAAGTTAACGTTGGTAACATGTCACACAGCCCAGAAACGCGCTCAGTGACTCAATCAATCAATGTGGTTGACGAAGATATCCGCGTCTTTGATGAGCTTAATGCCAAAGGGGTTAACCTGATTGCTCAAATGGTGCCAGGAGATACGGCAAAACCCTTCCTACCACTACTTGATAAAGTAAGATAATAAAGAAATAAATTTTTTAGGAGGATACATCATGATTCAATGGTGGCAAATACTTTTACTAACCTTGTACTCAGCTTATCAAATCTGTGATGAGTTGACCATCGTATCATCTGCTGGATCGCCAGTTTTCGCTGGATTTGTTTCTGGCTTGATTATGGGAGATGTAGCAACTGGTCTAGCCATCGGTGCTAGCTTGCAGCTCATGGTACTTGGTGTCGGAACTTTCGGTGGAGCATCTCGTATCGACGCAACTTCAGGTGCTGTTCTTGCAACTGCCTTCTCAATTGCTCAAGGGATTAAGCCTGAAATTGCCGTTGCGACTATCGCCGTACCAGTAGCTTCTCTACTTACTTATACAGACGTTCTTGGACGTTTCTCAACAACTTTCTTCGCTCACCGTATCGATGCTGCAGTGGAACGCTTTGACTACAAAGGTATCGAACGCAACTACTTGATGGGAGCAATCCCTTGGGCTGCTTCTCGTGCAGTTCCCGTACTTCTTGCCCTTGCTTTTGGTGGTAGCTTGGTTGAGTCCTTGGTTGCTGGCGTTGAACAAGTTCAATGGTTGGCTAATGGTCTAACCCTAGCAGGTCGCATGTTGCCAGGTCTTGGTTTTGCTATCTTGCTTCGTTACCTACCACTTAAACGTAACCTACACTACCTAGCTTTTGGTTTTGCCATTACTGCTATGCTCATGGTGGTTTACGCTAACATCCAAGGTCTTGGTGGTGCTGTTGCTAGCATGCTTGAACCAGTTAACAAACTCTTGCCAGAAGATGCTGCAGTTGCCTTTAGCAATAACTTCAAAGGACTTCCAATGATTGGTATCGCCATTGTCGGTATCTTCCTCTCAGTCCAACACTATAAAAACAGCCAACGCACTGTTGTCGCTGCACCAGCATCATCTGTAGAAAGCGAGGAAATTGAAGATGACGAAATCTAATTACAAATTAACAAAAGAAGATTTTAACCAAATCAACAAACGTAGTCTCTTTGCTTACCAACTCGGTTGGAACTACGAGCGTATGCAGGGTTCAGGCTATCTCTACATTATTTTGCCACAGTTGCGTAAAATGTATGGTGATGGAACACCTGAATTGAAAGAAATGATGCAGTTGCATACTCAATTCTTCAACACTTCAAACTACTTCCATACCATCATTACTGGTATTGACCTTGCCCTTGAAGAAACTGAAGGGGTGGCTTCAAAAGATGCGGTTAACGGTATCAAGACTGGTCTCATGGGACCATTTGCCCCAGTCGGTGACTCTGTCTTTGCCTCACTCGTTCCAGCTATCATGGGAACAATCGCAGCAACCATGGCCTCACAAGGTAGCCCTGTTGGTATCTTCATGTGGGTGGCTGTTGCCATGGCCATCAACGTCTTCCGCTGGAAACAGCTAGAAATTGCCTACCGTGAAGGAACCAAACTGGTAACAACCATGCGTAGCCAACTCAATGCTCTTGTTGATGCTGCTTCTGTCATGGGGGTATTCATGGTCGGAGCCTTGATTGCAACAATGATTAACTTTGAAGTCTCTTGGGCACCAACAATCGGTGAAAAAGTCATTGATGTCCAAGACCTCTTGAACTCAATCTTCCCACGACTTGTTCCTGCTCTATTTACTGGTTTTGTGTTCTGGATTCTTGGCCGTAAGGGCATGACTCCTACCAAGGCTATCCTAATCATCATCCTGCTTGCAGTTGGTGTTTCTGCCTTCGGTCACTTCTTCTTTGGAATGGGGTAAGATATGGCAAAACAACTTGTACTAATCAGTCATGGTAGTTTCTGTGAAGGCCTCAAGGCCAGTACAGAAATGCTGATGGGACCTCAAGACAACATCCACACTGTTGTCCTTGAACCAAGCGAGGGAGCTGATGATTTCCGGCAAAAGCTAGAAGACACCATCAAAGATTTTGAAGAATTTGTTGTCTTCTGTGATTTGCAAGGGGGCACACCATGTAACGTTGCTTCTCGCCTGCTCCTTGAAGGTCGCCAGTTTGACCTCTATGCCGGCATGAGCATGCCAATGGTCATCGGCTTTATCAATAATGAATTGGTTAATCTTGATGAAGATTTGGTTGAATTTGCCAAAGTTAACACCATGAAAATCAATGACATGCTCTTCAGTTCAGATGATGACGATGATGATTAACTCATCACATAAGACCCACAGTTACTCTATGTGGGTCTTTTTCTTAACCCTGAAATTATTTAACATTCGCTTTTTACACATATTTTTCTTTGCCAATACTAGAAAGAGAGTTTATTTTTTGTTTTATCGAATTATTCGTTTATACCACATGATAATCAGTTGTTTTTTTCTTTTGTTTCTGATATAATAGCCCTATCTTAACATTAAGGAGTTTCACATGTCAAAACATCCATCTACTACTACCCAGCAAGAGATGATTTACCGGATTGATGATAAACCACCCTTTGCCATCACCCTAATTCTAGCCTGCCAACATATCTTGGCTGCTTTCGCCGGAATCATCGCCGTTCCTCTCGTCATTGGCAGTGCCCTCAATATGAAGGTGCAAGACATTTCCTTCATGGTTGGAGCTACCATTTTTGCCTCTGGCATCACAACCATGATTCAATCACGGGGACTCGGTCCTGTTGGCTCCCGTCTAGCAGGAATGATGGGAACTGACTTCACCTTTGTCAATCCCTCCATTAGTGTTGGCGCCAAATTTGGTGTAGCAGGTATTGTCACAGCAACGATTACAGGGGCTGTCGTTGAAATCATCCTCAGCCAATTTATTAAACCCCTCATGCGATTTTTCCCACCTCTGATTACTGGAATTGTGGTTTCCCTCATTGGAATTACCCTCCTGCCTGTCAGTATCGATTGGGCAGCTGGTGGCTACGGTGCTGCTGATTATGGCTCCCTAAAAAATCTCGCCATTGCTTTTACGATCATGCTCTTTACCCTTTTCTTGAATCATTTTGGCAAAGGCATGTGGAAGACAGCCGCCGTCTTTATTGGTATGGTTTTTGGCTATCTCATCTGTATTCCTTTAAACATGGTGGACCTCAGTGCAGTTCAAGAAGCCAGCTGGCTAGAGATTCCCAATCTTCTCCGCTACGGCCTCAAATTTGATTTAGCTTCGACCCTTTCCTTTGTTCCTGCCTACATTGTTTCAAGCATTGGTACCGTCGGGGTCATGATGGCTATCGGCCAAGCATCACAGGTTAAGGTCTCTAAAGACCGTGCTGCTGCTGGTGTTCTAGCGGACGGCCTAGGTTCACTGATTTCTGGCCTGTTCGGCGCTGGTCCTAACACCGCCTTCTCACAAAATGTTGGGCTCATTGCCCTAACCAAGGTAGCCAGCACTCACGTCATGATTGTAGCGGGTGCCATCCTAGCCTTACTCGGTATCTTTCCTAAATTAAGTGCGCTAATTTCAGTCATGCCACAACCTGTTCTAGGAGGTGTGGGGATGATTATGTTCGGCCTAGTTGCAGCACAAGGCTTAAAAATTCTCAGTCAAATTGACCTGGGCGACCGGGAACTTTTGATTATTTCTATCGCATTTGCTCTCGGTATCGGTGTCACTGTTCGCCCTGACTTTTTACAAAATCTTCCTACTGCTCTCCAAATGATTTTCTCATCTGGCATTTCAACAGGAACCTTAGTCGCCCTAGTTTTAAATATTCTATTAAAAAAGAAGGCCTAACCATCTCAATCTAAAGCAAAGGATTTAACCTGATGAGGTTAAATCCTTTGCTATTTCTATTGAAATCAACGACTAAAACCACCCCAACTAAAAGTGTTGAGGTGGTTTTTTAGATTAACTCTACTGATAGATTGATTGTCGGAAATCATCGGTATCTAATAGATAAGCTCGATAAATAGCCTCTTTCAAGACTGCTGTTTCTTTTGGATTATTAGCAACTGTCTGAGTCATCAAGGTCTTGATTTGCTCATAAGTCGCCTGATAGGTCTTGCCTTTATAGGTAAAGCTGACAGGTTTCAAATTGCCTGCCTTAGCCTTAGCTAATCGACCTTCCAACATATCCAACTTAAAGGCTGCAAAATCTTGGTATTTATCTCCGAAAGTTTCTTTCAAAATGTAGCGATCATTATAATCTTGACGATCATTAATGGCTTTTCGTCTCAATTTATCAGAAGCGTAATTAAGCATACCTTCATAACCGAGTTCCGCCCATAATTCATAGGATAAACGCTTGAAGGTTAGGTTATCTGGTGACTTGTCATAAGTCAAGGCGCCATACATTGGAACAAACATTAAACTAACATTGTAACCTGTATTTTCATAAGCGCGATCTTTAGCATATTCATCGTTAGTCGCAATCACAACTTGGTTATTAACCAAATCTGCCAAACTATTAAAGCTTAGACTCGCCCATTCCTCTGCCGTAATAGCACGGTTACGCGCTAGAACTTTACCTTCATTAACAGCATCCATCCGTCTAAACAATTGTTTTTGTTTTTGGAGTGGGCTAGCAAGGTAAACTTCTCCCTCAATGGCATCTAGGGTATAAATAACATCAAACATCCCCCGAACGTACTCATCAACGTCAGCCATATTTTGGAAACGGTCAACATTAGCATTATAATTCCTTTGCGTTGCAAATTTACCATCATTGTCATTGAGATAATCCGCATGTAAGTTTAGGCCGATACGTTTATTTTGGGCACCATTAACACTTTCAAAGAAACCAGTTGTAAAGGAATCCGCACCTAGACCCGGTCTTCTACCATAACCGCCGAGATACACCCGACCGTCTAGATTGTGGGTCATCTCATGGGTTGTCAAGGCTTGACCATAATCACTAATCATAGTATCAACAACAAAGTGGGTTAGGCTACCTGTTGCATAGGCCCCTGTTCCATTAGGCGCATACCATTTACCGATTGGACCAAAGAAGTCCAACATCCGATTAGAAGCGGTCTCCCCATAAGGTTGCATCCAGGTTTTTCGATTGTTGTAGAGGTAACCATCCCAGTTTGGAATTGGCATCCCTCTATTCGTATGTAACCTATCTTTTACCTCTGGTTTAGCAATTCGATACCATAAATCGTAATAATCTCGTTGTTTTTCAGCCGCCTTTCTCACCTTAGCTTGATAATCTTCTACTTGTTTCTGATAAGCTGCTGGATCTTTCTCCTTAAGCGACATGTCAATACCACGGTCATACATGCCAAAGTTAATGGTTGTCATATTGTTGATAATGAAGATTCCTTCATCTGACAGGGTCAACAAAGGCAGAAGATAAGATTGTAGGTTTGGCCGGGATGATAAGGATTGGTAAACTTCTGTGTTGGCACTTGGGACTTCTTGTGAAGGGGTCTCAACAATATAGGCCTTACTTGAAGATTTGAACCAATCATTATCGGATTGACTGGTCAATAACTTATTGTAGGCGCTGAGGTAATCCATAATGGTTGTTTTACCATTCTTACTACCTAGATAAGTCTGATACGTTTCAGAACTCTTACTAAACATCAAGTTATTCACACCACTAGCACCCAGATTGATGATTAGGTCAGTTGGGTTAACTGTTTGACCAAAGAAATCTTGTCTGAAGAGAGACAGGTCTTTAATGTTCTTATCACCATAATTAACATTATAAAGACGGTCCACATAGGCCAAGCCCAGCAGGAGCTTTTCTTTGTTCTTCAAGAATTTATCTCGCAGGTAATCTAGATTAGCCCTACCATCAGCTTTCGTTGCATAAATAGCTTCTTGAGATAAAAGTGATTTGAGATAAGTACGGATATTCTCTTTAACCTTATCATAGGTTGGTTGAAGGTAGAGTGGATCTATTTGGCGAGCCATTAAGGATTGTTTGGCCTGTTCATTGTTGCTAGCTTTTATCCGCTCTCTTTCAGCAATCAGAAGACTATTGTCATAGTTCAAGTTTGGATAAAGCTTAGTTAATCCATTGAAATAATCGACAGCTTGAAGACTCTCTGTCAACTCATCTAGAAGAGCCTCCTGATCTTGGATAAATTGATCTGGGGTATAGATCAATGCTGTACCAGCTAGGCTATACTCCTTAACCTGACTATTCTTAAAGAACTGACCGTTGGTTAAGTCAACATAATCAACTGTTCCATCGAGATAATGCAACATCAAGCGATTGATCTGTCCATGCTGACTATAGTAATCCGTTACAAATTGATTGTCAACCATCGGCACTAGACTAACCAACTCCGTCGTGTAGAGCTTGCTAGACTTGTCCACCTGATTTCCATATTTGATAATGGTCTCTGCATTATATAGTGGCAATAGTTTTTCAATATTGTTATAAGCCATCTGATTAGCACTATGATAACCCGGTAGCTGACTATAATCCACTCGACGTTCTTGAGTTTCTCCAAGAGTAAACTCAAAACCATCACGGTAGCTGGTCTGACCATCTACTGTCTCAACCATTTCCGGCCATGCTAATTTGACCTTATAGCTATCACCATCTGCAACGATTTGATCAACTGGTAATAAAACATCTTTAATCTTATCAGATTCAAGTTTAACAAAGTAAGTTGATAGATCCTCCGGAATACCAGTCAAATCAGTTTGTTTGACCAATTGCCCATTGTCATATTTATAGAGAGTCGTTTGATAAACATCTTTAAAGACGACTTTTTTCAGGTTTAACTCTACTGGATCTGGGTAAGTTTGAGTTTCTTGTTCAGGTCCACGACGAAGGTCATAGGTCATCTCTGTTTTTATCGTATAAGGAAGATTGTAAGCCAAGCCTTCTACCAAAACTGGTTGACTCAAGTCTGTCACGGGCACTTCCTTAATCAATTTTTCCCCGTCATAGAATTTAACCACAGCTGCCTGGTAAGCCTGCTCTGAATCCGTCAATTGATAAGTCAGGCGGACTTGCTTGGCCTCATCATCTGTTTCAACAGTTTTCAGCTCAAGCACCGGTTTTGTTTTCAGGCTCAACTCCACTGTCTGGTCATGAGAGATCGTCTTTGATTGTTGACCATCTCGCAAGTCATAAGTTAAGTCCGTCTTGAAACGATAGGGTACACCATAAGACAGGTCGGACAAGTCTACCGGCTCACTAAAGTCAGTGATGCTTACTTCCTTAACCAGCTGGTCTCCATTGTACACCTTGACCAAACCACCGCTAACCGTCTTATCTCTATCGGTTAACTCAAAGGTCAAACGGGCACTTCGAGTATCATCATTCTTGACGACTTCCACTAAGGCTAGGCTTGGCTCTGCTTTCAGGCTCAACTCCACTGTCTGGTCATGAGAGACCGTCTTAGATTGTTGACCATCTCGCAAGTCATAAGTTAAGTCCGTCTTGAAACGATAGGGTACACCATAAGACAGGTCGGACAAGTCTACTGGCTCACTAAAGTCAGTGATGCTTACTGCCTTAACTAGCTGGTCTCCTTCGTAAACCTTGACCAAACCACCGCTAACCGTCTTATCTCTATCGGTTAACTCAAAGGTCAAACGGGCACTTCGAGTGTCATCATTCTTGACGACGTCCACTAAAGCTAGGCTGGGCTCGGCTTTCAGGCTCAACTCCACTGTCTGGTCATGAGAGACCGTCTTAGATTGTTGACCATCTCGCAAGTCGTAAGTTAAGTCCGTCTTGAAACGATAGGGTACACCATAAGACAGGTCGGACAAGTCTACTGGCTCACTAAAGTCAGTGACGCTTACTTCCTTAACTAGCTGGTCTCCATTGTACACCTTGACCAAACCACCGCTAACCGTCTTATCTCTATCGGTTAACTCAAAGGTCAAACGGGCACTTCGGGTGTCATCATTCTTGACGACTTCCACTAAGGCTAGGCTTGGCTCTGCTTTCAGGCTCAACTCCACTGTCTGGTCATGAGAGACCGTCTTAGATTGTTGACCATCTCTCAGATTATAAACCAACTCAGACTCAAAAGTATACGGCACACCATAAGACAGGTCGGACAAGTCTACTGGCTCACTAAAGTCAGTGACGCTTACTTCCTTAACTAGCTGGTCTCCATTGTACACCTTGACCAAACCACCGCTAACCGTCTTATCTCTATCGGTTAACTCAAAGGTCAAACGGGCACTTCGGGTGTCATCATTCTTGACGACTTCCACTAAGGCTAGGCTTGGCTCTGCTTTCAGGCTCAACTCCACTGTCTGGTCATGAGAGACCGTCTTAGATTGTTGACCATCTCTCAGATTATAAACCAACTCAGACTCAAAAGTATACGGCACACCATAAGACAAGTCCTTAATCTCAAACGGTTGACTCAAGTCTGTCACGCTTACTTCTTTTACCAACTTATCAGCGTCATAGACACGTACAATCAACCGCTCAACAGCTTGATCGGGATCACTTAAACGGTAGGATAATTGAGCATTAGCCGCATCATCATCTTTTTCTACCTTGGTTAAGCTCAATTCTGGTGTCGCTTTTAAGCGTCCATTCAGCCGCTCCATAGCCTCTTTCAAGGACAAGAGACTGGCATCCACCTGTTCCTGGGTTACTTGATTAGTCAACAACACCTGTTGCGCCGCTTGTAAGGCTTGGTCATACTGCTCTTTGGCCTGTACATCCGCGTAAACATATCGAATGGTTTCTTGCAGCTCTGGGTCCTGGCTAACTAATTGGGCCAGGGCTGACTTGTCCACAACAGGCTCTTCGGTTGATGAACTTGGCGTGCTATCTGGCTCGCTGCTGCTTGTTTCTGGTTGAGAAGCACTTGAGCTACTTGATGGCTCGCTGCTACTTGACTCTGGTTGAGAAGAACTTGAGCTACTTGATGGCTCGCTGCTACTTGATTCAGGCTGAGAAGAACTTGAGCTACTTGATGGCTCGCTACTGCTTGACTCTGGTTGAGAAGCACTTGAGCTACTTGATGGCTCACTACTACTTGACTCTGGTTGAGAAGAACTTGAGCTACTTGATGGCTCGCTGCTACTTGATTCAGGCTGAGAAGAACTTGCGCTACTTGATGGCTCACTACTGCTTGATTCTGGCTGAGAAGCACTTGCACTACTTGATGGCTCGCTGCTGCCTAACTCTGGTTGAGAAGTGCTAGATGGGCTTACTGGAACTTCCTTAACGACACTGGTTGAACTTGCTGGTAGCTCTGGAACAGGACTGACTGTTGAAGAGGCTGGCACGGTCTCTTCAACAGTTTCCTTAGTACTTGATGGCACCAGTGTCTGCTCTGTCTTGGTCTCCGTTGGTACAAGGACTGTCGTTTCCACCGTTGTTGAACTTTCAATCACCGTCTCACTAGTCTTGACCACTGGAACTTCCACAAGAACTTCCTTGACAACTTCTTCGCTTGTCGTCACTGTGGTCGCTGAAGGAACAGTCACTATCGTCTCTACCTCAGATACAATGGTTTCTACTTTCCCTTCTGAGGTGGTAGTTGAGCTAATTGTCTCACTGGTCTTGACCACTGGAACATCCACAAGAACTTCCTTGACAACCTCTTCAGTTGTCGTCACTGTGGTCGCTGAAGGAACAGTCACTATCGTCTCTACTTCTTTCACGACCTGAGTTGAGGATGGAACAGTCACTACTGCTTCGGTTTCCTTGATGACCTGACTTGATGACGGAACTAGGACCTCTTTCTCCACTTCCTTGACTACCTGGCTTGAAGATGGAACAGTCACTACTGCTTGACTCTCTTTAGTCGGCTGACTTGGAGCTGGTTCTGGCTGGATGGACTCACTCTCCGGCTTTGGCTCAGCTACTGGGCCCTTAACTTCTTCCAAGGGTGCTGTTGAGGAGCCTGGAACAGTCGCCACTTGTTCTGGTTTACCAGTGACCACTGAGCTTGAGACTGGCTCAGAAATCTTTGAACTTGCTTCAGTCTTGCTAGAGCTTAGGCTGGTTTCTGTCTCACTGGAGCTCGTCGGCAAGAGATCTGTCACTACCTTGTCCTGACAGCTACAAAGGGAAAGATAACCAATATACTTGTAGCCTGGAATCTCGGCCACGTCTGGCATTTTTTGGCCGGTTTGTAAGTGGTAAACTTGATTATAGGCTGATAATTTCTGACTTTGTAGGGCCTGAATACTTGGCACAAAGATTGTCCCTGATAGGGTAATCAACATGATAGATGAGACCAGACGCTCCTTTTTACCTCGGCTACTTGCCACCAGACTAATGCCCAAGACCACAAACAAGACCTGACCACCTACTGTTAATAGAGAGAGGGCCTGGCTGGCTGTACTTGGCAGGATACTATTGCCTGCTGGACGATAGACCAAGTAATAATTATGACAATGTGCATCATGAGTTGTCGGCAACCCCTCTTGAATAAGGGCCTTTTCATCTGCACTCAATTCATCCTCGGTCACATAATTATACTGGGTCAGGGGACTGTGAGACAGGCTAGTCGTCACCTGACTATCTGCCTGGACAGGGCTGCTTAGGCCGCCTCCGACAAAAAAGGCTCCTATCGCCAAAGAGACGATACCAACTGACAATTTCCTAATCGAAAATCTTAAATGTTTGTTAAATAAATCTGTCTTCTTTTGATTCATTTTCCTTCCTCCATTTTACACCCATTTACACCTTTATTATAGCAAAAAAAGGTATCTTTACTCCACAAATTAGTATCATAATTAAATAATTTTATAGGTTATAAGGCTTATATCACATAAACCGAATGATGTTTAATGTTTTTCAGTATTTTTCAAGAAAAACAGAAAAAACATCCTAGGAATATCCTAGAATGTTTCTCTCATCTTAAAGCACCGAAGGCCTTAGTTTGATTATTTTTTAAGGTTGTAGAATGAGTTCAATCCACGGTATTCTGCAACTTCACCAAGTTGATCTTCGATGCGAAGCAATTGGTTGTATTTTGCAATACGGTCAGTACGTGACAATGAACCTGTCTTGATTTGGCCAGCATTAGTTGCAACAGCGATATCTGAGATTGTTGAATCTTCAGTTTCACCTGAACGGTGAGATACAACCGCAGTGTAACCCGCTTCTTTAGCCATTTCAATCGCTTCAAATGTCTCAGTCAACGTACCGATTTGGTTAACTTTGATAAGGATTGAGTTAGCTGCACCTTCTTTGATACCTTTTGCAAGATATTCTGTATTAGTTACGAAGAAGTCATCACCAACCAATTGAACACGGTCACCAAGACGCTCAGTCAAAGCTTTCCAACCATCCCAATCGTTTTCATCCATACCGTCTTCGATAGTGATAATTGGGTATTTGTTAACCAATTCTTCAAGGTAGTCAACTTGTTCTGCTGCTGTACGAACGGCAGCACCTGCACCTTCAAATTTAGTGTAATCGTAAACTTGACGCTCTTTATCGTAGAATTCTGATGAAGCACAGTCAAATCCAATGAAGACTTCTTCACCTGGTTTGTAACCAGCAGCTTCGATCGCTTTTAGGATTGTTTCTACAGCATCTTCAGTACCGTCAAATTTTGGTGCAAAACCACCCTCGTCACCAACAGCTGTTTCAAGACCACGTTCTTTAAGGATTTTCTTAAGGGCATGGAAAATTTCAGCACCGTAACGAAGTCCTTCTTTAAATGTTGGAGCGCCAACTGGCAAAATCATGAACTCTTGGAAGGCAATTGGTGCGTCTGAGTGTGATCCACCATTGATGATGTTCATCATTGGTGTTGGAAGAACTTTAGCATTGAAGCCACCAAGGTAGTTATAAAGTGGTACTTCAAGGTAGTCAGCAGCTGCACGGGCAACAGCGATAGACACACCAAGAATAGCATTAGCGCCGAGTTTACCTTTGTTAGGTGTACCATCAAGCGCAATCATTGCACGGTCAATCGCTTGTTGATCACGAACATCATAACCGATAAGAGCTTCTGCGATAACATTATTAACGTTATCTACAGCTTTTTGTGTTCCAAGACCACCGTAACGAGATTTGTCACCATCACGAAGTTCTACTGCTTCATGCTCACCAGTAGAAGCACCTGAAGGTACCATACCACGGCCGAAAGCACCTGATTCAGTATAAACTTCTACTTCAAGTGTTGGGTTACCGCGTGAGTCTAGGACTTCGCGAGCGTAAACATCAGTAATAATTGACATGTTATTACTCTCCTTTGAGTTTAATTTGTTACCTTTTTATCATACCACAATTCGAGCCATTAGGCAAATCAAAGGTATATCTTTTGAAAAAAAGAGATGAAAAGCCTTGAAAACACTATTTCTCATCATTTGATGGTAGAATAAGGATATTAGATCAATGAGGAGTTGCTATGGAACATCTTGATAAAAAAATTTTAGAGGCCTCGGCTGGTGAACGTCGACTAAATCCTGACCAACAGCGAATCTATCTCGGCACCTTTGCCGAACGGGTCATCTTGGCTATTGAAGAGGAACAGGCCGACCAAGACCTCACACTTGACGTCTTTCCCCAGATTCTTGCTCAATTAAAGGGAGATTTCCCTAACTTGTCTGTGAAAATTTCTCCAAAATTAACACTCAACCACCAAATGACCTACCTCAAACTCTCTCAGCAAGCAAAAGCAACTGCCACTATTGTCAATGAAACAACTGCCAAATCTCCCTATGGTATCGTGGTTCATCATGATCGAGCGGTTACAGTTTCTTCCACCGACTTAAGTGCCTATTTACCGGAAAAAACTGCTATAGCACCCGAACAAACACAGAAAAAATCTTTTTTCAAAAAATTATTCGGCCACTAAAAAACGATGGAAGCCAAGCTTCCACCGTTTTTTAATCTAAATCTGGTAAGATTTGATAAAGAATCACTCCCAAGAGAGTTGAGAAAGCAACTCCCGTAATTTGGAAGCCTTGAATTTGCAGCATGAGTCCCCCAATACCTGACACTAGAATCACGCTAGCAATCAATAAATTCTTCTTATTATCCAGGTCCACTTTTGAATCAATAAGAATTTTCAATCCACTGGCTGCAATAACTCCAAACAAGGCGACAGACAAACCTCCAATGACTGGCTTAGGAACAGAATGAATCAAAGCTGATACCTTGCCAACAAAACTAAGAACAATGGCCAAAACAGCTGCTCCAGCAATAACAGACACTGAGTAAACCTTGTTAAGTGCCATGACACCGATATTTTCTCCATAAGAGGTAACTGGAGGGGCACCAATAAATCCAGCAATAATTTGAGCCAAACCATCTCCTGTCAAGGTCTTATCCAGACCTGGGTCCTTAAAGAAATCACGCTCAGTTAAGCTGTTTAGGACAACTAAATGGCCAAAATGCTCAGTCATGGTCACAAAAGCTATGGGCGCCATGGTCAAGATAGCACTTGGGTAAATTTTGAATGGTTCACTCATCAAGGGAATATAGAGTTTAGGTAAACTCAACCAGCTAGCTGCAGCAACTTCCGTCAAGTTGACAAAATCCTGCCCCAAAATCAAACCATAGAGTAAGGCAAAGAGGTAGCCCGTACAAAGACCGAGCAGAATTGGAATAATGGCAATGAGTCCACGACCATATATGTTAAAGAAGATAACTGCCATGAGCGTGACTAGACCAATCACCACATAGTGAATATTATACTGGCCATCTTTTAACATCAAATCATTGACCGCAGTCGTTGCCAAACTTAAACCAATAACCATAACAATAGGTCCGACTACAATGGGCGGTAAAATCTTATCAATCCAGGCATTGCCGGCAAAGCGAACAATCATTGCCACTAAAAGATAGACTAGGCCTCCAACAATAGCTCCCTGAGCTACTGCTCCCATCCCATCGGTCTTTAATAAGCCCTGCATGGCTGTAATATAAGCAAAGCTCGACCCCATATAAGCAGGAATCTTAAATTTAGTCACTGACAAATGGGCCAAAGTTCCCAAACCACTGGATAACAGGGCTACTGTCGGGTCGATACCAACCAAAATAGGAACGAGAACTGTCGCCCCAAACATGGCACAGAGATGTTGTAGGGAGAGACCTAACAATTGACCTGGCCGGGGCACATCATGCACATCATATTTTACATTTTCCATTATTTTCCTCCTACATCCGTTAAGGTTGATAAACAAACACGATCTTGCCCATCAATCTCTTTCATGCCAACAATCACCTGCTCCTGAGAACTCGTTGGTACATTTTTACCAACATAATCTGCCCGAATCGGTAATTCACGATGCCCACGGTCAATCAGCACAGCCAATCCAACACGAGCTGGCCGACCCAAACTGACTAGATTATCAATGGCTGCTCGAATGGTTCTTCCAGTATATAGAACATCATCAACCAGGATGATATCCTTGCCAGTAATATCTAGGGGCATAGTGGTCGTGTTCTCAGCGAGCTTGACATCATCACGAAAGGGACGCGTATCTAACTCGCCAAGCGGCAGATCAAGCCCCTCACTTTGCTTTATCCGTTCTTGAATCCGTCTAGCAATATAGACCCCCCGTGTCTTAATGCCTACCAAAACTACATTATCCAGACTTTTGTGCCGTTCAATAATCTCGTATGTCATCCGTACAATAGTCCGTCTGATAGTCAAATCATCTAAGATTTCCTTAACTGCCATGTCAACCTCCTTTTGTCATTAGAAAAGAGCCTCCTTTAAGCAAGGAGGCTCCACAAAAATATCAATACAATCCACGACTGCATTACTTGTCTTTGTTGCTCCTTACCTGCCTCACGGGACAGTCCTTAAAGGATTTCTATTCATTGTTGATTAGTATAACATATTTCCAGAAGTTTTCAAGAGTTTTTTTGAGATTTTCGTAATTTTTCCAAGGTTTCCTGAAAAATCTCTGGCAACTCAGCTTCGAAAGTTAGTAATTCTCCTGTTTTAGGATGGGTAAAGCCCAAAGTTTGAGCATGCAAAAACTGACCTTGACCCTTGAGGGTTTTTCGCGGCCCATACAAGGGATCTCCCGCCACTGGGTGACCAATATAGGCCATGTGAACCCGAATCTGATGGGTACGACCAGTTTCCAAAACCACTGACACCAAACTATAGTCACCAAATCGTTCTAGGACTTGAAAACGGCTGATAGCCTCCTTGCCCTTGGCAGTGACAGCTTGTTTTTTACGGTCCTTGTCACTGCGACCAATCGGGGCATCAATAACACCACGGTCATTTGGTAAATTGCCATGAACCAGAGCCAAATATTGCCGATGCGATTTTTTGTCTTTTAATTCAGCAGCTAGTGCCTGATGGGCTGAATCATTTTTAGCAATCATTAAAAGGCCCGACGTGTCCTTGTCAATCCGATGGACGATACCTGGCCGGACAACACCGTTAATACTGGATAGGTTTTTGATATGGTAGAGCAGGGCATTGACTAGCGTACCGGAAGTATGACCCGCTGAAGGGTGAACCACCATACCTTGAGGTTTATTGACCACTGCAAGGTCCTCATCTTCATAGATAATGGCCAAGGGAAGGTCCTCTGCCACATAGTCTAGCTCTTCGACTTCTGGCACCTGGTAGCTAATAACATCGCCCAACTGGACCGCGTACTTAGCTTTCTTGGGCTGCCCATTGACCAGAACCGTCCCCCTTTTTATTTCCTCATTAGCCTGGGAACGTGACAAGACGGTCAAATCTGCCAAAACCTTGTCCAAACGGCTGCCAAGGCTATTTTCTTTAATTTCTAATTTCATCTTCTTCTCTCCAAAATACTAGCATGAGCAGGATCACCCCCAAGGTCAAGTAAATATCTGCTACATTAAAAATAGCAAAATCAATAACATCCAAATGAATCATATCAATCACGAAGCCCTGACGTAGGCGATCAATAAAGTTGCCCAAACCACCCGCAATAATCAAGACCAGAGCCAGGCTTTGCAACCAGTTTTTTCCTAAAGTCCGGAACAGGTAGTAAGTTGCCCCACTAATAACCAAGATGGTGACTAAGGTAAACAAGAGCTGCTGGTTTTGGAGCATGGAAAAGGCTGCTCCGTAATTTCTTAAGTAAGTCAGGCTAACCAGACCTGGCAAAAAAGGACGCAACTCTCCTAGGTCAATGTTCTTAACCGTCCACCACTTTGTCACCTGTTCAAGGGCAATCAAAATAACAATCAAGCCTATCACACTAACTTTTTTCATGCTTTTCTTCCTTTCCCTGCTTGCTCAAAATAGGTTTTCATGGTTTCCACGAACTTATCGGCACAAGGCGATAAGGCCATTTCTGAGCGCTTAACGTAAACCAAGTGATTGACGGAATCATCAGCCAAGGGGAGGGCAATAATTTGACCGGAAGAAGGGGGGACAAAACCGGACCCCGTCGCATAGGCATCTGTCTGTTCCAAAATCCCCGTCAACGTTGCCCGATCCGTCACATTAAAAATGGCTGAACTGGAACGACGATCTACCAAATGTTCAAAATAGTAGAGGTATTCATCCTTTTCTTGCGTGAAACGAACCGTGGGCAAATTAGCCAAATCATCAATGGTTAAGAGAGACTTTTCCGCCAAAGGATGTGCCTGTCTTAGGTAAATATGAGTTTGGAAGGTGGCTAATTCAATGTATTCCAAACCTTCTTGTTCCATCTTAGCCAAGAGACTGGGACGATTTTGCTCGTTGAGATAGATAAGGCCTAACTCACTATAGCCCTCCACAACTTCATCCAAAATCTGAATGGTTGTTGACTCAAAAATCCGAAACTGATTATACTCAGGGTAGGCTTTAGCAAACTGCAAAATCAAATCAGGCAAGAAATCATAGTGCTGACTAGCCAAGGAAAAATCACGATCACGACCGATTAATTGGGAATATTGATTTTCAAAACTCTCAAAATTAGTAACCAACTTCTGAGCCTTTTCCATAAAGAGCCTGCCCCGTTTGGTCAAGACCGCTCCCGTTGCCGTGCGGGTAAAAATCTTAAACCCCAACTCTTCCTCCAAATCCTTGATGGAAACCGATAGGCTAGGCTGGCTCACAAAGAGACTGCTCGCCGCCTCACGAAAAGTGCCGCTGCGAGCAATGGCCACCACATAACGTAATTGTTGAATATTCATCCTTATTCGCTTCTCTTTCCAGTCTAATACTCCCATTATAACAAAATTTTAGCTATTAAGCCGAAAAATTGCACAAAAAAACACTAGGCAAGGCTAGTGTTTACGAATTATTTAGCGATTGGGTAAACAGATACTTGTTGTATATAATAAAAGAAAACTATTTTATAATAATCTTGCAAACCTTAATAAATCAACAGTTTAACTTCTAAAAGATTCCTCCAAAATACCATATTCAATAATTATGGGTATCATTTTGGGTATCAAAAAAGCCCTCTGGATTTCTCCAAAGGACTTAATCTGAAATACAATGATAGCGGTTGGGCGGCGTATCCAACATCTCAGGTACTCTTGCGAGTGCGTCAGGAGCCTTTCTGACCTCATTATCATTTTTATAGCCACTTGATACCCGTAATTTTTGTTTTTCTAACCTTGTTATATTTTTGAGCTAGTGACCGATGTAAGGTTATCAACCGATAATAACCCTCTTTTGATTTTCTCAAGCCCAAAACAGTGACATGACGCCTATTTCCCTCAAAGAAAACCAAATCAAGGTTCATCGTGTTTCTTGATAAATCCTTGCGAATAAGACAATACTCCGTAGCTTGTCTGATAAACACATCCGCAATAAAAGGATAAAGCTCAACCCTTTGTTTTACCTCACGAAAGTTCGGTAATTTACTGAATTTTTCTAAACAAAAAATTCCACTTTCAATCTGCTCTAAGGTTTGACTAGCATAATCGCTTGTTAACTTATGCAAACCAAAAAGATGATGTAAATCCGTCGCCTGAAATGTGACAATCAACTGAGCCAAATCTTTATAGTTGGTTGAAACTTGACAAGTTTTCCCAACAAAATGTTCCCGATAATCACTGACAAGCTTTTTTAGTTCCACAATCAACTCCATGACAAAATAAAAAAGCACTGAGCAGGTTTCGACCCCTGCTAGGTCAACGATTAGTGAGGGGTAAATCACTAACTCCCCTTAGTGCTTCTTAGGCTTATCACCAGGGAACAGTTTTTTAGCTCTGCCAAGCCGCATAGTGTGCTTCAACTATACGTCTATGTCACCATAGATAAGTGAGTAGATTTAACGACTGATAGGTCGGAACAGAGGAAAGGGCTAATTTTACCGTTCTTGTTCATCCATATTGTCTCATATCGTATCATCTTTTGTCAAGATAAAGCCGATAAAACCCGATTAAAACAAAAAAAGCCCTTTGGAGAAATCCAAAGGACTTGAGTTTTATAATCGTTTCACATAAGTCAAAGCAATCCACCCTGCGCCACTCTTGAGCTTGCCCCACTCATGGCCATCTGCCGTCTTGGTTTCGGTAATGGTATAAACACCCATCTTGGCCACCCCACTTTTGGCAGCCGACAGGCTCGGAGCTTTTCTAACATTTAGGTCCTTGACCACCACCTTGACACGGAAACTCCCTGATTGGGCAACTGTTTCACTTTTTGCAAGACTTGCCCCCTTAGCCACCTCTTGAGCCATGCGGACGAGCTTGTCAAGGTCAATGTCACCTGGACAGGCTGTCGCACTAATGGACTGATGCGGCACGATATGGTTACGGTCAATGGGAATACCATACCGCTGGCAAATATCCGCAATCAACTTGGCCGAATTACGATAGGTTGCTTCCGAAATGGTCCAGTTAGGGGCTCCGCTATTGTTGAGGTGCTCAATCCCGATACTACGTTGGTTGGTCGGATAATCGCCCGCATGATAAGCGACAGACTCCTCACCGACACAGCCCCAAATCTTGTCATCAGCCACTTGGTAGTGGGCAGATGTTCCCACACCAGTTGCCACATACCAGGTCCGCCGTGCTGCCTCGTCGGATGTTCCCGCATTATGATGGATGACAATCAGATTGACCCGAGCACGGTTGTTATCGGCATTCATGACATTAGGGTCAACATGGGTCACCAAGCCAGAAAAGAGGTCGCCATTGACCCGCTTGGTCGGAATCCCCAAGCCTTGTTTTCCTTTCTGATAGCTTGACTTGAGCCTAAAGGCTGTTGGGTACAGGGCTGAATAGGGCAACTTGGCCAGATTAAAGGAAGACCCACCATTGGCATGACGGTATTTTCCCTCTTGATTTTGCCCAAGGAAAAGCCCCCAGCCATTGCCTGCGTCACTATCAAAAACCGCAATATGAGAATAAGGGGTGGACTGACTGACCTTAAAAACCACCACATCGCCAGCCCCTAGGCTATTGATGGGCACCTCGTCAAAATAGGTCAGCGTGCCATTGGTCTGCCGCTGCTCCCAGATGTCCTTGACATAGCCAGACACCGTGCAGTTGGCATAGGGCACACCGACATACTGGCACCACTTGGCATAGCCATCCCAACACTGCCAACCAAAAGAGCCATCCAGGTCAAAGCCCTTGTCCAGCACCTCACTTTTGAATGCTTGATAGGTCATTCTCACTCCTCCTTCCAGCTTTGACGCAACTGCCTAACCGCACTCTCCAAAAAGAGAGCCAATTCTTGGTCCGTCATGCTAATCTTGTATTTCTCCAGCTCACCCTGAGCCAGTCCCAAGGCACGGTTTAGCTTGGCCTGCCCCTTGATGGTCTGGTCCTGACTCATTTGTTCCACCGCATTAACGGCATTCTTGGCGATAATCTCAACGATTTTAACCAATTTTTCCCCACCCTTGGCCAGTAAATAACGCTTGATGGCCTGCACCAAGGATAGGGCCAACCCTGTCAAGACAGACAAAAAGCCTGCCATCATCAATTCTTGAACACTTGTCATTCCTCTACCTCCTTAATGGTTAGTTGCTTAAAATCATCATAGAGCCTGTCAATATAGCCATTACCACCCAGAGCCTTGTAATTACTATGCATCCGGGTGATAAAGGCAAACTCCTCACTGGTCGTATAACCCCGCTTGAAGGCAAGATTGATGTCTTTTTTCAAGCGATTGTACATGACAATGAGGTGGCTCTCATCGTGCAGGTCCAGCTTGTCATTGACCTGCTTGACCTCCTTGTTGTTGAGCTGGCCAATCTCCTGCACCACATTGACATCACTGCGGATAGCACCCAGCTCACCCTTCAACTCCTCAAAACGAGCCTTGCCCACACTCTCATTGGTCGAGGCCTTATAGCCAAAAAAGGCTGTCGCAATCATCCCAACAGTGGGGGCATAGTTAGAAATGATATCTAAAATGGTCACCATATCACCCTTTCTCATCTCGCTTAGGGCTATAATTGACCACCTTGTCATCAGCCAATTCCGGATAACCCATCAATTCCAGCTGGGCCTTGACCTTCTTTTTGAACACCCGAGGGACATCCTTAAAAGAAAAATCAAACTTCTCATCCACAATATTCATCGCCATTAACATTACCATCATCTTCTTACTCCGTTTCTTCATCTGTGTGATCGGTAGGACTGTCGCTACCGCCGACTTGCTCATCACTGCCAGTTGTCGCCAAACTTGTTTCATCGTCTTCATCCTTTTCTGCACCAGCATAAAACTCATTCACCATCTCCATCACCGAACCATTGAGAATCACAAACTTCTCCTCAATGAGTTGGAAACGCTGATTGCGTTCTGCCTCAGCCAGACCTAGACGCTCTTCCAAAGCTTTCTGTGAGCCCTGCATCTCATCAAACAAGGCCTTGGCCTCCGTCATAAAAGCCTTGACCCTAGCAGTTGTTGCTTCCAGCTCATCAATTTTCTGCACCGACTCAGCCATGGCACGGTCGGCAAACTCCGACTTAAAATAAGCCTCACGAGCCAAATCCACCAAGTCCATCTCACCCTTAGCTGTCTGATCTCCCAAGAGCTTCTCTGAAAAGGTCGCATAACCCCCACTAGTCGCAGACAGAGTCACCACCGTATGCGTGATAACCCCCATGTCATTATAGACAGGGTACTTCCCCTCTAGCTTCCAACTCCTCATGCTTGTCCTCCCTTATCTGTTTCAGCCGGTTGTGTTCTCTCATCAAGCAGAGCTTCCAGCTCATTCACTCGTGCTTGAAGTGATTCATTAAGCGACCTTACCTCTCTTAACTGAATCTCCCATAAATACTTGGTGGCTAGCTCATCAGCCAGACGACTAGTCAAGTCCTGAATCGCCAACCGCAACGCCTGATTAACCTCTTCCATCCGCTACTCCTTTCTATCTCATTCTATCTGCCCAGCCATTAACACCACTGTAGCCAATTTTATTAGCCAAATCTTTTAACATCATGGCCAACCGTTCCCCACCAATAA
Source organism: Streptococcus cuniculipharyngis (assembly GCF_007859195.1). GTDB lineage: Bacteria > Bacillota > Bacilli > Lactobacillales > Streptococcaceae > Streptococcus > Streptococcus cuniculipharyngis. The sequence continues at coordinate 572,999 of NZ_VOHL01000001.1, forward strand.
TGATTTGATTGGCATAAATGTCCTCCCCATGGATGGTCTTGAACTTATTGCCCTCAGCCCCCAAATGGTGACGACGGCCATTGTCATTACGTGGGTAAAAGCGCAAATCATGACTGCCACTATAAGTCTCCAAAATCCAAGGTGACCGAGTGCTTCCCGTTGCCGCATCCTGAAAAACAATTCGGTCGCCAATCACGTCAATCATATCGGCCATATCAGCCTGACGCCCATTATTGACCCGCATGTTCCAAATCCTAAAACCAGCAAAACCACCGTCCTCAACACTCTCAATCCCATTACGATTGGACCCGATAATGGTCTGATTAGATTCAAAACTATCCTGCCATTGTCCGGTCTGGTTGAAGTGACCCGTCGCAAACTTGATAAACTGATTGCCATAGCCCGGAACTGCCCGCCTCATGGCTGGATTTTCAGTGAAAAAGTTAAGGGCACCCTCATTTAAATCCATCATCATGGCACCATTTTGAGCCGCTATGGTTTTTCCTTTTAACCAATCAATTAAAGCATATTCAATTTTGGAACGAATAAAACTCGCATCAAGACCAACCAGTTGATTGACATTAAGATTGACAATATCCACATTAGCCGCATTCAGTTGACCTGTCCTAATTTTACCAGCATCAAGATCAGCAATTTTAGCTGACGTAATCACCCCATCTTGAATATAAGTCTGGCCTGTAATTTGAACAAGCTGACCATCAATTTTTACAGAGCCATCACGATTTAGATTCAGTTGATTGAGGATGGTCCCTGAACTGGTCAAATTCCGTATCGCATAAGACCCAGCTAAATGACTGGTTTGCGTACTCACCGCCTGCAAGGCCGTCTCCCCATCTTCTGGCGCAGGCCGATAGTCCGTCAACAGGGCCCCATTTTCCAACTGAGGTCTTGCCACTACCACTTCCTGACCCGTCACCAAGTACAGATAAGCAATACTACAACGCCCAGCTTCACGATTCTGGGCCGAAAAACTGAGGCGCTCCCAACCGCCTTTCAGCGTCACAGTGGGCGATACCCCCGTTTGAGAATTACTGCTTGACCAATAGGCCTGTAGCCTCACTTGAGTCCCCTTTTGCCCATTGACCCAGTAAGACATTGTCCAAGGGCCCTCAGTGACAAAACAAGCGTCTTGAGCAATACCAGCTCCCTGACCAACCAACCTTATCCCTGACACCAGCTCATTGCCTGGAAAATCGAGAATTGTCATCTGTTCTGAACGCCCAGACCCCGAATGCCTAAAGGTGCCACTCTCCCAAGTCCCAGAGCCCTTTCTCATCTGACTAGACCCCCGTACCCAGTTTCGTCCACCGACCGACAGATTCTCCACCCTGGTCACCAAGCCATTAGCCGTCTGCACCACCTGACTCAGTGACTGTCCCTGCTCAGCAATGGTTCTCGTATGACTATCCACCGTGTCTCTAACCTCATGAAATTTACTGGTGGTTACCAGCTCCTTGTAGCTAGGCTCCCAAACCGACAAGGGAATATTCCCCTTGGTCAAGGTCGCCCATGCAGCGCTACCACGCCCATCAGTCTCAATCGTGAAGAAAGAAACCACGTCACCAGCATTGAGCCGCTTGGTCAAGGTAAAGGTCGCCGTCCAAGCATCAATTCGCTGATGGTAGGCCAAGTCCACCCACTGCCAGCTATCACTAGCATGTCTCCGCAGACCAAAATTCAGCCGACTATTATCACTTCGCCACCACCTCGTCGTGATGGTGTAGGTGGAGCCTACATACATCGGCTCACTGATGACAAAGTCCTTCTGATGAAGATTGGTCCAGCCAGCTCCACTATCTACCAAGAGATTACCAGAACTTTCCAGAGGGATTTTCCCCTCCACCTGACTGATTCTTGCCGTCATGCCCCGCTCAGATTGCTCAATGCTGTGAGACACAATGCCAGTCACATCCGCCCGTGACAGTTTGGTCTCAATCTTGCCGGCCATGGTCTGGATAGAACTTTCCGCAGTCGTCAGCCGCTGACTAGCACGGTCAAAGTCTGTCTGGGCCACCTTGGTCCTCACCGCATTGCCCAAAACCGTCAAGTCCGTCTGGGTTTGACTAACCGTCCGCTGCAAACCATCCGTCACCGTCTTATCAGCCTTGAGCAAAATCGCAGAGCTGGTTTGACGAATAGCGGTTTCCTGACGATCTACCGTCTGCTTGACACGGTCAAAGTCCGTCTGAGCCACCTTGGCACTCACTTCGCCAACTAACTGCCGAATTTGGGTTTCCGCAGTCGAAAGCCCTTGTTCTGAGGCAGTGACTTTCCTAGAGAGTTGCTCAATCCCACTAACCGTTTGACTCAGTTTGGTTTCAGCTGTCGTCAAGCGTCCTGTAACTTGGTCAAAATCTGTCTGTGAGACCTTACCTTCCAAGCCCTTAGCCGTCAGTCTCAACTCTGACTGAGCCTGGCTAACTTGCCGAATCAAATCATCCGTCGTCACTTGATCAGCTTTCAGCTGAATCTGATCTCTGGTCTGTTGGATAAGGGTTTCCTGACGATTAACCAAGCGCTTAGTTTGGTCAAAATCTTTTTGCGACACCTTTGAACTCACGTCACCGATTAACTGCCTGATTTGCGTTTCCGCCGTTGACATTTTCCTCTCGGATGCCACGATTTGACTAGACAATTGTTCAACCCCTTTGGCCGTTTGACGAATCGTCGTTTTCAGGGATTCCACCTCAGTCAAGCCATCTTCTGGTGCCGGTCCCGCATCCGTCAAAACCGCCCCCTTAACCAACTCAACTCGCCGAAAAGAAACAGAGCCAACCTCACTATACCCAAGAATAATCCGCCGATGACTAAAGTCGCTATTAGGTTTTAGGGTAAAAGTCAGCTCATAGCGTTCCCAAGAACTCGTCACATCAACCCGCTTAGACCCATGTCGCACAACCTGGTCGTAATTAGCTAGGCCATTGTCCCTGACCTCTAGCCAAATGTTAGGACTACCAGAATTAACCTTAGCTTCAACCGAAAGCGTATACGTTTGACCGACCTCCAAGTCCAAAAGAGCTGTACTATCTCTTTTACCGCCCTGACGACTACCACTGTCTGAATAAAGTTGAAATTGTCGCCAAGTCGGCGTTGACCCAGTGACCGTATAAACACCATTGACAACCTGCCAGTTGGGGGCCGACGCATCTCCCTGACTATACTCCCAGAGACCACGACTGAAATCATAGTCCTCCGCATAGTTACGACTACCAATAGCCTTTGGAATCTTGGCCACTGTTTCTCTGATTTCTGTCGTTATCCGATTACCCAATTGAGTAATGGCGCTCTCTGCACTAGACAAACGCCTTGAAGCCTGGTCAAAGTCCTGCTTTTTAACCGATTGAGCAATTCGATCCACCTGCACCTGCAAACTCGCTTCAGTGCTAGCCACTCGCCCTAATAACCCATCAACCGTCTGTTTCGAAGCTAACAGCTTAATCGCCTCCTTGGTTTGGGTCAGGTCCGTCTGTGTCTCAGATAGCTGATTGCCCAAGTTGGCTCTTAACCCATCGACCAAACGACTAGCCTCACTAACCGCCTGACTCTTAGCCAATGCTAGCTTTGTTTCAGTTGCCTGACGCTCAGTCGTCAGTAACTGCTTGGCCTCAAGCGTCGCACTCCGTCTAGCATCGCGTATTTTTAACTCTGTCGCCTGACGCTCCACCGTCACCAATCGCTCCGCCTCTGCCACAGCCTCTTCTTTAGCTACCCTAGCCCTGCTCAAGGCTCCCTGTACATCTGCCTGAGCTGATTGCCCCAAACGTTTAGCCTCTTCGGCTAGGGATTGACTACTATTGGCCTTAGCCAATAGACTAGCCATCTCCCGAGAACGACCGATCTCATTTTCCGCCATTTGGGCAGTGATACGCTGCAGCTCATCTGATAGTTCCGACTTAAAGCGTTCAACATCATTCACCACTGGCTCTGGTAACCATTCGGCCCCATTCCAATAATACAGTTTTGTTTCATCACCCACAGTCAAATAGAGCCTATCTCCCGCAATCAGTCTCCCTTTCGGTTGGTCAAGGGGCATTTCTGTTCCAAAAAAGACTTGGTTTTTCCCATTAGCTGATACCAAGGCTTTTTGAGCTACTTGTGCTACCGTGTCCATTTGAGAAAGGGCCTGCCCAATCTGTTTAGACGATTGAACCGTCGCAGATTCCTGCTTTCGTACTGTACCTAAATCATTACAAGTGACCTTATGAGAGATAAGAGTTCCCGTCACATCATACTGACTTGTAAAAGAAACGATACGAATACGCTCACGAAAACCAAGAGTTTCATTGATAGCCATAATATAATCACCAGCAACAGGTTGCTGATAATCATAGCCCGCTCGTGTCAAATCTTCCAAGTCCAACTGCACCGATACAGTATAAGAGGACTCTACATTTCTCTTGAGAGCATTTTTCAAACTTTCCACCTGTTTATAACGCTCATCAACCAAAGGGGCACCTTCTAGGCGACCATAAACACTGGCTAGTGGACTTTCATAAGCCACTTCTAATCGTCCCTTAGAATGGTCGTTTTCATCATGCCAAGCACCAAAACCTTTCTGATAGGTAATGAAATCGTTGATGTTTTTCTCAATTCTCAACTCGTTCATGTTGAAATTCTTTCGCACAATGGTGGATAAGTCCGTTCCCACTCGTGCCAGCAAACGAACCACTTTTCCTCTAACCTGAAATTCAACACCCGTAGACGAAATCATGTCATTAAATAAGGTCAACCGTTTCTTAAAGCCAAAAGAATCCTTTTCAAAGGCTTTAACCTGTAGCAAGGGATCTAAAACATACTGATAGCCACTACCTGCAAAAATAAAATCTAAGTAAGCAACAAAGGTATGAGAACCATTCGGTAATTGTTGATAAACAGATTGCTTCGAAAAATCCCAAAAGAATTGATGAACAGCATCAAAAGACACTTGCAGTTGATTTCCCTTATCCAAGGGCTTAGCATAAGTCACCACATAATACTCCTGATTGAAACGTAGTCGCCAGCCCTTATCAAGCTGATTAAGCACGTGAGTATTAGAGTAAATCTCACCACTAATTGACCGCTCACCATTAACTGAGTTCGTATAAGACAGGGTCCCCAATGCCCCATACTCTCTATCTTGCTCATCTAAAAAGATTAACAATTGATACCTCCTTATCTATAAAATTCTTTGAAATCCAACAAGCGAATACTCCCTCTAAAATCCGTCCGGTAAGGAATCTCTTGTAGCTGATTTGGTCGAATGACAAAATAATTATAATTAGTCCTAGCTGTTACACTATTGCCATTCAACGTGGTCCCAAGAGCAGAAATAAGGTACTTATCACCAGCTTGATTAGTCACTCCATGCTCATAGGTCCACCGCCTCCCATCAATTTCTAGGTAAAAATGCGTCTGACCACCAGTTGCCACCAACTCAACAACAAAAGGAGTTTCTAGCTGACTAGCCTCAGCAGTTCCCTTGTATGGAAAAACACCACCTGACAAGGACTGCGTCTTTGCCGCAGTTTCGCCAAATGGACTTTCAGCCGTCACAAAACTCAGTCTGACATCATATTTCAAGCCAGCTGTCGAACGACCAATAAAAGAAAATTCAATCTCACTATCCATCAGGACCAGATAACGATAATGCCAAGGACGATTACTGCTGGTCTGACTTGTAGGAAAATCGCCTGTTCGCTGACCAGGTAACTCAAATTGATAGAGACTATCTACCAAAGGAACCAACTTAGTGATATAAAATGGCCTGTCAGTAAATAACAGACCATTTAACTCATCTCGCTTACGGTGAAACTCTCTGATACTAGATACCATCAATCGGCCCGTTACTTTTATCGATTTATGGCTAAACCGTACACCATCATGAATAAAACCATGACGACCCTTGACATCACGTTTAGCCACCTCAATAACAGGCGAACCGTCAGAAACGACTATATTGTAGACACCTAAGTCTGTCAAACGACAGCTAATGTTTTCTTGCTCCAACAATAGATCCATAACTTCCCCTCACTAAGCATAGACAAAAAACTCATCCTTTTGTCGAGAACGAGCTTCCCTTTCTTTTACGGTGGTGTAGATTTCCTCACCAACCAATTCATTTTTCACTTCAAAGGTCTGGCTAGCGAGTTGTGAATTCTTCACCTCACTACTTAAGTTATCCAAACTTGAAGAAAGTCCAGCTGATTGTAACTTAGAACTAGTGGTTATCTGACTGTCTGCACCATATTTTTGGTCCATCACAGCATTTGCGTAAGCCTTACCCAGCTTATCAATCTCAACCAACCAATCCGCCATACCAAGAGCGAAACCTTCTCCAGTAAAACCACCCAGTTCTCGAGTAACCCGAGACGGAGAATGGATACTTAATGCCCGCCGAATGGTCGCCGAAACCGTCGCAGCAATCCCATTGGCCACAGCGTAAATGGCTCCTGCTGACCCGGCCAAGCCACTAGCAAAACCTGAACCAGCAAAATGACCCGCCGACACCATAGCCCCCTGAATACCATTGAAAATCGCTACCACCTGACTACCAGTGGACTGAGCCGTTGACATGATTCGAGACATCCCCGCCTGAAACGTCGCATTCATGGCTTGTGTCGCACTAGTCATCACGCTGGTCGCTTGCTTAAAAGTATTGGTCAAAGCTGATAAAATCCGCTTACCACTGGATGCGACAGAGGTATTGATTTTAGACATACCAGTAGTAATGGACGTTGCCATCGCACCAGCTTGTGATTGGGCGTTGCTACTGGCTTGTGCCATGCTATTAGCAATATTGGTTGACAAAACCGAAGTATCAGCAGAAGATAGCTGACTCATCTGAGCCGTGAACTGATTGACACTATTGGTCATGCTATTAGCTGCATTGGTCGCATTAGTTTCAGCTGCCTGCAAGTTAGTCGTCACCCCACTAGATAAGGCACCCGTTGAGGCTGTTCCTTGCGTTTCCATGCTAAAGAGTGCATTGTTAACCCCAAGAGCCATCGCATTCGCATTCTCTACCCCTTGCAGGTTCATGCTGGACAGAGACTGACCAGAGTTGAGAGCCAAGGCATCAACGAGAGCTGCCCCCTGCGTCTGCATCCCTGACAAGTTCATGACGACACCAGTTGACAGGCTAGCCGTGTTAGTCGTTGCTTGATTAGCCATCTGGGCCGTTGACATCGACACATGGTCAGCCATAGCTGTTGTCTCTATCTTGACTTTTTGGGAGCTTTCATTGGTCTTGCCAGTGATAAAATCCCACATCCCACCAAAGAAATTACCGACAGCCGAAACCACACCGCTCAAAGCATTAGGAATAGCTTCAAGCATAGCTTGACCAAGACCAGTAATCAATCGCCAACCAGCTTCCATAATTTGCGGTAAACCAGTAATCAGAGCGATAACCAACTGGGCAATCAACTGCAAACCAGCAGCAATTAACTGGGGAAGAGCTGTTGCTAGTCCTTGAAGTAAAGAATTGACAATTTCCAAAGCACTGCTTACAATCTGAGGCAGGTTGCTGATTAAGCCTTGAACTAAACTAACAATCATCTGTATGCCACCCTGCAAAAGCATTGGCAAGGCACTAACTACCCCTTGAATAAAGCCAGTAATCACTTGCGTTGCAATAGCAAGCAGTTGAGGAATATTCTGGACAATTCCCTGAATTAAGGTCACGAGAATTTGAATACCTGTCTGAATAATGGTCGGTAACTGTTGACCTAAATTGCTAGAAAAATGACTGATAATCTCCTGAGCCATGGTCAACAATTGAGGCAGATTGCTCACAATCCCCTGAACCAAACTCAAGATAAGGCTCATTCCTACCATCAATAACTGAGGTAAGGCACTCAGTAAACTATTAACCAAGGTACCAATAATCGTAATAGCTGAAGACATTAAGCTACCGATATTTTGCCCCACACCCTGCACCAAGCACGTGATTATAGCAACCCCAGCTTGGACGATGACTGGGAACATCGTGGCAAAAGCAGCCGCTAACTTGCCGATTAAGTTTGTACCACTAGCAATTAAAGCAGGAATACCACTCACAATCCCATTAACCAGTTGCTGAATGATGAGAGGCCCCCTAGTGGTGACCAAGTTAATCAAGGCATCAATCTGACGACCAAATTGACTGTTAATCAAACCTAGACCAGCCAAAACCAAACCAAGGATTGCCGCAGGACCAATAGAAGCCAAAGCCAAAGCAACCACGCCAGCCATAGCACTGGTCATGCTAGATAAAACGGAAAAACCAAGACTTGCCGCATTGGCAAAAACCCCACCAAGGCCACTGACTTTAGCGACAAGGGCACCAACTAGACCTCCAAGACTACCCAAAGCTGAGCTAAAGACTGACCCAAAGGAAAAAACTCCAATACCAAGCCCGAATAAAATGTCAGTCATACTAGCTAGTAAACTGACCAATGGCATAACGGTCGCAATGGCACTAGATGGATTAAACAAGGCCCAAGTCGCCACGGCTAAAGGACCTAAGTTGCTAATTTTTTCCTTGATGTTATCCATGGTTTCTTGTGTGACCTGACCAGACCGAGCAAACTCTCCCAGAGCTTGATTGACCAAATCAATAGCAGATTTAACACCATTGGTAAAACCTGACAAATCAATGTTAAACATGCTCTTCAAACGAGCAAAGGCAGCAACTGCATTAGGAATAACCGAGTTAATCGTGCTAAAAACTGAGTTGATAATCGGTTTCAAAGCCAAAAGACTTTCGGCAATCGTCTTTAAGCCATTAGCCTTAGCAGCTTCATCAAAGCTCATGATCATATCAGCCACACCTTTTGTGACGGCCGTTTTCAGATTACCAAAGGCTGTCCGAATACCTCCAGCCGATGTTTGAGCCATTGCTGCAAAACCATCTGCTCCCTCATTCAACTCAATCAACTTATCCGCAAATTGCTGGGCAGTGATTTTTCCCTCAGACAATGCTGCTTTAAGCTGACTGACCCCATTCTCGCCAAAGCCAAAAGACTTAGCCATCTTGGCCATCAAACCAGGTGCCGCCTCACTGACAGAATTAAACTCTTCAGCTTGCATTTTACCTGACCCCAAGGACTGGTTAAACTGCCTAAGAGCATTTTCTGCATCCACCGTTGAGGCTCCGTAGCCCAGCATAGCATTGTTAAAAGCCAAAGCCAAATCAACACCCTTATCCAAGCTCCCAGTTGTAATAGTCAACTGCTGGGCACTCTTAACGGCACTATCCAAAGGCGTTGGTAACCCCTCAATTCCTTTGGAAAGTTTGTCAATCGCCCCCTTAGACTGGTTGGCAGAGTAACCAAATAAGGCCATAGTCTTAGGGAAACGGTTCATGGTATCAACCCGACTAATGGCACCGTCCATCGCATTCTGAACCGCTCCAATCACTTTACTAGCCAAGCTCATCAAACTAAAAGCCTTGACAATGCTTCCTACCGTACTAGCCAACTTCTGCCCTGCACTGGAAGCTCCTGAAAACCGTTGGCTAATCCCATTAAGGGCACTACTGGCTTTCATTGACAGACTACTAAAGCCAGCTGATAAAGAGCTAGACAACTTAGTTGCTAACCTAGCCGTCGATGACCCTAATTTATAAGCAAAATGTTGTTCAATCTTCGCAGCCGCTTGACTTGCCTTAGCACTAATCGCTGAAAAAGCCGTCCCCAGGCTACTCTTAACCTTATTCCCTAGTTGGCCAAAGGCTGAAACAGTGTTAGATATAGCTGTTTTTATCGGCTGAGGGATTTTACTAGCTAGGCTCTGAACCGTTGTCACAACCTTAGTAAAACCAGCTTTAAGCGGTTGAGGAATCTTCTCACCGATAGAAGCCATGACCCGTTGCAATTGCCCCATGGATAGCTTGACCCCAGTGGACCAAGCATTGCCCAATCGTTGCCCCAAGGACTGACCATTATTAGCCAATTGAGCCATCATTTGGCCAACCAACCGAATCAAACCATTCGTACTATTAACTGCCGCGTCTTGAGCCTTCTGAAAGCCACGTTGAGTCACACTAGCTACCTCGTCCATAGCTCGCTGATAATCTTTGATATCAGCTCCCACATAGGCAAAAATCGACCCATCAAACTGTGCCATGACATCCTCCTTTCTTTATCTCCTACTTATTTTGAAAATGGGCATTCAACCGCTGAATTTTCTCCACAAAGCTACTAGCAGTTGAGCCCTTGTGACCAGACTGAGTTTGAAAGGCCTGCTTGATTTTAGCCTTGAGTCTATCCTTACTTAACTTGCTGACCTTAATCGTCTTGGCATTCAGTGTGTAGCGAAGATTAAGAGCCAACTCAACCAAACGCTCTGACTCATCCACCTGACGATAATGCAATCCCTCAAGGATAGCATCTAACTCCCACTTATTGCAGGCATAGATAACCTCAAGGTCTGTCAAGCCTAACCTTGCACACTCCGTTAAGATAGCACGCTTTTCATCTTGCCAATAAGACCTTCGACGGCCTTGACTTGTAATTCTCGCTCCTCGTTCGCCACTGTCTGTGCCTGCATGTACTCCAAAGACTGCTCCATGTTGCCGATATACTTCAAAATCTTCTGCTTGAAAAAACCAGAATCAACCATTTCTTGCTGAATCGCCTCAAATAAGACGCCAGTGTCTTCCGCCTCATGCTCACTCAACCAAGTTTCAATAGCAGAAATAGCATCGTCCTCTGACACGCCCTTAACCAAGCTCTTACCAGCACACAGGACAATCAAATCAACCAAGCCTGAATCATCTTGATTTAGAATCTTATTGAACAAGTTACCCACACCATCATTGTTTGAGTCGCCTGTCTGAGCATTCGTCGTCGCCAACTTCTTATCTACCTTAAACATGGTACGATAATCAAATGTAATCTCAACTAGTTTATTTTTAACCTTAAATTCCATCTATTTCTCCTCTTTTCTAAAAAATAGAAGTGGCATTTTGCCACTTCTTCTCTCATTATGACGTACGAATGTTATCGTAATCGCCAGTTGTCTCCCCTGGGTTTTGATAATCATAAACATCATTCAGCAAGGCAATCTCCTCCGCCGTCAGAGGGAACTTACCTTCCTGCAACTTACCAACTACTCCAGCCGTATAAGACACTCTAACAAAATCGCCAATCCCTTCATCAAATTCCAGTTCATTGACTTTGGCATAACCAAATTCAGCAGGATAAACATCCTTTTGTTGCTCATTCTTAGTCTTAACCGCTTCATCAGCCACCACTCGCCAAATCTTGATACTCTTACCAGATTTTGACGCTTCTTTGATGACCTGAATCGATGGATCCTGAGGAGCAAAATAAGTCGCCAAGTCAATCGAATGCTCATCTGTTGATTTCTCAAGCAAACGCCCCTGCTGGGTCTGCTCATCTAGGTATTCCCCACCCATGGTTGTTGTCCCATCTGTACGATAAGCTGGCAAAAGGGCATTACTTCCCACAGCTGCATCTACCGACTGAATAAAATAAAAAATCTTACCGCCAACAATTGGCTTACCTTTGGTTACTTCAATTCCCATTTAATCTTCTCCTTTTTAATAAATTATATCTGAAATCGTAAGAGCGATATGGTAAACCTCTCGCCCAACACTATCATCTAAAATCACATTGGCAAAAATCTTCCTAGACCGTCCCAAAACTCGAATAGCCCGAGACTTCATCTCTTCGGCCTCTGTCCGACTGACATTAGAGAGAAAAACATCCACAGATATCGTCACAACCTCAATCATAGGACCTGTCTGAGCCGTCTGACTAGTATCTGATGAATTAGCCCCAATGACAAGGAAAGGCTCTGAGACGCTAACATCTGGCAATTTGAAATAGATTGGTAGCCCTAAGATTGCCAACTTATCTTTTAAGCTTTTCAAGTATCTCGTCATTGGAGAATAACTCATCTCAACCCCCTACTTCCCATAAATCTGTTTCAATCTGGCCAATAATCTTGGTCTTTCTTCTTCCAAGGCAGGTCGCAAGAAAGGTTTCGCTCCCATCTTCCGAGTTCCTTTTTCCAAGTAAATCGCATAATGAACTGGAGCAACCACCTTATAGGTCAAAGCACCTGCCTGCCCCTGAAAAATTGTCTTTTTCAGTTGACCGGTATCAACAGGGGCCCTAGTTTTAGCCCCTTTTTCAATCCTGATAGAAGACCGCTCAAGTTCTTTATCCGTTGCTTGTTGAGCTTGCCTGCCCTTCATTTTAGCCAGATTAACCATCTGATTCACACCACGGACCTTAAATCGAATACTCATACATAAATCACCGTGCTATGCCGATGATGTTTCACACCAGCAACCTTTCTCGTCTGACCAGCATACCTAATTTCAGCAATATTGGGATAATGCCCCTGTAAATGGAGCTTAAAACTATCCAGTCGATACTGGCCAAATAGCCCCATCTGTTCCTGACCAGTTAAAGGGCTTGCCATACACGGCACAGGCGAGGACTCTTCCTTGACCAAGCGTGTATCTAGGTAGTCTGCCACTTCTTTCGTTTGGATTAAAATGACCCTATCCTTATAAATCATCTCATCCCTCCTAAATAAACCGTGCTCGCCCCTTACCCGTGTAGTGCTGACCTTGAGCCACCCGCCGCAAGGTTGTCTCATACTCGTCTAGGTAACGCTCCCAAACAAAAGACCGACCTTCTTCACTATCACTACTGCTGCCTTCTGAATTTAAGCGATTAAATCGCTTAATGGCCACATCACGAACGACAAAGGTCAAACTGCTTGGGATAGCCAAAATTTCTTCTTCACTATAATCATTCAATTTAGAAAGAATACGCTCAATGCTCTCCGTAATGGCCAAGCGAATTAAAGAATCCTGTTCCGTATCCTCTAATCTACCAAAGACAAATAATTTGACTTCTTCCAATAGCTTATCTTCATTCATCAAGCGTAGCTCCTTTCTAACCAGCAGCAGGACTTGCCACAGCTTCAATCGTCGCTTCGACAACCCCTTCAGGAATCTCAGCAAAAAGGACATTAGCCCCAAAGAAAACTGATTCATAAGTCAGATTGGAGATTTGACGAGAACGAGTAGCTGCAATCAAACCTGTCTCATCAGTAAAATCAGCAAACAAACCGCCTAAATCAGACGCTTTCACATCTAGATTAGCAAAAACGATGTTTTCAACAGCCGTAGAATAAATTTTACCTTTTGGCACAGATGGCATGACAATGACATTGGTCAAGCCAAGGAAGTTTTTCAACAAGGTAAAACCAAACACATTGCTGGCATCAGCCAAAACCTTAGTATCGCCCAGATAAGTGGCCACATCCAAAGGACTAACAAAGGAAACAATCGGCGACCCCTCAAACTCATTAAAGGTGGACAACTTAGCCCAAGATTCAGCTAGGGCCTTTTGCAAGCCAGCACCCTTGACCTTGGTCGGTTTTTTCTTGAGGAAGGCAAAGAACTCCTCCTTGATGTTGTTTTGAATTTCACGAATCAAGCGATTATCTGACTCTGTAATCGCCTTAGAGGCTCCATGACGAGCAATCGCCTCAGCAGTTGTGGCACGACGTTTCTTAAACCAAGACACTGTATATTCTTGGTCAGGTGTGCGAGTGACCTTAGACAGTGGAATCAGCTCGCCCTCACCCACATTAGTATCGTCCAATTGTACCGCCCATTTATAAGTTTTAATTTTTAAATCCTGAGAAAGTTTCTCCCGACGAGTAACTCCCAACAGCTTTAGCAAATCATCAATATTCTTGGAAAAACGATTGACAAAATCAATACTCTTAATATCTCCCAAGTCTGTCATTGTATTCAAATTAGTTTCAGCAACCATATCATTCTCCTTTACCTAAATAAATGCATGTTCTCAGCAATTAACCGCTGACGTTCTTCATCATCAACCACAGCCATAATATCGGCCTTGGTCAACCCAGTGCCAGTATTTCCCTGACGAGGGGCCTTTTGTGTCAAACGGTCTGTCACTCGCTTTTCAACCTCTTCATCAAAGACCTGTCGTAAGGTAGCGATATTATCCTTAACAGCTTCTGCAGTATCTGCTAAGACAATATCTAAAAAGGCCACTGGCAAGCCCTCCTCAGCCAGAATACCACGAGTTTCCAAACGCAATTCCTTAGCAGCAATCGCCTGCTCACGCTCTACAATCTCTGCCAAACGCTTGTCCTGTTCCTCTTTGGCACGTTGGTCTTTGGACAACTTAGCCAAACGTTCTCCCTCACTCTTAGCCGCTTCAAGGGCATCTGCTTGTTCAGCCTCCCACTTAGCACGCTCCGCAGAAATCATCTTCCGCAAATCTGACCGAGTAAAGGTCCGTTCCTGCTTTTCTTCTGTCGGTGTTTCAGCTGCTCCCTGAGTGTCGACTGTCTCTTGAGCATCCACCACATCCACAGTTTTAAGTTCTTCTGACATCACTGTCCTCCTAGCGATTACGTCGCCACTCGATAATCTCGTTTTACGTTCGGCAACGACACAGTCCAGCTTTTAACGCCATCAGCACAGTTTAGGCAAACAAAAACCGCATGGAATACCATACGGTTAGCTTAAATTATAATCAGAAAGTTCTTTGCACCTTTCATCACTATATAGAATGAAAAAAGCACTTAGAGTTTATCTAAGTGCTAGAAAATAACCTGTTTATCAATCAAGTTATCTTCAGTATATTCCACAGTAAAAGTATCTAATCTTTGAACTCCTCTTCCCATAACAATATTATGAAAAGTGTATTGTTTATCTCCAATCATAATCTTACCTTCAGGCTTTGAATGACTAAAATCAGGATTCTCAACAGTAATTGATAGTAATCCCAACGATTTAAGTGGATAAGTTGAAATAATTCTATTTTTCATTTCTTAATCCCTCCAATTCTTTCTGATAAGCCTTCAATGCTTTTTGAGTTTGTTTTACTTCCGACTTTGGTATACCATATTCTTCGGTAACAGATAATAAATACTGCTGAGTTGCAATTTCTGCTAAAACAACACTCTCTCTACTATTCGTATCTATCTCTCCACGAAAATGTTGGTCTGCATGGTAAAGTTCCTCCAATATCTCAGATATAATTGGTTTTCTCTGCAAAACAATTATATCTTGCCCCAAACAAATCGCATCAGCCCCTTGTAAATCAAGATAAGCAAAAGCTTCTTCATCTTGCCAAACTTTCCCGCCACGCTCTCTAAATAATCTAGTTAATCTATTTTGTCTAACAATTGGAACAGGTCGACGTTTGTTAGGATTTTTATTTCTCTTCAAACCATTCACATCTTCATTATACACCTTATCACTTGTATTATCAAGTCTTTCATCACTCTCATCCACCTCCGGTATAACCGACGTTCTTCATACTAAACACCATGTACGTTCTCTCAGAGTTTCTAACTCTTGACATTCTAATTCGGTCATAATGTCCACCTCATTTCAGTTTATATCTACCGTAATTATACTAGACACTAGAAACAAGTTCATAACCAGATAAAAAACCATTCTGAGTTGGAATCTCTTCAATATTTTCTGGAATTCTAATGCGACTAAAAATTCCTTTTTTCTTATTGACATCATCCCATATAAATAGAGTTGCAAATTCTCCAAATCTCATATAAGCAAATTTTAAAGGAGTAACCCCGTCAAACGGACTCAAAATAGGCTCTTTTTTATTGATTAAATCTTCAAATACTGGCACCCAAATCGTATTCATAGAAAAGTCACTTCTTTCGTTTCTCTTTACTTAGATTGCTCTAGGTGCTTAGTCTTTAACCAAATCCATGGACTATTTTTTCAGGCAATTGTTTATCTAGTTGAACACTTCTAATCAAAGTATCTTTTACAAAATTAGTAAATTTTCCCAAATCATCCCCCTCATATTGATAATTTAGGTCATTTTTAACAACAGTAGCTACCCCTGTACATTCTCCACTGACTGCAGAATAACGACGGATATTACTATTTTCTTCCACTTTGCATAAAACAATCATCTGATTATCAATTTTTCCCATGTTTGTCAGCCTCATCATAATTGTACTGTTGATTTACAAGCCTATGAGTCTCAGTGTAATCCAAGTCTTAGAAAATAACCTGTTTATCAATTAAATTTTCACTAACCATAAGCTACAAATTTTTTGTCTGGCATCTCGCCACTATCCCAAAGTCTCTTAACAATGCCACGAGCTTTGTTCGCAAAATAAGGGTAATCATCTTTCTTATCATAAGCAGATAACTCAACAATCTCAACTTCTCCAGTCTTGGTATCGATTTCAATCATTCCAGGTCCAGGATAATTTTCTGGCGTGTAGAAATAACCAACACTTTTAGAGTTTTGAATTTTCTCCAGTAAAATCATCATTACAAATCACCTCGTTTCCTCTGCCATGCTTTGAGAGCCTCATAATAATTATAATCTTGATTAATTTTAGCATGAGCCTCCTCATAACTTAGACCGCTCTGCATTAACAAATACTCTCCAAGTTCATGGTGCAACATGATTATATCATGAGATTGTATATTTTTACCAGCCAACTCAGACAGTCGTCTCCAACTTTCAGCCATGTCGTAGCTCGGGTCAAATCGTTGTATGCCACCATGCAAGTTATACTCATTTATAAATACATGATTATAAATTTTTTCTATCTCAGACTGTGAAAAACTACTATTACGAGCAACACGAGCAATTTCAAGTGTCTTATCACGATTTCTGACCTGCTCATAGTACATCTCAGCGTGTCGGTCACGTTCTTTACTATAAGGGTCATTCCTATCATTCCAAGCACCATAGACTGCTCCGCTACTTTTCATAGTTTCATTATACACCTTATCACTTGTATTATCAAGTCTTTCATCACTCTCATCCACCTCTGGTATAACCGCCGTTCGACAGTTGTAGTGATAGGGTGCAGCGTTGACACCGATGACCATCTCGTCAATCCGTTTCAGCTCGTTTTTTCTAGCGACCTCTCGACAAATAGCTGTCGTCCTCTCATCCAAATGGACACTGTCACGGTAATAAGTCAAGCCTGCGTCCTTGTAACGCTGAATGGCAGCACGATTAACAATGGCTGTTCCATCAGTCCGTATCAAGGTCTGAGCCCTACTACGAGCGATGTTATACTTGTTGGCAATGTCTTGGGCCATCGTTTTGACACTATCTCCACGGATAAAACCACACTTCAAAACGTCCCGCAAGTCCTTAGCTAGCTTATCCGTATTAGCCCATAATTGCTGAGAATAATTTTGGCCGTCAAAAGGTGTCTCAACCAAAGCTTTCAACAAGACGTCATCCAAGCTAGCAGAACCAACCATAGCCTTACGGTAGGCATACTTAGCCGTCTTTTTCAGATAAGTTTCAAAAGTCCCCTGTAAAGTTCTCGACAGCCTACCGAGCCGATAAGTCATCTCCAGATGAAGCAAGTCCATTCGATTAGCCCTCGCAGCAACATACTGCTCATTCAGTCGCTCCAAGAGTTCTAGGTCTTTTTCTTCCTTAGCCTGCTCAAAATAACGCTTAGCATTTTCTTGATAGTCTGACAAATCCACCTTTCGCAAACGCTCCAAAGCTTCCCGATAGCTCATTTGACCGTTTTCGGCATAAGTCAAGACAAACTGGTAAAGGTCCTTCTGCATGGCTACCGCCTGCTCCGTGTAGAGTTTGGATAATTCAGCAAAAACATCCAAATCCGTCTGATCTACATAACGAAAAATCGCTTCACTACGAGCACGCCAATAATCAAGATGGGCTTGTTTCTTCTTGGTCATGAGCTATTACCTCGCCAAAACGTGATGAAGGCTCTCCCCCCTTATCCTCGTCCCCTTTCTCCTGCTTGAGACGGTTCATTTCTGCCAAGGCATCAACCCCCGTCACTAAACTCAACAACTCAAACACCGTCTGATCACTAACGATACCATACAAATTCTTGACCGTGGTTGCCAACTCACTCTGGTTCTGCGGTTTATTCGGTGTAAAGACAACTGAGGTCTCGTTGATTTGCTCATAATTAGTCGCTTCTGTCCCCTTAATTGACCAGATATTGACTGCCAACCGTAAGCGACGCATCAGCCCTGCCTCAAACAAATCCTCTTGCTGCTCACGGTAATTATCGCTAGCCATCATCTTGTACTTCATGGATTCCCCAGACTGAACACCTGCAAAATTGCTATCGAGGGTATCTGGTGTAAAGGTAAAGCGTAAAATGTCATTGACCAAGCGTTGCTTATAGGCTTCTGCCCCTTGACTATCATAAGATTTTACCAAGTAGGAGGCATCTGGCTCGACACCATCTTGATTAGGGTTGTCATCCAAGATTAACATTTTAGCCCGCTTGTAGGCCAAGGAAATCCCCAACCGACCATTAGGATTGATTCGCCCATCTGCTAAAAAATCTTCCTCATCTGCACCAGTATAGGCATTCCCTTTAATCAACAAAATCGCCTCATTACTATTCTGTTGAAAATTGGCTAACTCCGACTGCGACAAATCATAAGCGTCAATATTATCTAGGACAGATTCATAAGACCCTAGACGCTCCTCATTGTTAGCATATTCATTGATTGGCACCCCATTAAAAAAGTGGTCCTCCACCTCTCGCAGAGCCATCTTATCCCCTTGGGTAGATAACCAATCATAAGTATAAATCTTATCCACAGTATAGACCTTGATGACTGTTTTTCGCTTACTCTGGCCATAATCTAGCTCATAATAGTTAACTCCCATCAACGAGTGCCTTTCATAACTGTCATCATAGATAACAAACGTCTGCTCAGGCGATAATTTATAGAGCTTAACCCAGACCACCGAGCCAGTCTTGGTCACTGTCAACAATTCATAGGCCCTACCATAGACACAAAGGTCTTTTTTGAGAGAAATGTTGTGCCTTTTCTCATTGTTTCGCTTGGAAAAATCCTTGATTAAGTCCTGTAACTGACCGTCATCATTTTTATACTCCACAGGATTGCCCAACATATAGCCCTGCTCAAAAATCGTAATATACTTAGCAAAATCACTCGAAATACGATTATCCGCCTCTGTATCATCTGTCTTAGCTGCCCGATACTTGATATTATTATCCCCCTTAAAATACCGCATCAGCTCCTGCAAACGACCAACTTGTTCCTGCTTATGCCTTGCCACATAATGCTGAAGTTGTTCAATCCAGTCCTCGGAGGCATAATCAACGAGCAAAAAATCTTCCTCCATCATCACATAGTGGTCATTGGCTCGTTGGTTAAAGCGAGGACCTTTCAAAAACTCAACAGTTTTCATGTCTTACCTCCCAAAATAATAGCTGGCATTGGCCAATCGCTCTTTTGTCGTTGAACCATGACGGACCACATAATGCGTATAAATCGCATACCGTAGAGCGTCCAATACGTCATCATCATGCTTGTCTGGTTGACCAGTCTTCTCATTCCACACATACTGATAGACTTCGTCCTTAAATCTAGCGACCTTGTCCTGACAAACAAAAAAACGACCCTGCTTCATCAGCAAAGCCACTTGCTCAATACCTGACAAGATAGACTTATTCCCGTTAATACAATTTAACCGCTCACGCCTAAAACGTGCCACATGCTCAGGACGAGCAGAGTCAGCATAGAAAGGAATATTACCATAACGTTGTTTCACATCCTTGGCAACAGCAACCCAATACTCAATCTCCTGGTGACGTGCTGAATGTTCTTCAAGCAAGTAAACACTACCGTCAGAAGTCTCTCCACAAACAACGATTGCACCATAGTGGTCATAACCCCAGTCCACCCCCGCATAATAACCAACCAATTCTGCCACTGGCAAAGATTGACTAGACATATACATGTCTTTTGTAAACTCACGATAGACCGCTCCTTCACCACTAACCCAACGGCCGTAAATCCCACGTTCGGTAAACATGCCACTAGGTGTTGTCGCAATGAGATTGTCAATATAGCGTTGATTGAGAAAGGTATTGTCAAAGACCGTGAAATGATTGGCAATAATACTCTTACCATCTGCCTTGTCAATATAATCCACCTTCAACCAGTGATTAGGGTGGTCTGGGTTGGTGTCACAGATAATTCTAGCCCCAGAACCTGAACACCGCTTACGGATTTCATCAAAGACCTCTTTATTGGCCAAGGTCGCCTCGTTGATATAAGCCCCGTAAGCCGTCATCCCACGAATAGAACGAAGTCCTGCAATCGACCCTGTAAAGGTAGTGACCACATAAACACCAAACAACATGAAATTCCCATGCTTGTCAAACTTGAAGTCAATTCCGTATTTATCCGACAACTCTCGCAAGATATTGGTTTGTAGGGTCCCACCACTGGTCGCCCCTAGAATATACATGGGAGTCTCAACTCCATCTTTCATCGCATTCTTCTTGGCCCTGCGTAACTCTAGGAAAAACAGGTCATTGTCCAGCTGGGTCTTACCTGCACGGACCGCTCCATGGTTAATCATCATGTACCAGTCCTCATGAAGAGCCCGTTTGAGAATGCTGATTTGTTTGTCATGGTATAGCCTATTCAGCCCCATTGATATTATCCTCCAATTTGTCAAAGTATTCATCTAAGGCTGACTCCGTACGGTTGACACTATCGTTACCTAACTTAGCCTTGATACTATCAATTCTCAGGCGTTGCTCTTCCGTTACCAGGCTAGACCGTGTCAGCTCATCATAAGTCTTAATCATCTGACGCAATTCGCTCTGTATCCTTGCAAGAGCCGCAAAAGCCCGCCCCTGCTTATCCCAAGCCGTCTGATGTTCGTAGCCTGTCCCACCTTCACCCTCACTGGTAACATAGACATTACCATCTGCCTTATCCTCGACAAATAAAATACGCTGAGCATGTAAGAGATTGGCGTAGGTCAAGGTGATATTTTCCCAGAGAATATCAATAGGTTGCTTTTCTTCCAACTCGCCGACTATATCCAGCACCGACTGGGGCAAGTATTTTGAAAATAAACCATGCTTGACCGCATGTGTATTGCCAGGCGGTCCAGTTGCATTTTTGTTATTGGGTTGCCCACCTCTTTTGCGAACGTTCGCTTTGGATTTATCCGAGCGTTCGCTTTGACCATCCCACTTATAGTTACTTTTCCACCGCCGAACCGTACCAGAGGGAATGCCCAACTTCTCAGCAATATCAACCAGTTTCCAGCCTTGACGATACAATTCTTCAGCCTTGATTGACTTCTCATTCCTTGATTTTGGCACATCCTCCCTCCCTTTTCGTCGTTTTGTAAAAAAGTAAAAGACAAGACCACAGCCTTGCCTTCTTATTCGATACTACCATTTTACCACTGAAAAAACCTTACAATCTACGGTCTGTCTATGATTTATAGACCAGTAAAATCCCACTCCGATAAGTATTTGCAAAAGACAGATAAGCCTCCTCCAATAACTCATAGTACCTAGCACTCTCGTAACCCAAATCCCCATAAATCACATAATCATACTCAACCTCATTCAATAAGTGCTTATGCAATAAAATATAACGATGCCTCTCACTAAGTATTTTATTAAATCCCCTCTCTATCGCCTCAATCTCCTGCTCAGCCGATACCTTATTAACCACCAAAGTCTCAACTACTTGATTAGGACGGCTACCCGTAGTTCTCGGCATAAATGATAGAACCTGAGTAATGCGTTGCTCATGCTCATCATTGGCTACTTCTCGCCAACATCTATACTCCTCCAACTTCCGCTTGGCGTTAGCCTTGGTTTTTTCAACATCAATCTCTGGAAAAAAAGTCATCTGGTCGCCCTTTCTGTGGTATAATCATTTTAGGAAATAGATGCTAGTCAGGACAGGCGTGCTGACTTTTTTCTTGCTTTTTCGCCCTACTCGGTGTATACTTGTATACACAGAAAGAGAGGTAACGCTAATGAACCTTGTAAAAACTCGAAAAGTAGGCAACTCCATTACTGTAACCCTACCTAAAGACCTCGGTATCACAACAGGACAGGAGTTTCTCATTGAAAAAGGACGAAACGATGTCATCATACTGGTTCCCAAAATTCCCAACCCTTTCAATGGCAGTGACGATTTAACCATGACAGATGATTTTGGGGGAGTAGCACTACTTGACCATGAATAGCTATATTCCTCAAAAACAAGACATCATCTGGCTGGATTTTGACCCTTCTGCTGGTCGAGAAATTCAAAAACGCAGACCAGCTCTCGTTATTTCCAGCGACAACTACAATAAACAAACGGGTTTTATCGCTGTCTGTCCCATTACCCACGGTCAACCAAAATTAAAAGCAAAGGGACTACTCGTGCCTGTTGATTCCGATAAAGTTGATGGCTATGTCAACCCTTTTCAACTCCACACCTTTGACTATCGAGCCAGACGAGCTGAAAAAATTACCACACTAGATGACTTTGCCTTTGCTCAAGTCGTCCAACTTTACAACTTCATTTTTGAATAAGGCTACAAGCCTTATTTTTATATCCTACTTCCAGCAAATCAACCGCCCCTCATGGTCATTATTCCAGTAAGGCGGCAGGCGGACTTGCTCGTCTTCAATCTGCTCTGATTGAGCAAGGCTCCTATGACAAGTCCAACCCACCAACCAGGCTGGATTGACCTCATAAGTCGCTGCAATCCGCTCAATATTCTGCAAAGGTGGCATGACCCCACTATAAACATAATTCTCCAAGGTCCGCTTAGAAATCCCTGTCATTCGGCTCATCTGAGCCAGGCTAATCCCCAACTCTTGCCATAGCTCTCTAATCCGCAACTCCATCATCGTCCTCCTATTCTAACAAATCCTCTGGCCGTACATAAGGCAACCTGTTAGCACACTTCTTGCACCGATAGCCCACTGGCTTACCCGCCTCACGGACCAGCTCATAATCATGCCGACAAGCCATGAAAAACCGTTTGATTGCCTTAACCAATAGTGTCAATAAGCCCATTTAAGTCTCCTTTCTAAATGGTTTTGGTAATGGCTTCCATGCGATAACAATACCGCCATATTCAGAAAAATCAACCCCACTATAACCATAATCATCGAACATATCAACTTCTATGCGTCCATCACCAAGTGTAACAAGGACATTTTCAAATACATCTGGCACTGGACAATCAAACATAAAATCAGCAAAGGGGTATAACTCTTCCTCCTCATCAGTAAGTGGTCTTGTCTTAATTTCAATCCATTCCATAATTACTCCTTTCCATCCTTACTATCAGGGATATAAACTATAGTATTTACTTTACGGTTAATAACTTCTAAGTATTCCTGAATAAAGTGCCTTGATATAATTGTCCAAATCAGGTCGCTTGGCACAATAAATCCTCTCCTGTCGCAGTTCTTCCTCCACATACTTCATCCGTCTGATGTACTGAGGTGCCTCAATATAGAAAATCACCTTGATTTTTACAGGATTTACCAAAAGCTGACCCGTGTAATTTTTCCTAATCAACCTCGTACAACCTTGTCGCCAACGCTTCATTGCCCTATCTTCAAAGGCTCGACCATGACGAGTAAAACGAGGTCTACTCTGGGGTTTAGGCTCGATATTTAACACTAATTTCATCTGTTCTCTTCAAAAAATGCGACTGCCATGATGTGAGTTTGGCTAAATACAGGCAGTCGCCATTCCTTATATCATTCATCAGCCACACAGCCGATAAACTGACACCTTTTCTAGTACGCAGTTTTACAAGGATACCCGGCTTGTTTATTGTTTACCAACCACACAGTTCACTAAGTTCCGTCTGGGTTAACGGCTCTATACGTTGATAACCGCTGACCTGATAATTTTTCTTATGTTCAAATCCCGCCTGTTCAAGCGTTGCCTTAAAGCGGTCTTTGTCAGCTGTATTTTCTAAATACACCTCAAGGGTCATTTTCTGAGTGTATTTTTTAGGCTCATTTTCATCCCCTGTAAGCTTTTCTTGTTCAGTGTGGGATAATTGCCCTCCGTCCAAAATTTCGCCTGTCTCTGGGTCAACTTGTGGCTGATTTTGGCTATGTTGGACTTGTGCTCGTTCCTTTTGTCGCTGTTCTTCTAGCAGTCTCTCACGCTCAAGTCGAGCACGTTCTGCTTTCTGCTTTTCTTTTTCAAAAAGATAGTCTGACTTAATCTGCTCCAAAACATCGACCAAGCTCAAATCTTTTAGCATGCGGATATAAGGCTGGTCTGTCATTCCATACTCAGCACATTGTCCTGAAATAGCAGACTTGGCTTTTTCATACTCCTGTTGCTTTTGATATTCAAAAGTCACCATATCATCAAGAGATTTCATTGTGACTTTCTTTAAGGTCACTCCATCAGCCATAAAGTCAGAGGCCTTAATATACTCAAGAGCTTTTCCATCAAAAATACGAGGGTCAATCAGATACTCCGAAGATTTATTGGCTAAATAACTCTTAACAGTGTCCAAACGGACCGCTTTTTGATGGTCTTCAAAGGCTTTAACATCAGCCGCAATCTTGTCAATCATGTCATCAAGTGGCTTACTTGCTTGTTTGATATATCCGTCAATCTCATCAGCTGGTTTTGAGAGTTCCTTTTTGGCTTTGATACGCTCATCAGAAATCTGTTTCTTGAGTTTGCGTAAGTCAGCCAGTACCTGCTTATCACCCTTGATAGTTGCAGCCGTCACTGTATAATTTTCATACTTGGCAACTACATCACTAATATTTTTCTCAAATTGCTCACGGTCAATAATTTCAACCTGTGCTTGTGTTATTTTTACCTGTAATTCCTGCATGGTGTCCTCCTAGTATTCTAATTCTCCATCAAGCAACTCTCCCTGCACTGCTTCATCTTCAAAACTAGGGATTTCCTCAGCTGCATAGCTCGTATTAGCCAACTCTGCTTGTTTCCGAGCTTGTTCCTGTTTCATCTGTTCAATTTGAGCCATCTTACGAGCTCGAACCTCTTCCTGTGTTTCTTGAGGAGTGACATCAATCGGTGTTGCCTGCTCCATCTCATCTGAAGTATAAAGCCCACCAACATCTTCTGAAAAACTATCTCTGACTGCTGCCACAATCGCTACCTTTTCAATCATTTGTCCCGGTGCTTTCTGCCACCAATTCTTACCTGTGTTATAAGCCGACAATTCCACTTCACGATAGACCGGACGTGTCCGATCCTTACGGTAGACCTCACACCAGCCCCCAATTAGCTTAGACCCCTTTGGTAAGATAATCCCTTTTTTATTTTTGAGTTCTCCCTTTTCATCTTCATAGATGACTCCGCTCTCAAAGCCGTCATAATTAGGGTTTTGTTCAGCCCGTTTCATAAAGGCATCTTTTGATACCACAATCTGGGCAGGATTATTACCATATTTGATAAAATAGACCTCTTTGGTAAATGGGTTTAAGTTCCTATTCTTCACGATAGCCAGTAAAGTCTGTAGTTCCTGCGGACTTGCTTGGTGTTTAGGGTCTACAAAGTTTCTAAGAGTTGCCCCGTCAAGCTTTTGTAAATCAGTTAAATAACCACCTTTTACCTGTGTTAATTCAGTCGTCTTATTCGTCATCTTTTTCTCCTTTTATTTTTCTTCAAATTCCAATTAGCACGCTCCAAACGCTTAATCCGCTCGGCTTGTGCCACAATCACATCTTGCTGTTCATTGATGATTTCCCCCAGCTCGTAGCCAAGGTCCATGTAACGATTTCGCCAATCATCAATGCTCTCCAACAATTCCCTAACCAGTGATCTGGTCATCTCGCCATCTATCATAGGCTTCATCCTCGTTTTCTTCTTGTTCTCCTTCTTCGCCCCAGTAATCATCAGGTGGCGTCAACTTCCAGCTATCATAATCAAAATCCCAATTATCCATCCGCCACCGCCTTTTCAAATAATAAGTCAACTGCCTCAGCTGAACTAATCCCACAACCAAATGCGTAGAGGTTGACAGGATTCAGGATTGGCTTAACACCATTTTCCATCACACCTCGCCGACAATACCCGATAAAGTTTTCGTAGGTTTCCTTGCTGGCTGACCGACCATAGCGTTTTTTCAAAAACTCATTATAGGCCTTAAAAAGCGTCTGCGTCATCATCAATCTCCTCCACTTCTGTCAACAGGTCATCGTAGGTCTTAGCCTTATAGCCAGGCTGTGACCAAGTTGGAATAGCTGACGGTGACGATTGCTGTGCTTTTCGCTCTGTTTCACGAGCCATCACATCTCCAACCGTCTTGATACCCGCCTGCCGCCAATTTCTCAAGATGCCCAAAAGGTACTTAAAGCTCCGCTTCCCCTTGTCAGCTGCCAGGTCAATCGCCAAGCAAAGCACTTCCTCGCTCATCTCGTCCTGACTGACAAAATCCATCAACTGCTCGTACTGGACACCATCCAAAACACCCACACGTTCCTGATAATACCGACCAACCGACACACTCTCCCTAGTCTGTAAGTATGTCTGGTTAATAGTCTGATGATTAGTCTGGTATATAGTCTGGTTAGGGTAAAGATTTTTTACCTCTGGAAGTAAAGAATTTTTACCACCAGTCGTAAAGTTTTTTAACCCTGTGGGTAAAGAATTTTTACCCACATCATTAAATTTCTTTACCCCATTAAGATTTTTTACCCCTTTATCATCACCAATTAATGCATCTCCATGCTCACGAGTGGACTCCAATACCACCCCTACCTGTGAGTCATCTTTACCATCGAACAGCCCAAACTCCTCTGCCCCTGTCAGGTTGACCACACTTGCTAACGATTGAGGGTATAACCGATTTGGCTTATTAAACCCGCCTTTTTTCTCAACCAAAAGGCCAGCATCAATCAATTCTTTTTTCACTTTAATCAAGGTTGGCTTAGAAATCCCTAGCCAACGACACATGGTTTCTGCCGAAACCTCTACAAAAAACTCACCGTCCTTATCCTGATAACGCTCCTCATAACGCCTTGCCAGCTGCAACCTATCATACAAGATACTATGCAAGCCCCTGGCATAAAACGATAGCGTCAAGAGTTCCTCATGCTCCAACATGACCTCGAACAGTTTAACAAACCGATATTTTCCTACCTCTGCAATCTCACTCACTCCCCTTTCTGTTCTTCCTTTTCTTTCAACAAGTAATAACAATCCCTAGCACCATAATCAATCCTAATCTGACCGCCACTCATGCTTTTGTGATACACTGGCTGAGTAATAGCCGAATTGACCCTAACATGCTCTTTCAAAGCAGCAACAGCCTCATCTCCTGTTTCATAAGACCCAAGACCGACCTGCCGACTGCCATTAAAGACAAAGACCAACTCAATCATCGCCATACTTCCCGTCCAGTCTGAATCGCATACCAGCATGAAAAGCGTCATATCGTCTAGCATTTTCCTCCCAAGTTGGCCGAGGGACGACCTCCTCAAACCGCTCAATCTTCTTTGGCTTAGCAAACAACCAAGCAAATAATTTTTTCATCATCTCTTTCTCCTTTCAAAAATTCACAAACTATGCTATAATTAAACTGTTTTTTTATTCAAGCCCGTCACTCTTTGGATTACCATCCAAAGGGGCTTTTTTTATTTTGCCGCCTGTAAAAACTCCGTCATCAGATTGTCTGCCGTCGGATGTTCCAAACGGTCCAGACGAGCTTTCAACTCTACATTTTCAGCTAAAACAGTATTCATCTCAGCCTCTAAAAGTTCCAAACGGTCTAAAACCGATAAACGCACCTTACTCATTTTTTCTCCTTAAACTATTAAACAAACCCACCCTACAAAGATAAATAGAGGGATTAAACTACCCAACAAGGCAAGGACAAGATTAACCTTCCAAACCACTAGACAGAACCACAACCAAACGGTTATCAAGCCTGCCAATAACGAGGCTGCCAACCAAGTTAACACCAAAAATTCTAACGTCATTATTCCTCCTTTCTTAAACTACTAGATGATTTTCAATGAATTCATCCAGTTCATCCTTTTTAATACGCTTAGTACCATCAATCTGATAAAGATTAAGGCCCATTCTAATCCATTTTTTTATTGTATTGTAACTGCAATCTGCATAGTTAGCAGCGCTATCCAAAGACAACCATTGCTTGTCCACGGTTTCGTGCTTTAGAAGTTCTGCAAAAGACTCCTTAAATTGCATTCTGACAACTGTTCTAATACCAGTTTCAAATTCTTCGCTCAAGATGTTCATTTGATTCCTCCGCATTGATTTCTAAGATAAATTTATAAGCCATCGGATCTTTTTCAATCCGATAAATCGAGATCCCTTTCTCCGATGCAATCTTCTTGATTTTGTCATAAATCACCTCTCCTCCTCCTTTCCACTAATTCCCCACAATATCAGATAAGGCACAGCCCAGACCACGAGCAATCGCCTTGGCCTTTGCCACGGTCAATTCACTAAAATCATTCTCAACCCGAGACAAGACCGTATAATCAATCAAAGATTTTTCTGACAAATCACGCAGGCTCATCTGACGCTCCTCACGCAACTTGCGAATCCGTTCACCATAAGTCATTTACTTACTCCTTTCTATATGTTCAACAAAGAACAATTTGAAGCATTAGGAATTTTTATCTCTCTTTCGTCCTTGATGTCTTATTCGTTGATTTCGAAATTTATTAAGTTTTTCCATAAACTCATCAAAGAATTCAAACAAAATTAAATTCATCCATATCGCAAAAATTATAATATTTATAAGGTTTCCCATCTCCTACCTCCTTTCCATTAGTCATTTTAAGTCAAAACCTGTTACAATAGCCTTATCCCAGTAGAAAGGAGGTACAGCTATATGACAATAATCATTGACACAGGAATACCTGAAGACCAAGTCACCAAGGTTGTCCATGAAAAAGGACCAGGTCACGTCTACGTTGAAACATTCTATCCAAATGGTTTGACCATCAATTACGACATGCTACCAGATGGTACAATCAATGTTGATTGCAACAAACCACTGAAACTAGAATCAGATGGTAGATTTACGGTCGTTTACTAAAACTTTTTTTCCCTTAATAACGACCCGACCGTCAGTGTCAAAAGTGACACTGGCTTTTTTAGTTTCAATTATTTCTGTCCCCATCTCCTCACCCCTTTCCACTAGGTATTTAATAAATTTTTGCTATAATGAAATAAAAACGACTGGAGAATACTCATGGAAAATTTTCAATTCTGGCTCACACTTGCTACCGCTACTATTCCTGCTACTATAACTGGTTTACTCAGTTTCTTTGCTTCTTGGATGAAAAATCGATCGGAAATAAAACAGATTGAAAAAAATCATCAAAATGATTTAGAAAAGCTAGAAAAACAATATAAACATGATTTTGAAGCAATCGAGAAAAATCATTCACAAGAAATTGAAAAAATGAAAGAAGCCCATAAGTTGCAACTAGAAAATATCCAAAAGCAATCAGAATTAGATATGGCCAAGGATATATTTGGCACACTCATGAATGCTGCAACTCCTGCTTTTCAAGAAGCAATCAGCGAAGAAGTTAGAAACCAACGTAGACAGAATCAAAAAGATTCCAAGAAGTAGGCTACTTGCCACTTCTTTTTCTATAGTCTTCCCAAACACTCTTATACATTTCATCACGCATTTTCTTAGATTTTCTATCAACCACAGTAGTCACCACGATATACGAAATCAAAGAAAATATCGTAGACAATAAGAATGTCAATAACATTTGGTTCCCCATCTCCTCCCTCCTTCCTATTAGTAACGATACTTGTTGACCTTTTTAGCCCTACACTTAAAACAAGCTGATTTGTCGGTCTTCCCGCTTATTGAGATAAGCCAAGACGTTTGCCTTATCTTCATCGCTTGACCACTCTTTTTTTATCGCAAAAGGTGGGTTAGCAATCACACAATCAGGACAGACAGGGTAGTCTTCAACGATAAGGGCATTATCCCCTAAAAATACTATTTTGTCGCCAAAGTTTTCCTTAGCCACTGCTCGAGCATTCTCATCAATCTCATAGGCATAGAGTATTTCAAAATCTACAAAACGTTCCAGTTGCCCACTACCTACCGAGTTATCCAAGATAGTCCGATGAGGAAGATTGTACTCCCTTAACTTCTCAACCACCAAACGACTAAGTAACTCTGGTGTCGCATGAAAATTCTGCTTTTTAGCTTCCTCTCGCTTATCATAAGCCTTAAATGTCATGATGACCTCCTAACTTCTCATAGAATTTTTCCGAAGTAGCACTTGCTCGTTTTCTCTCCAAGTCCGCCTGCAAGATTAAATCAGCAACCTCCACAGCTAACTGCCCCAAGAAAAAGCAAACCTCATACTGATATGCCAAAGACGGTATCTCAATAGGTAAAGCCCGAAACTTCTCCAAGTCCAAACTAGGTATCGTCTCTCCTCTTTTCAAAGTCTGTATCAGCACCCGATTACTCTTTAGCCAGTGATAAAGATACATGGATAGGATAATATCCTCTTTCGCCTTGATAACCAAACACGTTTCCTCAGCCCAGAAGGGTTCCGAATGTAGATAAACATTACCTAGGGTTGCCTTGCTCGTCACACGGATAGAACCAGCTTGCGTATTTGCCCTATCAGTAAACTTGGTGGGCTTCTTCCCAGCCCCATAAACCGGAACTTTCCCACCTTCCACTGATACAGCCCGCTGCCCACGGACAATCTCACAAACCTCATCAAGTTTCATCACTTGAAAGCTGACTTCTTGCATGTTCAAACGTCCTCAACACTTCTAACTGGATTTTGACTTTCTGCCCCAACTCTGCCAAGATAGCAAGGTTCTCACTCAAGGTTTCCAAGATACTGATGTCGCCACACTGACCAAATATCATCAAGTCATGATTGACAGATTTGAGATAATTTCGGAAAGACAAGTCTGACAAGGCAGCATTCCCACCATTCTCCCAGTCTATCCGCTCTTCTTTTATCTCTCCCCAAGGATTAGGACCCTCGCCCCTCTCCCAAGCCTTGATAGCCTCCAATCGTTGGTTTAGCCTAGTCTTAGCTTCCCATTCCTTATAGTCACACACCGTCTTGAAAAGGTCACTCACCTTAGGTCGCAAGTCTTCCATAGGAATTGGCTTACGAGCAATCTCAACGTCACCATCATCCTTTTGGAAAATCTCCTCATAAACGATTTGATCGCCATCATAGACCCGACTAATATAAGTATCACTGACCTCTTCTGAAAAGACATATAGAGCAACATTGATACCAGTTGACTCAAAGCCTGCGTTTTCAATGGTGGATAATTCCCTCAAATGTGGCAGATGGTCTTTTAAGAATTTCTGATACTCCCTACGTTGAACGTTAGCCCAGCCAATAAAAACCGCATTTTTAGAAACATCTAGCAATTTATAGAAAAAGATGTCATCACGAATTTCAGTAACTTTTTTCTTCGCCATAGTCCTCCTTTCCATTAGTAACGATACTTGTTGCTTGTCAACAAGTATCTTGATATATGTAGTATATCAAGCAAATTTTTTTGACCTTTTTTGACTTTTGTTAGTTTTTTTATTTCAAACACGCTTTAACCGTGTTATTGATTAAAAATTTAATATCAGCATATGTGATATTAAATAATTCTTCAATTTTGCCAATCTGTGGCACATCGGGATAACTTTTTCCATTTTCCCACTTACTCCACGTTGATGGTGCAATTTCTAACTTTTCAGCAACTTGCTCTTGTGTTAAACCTGCTTGTATGCGTAAAATTTTTAAGGTCACTTTATCTTTCAATAATCATCACCCCTTTCAAGTAAATAGCTGGCACTATCTAACTCAGAAAAAATCCCCTAGGTTGCTGGAACAACTTAGGGGATTTCTGTTGGCACTAATGCCCAATTTTATCTCTTCCCCTACATTATCCTATAAATCTTGCCGACTGTCAATTATCATACAAGGCATAAGCACAGACAGCCAAAATAACTAAGTTCATAAAGTTTGTTAGACTAACACCAGTTTTCATCATTAAAATCACGTTCAAAATGATACCTGATGAAACCAAAGCTAACCAAAAATATCTTTTTTTCATTGCTTTTTCCTCTCAAATCTGATATGATACCCCCATAAGGGTTGGGGCTTTCGCCCCTCCTCTTATAGGCTTAACAGCTCTTTAATGATTTCTAGTACTGTTTTCACAAGTTCCAGCTTTATGAGTAGCAGTGCTAGTTTTTCATTAGAGGGCTTTTTGCTTCGCCTTGGTTTCATATCTGATTTCCTCCTTTCCTTTATCTTGATTATATTGTAACACGGTTTTACCGTGTTGTCAACACAAAAACAAAGTTTTTTTGATTTTTTTAGCTATTTTTTGACAAAAACACGGTTAAAACGTTATAATAAGGATAAGAAAAGAGGTAAAAAAATGAGTGGCTCACTTGGAAATAAAGAAATCATGGCTAACAATATCAAAAGACATATTGATAAACTAGGTATGACTGTTAAAGATTTTGCTATAACCTTAGATTTCAAATATACTACTGTACTTGATTGGGTCAATGCGAAGACTTACCCTAGAATTGACAAAATTGAAATCATGGCTAATTATTTCGGAGTAGAAAAATCTGACTTAGTAGAACTCTATACCCCACAAGCCCACAGCGAGCTTGTCACGGCCATTACCGACAAGGTGGTACAATTAGACCCCCCACGGCAAGAAAGCGTCCTAGACTACGCTAGTGACCAGCTAGAGGCCCAACAACAGGAAAAGGCAAGCAAGGTCACCTCCATCGAGGAAAAGCGGGCCGAGTACGACAGCAGAAAACGGATTGTCAAAAATGTGGACGGTACCGTTTCAGCGGGATCAGGAGCCTGGCAAGAGTACGACCATGACAACGACGTCAGCTTTTATCAAGACGACATCTTGGACGATGACGACTACGACACCATTGCCGTTGTTGTCGGTCACTCCATGCAGCCAAAAATTAAGCATGGCGACTTCCTCTTTATCAAACTAACCCCACAAGTGGACATGAACACCATCGGCATTTTCCAAGTCAATGGCGAAAACTACGTCAAAAAACTCCGCCAAGACCAAAACGGCACCCCTTATCTAGAGAGCCTGAACAAAGAATACAACGACATCCCCCTAACCCCCGATGACAACATCCGCACCATCGGTGAAGTCGTGGATATATACAGGGAGGGGTAGGCAATGGAGCAATCAAAAATCTATAAAATAAAAGAAAAATTCGACTCCATTCTCCACCAACTAGAAAACATTGATTTCTGGTATGCCAGAGACCTTATGCAACTCCTTGGTTACAAGCGTTGGGAAAATTTTAATACTGCTATCTATCGAGCTATGGACTCCGTAGAAACCACTAATACCACCGTATCAGACCATTTTCGTGAAATCACGAAAATGGTACCCCTGGGAAGTGGTGCTGAACGACCTATTAAAGATTACATGTTGACACGCTATGCCTGCTACCTAATCGCCATGAACGGAGACACCAAAAAGGAAGAAATTGCATTTGCCCAATCCTACTTCTCCGTTCAAACAAGAAAGCAAGAACTGATTGAAGAACGCTTGCACTATATCGAGCGAACAGAGGCAAGAGGAAAACTCAAAGAATCTGAAAAACGATTGTCTCAAAATATCT
This sequence comes from Streptococcus cuniculipharyngis, assembly GCF_007859195.1. Classification (GTDB taxonomy): domain Bacteria; phylum Bacillota; class Bacilli; order Lactobacillales; family Streptococcaceae; genus Streptococcus; species Streptococcus cuniculipharyngis. The sequence continues at coordinate 606,478 of NZ_VOHL01000001.1, forward strand.
ATGAAAGAGGAGTTGACGACAAAGGTTTTGGACGTATTCGTTCAAAAGGAGATACAGCACTCTTTGGTGGACATAATACTAAAGAAATGAAACAGCGACTTGGTGTAAACGATAATCGTCCTCTAGCAGATTTCTTACCAACCCTAACCATAGCCGCTAAAAACCTCGCAACAGAGATGACAAACTATAACGTAGAATCAAACAACCTTTACGGAGAAACAGCAATCACAGATGAACACGTTCTCAATAACAGTACCATTCGTGACATGCTAGGGCAACGTGGTATCAAACCAGAAGAACTTCCGCCAGCTGAAGACCTCAAAAAACTAGAACGTAAAGTCAATCAGCAAAACAAAGACCTTATCAAAAATTCTGGCAAATTACCTTAAAATACAGGATAGGAATACCATTGCCCCGATGACAACATCCGCACCATCGGCGAGGTAGTGGATATATACAGGGAAAGCTAGAAAGGAGATAATATGATAAAAATCAATGCGAACGGTAAAGAAATAACACTACTAACCAGCAATACCGACTACATCAGTCTGACGGATATAGCACGATATGCAAATCCTGAAGAACCCAAAGATGTTGTAAAAAACTGGCTAAGAAATAGAAATACTATTGAATTTTTAGGCACTTGGGAAAGAATCCATAACCCTAATTTTAAAGGGGTCGAATTCGACTCCTTTAAGAGTCAATCTGGCTTAAACGGATTCACTTTATCTCCCCAAAAGTGGATTGCACAAACTGCAGCAATAGGAATAATCTCCAAATCTGGTCGAGGGGGTGGCACTTATGCCCACTCTGATATTGCCTTTGAGTTCGCCTCTTGGATTTCCCCAGAGTTCAAACTCTATATCATTCAAGATTACCAGCGACTAAAACAAGAAGAAGATTATAAAAATCAAATCGAGTGGCAAGCCAACCGTTACATTGCCAAACTCAACCATACCATACATACCGATGCCATCAAGGAAAATATTATCCCAACCCTGACACAAAGTCAAATACGTTATGCCTACGCTTCTGAAATGGACTTGATAAACGTTGCCCTTTACGGCATGACAGCTAAGGAGTATAGTGAAAAATATCCAGATAAAGAAGGCAATTTAAGGGACAATTCCACGATTGAACAACTTTTAATACTCAATAACCTACAAAATCTAAATGCTGAAATGATAAAGCAAGGAATTGAACGACAAGTCAGACTAGAGCAACTCAACCGCATAGCCATTCAACAGCTCAAAACGCTAACTAACAGCAATCAAAAAGCTCTTAAAGAACTAAAAAAATTGATTGACTGACTAAATCAATATGAACGTTATAATAAAAAACTCCCCACACTCTCTCCTGAAACCCTTGAAATAATTGCTTAAGTCCCTTGAAAACGCATCTAAAAGAACCTTACTAAATTAGTAAGGCTCTCTATTCTCACATTATTGCACGATCACTTCGGCAAGTAAGTCATGACGGTTAGTGTCATCTAACCTAGATTTTCCTATAAATCCTGTTACTTGTCAACAATTTTGTATAGTAATAAAATCTATTGACTTTCTACAACAGCTATAGTAAACTAACAGTGAGGAAACAAGGTTCGCCCTTGGCTCGCATTCGGGTTATTGGAGAAAGTCAACGTCTGGCGTTGACTTTTTTCTATTCACTTGACGACACCATCCGCACCATCAGTCAAGTCATAGCCATATACAGGAAAAACTAGAAAGGATAGCAATGACAACAGAATTTTTAATGTATCAAACCGAAGATGGGCTAACCAAAATCAACGTTCAAATGGAAAACGAAACCGTCTGGCTATCCCTAGACCAAATGGCTGAATTATTCCAAAGAGACAAATCAACCATTTCACGCCATATCAAAAACATCTTTGAAGAAGGAGAGCTAGATCCGCTTTCAGTTGTTGCAAAAAATGCAACAACTGCAACTGACGGAAAAACCTACCAAGTAGACTACTACAACCTCGATGTCATCATCTCCGTTGGTTACCGTGTCAAATCCCTACGAGGCACACAGTTCAGACGCTGGGCTTTAAGCGTCCTTAAAGAATACCTAATAAAAGGTTTTGCCATGGACGATGACCGCCTAAAAAACTTAGGAGGTGGCAACTACTGGAAAGAATTACTAGACCGTATCAGAGATATTCGGTCTAGCGAAAAAGTATTCTATCGCCAAGTGCTTGACCTCTATGCTACCAGCGTTGATTACGACCCCCACTCCAGTGAGTCCCAACTCATGTTCAAAACATTACAAAACAAAATTCACTACGCTGCACATGGTCACACAGCAGCTGAAATCATCTTTTCCAGAGCTGACGCTCAATTACCAAATATGGGACTAACTAATTTCCCAGGAGACAGAATAAAGAGTGATGACATCACAATAGCTAAAAACTATCTCTCTGAAACCGAATTAAAAACACTAAACAGAATCGTCAATGCCTTCTTTGACGTAGCCGAACTCAGAGCAGAGACACACCAGCCAATGTACATGCAAGATTGGGTAGATGAACTAGACAACTTCGCTGAAAGGTATGGAAAAGGTATCTTATCCCATGCTGGCAAAATTAAGCATGAACAAGCCATCACTAAAGCAAAACAAGAATTTCAAGAGTACAAAAAGCGAACAAAAAATCACATCACAAAAGTCGAGCAAGCATTTTTAGACACGATAAAACATGCTGATAAACTAGATGACTAACCGTATGAAATCTCGCATGGTTAGAAACAAAAAACTCCCCACACTCTCCGTCAGCAAACCTTGAGTGTGAGGCATTCAGTATAATAAAGAAAAGGCATTAAAAAGCCCTCTTTACTGTACCTATTTTATCAAGAAATGAGGTAAAAATCAATGATTGGTCAATATAAAAAAGGTGATACTACTGCTTATTATTTTAAAGCCTACCACGGGTTAGATCCGTTGACTGGGAAAAAAATTCAAACTTTCCGTCGTGGATTTAAAACAGAACGTGAAGCTAGACTTGCTGAAGCAAAATGCCTAACTGAGTATGAAAAGAAAACATTCAGAGCTAAAAATACCAACACCACTTTTCTCCAAGTCTATGAGATTTGGAAAAGTCATTACAAAAACACCGTCAAAGAATCAACCTATGTCAGCCAAACCAATATTGCACAACGTCACATCTTACCTATTTTCGGCAATAAAGCCATCAACAAGATTACTCTGACAATGTGCCAAACTCAAGTCAATAAATGGGCTGACCAATACAAACGCTTTTTTGGAATTATCAGCATAGCTAACCAAATCTTTGACTATGCCATATCAATGGAATTGATAGATAGCAATCCTATGAGAAAAACACTCAAACCAAAGCGACAGAAAAAAGATAAAGAAGAAATTGATGAGTTCTACAACAAGGAGGAACTAAGAGATTTCTTTGTTCTTGTGGAAGAAATGGATGATCCTGAAATGCTAACATTTTTTAGACTACTCGCCTTTACTGGCATGAGAAAAAATGAGGTTGGTGCCTTAAGTTGGTCAGACATAAACTTAAAAGCTGCACAATTAAAAGTCACCAAGACGCTCGCTAAAGGAGAAAACAATAGAACCATATTCCAATCACCAAAGACAAAAAGAAGTGCCAGAACTATCTCCCTGGACCCTCAGACAGTAGAAATTTTGAAAGCATGGAAAAAATATAGCACCAAAGGACTACTCTTTAAAAATGAAAATGGAGAGCCAAAAAGTATCGTCCACGTCAATAATATGCTTAACCGTGTTTGGAGAAAACATCCCAACTTTAAGAGAATTACCCCACACGGATTTAGACACACCCACTGCTCTCTTCTATTTGAAGCTGGTGCTACTATCAAGGAAGTCCAAGAAAGACTTGGTCATGAGAATATTCAAACCACTATGGACATTTATGCTCACGTGACCCAAAAAGCCAAAAATGAAGTAGCTGACAAGTTCGCTTCCTACATCGGTTTTTAAATATGGGTATCACGGTGGGTATCAAAACAATAAAAAAGGCCTTCCTAAACCTAGGAAAGCCTTGTAATATAAGGTTTTTAGACCTTATTTAGCGATTGGGTAAACAGATACTTGTTTCTTATCGCGACCTTTACGCTCGAAGCGAACAACACCTTCAACCTTAGCGAAAAGTGTATCATCGCCACCACGACCAACGTTAACACCTGGATAGATATGGGTACCACGTTGACGGTAAAGGATTGAACCACCTGTTACGGTTTGTCCGTCAGCAGCTTTAGCTCCAAGACGTTTAGCTTGTGAGTCACGTCCGTTTGATGTAGAACCTCCACCTTTTTTGTGGGCGAAAAGTTGCAAGTTAGCAAGATTCATTTTTAACATAATGATAGTCCTCTCTTAAGTTAATCTTGGGACCTGATAACCGTGCGAACAAATTCTGGCGAATCTGCCCCCAACTGGCTTAGGCCCAGCTGAAACGAGTCGTATAAAATCCGAGCTGTTTCTTTTTTAACGAGCTTATCCATGGCTGATAAATCAATCAGCAGATAGCCCCCATCTTTTTGATTTAACTGATAGTTGGGTTGATAATCAGCCAAAACCTCTAAGCTGTTCAAAAAATTCAAACAAAGGGTACTGACCGATGCACACATGACATCATAACCATAGGGACCTGAACCAGCATGGCCAATAACCTTGACCTGCAAGGGCCAGTCCTGTTTGTTTTTACGAATGTTAATGTCTATCATGTGCCCAGCTACAATTAAGCGTTGATGGCTTTGATAACCACTTTGGTATAAGGTTGACGATGACCTTGTTTACGGTGGCTACCTTTTTTAGGTTTGTATTTGAAGGTAACAACTTTCTTTTGTTTACCTTGTTTTTCAACAGTACCAACAACTGTTGCACCAGCTACTAGTGGTGTTCCTACAACAGTTTTGTCACCACCAACAAGGACAACCTCGTCAAAAGTTACCTCTGCTCCTGCTTCAACGTCAAGTTTCTCAATATAGATGGCTTGATCAACTTCAACCTTAACTTGTTTTCCACCAGTTTTGATGATTGCATATGTGCTCATGATGCACCTCCTATAAAAATTTTTTGAGGTTTCCCTCTGTGAAGACTCGCCTTGCACCGTGAGTGCGAAACTACTTGAGAACGATGGTCGTGCGGTTGCACAGGACGTGCATTTAGTCAACATTTTCATTCTAACATATCTTGATTTTTTTGACAAGCATTTTGCTAGCTTTTTTGCTATAATGAGACTATGGATACAATAAAACGCATACAAACAATGGAAAACCACCTAAACCAAGGGGAAAAGGCTTTGGAAGAGGTCAAGCAAAAGCTGGACCAGCTTGAAACTATCCTACCCAATCTACAAGAGCTTTTCACCTACTATCAAAGTCCCCAGTGGTTAGCAGATTTGGAAACCGATGACAAAGGACGGCTACCTGATGACCTTGCTCGAGGTGTTCTCTCACAAGATGCCATTTATGACCTCCTTGCCTCCTATGTGGCCACTGCTGACAGTCTCAAAACCTTCAGTCAGGCCATGACTCAGAACTTAGAAAATCTCAAAAAGGATTGACCATCGTCAATCCTTTTTCTTAGGCGACAATGGCTTTAGCAACTTCTTCTACTGTCATACCAGCGAAATAGTCAGACAGCTTCATGTCTTTAAGCCGAGCAAGAACATCTTGATACTCATAGCGGACACCGACCAAGGCTTCTTCTACATCAGCGACATCCTTAATGCCGAAGAAATCACCATAAATTTTTACAGATTGAATCATAGACTTGTCCACATTGGCGTAGGTCGATATCTTGCCTGCTGGATAGCGAACCTCCCGTGAAATGGTGTACTCAGGTGCTTGTCCGTAAGTCCAATCCCAAGTGCCGAACTGCTCATCAGCTAGTTTTTTAATGTTTGCCAAGTCACCTGTCGATAAGATATACTCCGTCATATCTGGGTGCTTGTCCTTCATTTTTTGCAGGAGGAGATCAGCGAATTCATTGACGGTAATTTTCTTAGGCAATTGGTCCAAAATATTGGTCACACGCGCACGAACAGATTTGACCCCCTTAGATTCAATCTTGTCCTTGCTGACTTTCAAGGCATTGCCTAAAACTGTCATGTCCACATCAAACAACAAGCAACCATGGTGCATCATACGTCCCTTATAATAGGCCTGAGCATTGCCGCAGATTTTTTTACCATCAATCTCCAAATCATTACGTCCTGTAAAGCTTGCCTTGACCCCTAAATCTGCCAAGGTTTCAATGACAGGTGCTGAAAAGGTCTTGAAATCAAAGGCACCTTCGGTACTCTTATTTGAAATAATGGTGTAATTGAGATTATTCAAGTCATGATAGACAGCCCCACCGCCCGATAGACGACGAACCACACGGATATCATGGGCATCGGTGTATTCCTTGTTAATTTCTTCAATCGTATTTTGATGACGCCCAATGATAATGGAGGGACGATTAATCCAAAGAATGAACAATTCATCCTCCTCCATCAGCTCACGAAAAGCATAAGCCTCAAGAGCAATATTATAGTCTGTTTCATTACTGGTATTGACAATGTATTTCATCTGCTTACTCCTCAAATATTTTCCGCCTTGAAAGGGGTTTCTTCCATTATAACAAAATTCCAACCATTATGCTGGTCTTTTAACAAATGAAGTCAATCTGACATCACCATTAAGGCCCTAGACGATTGGCTCAAACTGATAGAACAGCCCTTAACTGATGTCAACGGCTTACGGTCTTTGATTATTTTCTCTATCCTCTACTGCTGGCATGTGGGCTTGACCATAGGCGACCATCAGCTCTAAAATGGGCAAGAGATCCCTCCCCTTATGGGTCAGCTGATAATCCACTCGCGGCGGTACTTGAGGATAAATTTCCTTTTGCAAAAGACCATCCGCCTCCATTTCCTTAAGTTGCTTGGTCAGAGAGCCTTGAGAAAGGTTACCTAGATGTCTTTGAAGCTGACTAAAACGCTGGGGGCCCTTAGCTAAAAAATCCAGAATGAGTAATTTCCATCGCCCCTGAAGAATATTCTGGGTATAGAGTAAGTGTAAAAGGGGAGTTGGTTTTTCCAAATCTTCTGGTTGAAAACCACGGGGACAAATTTTAGCCATAACCCTTCTTTTCCTTTGCCTATTGACTAACAACAAAAAAGTGTACTAGGGCAAGTTTTTTTGCCCTCTTTCCAGTCGTCTTAAAGTTTGTTATACTACATTTTATCATAAAAAAGCCTAGGAGAGATAAAATGACCCAAGAAAGAAAAAAACAAATGAAAATCGTCTTACAAATGGTTTCTGGCTACGGTGGTGAGTTTAGGTCTTGGCGCTTACCAGAAGCCAAGGCTGATGCTTATACGGACATGGATTTATATGTCGAGATGGCACAACTGGCTGAAAAAGGAAAAATTCACGCCCTCTTTATGGCCGATACCCCCGCCTTGACCAATCATTTAGAAACAGAAAGTCCAATGCACTCAATGGATCCTTTGATTGCAATGACTGCTGTGGCTAGAGCAACCAAACGTATTGGTTTAGTGGGAACCTTTTCAACCACTTTTAATGAAGCCTATAATTTAGCCAGACACTTAAAAACCTTGGATGTCATTAGCCATGGCCGCGTAGGATGGAATGCTGTCACAACATCAACAAGTGCAGCCGCTGCCAATTTTGGTCAGCATCTAGCCAGCAGACAAGAGCGATATGGCAGGGCTCATGAATTTATCGAAGCCGTACAAGGCCTCTGGAGGTCTTGGGGCGAGGGGGTTTATTTACATGATAAAGAGACAGGCCAATTTGCTGATATGGGCCAAATCCGCCCCATTCATTATCAAGGAACCTATATTCAAACAAGTGGCCCACTTCCAATTCCGCCATCTGAACAAGGTCAACCACCTATTTTTCAAGCAGGTCCTAGCCCAGATGGTATTCATCTAGCTGGTCGCTTTGCTTCGGGTGTCTATGCCAATCCCTTTACCATTGAAGAGGCCAAAGCCTATCGTCAAATGTTGAGAGCAGAGGCGGAAAAAAATGGTCGACAGGCTGATGAAATAAATGTCTTCACGGGCTTTATGTTTACCATCGCTGATAGCAAGGAAGAAGCCTTAGCACGCCGCCGCCAACTATTGGAATTTGATCAAGACGAATTAGCCCAACGCCTAGCCTATCTCGGGGCTATGGTCGGCTTAAATTTCCAAGGGATTGATCCTTATCAACCCCTGCCTCAGAGTTGGCTACAACTGGCTCGAGCCAACCCTGGTGACCCTCGTTCCCCTCGAGCCTTAGAAGTGCTAAAAGAGGGCTATTCTCCTATTGACACCCTAGCTCATGGGGTCATCAACTACCACCCAGTCGTTGTTGGCACAGCAACAGATGTGGCTGATTTCTTACAAGAATGGTTTGAGGCTGGGGCTAGTGACGGCTTTTCAATTGTGCCCGATTTAGCCCATGACGGCATTAAGGCATTTGTTGAGCAGGTCGTTCCACTCTTGCAGGATCGTGGTCTTTTTCATCAAGATTATGAGGGGCAAACCCTACGAGAGCACCTTGACCTTCCCTACCAGTATGGCAGACAAGAATAAACAAAAAAATCCTTTAGACAAGTCTAAAGGATTTTTTGCCTGATTAGTGACGTTTTGGTGGGTTATGAATGGCTTCACCAAGGACGTCTAGGAAGGCTTCGTACATAACTTCTGAGAAGGTTGGATGACCATGAATGGATTGAGCAACATCATCAACGGTCAGTTCAGCTTCCATAATGGTCGCTGCTTCGTTAATTAATTCTGCTGCCACTGGGCCAACAATGTGAACGCCAAGAATTTCATGGTATTTGGCATCGGCAATAACCTTGACAAATCCGTGAGCCTCATTAGAAGCGATTGCACGACCATTACCAGTAAAGCTACATTTACCAACCAATACTTCACCATATTGTTCACGAGCCTGCTCTTCTGTCAAACCACACATGGCGACTTCTGGATGAGTGTAGACAGCTGCTGGAGTGAACTCAAGGTTAGCTTTACGCACATTGCCACGCATGGCGTTTTCCGCAGCAACTTCTCCCATACGGTAAGCGGCATGGGCCAACATCTTCGTACCATTGACATCACCTGGTGCGTAGATACCTGGAATGGATGTTTCTTGATAGGCATTGACCTTGATGCGACCACGATCCATGTCAAGATTAAGGTTTTCCAAACCAGCCAATTGTGGCACACGACCAATTGAAAGGAGGGCACGATCTGCCACTAATTCTGAGCCATCATTCAATTTAAGGGTCAATTGGTTATTGGCTTCAACGATTTCAGAAACACCAACAGACGTTTTAATCTTCATGCCTTTCTTAGCAAGAATTTTTTGCAATTCAAGTGAGATTTCCTTGTCCATGGCAGGAATGATACGATCTGCCATTTCAACAACGGTCACTTCGGTACCGTAAGCGGCATAAACCAGACCAAGCTCGATACCAACGACACCACCACCCATAACAGCTAGTGATTTTGGAATTTCACGAAGGTCAAGGATGTCATCAGAAGTCATGACCAATTTAGAATCAATCCCTGGAATATTGATACGTGACACCTTAGAACCTGTTGCCAAAATGACACTGCGACCTTTGATGGTTTCATTGCCAATCGTCACTGTCTTGTCTGGATTAACTTGCCCCAAACCGTTAAAGATGGTTACCTTATTGGCCTTGAGCAAGCCTTGAACACCACTTGTCAAGGTTTTAACGACTGAATTCTTGAAATCAACTGTCTTGTCCATATCAATCGTGTAGTTGGTTGACGCAAGATTGATACCACGACCAGCTGCAATCTTCAAACCATCAAGAATTTCGGCATTTTTCAAATAAGTCTTGGTTGGGATACACCCCTTGTTCAAACAGGTTCCACCAAATTCTGATTTCTCAACAATGGCAATTTTACCACCGAGTTGAGCCCCACGAATAGCTGCGTAATAACCAGCAGGACCACCACCAACAACAACAATATCGTATTCATTGTCTGCTAAGGGAGCTTTATCTGCTAGAGGAGCAACACTTGCAGGGGCTTTTGGTACTTCAAGACCAGCTGCCTCTAATTGAGCACTTGCTTCTGCTGGTGCAGGGCTAGCCGCTGCTGTATCCACTACTTCTCCTGCTGCACCAAGGTAACCAATAATCTCCGTCACAGGAACGGTTTCTCCGGCTCCACGGACAATTTTTAGCAAGACACCTGAATCCTCTGCTTCAAGTTCCATGTTGGTCTTGTCTGACATGATTTCAAGAAGGATCTCCCCTTCTTTGACCTCGTCACCTTCTTGTTTTTTCCACTCGATGATCTCGCCTTCTTGCATGTCTACACCGAGTTTTGGCATGATAATTTCTACAGCCATGATTTTCTCACTTTCTATTTTTTAAGCTATTACATGAGGGCTCTCTTAGATGAGTAATTCCATTGGATTTTCCAAGAGATTTTTTAAATCAACCATGAACTTAGCCCCATTCATCCCATCAATAATACGGTGGTCAATGGTCAAGCACATGGCCATGATTGGGCGAATAACCACTTGGCCATCAAGAGCTACTGGGGTCGGTACGGTTGCTGCGACACCAAGAATCGCAGAGTTTGGTTGATTGATAATTGGGTTGAAACTCTTAGTGCCAAACATTCCCAAATTAGTGATTGAGAAGGTTGACCCTGACATTTCCGCTGCCTTTAACTTACCTGTCTGGGCTTTTTTGATCACGTCTTTTGAAGCCACAACAAATTCTGACAGGCTCATCTTATCAGCACCGTGAACCACTGGCACCACCAACCCATCGTCCAGACCAACTGCAATCCCAAGGTTAACATAGTTATGGATTTCAATCTCATTAGCATCGTTAATCAAGGAAGCATTCATGTAACGATGTTCAGGTTTCATCAAGGTTTTCACCACTGCTAAACCAATCAAATCAGTAAAGGTGACTTTATTCCCGGTCTTATTCATGATTGGTTCAAGGACCTGCTTACGCAAGGCCATCAAATTGGTCATGTCAATGTCATAGTTGAGCGTAAAGGTTGGTGCGGTCAAGTAAGAATTAACCATTCCCTTAGAAATCGCCTTACGCATTGGACTCATCTTGATGATTTCAATGTCCCTTGACGTTTCCGCAACTGGGTCAGTGTTAACAACTGGTGCTGACACGTCTTCAGTCACTGTCTCTTGACTAGCCCCAAGGGCTGCCAGCACATCACGTTTCATAATCTTACCACGAACACCGCTGCCAACTAGATTTTCCACATCAAGCCCCTTGTCTTCGGCAATCTTACGTGCCAATGGTGACAAACGAGGGGCTGCCTGTTTCACTTTCTCAACATCTTCCTTATGGATACGGCCACGAGCCCCTGATCCTGGTACCAAGTGAAGGTTGACCCCTAGTTCTCTAGCCAACTTGCGGGCTGCTGGAGTAGCACGGACTTTCTCACCTTCAGCAAAGGTTACTTCTGCCACAACTGGTGTCGCTGCTGGCCTAACCGTTTCAGCAACTGGGCTAGGACTAGCTGGCTCTACCACTTGGCTAGCCGCTGCTGTATCCACTACTTCTCCCGCTGCACCAAGGTAACCAATAACCTCGGTCACCGGAACGGTTTCTCCAGCTCCACGGACAATTTTTAGCAAGACGCCTGAATCTTCTGCTTCAAGTTCCATGTTGGTCTTGTCTGACATGATTTCAAGAAGAATCTCCCCTTCTTTGACTTCATCGCCTTCTTGTTTTTTCCACTCGATGATTTCGCCTTCTTGCATGTCTACACCGAGTTTTGGCATGATAATTTCTACAGCCATTCTATCTTCCCTTCTTTATAAAATTTCTAGTTAGTATAAGGACTGACCACTAATAAGACAATCGTCAGTTACCTTACTTTTATTGTTTGTTAGCAATCTTATAAATAGCGTCTTTAATTTTTGCGACATCTGGTAAGACAGCCTGCTCCAGAACACGTGCATAAGGTACTGGCACATCTTCACTTGCCAAGCGGACAATTGGATGATCCAGATAGTCAAAGGCTTCACTCTCTGTCACCATAGCAGCAATTTCACCAATGAAACCACCTGTCTTGTAAGCGTCATTGACCAACATCAATCTACCAGTTTTCTTGACTGAATCAAAGATAAGTTCCTTGTCCAATGGCACAAGCGTCCGTGGGTCAACCACTTCCACACTAATCCCATCAGCCGCCACCTCTTCTGCTGCTTGAAGAACACGTTCCAACATGCGACCATAGGACACAATGGTCAAGTCTTTTCCTTCACGTTTGATTTCTCCCTTACCAAGTGGAATGCAGAAATCTGGGTCTTGTGTAACTTCTTCTTTTTTACCATAAAGGGCTTTAGGTTCCATGAACAAAACAATATTATTATCACGGATAGCCGATTTCAAAAGACCTTTGGCATCATTGGCATTACCTGGTGCAACGACCTTAATGCCTGGAATATGTGCCAACCAAGCTTCCAGAGATTGTGAGTGCTGGGCTGCCGAACCAATACCTGAACCAGAAGCCACACGGAAAGTTACCGGAGTTTTCAAGCCACCGCCAAACATGTAGTTATTTTTAGCACCGTTATTGACAATAGCATCTAGGGCAATGGTGATAAAGTCCATGAAGGTCAAATCAATAATCGGACGCAGACCAGTAATGGCCGCACCAACCGCAGCACCTGCAATAGCCGCCTCAGAGATTGGTGTATCACGCACGCGTTTTTTTCCAAATTCTGCCAACATGCCAACCGAGGTACCAAAATCTCCACCGTAGATACCCACATCTTCACCCATTAAGAAAATATCTTCATCTTTACGCATTTCCTCACTCATGGCAAGGTTAATTGCTTCACGCAAAGCCATCAATTTAGTTTCTGACATTCTATTTCTCCTAATTTTAACTTTTAGTTTTGTTACTGCTCTTTGTTTAAAAGCTTAGTCAACCCACACATCTTCAAAAGCGACTGATAATTCTGGGTCTGGACTGTTTACGGCAAATTCATAGGCATCATCAACCTCTTTAACCACCTGTGCATCAATGGCATCAAGTTCTTCATCAGTAGCCAACTTGTTTTCCGTTAGATAGGCACGGTACTTGAGCATTGGATCTTTTTTCTTCCACTCATCAACTTCTTCCTTAGTCCGGTAAACACCTGCATCAGCAGTTGAATGACCAAACCAACGGTAAGAAATCACTTCAACGATAGCTGGACCATTGCCACCACGAACATGCTCAACGGCTTTTTCCATGGTTTCATAGACAGCTAGCACATCGTTACCATCTTCACAATAGAAACCTGGAATACCATAGGCTTCCGCACGTGTGTAAAGATGAGGCGTATTGGTTGCATTTTTGATATCCATTGAGATACCGTAACCATTGTTAATGATAAAGAAAATGACTGGTAATTTCCAAGTCGCTGCCATATTGACAGACTCGTGGAAAGAGCCTTCATTAGTTGCACCATCTCCTGAGAAAGCAACCGCAATATTCTTTGTGCCCTTGTATTGCTGAGTTAAGGCTGCACCAACCGCAAGAGCATAGCCACCACCAACGATACCGTTGGTACCGTAGTTGCCTTTTTCAAAGTCAGCTAAGTGCATGGAACCGCCGCGACCTTTAGAGACACCGGTTACCTTACCTGCCAACTCTGCCATCATGGCGTTCAAGTCCATATCTTGGGCGATACAATGACCATGACCACGGTGGTTAGAGAAGAAAATATCATCATAGGTCAAGTGAGCCATGGCACCAACGTTGGCTGCTTCCTCACCAACTGAGAAGTGGGTCATCCCTTGTACAAATCCACGACGAACAAGTTTATTGATACGCATATCAAACTCACGGATACGTTGCATTTTCAAATACATTTCCAAATGTTTTTCTTTAGAAATCGTTACCATATTGGCCTCCATAAATTATTATTACTCTTTTATGATACCCTAAAATTTCACAATTAGCAATTAGAAAATGTAGCGAAACTCTAGCAATGTAAAGGTTTACCAAGTTTATTAAAACAAAAAATTCACAAACTTTTTTCCAAGGACTGTCTTTCCTTTGCCATAAGAAAAAGAGCCTAAATTAGCTCCTTTTCAGTTCAACTCTATTCATCATATTGTTCAGGAAAACGGTCATGAACTTGGTTAAATAAGTTTAATAAAAAAATAGAATGAAAGACAACAAAGCCTGCCATAGAAATCCATAAGTTCTCTATTGAATTATATTTTTTGACAATAATCATTAAAAAATATAGTAAATCAAAAAGAATGACTTGAAGCGAAAATTTGAGCAAAATTTTTTTCATATTACCCTCCCAAAAAATAAAAACGTTTTATTATTAAGCTATACCATTTGTGAGGAAAAATCAAGTAAATGGAGGTGTTTATTATGAAACAAATGATTACTCTGAAACACAGTATTATCAAAGTGGTGCTTATGCTTCATATACGGTAAATGGAACATTAGTTGAGGTATTAAATGAAAATACCCTAAAATTAACCTATCCAGACGGAACCTCTGATTTACTTGAAAAACGTTCAGATGGGGTTTATAAAAATGGGGTTTATTTTCTACCATTACAAAATCTTGATGCCTTAGCAAATAATAGAAGTGCCAATTCATGGATTCTTCTTGGAACATCTTCTGGAAGATCTGATAGAAACAGTACAGTAAATAATGCCATAGCAACTTTATGTGCCACTATCCTAGGTTCGGTAGGAGGTGGAGCTGTTGGTGCATTCATTACAGCCGTTGGTTTAGCAACTCATTCCACTCCTCCTGGGGCATATAGCATAACCTACACCTACTTTAATTCCGCAAAACGTCAATTTAAGGTAGTTAATCAATATTATAAAAACGCTAACTTCACAGGATACGTGACCACCAAAACAAGCTACGTAAATACACCTTAAATATAATAGGTATCTCTAATAACATAAAACCTTCAGCCTTATGAAAGAGACTGAAGGTTTTTTAATTGATTACAAAATCATTTCATCATCGGTTAGTTTTTCACCGCTGTTTTTGTAGAAGAGGTCCATCAGGTTTTGTACCGTTAGATTTCTTTTCTCTTCTCCTTCAACATCCACCACGATTTGACCACGGTGGAGCATGACCAGACGATTACCATACTGGATGGCATTTTCCATGTTGTGGGTAATCATGAGGGCCGTTAGCTGATGGCTTTCAACGATTTTTTGGGTCAATTCCATGACCATGTCACTGGTTTTTGGATCCAGAGCTGCTGTATGCTCGTCAAGGAGCAGGACCTTGGGTTTGACTAGCGAAGCCATCATCAAGGTTAGAGCTTGACGTTGACCACCAGAAAGAAACTGGGTGTCAACCTTCATCCGATTTTCTAAACCAAGACCCAATTCTTCTAGGGCTTCCTTAAAGATTGCTCGCTCGCTATCCTTAACACCCCAACCAAGACCACGCGAGAGGCCACGACGGTAGGCAATAGCCATGTTTTCCTCAATGGTTAGACGCGAAGCCGTTCCCATTTTGGGATCTTGAAAGACACGACTAATATCTTTAGACCGTTTGGCAGCAGGAACCTGCTTGATAGACTTTCCTTCAAGCAAGATGTCACCTGAATCCACTGTTAAAGTCCCAGCTAAAGAGTTCATAAAGGTAGATTTACCGGCACCATTACCCCCGATAATGGAGACAAAATCACCTTCCTTGACATCTAGGCTCAAACCACGCAGCACATGATTTTCATTGACTGTTCCAGCCTCGAAGGTTTTATGAATGGATTGAATTGATAAAATAGTGCTCATGTCTTCCTCCTAAGCAGTTCCATTTAATTTAGGGCGACGAATGTTCAGCTTCTTCTGCAATTCTGGCACATAAAGAACGGTTGCCAATAAGATGGCTGAGAAGAGTTTAACCAAATCGGCATCCATACCTGGGATTTCCAAAATAGCTAGGATAATCAAACGATAGATGACCGCACCTAGAACAACCGATAGTAAACGCCAACCCAGACGAAGATTACGGAAGATCACCTCAGCAATAATGACAGAGGCCAGACCGATGACAATGGTTCCTGTTCCAGCATTGAGGTCCGCATAACCATTATTTTGAGTCAGAAGGGCTCCACAAAGGGCAATCAGACCGTTTGACATCATGTAACCATAAATTTTCATGGTATCAACCATGATACCGTTAGACTCACTCATAGGAATATTATCGCCTGTTGAGCGAATGGCCAAACCAATCTGCGTGTTCATAAAGAGGGTCAAGGCACTGACAACAATCAGAATAAAGACAAGTCCAATCACTAGAACGGCATTGGTTTTGCTAAGTCCAAGCCCTTGTAACTGAGTCACTAGGGTTTCTTGTTTCAGCAAGGCAACATTAGCCTTACCCAAGATTTTTAAGTTAATTGAGTAGAGGCCAGTCAAGGTGACGATACCAGTCAAGAGAGCAGGGATTTTTAACTTGGTATGCAGAAGCCCTGACACCAAACCTGCTCCCATACCAGCCAAGACCGCCAAAAAGGTTGCCAGCAAGGGATTAAGACCATTGACAATGGCCGTTGCACAGACCGCCGCACCCAGGGGATAAGACCCCTCAGCTGTCATATCGGCAATCTCTAAGATACGAAATGTTAAGTAAACACCAATCGCCATGACTGACCAGAGCAAGCCTTGCGAGATGCTTGATAAGATAATGTCCACAATCTTCTCCTTTTACAGGGTCCAAAATCCCAGACCACTGCTAATCTTTTTTTGTCCGAGAGAGCAGGGATTTGCTAATTAGTCCCGCCCTCTTCTTGGTTATTCGTTATTTATTCTGAAACAGAAAGTTTTGAGGTATCCACACCTAATTTCTTGGCCATCTCTTCATTGACATGAAGGTTAACTGTTTTTGGATATTCGACAGCTGTTTCCCCAACCTTGGCACCTTTGAGAATCTTGATTGCCATTTGTGCCGTCTGACGACCCAATGCCTCATAGTTAGTACCATAAGTCAAGAGACCACCTTGATCAACCATGTCAGTTGAGCCACCGATAACCGGCACCTTGTTGGCAAGAGATAATTCACCAATCATGGTCATGGTCGATGCCAAAGTATTATCTGTTGGAACAAAGACCGCATCCACATCTTTCATCAAGCTGCTAGCCGCATCTTGGACTTCATTTGACGATGTGATCCCTTTCAAAACAACCTTATAGCCTGCTTTTTCTAGCAATTTTTGAGCTTCTTCTACTTGAACTTCTGAATTACGCTCACTGGTTGTGTAGAGAATCCCTACTGTTTTGGCATTTGGCACAGCCTGACCTAGCAATTCCACCTGCTTATCAATGGGGGCTTGGTCTGAGGTTCCAGTTAGAAGGCCTCCTGGCTTTTCAATAGACTCAACCAAGTCAGCCGACAAGGGATCTGTTACGGCGGTAAAGAGCACTGGTGTTTCCGTTGATACAGTAGCTAAACTTTGTGCTGATGGTGTCGCAATCGCCAAAATCAAGTCATTTTTATCAACCAGCTTTTCTGAGATGGTTTGCAGGTTGGCCTGATCGCCTTGGGCATTTTGGTAATCCAAGACTAATTTTTCACCTTCTTTGTAGCCATTGGCCGCCAATTCATCCACAAAACCCTTACGAGCAGCTGTCAAAGACTCATGCTCCATGTACTGCAAGACACCAACCTTAACCACATCTGCTGACGTGCCTTGACTTGAACTTGAAGATGATGAGCAAGCCGCAAGCCCCAAAAGAGCCAAACCGGCAACTGATACCATTGCTAATTTTTTTACCGCCTTATAATACATATAAATTCCTCTTTCTCTTATTTTTCTAATGCTTTAATCGTTGCTGAATCAATTCCCACTGCTTTTGCCATTTCTTCATTAACGGCGATAGCTGCCGTATTTGGTTTTTGAACAGCCAATTCAGCTGGTTTTTCCCCTTCAAGGATTTTGACTGCCAGTTCTCCTGCCTGAACACCGATAGCCTTGTAGTCAACACCGTAAGTGAAGAGAGCCGCATCAATGACTGCTGCATCACTGCCCATTGCTGGAACTTTAGCAGCTTTCAAGATATCTCCAATTGTTGAAGCTGTTGACGCAACGGTGTTATCAGTTGGTAGGTAAATAGCATCCACCTTACCTGCCAACGAAGTCATCACTTGTTGGACATCATTGGTTGACGTTACGGTTGCAATCTCTACTTTAACACCCTTCGCTTCCAAGGCTTTTTGTGCCTGCTTAGCCTGAACTTCTGAGTTAACCTCACTTGAATTGTAGAAAATTCCTACTGTCTTAGCTGTCGGCACCACCTTGACTAACATGTCAATTTGACCAGCTACATCCGTCGCATCAATTGAACCCGTCATGTTACCTTCTGGCTTATCCAAAGACTTGACCAAACCAGCCTCAACAGGGTCTGTAACAGCCGTAAAGACTCCTGGCGTTTCGCTATCGGCGTTGAGCATAGCTTGGGCCGCTGGTGTTGCAATTGAAAAGTTCAAATCGTTTTTACCAGCCAATTTAGCAACCATGGTTTGTAGATTGGCCTGATCGCCTTGGGCATTCTGCACATCAAGGGTCAATTTATCCCCTTCCTTATAGCCGGCTTTTTCCAAGGCCTCAACAAAGCCTTGACGAGCTGAAGTCAGGGCTTCATGTTCCGCAAATTGAATAATACCAACCTTGACTGAATCAGATCCTGATGACTGGGAGCCGCAGGCTGCTAAGCCAAAAACTGATAACAAGGCAACTGAACTAAAAATGATTTTCTTGAATTTCATAAGATTCTCCTCTGATAAATATCTAAAAATATAAGTTATTGTTGAACTAAATAGAAAAAAAGGGACCGCTTAGAATACTATCTAAACGGTCCCTAATAAGTCCACTGTATAATGAAAACAGATTGACTACTCGTGCCATTTAGATGTATCATCTACGAGGCACGCATCAAAACAACTACAGCCACATAGATACAAACTTTACGTTCCCGTGTTTGCATCCATGTTTACCATGTCTACAAACACTATCTAAAATAGCCATAGAAATAAGTATTAACTGCTTGGTTTTGACACATTAGTAACATATCTGTTCTCCTTTCATTTCTTAAGTTGTTTCTATGATACTCGTTTTTAAATCGTTTGTCAATAGAAATATGGCAATTTTTTCATTTTTTTATCAGATTTACTGAAAACAACAAGAAAAACTGGCAAGAGCCTTCCCTCAATCTAGCTCCTCTGCTAAACGTTCCCAACTTGCTAACAAATCATCTTGCTGGCTTGTCAAGTGGTCTAACTGGCCTTGTAACTCCATCAAGTCGTCAGCATCATTGGTGGTTAACATGGCTTGATTAATCTGCTCTATGTCATTCTCTAAGCTTGATAAATCTGCCTCGACTTGGGCTAATTGTCGCTCTTTTTTGCGACGTTCTTTTTGTTCTAGCTTTTGTTGCTGATAATCTCCCTGTTGAGCAGTGGGCTCTACTACTTGGCTTTCTGGTGCGGACTGGTCAAGCTGCTCTGCCTTTTTTTCCAAATAATAATCATAATCACCCAAATAAAGTTGACTACCCGATGCAGAGAGTTCCACCACCTTGGTCGCCACCCGATTGATAAAATAGCGGTCATGGCTGACAAAAAGAAGGGTGCCATCAAAGTCAATCAGGGCATTTTCCAAGACTTCCTTGCTCTCAATGTCCAAATGGTTGGTTGGCTCGTCAAGAATGAGCAAATTATTATTTTCCATAGACAGTTTTGCCAACAAGAGACGGGCTTTTTCACCACCGGAAAGCATGCCAACTGTTTTTTTGACCTCGTCACCCGAGAAGAGAAAGGCCCCCAAGCGATTACGGATAGCAACTTCTGGTGTGGTCGGAAAGGCCGACCAGAGCTCTTCTAGGACGGTATGTGAGGACGTCAGGGCTGATTGGTTTTGGTCATAGTAGCCTAGCTTAACATTTGCCCCATACTGGACTGTCCCTGCCAATAGCTCCAATTCTCCGACCAAGGTTTTCAGCAAGGTGGACTTGCCAATCCCATTTGGACCAACCAAGGCAACTGCGTCATATTTACGCAAATCTAGCTCAATCTGCTGGGCCAACATTTCCTTGTCATAACCAATGGCTGCCGCTTCTAGTTGCAAGACCTGATTACCGGAGCTTTTGTCTGCTTGGAAGGTCATGACCGCAGATTTATCCGCCAGTTCTGGCTTTTCCAACCGCTCCATCTTTTCCAACTGTTTGCGTCGTGACTGGGCCCGTTTGGTCGTTGAAGCCCGGGCAATATTACGTTTGACAAAATCCTCCAACTTGGCAATTTCCTTGCTCTGCTTGTCAAAGTTCTTCTGCTCAGTCGCCAATTTTTCCGCTTTTAAGGTCATAAATTTTGAATAATTGCCAGCATAGATCTCCAGGGTATGTGGTCGTAAGTCAGCTGTTTTAGTCGCCACCTTATCTAGGAAATAACGGTCATGACTAACAATCAAGAGAGCTCCTTGGTAGTTGACCAGATAGTTTTCCAACCAAGCCACCGTATCAATATCCAAGTGGTTGGTCGGCTCATCTAAGACCAAAAGTTCTGGCTTTTCCAGTAACATTTTCGCTAAGGCCAAACGCGTCTTTTGCCCACCAGATAAATCAGAGACAGGAAGGTCCCACATGCTTTGGTCAAACTTGAAACCGTTTAGCATGGCCTTGATGTCGCTATCATAGGTAAAACCACCACGGACACGAAAATCCTCGGATAATTGGTCATAACGCTGCATTAAGTCCGCCAACTCTTGTCCAGTCAATTCACTCATCTGCCCTTCCAAATGGCGGAGCTGACTTTCTTGTTGCTGCAAATCCGTAAAAACTTCTAGCATGGCTTCAAAAATCGTTTGATTCGATTCCAGCTGGCTATTTTGTGCGAGATACGATAAGGACAAATCTCGTTTTTTTATGACCTGCCCCGAGCTAGGTGTTTCCTCATCAACTAGAATTTTCAAGAGGGTGGATTTCCCTGCTCCATTACGGCCAACCAAGGCTATGCGATCCCGCTCATCAATTTGTAGGTTAATATTTTGAAAGAGAACTTCTCCTGAAAAAGAGCGTTCCAACTTGTTTGCTTGTAAGATAATCATGATGTTATTATAACAAAAAACAGAAAGTCCAGAAGGAAAAAGGCTCGCTTTTTCTTCGACTTTCTGCCAGTACCATCTGTAGCAGATTATTGAGCATAGAGTTCTCTTACTTTGGTAACATCCACTTCCTGAATCCCATAGTAAGACCCTGAAGACTGCATGACAGAAACGTCTGTGTCATTGTGTGCTAAACCGATAGCATGCCCCAATTCATGTTCGGCTGTATTGACCAAGCGCTCAAAATCATACCCGTAGTCACTATTGAGTAAGTAGTAAGTATTCAAAGTGACCTTGGCCGCTACAATCCGATTGGTTAAACTGTTCATCTTGGTTTCTGCCAAACCAGCTGCCTGACTATTGACCTCAGCGGCATCACCGGCTACAATATCAGCCTGTTCAGGGGTTTCAACTAATTGAAAGGTAAAGACCCCTGTGGCATTCCAATTAGCAAGAGCTGTCTGATAGGCTGAAACCAGTTCAGGTTGGCTTGATGTAATATAAACCTTGGCCTGATTGCTTGACCAGCGCGTGCCCTCTTGATTGGCATAAAAATCTGTGGCCAAATTTTGAAGACTTTCATTCAGATTTCCCTTGTCTAATCGAAAAAACAAGCTAACATTGGACATCAGGTTGGAGAGTTGATTGGCTAGCTCTGACGTGCTATTGTTGACATACCAGGTCATCCCCCACCAGAGTAGAAAGATCACCATGACTAGCTGCACAAAGCTCCAAATCACATTCCACAAAAGACGACCTAAAAATCTGGGGATAACTAATAATAGTCTAAGAAGGCTGAACATTTTCTTTACATCCTAACTAAATCCTGAGATTTCCTAAAACTTGACTACCAGTATAGCAAGGATTAATTGAGCTTGCAAGAATAAATCATTATCTCGCCAATTTGTTATCTTTATGACAAACGTTGTTCTTTTATGTAATCAATCGGTAACATCTCTAAGAAAACCTCTAGCTGCTTTTCCCAATAATACCAGTCATGCGTCCCATGTCCCACCTGGTAATCCACACTCAAACCTGCCTTTCTCAGGGCTGCTACGCCAGTTTGATTGGCCGAAAAAAGATAATCCTCTTGACCACACCAAGCATAAAAAGTCGTTTGTCCATCATGCTGGTCAACCATATTAGGCAAGAGATGTTGGGCAAAATCAGGCTGATCAAAATCACCGAAAATCCCCTGCCAATAGCTCAGCTTGGCTTCTGCATGTTCCAACAGGGCCTGGCGATCAAAATCCAAGGCCCCTGAAAAAGAGCCTGCATAGGCAAATTGATTGCTTAACAAGGCCAGCTTAAAGGCCCCGTAACCACCCATGGACAAGCCTGCAATGAAGGTTTTTTCTCGCTTTCGACTCATCTTGGGAAAAAGATGACGTAAAACTTGGGGCAATTCCTCTACCAAGGCTTTGTAATAATCCAAACCGTACTGAGTATTGGTGTACCAAGCTAAATCCGTTGAGGGCATGACCACCATTAAATTGGTTTGGCGTAACAGACGCTCAATGGCCGTTCGCTTGCGCCAGGAATTCTCATTGCCTCCCATGCCATGTAGGAGATAGAGGACAGGAATATCTTCTTCACCTTCTGTCATGATGGCAAGGTCTGGATAGATGACATTAAGATAACGCTCCATACCAAGAACATTGGAATGGTATTCTACTTGTAAAAAAGCCATAAGCACCTCCTTATGTTTATGCTAAGACTAGTTTGCCACTCTCCCAGAAACTTGTCAAGTGTCACCAAACAAAAAGAGAGGGCCACGGTTTTTAGCTTTTTTAAGCTGATTTGTAACCGTTTTAATATTCTCTATCTTTTGGCTATCTCTTTTCCTGTTTTTGTGCTATGCTGAGTGTAAATCTATCACTAAAAGGAGATGCTTATGACACTTAAATCCTTACAAAATGGCTCTGATATTCGCGGCATCGCCATCAGCACCGATGAGCATACTGCCAATCTCACCCCTCAGGCTGTCACCGCTATTACAGCAGGGCTCTTAAATTGGCTCCTAACCAAACATGACCTCACCAACAAGTGGCAGGCAAGGGAATTAACTATCGCTG
This sequence comes from Streptococcus cuniculipharyngis, assembly GCF_007859195.1. GTDB lineage: Bacteria > Bacillota > Bacilli > Lactobacillales > Streptococcaceae > Streptococcus > Streptococcus cuniculipharyngis. Next base: position 629,645 of record NZ_VOHL01000001.1, read on the forward strand.
TTGGTCGTGACAGTCGTCTCAGTGGACCAGAACTGGCCGACAGTTTCATCAAGGCTGCACGGCAACAAGGGGTTAATGTCATTGACATGGAGCTAGCCACCACACCGTCTATGTTCATGGCAACCCAATACCCTCAATTTGCAGCAGATGCAGGTGTCATGTTTACTGCCAGCCACCTTCCTTATTATTTTAATGGGATTAAAATTTTCACCAAGGCAGGGGGAGCTGAGCACGACGATATTGCCTACATCTTGGAACATACACAAGCTCTGACCAGTGACTATCTTGGCACTCTTACCAAGGCTGATATCTTAACCCCTTATGCAGCGGATTTGGTCGAAAAAATCCGTCAGGGATGTGGCCTAGACACACCGACACCCCTCCAAGGCTTACACCTTGTTGTTGATGCCGGGAATGGAGCTGGTGGTTTCTTTGTTGACAAGGTCTTGAAGGAACTAGGAGCTGACACCACAGGCTCCCAATTCTTAGAACCTGACGGAACCTTCCCAAATCATATCCCCAATCCAGAAAATCAAGAAGCCATTGACAGTATCAAGGAAGCTGTCCTTGCTAATCAGGCCGATTTGGGCATTATTTTCGATACTGATGTGGACCGCTCAGCAGTGGTGACCAAGGATGGCCAACTGCTCAATCGCAGTAACTTCATTGCCATTTTAAGTTACATTGCCCTGTCAGAGTACCCAAACAGTAGTATCGTGACCAATTCACTAACCAGTGACCATGTCAAGAGCTTTATTCAAGGCTTGGGTGGTCAGCAAATTCGCTACATTTCTGGCTATCGGAATATCATCAATCGGGCTATCAAGGCCAACAAAGAAGGCATCGATTCTCCCCTAGCTGTTGAAACCAGTGGTCATGCCGCCTTTCGGGAAAATTATTTCTTGGACGATGGTACCTATGCCGCAGCCAAGATTTTGATGCTGATGCCTAAACTCCATCAAGCAGGCAAGGAATTAGGATCGCTCATTGCCGACCTAAAACAACCTGCTGAGGCACAAGAAGTTCGTTTCAAGTTAGAGGTTGATGACTTCAAACAGTATGGACGCCAAGTCATTGCCGATCTGGCCCAGGCTGATATTACTGGTTTTACCTTCAATCCAGAAAATGAAGAAGGTGTCCGCTTTATTTTGAGTGATGACTACGGCAAGGGTTGGTTCTTACTACGCATGAGCCTACACGAACCCTTCTTGGTGCTCAATGCAGAAACTGAAACAGCTGGCTACATGACCAAGGTGCTCCAAACACTAGGGGAGTTTCTCAGCCAATACCCAGGGGTTAACCAAGATAAACTGGCAGCCTTACTGAGCTAGGATGAAACAGCGAGAATTTGTCTCGCTGTTTTTGTCAGCAAAAAAGTGCCAGTCTCTAAAAACTGACACCTTTGTTAATTAACGAACTTCCATAATCACTGGCAAAATGGCAGGACGACGTTTGGTTTGTTCAAAGAGGAACTTGCTGAGTTGGTCTCGGACAGCACCCTTCAACTCATTCCAGTCAAAAGTGGATTGAGCCAAATAGTCTTCAACAACCGTGTTGACCAATTCAGAGCTTTCACGCAAAATATCACGACTCTTCTTGACATAAACAAAGCCTCGCGTATGGACCTTGGCCCGCGAAATAATCTGACGCTCTCGCTTATTGACCGTCATGGCTACAATAAAGATGCCATCTTCTGATAAGATTTTGCGATCACGTAAGACAATATTTCCGACATCTCCAATAGCATTGCCATCAATCATAACATCACTGGCCGGCACGCCACCCTCGTGCATAAAGCCATCTTGCCCGTAAACCATGATGTCGCCTCGCTTGACAATATAGATATGTTCTGGCAAGATGCCTACTTCTTGCGCTAGGTCAGCATGGGCTTGCAGGTCACGGTACTCCCCTTGAATCGGAAAGAGATAGGTGGGTTGCAGCAGGTTAATCAAGAGCTGAAGGTCACGACCATTGGCATGACCGGACACACGCAGATTTTGCGTAATCAATTTTACTGAACCACCAGCCTTGTAAATCAAGTTTTCTACCCGAGCCACCATAGCTTCCTTGGCAATACTTGGTGTGGTTACCACATAGACCAAATCGCCATCCTTGATTTCAACATAACGATGACGCCCAATGGCCATCTTGCGCAAGCCATTGATAGGTTCCCCCATCCGACCTGTTTCTAAAATAATTAGTTCATGGTCCTCATAGCGAGCCATATCTTTGGGCTTAATCATCAATTTTTCATTGGCTAGGGATAGTTTATTCAACCGCATGGCTGTACGGACAATATTTTCTGCGTCAAAACCGGTCAAAACTACCCGCCGACCATTGGCTGCAGCTGCATCAAAGACCTGTTGAATCCGCACTAGGTTGCTGGCCACTGCTGCCACAATAATCCGACCATCCGCATCAGCAATAACCTGGTTCATCTCAAGACCAACCTCCGCCTCACTGGCCACCTGCACCGTACTAGAAGCATTGGCCGAATCAGACAAGAGAGCCAAGACTCCCTCACGACCAATCTCAGCTAGACGAGCTAAATCAGTTTGATAGAGGGGACTGGCAGCTTGGTCAAACTTGAAATCACCTGTATAAACGATGTTGCCTGCCGCAGTACCAACCACGACCCCTAGGCTATCAGGGATAGAGTGGGTGGTCTTGAAAAAGGAAATGGTTGCATCCTCAAACTCAATCTCGGTGTCAGCATTGACCACGTGAAATTGATTGAAACGCTTGACGGCATCATTATTTTTAACCACTAGCTTGGCCAATTCAATGGTCAACTCCGACCCAAAGACAGGCACACGCACCTGTTGCAAAAGGTAAGGCAGGGCGCCAATCGCATCAGCGTGGCCGTGGGTCAGAAAGACCCCCTGCACGCGGTCCTTATTTTCCACCAAATAATCTAGGTTAGGAATGACCACATCTACCCCCAACTGCTCATTTTCCGGGTATTTAAGCCCCGTATCCAACACAAAGATTGACTCCTTGACTTCTACAAGATAGAAATTTTTTCCATTTTCTCGCACGCCGCCAAGAGCAATAATTTTAATATCACTCACCATCTGTCTCCTTCTTTACTCTTATTTTTACTACTGATAGCTAGGCTATCGCTTTATTACAAACGGTCCTTGGTTACCCAAGTCGAATTACAGTCATAATCTTCTCTATTATACCATAACTTCACTAAAAAATAAAAACCAACCCTTCTGAGAAAGGTCGGTTTTTGGTCTATTCAAAAATTTGATAGTAATCTGCAAGGTTAAGTTTGGCTTTTTCTGCCTGGCTGAGGTCTTCAATAATTTTACCATCTTTCATCACCAAGAGGCGATTGCCATATTTAAGGGCATCCTCCATATGGTGGGTAATCATGAGGGCCGTGAGTTGATCTCCTTGGACAAATTGATTAGTTAGGGCCATGAGCGATTGACTGGTTTTAGGGTCAAGAGCTGCGGTGTGTTCATCCAGCAAGAGCAGATCAGGTCGTTTAACCGTTGCCATCAACAGACTGAGAGCCTGACGCTGTCCTCCCGATAAAAGACCGGCAGGTGTTTCCAGATGCTTTTCCAGACCATTACCAATTTTTCCAATCAAGCCTTGAAATTCGTCGGTGTAATCTTGAATTTTTCGTGACACTAGACCACGTTTTTCGCCACGAAATTTGGCAATCAAGAGATTTTCTGCCACCGTCATCCGCGGTGCCGTTCCCATCTTGGGGTCTTGGAAGACCCGAGCCAGGTATTTGGCCCGACTTTGAGCAGGTAGCTGAGTCACATCTTGCCCCAGAATCGAAATACTACCACTGGTTAACATCAGGGTGCCCGCAATCACATTAAAAAGGGTAGATTTGCCCGCACCATTTCCCCCGAGAATGGTTAAAAAATCATTTTCATAGATGGTCAAGGTCACATCATCCAAGATGGTTTTGACTTCGTCAAAGCCATTATTGACCACGACACTAGCATTTTTTAGTTCAACAATCTTTTTCATCGTGATAGGCTGGCTCCTTTCAGAATTTTCTTCTTCATTTCTGGAATCATCAAACAAATGGCCAAGACTAGAGCACTAAATAGTTTGAGGTAATTGGTATTGAGGCCTAGAGCCACAACCAACCATATCAAGACCTGATAGAGAATGGAGCCGACCGCAATGGCTAAGAGGCGTTCCAAAAGGGTCAAATGGCCAGAGAGAACCACCTCACCGATGATAATACTGGCTAGCCCAATAACAATCACTCCCACCCCTTTGGAGACATCAGCATAGCCATCTTGTTGACTAATCAAGGCCCCTGCAAGGGCGATGATGCCATTGGAAACAATCAACCCCATGACTTCCATCTTATCGGTATCAATGCCAAAGCTCCGCGCCATGTCTCGATTATCCCCTGTGGCAATATACGCCTGGCCCAAACGGGTATAAAAGAAGGCCGTCATTCCTGCTAAAACCAAAACATTAAAGACCAGACCAAGTAAGAGAAGATTGACTCCTTGGGCAAAGGGAAGAAGATTAGGCAAGGTAATAGCATCCAAAAGCCCTAAATTGGCTCTTCCCATGACCATCAAAATCAGTGAATGACAGGAGGTCATGACCAAGATCCCTGCCAAGATGGTGGGGATTTTCCCCTTGGTGTAGAGAAGCCCTGTCACTGCCCCTGCCAAACAACCAGCCGCCACCGCAGCTAAAGTTGCCAAAAGCGGATGGACTCCCTGAGTCATCAGGGTAACTGCCACTGCTCCTCCTAATGGAAAAGAGCCTTCTGTGGTCATATCAGGAAAATTCAAAATCCGAAACGTCATAAAAATCCCTAAGCCAAGAATGGCCCACAAAAGTCCCTGCGAAATGGTTGACACAATCATGGAGAGACCTCCTTCTTTTTATTAAATCGTAGAACTATTTTACCATATTCTCCCCCATCAGTCTATCTTACCATGCTAGGATCGGCTGAAAACAGTTAGATTTATGGTATAATAAGCTGATATCACCAAAAAGGAGAAACTCATGTCTTTTGATGGCTTTTTTTTACACCATTTGACCCAAGAACTCAAAGACCAACTCGTTGGTGGGCGCATTCAAAAAATCAACCAGCCCTTTGAACGTGAGCTGGTTTTGGGCATTCGTAACCATAGAAAAAATTATAAACTCCTACTCTCAGCCCATCCCGTTTTTGGACGGGTGCAAACCACTACGACGGACTTTCAAAATCCTCAGTCACCAAATACCTTTACCATGATAATGCGTAAATACCTTCAAGGAGCGCTTATCGAAAGGCTGGAACAGATTGACAATGACCGTATTCTTGAAATCAGCGTCTCCAACAAAAATGAAATTGGCGATCAGGTAAGCGTAAGCCTCATCATTGAAATGATGGGGAAACATAGTAACATCATTCTCGTGGATAAAAGTCAACAAAAAATCATAGAATCCATCAAGCATGTTGGCTTTGCTCAAAATAGCTACCGGACCATCCTACCTGGTTCTAGTTATCTAGCTCCACCTCAAAAAGATAGCCATAACCCCTTTACCATTGGCGATGAGAAGCTCTTTGAAGTCCTACAAACAGAAGAACTGTCTCCCCAAAACCTACAAAAACTCTTTCAAGGTCTAGGCCGAGATACAGCGACAGAATTAGCAAAACAGCTAGATACCAACAACAAGCTCAAAGCCTTTCGTCACTTTTTCAGCCAAGTGACACAACCCACGATTACCGGCCAGTCTTTTTCTGCGGTAACATTTGACACGTCACAGGAAGAATTTCCTGATTTCACCAGTTTGCTGGACTATTTTTACCAAGAAAAGGCAGAGCGTGACCGCATTAGCCAACAAGCCAGTGATTTGGTGCAACGTGTGCAAAATGATTTAGAAAAGAATCGTAAAAAGTTACGCAAGCAAGAACAAGAACTATCCGACACCGATTTGGCAGAGGACTTCCGCCAAAAGGGCGAACTCTTGACCACTTACCTCAGTCAAGTTCCCAATAACAAGGACCAGGTGACCTTGGACAATTATTATACCGGTCAACCCGTCACCATCGCCCTCAACCTAGCCTTGACACCCAACCAAAATGCCCAACGTTACTTCAAAAAATATCAAAAACTCAAAGAAGCTGTCAAACATTTGACCAATCTCATTGAAGAAACCAAGCAAACCATCGCCTATTTGGAAAGTGTGGACCTGTCCCTAACCCAAGCTTCACTAGATGATATCGACGATATCCGAGAGGAACTCATTCAAACAGGCTTTGTCAAGCAACGCCACCGCCAGAAACTCCATAAACGCAAAAAGCCTGAGCAGTACCTAGCAACTGATGGCAAAACCATCATTCTGGTCGGTCGCAACAACCTACAAAATGAAGAATTAACCTTCAAAATGGCCAAAAAAGGGGAACTTTGGTTCCATGCCAAAGACATGGCCGGCAGTCACGTCATTATCAAGGACAATCTTGACCCTAGCGACGAAGTCAAAACCGACGCTGCTGAACTCGCCGCCTACTATTCCAAAGGGCGTCTCTCCAACCTAGTGCAGGTTGATATGATTGAGGCCAAAAAACTCCATAAACCAACAGGAGCTAAGCCAGGATTTGTCACCTACACCGGCCAAAAAACCCTACGGGTAACCCCAACTGCTGAAAAAATTCAGGCCATGAAAATCACTCAATAAGTAGAAAAAGAGATTGGCAAGCCAATCTCTTTTAATCGTCCAACAAATAGGCCATCTCACTATCATCTGGCACCAGCTTGAGATAGGATGCAAGCACCTGCGATAAGAGCTCATCCTCCCCCCACTCTCTAAGGAGATAGGCATAATCCTTGAGAAAATCTGGATTATCCGTCAAATAAAGGTAGATGTCCCGATAAATGGTCAGAGCCTTCTCGCCCTCATCCAGAGCCTGATAGGCCTTGGCTACCGTCCACTTGGTCAAAACGCTATCTATTTCTTCCAGTGGCAAAGCGACTACCTCTTGGTAACGCTCCTGCTCCAGATAAAGATTGGCCAAAGGCAAGAAAACTTCCTCTAAATCTTCTGCAACCGCCTTAGCCTTGAGCAAATAGGCCTCTGCCTGTTCTTCCTCATGGTTTTCATAGGCTAATTGCGAAGCTAGGAGCAAGAGTTGACTGTCAAATTCATTCTTGGTTAAGCCTTGCTGCACCAAAGCTAGAGCTTGGCTGACTTGGTAATCGCCGTGCAGAGATTTGGCATAGGCATACTCATAGCCAAGAAAATCTGGCGACATGGTCTCCAACTGCTTGAAATAAACATTGGCCCGCTGAAAGGCTTCCTGCTCACTCAAGAGACAGGCCAGTTCAAAGACGGTTTGGTCGTCATACTCGATTTCCACTGCCTTTTCTAAAAATTCTACGGCAGCTTCAATCTTGCCCAAGTGAGCATAGGAGCGACCAATCCGCTGATAAGTCGAAATCCCTGTCTGGGTCAAGATGTCACGATTGTCCAGTTTGGCATAGGCCGCAATAGCTGCTTGAAAATTTCCCAGAGTATAGTCCAATTCTGCCAGTCCAAAAGTAATCAAAGGATTATCCGATAGCTGACTAGCCAGAACTAATTTTTCCCGTGCTACATCCGTCAAGCCCTCACTGTCATAAAGGTCTGCCATCATCAAGAGGCTACTAAGATAGTCTGGGCTAGTCTTATCAATCTGGTCCAAATAAAAGAAGGCCTGCTCCAAATCCCCATCTTCGGCTGCGATTTCTGCCAAGCTGAGATTGACCTCGGGAAAATCGCCTTGCAATTGCAAGTAAGCCTCTTGCGCCTGAGGGTAAAAACCAATGGACTGAAGGTAGGTCGCTAATTCCAACAACACCTCTTGGTCATCCTTGGCCAGGGCTCGCTGAAAGTACTTATCTGCCCTTTGTAAATCGCCTTGCTCCAAGGAAAGTAACATTTTTTCACTATTCCACATGCTCTATAACGTCCTCCTCATATAAGCCACTGACCTGACGATACCAGGCAAAGATTTCCTTGACCACGACCTTGATAGAAGCATAGATGGGAATGCCCAAAAAGACGCCCCAAACCCCAAACATGGAACCCGTTGTCAAGAGGATAAACATGATGGTAATCGGATGAATGCTCAGCTTGCTTCCCAAGACCAGAGGGGTGACGAAACGCCCTTCAATGGTTTGTTCGATCATAAAGACCAAGAGAACCTTGATTAACAGAAAAGGCCCACCAACTAATCCCAGAATAACAACCGGCACCATGGCCAAAAAACTCCCCAAATAAGGAATCATATTCAGTACACCGGCCAAGACACCAAAGGTAATGGCATAAGGTAAGCCAATTAAGCTAAACATGATAGAAAACATAATCCCGACAACAATGGCTACTGTAACCTGGCCTTGGACATAACCTGACAACTGGGCATTGATGCCACTAAGGATACGTCTAATTGAAGCCCTCATCCTTGTTGGAATATAGCTAAGAAAACTAGTCTTCATCTCCTTACCATCTCGCAAGAAATAAAAGAGAATAAAAGGAGTAATAATGATAGCAACCGCCACCTTGGCCAAGGTCCCTGCCAGGTTACCTAGCCAATTTACGGCATCCCGCGAAAAGGTCTCTGCATAGTCAACTGCCTTTTGACTAAGGTTGTCAACTAGACTTTCCAACTGCGGACGAAAACCCGCCAATCGCTCATCTTGCAACAGGAGAATAATCCTCTTTTCCACACTACGCATATAGGTCGGTAGATTACGAATAAAACTGGTCATTTGATGCTCTGCCATAGGCACAAAATTGGCCAATATAAGGAGCAAGACCAAAAACACAGCAAAAAAGACAATGCTAATGGCCCCTACACGACCCAATCCCTTCTTCTCCAACCATGATACTGAAGGCTCCAAGAGGTAATACAAAATCATTGACATGACCAAGGGTAACATGACCACCGCTCCAAAATAAATCAGGGGCGTAAAAAGGGAGCTGATTTTAGTGAAAATAAGAATATTTAGGAAAAGCAAGAGCGTTACCAAAAGGACTGTGACTGCTTGATTATTCAAAAACCACTTGAAAAACCAGGTCAGATTAAAATGTTTTTCTTTCGTGTTCATAATTCCTCCAATTTATACAAAGGCAATACTAGCTGAGTTTCAACATCTACTCTAGTCATAAAAATAAACGTCCTTGTCCACTAGACGACCAGCATCGTAGGAAAACTTAGCGGAAAAAAAGGGATAATCATCTAAAATCCAACGGAAAAGTTCATAATCACCCTCCCAGGTCGGTTTGGTCAAGACATCCTCATAGGCCACCCATTCTAAACGCCCTTCAGGGCAGGTCGCCAGCAGCTCCCCCTCAAATGCCGTTACCTTAAAGACATAGGTGTACCAGTCATGACCAGGCGTAAACTTGGGAAAAGTGACCAGCCCCTTGAGTGACAGTTGCTTAACCCTTAGCCCTGTTTCCTCCCAAACCTCTCGCTTGGCACATTCTTCAGGGCTTTCACCCGGCTCTAGCTTACCGCCGACCGAGATCCACTTCCCATAGTGAACATCATCTGGTCGCTGATTGCGATGTAGCAGCAAGAGCTCCTTGCCATTATCAATATAACAAATGGTAGCTAACTTGGTCATGACTCTCTCCTCAAATGCTTTTGCTTTTGCTTGTTCTTTCATTATATCATAAAAGCGCTAATAATTTTTTAGTCAAGTCATTGGACATTTGCTCTTTTTTATGGTTTAATAGAAACAAATAAGAAAAGAGGTATAACAATGAACCCACAAGAACTTTTTGAACAAGTTAAGGACATGATTGCTAAGAAAGACTTCTCAGCAGCTCAAGACTTCATCAACGAAAACAAGGATAATCTTGGCGAATACTTTGAACAAGCTAAATCACTTGTTAGCGGTGGCGAAGGTGTTAGCGGTCTTGTTGATAAGGTTAAAGGCCTATTCGGTAAATAAGCAAGAAAGGACTGGGCAACCAGTTCTTTTTGTTCGTTAGTATCAGGAGAATGTTATGAAGATTAGACCTGCAATCATGGCTGATTTTGACCAAATCATGACCATCTATGCCCAAGCACGACAACTGATGATAGCTACCGGCAATCCTAACCAGTGGGCCAAGAATAACTGGCCACCGGCCGACTTGGTCAAGCAAGATATCCTAAGCGGCAAGTCCTATGTTTGTGAAACCGAGCAAATCGTCGGTGTCTTTTACTATGATTTCGGTAAAGATATTGAGCCTAGTTATGCCACCATTGACAAGGGAGCCTGGCAAGATGATACCCCTTATGGTGTCATTCATCGTCTGGCTAGTAACGGCAAGACCAAGGGAGTTGGCCAAGCCTGTATCCAATGGGCCTTGGCACAAAATCCCCATCTTCGGATTGATACCCACCTTGACAACCTCCCTATGCAAAAGCTCCTAGCCAAGCTCAACTTTCAACAGTGTGGCCTCATTTATGTGCCGCAAGATAGTGACCCACGTTTGGCCTATGAAAAAAGCTAAGTCTCCAACCATTCTGACCTTAACCATTTTGGGAGCCCCATCTTTAACAAGTAAAAAAAGGGATAATCCCCCCTTTTTTTATTTCTTAACCCCAAAATTCATCTTCTGCGGCTTGGTCTGCTGAAAAGAGCCAAACTTCCTTGATTTTTCCGTCTTCCATTCGGAAAAGGTCAATCCCATTCATATTCAACTCTGTGCCGTCTGGCCGTGTGCCCAAAAAGGTCACATTAGCGGCCACCAAGTCTTGGTTATCTGATACCCAATTGGTCACAACCTTAAAAGTGCCCTGTGTTTTCTCGGCAAACGACGCCAAGTGACCCCCTAAGACATCCTTGCCAATATGGGTTCCTGACGTGCTATGAGCTCCTGGCTGGTGCCAGATAATATCATCGGCCATGGTTGCAAAGACTCCTGCAAAATCTCCTGCCGCTAGGGCTGTGTTGTAAGCATTAAAAATAGCTAAATTTTTTGACATGATGATGTCCTCCTCAATCATAAAGTATGTTATAATTTTACCAAGTCACCAATAAAAAACAAGTAGGTACTTTATCGTTAGCTAGTAGCAAATTAGGTAGCATTATAACAAATAAAGGAGAAAATATGTCAGAAAAAGTTAGCCAATATGGCATCTGTCCCTTTGCCACCACCCAAAAAGTCTTGACCGGCAAGTGGGCTCTGGTCATCATTTATCAACTCAGTACGGGAACCAAGCGTTTCAATCAACTTCAGCGATTGATTCCTGGTATTACACAAACCATTCTAACGCGACATCTGAGACAACTCGAAGCTGATAAAATCGTCGAGCGGAAGGTCTATGCTGAAATTCCACCTCGGGTTGAGTATAGCCTAACCCCCATTGGCCAAAGTTTTCAAACTGTCCTAGACGCTGTTGAAGTTTGGGGAAAAGACTACATGGAATTGCTCCAAGAACCATCATCAAAAGCCTAATCTATTTTCAGATTAGGCTTTTTTTTACCATTGTAAATTAACCAGTTCATTCATTTCCTGATAGGCTGTGTCAACCTTTTCTTGCATGGCCTTATCTAACTCATTGCGGTAGCGACCACCTTTAATAAAGTCCTCTAAAACCATGACACGATAATCAAAGTACTCGTAGCCAGCAGGATCGTATTGCCCCTTACCCCAAGCCCAAACCAGGGTTGGTCGTGCTTTGACAGTTTTGACAATGGTCCTATCGCCTGTTTTTTCAAAAGTAACATCCATCAAAACCCCTCGCTCAGTCCATTTGTTTTCCAAGCGCTCATAGGTTTGATTGGAAATAAAATTCCCCATGGAATAGATGATAAATTTTTTCTCACCATCTTTTTCTAGCGTTTCTGCAGGTTCAACCACATGAGGATGGCCACCAAAGACAACATCGGCTCCCCAGTCAACCATCTTACGATAGAGTCGCCTTTGCTCTGCCGTTGGCTCTAAGGCATATTCCTCGCCCATTTGTGGCATAATGACCGTGACATCAGCCGTTTTTTCCGCCTCTTGAATTTCGGCCTTCATTTTAGCTTCATCCAAATCCGACAGGTGGGCTTGATACTGTTCTTCCGTCAGATTGGCCTCCATGCCATTATAACCATAGGAATAGCCCAAAATAGCAATTTTTATCCCATTAACTTCCTTGATAAGAATACCTTCCTTGTCCCGGTCTTTTTTATAGACGCCAATGGTGTCCAAGCCCAAACGCTCAAAGGTTTTGACGGTGTCTAAAGCCCCTGATAATTGGGAGTCTAAGATATGATTATGGGCTAAATCAACCACATCATAGCCCGTTTTTTGCATGGTTTTGGCAATTTCAGGCGGAGCATTAAAGAGGGGATAGCCTGCCAAGGGATAATCTGGACTAATGGTCCCCTCAAAATCACCCAAGGCCAAATCTGCCCCAGCGATCCAGTCCTTGACATACTTAAAATAATCATCAAATTGATAGGAACCATCTGCCTGCCTAGCACTGGTGTAGAGAACGTCATGCAACAAAATATCACCATTAGCCACTATACGAGCAGTTTGAGCCTGTTCTTGGACAGACTCCCGTCTAGCTCCACCGTACAACTGCTTCAACACAACTATTTCTACCCCTAAAATTAGTAGGAAAAGAGCCATTAAAAAACTATTTCTCCGCCTGTTCATCGCCGACACCTCCTGTATCTAGTATACCATGCTTTTGCAAAAATTAAAACGCTTGCTCCAAGAAAAAGAACCTAGAAAACTCTAGATTCTTAATCCCTTATTAAGCTTTTTTACGCAAAGCACCGAAAATAATACCTGATACAATCGCTCCAATAAGAACAAAGACAAGGTAAAGAAGGGCATTACTGGTTAAGGCGATAACGAAGATACCACCGTGTGGGGCTAGTAATTTAATACCAGCCAAACCAACCAAGGCACCTGAGAGGGCTGAACCAACCATGAAACTTGGAATAGCACGTGCTGGGTCAGCCGCCGCAAATGGAATAGCTCCTTCAGTGATGAATGATAGTCCCATAACGATATTGGTCAAACCAGACTCACGCTCTTCAGCAGTAAATTTATCCTTGAACAAGAGGGTTGCAACAAAGACTGCAAGGGGTGGAACCATACCACCAGCCATAACAGCAGCCATGACAACTGAACCACCATTAGCCACTGAGGCTGCCAAGGTTCCTGTACCAAAGACATAGGCTGCCTTGTTGATTGGGCCACCCATGTCAATAGCCATCATCCCTGCAACGACTAAACCAACAAGGACAGCTGAGCTACCTGACAAGCCTTCAAGGAAGTTATTCAAACCTGTATTAATAGCTGCCATTGGGATATTGACAAAAAGCATCAAGAAACCGGTTAAGAAGACACCCAAAACTGGGAAAAGCAAGATTGACTTGATGCCTTCAAGCGAACGTGGTAGACCTGCCAAAAGCTTACGCAAGACAAGGATGACACCACCAGCTAGGAAACCACCCACAAGGGCACCCAAGAAACCTGATGAAACCCCTGCTAGGGCTAGAGTTTCTTCACCTCCTGAAGCAAATGGCACCTTGCCCCAAGCCAAACCACTTGAAGCGATGGCTCCTGCCACAAAACCAGAAACCAAACCTGGTTTTTCAGCAATAGAATAAGCAATGTAACCTGCTAACAGTGGCAACATAAAGCCAAAGGCTGCTTGACCAATCTTCATGAACATTGAAGCCAATTCATGGTAAGACCCCAAGTTACCCAATTGATCCTTCGGCACACCCAGCATATTATCAATCAAGAAGGCCAGGGCAATCATGATACCACCACCAATAACAAATGGTAGCATTTGGCTAACCCCGCTCATCAAGTGTTTGTAGAAAGCACCACCTAGACCGCTAGCCGCTTCTGCTTGACTAGTTGTTCCAGTTGATTTCGCGATATAGATATCTGCTTGGCCTTGCAGAACAAGGTTAATCAATTCTTCTGATTTTTTAATACCATCGGCAACTGGACGAGAAACTAAGGGTTTACCAGCAAAGCGGTCCATCTCAACGGCCTTATCTGCTGCGATGATAACCCCTTTAGCACGCTTGATGTCCTCAGCAGTTAGTTTATTACCAACACCAGATGCCCCATTTGTTTCAACCTTGATGCCGACACCCATCTCTGCCGCTTGTTTTTTCAAGGCTTCTTCAGCCATGTAGGTGTGGGCAATCCCTGTTGTACAAGCTGTAACTGCTACGATAAGGTCTTGGTCTGCTGCTGGAGCCACTACTGCTTGATTAGTTTCTTTTTCTTCTGCCTGATTGAAGACCGCAAGCACTTCTTCTGGAGAGTTTGCCTGACGCAACTGATTTGCAAAGCCATCCTTCAATAAATATTGTGATAATTCTGCCAAGGCTGCCAAATGGGTATCATTTGCCCCCTCTGGTGCAGCAATCATGAAGAAAAGATCAGTTGGCTGACCATCCAAGGCTTGGTAATCAACCCCCTTGTTTGATTTAGCAAATAAAACCGTTGCTTCTTTGACAGCAGCATTTTTACTATGAGGCATGGCAATACCGTCCCCCAAACCAGTTGAGGTTTGAGCCTCACGGTTCATGATCCCTGCCTTAAAGGTGTCAAAGTCAGTGACATAGCCTTTGGCAACCAAACTATTAATCATTTCATCAATGACTGCTTCTTTACTGGTCGCTTGCAAGTCAAGCAACATGACATCTTTTCTTAATACATCTTGGATTTTCATAACGTTTCTACCTCCACTTTTTCATAAATTTCTTTGATAAAATCAATGCTGGCTAGGTCATCGGAAAAGGCTGTTGCCGTTCCACAAGCCACGCCCCATTTGAGAGCTTCCACAGGATTTGCTGATTTGGCAAATTCACCTGTGAAGCCAGCCACCATCGAGTCCCCTGCTCCAACCGAGTTTTTAACCACACCCTTGATTGGTTTAGCAAAATAGCTGGCTTCCTTGGTCACCAAAACGGCACCATCACCGGCCATGGATACAATGACATGCTGGGCTCCCTTATCTAGGAGTTGGCCCGCATACGTTACCACATCAGCCAGTCCTTGCAAGCTCGTTTCAAAAATCATTTCCAGCTCATGATTGTTGGGTTTGACCAAGAGCGGCTCGTAAGCCAAACTATCAACCAAGGTCTGACCTTCAAAATCACAAACCACCTGAGCCCCTGTTTTTTTAACCAAGGGAATTAAACGGTTATAGACCGCATTACCCAAATTGGCTGGTGCTGACCCTGCAAAAACAACAATATCATCAGCCGTCAACTGGGCTAATGTTGCCTCCAAGGCCACCAACTGTTGCTCTGTAATGACTGGCCCTGCTCCATTGATTTCAGTTTCTTGGTCAGCCTTGATTTTAACATTGATGCGGGTATCCTGCTCAACCTTAACAAAATCTGTACTGATTGACTCGGCGACCAAGCCTTGCTCGACAAAGTCACCGGTAAAACCACCGATAAAACCTGTTGCCGTATTGGCCACGCCCAAGCGTTGCAAGACACGACTAACATTGATCCCTTTTCCTCCAGCAAATTTATCGTCGCTGGTCATGCGATTAACACCGCCCAAGTCTAATTGGTCCACACGAACGATAAAATCAATAGAAGGATTTAAGGTTACCGTATAAATCATATCGTTATCACCTTCGTTTTCTCTCTTAATAATGCTATTAGCGATTGCTCTGTCTGGTTGCTTATAATCGTAACTTCCTCAACAGCCGCCACTGTGACAAAGTAGACCTGATCGAGCTTAGAACTATCCGCTAAAATATAAGTTTCTTTAGCGTTTTTGATAATGGCTTTTTTCACCATGGCTTCTGCCATATCTGGTGTCGTAATTGAATTGGCATCTATCCCATTAATTCCCAAAAAAGCCTTATCAAAATTTAATTGATTGATCTGCTCAACGGCAATTAAACCGATGTTGGCATTGGTTGCCTGCTTGACAAATCCCCCAATCATAATGGTTTCAATCCCCTTGGCCGCCAAATCATTGGCGTGTTGGATAGAATTAGTCACCACAGTCAAATTTTTCTGCCCCAATTCCTTGATCAGTAGGCTAGTTGTCGTTCCTGCATCAATAAAAATAACCTCTTCGTCAGCAATCAGGCTGGCCGCAGCTTGTGCTAGGCACTTTTTGGCCTGAACGTTTTTGACAGATTTTTGCTGGTTACTCAATTCCTCTTGCAGGAGTTTTGGCTTTTCGGCGCCGCCATGCACACGACGCAAAAGACCCTGACTGGCCAACTCTTCTAAGTCTCTTCGTACCGTTGACTCAGACGTCGCCAACAACTGCATCAAATCATCCAAACTAGCCACGCCATCGGAGTGAATCTTGTCTAGAATCAATCGTTTACGCTCTGATTTTAAGATATAACCACCACCTCTTGCAATCGTTTACAGTTATATTATACCCGTTTTTCTGTCATTGTCAAGCAAATTCTTTCAAATTCCTCCAAAAAAATAAGCCGTTTTTGACAAATGATGGATTTTTTTATACAATAGTTAAGAAATAAAATGACCGATTGACGAAATCAGGAAAGCAAGACCATGTCTTCACCGAAGAAGTAACACTTTCAGGTATCTTGAGCATAAGATAGGGACTGATTTACTGACGGACTTCTGGAGAGACCGCTAAGGCACCGAAGGGGCAAGGCGACATTCGCCCAATCTCTCAGGTAAAAGGACAGAAGAAATAAAGCGCCACCATCAGCTGATCTGCTTTTGAGGGGCTTATTTCCTGATTCTTTGGCGGGCGGTTACTAGTTAACTGCTTTTTTGTCAATCAAAAATTAGAAATGGAGATTACACATGTTAGCATTTTTCACTGCTATTGATGATCTTGTCTGGGGACCTCCCCTACTCATTCTCTTAATGGGAACTGGAATTTACCTGAGCCTTCGTTTGGGATTGTTGCAATTTCTACGACTGCCTTACGCCTTTAAATTGATTTTCACCGAAGATAAGGGTGAAGGTGATATCTCTAGTTTTGCAGCCTTGGCGACTGCTCTTGCAGCCACAATCGGAACTGGAAATATCGTTGGTGTAGCTACTGCCATCACCTCTGGCGGACCAGGTGCCCTCTTTTGGATGTGGGTTGCCGCCTTCTTTGGGATGGCAACCAAATATGCTGAAGGTCTTTTAGCCATCAAATACCGTACCAAGGATGAAAATGGTGAGGTTTCCGGCGGCCCTATGTACTACATCTACAATGGGATGGGACCAAAATGGAAACCCCTCGCTCAATTCTTCTCCCTAGCTGGCATCATGGTCGCTCTCTTTGGCGCAGGGACCTTTACGCAAATCAATTCTATCACCTCATCTCTGGAAAATAGTTTTAGCTTCTCACCACAAGTGACCAGCATTGTCATTGCCATTATCACGGCTGTGATCATCTTTGGTGGTATTCAATCCATCTCAAAAATTTCTGAAAAAGTCGTCCCTCTCATGGCCATTATTTACATTGTTGCTACTGTCTGTGTTATCGGTGCTAATGCTGATAAGGTAGTACCAACCCTTCTCTTGGTGGTCCAATCTGCCTTCACACCAACAGCAGCCATTGGCGGTTTCTTGGGAGCAACCATGAAAGATGCTATCCAAAAAGGAATCGCCCGCGGGATTTTCTCTAACGAGTCTGGACTAGGTTCTGCTCCTATCGCTGCTGCGGCTGCCAAAACAGACCAACCTGTTGAACAAGGCCTAATCTCTATGACAGGAACCTTTATTGACACCATTATCATCTGTACCTTGACTGGTCTCTCTATCTTAGTTACTGGTCAATGGACTAGTGATCTAACTGGTGCGGCCCTTACCCAATCTGCCTTTGCTTCTGTTTTTGGTCCAATGGGTAGCCATGCCCTGACCGTATCTCTCGTTCTTTTTGCCTTTACAACCATCCTAGGTTGGTCTTATTATGGCGAACGGTGTTGTGAATTCTTATTTGGTACCAAAAGCTTGAAAGCCTATCGCCTCCTCTTTGTTATCATGGTGGGACTGGGTGGCTTCTTGCAAATTGACCTCGTTTGGGTCATCGCAGATATTGTTAATGGCCTAATGGTCTTTCCAAACCTGATTGCCCTCTTGGCCTTATCACCCGTTATTATTGCCGAAACAAAAGCCTATTTTAAATAAAACTTGTTCCGAACAAAAACCTACTGTTTTCAGTAGGTTTTTTGCTATAATAAAACAATGCACTCATTTGGAAAGGATCTTCATGGAACATCAAGATAAAATACAACAACTCAAGCTGGCCCAACGTGGACCTATCGTTAGTATTACGGTTTATTTGCTGCTAGCTATTATTAAAATCTCCGCTGGAATATTGCTCAAATCTGCTTCCCTATCAGCCGACGGTTTTAATAATGCGTCAGATATCTTAGGCAATGTCGCCATCCTTATCGGACTTTATTTAGCAAGCAAGCCTGCTGATGATGACCACCGCTTTGGCCACTGGAAAATTGAAGATTTGGCCAGTCTCATTACCTCCTTAATCATGTTCACCGTGGGCTTCCAACTCTTGTTAGACACCATCAAAGATCTCTTTAAACAAGAGCTCCTAGCAATTGATCCTGTAGCTGGCTGGGTTGGAATCATCTCCGGCCTCATCATGATTGCTCTTTCCCTCTACAATCGCCGGCTGGCAAAGATTACCCAGTCCAGCGCCCTGATTGCCGCTGCCAAGAATAATTCATCAGATGCCCTGACTTCTTTTGGCACCACGGTTGCCATTTTGGCCTCTAGTTGGCAAATGCCAATCATTGATAAACTGGCAGCCTTGGTCATTGCTTTTTTCATCCTAAAAGCCTCTTACGATATCTTTATAGAAAGCACCTTCAGTCTTTCAGACGGTTTTGATAAAAAAGAACTCCAAAAGTATGAACAAGCCATCTTAGAAATTCCTAAAATAACTGCCGTTAAATCCCTGCGCGGCCGAACCTATGGTAGTAATATTTTCTTGGATATTGTGTTAGAAATGAATCCAGACCTCTCCGTCTACGAAAGTCACGCGATTACAGACCAGGTTGACCAACTGCTCCAAGAACGTTTTGATGTCTATGATATCGATATCCATGTAGAACCCGCTGCCATTCCAGAAGATGAGATTTACGCCAATGTTTATGACAAACTCTATCAGTATGAGAAAGCTTTCCTCAGTCAAACCAACCATTACGAAAAACTGATTGCCAAGAACTTCTACGGTATCGACCAGCAGGGTAACTATCAAACCAAGAACATCTTGCTTGAACAAGGACAGAAGTATCCTACCCATCTCCAACATTTCAAGATGACCTCTGTCAGCCAAAAAACTAAATTGCTGACCTATCAGGTCAATCAGGAAGAACATGTTTCCATCTGGCGTCGCCATGAAAACTGGTCCTTAATTTTTCATCAAATAACACCTAAAATCACTCAAAATCCTCAAAAGACGCAATAAACGAAAGGCATCCCAACTTAAAATAATTGGGATGCCTTTTAACTAAGTCTAATTTTTTACCTGGTCAGTGGCGATATCTTCACCAAACCATTTATCAGAGATTTCTTGGAATTTGCCTTCTTGATACAGTTCTTTGAACGCTTGATTGATTTTCTCCACCAGAGTTGTGTCGGCTTTTCGCGCACCGACCGCAAAGTTTTCTCCACTGTACTCACTTTGAACAATGTTATACTGGTCCAATTCCCCTTCTTTTTGGAGATAGTAATTAGCATACACACGATCAATCAGAAGACCATCAATCCGATTATTTTTCAAATCAATCAGGGCTTCAGTGAAGGTACTGTACTGGGTAGCATCTTGATTTTTGACCAAATCTTTCAAGACCGTTGGGTTTGCTAGAAAGGCATCATAGCCTGATGAGCCTGCTTGAACCCCCAAGACCTTGTCTTTCATCTCAGCAAAGCGCTTGATACTTGATGATTTTTTACTCACCAAAACTTGTTCATTTTTCATGTAAGGATTGGTAAAGAGAACTTTTTTCTCCCGCTCAGGGGTCATTGAATAACCATTCCAAATCAAGTCAATCTTACCACTATTCAACTCAGTTTCTTTCAAATCCCAGTTGATGGCCTGCCATTTGACCTTAATCCCGTAACGATCAAAGACTGCATTAGCAAGGTCAATGTCAAATCCAACTGTTTTGCCGGCTTCATCTTCAAAACCCATCGGCACAAAGGTATTATCAAAACCAATGGTAATCGTCTTTTCCTTTTCATAACGGGCCCACTGGTCACTGTCGCTAGTCTTGCTTGCATTGCTGTCCTTAGACTGGCAGGCAACCAGAAACAAACTTAAACACAGGGTCACTAGGGTTAGTAATTTCTTCATTATTTCTCTTTTCTATTTGGGATAAACTTGGATAATATCATCTGCGATATTTTCTGCAAAGGCAAGATCGTGCGTAATAATCAACTGAGTCATGCCTGCTGCCTTATTTTGTAAAATCAATTGCTCCACGTCACGTCGTAATTCAGGGTCAAGAGCCGAAGTCGGTTCATCATAACCAATAATTTCTGGATCAATCATCATGGCTCGAGCCAAGGCAACCCGCTGTTTTTGACCACCCGACAAGGCGTGGGGGTATAAATCAATCTGTTGCACTAGACCGAGACGAGTAAGTAAATCCTTGGCTTTTTGACTAGCCGCTTCCTTAGTCATCCCTTGGGTCTTGGTCGGTGACAGGATCAAATTATCTAGGACCGTCAGATGGGGAAAGAGTTGAAAATCTTGGAAAACAAAACCCAATAACTGGTTTTTCGTCAAATAATCCAAAGGAACTTGTTGGCCATTATGGAAAATTTCTCCCGAATCAATGGTCTCCAGCCCTGCCAACATCCGCAATAAGGTTGTCTTACCCCCACCAGATTGACCAACAATAGCCAGTGTCTTACCTTCTGCAATCAGGAGATTAAAATCATCAAAAATCTGTTTTTGCCCAAAACGCTTAGCAATTTGTTTTAATTCTAACATCACGTCTCCTTACTTGTAGTAGTTATACTTTTTCTCAACCTGTTTTGAAATCAGGGTCAAACAACCAATTAAAATCAGATAAATCCCACCAGCAATGAACATGGGAAGCAGACTCGCGTCACGATTAGCCGCTGTACGACTGGCTAAAAGTAGGTCCCCTACTCCTAAGGTGTAAACAAGGGCTGAATCTTTAACCAAGGTAATCACCTCATTGAAAACACTAGGCAAGACTACCTTGGTGACTTGAGGCAAGATAACATAACGGATGGTTTGCATATGATTGAGTTTCAACACCTTAGCTGCTTCATACTGGCCTTGGGGAATACTCTCAATCCCACCCCGGAAAATTTCAGCAAAGTAAGCCGCATAATTCAGGGTAAAGGCTACAATAGCTGCTGGCAAGCGATCGAGGGTAATGCCGACATTTGGCAGAACATAGTAGATAAAAATCAGTTGCAATAGCAAGGGCGTTCCCCGCATAATCCAAATATAGATGGTTAAGAGCCAGTTCAAGGGTTTGATTGCTAACTTCATCAAAAAGGCTAAAATAGCACCAATTGGGATAGACAAGAGCAGGACAATCCCAAAAACTTCTAGCGTGACCAAGGTTCCCTTGAGCAGGCTGGGTAAAACTTCTAATAGGTAAGACATGATTTCTCCTTTGAGTGATAATCTTCTCTATTTTACCAAATTAAGCACTCTTTTGTAAAGCTATCTAGACCTTTATTCACTAGAATCACGAATAAAATCAGCCTGTCCGAAAGTTTTTGCTTAATTTTTCAAAAAACTCTTGTCATTCTGAAAAATCTGTGTTAGAATACAATGTATATTAAATTTTGATAATAATAAATCTTTCGAAAGGAGTGTCCTAATGTTACTAGTAGTCGTCGCTGTTATTCTCATTATTATGATAAAACACGATCATATCTGCAGTAGATAGCGACGCTTTTTTCGGTACGATTTGTACAAGGCACCATCTACTCCTTCAGTAGTTGGTGCTTTTCCATTATCAAAGGATGATATAAGTTAATTTTTTATTATTGAAAGGAAGTTTCCATGACAGAAACCAAAACAAACCTAACACTTGGTCAATTTTTAAGCAACGTTCTTAATGGTACAGCCATTGCCGTTCTTGTCGGCCTCATTCCAAATGCTATCTTGGCTGTTCTTTTGACCAGTGATGCCTTTAAGGGCAATACCTTCTTTTCCACCTGGCACTCTGCTAATGTTCTCTTTCAAGCAACCATTCCTGCTTTGATGGGGGCCTTGATTGCCCTACAATTTGGCTTTAATGGCTTAAAGGTCGGTGCTGTCGCGGCAGCTACCTATGTCGGATCTGGCGTTACCAGCAAATCTGCCCTAGCTGCAGGTCTTCTCGCCCAACTCCAAGAAAGTAAAGCAGGTGAGGAAGTTCTGCAAACCGCAACAACCCTGGCTGGTTCTTTCTTCACTGCGGGAACTGGGGATATCATCAACTCAATGTTGGTTGCTAGTCTAACAGTTGCCCTCCTCCTTCTACTTGGTGATCGACTAGGATCACTCAACATCATCTTGTTGCCCATCCTATCGGCCCTTGTAGCTACTCTCGGTCTCTTTACCCTACCTTATGTCAAATCCATCACCACTCAAATCGGTCTACTCATCCAAAACTTTACTGAACTTCAGCCTTATTTGATGAGTATGCTAATCTGTATCTCTTTTGCCATCCTTATCGTTTCACCGATTTCTACCGTTGCTATCGGTCTTGCCATCGGTCTAACTGGATTATCTGCAGGAGCTTCTGCCATGGGGGTAGCTGCAACGACAATGGTTCTCGTTGTTCATTCCTTTACCGTCAATAAACCAGGAGTTACCCTTGCTGTTGCCTTGGCCTCTATGAAAATGATGATGCCAAACGTTTTTAAGCACCCTATCGTTTACGTAAATATCATCACCACCGCTGCGCTTTGCTCACTGCTTGTTCCCCTCTTCAATATCACAGGGACACCAGCCAGTGCCGGTTTCGGACTTGTTGGCCTAACAGGACTCTTTGCTTCAATCAATGGTGGACTAGCTCCTGCCCTAGCACCTATCGTCTGGATAGCTGTTCCTCTAACCATTGCCATCGGGACACGCTTCCTATACACTAAAGTCCTCAAACTATACTCAGCTCAAGTCTTTAAATTTGAAACCAAATAATCAATATGCATTAAGGAGAATCTACTATGACAACACCAGCAACAGAACTTGATTGGAATAATTTAGGCTTTGCCTACATGAAATTACCTTATCGTTACCTGGCCCGCTACAAAGATGGCGCCTGGCAGGAAGGGGGATTGACAGAAAATTCAACCCTTGAAATCAGTGAATGTTCACCCTGCCTACACTATGGCCAGCAGGCCTTTGAAGGGTTGAAGGCCTATCGCACCAAAGAAGGCAAACTTCAACTCTTCCGCCCAGAAATGAATGCTGAACGCCTTCAACGCTCAGCCCAACGTCTACTGATGCCACCCGTTCCAACAGATCTTTTCCTAACAGCTGTTAAAGAAGTTGTTCGGGCTAATGCAGACTATGTGCCACCGTACGGCACAGGAGGAACCCTTTACCTACGTCCCATGTTAATCGGGGTCGGTGATATCATTGGGATCAAACCTGCACCGGAATATATTTTCACCGTTTTTGCTATGCCGGTTGGAAATTATTTCAAAGGTGGCTTGACCCCAACAAACTTCCTAGTATCAACAGAATTTGACCGTGCTGCCCCAAATGGTACTGGTGCAGCAAAGGTTGGTGGAAACTATGCTGCTAGCTATCTCCCAGGTAAACTCGCCCATGAGCGCCAGTTCTCAGATATGGTCTACCTTGATCCAGCTACCCATACCAAGATTGAAGAAGTTGGTGCTGCCAATTTCTTCGGTATTACCAAAAATAACGAATTTGTGACGCCATTAAGTCCATCTATTCTCCCGTCCATCACCAAATACTCTCTCCTTTACCTCGCTGAACACCGTTTAGGGATGACAGCCATTGAGGGAGATGTACCTGTTGCAGAGCTAGACCGCTTTACAGAAGCAGGTGCCTGCGGAACAGCAGCCGTTATCTCTCCAATTGGTGGCCTTCAAATTGGAGATGACTTCCATGTCTTTTATAGTGAAACTGAAGTTGGCCCTGTCACTCGCCACCTCTATGATGAATTAACTGGTATCCAATTTGGTGATGTTGAGGCACCAGAGGGCTGGATTGTTCCCGTTGATTAACACGAGTGGCAAAATAGAACATAACATAACAAAAGAGTCCTATTCCAGGACTCTTTTTTCAACAATAAAATACTTAAACTTCCCCAATAATTCTAGCTAGTCATCATGCCTGCTTGGAGCTGATACATGCGATGATAGGTCCCTCCTAGTGCCAAAAGTTCCTCATGACTACCGGATTCAATAATTTTCCCCTTATGCAAGACATAGATACAGTTAGCATCCTGAATAGTGGACAAACGATGGGCAATGGCAATCGTTGTTCGTCCCTCGCGCATTTTATGCAGGGAATGCTGCACAATCTGTTCAGTCTCTGAGTCGATATTGGCGGTTGCCTCATCTAAAATCAAAATCTTGGGCTGGCTAGCAACCGTTCGAGCAAAGGCCAGCAGCTGACGTTGACCAGTAGAGAAGGTTGTGCCACGTTCAGTAACTGGCTCATCATAGGCCAGAGGCAATTTTTGAATAAATTGATCCGCATCAACAAACTCAGCTGCTGACTTAATCTCCTGGTCCGTCAGTTCCTGATACATCCCAATATTTGACTTGACAGTTCCGTGATATAGAAAAGGCTCTTGCAGGACTAGGCCAATAGACTGGCGTAGGCTAGACTGACTATAAGTTCTAATGTCTTGACCATCAATCAAAACCTGACCCGACTGAAACTCATAAAAGCGCATCAGTACGTTAATAATAGAAGATTTACCTGAACCAGTACTGCCCACAAAAGCAATCGTTTCGCCTTTGTTCACCTCAAAAGAAATTTTATCTAAAATTTTATTATTACCGTCATAAGAGAAACTGACATCTTTAAAGACAATCTTACCTTCAGTAATAGCTTGACCCGTACTCGCCTGCTTAGGTTCATACGCTGATTCATCAATCAAATCAAAAACACGACCCGCTGCCACCATTGAAGTTTGCAGGGTAGAAAAATTTTGTGTCACTTCAATCAGAGGGTCAAACAGACGATTGACATATTGGATAAAGGCATAAATCATTCCAGCGGTAATCCCTGATGTCTGCCAATTCAAACCAAAATAAGTCAGTAACAGGGCATAGGCCAACAGCTTCAAGAGCGACATGGCTGGTCGTAAGAACAAACTGTCTAGGGCCATAGAACGATTGGCATAGCGGACATGTTCTTCATTAATGGCTGAAAACTCTTTGATCAGACGAGCTTCCTGACGAAAAGCTTGAACAATGCTAATGCCTTCAATACTCTCAGACAGTTTACTATTGATATCACTCAAAAGGGAACGTGTCTTAGCAATTACGGGTTCTGATTTTTTCCGATAAAGAGAAACTAAGATAAAAATACACGGTAACAAGAGGGAAACCAAGAGAGTTAGGCCCACATTTAAGGTCAACATGGTATAAAAAGTAACCAGAAAAATAAAGACTGCTGAAACAAAATTTGCCAAGATACCAGAAAACATCTCACTGATGGCTTCTGTGTCATTGGTGATACGCGAAACCACTGCTCCTGCTGGTGTTTGGTCAAAATAGGACATGCCTAATTTTTCCATGTTAGCAAAAGCATCTCGGCGGATATCCCGCACGATACTGAATGACACCCTAGCAAAAAAGAGATTCCCTAAATACTGTAACAGGGTTTGCAAGAGATAAAGACCATAATAACCTAGCAAGATTAAAAGGGCTGGTTGACTCAGCTGACCTAAGAAACGATCGATAAAATGAGAGGCCACGAGAGGAATAATATTCTTGACTACGGTGGTTAAAAGCAAGAAGCTCAGGGCCAAAGCAGTCAGCCACTTATAAGACGTTAAATAGGACATCAGTCTTTTAAAGACTTGCCATTGCTGTGATTTAGAAGACATCACCTACTCCTTTCAAATCAAGTTGTTGAGCGGCATAGGTTTGGGCATACCAGCCATCTTGCGCCAAGAGGTCCTCATGACGACCCCGCTCAATAATCTTGCCATCTTGCATGACTAAAATCAAATCAGCATGCACTACCGCACTCAAGCGATGGGCCGTAATAATCGTTGTCTTACCAGAACGTTTGGTTTTTAGATTTTCAATAATAGCATGCTCTGTCTTGGCATCCACCGCTGACAGTGAGTCGTCCAAAATCAAGACTTCAGGATCTAAAATCATGGCACGACTCATGGCGATACGCTGTTTCTGACCCCCAGAAAGAGAGACTCCCTTTTCACCAACTAGGGTTGCAAACCCATCTGGCATAGCCATAATATCCTCATAAACTTGGGTTAGCTCGGTAACTTCTTCAACCTGTTTTTGACTAAGTTCCGGATTAGCAAATCGAATATTGTCCAAAATAGACATGGCAAAAAGAAATTGATCTTGGGGCACATAACCAATCAGCGAACGTAAATCATTAAGGGAATAATCCTTAATATTATGCTGACCTAAACGAATAGCACCTGCTTCCAAGTCATGTTCCCGTAGGAGTAATTTTATCAGGCTAGTTTTTCCAGACCCTGTCTGACCAACCAAACCGAGTGTCTGCCCTTTCTCCAAACTAAAATGGATATCAGATAGGGTCTCTTGATGATCATAGGAAAAAGTCTCTATATCATAAGTCAGACGCCCATTGGCTATTTCAGCCAGAGGAGTGCTACTGTCAACAACATCTGATTCTTGCCCCAATAATTTTTGAATCCGTTCGTAAGACACTTTACCCCTTTGAGTCATATTAAAGAGGAAACCAACTGCCATCAAAGGCCAAACCAACATGTCCAAATAGGTGATAAAGGTTACTAAACTACCAATGGTCACTTGATTGGCTCCCACCATGATCGAACCCACCAGTAGGGTCAAGACATAGGTCGCACCGACAAATAGTAACACCAGAGGATCAAATAAGACATCATAAGACATGGCAGTCATATTTTTCTCAAAGGTTCGCTGATTTATCTTCTGGAAGCTAGCTAATTCTTGCTCCTGATAACCAAAGGATTTAGTAACCTTGATGCCTGAAACACTTTCTTGCACACTGTTATTCAGCTCAGAAAAGGCTTCATTAGCATGCTTAAAACTTTCGTGCATTTTTTTGGCTAACCGATTGGTCGCAAAGGCCATGAAGGGCAGAGGAATAATCGCAATCAAGGTCATCTGCCAAGAAATACTGAAAAACATGGTTAAAAGGGTCACTAGGGCGGTAATTGAGGCATCTACCGCTGACATAACCCCACCACCTGCCAACCGAGTCAGGGCATTAATGTCATTGGTCGCATGGGCCATCAAATCACCTGTCCGGTGTTGTTGATAAAAACTTGGTGACATTTTAGTAAATTGTTCAAACAAACGTTGTCGCATGATTTGCCCCAGGCGATAAGAAGTTCCTAAAATATACATCCGCCAGACATAACGTAGCCCATACATGGCAAAAGCTGCCAAGAGTAAGAGGGCCAGTTGACTAAACAAAGCTTGGCCAGCTAGCTGACGGCTACTAATCTGGTCAACAATTTTTCCCATGATCATAGGTGGCAGCAAGTTGATGACAGCCACTAAGCTTAAGGAAAGAATTCCAATCACATAGCGACGTTTCTCTAATGTAAAAAACCACCACAATTGAACAATAATATTCTCTGAAAATGTCTTTGATTTAAAAAATCTTGCAAGCATCAGGTCCACCTTTTCTTTCTTTTTCACCGGTCTGAGACAATAATTGCTCTCTCCCAGTCAGGGCAACTAGATGATTATATAACGATATGAAAAAAATAGCAATACATATTACTATTTTTTAGCTTCTAAACATCAGGTCTCTTGACAGAACAAGTCTCTATTGCTCTATCCTTTTTTGTGCTAGGTACTGATACGTCAGATAAGCCAGAAGGGCACCTAGGGTATTGGTCAGCAAATCATCAATTTCAAACACGCGATTGATCTGAAATAAAATATCCAGGACAACCTGCCCCAATTCAATCAAGAGGCTCAGACCAAATCCTAAGCCAAGAACTGAACGGTAACTCCGCCACCGACTATCCCATAATAGAAGAAGGAAAACCAAGGGATACAGTAAGAAGATATTCATCAGATTTTGCCCAATCAGCCAGGCCAAATCCCACCAATTTCTTATCTGTGAGTAATTGACCAGGGTATTAAAAGGAATTAAAAGAAAAGGAACTGGTCCCATATACTGAATCCCCGGTGTTTTGGTATGTACCACTTCTTGTTGGGGGCTGAAACACATGAGACAGATTAATCCACCATAGACCAGCATCCCTAGCAAGAGCCACGACCGTTTTTTCATCTCTTCAGCCTCCTTCCTAAGATTAACGATTCTTCTGACGGATAATAAATTCCCGCTTAGCCTCCTGAATCAAACGATGGGCTTCCTTATTCCTTTGCCCTTCTCTTTTCTCCCTACCTTCATGATTGGGTTTAGGATTAAAACGTGGCTTCTGTTTTCGCTTACGACGATGGTAAGGCTTTTCAAAGCTCTTCTGGTCTTTAGGCTCTTCATTGGCTAACACAAAGTAGGCACAGCCATAATTACAATATTCTTTTAGATAATCCTCTAGTCGCGATAGTTTATCCGCTGATTTCCGAGCTCGATGATCCTTGTAAAATCCCTTCAATCGTAGCTGGTCATTGCCCCAATCACCAACAATATAATCATATTTTAAAAGGATATCAGAAAAACGCTGATTAAACACCTCAAGTTGAAATCCATCCTTATAATTTTCAACTAATTTCAAGGTCAAATCGTCCGTTTTTACAATGTCATCAAAGATAATAAATTGAGGACCCGGAAATTTATTATAATTATAAAGTTCTGGTAAAATCTCTTTTTTCATGCTCAGGTCTTTCCTTACTTTCTTTAACCGTACTATTATACACTATTTTTTCTCATTTGTGAGTAAAAAACTTGTATATTACACATTATTTCAAGCATTTTACTTGATTTTTCAAGGCTTTTTTGCTAAGATGGGGTTGTAAATTTTTATATATGGAGGTACTCATGAGTACATATTTCGAAAATTTGCTCACGCAAATTGTATCATACCTACCAGCTGCTCTACGCATGATTGTGCTGATTTTACTCGCTATCATCGTAGCCAACGTGGTTAAGAAATTAGTCATTACTGGTTTGAACAAACTTCGTCCCCTTAGTTACCTAACAAAATGGGGCTTAGTTAAAGAAGGAACGGATGAAGCTGGATTGAACAAGACCATCGGTCAAGTCTTCTACTTCGTCACAATCCTCTTCTTCCTACCAGCCATCCTTTCAGGACTTGGGGTATCAAGTGTTGTTGACCCAATCTCAAGCATGTTTGCGAAATTCTTTGGCTTCATTCCAAACCTTATTGCAGCAGGCTTCATCTTGTTCCTTGGTTTCTACTTCTGTAAATTCATCAAGGGCTTGGTCAAAAACTTGATCATCAACCTACCAATTGACAAATGGATGACAAAAGCACTTGGTCAAGATAGCAAGACTGCCTTGACTAATGAAGCACAACTAGCTGATGTTCTTTCAACTGTTGTTTATGTGCTGATCTTCGTACCAATCTTGGCAACAGCTCTTGACACTCTTGGTGTTGCAGCTCTATCAAAACCAATCGTTTCTCTACTTGATCAGGTTGTTGGTTTCATTCCAAACTTGATTACAGCAGTCTTGCTATTAGCTATCGGTGGTTTCCTTGCGAAATTGATTGGTAACCTACTTGAGAAATTACTTGAAACATCAGGAATCAACCAATATTCTAAATACCTCAGCTTTGACCAAAAAGAGCCTAACTACTCTCTATCAAACATCATTGCTAACCTTGTACGTTGCGTGATTGGTGTCTTCTTCTTCGTTCAAGCGATCGCTGTTTTGAACTTGGAAGTGCTTAACGCTATCGGCTTCTCAGTCATTGCTTTCCTTCCAGCCATCATCAGCTCACTCCTCATCTTGGCAATCGCTGTTGTCGGTGGAAACATTTTGGCTGATTTCTTTGCAAAAGTCACAAACAACAAATTCTTGGGTGAAGTTGTTCGCTATGGCCTACTTGTTCTTGCCATCTTCATGACGCTTGACCAACTAGGTATTGCTCAAACAATTGTTCAATCAACCTTCACCATCATTCTTTCTGCAGTTGCGGTTGCTTTCGCTCTTGCCTTTGGTATCGGTGGACGTGACTTCGCTGCTAAACAACTTGACAAACTAGACAAAACCATCAATAAAGATAAATAGTCTATAAAAAAACATCAACTGAAATCAGTTGATGTTTTTTATGATGACTAGACTTAACTAATCTAAAACCTCTTGATAGACAGCTACCAATTCCTGGCCAATTTTTTCAATGCTACGTGATTGAGCAACAGCGTAACCTGCTTCTGTCTTATTGCTCTTGCCTGCCAAAACCTTGTTCAAGGCTTGGACAAAGCCTGCTACATCACTAGCCAATTCTGCACTCTGCGCATCAAGCCAGCCTTGATACACAGGAATATCTCTTAAAACCAAGTGTTGATGGCTAGCCAGAGCCTCCAGGACCACAATCCCTTCTGTCTCTTCCTTGCTAGGAAAGAAAAAGGCATCGGCCCCACTCATGGCTCCTTCAAAGACATCGCCCTTGATATAGCCCGCAAAGGTCACATTTGTTGGATGATTTTTGGTCACCACTTGTCTGATTTTAGCGGGGATAACCCACTTGTTGGTCTCACCAAACCAAATAAAGCGCACATGTGGTAACTGTTCAGCCACCTTGATAAAATCCTCAATTCCCTTACGCTTAAAATATAAGCCCGCACAAATCACCACCGGCTGATCTTCACTCAAGTCAAAATACTCACGAAAAACCTGCTCCTTGACTTGACTCTCCTGATAACGGCTTAAATCAATCCCATTGGATACGGCAAAAATCGGCTTGTCAATACCATAACCAGTAATCAAAGATTTTGAATAAGCAGTCGGCGTAATAATAGCATCAGCCTTGGTATAAAAACGACAAAGATACCATTTAAATAAAGGGCTGATGAGATTCGAACCAATGAAAGAATCACGAAAATCTTCCTCAGTCGAGTGACCGTGCATAATCACTTTTTTACCTGCCTTTTTGGCCTTTTTCATCAGCCGCCAAGATTTCCAGCCGTAGGTATTGACATGAACCAAATCATAATCGTCACTTGGATCTGTGGTGTAGGCCTGACCAACCGCTTCTAAAGCTCGCTCTTGGTGCTTGATGGCACGTCCGATACCTGATTTCCTTAAATAATGCTCTGCTTCTAAATAAAGTAATACTTTCATAGCACTTTCTATTATAACGCTTTTTGACTTGATAGCAAGTAAAAAACAGCCGAGTCGGCTGTTTTTATCCCCTGGTTGTTCCCCGCTGCTTGATGCTATGATTCAAGATAATCTCGCGCTCTTCCAGCTCTTCCTTGTTCATAATCTTGGTCAACATCCGCATGGCAATGGCCCCCAAGTCATAAATTGGTTGGCTAATTGATGTCAAATTTGGCCGAGTATAGTTAACCACATAAGAATCATTGCTGGTAATAATTTCAAAGTCTTCTGGAACAGTTTTGCCTGCCGCATAAAGACCATTAAGTAAACCTGCTGCCAAATCATCTTCCACAACATAGGCAGCAGTCGCCCCTGAATTAATCAGACGTTGAGCCAAATCATAACCATCTTTATAGGCATACTTGGCTTCAAATACTAAGCCTTCTGTAAAGTTTAACTTGTTATTGTTCAAACCATCTTTATAACCAGCTAAGCGTACCTTGCCATTGATATCATCGCGAAGAGGACCTGAAACAAAGGCAATTTTCTCATGGTTTTTGGCCAAGACCTCCACCACATCACTAGCTGCTTTTTTATAGTCAATATTGACACTAGGAATTTGATGCTCCAAATCAATTGTACCTGCTAAAACAACCGGAGTTCGAGACCGCGAAAACTCTGCACGAATCTTATCGGTCAAATGATGGCTCATATAAATCACACCATCAACCTGCTTTGAAAAGAGGGTGTTGACCACAGTCACTTCCTTCTCTTCATCTTCATCACTAGAGGCAATGATGATATCGTACTTATACATAGCAGCAATGTCATCAATCCCCTTAGCCAAAACAGAGAAATAAGAATTTGCAATATCCGGGATAACTACCCCGACCGTAGTCGTTTTTTTACTAGCCAATCCACGCGCAACCGCATTGGGACGATAATCTAGACGCTCAATAACCTCTAAGACTTTTTGTCGGGTATTTTCTTTAACATTTTTATTACCATTCACTACCCGACTCACCGTTGCCATCGAGACACCCGCTTCACGAGCAACATCATAAATTGTTACCGTATCATCAATATTCATCTCTTTATACCTGACCTTTCTAAAATGAAAATATCGCTTACATTACTTATTATAACACCATTGATTTGCTCTTTCAAATATTATGTTATAAATTTGCTTAAAATCGTTAAAAAACGCTTGCATTTTCATCAAATTTTTGAAAAAATGAAAGAAGGAGGTTCATCATGACAAAATTAGACACCATTGCCAAATTACTTCAGGAGCAAGAAGCCGACTTGGCCATCCTCTCCAACCCCATGACCATCAATTACCTGACCGGCTATTTCTGTGATCCCCATGAACGCCTGCTGTTTCTCTTTGTTTTTCCAAATAGAGAACCCCTCCTGTTCCTGCCCGAGCTGGATTTGTTAAGAGCAAAAACTCAGTTGAATGTTTCCCTAATCGCTTATGCTGACGATGAAAATCCTTGGCAGAAAATCAAATCCTCTCTACCAAAGCAAGCATTTGACCAATTACTGGTAGAATTTGACCATCTCAACTTAAGCAAGTATCAGGGGTTAACTGACATTTTCTCAGGTCATTTTGAAAATATCACCCCCACTATCAATCAAATGAAACTCATCAAAACTGCTGATGAAATTGATAAAATGTTGGTTGCCGGCCAATTTGCTGACCGAGCTATGCAGGTGGGCTTTGATCAGATTTCATTAACCACAACTGAGACCGACATCATCGCCCAGATTGAATTTGCCATGAAACGAGAAGGAATCCCTAAAATGAGCTTTGAGACCATGGTACTGACTGGAAAAAATGCTGCCAATCCTCATGGTATTCCTGGTAAAAATCAACTGGAAAATAATAGCTTATTGCTTTTTGACCTTGGTGTGGAAACCTTGGGTTATACCAGTGACATGACTAGAACAGTTGCTCTCGGTCAACCTGACCAGTTCAAAAAGGACATTTATCAGCTCTGCCTGGAAGCCCAGCTGACAGCCCTTGACATGATAAAACCTGGGGTGACTGCGGCTGAGATTGATCAAGCTGCCCGCTCTGTCATTGAAAAGGCTGGCTATGGTGACTTTTTCAACCACCGTCTAGGGCATGGTATCGGCATGGAAGTCCATGAATTTCCCTCTATCATGGCTGGCAATGACCTGGTTATCCAAGAAGGCATGTGTTTTTCCGTGGAGCCTGGTATCTATATCCCAGACAAGGTTGGTGTCCGCATTGAGGACTGCGGTTATGTGACTAAACACGGCTTTAAACTGTTCACGCAAACCAGCAAGGACTTACTATACTTTTAACAAATACCAAAAAAACGACTTGTTCAACTGAAACAGTCGTTTTTTATCGGTTAATCACCTCACGATAAGTTTTCCACCTCTTTTAGCCCAGTTGGACTCAGTTCATAAATCTTTTCACAAGTCTTTTCTAAAAAATAACGGTCATGGGAAACCACTAGAAATCCCCCGGTAAATTTAGCAAGTTCTTCCGTCAATCGAGCCGCTGAACTAGGGGATAAGTTACGCGTCGGTTCATCCAACAATAAAAAATTGGCCTGGCTATACATCAAGCCCATAAGCAAAAGTTTTGCCCGTTGTCCACCTGATAAATCACTCAAAGGGCGGGACATCTCTTCCGCCAAAAAACGCATACTTCCTAGAAAAGTCATCACCTTCCCTCGTTCCTGACTAGGAGTTAAAGACTGCACATAGTCTATAGGAGTTTGCCACCCATGCAACCCAAGCCAATAATCCTGGGGCATGTACTTAACCACTAAATCTCTGCGCTCTTTCAACTCTTGCCAAACCTGATTCAACAAAACAGACTTGCCCATACCATTTTGACCAACCAAACCAACTTTTTCATGTCCATACAGGCTTAAATCTAGGGCTGATACCAGTAACCTGTCCGCCACCATTAAATCACGACTTGTCCAAGTCAGAATTTTTTTGGTTGCAGGTAAGGGAACAATTTCCCCCCACCTCATATTAATCTTCTCTTCCTGGATTGGTTTTGCCACAAAAATCTGCCGTTCTCGCTCAAAACGTTTTTCTCGGGATTTGAGGTTTTTCATTTTCTTGGCCAAGAGACGACCAGTTGCTGAAGCCTTGGTTTGGGCGAGCTGATGGTGCACCTTTTGCTTGACCTGAGTCAGTTCCTGCATGCGTTTTTTATCATAGGCCTCCTGCTGACTAGCCAGCTGACTCTGTTTGGCTGTATCCTTACTACGTTTAGTTAGATAGGTTTGGTAATCCATGCGAGCAAAAGTTACCAGAGACTGAGATTTATGCTTCAGACGCTCTAAGTGAATAATAGCCGTAGCCGTTTCTTGCAAGAGCCGAAGATCATGAGAGATAAATATAATCGTCTTATCACTCGTTTTAATAAAAGTCTCCAACCAAATCAAGGTTTGCCAATCAAGATCATTGGACGGTTCATCTAAGAGTAAAAGGTCTGGGTCTTGTAATAACAATTTTAGCAGTTGCAACTTGATTTTTTGACCACCAGAGAGGGTTTCAAGCCGTTCTTGGGAATAGATTATTCCAGACGTCAAGGACAACTGACTTTCCAATTGAGCTAAGCGCTGATAATCAAGATGATTCATATCCAGATCGGCAAAAATAAACTCATAAATGTCCTTCTTCAAATCTGCCTCAGCTAAAAACTGAGGCAAGTAGCCAACAGATTCAAAACCATTAATCACCTGTCCGGATAGGTCTAGATAGCTGGTTAGTTCGTGATCGCCATAAATGTATTTCAAGAGAGCCGATTTACCACTTCCCTCCTCACCAATAATGGCCACTTTCTCACCTGCCTGAATCTGACAAGAAAAATGATCCACCAAAACAAATAAATCTTTCTTATGCGTCAAGACAATATTCTGTAATTGTAACATATAGCCTCCTTTAGGCCAGGCTGTTCTCCAAAACAAGATGACAAAAAGGCTGTGCGAACTCCTTCACACAGCCTTATTACTGGTCCTACACAAACAAATAGGGTAAGACAGCTAATCTTCTTGTTGACAAGAGCACACCTGACATCATATTCTTGATAAAACAACATGTTTTGCCAAGGTCATGTTCATTGCTCTGTCTCCTTTTCTTATTTTTCCCTATTATAGCATGGAAATTCTCAATTTTGCAAGTATTTACCGTCTATTAACTGATTTCATAACACGGGCAATTTCCCGATTTTGATCACGGCGTTTGATACTCTCACGCTTATCATAGTCATGCTTACCCTTTGCCAAGCCCAGTAAGACCTTGGCAAAACCGTCCTTGAGATAGACCTTTAGGGGCACAAGGGTCATTCCTGTCCCTTTTAGCTCATTGGCTAGCTTGGCAATCTCTCGCTTCTTCAAGAGCAATTTGCGAGTACGGTCTGGATCTTGGTTCCAGATATTGCCCTGCTCATAGGGCGTGATATGAACATTAACCAGCCAAGCCTCGCCATGTTTAATCTGGGCATAGCCATCTTTGAGGGTAAGGCGAGCAGCCCGCACACTCTTAATCTCTGTTCCAGTCAGGACAAGTCCTGCCTCAAGGGTCTCAACAATGGTATAATCATGCCGCGCCTTCTTATTTTGAGCGACGACCTTTCCCTCTCCTTTTGCCATCTGATCCTCCTTTTTTTGCAACTGCCTTATAAAACGGCTTTTTCTTGAATTTGGTCACGGACTGAGCAGCTTCTTTATGCTGTCTGCCCCGACTAGCTTTTCCACCTTTTCTCGTCTCCTTTTTCTGGCTGGAATGCTTCTTTTCAACCACATCATAATCACTTGGTAGGTAGTCAAAGTCAATGGCGCCTGCTTCTTTATCTGCCTTGATTAATTTAACCCGAATTTTTTGACCTGCTCGGAAAACCTTGCCAGACTTTTCTCCTTGTAAGGTCATGGTTCGCTCATTGTAATGATAATATTCTGGCAGGGTCGTGATATGAATCAAGCCCTCAATGGTATTGGGTAGGGCGACAAAGAGACCAAATTTGACAACAGTAGCCACCACAGCATCAAACTCCTGACCAACATAGTTTTCCATGTACTCTGCTTTTTTCATGGCCTCTACCAAACGTTCCGCATCAATCGCCCGACGTTCCAAACTAGATGTTTGACTGGCAATTTCTGGAATCACCTCTTTGAAATGGTCCAACTGCTGCGCACTAATCTGCTGGTAGTCACGAATCAAGCGATGAACCAAGAGGTCTGGATAACGACGAATGGGACTGGTAAAGTGGGTATAGTAGGTCGCCGCCAAGCCATAATGGCCATGATTATGTTCCGAATAGCGGGCCTGCTGCATGGAACGGAGCAACATCATGGACAAGACCTCACTACCTGGTAAATTCTTCACTTTTCTCATGAAGTCTTGCAGAGCTGCCTGACTGATTTTACTGGCTGTTCCCTGCACCTGAACGCCAAAAACGCTGGCATAATCAATAAAGGTTTGTAATTTTTCTGCCTTTGGCTCCTCATGGACTCGGTAGATAAAGGGGAGCTGACTTTTAGCAAAATGCTCCGCTACGCATTCATTGGCGGCTAGCATAAAGGATTCAATCATCCGCTCAGCCAAGCCCCGCTCACGCAAGACCACATCAACAGGCAACCCCTTATCATCCACGATAATTTTTGCTTCCGAGGTGTCAAAATTAAGGGCCCCACGCCGGTAACGCATCTCCTCCAAAATCTGATGAAGGCTAACCATGTAACGGACACTATCAACAATCGGCTGGTAGGTTTTAAGCAACTCTTCATCACCAGCAATCATGTGATTGACATCCGTATAGGTCATCCGAAAGGCAGTTTTAATCACAGTTTGCGCAATTTGATAATCAACCACCCGCCCCTGACGGTCAATTTCCATAATAGCCGACTGGGTTAAGCGGTCAACTTGTGGATTGAGCGAGCAAATCCCGTTAGAGAGACGTTCTGGTAGCATGGGAACAACGCGGTCAGTCACATAAACCGATGTTCCACGAGCCAAGGCCTCACGGTCCAGGGCGGACCCTTCCTTAACATAGTAAGACACATCGGCAATATGAACTCCCAACTCAAAATTGCCATTCTCCAAAAGCTTAATATGGACGGCATCATCTAAGTCCTTGGCATCAGCTCCATCAATGGTAAAGGTCAATTCTTGGCGTAAATCAATCCGCCCCACCAAATCTCGCTCAGTTGGGGCTTCCGGCACCGCTGCAGCCTCAGCCAAAACAGCCTCAGGAAAGGCAGAAACAATGTCCATGGATTCCAAAACCTCTAGGACATCAATCCCAACATCGTCTTGATGGCCAATAATATCAACCAAGGTCGCCACAAAATAATCATGATGACGGTTAGGATACTTGTCAATCTCCACCTTGACGACCTCAGTACCTTCTAGGACTAGGGGTGTTTTTTGGACGTAAATGTTTTGACTGATTTTCTGATTTTTGCTTTGAATATAGCCAATGTAGTTAGGTTTGTCTGTTGACAGGGTCAATTTACCCACCACAGTCGTCAGGCTACGCTTGACAATATTAACCACCCGTGCCTCAGCAGCTGTTCCTTTGAGACGGTTGGCTACTTTTTTTATCACAACCTCAACTGTATCTCCGTCAATCGCATGGCCCACATCACTACGACCGACAAAGAGGTCATCTTCGGCCTCATCTAGGCTAACAAAACCAAAACCTGCCTTATTGGCACGAAAAATCCCTGTTAGGCGAATGTCATCTTTTTTTTCTTTTGGTTTACGCAAGGACAGGCTCCCACTATCGTCAAAACGGAGCGAACCTTGACTCTCCATCTGGGAAATGGCCTTAATCAAGCTGGGAAATTTCTTGGCACCAGCCATGTTTAGATGAGCTGCCAAGTCATTAACACTTGATTTGCCATGTTCTTGTAAATAAGTAATAATCTGTTCTTTCATTTATTTTCTTTCGTTTTTTTAAAACTCTACTCTCCTTATAGAAAAATGGGTTAGACCAGAGTCCAAACCCATCTTAACGACTTGACAAAACAGCCAGTGCAAGAGCGATAGCCAACCAGAAAAAGATTAAAATACCAGTGAATCGTTGCATAAATGCTTCAAATCCACGCGCCTTGGTCCGCTCAAACAATGCTTCTGACCCACTACTATCAAAAACATTACTACTTGGATTTTTTTGGGGTTGCATGAAAATAGCAATCACCAAAAGTGCAGATAATACAAGTAGCAGGGTGAGTAATAAGTTATACATCTAGTTTTCCTCCACTATGGTCTTGACTATTTTACCATACTTTAGTTTAAGATTCAAGGTGGAGGGTTACTTTTCTCTCCTTGGGACAGTATTTCAACACCTGAATTTTTTCAGGATGGGTCTTTTTATTCTTACTAGTCAAGTAATTTTTGCTTTGACAAGAGCTACAGGTTAAATTAATTTTGACACGCACAACTAGTTCTTCTCCTATCGCTTCAAACCGCCAAAGAGCCCCCGTACCAATTCACGAGTCACTGTCCGTACGGCTGTGTTGATAAAGGAATCTGTCGCCTTATCCATGACTGATTTTGGCTGGCGACTTGGTCTGCTTTGTTTGCTACGGGCCTCTTTAGCTGCCGCCTTTTCAGCCTCAAGCCGCTCCTTGGCTAGCTGATCCTCCTCTAGTTTTTTCGTCAAGAGTTCATAGGCTGACTCACGATCAAGGACTTCTCGGTACTTATCTTCCACGGGTGACTGATTGATTAAGGCTGCTTGTTCCAGGGCAGATAGAGGCTCAAAACTCGATTTTGGGGGCAGGATATAGGCTCGTTCCACCACATTTGGCTGGGCTTCTTGATTCAAGAAGGAAACTAGGGCTTCACCCACCTGTAATTCCGTAATGGCTCTTGCTACATCTAGGTCAGGATTTTGACGGAAGGTTTCTGCTGCTGTCTTGACTGCTTTCAGTTCCTTAGGTGTATAGGCACGCAAGGCATGCTGCACCCGATTTCCCAACTGGGCCAAGACCGGCTCTGGTAGATCAAGAGGATTCTGCGTAATGAAGAAAATCCCTACCCCCTTAGAACGAATCAGACGAACAATCTGTTCAATCTTCTCAACAAAGGATTTAGGAGCATCCTTAAAGAGCAAGTGGGCCTCATCAAAGAAGAAGACCAACTTGGGTTTGTCCACATCTCCGACTTCTGGTAACGATTCATAAAGCTCAGCCAAAAGCCAGAACAAGAAAGTGGTATAAAGGGTCGGTGCGTTGAAGAGCTTGGTGGCATTAAGAATGTTAATCACCCCTTGACCTTGCTCATCTGTCTGTAAAAAATCAGCCAAATCAAGAGCCGGCTCACCAAAGAAGAGATTGCCGCCTTCTTGTTCCAAGGCCAAGAGGCTACGTTGAATGGCCCCAACTGACTGCTTGGCGATATTGCCGTACTGGCTAGAATAATGACTAGCATTATCCGCCACTTCTCGTAACAAAGCTTGTAAATCCTTCAAATCAATCAAGAGCCAGCCCTTGTCATCAGCAATCTTAAAGACAAGGGTCAAGACACCAGACTGGGTCTCGTTAAGATTGAGCAAACGTGCCAACATCAGAGGGCCCATCTCCGAAATAGTTGCCCGAACCGGGTGCCCATTTTGCCCAAAAACATCCCAGAGACGAACCGGAAAGGCTTGTGGCTCATAATCCTCAATCCCTAATTTTTCCAAGCGAGCGGCTAATTTTTCTGTGACACTGCCAGCCTTGGCTAGATTAGCCAAGTCTCCTTTAATGTCAGCCAAAAAGACTGGCACCCCGGCTAAGCTGAGCTGCTCCGCTATAACCTTCAAGGTAACCGTCTTACCTGTTCCTGTTGCACCGGCAATCAAACCATGACGGTTAAGCATGCCTACATTCAGCCAAAGAGGGGCCGCCCCCTTAGCAATCATCAGTTCTTTCATCAATTTCTACCTTTCTAATAGACGCAGGGCCTCTTCCACCTGCTGATAAGTCGCTTGTAAACTATTATTGTTATCAATAATGACCTGACTTTTCTTCATTTTATCCAGCAAAGGCCATTGGCTAGCTATACGCTCTTGTGCTTCTGCTTGACTATAACCATTTCTCGCCATCAACCGCTGCGCTTGAACAGCTTCACTAACGACCACCAGCCAAATCTCCTGACACCAAGTCTCGTATCCCTTTTCGAATAAGAGGGGGATATCCAAAAAAATCACAGAATGACTGACAGACAAGATTTCCAGCTGACGAGCTAATTCTTCCCGAATAATCTCATCTTGTAGGGCATTGGACACCGCCATCATCTCAGGATTAGAAAAAATCAACTGCCCTAGCTTAGTCCGATCCAGGGTCTGATCAGCCTGCAAAATGTCTGCACCAAAGTAATCCACCAAAGCTTGATAGAGCCTACCAGCCGGAGCTTGCAAATCATGGACCAGCTGATCGGCATCAAGCACTACCATGCCTTTGTCACGTAAATAAGAACTAACCGTGGACTTGCCTGAAGCAATTCCCCCTGTCAACCCAATAACCGTCACCATCATCACTCCTTTTGGCATTGAGGACAGAGATGCGTGCCCCGTCCTTGGACCTTGATTTTTGCAATAGGACTCATACATCGTGAACAGGGCTGCCCTTGCTTGCCATAAACCTGCAGGTAGTCCTGCATACTACCAGCCATACCAAGAGCATTTTTATAGGTGCGAATACTCGATCCTCCCTTTTCAATACCTAGCTGCAAGACACGGATAATTTCCCCATGTAAGCTTTCAATCTCTGCCAAACTTAAACTTTGACTCAACCGCTCTGGATGAAGCTGAGCTGCCCAAAGCACCTCGTCCACATAGATATTACCCAAACCGGCCACCAGGGTCTGATCCAGCAGATGAGGCTTAATCTTCTTTTTAGATTTTTCCAAACCATGGACAAAAGGAGGTAACTGAAAATCTTGCTCATTTGGTTCTGGCCCTAGTTTTTTACTGGCAAAGTAAGCCTCTTCTTCCCCCTTGGCTAAATATTCCATGGTTCCAAACTTACGGACATCATGATAAATCAAGACTTGCCCATCTGATAGATGGAAAAAAACGTGGCAATGTTTATCAAAAGTTCCATTTTTTGAAAACATTAGGTACTTCCCCTCCATACGTAGGTGGGAAATGAGCAGTCCATCTGTTAGTTCAAAAATCAGATATTTACCCCGCCGACCAAGCCCCATAACCGTCTGACCAGTTAATTTCTGACGTAAATGCTCAGCCCCTGTCACCACCAAGGGGGTATAGGAGATAACCACCCGCTCAATGGTCTTGCCGACCACCAAGGGTTCTAAACTCCGTCTAACACTTTCAACTTCTGGTAATTCTGGCATGACTGCCTCCTAGTTTTATAATTTAATGGATAGATTAGCTAAATAATCACTGGCATAGGTGGATAAACGGTGCCTGTTATCCTTAGATTCATAAAAATCAATCATGGCAAAACCCGCTCGTAACTGCCCGCCAATTTGTTCTTCCCAAGTATGACTGAACTCATAGCCATAGTCAGGGGAAATCGCTAATTTACCGGCTTTTTCTAACTCTCTGGCATTAAAGGGAAGCGGGTAAGTCAAAAAGAGGTCACTATCTGGCTGTTCCCATACCTGGTCACCATCATATAGATAAACCCATGGATTCATGTAGCCCACCATCAATAAACCGCCCTTTTTCAAGACACGATAAGATTCCTGCCACATATTGGTCAAATCTTCAATATAGACATTGGAAACAGGGCAAAAGACCAAATCAAAACTCTCATCAGCAAAAGGAAAGGGTTGGGTCATATCGCCCTGTATTGTCTTGATCGTCAACCCTTCACGCTCAGCCACCATATGGTCCGATGCTAATTGTTCCGCCGAATAATCCATAATCGTCACATCATAGCCTTTGAGAGCAAATAAGGGACCTTGTTGCCCTCCTCCACTGGCTAGACCCAGAATTTTCTTGCCCACTAACTTATCAAACCAATCCGTCGGTACAGGCTTACCAACTGTCAGAAAAACTTCTAAAGGCTTGTCCTTTGCTGCCATTAGCTGCTCATGACTAAGAGGTATGGTATAGGCATTCTTTCTATCTTTAGCAACCCTATTCCAACGGTCTTGATTAAAATTAAGGTAATCTGTCATCACTATCTCCTACCATATTATTTTTTGTAGGACATCTTGGTCATCACGCTCATAGTAGAGCTCAGACCCTGTCTCCTTCAAATAAAAAGCAACTAAGTCCTCCATTGATTCTGCCAAATCCAAGTTGCCATTGAGTAAATCAGCTTGATTTACCCAGAGGACTTCTCCCTCATCCGATGAGCGTAATTGACCCGAAAATGCCTTGGTCCGATAAAGAAAAACCAAATAACGGGTACCATCCACTCGAGTATGAAAATGTTTTAAGCCCACTAGTTTGGGATTGGCAATTGTCAGTCCTGTTTCCTCAAAAATCTCACGAACAACCGCCGCATGCATGCTCTCCCCAGGCTCAATGTGACCGCCAGGAAAGGCCAGACCTGACCAAGCATAACGCTTTGGATGTCGATACTGCATGACCACGCGGCCGGCCTCATCCTCAATCAGGCACATGTTGGTTAGGATAACTTCTTCTGCTCTTGACATTTTTTCTCCATAATCTGTCTCAACTGGTCAGCTTCTTTGATAGTTTGGAAAAATCGTCTGCCTTCATCAATCCAGACATTAACCAAATACCTATGACCGTCTTTCCGGTGGCAAAACATATCTCCATCATAGATATGGGGACTGCTGACCTCGTTCTCTCCTCTATCATGACTTCTCCAAAGTCTGGTTATCGTTCTGTATAACCATTTTACCACATTTGCCACAACTTAGCATCGGTCAAAAAATTTTGGCAAATATGGTATAATAGCTGGTATCATAAGAAAGGTAGTTTCTATGGACACAAAAAATTACACGCCCAGTGAATTTTACAAGAAAATCTTAGCTGATGTTTATTTTGACTACAAGGAGGCCCTGATTTTGCTCTATGCCATCCTAATCGCATCTATTGGACTCAATCTCAACTCTACTCTAACCATTATCGGTGCCATACTGATTTCTCCCTTGATGACCCCCGTCGTCGCCATCGGGGTCAGTATCGCTCTTTATTAGCGCCACCCTGCTCCGAAAAGCCCTGCGACTACTGATGATGGAAATTCTCGTTTCCCTGACCGTCTCCATTATCTATTTTTGGCTATCGCCCATTTCTTACGCCAGTGAGCAGATTATCGCTCGGATTACGCCAACCATCTGGGATATTTTAATCGCTCTGGTCGGTGGTTTGGCTGGCTTTATCGGCCTTCAACGCAGGCAGGCCAGCAATATTATCCCTGGTGTGGCTATCGCTACTGCCCTGATGCCACCCCTGTGTACCGTGGGCTATGCCATTGCCCATCAAAACTTGCGTTATTTTCTCGGAGCCAGCTACCTTTTTCTGATTAACTGTATCTTTATCATTCTCGCCACAGTGGCAGGCATGTACTTCACCAGTTTTTCTAAAAAAATGCGGGACTACCAACGTCCCGCTCGCACGTACCAGACCTTCTTTATCCTCGGTCTTATTGCCTTTTCCATTCCCAGCTTTTTCTCCGCAGGAAAACTGATTGAAAGCTCCTACCAACGCTTGGCCATCAATAACATGATTCAGCAGGAATTGTCCCAAGTCACCGTACTCAATCGCCAATACGATGACAGCAAGAAAACCCTGTCCCTGGTTGTTTATGGACAGGAACTAACTTCTGAAAAGCTTGAGGAAATCAAAGACAGACTCAAGGATTATGGCTTAGCCAATCTCCAGCTCACTATCAAGCAAATTGACACCAGTAACCAATAAGTGGAACAACTGCTCAAACTGCTTAATGAGAAAAGTGAGATTATGGTGGAAGCTCAAGTG
This sequence comes from Streptococcus cuniculipharyngis, assembly GCF_007859195.1. Classification (GTDB taxonomy): domain Bacteria; phylum Bacillota; class Bacilli; order Lactobacillales; family Streptococcaceae; genus Streptococcus; species Streptococcus cuniculipharyngis. The sequence continues at coordinate 673,887 of NZ_VOHL01000001.1, forward strand.
GAAAAATCCGACTCAAAGACACCATAAAAAAGCCGTTAAAACGGCTTTTTATGTGCTAATTTTTCTATTTTTCCAAACCATGGCAAAAGCAACAGCAGATAGGCAGGCAAAGACTAACCAAGCCAACCACAGCTGATAGACTGCAAGGACTGAAAAGAGAAAAGTTCCCAAGGGCAAGGATAAGGTAAAAAGTAAGCTAAGAAAATTATTGCTTTGGGCCAGAACTTCTGTCGGTAGATTGGCCATGAGCAGGGCATCCAACTTAGGATTTGACTTGCCCAGTAGGTAGGCGACAAAAGCCAAGAGGAAAAGAGCAAGAACTGGCGGAAAGTCTAGCAAATTGAAGAGCCCTATCAAGGCAAACAAGCCACTATTGAGTACCAACAGAACAGAAAGCGACTGCTTAGCAAAATAATCATGGGGTGTGAGACTACCTAAAATAGCCCCCACAAGAAAGAGCAGTTGAACCAGAACCAGAGCCTGTCCGTAAGAAAGTCCAAAGAGCGATACCTTGAGCAGATAGAGATTATAGATACTACCAACAGCTCCGCCCAAGGCATTGAGAACCAGAACGGACAAGAGCAGGCTGGCAAAGGAGGTTTGTTCTGCCTGTTGAAAGATTTGTTCCATGGTCTGATAAAGTTCCTTGAAGCGTTGCAACAAGGGAACTTTCTTATCAACCACTGTTACTGGTTTATGGGTCAGGTCCTGTCGATACCAATAGAGAACTAAGGCTGACAGGAGGAAAAAACCAGCATTGACCCCAGCAACCAGAGCAAAAGACTGGTTAGAAATCGTCAAGAGCCAAATCCCTAGAAACTGCCCTGCGATTTGACAGATATAGCTGATAAACTGACTAAACGAGTAGGCCTCCATCAGGTCATTTTCAGCCACATGCTCCTGTAAAATCGGCATCCGCAAGCCAGCACCATAGTCACTTAAACAATCACTGACGACATTGAGCAAGCAGATAATGGAAAAGACGAGGTAGGTCTGCTGACTGATGATCAGAGCAACCATGGTAAAGAGCAGGGCTTGGACAAAAGCAATTATCATCATCTTCTGCCCCTTGTTCTGACTCTTATCTGCCTGCACACCTATCCAGAAGGTAAAGACAATCGGAATCATAGGCACCATATTGGCCAGAAAAATAGCTAAACTAGGCCGTGGCAGACTAGCCGCATAGATGACAAAGACCAGATTATAAATATAAGCTCCCAAAGCATTGAGCAAACGCGACAGGGTCAGGGTACGATAAATTTTGTGGGATAAAAATAATTTCATCTAAATCTCCTTTACTACCGTTAATTAAAACTTATGACTTTCTTATAATAAGAAAGTACATAAATAAATTCTTTTTCTAAAATTTTATTCTGTTCTGCCAAAATCCCACTACTAATAAGCAGTTCCTTAGCTTTAGTTAGATATATAACATCACGTGTCTTATCAAATAAATTCAATAGTGTATAAGAAATCCCCAACATACCATCCCATAAGTCAGCAAACTGTGCATATTCAATTAATAGTCCATCTGCTAATTGAATAATAATTTCTCTATATTTCTCAAAATTAACAAGCATTAGCATTTGAATTACCCCAGCTGTACCATTTGATAAATAAACAGATACACCAACATCACTAATCTTTATACCTTTTGTACCATCAACTTCAACTAGATTATCTAAAATATAGTTAATTCCTTCTTCTATTACTGCTTTGTCATAAGAAAGAGAATTTAAATAGAGAATAATTCCAGAAATACCATCTAGACCTAATTTCGGTTCTTTTTTTAAATGAGTAATAAGAGAAACTTTATCATCTAAATAAGATGTGTATTTTTCTATCAAATCTTTTTGCCAAGATATTATTTTAACAATATTTAAACACTCCACATCATTAGCAAAATCTACACTAAGATTATATTCTATAAATTCGCTAGTCTCTATATCTAAATTGTTCAACATTGCTAATGCTTCTGTTATCGTTGCTGAATCGCTTAATAGAAAAGTTATAACTTCTGCTAAGTTAGTTTTTATATTTTTTGTTGTAATAGGTTTCTTAAGATATTAGGTCTGAAAGTACTAGTATCATCAACATGTAGTCTACCCAATAAATATAATATTAAATTACCTACCTTATGGCAATCAGCTACCTTACCGTCTAAATTATTCCATGCTTTGGGAGAAATTTCAGAATAGATACCAACTAACGGTTTCTCATCATAAACATAAGAATTTTCCAAATCAATAAATGTTACTCTCAAATCTGCACCTACAATAAAATTATTTGGATGAACATCATTCAAAATAATATCTTGTTGATGAAAAAACGCTACACATTTCAATAAATTATGGAAACACTTGATTAACTGAGTGAATTGATAATAATTTTCAGTAGGTGTAGCTTTTGTATAAGCAAACAAAGAATATTTATTACTAAACTCTAATAAATCAATCCCTGGAATGTACTCATATATATAGTAATTATTAAGCCATTCTTTGATTTTTCTAACATCTTTAGGAATGAAGTTACTAACTTTTTGAGATAGCCTCCATTCCTCTTCTCTGAGAACCTGCTTAGTAATTTTACCACTAGATAAAATATATGGTCTACTCTCCTTGATAACAACTTGTTCTCTAGAAAATTTATTAGTTGCTAGATAAACATTCCCTCCGGCACTTTGTTTTAATAGTAAAAGCACCTGATAATTATCCCCTAGATAGGAGGATTGAAACTCTTGCTCACCTTGAATATCCTCAATCCATGCTGGTAAATCAAAATAAGCCTTTTGATAATCCTGCCATTTTTCATTATTTGGTCCAATCAATGTCGGTAAACCATCTTCTAAGTCGGCATTATCTAAAAGAATTAAACCAAATCTATAAAAAATCACTTGCGAATCTCTATAAGGACGGTCACTTAATATATATATTCCCTCCATCTCTCTAGGGATAAGATTATATAACTCTCCTATAATTTGTTGACAATGTTCTCTATTTTGAGGATATATTGTAATATATTTTCCTGATTCAGCTGGACTTTCTTTTTCAGAAAAATTTTCCTCAATAGCACAAAGAGAATTAAGATATTTAAAAGTAATACCTTCACTAATTAAATAAGGGTAAACTAAGGAAAATAAGGACTGGTAATTATTTATCGTTGCTGATAGGTGAATTTTAAAACCAAAAGTAGGTAGAGCATAAGAATTCTCATTACAATAATTAAAATCAGTCTGTTTTACCATATATCTTTCCTTCTCCATCTATTATCTTGATAAAAGGATAGTTTTGAGGTTTATTTATAATTTTTTTTACTTTTTTTTCAATATAGGCTTCAAATTTCTTCTCAAACAAATTAGTGGTACTTACATCATCTTTGTCATATGAACAATATTTAGTTAATATTGGTTTTTTCATCCTTCTTCTCCTAACAAATAAAATGTCTAGTCTAGCACTTAAGTACTAGACTAAACAAGAATACCTACCCTTTAGTAATAGAACATTTCCATGTCAATGTAAATTCTTGAGTAGGTGCCGGTAGTTTACTTGCTTCTAATGCAAACTGAGTCATCTTTTTGTTCTCCTTTCTTTTGATAGCTTTATTATAGGACAAAATGGCAGAGCAGAGACAAAGTTTTCCTATTTTCGAGCTGATTTTTTTTACAAAAAATCGCCTCTCCCTACTAGGAAAGGCAATGAGACAATGAAATTTTTTTACAAGATAGCAGGTCTATTTTCATTTATTCAAATGCTTTAAGCACATCAGCAAAATTTTCCTGATAATAGTCAGCACTACTTCGGCAACCCAAGAGTCTCAATATCTCAATGGACGAACGAATTTTTTCTCGTCCTGCTTCTTTTTCACCACGCAAATAAGTATGATGACCATCGGCAATACGATAAATTAAACGCAGATAGGCTTCATTTTCTTCAAAAAAACGAATCTTAATCTGCTTATCAAAATAAGCAGCCTTAATCAGGTCTTTTTGCTCAACCGCCTTAAATAGACCATTAAGCAAGATGGTATGAATGGCATTACGGTGAGAGTTTAGCCCTTCGAAAAAGTCAATCCGCTGCAACATCTCACGCGTATAACGAAAATAACTCTCAAGTGGCAAGAGTGGCGAAATATCCGTAAAAATCGCCAACTCATACTCGCCCCAAATGTCCACCCGAAAGAGATAGTCATACAAAAAAGCCTGCTCATCCTCGGTCAGCTCAACAGAGACAGAATTAGTCGCCAAATAGGTCTTGAAGGTCAAGGCATTAAGTAGATTGGCTTCCTGACCGGTTTCTTGGTAGGTCGCTTTTTCTCTCTCATAGCCTTTCTGCAAATAAGCGAAATCCTTTTTCTCTAAGGCCCGCCAAATCTCCTGCTTGAGCAGATGTCGTTGTGAAGGCTGAAAACCACGCACCAGATAGGCAAACTCCGCTAGGTCCGTGTGAATATTGTCTAGGGCTGGTAGGAGCTTGGAGATGGTAATATCTGAATCACCATTTTCAAACTTGCTCAGCATGGAATAGGACAGAGCCTGTCCTGCGGCTTCTTTGAGTGAAATTTTCCTAGCCGTTCGTAATTCCTTGAAAATCTGTCCCATTTCTACCATGTCATTTCCCCCTTATCTGATAAGAAAAGCCGCTCGTTAGCGACTTATTTACCTAATATTCCTTGGCATTGTAGCCAAAATCGGCCAAGTCTAGCTTCTTGTCTCGCCAATTTTTCTTGACCTTGACCCAAGTCTCCAAAAAGACCTTGTCACCCAACATGAGCTCAATATCACGGCGAGCTAGCGAGCCAATCTTTTTCAGCATGCTACCTCCCTTGCCAATGATAATCCCCTTTTGACTATCACGTTCCACCATAACTGTTGCACGAATATGAACCTTATCCGTCTCTTGGTCCCGTTTCATGCTATCGATAACCACTGCCACCGAGTGGGGCACCTCCTGCTGGGTCAAATGGAGCACCTTTTCTCGAATCATCTCTGAGACCAAGAAACGTTCTGGGTGATCTGTAATCTGATCATCTGGAAAATACTGGAAACCTTCTTCAAGATTGTCCACTAAGATGTCCATCAGACGGTTGACATTATTGCCTTGGGTGGCAGAAATCGGCACAATTTCTTTAAAGTCCATCTGACTACGGAAATCTTCAATCTGCTCCAGGAGTTGATCTGGATGTACCTTGTCAATCTTGTTAATGACTAAAATCACGGGCACCTTAGCGGCCTTGAGCCGCTCCATAATCATGTCATCTCCCTTACCTCGTGCTTCATCCGCTGGCACCATGAAAAGCACGGTCTCCACCTCACGCAGGGTACTATAAGCCGACTCCACCATAAAATCACCCAGAGCCGTTTTGGGCTTGTGAATTCCTGGGGTGTCAATAAAGACAATCTGCTCGTTAGGGGTCGTGTAAATCCCCATAATTTTGTTACGGGTTGTCTGAGCCTTGTCACTCATAATGGCAATCTTTTGCCCCATGACATAGTTCAAAAAGGTTGATTTCCCAACATTGGGACGCCCCAAAATCGCAACAAATCCTGACTTAAAACTCATGTATTCTCCTCAATTTCCAAAAAACAAGTGCCAAATTCTTGGCAAAAAAATCACACAACCTGTGATAAGCGCATAAATTGAAATCACCAAGACGGCACCGGCCGCCATATCTTTGGCATTCTTAGCCAACATAGAAAAATGATAATCACTGGCCAAATCAACGACATTTTCCAAGGCAGAATTGATAATTTCAAAGGCAATCACTAAAAAGATACTCAGGAGCAGAAAGAGCCATTCCACTGTTGAGATACGAAAGATAGCTCCTGCCACCACTGCTGTTACGGCAGAAAGGGCATGCTTTTTCATATTACGCTCTTCAACAAAAGCTGTCCCAATACCTGTCAGAGCAAACTCTAAACTAGCAATTAAATCGCGATTTTTCCATTTTTTGGGGGATTTATTCTCGTGTAAGACCATAGGCTGTCAATATTTCTTCCTGTAAACCAAACATCTCTGCTTCTTCTTCGGGCGTGTAGTGATCATAGCCATTGATATGTAAAAAACCATGCACTGCTAAAAAACCCATTTCGCGTTCAAACGAATGACCATAGTCACTGGCCTGTTCCTTAGCCTTGTCCACAGAGATAAACAACTCACCTAGATAGGCATCAAAATCCGCCATCATCTCAGCCAAATCAGGATTTTCTGCCAAATCCTCCTCAGCCACAATAATATCATGTTCAGGTTTATACTCCAGACTAATCACATCAGTCGGACGGTCGGTCTCACGGTAGAGCAAGTTGAGTTCATGGCTCCGCTCATTGGTCACAAAGGTAAGGGCCATCTCCTTGGCAGACTTGCCTAGCCTGTCTGCTGCAAAGCTTAAAATCTCCTGGGTCTGCTTTTTGATTTCTTCCGAAACCTGACCCGTTTCATCAATCATTTCAATATACATCTTTTCACTTCTTTCGTCCGTCTTTTCTTTATTATACCATATTTCAAGGCTTATTTTATGAAAAAGACCGTAGAAGCTAGGGTTAAGAGCTTGTCAGATCAGATGAAACTAGTGTCCCATCTCAAAACCTTGTGCGAAATACTCCTCAATCATCAATTTCTGTTGGGGACTAATAATCTCTAACTGCTCTAATTCTTCCTGACTAAAAAAGGCCAATTCCAATGTTTCATCATTGGAAAAATCCTCAATATCAAAGGCCTTAACCGCCCTAACTTGATAGAGAAAGCCTACCGTCTGAGCCACGTCACCATTGGGATAATGCTCTTCATAATTGGTATAGACATTAAGCAATTTAATCGGCTCAATCTCAATACCTGATTCTTCCATAAATTCTCGCTTGAGAGCGTCAACAGACGATTCCCCCAATTCCCAACAACCACCCAAGAGTGACCAAGTTCCAATAACATCGGACCGTTTTTGACATAAAATTCGACCTTCATCATCTGCTAAAATGCCAACTGAAAAATTGAGAAAAATCTTATCCTGCCCAACCTTGGAACGGATAAAACTAATATAATCCATGACTAATCCTCATAAGCCCGAATAATCTCAGCGACAACTGGGTGGCGAACCACATCCTTGGCTGAAAAATGAACAAAATCAACGGCCTTGACCTGCTTTAATTTTTCCATGGCATCCATTAGACCAGATTTGACATTTTTAGGAAGATCAATCTGGCTAATATCCCCATTAACAATCATCTTAGATTGAAAACCTAGGCGGGTCAAGAACATTTTCATCTGCATGATGGTCGTATTTTGAGCCTCGTCTAAGATAACAAAGGCATCATCCAAAGTTCGCCCCCGCATATAGGCTAAGGGGGCAATCTCAATAATCTCTCGATCCATGAGCCGTGTGGTCTGCTCCTTGCCCAAAATACGGTAGAGGGCATCATAGACTGGACGGAGATAAGGATCCACCTTTTCCTTCAAATCACCCGGCAAAAACCCTAGATTTTCACCCGCTTCAACCGCAGGACGCGTCAGAATAATCCGCTTGACTTGACCACGTTTGAGAGCTGTTACCGCCAAGGTCACCGCCAAAAAAGTCTTACCTGTTCCTGCTGGCCCGATACCAAATACAATATCATGTTTTTTGACACTATCTGCATAAATTTTTTGCCCCAAGGTCTTGACCCGAATAGGCTTGCCAGCAACATCCTTGATGATTTCTTCTTCATAAAGGGCAATAAATTTATCTATCTCGCCTGTCCTAACCATGGAAATGGCTGTCACCACATCAGAGCTATTGATAACCATGCCCCGACCTACCAGCACTAAAAGGGCCTGAATAACCAAGCGGGCCTGTTCCACACATTCCTCAGAACCTAAGACCTGCACCCATTCACTGCCAGCATGAATGGTCACCCCCAGTTCTTCTTCCAATAAACCTAAGTGGCGTTCATTGCTACCAAATAAGGCCAAGGCATCCTCGGGATGATTTAATTTAATATCAACTGTTTGTTCTTGCAACTAGATCTCCTTCTTCTTAATGGGCCAAATAATCTTCCCAAATCTGATCAAACTCACTCAAATTAAACGCAAAACTCGCCTCATCTTCCAAATATCGACTAATCACCTCAAAATCATCCGTGTGTTTGGGAAAGGTCGTTTCTTCAAAAACATAGGCGGCCAAGCGGGCGGCAGGAGCCTGACTTTTGGAATGGCGTTGGGTCATCAACCAACTATAAAAAGATTTTCTCATGACCAATGGCTCTCCAAAAAGTCATGACGAATTTTACTAGATAAGGCATAGCGGAAAGGATCTTTTTTATAAAAGGCCTGGTGATACTCTTCCGCTTCATAGAACGTTTTTGCTGGTTCAATGCTTGTGACAATAGGGCGGTCAAAACGTCCTGATGCCGCCAAACGCTCCTTGGAGGCCTCAGCAATCAAACGTTGCTCCTCACTGGTATAAAAAATCACTGGTCGATAACTATCCCCACGATCCTGAAATTGGCCAAAAGCATCTGTTGGATCAGTCTGTCGCCAATAAAGCTCTACCAAATCGGCATAGGAAAGTTTTTCAGGATCAAAAATTATCTCTACTGCTTCCGTGTGACCTGTCGTCTTGGAACAAACTTGCTCATAAGTTGGGTTGGGAACATGACCGCCTGTGTAACCACTACGCACCGATAAAACTCCCGGACTTTCTTCAAAAGGTTGCACCATACACCAAAAACACCCACCTGCAAAAATGGCTCTCTCCATCTTCTCACCTCCAAGTTTTTTCTTTATTGTAACAAAAAAATCCCAGAAAGTCTGAGATTTTGCCACTTGTCTAGCCCTTGTAGGCTAAGCTATGATTTGGACTGTTGCCGTTTCCGTCTAGCCCAAAGTAGACAAACTGGTGCTAGGATGAGTAAGGGGAGCAAGAAAAGGAAGTACCAATACTGGCTAAGTAAGGGTAAAAGTGACTTACTCTTGCTGCTAACTTTCCGACTGATAAGCTCTACCGGATTGACAGGCTTGACCTTAAGGCTATTTTTTATCAATGGACTGACTGTTTCCAAACCATTAGCCAGCTTGAGTTGGTCATCTTCAACCACAAATGTTGGCTTAGCTCCTTTGGCAACTGTAGCATATAGGTCTTTGTCCAAGTCATATTTTTTCCCATCAATGGTCTGCTGGCCAGCACTTAAGACCTTCTTATACTCATAATCAGCATAGGATTTCTCAACCAAGGCATTACCAAAAGGATGACGGTAGAATTCACCATTTTGATCATACCAGTCACCGACTCCCATAATCACCGCAATACGACCTTGGTCGCCACGCTTGACCGTCATCACATAGTTAAAGGCAGCCCCAGGACTAGAGCCTGTTTTAAGACCATTTGCCCCCTCAATACCATAAATCGCCCCTTCAAGAGAATGATTGTAGGCACTAAAGGTTTCTTCATAAGGCGTACCAGCCTTAACTGTCACTAATAGATTCTTGGTATGGTCAATGATTTCTGGGTAATCTTTCAAGAAATGATAGGTTAAAATAGCCAAATCACGGGCCGTTGTCTGGTTAGGAGCATTTTTATTATAACGAGTAGGATTGTAGTAACCTTCAAAACTAACAGCTGCTGCCCCACTTGCATTCATCCAGCTAGTGTTGGTCATGCCTAACTCCTTGGACTTGGCATTCATCATGTCAAGAAAGGCATCTGGATCATCATTGGACAAGTAATTGGCCAACATGACTGTTGCCACATTAGATGATGGCACCACGGTCATGGTAATTAGTTCATCAACGGTATAATCAACACCGGCGACAATATTATTATTAGAAATGGCATAAATGCCCGCAATGGCCTGGTCAGTCGGCTTGGCTGTAATGACAGTATCTTCACTTAACTGCCCTTTTGCCATAGCCTCATAGACCAAATAAAGGGTCATGAGCTTGCTCATGCTGGCTGGATCACGAATGGCATCTGGATTATCCTGCCATAAAACAGCCCCAGTCTCCCCATCAATAACAATACTCGACTTGGGACGATTTTCTTCACTGACCTCATAGCCTGCTGCCCGAGTAATATCCATTAAATCATCTGCCGCTACTGTCTTTGCCACTAAGCTCCATATCAAGATTAAGCAAATCAGAATCTTCCGTTTCATCTTCATTTCCTTCCAGCTAGTTTACGTTTCTCTTCTATGTTATTGATTCAATCAACTCTGTGCCAAACTGATCCTGTTTAACTTTACCAGCCTTCATCAAACCACCTAAGGCCTTCTTGAATTGGCCCTTAGAAATGCCAAAAACAGCCTTGATGTCTGCCGGTGATGACTTGTCATTCAGGGTCATAAAGCCCCCTTTAGCTTCCAGATAAGTCAAAATCATCTGAGCATCATTTTCCAACATCTCAAACGAACGTGGTTTTAGAGAAAGATTGAGGGTCCGATCAACTGCCCGATAGCCAATGACACGAGCATCTAAGACCTGCCCCAAGCGTGGCTCCTGATAGCGTTCATTGGGATGAATAAAGCCTAACATATTATTTTGAGGCAGATAAACAAAGGTTCCTGACAGTTTCAAACGGTAAACAATGGCTGGTAGTTGCTGATTTTGCATATTATCATAGGCTGGACCAGCCAGTTTTTGAAAGACCTCTGGTTCTGCTAAAAGTCCCCAAATGCGTCCTTTTTTATCCACATCTAGGCGAAGATAGAGTTTGTCACCTTTTTTAGGCCACAATTCCCTCATCTCAGGCAGAATATCCAAGGAAATCACAACCTGCTTATCTGGTAGGCCAGTATCAACAAAAACACCCAAATCACGACGAACATCCGTCACCACTCCCCAACCATAAGTTTGCCGAGTCGCTGTCACATCTTGGGTCGTCAAACGTAATTTTTGCCGCATATCTGTATAGGCAAAGCCCTTAACCATCTGACCCAGACCATACTGACCTTCCTTTTTATCCAAGGCAAAGGTTCGGCCCTCTTTTTGAATAAAATAAAAGTCCTTGTTTTCATCGGTCACTAGACCGCTAATCTCTCTCACCAGTAAATCTTCCATCATTCATTATTCATCGACTTGACCAGTCAAGCCCCATCCTTTCCCTCTTGTTAAAAAGGCAGGATTTCTCGGAAATCCCGCCTACTGTTTGCTCCTTAAACTTCCAACAATTCTTTTTCCTTGTTAGCCGTCATTTGGTCAATATGTTTCACTGCCTCATCAGTCGCCTTCTGAATGTCTTTTTCCAAAACCTTCAACTCATCCTCAGTGATTTCTTTATTTTTCTCCTGCTTTTTAGCCTCATCCATAGCATCTCGACGAATATTACGGATGGCAACCTTAGCATTTTCTCCCACTTTCTTCACATCCTTAGCTAAGTCACGGCGTGTTTCTTCGGTCAAGGCAGGAATAACCAAACGAATAACAGACCCATCGTTGGCTGGATTGATGCCCAAGTCAGACTCGTTAATGGCACGCTCAATCTCTTTCAAGACTGACTTATCAAATGGGGTGATTAAAAGAACACGAGCCTCTGGCACAGTGATTGAAGCCAACTGGTTCAGAGGGGTGGGTGCCCCATAATACTCCACTTGAATACGATCTAACAGGCTAGCATTGGCACGGCCAGCACGAATACTTGCAAATTCACGTCCTAGTGACTGGTGTGATTGTTGAAAACGTTCTTGAGCTTTTTCGATAATTGGGTTAGCCATAATTTTTTCCTCTATCCTTTTTTATTTGAAACCGTTGTTCCGATGTTCTCACCAAAAACAACTCGTTTGATGTTGCCCATTTCATTAAGGTTGAAGACAACCAAGTCAATGTCATTGTCCATGGACAAGGAACTAGCTGTTGAATCCATGATTTTCAGTCCTTGCTTCAAGACCTCCATGTGGGTCAATTCATCAAATTTAATCGCATCAGCATTCTTACGAGGGTCATCGTTATAGACACCGTCAACCCCGTTTTTGGCCATGAGAATGGCATCCGCTTGAATTTCAGCTGCACGCAAGGCTGCTGTTGTATCCGTTGAAAAATAAGGAGAACCTGTCCCAGCTGCAAAAATCACAATCCGTCCTTTTTCCAAGTGACGTAGGGCACGGCCACGCACATAAGGTTCTGCAATCTGTTGCATGGTAATGGCCGTCTGAACGCGTGTATCCACCCCGTATTGTTGCAGACTATCAGCCATCACCAAGGCATTCATCACCGTTCCTAACATGCCAGTGTAATCCGCCTGAACACGGTCCATACCAGCCTGTTCTGCCGGCTCTCCCCGCCAAAGGTTACCGCCACCAATAACCAGGGCAATTTGCACTCCAGAAGCAGCGACTTCTTGGATTTCCTTGGCCATTTCTTGCACTGTTGGCAGGTTAATGCCTACACCTCGTTCGCCCGCTAGGGCTTCACCAGATAATTTAATTAAGACACGCTTGTATTTAGGTTTTACCATTTCTACTCTCTTACTCCTTATTTCATCTCTTCTATTTTATCATATTTTGTATCTTTTACCTAGTGAAAGAGCAGAAAAATTTCAGCTACTCAGCCAGTCTAACACAAACCCTTGCAATTAGCTTTAAGATAGTAAAAAATCCCATCAAAAGATGGGATTTGATTTATTAAAGTGAGTTTGGATCAACTTTGATACCAACACCTTGAGTTGTCGTGATGGTTACAGAAGTCATGTAAGTTCCTTTAGCTGTTGCTGGTTTAGCCTTAACCATAACATCGTTGAAAGCTTTGAAGTTTTCAACCAATTTATCAGCGTCAAATGATACTTTACCAATGATAGCTTGCACGATACCTGCTTTGTCAGCACGGTAAGTGATTTTACCACCTTTAGACTCTTCAACTGCCTTAGCAACATCCATAGTTACTGTACCAGTTTTAGGGTTTGGCATCAAGTTACGTGGACCAAGCACGCGACCAAGACGACCAACAAGTGCCATCATATCTGGTGTTGCGATAACAACATCAAAGTCCATCCAACCACCGTTGATTTTAGCAACAAGGTCATCTTCACCAACAAAGTCTGCACCTGCAGCTTTTGCTTCCTCAGCTTTTGCACCACGAGCAAATACCAAGACACGAGCAGTCTTACCAGTTCCGTTTGGCAATACCATTGCCCCACGGATTTGTTGGTCAGCCTTACGCACATCAATGTTAAGGTTGTAAGCAACTTCTACTGTTGCGTCAAATTTTGCAAAGTTCAATTCTTTTGAAAGTGCTACAGCTTCTTCAACGCTGTAAGCTTTTGTGCTGTCAATTTTCTCAAGTGCAGCACGCATTTGTTTGCTTTTTTTAGCCATTTTTTTCTTTCTCCTTGTTATGTGGTTTTAACGATTTTCATCTCCCACGTCGCTCATCTGCTGATGAAGTCTTGCGGGTAAATGGGTGTTACCTTAGTCAGTAACAGTGAATCCCATAGAACGAGCAGTACCTTCGATCATACGCATGGCAGCTTCAAGGCTAGCAGCGTTCAAATCTGGCATCTTAGTTTCAGCAATTTGTTGTACTTGTGCACGAGTTACTGAAGCAACTTTAGTTGTATTAGGTGTTCCTGAACCTTTTTCAACACCGGCAGCTTTTTTCAAAAGAACAGCAGCTGGTGGTGTTTTAGTGACGAAATCAAATGATTTATCTTCATAAACAGTGATAACAACTGGGATAATCATGCCAGCTTGATCAGCTGTACGAGCGTTAAATTCTTTAGTGAATCCCATGATGTTGATTCCTGCTTGACCAAGTGCTGGTCCGACTGGTGGAGCTGGTGTCGCTTTACCAGCAGGAATTTGAAGTTTAACGAGTTTTTCGACTTTCTTAGCCATTTTCTAAATCCTCCTGTTGTGGTTTTGGCGGTAATTATAGATTTTTACCTCCCACAGGTATGTCAAAGCATACCTAGACATTATACCTTATCCCTCTTTTTTTTGCAAGGATTTTACTCATTTTTTTCTAAGATTAAAAGAAACTGTTTTTTCTCCAGTCCGGCCACATAACCACCCAAACCACCATCACTACTTAAGACACGGTGGCAAGGATTAAGGAATAAGATGGGATTGTTGCCACAAGCCAGTCCAACCGCACGCGCCTTCTTGCTATCCCCCAAAGACTGGGCTAGCTCCTTATAGGTCATGGTTTGTCCGTAAGGAATTGTCACCATGACTCGCCAAACGGCCTCTTGAAAGGGAGTGCCAAAGGTCTTAGTGGCAATTTGAAAACTGGTTAATTCCCCAGTAAAATAGGCTGATAAGTCTTTTTCCAATGCTTCCAAGAGAGCATTAGAGCCACTAGAAATCTGTTCTTGAACCAAGTCAGCAATCTTAGCTAAGGTCTGTTCTTGCTTTTTCTGACCTAAAAAACCCAAATAATAAAGAAAATCAGCATCAGCCAGAGCTAGCAAGGGACCAACTGGACTAGGAAACATCTTTTTTATCAGTGTCATAAGAATAGTATAACATCAAAGTTTACAATTTAGCCATTTCAAGATACAATAGACCTATGACTTTTTACAAATTCTTAGCTTTAGGCTTATTGGTCCTCACTCCCTTACTTTCCCTACTAATCACAAAGCTTTTTCAGCTAGACAAGCTGGGGCTACGTTTTCCTGACTTAGCCTTTCCCCTATTTGCAGGCCAAATTATCTATCTTTCAGGCCATTTCTTCACCCATTCCTTGCTGCCTCATTATGCCATCGCCTTGGCCTTATTGGCTATTTGCGCCGCTATTTGGCTACTCAACAAGCAGCCAAATCATTTCTCTTACAGGCGTTTTTTCAAGGTTTTTTGGCGGACTGGCTTTCTCGTTACTCTTGTGTTTTACCTTAGCATGTTAATTGCCATTTTCTTGCAAAAATAAAGACTGGATACCCTCCAGTCTTTTTTATTGACTTTGTAAAACTTTTCTTGGCTTAGTTCCTTCAGCTGGACCGATAATACCTGCCTCCTCCAATTCTTCCATCAGCCGAGTGGCACGATTAAAGCCGACCGACAAACGGCGTTGGATCATGGAAGCACTGGCCTTTTGCGTTTCAATAACCAGCTGTTTAGCTTCCTCAAACAGAGGATCACCTGCCCCTGCTCCGCCATTACCACTAGCCATATCAGCCTCTGTCACCTCACCAGGATCAAAATTCTCATCGTAATCAGCCTGGGCCTGAGATTTGATAAAGCTGACAATCCGCTCCACATCATCATCAGAAATAAAAGACCCTTGCAGGCGGACTGGATGATTTTCATCAATGGGTTTAAAGAGCATGTCCCCTCGTCCCAGCAGTTTTTCAGCCCCATTTTCATCCAAAATGGTCCGACTATCCGTTCCACTAGAAACAGCAAAGGCTACCCGGCTAGGAACATTAGCCTTAATCAAACCTGAGATGACATCAACTGAGGGACGTTGGGTGGCCAAAATCATGTGGATACCCGCTGCACGAGCTTTCTGCCCCAAACGAATAATGGCATCTTCCACTTCCTTGCTGGCGACCATCATCAAATCAGCCAATTCATCAACAATGACCACCAAGAGAGGCAGAGGAATCTGCTTTTCAGCCGACTGACTGTTAAACTCGTCCACCTTGCTATTATAGCCTTCAAGGTTACGAACACCAACTTGACTGAAGAGTTCATAGCGATGTTCCATCTCATCAACAATCTTTTGCAGGGCCTTGCTGGCCTTACGTGGATTAGTCACCACAGGAATTAGGAGATGGGGGATGTCATTGTAAACCGAGAGCTCCACCATTTTGGGGTCAATCATCATAAATTTGACCTGGTCAGGACGGGCCTTCATCAAAATGGAGGAAATAATCCCATTAACAGCCACAGATTTTCCTGATCCTGTTGAGCCCGCCACCAACAGATGGGGCATACGAGCCAAGTCAAAACTCCGTGCCGTTCCATTAACTGCCTTACCTAGGGGAACTTCCAAGAGTTTGTTGGGGTCTGTTTTAGATTGTTCCCACAACTCACGGAAGGAAACGGTGGCAATCTCCGAATTGGGTACCTCAATGCCGACCAAGGACTTGCCTGGGATAGGGGCCTCTATCCGAACATCCTTGGCTGCCAAGGCTAAAGCCAAGTCATCTGCCAAATTAGCAATACGGTTGACCCGCACACCAACGGCTGGTTTGACCTCGTACTTGGTCACTGACGGGCCAATTTCTGCCCGCTCCACCACCACCTTGATGCCAAAGCTAGCAAAGGTTTCTTCCAAAACCTTGATGTTATCACGCACCAACTTTTTCTCACGATTCTGATTTTTAGGTTTATCAGGAGCAAAAAGGTCTAGGCTAGGTAGACGATACATCAGAGGTGCTGGACTCTGAACGTCAAAGATTAATTCTTGATGATCTTCCTCACTCTCGTCATACCAAATCTCATGATTATCCGCCTCCTCCCAGTACTCTTCCGACTCGTAAGCAATGATTTCTGGTTCTGTTGGAAGGGTTTCAGAATCATCTAAAATCTCACCTGTCTCTAAATCAACCGGATAAGAAAGGCTGGTAGCTTGCTGACGAGCAGCCTCCTGGGCTAAACGTCTCTCCTCTTTTTTTAAAAAATTGGCTTGACGCCTAGCCTGGTGCTTGTTACACCAAGTACTCCAAAGGGACTTGCCATAAGCAATCACATCCAGGACATCCCAGGAACTGATTAGAAAAATGCCTAATATGATAAAAAGACCACCAATCAAAAAGGCCCCGATATTAGAAAATAAAAAGGCTGTCGGCTTATAAATTAAGGCTCCTAGGAGGCCTCCACCAGCAAATTGACGAGAGGAAAAGGCTAGCAAATCCTCAACAATCAAGGATAGAGTCCCTGACACAACCGGCTTGTCTGCCATATGAGGTTGGACGAAGAGATAAGCCTGCCACTCCAATAACAAGCCCATCAGTAACAATAAGGCACCACTTAACAGTCCTTCCACTTTAGAAAGCCATTTTATCCCAAAAAGATAAATCAAAATCCCAATCATGACTGGATAGGCTAAACTACCCACCAAAAAACGCATAAAATTATAGGCAGTTACCCCGAAACGTCCTAATTGGAGCATAGCAAAAAAGAAGAGAAAAAACACCAAACAAGCCACTAACATTCTGCGAATAGCCGCTTGTCTCTCCAATTCTGCCTTGCTTGGACGTCTGGTCCGTCCTTTTCTACTTGTCTTTGCTTTTCCCATAATGTTATTATAGCATGTTTAAGCGCCTGATTGGCAAAATTTGTGATACAATAAAGAAAAAAGAACAGAGGAAATCCATGAAAAAAAGTGTGCTAACGGGCCTTTTTGCCCTGATTCTCCTAGCCGGCTGTGGCAATCAATCAACAAATAGCCAAAACACAACTGCCAGCACTGAACGAAACAATTCCAGTGCTCTCGCTCAACGATTAGAAACCTTGAATAAGGCTAATTTCCCCCAGCTATCTCCAGAAGTAGCTGACAATGAAGCCCAGGTCAAGCTGATTACCTCTCAGGGGGATATTACCATCAAACTCTTTCCTGAATACGCCCCCTTGGCTGTGAAAAATTTCTTGACCCATGCCAAAGAAGGCTACTATAAGGGCCTAACCTTTCACCGGGTAATCAATAACTTTATGATTCAATCAGGAGACCCCAAAGGGGACGGTACAGGAGGAGAATCCATTTGGAATGGTAAAGATGCCTCGATTGATTCCGGCATGGGCTTTGCTAATGAGGTCTCAGACTACCTCTACAATATTCGTGGTGCTCTGGCCATGGCCAACGCTGGACCAGATACCAATGGAAGCCAATTTTATATTGTGCAAAACAAGGACAATATGATCGGCAAGCTTAATCCCCAATTGTATCCTGAAAAACTGTTTGAAGCCTATCAAAAAGGAGGCTATCCTCAAGGAGATGGCAACTATACCGTCTTTGGCCAAGTTACTCAAGGCATGGACGTAGTGGATAAAATCGCAGAAAGCCCCACAGATAGTAAGGATAAGCCTCTTACAGACATCATCATTGAAGACATTCAAATCCTAAAAGATTACCCCAAAACAGACAAATAGACTGGACGTTTCCAGTCTATTTTTTATCATTAACCAAGGGCTACATCTAAAATCATCATGATGGTAAAACCTAACATCAGCCCTAAGGTGGCCGAATCTGTATGCCCGTGGGTCTGTGATTCTGGAATTAATTCTTCCACCACCACAAAAATCATAGCTCCTGCAGCAAAAGACAGGGCATAGGGCAAAATAGGGGTCATATAAGTCACCGCAATAGCCCCAACGAAAGCCGCAATGGGTTCAACAATGGCCGACATGGACCCCCAGAAAAAGGCCGCAAGACGTGATTTCCCATCCGTGCGAATGGGAATGGCCAGGGCTGCTCCTTCTGGAATATTCTGCAAACCAATCCCCAAGGCTAGCCCAACTGCTCCAATAAAGGCTGCTGGGGAGGGGTTATTAGCCAAGGCACCAAAGGTGACGCCTACGGCCAAGCCTTCTGGAATATTGTGAATCGTGATGGCTAAAAATAATAGGGTAATTTTAGACAATTTTTTCCGCTCTTTCTCAACACCACCCTCAGCTTGATTAATATCATTTCCCAAATGCAAATGAGGGACCAACAGATCAATCAAGCGCATAAAAATACCGCCCCCAATAAAACCAACTGCTGCTGGTACCCAAGACCACCTACCGTAAATCTCACCAGCATAATCAATAGACGGGGCTAATAGGGACCAAAAAGAGGCTGCAATCATGACGCCAGCGGCAAATCCTAGCATGGTATCTAGGATTTTGCGGCTAATATTTTTAAAGAAAAATACCACTGCTGAGCCAATAATCGTACAAAACCAAGTAAATAAGCCACCGATAAGTCCTTGCCATACGACCGGTAAATCGGTAAACCAAGTCATCATCTTGACCTTCCTTTCTAATAAAAACACTTCCTATGCAAGCGTTTCACGGTCATTATACCACATCTCACTAAAAAAGCCAACGAGCAACCAGAAAAGACTTGATCATCCATCAAGTCTTTCCACTTCATTTACGGCAGCTCTTTCCCTGCTGACAGGTAGAGGCGATACCATTCCTGACGACTTAGTTCAACCTGACTGGCAGCAGCAATCTTCTGCAAGCGGTCAGGGTTCATGGAACCGACCAGCACCTGCATTTGAGCGGGATGCCGCAACAGAAAGGCTGTGGCAATAGCTTCTACTGATACGCCCTTGCTATCCGCCAATTCGGCCAAAACGTGATTGAGCTCTGGATAGTCTGGATGGTCAAAAAAAGTGCCTTGTGCCAAATCAATCATAAACGGTGACCAGGCTTGAATGGTTACCCCACGTAGACGGCAGTAATCTAATATCCCACCATCACGGTTAAGGCCACCCTCGGTCAGCATATTGACCTGCAAACCCGCATCAATCATCGGTGTATGTACCAGGCTCACCTGTAATTGATTAACCAAGAGAGGCTCCTGCCAATAGGCTTGTAATAATTCCATTTGGTAGCGATTGACATTGCTCAAGCCAAAGTGCCTAACCTTCCCCTGCTCTTTTAAGGAAGAAAAAGCTGCCGCCACTTCCTCTGGTTCCCAAAGCGTATCGGGGCGGTGCAAGACCAAAAGGTCTAAATAATCCGTCTGCAAACGCTCTAAGATACCATCCACCGCTGCTAAAATATGCTCCTTAGAAAAATCAAAGAAACCTGGCCGAATACCACACTTGGACTGAATAATCACCTGCTCTCGTTCAAGGCCCAGTTCCTTAATCGCTTGACCAAAAATACGCTCTGACTGCCCCTTACCATAAATATCAGCATGGTCAAAAAAATTGATGCCCAAATCCAAACACTGTTGAATCACTTGCTTGGCCTCTGTCAAACTCAAGGCAGACATTCTCATGCAGCCTAAAGCCAAGCGTGGTACCAGTAGGTCAGACTGACCTAATCGCATGTATTTCATCTTTTCTTCTCCTTTTTCCAATTTTCCAATCCTAGCCTAGCTCAGCCAAATCTAGCCCCAGACTGTCTGCCAATACCTGACTTAAGCTTGACGGTAACCGCCGTGGCCCACGCACAGTCTTTAACCCATATTCCGCTAGGCGGACTTGAGGAAACTGACCATCGGGAAAGGTCCTTAGCAACTCCAGTGTCATCAATTTTTGAATATCCTCACGGTCACGTTGACCGTGATTTGGCAAATCTGCCTGTAACACTCGGCACAGGTAACGAATGGCCTTGACGGGAGCCGTCATATAAATAGCCACATAGTCACCAGCCTTAATCCTTGCCTTTTGCGTCCAATCAATGACCCGTGACTGACTAAATTCGGCGTCAATGTTATAGTATTTAGGATTGGCTGGAAGCACCCAAAACTCCGGGCCTTGTTGCCGCCGCAAGGACTTAGGAGTGGCCAAAGACCGACTCTGAACCACCAAGTCAAACAAGTCTTCATCTGACAAACTCCCATCTAAGACAACTGAGACCCAACTTTTTTTGGACATGTGATAAGAGGGGTAAATCCCTTCTTTTGTCAAAAGCTCTGCCAGCTGCTCAGGCTTAACCTTGAGATTAACCACTTCCACCTCTCGCTGGCCAAGCGACTTTGAAAAATGACCTAGCTTTGCCATTGTCAAAGGAAAAATCAAAGCATACCACTTGCCACCGACACGATAAGAGGCATAGCTGGGATGCTTGGCAAAGGGATGGTCATAAAAATCACCATAGGTCTGCTCTAGATAAACTGCCAAGCGATTAGATTGCGGTTGAGTAAAGGGATGGGACTGAAAACAGTCCCTAGCTATTTTGGTTAAAATGGCGGCATAAGCCTGCTGAACCTGACTGGCATAAGCCCCTGGAGCCTGTTCCACTCGTAGAGCCAGATAATCTTCCCCAGTCTCCCTATCCAAAACTCGACCTGACACCTGTCCCGTCGCACTGATGCTGACCCTTGCCTCAAAATCGCCTGCCATGAAGATTTCCGAATAAACAAAACTATCTCCCTCAGCCACAAAACCAAAGGGCTCCAACTGCTCAACCACCACCTGCTGTTTCGCAAAAATTGAAGATTCTAGGGACATGGACATATACTCCTTAATAAAGTATGATAATTTCATTATATCAAAAATATAATGTTTAAATCTAATAAATTATTCTATAGCTTTATCTAAATTAACGATATTTAGTTGCTAGGTATGTTATGATAGTACTAAATAAAGTAAATCGAGGAGAAAAACTAATGACAAAAACCATTCACGTTGTCGCAGCCGCTATCTTAAAAGAAGGAAAATATTTTTGTGCCCAACGTCCCAAAGGAAAATCATTGGCAGATTTTTGGGAATTTCCTGGTGGTAAGTTAGAACAAGGAGAATCACCAAAAGTAGCATTAGTCCGTGAAATCAAGGAAGAATTTGATGCAGATATAGAAATTTTAGACTATGTCAACGAAGCCAGTTATGACTATGATTTTGGAACGGTGGTTATGATGACCTTCGAAGCAAGACTTCTTTCTGAAACACTAACCTTGTTAGAGCACCAAGACTCTAAGTGGCTGGAACCACATCAACTAAGGACGCTCAATTGGGCACCTGTTGACCGCCCAGCTGTTAACCTACTAAGTAAAAAATGAGATTTGTAATAACCTCATTTTTATTTTGTCGTTAAGTAGTGGAACAAGTCAGCTTTTACAGGCTCATTAAGCTTGAAAAACATACTCACAACACTTTCACCTGCATGCTCTATTTCCTCTGCACTGCCATCAATGTAGGACAGAGATCCTAAATAATAAAATTCACCACCTTCGGCATCATCTTTGATGACAAATAATTCCAGTCTTAAGCCATTTTCAGAAGAACGGATAATCTTTTTGACATCAGGAGATTCTATTGTTCGCTTGTTTTTAGAAAACCATCGCAATGTCGACTCATTTAACAACTCATCTTCATACTTAATTGTATCACTAATATTCTCACTCTTATGGTAGGTGACAAAAATCGGACAAGTATTTGTTTCCTTATCAATCTTATACCCTCCAATATTAAGAGGCGGCTCATCACGTCTAACATTTAATAATTTTAATACTTCCCGTCTTGAATACTTTTGACCTAGTGTAAATACTTGAGGGTAGTCCTGAGCTTTTACTAAGCCAGTTTCAATTACATCTGAAAAGAAACTTAAGTAAATTGGGTCCTTTTGCAGAGATTCTAGTACCTTATCATTCAAATAATAAGTGTCCTCACTTCTAATAACCAAACTCTCAGTTCCAAAACGCCTCTGCTCTTGAGCCTTAAGGAACGATAAATCCAAGACTCCTTCAACAGATGTTATCACATCACTTGAAATATCTAAATCATGGGCTATTAAACCTTCAAAAAACGTATCAAAACTAACTTGTCCCCTATTTTCAAGTAACAATTTTAACAGAACCAGTTCGTGCTTACGTTTCCCACTTAAACATTCAAAAGTGATGAAAGTTAAAAAATTTTTAGAACTCTCTTCAAACTCTATCAATTGTTCTCCAAACTTACTTACTACATCGGTATAATCTTTAAAAGTATTGTTCTCAAAGAATGTTAACGGATCAATTCCATTATAAGTCACAAAATCTTTCAAAAATGGTTGACGTCCTAACTTATTTTGCAACTCAACATAGCTATCACGTAACACTTTCATGCTAGATAAATTAGTATTTGTGATAGATTCAAAAATCTGTTTACGAGCGATTTCTTCAAAGTTAATGGTTGTTAAACCACTAATCACATTAGCCTCTCGAACTTCTCTGCGATAATTATCCTTGTTCATAGACTGATCGCCAAATAAAGCAACCGGAATCAGATAATTATTCCGATAATTTCCAATAAAATCAATAATCGTTACATAGTCTTTTGATTGATGCTTACGCAGACCGCGTCCTAGCTGTTGAACAAAAATAATACTTGATTCTGTATTACGAAGCATAACGACCTGGTTAACACTTGGAATATCAATTCCTTCATTGAAAATATCCACTGTTAATAAATAATCCAAGGCCCCACTTTCCAATTCCTGCACAGCTTTTTCACGAATCAATTGGCTATCATCACCCGTCAAAGCTTGTGTTCGGAATCCTCTTTGATTTAAAATAGCGGATAACTCTATCGCTTCCTTTTTACTGGAACAAAACATCAGCCCACAAACGGACTCACCACTATGCCCATAATAGTCAATCTTATCCACAATATGATTAACCCGCTCCGCTGAAATCAGATTTGAAAAATCTTCACCCTCACCAATTAGCCGACCATTCACCATAATATCAGTCACACCAAAATAGTGAAATGGGCACAGCAAATCCGCAGCCATTGCATCCTGCAAACGAATTTCATAGGCAATATTATAGTCAAACAGTTCATAAATATTTTGACCGTCTGTCCTTTCAGGAGTCGCAGTCATTCCTAAGAGAAATGCAGGAGTAAAATAGTTTATCACTTTTTTATAGGAAACCGCACCAGATTTATGCACCTCATCAATTAAGATGTAATCAAAAAAATTTGGAGGAAAAGACTGTAAATTTTTATCACGTGATAAAGTTTGAATAGTCGCAAAGATATATTTTTTTGTTAAGATATCCATACCCGACTTATAAATGCACGCTTCATTATCCGCAAAACCTAGTACCTTCTGAAAACTTTCCAAGGACTTCCTTAAAATCTGCTCGCGATGAACAACAAAAAGCACGCGCTCAGGATTGACCTGTTGAACATCAAAGGCTGACAAATAAGTCTTCCCTGTACCCGTTGCTGAAATAATCAAAGCCTTATGAGCCCCATTATCCCGTACATTGCGCAAACTAGTCAACGCTTCTTTTTGCATTCTATTAGGTTCAATCTTACCAATGTGATACTCAATAATAGATTCTTCTTCCAAAGTTGCTACCTGAATTACTGGCTTCCGTTGTCTCTTGTAAGATTCAATAATATCCGTTGTTAATGGTCGCGATAATTCCCAGACACGCTCAAATTCTTGCTTTGTCTGATACAGTAAATCGCCACTATCTGTAGAAGTAAGCTTAACATTCCATTCATAATTCTGCTTCAGAGCCGTTGCAGTCAGATTGGATGAACCTGTAATCAAAACCTGCCTCAATTCCTGTTCAAACAAGTAATACTTGGAATGAAGCTGCATGGTTTCTTGAGAAATACGTACTTCCACATTTGGTAACTTCAATAAGTCATACATAGCTAAGGGATCATTAAAATCAAGGTAAGGCGAAATCACAATTTTCCCTTGGATACCTCGTGCTGCCAGATCTGCCAATTGTGCCTTAATCATAGAAATTCCAGATTGAGTCACAAAAGCTACTGAGAAATAAAAAGCAGTACTCTTTAGTAACTCTTCCTGCAAATCCGTCAAGACAAAACGCTTTTCCTCAACATTATTAATCAAAATCTTAGGTGCATAGGTCACATCTCGAAAGGCGATCCGATCAATAAATCCAAACTGCATTGACTCCAATAACTGAGCCTCAAAAACTGATCCCATAAAAATAGTCCTATCTAATTGATAGAACTATTATCTAATATTTTTACAAAGATGTAAAGGAAAGAGAAAATTAACTCATACACCCCAGATTAATAAAAGTGAAAATCAGTCTCAAAAAATAATTCGTATCTCATTCCAATGTACTTACAATACAATAAATCCATACGACTATTTTTTACTAATTTTTAACTCTATAATAAGTCTTTATGATGTGCTTGATCCTACTATAAAAACCCAACCATTTCTGGTTGAGTAATATACACTTATTTCACCAACTTCTCCATCTCGGCGATTCGCTCTTGAGTGGCATCAAATTTGGCTTGGTAGTCGGCTTGTTTATCTTTTTCCTTTTGGACAACTTCTGGTTTAGCATTAGCAACAAAACGTTCATTGCCAAGCTTTTTACCGACCATCTCCAATTCTTTCTGCCATTTGGCTAATTCTTTGTTAAGACGTGCTAGTTCTTCTTCCACATTGAGCAAGTCAGCTAGGGGTAGGAAAATTTCTGCACCTGTGATAACACTTGACATGGCTAGTTCAGGAGCCGTCACCTGCGAGCCAATCTCTAGCTGCTCTGGGTTAGTGAACCGCTTGATGTAATTGACATTGGCCGTAAAGAACTGCTCTAGTTCACAATCTGCGGTTTTAATCAGAATGGTAATCGGCTTAGATGGGGCAACATTGACCTCGGCCCGACTATTACGCACCGAACGAATCAAGTCTTTCAGGCTCTCAACACCTTCATGAGCTTTGCTATTATCAAAGGCTGGATTAACCACTGGATAGGCTGCCGTCACCAAACTACCTGTTGACATCTGACCATAGATTTCTTCGGTCACAAATGGCATAATTGGGTGGAGCAGACGTAACATCTTGTCCAAGGTATAGAGAAGGACAGAACGAGTCATGACTTTTTCAGCTTCATTGTCACTGTAAAGCACTTCTTTGGTCAATTCCACATACCAGTTGGCAAATTCTTCCCAAATGAAGTTATAGAGGATATGGCCAGCCACACCAAATTCAAACTTATCAAAGTTCTCAGTGACCTTGCCAATGGTTTCATTAAGGTTGTGGAGAATCCAACGGTCAGTCACATTACCAGCCTGACCAGCCGCCACCTGCTCCACATTGGCTGTCGCTTGCTCCAGGGTCAGCCCCTCATTATTCATGAGAATGTAGCGGGAAATGTTCCAGATTTTATTGATAAAGTTCCATGAGGCATCCATCTTTTCATAGCTGAACCGGACATCCTGTCCTGGGGCAGATCCATTTGACAAGAACCAGCGTAGGGCATCCGCACCATATTGGTCAATGACATCCATAGGGTCAATCCCATTGCCAAGAGATTTGGACATCTTCCGCCCTTGCTCATCACGGATAAGACCATGAATGAGGACATTTTCAAAAGGCCGGCGTTCGGTAAATTCCAAGGATTGGAAAATCATGCGTGACACCCAGAAGAAGATGATGTCATAACCCGTCACCAAGGTTGAGGTTGGGAAGTAACGCTTGAAGTCGCTAGCATCTTCATCTGGCCAGCCCATGGTTGAAAATGGCCAGAGGGCTGAACTGAACCAGGTATCAAGTACGTCTTCGTCCTGCACCCAGCCCTCACCAGCTGGAGCTTCCATACCAACGTAAACCTCACCAGCCTCATTATACCAAGCAGGAATTTGGTGACCCCACCAGAGCTGGCGAGAAATGACCCAGTCATGGATATTTTCCATCCATTGCATGAAGGTATCATTAAAGCGTGGTGGGTAGAAATTGACCTTATCATCTGTTGCTTGATTGGCAATGGCATTTTTTGCCAATTGGTCCATCTTAACAAACCACTGAGTTGACAGGCGAGGCTCAACCACTGCTCCAGAACGCTCCGAGTGACCAACTGAATGCACACGCTCCTCAATCTCAACCAAGGCACCAATTTCTTCTAATTTGGCTACTACAGCCTTGCGGGCATCAAAACGGTCCATGCCAGCAAATTCACCAGCTAGTTCATTCATGCTACCGTCATCATTCATGACATTGACTTGAGGCAGTTTGTGACGTTGACCAACTTCAAAATCGTTAGGGTCATGGGCTGGGGTAATTTTTACCACCCCCGTACCAAATTCTGGATCGGCATGCTCATCACCAACGATTGGAATTGGCTTGTTGAGAATTGGGAGAATAACATTTTGACCAATCAAATCCTTGTAGCGCTCATCATTTGGATTGACTGCGACAGCCACATCTCCAAACATGGTTTCAGGGCGTGTGGTTGCGACCTGAAGCCCGCGCGAGCCATCTTCCAACATGTAAGTCATATGGTAGAAGGCTCCCGCCACATCCTTGTGGATAACTTCAATATCGGATAGGGCTGTGCGTGCCACTGGGTCCCAGTTGATGATAAACTCACCACGGTAAATCCATCCTTTTTCATAGAGCTTGACAAAAACCTGCCGCACCGCTTTTGACAGCCCCTCATCCAGGGTGAAACGCTCACGCGAATAATCTAGTGACAAGCCCAACTTGCCCCATTGCTCCTTGATAGTTGCCGCGTACTCGTCCTTCCATTCCCAGACCTTATCTAGGAATTTTTCACGACCTAGGTCATAACGGGAAATTCCCTGCCCACGCAGACGCTCCTCAACCTTGGCCTGGGTAGCAATCCCAGCATGGTCCATCCCTGGTAACCACAAGGTATCAAAGCCCTGCATCCGTTTTTGACGGATAATAATATCTTGAAGAGTCGTGTCCCAAGCATGCCCCAAATGCAGTTTACCCGTTACATTGGGCGGTGGGATGACAATTGAATAAGGCTTAGCCTGGCTATCGCCTGATGGCTTAAAAACACCCGTTTCAAGCCAGTTCTGATAACGACCCGCCTCAACCTCAGCTGGATTGTATTTTGGTGAAAGTTCTTTCATTTTAATTCTCCTTTGACTATTTTTTATCTTTAAATATATTTACTAATAACTTTTCTTAAATCATTTTTAATCTGTTGTTTAACATGTTTAATATCATTTGGATATCCTAATCTATCACTAGAGATCTTAACATAATCTCTCACATATACTTCTATATTTCTCAGAGCGAACTCCGGAACATGTTGACTTTCCTTTGAATAAATAATCAAATCGTCAATATATCCCAAAAGCCTTGTCGTACTCCATAACTCCATTTAATTTGTTTTGACTTCCGTTAAGACTAAGTGCCATAAAACTTTCATCGTCAACTTCAAATGGTGCCTTTATTCCATACTTACTTGCCGGAATATATCCTGCCTTTGGATAGTATTTGGAATGTCCCAAAACAACTGAATATTCATATCCTAATTTATGTGCAATATTGTGTCCTTCTTTCATCAAAGATAAACCAATCCCTCTGTTTTGATAATCAGGTAATACCGAAAGAGGGGCGAGCGCAAGAACCTCAACATCTTGAACCAGTGCTTTTGTAAAAAGAATATGTCCCACAATTTTACCATCTTCAACAGCAACAAGAGATAGTTCAGGAATAAATGCCTTGCTTTTTCTCAACTCAACAACTAAATCTTGTTCGCTTCCATCAGAATGTTCTGCACTTTCAAATGTTTCTTTTACGACATGATATACCTCATCATAATCTTCTGGTCTTTCCAATCTTATAATCAAAGTTTTTACCTCCATCAAATTCTAATTTATCTAACTTTTATTACATCCTTGCCACAGCTATTTTATTACTTACTTTTACCTTACCTTTTCTCTCCAAATACTTCTCAATATCAACCAAATTTCTTTTGTCATAAGCTTCAAGTAATCTATAATTCTTTGTTTCGTTATATCAAACTTATCTGAATAAAAAGGTCTTGAGCCTCTTATCTCTAAAATACATTTTCCACCATCCATTACTTTTATCTCATCTCTACTCATAAGTTCTTTATCTATCTTTTGATAGTTAAGCCCAAATGATTTTTGATTGGATCTAGTTTCTGATGTATTGTAAAGATCGATAGTTTCTTTACCTAAATTCTCGGATAATTTTTTAAGTGTCGTGCCCTCCTTTCCTCCTAAGAATAATTCACTATCACAGTTAGCAATAATGGTATCTGCATTTGCGTATTCACGCTCTCTTTGCTCTAGATAAAGTCGCTCTGACTTTTCTCTCTCTTTTTCTATTTCTTTATTTTTATTATTTAACTCTATTTCATTTCGCCAATAAAAAAGAAGAAAAGTTGTTAAAATTGCAATTCCTGACAACATAACTTGAAAATAACTTTTATTATTGTCAGAAGAAAAGTATGACTTCACTTCATCAAATATATAATAGCCTATCCATCAATTTTAAATTTCTGACTAAACTAACCCCTTGGTCAAATACACTATAACTACTGGAACGTTTATATTCAATAATTACAAAAGCTTGTCGCTCATTATCGTAGGCTAAGGTATCAATCCGGCTCCTGACCATCATGTTCTTTCCACTGGCACTCACCCATTTCAAAATCAGTAAAACGAGCGATAAAACTGGAATTTTCTGGGCTACAAGCATAGATGCCAAAGGCAATTTTTCCAGTCGCCTGAGCTAGATGACAGATGCGCATCTGCTTAAAGGTCACCCCATCCGTCGAATTTTCAACACGGAAGTCCTGACCTCGCCGACTGAGACGGTACCACATTTCCTTAATGTCCGCTGAAATTTCTGTCGTTGCCCAGTCTGAATAACCGTGATTAGTCACCACACTCCCCAAATGCTGAAAATTCTCATTTTCATATTCGATAGAGGCCTTGAGCCAATTCTCACTATCCAGATAAACCACGACACCGCATTGGTCAAATCGGTGCTTACTGTCAAAACTCGTCTTGACGACAAAGCTAAAATACTCTTCCTCTGTCGTCAGCTGCAAGACAGGGGCATTATCATTTTGAAAATGATAGTAAGTTCGTTGCCACAAATCCGTATGCGGCTGGGTTTCAATGACAATCTGGTTTTGACCAAGCTGATAAGACTTGGGTTCTCTCGTCCACTGCAGACGCTTAATATCAAAAGTCTCCATTTTTTCCTCCTAAATCATCTCTAAGAATCGCTTCCGCCAGCTCTCTGGCAGATAAATGACTGGCCTGTAATTTTCTATAATGACGTAATTTCTCTGGACAGCTTTGACTATTAACTTGACAATGATGGACTGTCTCCAGCAAATCCTGTTCTGACCATATCAAATCACGCTTAATCGGCTTATGTTTTAAATGATTTTCAGTCTTATTTCGCCGTAATCTCTCTTCCAAATCCACTTTCAACTCAATGAAGAAAACTGCTTGACCATACTGCTGAAATATCTCTTGGATTTTTTCCAAATAAGCAATCTCCTCCTGTGACGAAAAATCAATAAAAATGGTAAAATCATCCCCCGACCTAGCTTAGCAAAGGTTTCAAAAGAGTCAAAACGAATCTTATCAATCAAATCTCTCGCTGCCATTGACATGGGAAGAAATTTAGTCACAAAATCAATGCTCTCATGGTTATGAAACAAGGTCAAATCCGTGAGTTTCTCCCATTCCTGCCCAATCGTCATCTTACCTGAGGCCTGAGGACCAATAATCTTATTCTCCTACCACTTCTATCTTAATCCCATCTGGGTCTTGACAATAGCAAGCATAATGGTTTGCACCACCCGCGTAGGGAAAACGGTCTTCGTAAAGCAAGGTAACACCCCACTCTTTCAAATCCCGAGCCAACTGGTCCACATCTGCCGGACTACCACCAGCAAAAGCCAAGTGATTAAGCCCGACGCGACAGCGATGATAACCAGCAGCTAGAAAAGCTTCTACCGTCTGCACAAAGACAAGATAATGTCCATCTTTTTTATAAGAAAATCCCTGTTCCCAATCCTGATAAAGAACATACCCCAACCTTGGCAGGAGCAAGTCATAAAATTGACGGGACTGCTACAGATTGGACACATAAAGTTCAACATGATGTAACATGACCTTCTCCTTTGACTGACAAGGCTGAGTAATTTCCTCAAAGATAGAAAAATCCCCATCTAGCACAAGCTAGACAGGGACGAATTTAGATAAATCCGCGGTACCACCACTGTTTCGGGCAAGCCCGCTACTCCATTTATTAGCACTCGTTCACTTCAGCAACCAGTTTTGACGACTGTGCAAGTTCTCAACCCTCCTGCTCTCTGTAACAAGCCTTACTCAAAACACCTCTGAATACTTTCATTCTATCAAATTTCTCCACAAAAATCAATAATTTCTCGTGCCAAATAGGCCATCCGGCAAGTCATGGAAAGATTTTCCATTTTTATAATTGTCCAGCTTACCTTGCAGAAACTGATAGGCATCTAGCCGACTTTCATAACGAATAATCGCATCTTTTGCTCGCTCATCCTGACTAGCCTCAAACTCCTTCTGACTTTCTGTCATGGCTACCTGATTAACCATGAGCTGCATGCTCAACCACTCTTCCAAATCTTTCAAAAACTCCTGTTCAAAGGTCATGATACACTCCATTTCTACACTTTTTAACCATTATAGCATAAATCATAAAATAAGACTTGCATTCTTCCTAGCAATATGGTATTATATAAAAGTAGCCGCTATAGTTAAATGGTATAATAGAGCAATGGTAATGCTCCGTTCCGAGTTCAATTCTCGGTGGTGGCATCAATAATAGTCATGGAAAGCCTAATTTAATAGGCTTTCTTATTTTTTTGGTCAAAATTTGGTCAAGTAAAATCATATCTTCGGAGATTTATTTCATTAACCAAATTTTTCATCCTTCCCGCTCCTCTTGAAGAAAATCATGCTGAAGTTTAGACATCAAGGCCTTCCTGCCGACAAAACGCTCTCCCCGAAGTAAACAATCAAATTGCCCTTGTTCCGCTACTGATAAGGACTCTCTTACCTGCCTCAACCAATCCTTAACAGCCACATAGTCCGCTACCCCTATCTCACGATCCTGTAAAACATGCCCAAGCTCACTAATTTCTTCATAAACCATTTGGTTAAAGCGCCGTTTCTCACTCCCCTGTTTACGCAAAACATCGGTCACATAATTGGAAAATTTAGTTTTAAAGTAAGGAAATAAAAGTCTCTCATCATCAATAACCTCTGGATATCTCTTACACAGTTGATACAAGATAAGCATCCCTTCTTGTTCCCAATCATCGACAGACCATAGTTTAATATGGTACTGACGTTCTAATTTCATCACGGTCGGTCTTACCTTACGATACAACTTTTCAAAACGGTCACTACTCATCATCTGATTTGCCTCCTTTATTTTTCTACCCTTAGTATAAATAAAAGAGATAAAAGACAACAGGACATTCATGTCACCTAAGCAGAGAAATAAAAAAGAGACGTTGAGAAATCAACGTCTCACCCACTCCGCCAACAGGGCTCGAACCTGTGACATCATGATTAACAGTCATGCGCTCTACCAACTGAGCTATGGCGGATTCCAGCTAAGCGACTACCATATCTCACAGGGGGCAACCCCCAACTACTTCCGGCGTGCTAGGGCTTAACTACTGTGTTCGGCATGGGTACAGGTGTATCTCCTAGGCTATCATCACTTAACTAACTCTTC
>NZ_VOHL01000010.1 GCF_007859195.1 Streptococcus cuniculipharyngis
TTCAAGTCCCTTAACCCGCATAACTAATAATAGGCCGGCTTAGCTCAGTTGGTAGAGCATCTGATTTGTAATCAGAGGGTCGCGTGTTCAAGTCATGTAGCCGGCATTGTACATTTTTGTACGAAACTTATGGGCGCGTAGCTCAGGTGGTTAGAGCGCACGCCTGATAAGCGTGAGGTCGGTGGTTCGAGTCCACTCGTGCCCATAATAGGATGGTCCGTTGGTCAAGGGGTTAAGACACCGCCTTTTCACGGCGGTAACACGGGTTCGAATCCCGTACGGACTGTATTAAAAAAGCTTGTTTTGCAAGCTTTTTTGTATTATCTAATTTAGAAAAATATCCCCCTTAATAATCAGTTCGATGAAACGGATTATTAAGGGGGATATTAGGACTTTTACCGATTCTTTAATTCAAGATACCGTCGGTACCAAATATCAACATAGGCAGGAGAAAATGGTCCCTTTTGTTGATTGATCCAGTCCACTAAGATTTTAACATTTTCCTTTAAAATGTAATCCAAGTCAGCTGAATACTGCATTTTACTACGATGAAATTCATATTCGTCAATATCTAGCAATCGCTTATGTCCATCAGGAAAAACTTTGACGTCTAAATCATAGTCAATATACTTGAGTGCCTCCTCATCAATGATGTGAGGACTAGCGATATTGCAGTAGTAAGATATGCCGTCTTCTCTAATCATGGCAATGATGTTAAACCAGTATTTTTTATGGAAATAAACGATAGCTGGTTCACGTGTTACCCAGCGTCGACCATCATTTTCCGTGACTAGGGTGTGATCATTGACACCAATTAGAGCATTTTCTGTTGTTTTTAGAACCATGGTATCTCGCCAAGCACGATGTAATCTACCATTATGCTTATAACTTTGAATAGTAATAAAGTCGCCTTCTTTAGGTAATTTCATCTCTTACCAACTTTCTAAAAGACTTTACTCACTAACATTGTAGCACAATTATGGAAAAATTGCATGTAATTTAAACAAGATTAGAGGTATTCTCGGAGAGCTGTTTGAATTTGGTTAGACTGGTAGCCCTTGCGTAGGAGGGCCTGATAGAGTTTTTGTTTGAGTTGATAGTCCTCATATTTTCTGGAGAATTTCCGGTATTGCTTATCTAATTCTTTGTAAAGCAGCTCAAGTTCCTCTTCTTCATTATTGTTAAGGTCTAATTCTTCTAAAGCTTCTTTGGCTTGGGCATGGCTGAAGCCCTTATTTCTCATGCTTTCTAGGAGTTTCTGCTCTAAGGCCTTGTTGGGCAGGCGATGACTATATTTTCTGTAGAGTTTTTGGGCTAATTTTTCTAGACTATCAGTAAAATCAACCTGATTTAGATAGCTATCAATCAGGTCAGCTGCAATGCCTTTTTGGTGTAATTTTTGCTTAATCACATAGGGTCCCTTGTCACCACTCTGGCTTTGTTGTTCAATATAAGTCTTGGCATAATGATTGTCATCAATAAAGCGGTGTTGGGTTAAATAATCTAGAATATTAGCTAGAGCTTTTTCCTCGATATCATGGTCTAAGAGGTAGCGACTTACCTCAGCCCTAGTTCGTTGACGAAAGGAGAGATAATAGAGGGCAAGCCCCCTGCCTAAGGAAAACTGGTTATAATCTTTTAATTCTTCTAGCTCAGTCTGGGTGAGGACTTTGCCTTTACTGAGCATAAAACGAACGAGGCTGTCTTCAGTGATATAAAGCTTATCAGTGCCATCGATTTCTAAGAGATAGAGCCGTTTTTTCTTTTCGAGTTTGGTGATTTTCATGCTCTTATTATATCAAAAAATGGTAAAATATTAAGAGATAAGAAGATGGAGAAAGTGATGAATTTAGCAGTCAAACAAAAAATCCCTCTCAAGATTAAGCGGATGGGCATCAATGGTGAGGGAATTGGTTTTTATAAGAAAACGCTGGTTTTTGTGCCAGGTGCCTTGAAAGGTGAGGAAGTTTTTTGTCAGATTACCAAGGTTCAGCGTAATTTTGTGGAAGCCAGTCTGTTGAAGGTCAATAAGGCCTCAAAATTTAGGGTCAAACCAGCCTGCCCCATCTACGAGATGTGTGGGGGGTGTCAAATCATGCACCTGCGGTATGACAAGCAATTAGCCTTTAAGGATGATGTGATTCGGCAAGCCTTGAAAAAATTTCAGCCAGTAGGCTATGAAGACTATGAGATTAGACCAACCCTAGGTATGGTTAACCCGACCCATTACCGTGCCAAACTCCAGTTTCAAATTCGGAAAAATCGTGGCAAGGTCATGGCGGGACTTTATGCGGAAAATTCTCATCGCTTGATTGATATTAAAGACTGTCTAGTGCAGGACGAGGTGACGCAAGCTATTGTCAATCAGGTGGTGCAACTCTTGGATAAGCACAAAACCCCTATTTATCAAGAACGACGGGCTGATGGGGTGCGGACCCTGATGGTTCGGCGAGCAAAAGCAACAGGTCAAATCCAGTTAATCTTTGTAACCAGCAAGGAAGTGAGGTTGCAGCCTTTGATTAAGGAACTGACCCAGTTATGTCCAGACATTAAGACGGTAGCCCTTAACCTCAATCGAGCCAAAACCAGTGAGATTTATGGCCAGAAAACGGAAATTCTCTGGGGGTCAGAAACGATTAGGGAGGCTGTTTTGGACTATCAGTTTGCCTTGTCTCCGAGAGCATTTTATCAACTCAATCCTGAGCAGACAGAGGTCTTGTATGGTCAGGTGGTTGAGGCCTTGGACGTGACTGAAACTGACCATATTATTGATGCCTACTGTGGTGTGGGAACCATTGGCTTTGCCTTTGCTCAGCGGGTCAAATCAGTCCGCGGCATGGACATTATCCCAGAGGCTATTGCAGATGCCAAGGCTAATGCTGACAGCATGGGTTTTACCAATACTCACTATGAGGCAGGTAAGGCTGAAGATATCATCCCTCGCTGGTATCGGGAAGGTTATCGGGCAGACGCTATTATTGTTGATCCCCCACGAACAGGTTTAGATGAGAAATTATTGAAAACCATTCTGACCTATGCCCCGAAAAAAATGGTCTATGTTTCTTGTAATACCTCAACACTGGCTCGTGACCTAGTTAGTTTGAGCAAGGTTTATGAGGTCAAGTACATTCAGTCAGTGGATATGTTTCCCCATACGGCCCGGACCGAGGCTGTGGTTAAGTTGGCAAGACGTTCTAATATAATATAATATGGGAGGTGTTTATGATTAAAAATAAAATATTAAAATTTACAATCGTCACCTGTTCTGGGCTTGTTGTATTATTATTGGTTATCTATTTTTTGCTTGCCTATCGTCCACAAATAGCAGTGAGTGTGATTCAAAGCTTACTCTATCCGAATGGGGCAGAAATCAACCCAAGAACCCCTAAAAAACAGACCAATCGTCAGATGTTAGAAAACGGTCAGCTATATGTTAATGATATTCAATTTAGTCAAAATTATCCTAATAGTTTCTTAGATATTACTTATCCCAACAAAGATACATCAAGTAAACGACCAACGATCGTTTATTTTCATGGTGGTGGATTTTTTGGTGGAGATAAGGTCTTGGGAGATCCCCTAGCAGAAGGTGATGGTTCCCAGTCATTCTTTTCAAAATTTGTAGCAGAGGGTTACAATTTTGTCAATGTCAATTATGTTTTAGTTCCAGAGTATCATTTTCCAGATCCGATTATTCAAATGAATGAAGCCTTGAATTATTTAGTTACTAATGCTGACGATTTAGGTTTGAATATGCAGGACGTTACCTTATTTGGACAGTCCGCAGGAGCGATTATGGTCAGTCAGTATGGAGCGATTTTATCAAATTCTAATTATCGTCAACAATTTAATTTATCTCAAGCACCTAAATTAACAACAGCAGATATTCGTGGTCTGATTATTGATGATGCTCCTTTAGATATGTATGACAAAAACGCAACCTTTAAACTTAAACTATTAATTGCCAATTATACAGAACAGTCTATTTATTTTGAGAACCGTCGGAAAACTAATTTATATAATAGTTTGAAATGGCTGACCCCAAATTATCCGAGAGCGTTTGTTACTGCTGGAACAGCAGATGGTTTTCCTTATGATATGAAGAAAATGGAAAATCAACTGAAAAAATTAGGCGTTGAAGTAAGTAATTTTGAAACACCATTGGATATTTATGGACCAACAAAACATGGCTATTTATCCAATCTAAAACAGGATAAATCAGGGGCAGCTCGAGATGCCTATCAAGAAATTATTCGTTTTTTAGCCAAAGGAAAAAATTAAATGACTAAATAAGCCCGCTCTCTTCATGGAGTGGGGCTTTTTTATATATGAGAATAATGCTTATTATATTTGAGGCGGTATTGTCTAGGTGTCATGCCTTCTAAGGCCTTCATGACCTTACCGAAATGACTTTGGGAGGTAAAGCCAGTCAGTTGGCTAATACTGGTCAGGGACAGGTCAGAGTGGACTAACATTTGCTTAGCTCGCTGAATTCTTTCCTGCTGAATGTAGGCCTGAATAGTCATCTTTTCTTCTTGTTTAAAGATGGTGGATAAGTAGCTGGCTGAGGTCTGAATGTCCTTGGCCAAGTCAGCAATCCTAATCTTACTGTTGAAATGTTTGTGGATATATTTTTTGGTCAAGATTACTAAATGATGCTGGCTCTGACGAGGTTGATCTTGAATTTCTTCCATTAAAAGGTAGATAAAAGCGATTAAGCAATCACTGACAGCAAGCTGGCTCTGCGCTTTTTCTAGTAACTGAATGCTAGAATCTGTCAGGGAAAAGCCAATGTCACTCGTTAAGAGATGGTGGCTAAGACTTTTAGAGGTTAATTCAGTGATGAGGCAGATGGCTAGATTTTTATGGCTGCGGAGTTCATCTTCGGCCAATTGGCCTGGTGTCCAGTCCCAAGGTTGATTGAGCTGGTCTAAGACTTGGTCAAATTGTCCCGTCTGAACCAGATCAAATAAATAGTCGGTCCAACTCAAGGGATTGTGTAATTGCTGGTATTCGCGGCGGAAAAAGATGCTTTCTTCAAATCGTTGACGGCTAATTTTCAGTTGATCAGGATTTAGGCTAAACATAAAAAACTCCTAAAACTAACATTTATGATAAAAAACGTAAATTTATTATATAATATTGAGTCTGAAATAGCTATCATAAAAGATGGAAAAATCATTTCCATAGAAAGGATAAGCGAATCATGTACTTTTTGGATGCTTTACTCTTACTACTGAGTTTGGGACTCTATCTTTTTTTCAATCAGCTGGGCCTTTTAGTGCCTCTTTTAATCACCGTCTTAGCCTATCGGTGTTACAAAAGTGAGCAGAAGTGGCAGCGATATTTGACTGGTCTTGGGATTGTGGGTTTGCTCTTGGCTAGCTTTTTGGGGCGTTATTCGGTGACCATGTTGGTCGCTGCTTACTTGGGCTTCTTGTCGCTTTGCCTAATTTGGTCAAGAAAATCACCTGAAGGCCCCTCTTCCCTTGGTCAGAAACTGCTCGGACTGCTGACCAAGCTTGTTTTGGGACTGGCAGTGGTGTTACACCTCTTTTTTATCTACAATGTCATCAATCCTGACTTTATCACCAGCCATACCAATGTTTTCTTTGGCTCAACAGTTGTTCCAGAAAAAGCAGAAAGTAAGGAAAAGGGAGAGAATGGAGTGGTTTATTACCGTGATTTAACCTACCCTTCTCAATTAGGCAATAATAAATTGGACATTTATACCACCCCTAATGCCAAGGGAACCATTTTCTATATTCATGGTGGAGGTTATGCTGCTGGAGATAAGATTGAAAGGGAAGACTATCTTTTCCGTTATGTGACAGATGGTTACAATGTCGTCAATGTCAACTACCTGCTTTCGCCCAAGGCACGCTACAAGGATGGCTTAAGGCAGGTGGATGAGGCTTTGGCCTATGTGGAAGCCAATGCGGCGACTTATGGCATTGATACTAATAAAATTATTTTATCAGGAGATTCAGCAGGTGGGCAGTTGGCAGGACAGTTAGCCCTGGTCTTGACCAATCCAGACTATGCTCAAGGCATCCAGTTTTCCCCCCTAGCCAAGCTCACGCCCAAGGGCTATATCGGTGTCAGTTCCTGGTCAGATATTCAGATGGGGATGAAAACAGGTGTATTTGCCTTTGATTGGCTGGTAGCACCACTGGCTCGTTCCTATTTCCAAGTCTTGGATGTGGTACAGGATAAACGAGTAGAAGAGTCCTCCATTCTCAAAAATGTCAACCAAGATTTTCCTGCCAGCTTTATCAGTGATGGTAATACAGGAAGTTTCACCAAATCCAATCAGGCCTTGGTCAAACGCTTGGAGGATTTGGGGGTGCCAGTTGCTTCCCAGTTCTATGATGTCAAGCAGGTCAAGTTACCCCATATTTTTGAACTAAGATTGGACAATTCCTATGCTCAGGAGGTTTATGCTAAACAAGTCCAATTTTTAGACAACTTGTTAGCCCAATAAAAAGGAGGCTGGTGCAGAAGTGCCAGCTTCTTTTCTATTTCCTGTTTAGGTTAGTTGAAGTCATCAGCATATTAACATTGAGTTCTAGGAGTTAGCGATTTTTCTTTTTTGAGCAAAAGGGTTGACAGGTTAAGAAAAAGAAGCTAAAATATAACTTGTATCAAGTACAAGTACAACAAAAAGAAAAAGGATAATTAAATGACTAAAGCTTATACCAATCAATTTTCAGTTTCTATTTTGCTCTGGATGAGAGAGGATAAACCTCGTCAAGAGGGGATGAACTACTGGGCTGGCTCTCATGCCGATATTATTGCGGCTTCGCCGGGGCTTTTGGATTATCGTCAACAACACCTGAGTGCGACTGAGCATAGTTTTTGGCCGACTGCTACTGGTTTGGAAACTGACATTAAACCAGACCGTCGGGTCGATGGCATTGCTGAGGTGACTTTTGATAACCTTTTGTCTCCCATTGCTGGTCGTAAGCAGACGGCTCTGGCCTTTGAAGATGAGGTCAATGTTTTTCGTCGCACCTTGATGCACATGGGATTTCCTTATTCGTCGCGTTGGTTGACAGTATCAGAAGATAGGACAACCCAGCTGCGAGATGTTCTGTATTTTCGTCGTCGTGACGAGGTCAAAAGCGGAGCCTTTAAGCAATTGATTAACCAAGACTTGTTTGCGACTTTGGCAACAGTTGATGGGGTGACTGAGCTACGCTCCCAAGTCTATCTGCCTTGGCATAAGGCAACCTGGGATACGCCAAATGTTGCCCATGACAATCCTCAGTCAGAACACCTACATGCCTCAATCATTATCGGTTTTGCCAATCAAGAGGCTCGTCAGGCCTTCTATCAAGAGTTAGCACCGAAGCTGAATGAGGATTTGGTTAATCTTGTGTCTGCCGTTCATGCCTACCATATCGATAAGACCTTGACCTTTGTGGCAGATGGTCAGCGACAAAACTTATCAAGTCAAGAGAGGACAAACTAATGGATACGAAATTTTCTGTTGCCCTACATTTGTTAACCATGATTTCAGAAAGTCAAGATGCTCTGACCTCAGGTTTTTTGGCCGATAGCGTGGGGACCAACCCTAGCTATGTTCGTAAGGTCATTGCCCTCTTGAAAAAGGCTGACCTGATTAAAAGTCGGCAGGGCAAGTCAGGCTATGAGCTTGGACGGTCAGCGACTAGGATTAGCCTCTTGGATATTTATTTAGCAACTCAGGAGCAGGATAGGGTCAGACTTTTTGACCGCCATCAACATAGCAATCCCAGCTGTCCTGTTGGAGCTTATATTGAACAGGGCTTGACACCAGTCTTTGAGGAATTAGAAGCCAATTTAGCCAAGGACTTGGCCAGTCGTCACTTGCAAGGTTTTATTGACCAGTTATATCGCTTGAGAGAAAAAGGAGAAAACGATGAAAGCAGCCCTCTTAACCAAATACGATAAACAGAGTATTGATGTCACCATCACCGAGGTAGAAAAACCAAGGATTACTGACCAACAAGTTTTGGTCAAGGTAACTGCAGCGGGGGTCAATCCCTTGGACAATATGATTTCTCGTGGGGAAGTCAAGCTGATTACCCCCTATAAACTGCCCTTGATTGCAGGCAATGAGGTGGTTGGTCGTGTGGAAGCGATGGGCAGTCAAGTCGACCAATTCAAGCTCGGTGACCGTGTTTTTGCTCGCCTTCCCCTAGATAGTATCGGTGCTTTTGCGGAATATGTGGCGGTAGATGCTGCAGCCCTAGCCTTGGTACCAGACTATCTCTCAGATACAGAAGCAGCAGCTGTTCCCTTGACTGCTTTGACCATCATGCAGGCCTTGGAGCTGATGAAAGCTCAGGCGGGTAAGACCATTTTTATTTCTGGCGGTACAGGTGGTGTGGGAGCCATGGCTATTCCAATCGCTAAGGCCAAAGGTCTGACCGTTATTACCAATGGTGACGTAACGAATAAAGAGCGTGTGTTAGCCTTGGGGGTGGATCGTTTTATTGATTATAAAACAGAAGATTATAGCAAGACCCTCAGTGGTGTGGACTATGTCCTTGATACCCTAGGTGGAGCAGAGACTGAGAAACAGATGAGCATTATGAAAAAAGGTGGTCAGCTAGTTTCTCTACGTGGCATGCCCAATAGCAGCTTTGCCAAACGGATGAACTTACCCCTTTGGAAACAATGGCTCTTTGCTTTGGCTGGTCGCTCTTTTGATAAGAAGGCAGAAAAATATGGTGTCAATTACCATTTTATCTTTGTTGAGAGCAATGGTCAGCAGTTGCAAGAAGTTGCCAATCTCTTTCGTCAATTGAAGATTAAACCATCCATTGATACAGTTTTTCCTTTTAGTCAGGTCAATCAGGCCTTGGACAAGGTAGCTAATGGTCGTTCACGAGGGAAAACTGTCTTGAGTTTTGAGAAATAGGAGAAAGAACATGTCATATCTAACAACAGGCAATCAATACCTAACCGTCAACCAGCAAGACATCGCCTACCGTGAATTGAGCAAGGGCAAATCAGACTTGCCTTTAGTTATGCTGGTCCATTTGGCGGCTACCATGGATAATTGGGATCCTAAACTAATTGACCTCTTGGCAGCGGAACAACATGTCATCTTACTAGACCTACCCGGTGTGGGTGCTAGCCAAGGCAAGGTTGCCAAGACCATTCCTGGTATGGCTGAGCAAGCCATTGACATTATCAAGGCTTTGGGTTATGAAAAAATCAATCTGCTAGGGCTTTCTATGGGCGGTATGGTTGCTCAGGAAGTGGTGCGTGCCCAAGCTGATTTGGTGAATCGCTTGATTTTGGTTGGTACAGGACCACGAGCGGGTCTGGGGATTGACCAAGTGACCAAGACCACCTTCAATTACATGTTTAAGGCAGGGCTAGAGGGGGTGGACCCTAAACGCTTTATCTTTTATAACCATGATGAAGAGGGCAAACGTGATGCGGAAGAGGTGCTTAACCGTCTGACCAGCCGGAGCAAGGCTTATGCCGATAAGGACATGGCAGTGCCTAGTTTCTTGCAACAGCTCCGTGCCATCAAACGCTGGGGCAAGGCTGAAGCTGATGATTTAGCCTTTATTAGCCAGCCGACTCTGATTGTCAATGGTGATAAGGACATGATGGTGGCGACAGAAAATTCTTATGACATGCACCGTAAGATTGCTAATAGCCAACTCATTATCTATCCTAATGCAGGTCATGGGTCTCTCTTCCAATATGCTGACCAATTTGCCAAGGACTTGTTAGACTTTTTGGCTGACTAGGAGGAAAATTGATGTATCAATCACAATTTGAACTGGGCCATGTGGCTCTTAATGTAAAAAATCTTGAGCTTCAAAGTCTCTATTACCAACAGGTCTTGGGCATGACAGTGCTTGAGCAGACAGACCAGCAGGTGGATTTGGGGGTCGGTCAAACCCTCTTGCTCCGTTTGTTAAAAACTGAGCGGCCAGAAGCGGTCAAGGACAGTTACGGTCTCTACCATTTTGCCCTGCTCTTACCTAGTCGGAAGGACTTGGGCCAACTATTTAACTATCTTATCGCTAATCAGGTTCCTCTGGTTGGAGCCAGTGACCATGATTATAGCGAAGCCATTTATCTTGAAGACACGGAAGGAAATGGGATTGAGGTCTATCAAGACCGTCCCATGTCTGGTTGGGATGTTCGGGAGGATGGACGGATTGTCGGAGACACGCGTCCGATTGCTGAGCAAGAACTCTATGATTTGGGACAGGGAGTCGCCCTACCCTACCGCTTACCCCAAGGCACTCGGATGGGACACGTTCATTTATCCGTTAAAAATAGCGGAGCGTCTAGTCGTTTCTACCAAGACTTGCTCGGGGTGACAGATAAATTTAGGTTGCCGTCAGCGGTTTGGCTAGCCTCTGGTGACTATCATCACCATTTGGCGGTTAATCAATGGGCGGGCCAAAACCTAGCTGACCGGGAAAGCGACCTACCAGGCTTGGCTTATTACACCATTTATTACGACCAAGCAGACTTGTTTACTGCTACCGTCAAGCGGGCTGAAGGTATGGGCTTGGAATTGACTTCAGATGAAAAAGAAGTTAGTCTTTTGACCACGGACGGTATCCTGCTTAAACTATTTTTAAGATAAACCAAAAGACTGGGATTTTATCCCAGTCTTTTCCATAAGTTGAAGTAGGATAGCTATTGAGGGGAAATTAGTCTTTTCGTCCAACAGCTGTTGCAGCGTCATCTAATTTCTCAATACTTAGCATATCAGGAATGCCCGCGAGGTCAACTTTTCCTGTCTTGGCAAATTGTCCCCAGACTTGACGAAGGGGGATACCAGCCTGCTTGGTATCGTCCCAAGAAGCTCCTAAAAGGAAAGGGGAATCTGGAAAGTCCGCAAAATTAAAGAGAAGGGGCAGTTCCAAGTCATGTCCTGCAGCAACCAAATGGGCTTTTTCTTGCCAGAAGAAATGGTAGAGATGGACTGAGCCACCAGCTTGAGAATAAGCCAAGGCAAAGTCTTTGGCAGGCTGGTTAAAAATAGCTCGGCTGAGCTTTTTGACGACTAGTTCAGTCGTTCTTTTCGCTAATTTCTTGTCAACTAGACCAGCAACCCTTG
Source organism: Streptococcus cuniculipharyngis (assembly GCF_007859195.1). GTDB lineage: Bacteria > Bacillota > Bacilli > Lactobacillales > Streptococcaceae > Streptococcus > Streptococcus cuniculipharyngis. The sequence goes on from NZ_VOHL01000010.1 coordinate 11,087, forward strand.
GCATGGTAGGGAGAAAACTAGCGACCTCACGACTATTGCTACCGATAAGGAGTTCTACCTGTTTAGCACGTTGAGCTAGTCTTTGGGGAATGTCCTCTATCCTAGGCAGTGGATAGACACCAAAATGAGGAGCAAATTTCATAAATCGAGCCAGGTTATGAACCTTGGTCGTTTCTTCAATCTCTACCTGTTTGGCGAGAACATCTGCTAAGGGAGCGTCGATTGGCAGGTCTAAAAAGTTCGCTAACATACTTTCAGACATAGCTTTTCTATCAGCATAGGCTGCTCCAATCGGAGCACTCTGGATAATCGCTCGTTGGACAAGCTCTTCTGTACCATCAGCCAGTAGGATATCTCGGACAGACTCAGCTCCTGCTGATTGACCAAAGAGGGTTATCTGAGTTGGGTCACCACCAAATTCGGCGATATATTGTTTGATCCATTTGAGAGCTAGAATTTGGTCTAGTAAGCCGAGATTGGCCAGCTTACCGTTTTCATCTCGTAGGTATCCCAGTACACCTAGTCGGTAACTGATATTTACCACAATAAGGTTTTCTTGAGCGACCAGTAAATCAGGTGTGTATTCGCTACTTTCACCGCTACCATTGGTGAAGGCACCACCATGAATCCAGACCATAACCGGTAATTTATCTGTTGGCTTGGTATTCATGGGGCGATAGATGGAGAGTATTTGCGGTTGTTCCGTCTGTTCTTGTTGGCTGTAATTTTGCTGGAAAAAATATTCCTTGAAATAGATGTTTGGCTGAGCAGCGATAGGGGCAGGTTGGCTAGCGTCAATTTCTGCCTGCTGGTAATGGTAGGCTTGTGGGGCTTGATAACGGTTAGCCCAGCCATAACGTAGCCCTGAAAAACGTTGGGTCAAGCCATCGCTAGAGCCCTTAACCAGCCCAAAACTGGTTTGTTGAAAAATGGGTGTTCGTGTCATTGAGTCCTCTCCTTGTTTTTTGATTAGTTTTAGTATATACTATGAACCATAGTATAAGGTCAAGGAGAAAGGTTATGACGATAAAAGAACTAGCGATTAAGTCAGGTTTGGCCGTGTCAACTATTCGCTATTATGAGCGACAGGGGATGATTCCCCAACCTGAACGGCTGAGCAATAATTACCGCGACTATGCCCCCCAGATGGTCAACCGTCTTTATCTGATTCAGTACCTATCAGGCCTTGGTTTGTCCTTGGCAGCTATTCGTGATTTTTTAGGAAAAATGGCAGAGCAGCAACTCAGTAAGCAAGAACTTTTGATGCTGATTCAAGCCCATCAGGCTAAAATTAAAGAACAGTTAGCTAGCTTGTTGACAATACAAGAACGTCTCAATCAGCTAGGGGAACACGATCGTTTACTGGATGATTTCTTAGCTTTTGATTGGGCTAGTTTATCGCAAGAGCAGGGCCAAAGACCTGTTGATGATTGGATTAGAACTGTATTAGCTGGTAGTCTGCATCAGGATATTGTAGAGCTTGTTTGCGAACAAGTCTAGGCAAGCAAAAACAAACCTCAGTCATGAGATTTGTCTGGCAGCTTAAACTAGCCTAAGGCTAGTTTTTTATTATGGCTTCGAGCCAGTTTTTCTCGTAGAGAAAAACAAGAAAACCACCAGCTATGCTGGTGGCTGCCCAGGCTTAGAGCTTCCATTTCTTTTTCCTGATATAATCTAATTGTTCAGGTTAGATAAAGGAGGAAAAAGAAATGGCTAAAACCAGTTACAGTTTATCACATACCAAATGGATGTGCAAATATCATATAGTTTTTACACCTAAGTACCGGAGAAA
>NZ_VOHL01000011.1 GCF_007859195.1 Streptococcus cuniculipharyngis
TTCCACTTACTAAAGCCAATAGCACAACAACTGACACGATTAGCTTATATAGACGCTCTTGCATTCGACTGCCTCCTTCTACTGTCTTATCTATTTATTCGTACTTCTACAGTAGCAACTAGGACTGGACTAAAAAACTAGGGAGTCTTAACTTCCTAGTTTTTATCTATATAAGCAATACACCAATCAATCAACTCTTCCATGCGTGCTAGTTGATTGGTCAAATGAAGATAACCCAAGACAGCTTCAAAGCCTGTGGACATGCGATAAGTGACCACATCTGTATTTTTTGCCTTGGTATGACTATTGGCATTACGTCCCCTTTTATAGATTAAGGTTTCTTCTTCCCTTAGCAAATCCTCCGCCAACAACTGGGCGATTAGCATGGCTTGAGCTTTAGCGGAAACATATTTTGTCGCCACATGGTGAAGGGCCTGGGGTTTGGTCAAGCCTTGTAAAATCAAATGACGGCGAACATACATAGAATAAACCGCATCGCCATCAAAGGCTAGGGCGATACCGTTAATGAGTTTGGGATCAATCACGCTCCCACCTCACACCATCTTTAGTATCCAAAAGTTTGATACCTTGCTCTGCCAATTCAGCACGGATACGATCAGCCCTTGCAAAATCTTTTTGAGCACGCGCCTCCTGACGTTGAGCAATCAAGTCTTCAATCTGACTATCTAATACCTCTTCAACAAAGACCAGTCCAAATACTTCTAACATTTTGGCAAAGGCCTGCTTAATGTCAGTATTATAATGACCAGAATTTATCCACTTGGCCAAATCAAAAAGAACGGTCACCCCATTGGCTGTATTGAGATCATCGTCCATAGCCACTTGAAAACGACTAACGAAGTCCTCCAAGCCATCTGTTGCGACTGAGGTGAAAGCTTGTTGATAGGTGTTTTTCAAGTATTTGAGATTTTTCTTGGCATCTTCAATGGCTTTTTCCGTATAATTCAAGGGGCGACGATAATGTTGACTGGCCAAAAAGAAACGTAGCACCTGCCCATCAACCTGCTCCAACATCTCATGTGCCGTCAAGAAATTCCCTAAAGACTTGGACATTTTCTCATCATTGATATTAAGCATGGCATTGTGCATCCAATAGTTAGCAAACGTTTTTCCTGTTTTAGCTTCTGATTGAGCAATTTCGTTGGTATGATGGGGAAATTCTAAATCTGCCCCACCGGCATGAATATCAATAGTATCGCCCAAAATTTCCGTCGCCATGACCGAGCACTCAATATGCCAGCCTGGACGCCCCAGTCCCCAAGGACTTTCCCAAGAGACCTCTCCATCCTTGGCTGACTTCCACAAGGCAAAATCAAAAGGATGCTCCTTGACCGACTGGTCTGTGTCTAAACGGCCACTGGCACCAATCTCCAAATCTGCCAAGGTTTTATTGGCTAACTTGGCATAGTTTTTTGACTTGGCCACGCGGAAATAGACGTCACCTGCGACTTCATAAGCATAGTCCTTGGCAATTAAGCTGGCTACAAAAGCAATAATCTCGTCCATGTAGTCAATCACGCGGGGATTTTTAGTCGCTGGTTTAACACCTAGCTGAGCTACGTCTTGCTTAAAAGCGACAATAAACTGATCTGACAGCTCCTTGGTGGTCAAGCCATTTTCCCTGGCTGCCTTGATAATCTTGTCGTCCACGTCGGTGAAATTGGAAACGTAGGTCACCTGATAACCACGATACTCAAAGTAACGACGAATGGTATCAAAAGCGACCACACTTCGGGCATTCCCAATATGAATGTAATTATAAACCGTGGGACCGCAGACATACATCTTGACCTTTCCCTCCTCTAAAGGAAGAAAGTCACGCAAGCTACGGGTCATGGTATCATAAATTTTTATCATGCTGACTTACTCCTCAAGGTCCGACCAGCTAATTAAGATTTGTTGCTCATCTAGGGGATTAACAACCACACCGACGGTGTCATCAATATCATTTTGCCCTTGATTTGGCTGATAAATATCATCAATTTTCCAAGCCAAAATAACGCCTTGGGCCTCACGGAAAGGTTGGCCAAAATCTTGATGATTATACCATTTGGCAAAACTTTGTAGGTTAGAAAAAACAGGAACATAGCTGTTTTTATCCTGGTCAGATAGGGTAGGGAACATACGATCAAAGCTCCCATCATCATTAGGCAGGATAAAGGCTGGCACAATATAACGTCTGTCCATGGTATCGGCCTTGATATTGTCATCACTCATGATGGCATTCAAGATTGTCGTGAAATTATTGACAAATTGAACCATGTCATTATTTTTAAAGACGGTTGAGTTACCAAAATCACCTTTTTTCTTGAGATTATAAACCAAGCCTGACAAGCCCTTGACAATTGACTCTTCTAAAACGTCTAAGCTAGAGCGTTCCACCCAATTTTGCTCACGCGCACTGGCTTGCTCTTTTTTGAAGGTTTCCAGATCAAAACGATCGGTAAAGACTGGAATAACTTTTTCGCCGTCTACCTTCAAGGCATAAGGTTTTTCACTAGCCAAAACAGGGTAGTGATTAAGGGCATGAACCAAGGCAATGCCATCTAAAAAATTATCTGGAGCATTGATAAAGGCACGCAGGCGATCATCAAATTCAGTATTAAAAGTCATCCTATCAGTCATTGGTTTCCTCCTTTGGTTCTGCTTTTGGTGGTCTTGGTAGCAGAGCTTTCATTGACGCATCAACCCGTCCTTTGTCGTCTACTTTAATGACCTTGACGGTGACTTCGTCACCAATCTCAACCAAGTCTTCTACCCGATTGGTGCGGGTCCAAGCCATTTCTGAAATATGAACGAGAGCATCCGTCTTGTCAAAAAGATTCACAAAAGCACCAAACTTCTCAATACGCACAACCTTGGCTTCATACACATCACCAACCTTAGCTTCGCGCACTAGATTAGCAATGATTTCCTTGGCACGATCAATGGCTGCTTGGTCACTCGAATAGATAGCCACCAAACCTTCTTCATCAATATCAATCTTAACACCTGTTTCAGCGATAATTTTGTCAATGGTCTCGCCACCCTTACCGATAACCACTTTGATTTTATCCACATCAATCTGAATGGTATCAATCTTAGGTGCAGTAGGTGCCAATTCGGAACGAGGCTCTGCAATAGTTGCTTCAAGCAAATCAAGAATCTCAAAACGCGCTTTTTTGGCCTGAGCTAGGGCCTCCGTTAAGATTTGCGGCGTAATGCCTTCAATCTTAATGTCCATCTGCAAGGCAGTAATCCCCTCACGGGTTCCAGCCACCTTAAAGTCCATATCACCAAAATGATCTTCCAAGCCTTGAATATCCGTCAAAATGGTATAGTTATTACCATCTGAAATCAAGCCCATGGCAATTCCTGCCACAGGAGCCTTAATTGGCACACCACCAGCCATTAAGGCTAGAGTTCCCGCACAGATTGATGCCTGAGAGGAAGAACCATTAGACTCCAAGACCTCGGCAACCAAACGAATGGCATAAGGGAAGTCTTCCAAACTTGGCAAAACTTGCTCCAAGGCACGCTCTCCTAAGGCACCGTGACCAATCTCTCGACGCCCAGGCGCCCCATAACGGCCAGTTTCACCAACTGAATATTGTGGGAAATTATAGTGATGCAAGAAACGTTTCTTATACTCAGGATCTAGACCGTCAACAATCTGTGTTTCTCCCATCGGAGCCAAGGTCAGAACTGACAAAGCCTGCGTTTGCCCACGCGTAAAGAGTCCTGAGCCGTGTACTTTAGGGAGGAAATCAATCTCCGCATCCAAGGCACGAATCTCATCAATCCGACGACCATCAGGACGAATCTTATCTTCTGTAATCAGACGGCGAACTTCTGCGTGTTCCATTTGCTCTAGGATTTCAGCCACATCACGCATCACTCGCTCAAAGTCCTCATGCTCCGCAAATCGCTCACTATAAAGGGCTATGACCTGCTCCTTAACTGCCTCTGTCGCGGCTTCACGAGCCAATTTTTCTTCAACTTGAACAGCTTTTTGTAAGTCGGCATTATGGGCAGCAATGATTTCTGCCTGCAAGTCTTGATCAACCTGCAAGAGTTCCACATCTGCCTTTTCCTTACCAACAGCTGCTACGATTTCCTCTTGAAAGGCAATCAATTCTTGAATGGCTGCATGACCTGCTAGCAGGGCCTCCAACATCAATTCTTCAGAGAGTTCCTTAGCACCAGACTCAACCATATTGATGGCCTCCTTAGTGCCTGCCACTGCCAAATCCAGGGAAGATTTTTCCATCTCTTCGGCACTTGGGTTAATCACTAATTGACCATCAAGATAGGCCACCTGAACACCGGCAATTGGTCCGTTAAAAGGAATGTCAGAAATTGACAAGGCCAAAGATGAAGCAAACATGGCTGCCATTGGGGCTGAAGCATTCTCATCATAGGACAGAACGGTATTGATGACTTGAACTTCATTACGGAAACCCTCGGCAAACATGGGGCGAATAGGACGGTCAATCAAACGAGCGGTCAAGGTTGCATTAGTTGATGGTCGGCCCTCGCGCTTGTTAAAACCACCAGGAAACTTTCCTGCTGCATACATTTTTTCTTCGTAATTAACTTGTAGCGGGAAAAAATCTCCCGTTGCCATCTTTTTAGACATGGTTGCCGCTGTTAGCACAGTCGTTTCACCATAGCGGACCACCACACTACCATTGGCCTGTTTGGCTACCTGGCCAGTCTCTACTATTAAGGGTCTGCCAGCAAACACTGTTTCAAAAATTTGTTTCGTCATTCCTACTCCTTCATTAACTGATAAGATTTGAACGTTCTTGCCACAAAAGTCAATCGACCAAAAATGATCAACTCACCTTTGCATCAAGAACCGTACTAGTTCTATTTTATCATAATTTAGCCAATCTATGGCATTAAAGTGATTTTTCCTGCAAAGATAAAAACCTCCCCGAAGGAAGGTTTTCGTTAACAGATTAACGACGAAGTCCAAGTGAACTAATCAATTCACGGTAACGGTTAACATCTGTACGACGCAAGTATGCCAACAAGTTACGACGGTGACCGATTTTCTTCATCAAACCACGGTAAGTGGCATGGTCTTTTTTATGTTGTTTGATATGGTCGTTCAAGTGGTTGATTTCCCATGTCAAGACAGCAACTTGTACTTCTACTGAACCAGTATCGCCTTCGTGACGAGCGTACTGAGCAATGATTTCATTTTTTTTCTCTTTTGAGATAGCCATATTTTTCTCCTTTATTTGCTTAATCCGAGTCTTAGGATTTGGCTGACCTAAAACCAAGAAAAAGTTGGTTTGTCCTTCAGACCTGTTTAGTTTATCAGATTTCAGCCTATCCGTCAAGGAAAACATCACCTAGCAGGGTCAAGATTTCCTATTTTCCTTGCTTTATGCTATACTGAAAGTTAATAAAGCCAAGGAGATAACCATGTCTATTATTCAAAAAATTACTCGTCCTAGCCATCAAATTGATATGCAGGATATTATTCGTGAAGGCCATCCTACGCTACGAACAGTAGCTGAAGAAGTAGCCTTCCCCTTATCAGATGAAGATATTATCTTGGGTGAAAAAATGATGCAATTCCTCAAAAATTCACAAGACCCTGTTTTAGGTGAAAAGATGGGGCTCCGAGCAGGAGTTGGGCTTGCCGCACCACAGATTAACATTTCCCGCCGTATTATTGCTGTTCTCGTGCCAAATCTACCTGATGAAGACGGCCAGGCGCCCAAGGAAGCTTATAGCCTACAAGAAATCATGTACAATCCCAAAATCGTCTCCCATTCTGTTCAAGAAGCTGCCCTAGCTGAAGGAGAAGGTTGCCTGTCGGTTGACCGAGCAGTGGAAGGCTACGTGGTCCGTCACTCACGCATTACTGTGGAATATGTTGATAAAACCGGTCAAAAACAACGACTTAAACTCAAAGGTTATAATGCCATTGTCGTTCAACATGAAATTGACCATATCAACGGTATCATGTTTTATGACCGCATTAACCAAACAGAACCTTTTGCCATTAAAGATGGCATGCTCATTATTGAATAAAGGCTGCTCATCAGTCTTTTTCCGATAGAAAGGACAGAGCATGAATCAACTTGACCAAGAACGAGCACGCAAGGCCATGATTGTCTTTCGTAAGGCCCAGCGAACTATTGATCAACAGGTCTCAAATAGTTATAAAAATCACGGCATCACACCTACCCAGTTTAATGTTCTAGAAGTTTTATACAACAAGGGGCAAATGAAAATTTGCCACCTGATCAGTAAAATTTTTGCCACTTCGGGCAACATGACCGTTGTTCTGCGGAACATGGAAAAAAATGGTTGGATTTATCGCCAGGTTGATCCCCAAGACCGCCGAGCTTCCCTGATTGGTCTGACTCCTCAGGGCGAAAGTCTAATCAAAAAAGCCCTGCCTGAACACCTAGAAGCCGTCTATCAAACCATGAGTATCCTCTCTCCTCAGGAACAAGATGACCTCATTACCCTCCTAAAAAATTTCAAAAAACTCTAAAACAAGATGGTTGACAAAGTTGAGATTTATGCCTATAATGTACTACATAGTAATATTTAAGGAGAAGAAACGATGTCTAAAAAAATTCTATTTATCGTTGGTTCATTGCGTCAAGGTTCCTTCAACCACCAAATGGCTGAAAAAGCAGAGGCACTCTTAGCTGGTAAGGCAGAAGTGAGCTACCTTGACTACACACAAGTTCCTGTTTTCAATCAAGAACTAGAAACACCAACCTTACCTGCCCTTGAAAAGGTTCGTCAAGAAGTTTTGGAAGCTGATGCTATCTGGATTTTCTCACCAGTTTACAATTTCTCAATTCCTGGTCCCGTAAAAAACTTGCTTGATTGGCTTAGCCGTGCCCTTGACCTTAGCGAAACACGTGGTCCTTCTGCACTACAAGATAAGCTAGTCACTGTCTCATCAGTTGCCAATGCTGGCCATGACCAACTCTTTGCGATCTACCGTGACTTACTACCTTTTGTTCGCACACAAGTTGTTGAACCATTCACAGCTAGCAAGGTTAATGACAGTGCTTGGGCAGATGGCAAATTGGAACTTGACCCAGAAGTTCAAAACCAACTTGAAACTCAAGCAGATGCCCTACTGGCTGCTATCAACTAATTCACATTAAAAATTTTGGGAACTATATACCTGTTTACACCAACCACAATATGTAGTGTTTCGATAATATCAAAAAAGGCGACTTCCAAGCTAGGAAATCGTCTTTTCATCTGCTCTAACTGTCAATAATATCTTCTAAGTTTATCCTGATTTTCTTTAAAAAATTCTTCCAGCCAGTCCATACCATAGGCATAACTGAAGCCTTCTAAGAGAACAGAGAAGTCAATGCTGTCAAATCCCATTTCCTTCAAACCGTCAAAGGTATTAAATGGTGAACGGAAGTGTTTGTATTTGATAATTGCTCCAATATCTTTCAAATCCTGTTCTCTTGTGCTAACCATTTTCATACCCAGCACGTATTCAATTGGAGCAACTAAAACAGTTGGATATGGATATTTTGCACGAAGAGTCTGGATGGGAGTTGCCACAATATATCATAGACAACCTCAAACATATCCCACGGTCATATCAGAGTGAAGCTATACGCTATTTCCACTATACGCAGACATCAGAAACCTTCAAGCATCGCAATCCGAATCAACTTATGTTTAACATGGCTACAGGATCTGGGAAAACAGATTTGATGGCTGGTTTGATACTCTATCTTTTCAAAGAGAAAGGCTATCAGAACTTTCTTTTTACGGTCAATACCAACGGAGTTTTGAGTAAGACAATTGACAACCTGGTAAATGTTCAGTCGGATAAGTTTCTTTTCAATTCGCACATCGAAATTGATGGGGTGCGTATCTCAATCAATCACATTTCTGGGAATTTTCCAGATTTTCCCAATAAACACGACATCAACATCAAATTTTTGTCTATCCAGACATTGACAAATGAACTCTTTACCCAAGCTGAAAATGTGATGTCATTAAAAGATTATCAAAGAGAGAAGATGGTCATTCTGGCAGATGAAGCACATCACTATTCTGCTTCTACGAAAAAGAAAAGTAAGGAGGAATTGGAAAAAGCTTCATGGGAAAAGAGTTTACTGTCACTTCTTCACACACATACTGACAATCTCTTACTAGAATTTACGGCAACGCTTGATTTTGACGATGAGACCATCTATGAAAAATATAGAGACAAAATCATTTACCGTTACGCCTTAGATTCATACATCAAAGATGGATTCTCAAAAAATGTAAGACGGATTCAAACTGGAAATTCTAATGAAGAAAACATGCTCAGTGTGATTCTTCTCAGTGAGTATAGGCGGAAATTTGCTCTTGAAACATTTGGTATTGACATCAAGCCAATTATCCTTTTCAAATCACAAAAAATTGATGCATCACATGAAGCAAATAGATTATTCAATGAGATGATTGACAATCTCACGGTAGAGACTTTGAGGGAGTTTCTCACCTCGCAATCGAAAAGTGTCCCTGACGAGCAGAGTCATACTTTACAGTTGGCTTATCAGTATTATCTTGAACAGGACGACCTTTTAACTGTTGTGAAAGAGATAAGGCGTGGGTTTTCACCAACGAGAATTTTGAACGCAAATGATACAGATAATAGTTCAAAAGGCTTGCTAGAAACAGGACAGTATCAGGCACTTAATTCCCTTGAGTCGCCAAGTAATCTGTATCGTGTTATCTTTGCTGTGGCAAAATTAACAGAAGGTTGGGATGTCCTAAACCTTTACGATATTGTACGTATCAGTAGCTTGGGAAAGATGACTGATAAAAAGGACACTAAGTCAACCAATTCTGAAGCCCAACTGATTGGACGTGGAGCGAGATATAATCCATTTCCCTTGAATCAAAAAATTTCTTATCAAAGAAGATTTGACGAAGAAGACGAAACAGCGAGTCTTTTGTTGGAGACATTACATTATCATACACTTAATGAGCCACAGTATATAAAGAATTTGATGGCATCACTTGATAAGATGAATCTTGCTACGGGGACTGATGGGAAAAATCCTCCAATTGAAATCAAACTGAAACCATCATTTAAGAAAACTCGAATCTATAAAACAGGTAAGGTTTACTATAATGAAACTGAGAAAATTCCTGACAGCCATTATAAACAGTTACATAACTATGGAATTGAAATTTCTAAAATTGCTACTATCCCTTATTTCAAATCCACCTATGAAACAGGTTACCTTACAGCCGAATCAATAGAGTTAAAAACGTCCCAATTAAGAGAAATTGATATTCGTTACTTTAAAAAATCAATTAGTCGCTCTAACTTTTTCCGATTTAGCAATCTGAAAAAATATCTTCCAAATCTTAAGTCTATAGAAGATTTTTTGGGTGAGAATTGGTTAGATTTACAGAATCTTGTACTATCTGTCATAACGGAAAAAGAAACTATCGTTGAAGATTTTTCAGCTATTAAAAAACTGAAAATTGTTGATAACTTTTTTAACTTGCTTAGTTCTAAAATAAAGGCTGGTTATCGTAAAGAAAGGGGGACAAATCGCTTTATTGGTTATTCTATCTCAGAATATCTGGCTGATTATCCTAAAAGAGTACCTAATTATGATACAGCCAAACATAGCAACTCATTTATAGAGCAAAATGTATCTAATATCAGCTTTGAAAAATTTGACTTTTTTGCCTATCAGTCAGCTATAATCAATAGGAATAAAGAAAATTTAGTCAATGCTATCGCAAACCATGTTGATGAATTGAAAGAAAAATACGGTGATGTATTTCTTATTCGCATGGATGAAAACATGTTAAAAGGCACTAATAAAATTGAACAACTAAAATTGCACCAGTTTGAAAAAAATCCGAGAGAACTCACATTTTCTGGATTCCAACCAGATTTCATTTTGCTTCTTCAAAATAAAGATTACTATCTCCAAATTTTCATAGAACCCAAAGGTGAACAATTGGTAGAAAAAGATAGATGGAAAGAAGAACTTCTTTCGTATATCAATGACCATCAGGAGGAATTGATTTTTGAAGATGAAGTTGATGGAGTTATTATCAAAGGTCTTAAATTCTACAATAAAGAAAATAGTGAACAGACACTCAATCAGTTAGCACAGATAGCTCTTGAAAAGTCACAATTTTGGGGAAATATTAGGATGAACTTGTTCTAAAAATCAAAAAGACGATTTCCATTTGGAAGTCGCCTTTTTTAATATTGTCAAAATACTATATATTGTGGTTGGTATAAACAGATATATAGTCCCCAAAATTTTTAAGAATAATTCCCTGCATCCCAAAAGTTAGACAATTAATCTAACAATTGGGGTGCTTTTTATATAACTATCACTAATCCATTAAGGGTACCATCACCTAGGATAAACTTATAACCAAATTTTTCATCCTTCCCGCTCCTCTTGAAGAAAATCATGCTGAAGTTTAGACATCAAGGCCTTCCTGCCGACAAAACGCTCTCCCCGAAGTAAACAATCAAATTGCCCTTGTTCCGCTACT
>NZ_VOHL01000012.1 GCF_007859195.1 Streptococcus cuniculipharyngis
AGCTAAGCGACTACCATATCTCACAGGGGGCAACCCCCAACTACTTCCGGCGTGCTAGGGCTTAACTACTGTGTTCGGCATGGGTACAGGTGTATCTCCTAGGCTATCATCACTTAACTAACTCTTCTGAGTGATTGTCCACCCAAAATTGAATACCTACCTATTATAACAAGTTTCTTCTTAAACGTCAACTCTGGTCATACTTAAATTACTTACTTGACTTCGGATAAGTCCTCGAGCTATTAGTATTAGTCCGCTACATGTGTCACCACACTTACACTCCTAACCTATCTACCTGATCTTCTCTCAGGGCTCTTACTGATATAATATCATGGGAAATCTCATCTTGAGGGAGGCTTCGCACTTAGATGCTTTCAGCGCTTATCCCTTCCATACATAGCTACCCAGCGATGCCCTTGGCAGGACAACTGGTACACCAGCGGTATGTCCACTCTGGTCCTCTCGTACTAGGAGCAGATCCTCTCAAATTTCCTACGCCCGCGACGGATAGGGACCGAACTGTCTCACGACGTTCTGAACCCAGCTCGCGTGCCGCTTTAATGGGCGAACAGCCCAACCCTTGGGACCGACTACAGCCCCAGGATGCGACGAGCCGACATCGAGGTGCCAAACCTCCCCGTCGATGTGAACTCTTGGGGGAGATAAGCCTGTTATCCCCAGGGTAGCTTTTATCCGTTGAGCGATGGCCCTTCCATACGGAACCACCGGATCACTAAGCCCGACTTTCGTCCCTGCTCGAGTTGTTGCTCTCGCAGTCAAGCTCCCTTATACCTTTACACTCTGCGATTGATTTCCAACCAATCTGAGGGAACCTTTGGGCGCCTCCGTTACCTTTTAGGAGGCGACCGCCCCAGTCAAACTGCCCGTCAGACACTGTCTCCGATAGGGATCACCTATCCGGGTTAGAGTAGCCATAACACAAGGGTAGTATCCCAACAACGCCTCCGATGAAACTGGCGTCCCATCTTCTTCGGCTCCTACCTATCCTGTACATGTGGTACAGATACTCAATATCAAACTGCAGTAAAGCTCCATGGGGTCTTTCCGTCCTGTCGCGGGTAACCTGCATCTTCACAGGTACTAAAATTTCACCGAGTCTCTCGTTGAGACAGTGCCCAAATCATTACGCCTTTCGTGCGGGTCGGAACTTACCCGACAAGGAATTTCGCTACCTTAGGACCGTTATAGTTACGGCCGCCGTTTACTGGGGCTTCAATTCACACCTTCGCTTACGCTAAGCGCTCCTCTTAACCTTCCAGCACCGGGCAGGCGTCACCCCCTATACGTCATCTTACGATTTAGCAGAGAGCTGTGTTTTTGATAAACAGTTGCTTGGGCCTATTCACTGCGGCTGACCTAAATCAGCACCCCTTCTCCCGAAGTTACGGGGTCATTTTGCCGAGTTCCTTAACGAGAGTTCTCTCGCTCACCTGAGGCTACTCGCCTCGACTACCTGTGTCGGTTTGCGGTACGGGTAGAGTATGATACAACGCTAGAAGCTTTTCTCGGCAGTGTGACGTCACTAACTTCGCTACTAAACTTCGCTCCCCATCACAGCTCAACCTTATAGATACAAGCATTTAACTCATATCAAGCCTCACTGCTTAGACGGGCTCTTCCATTCGCCCGCTTTAGTTAGCCTACTGCGTCCCTCCATCACTTCATACTCTAGTACAGGAATATCAACCTGTTGGCCATCGGATACACGTTTACGTCTCTCCTTAGGTCCCGACTAACCCAGGGCGGACGAGCCTTCCCCTGGAAACCTTAGTCTTACGGTGGATGGGATTCTCACCCATCTTTCGCTACTCATACCGGCATTCTCACTTCTATGCGTTCCAGCGCTCCTCACGGTACACCTTCTTCACACATAGAACGCTCTCCTACCATACCTATATAGGTATCCACAGCTTCGGTAAATTGTTTTAGCCCCGGTACATTTTCGGCGCAGGGTCACTCGACTAGTGAGCTATTACGCACTCTTTGAATGAATAGCTGCTTCTAAGCTAACATCCTAGTTGTCTGTGCAACCCCACATCCTTTTCCACTTAACAATTATTTTGGGACCTTAGCTGGTGGTCTGGGCTGTTTCCCTTTCGACTACGGATCTTAGCACTCGCAGTCTGACTGCCGATTATATCTCATTGGCATTCGGAGTTTATCTGAGATTGGTAATCCGAGATGGACCCCTCACCCAAACAGTGCTCTACCTCCAAGAGACTTAACATCGACGCTAGCCCTAAAGCTATTTCGGAGAGAACCAGCTATCTCCAAGTTCGTTTGGAATTTCTCCGCTACCCACAAGTCATCCAAGCACTTTTCAACGTGCCCTGGTTCGGTCCTCCAGTGCGTCTTACCGCACCTTCAACCTGCTCATGGGTAGGTCACATGGTTTCGGGTCTACATCATGATACTATACCGCCCTATTCAGACTCGGTTTCCCTACGGCTCCGTCTCTTCAACTTAACCTCGCATCATAACGTAACTCGCCGGTTCATTCTACAAAAGGCACGCTCTCACCCATTAACGGGCTCGAACTTCTTGTAGGCACACGGTTTCAGGTTCTATTTCACTCCCCTCCCGGGGTGCTTTTCACCTTTCCCTCACGGTACTGGTTCACTATCGGTCACTAGGGAGTATTTAGGGTTGGGAGATGGTCCTCCCAGATTCCGACGGGATTTCACGTGTCCCGCCGTACTCAGGATACTGCTAGGTATAAAGACTATTTCGACTACGAGGCTTTTACTCTCTTTGGCTTACCTTCCCAGGTAATTCGTCTATAATCCTTAAGTCCACATTGCAGTCCTACAACCCCGAAGAGTAAACTCTTCGGTTTGCCCTCCTGCCGTTTCGCTCGCCGCTACTCAGGCAATCGCTTTTGCTTTCTCTTCCTGCAGCTACTTAGATGTTTCAGTTCACTGCGTCTTCCCTCCTCTATCCTTAACAGATAGGGATAACAGGCATTACCTGTTGGGTTCCCCCATTCGGACATCTCTGGATCTTCGCTTACTTACAACTCCCCAAAGCATTTCGTCGTTAGTCACGTCCTTCATCGGCTCCTAGTGCCAAGGCATCCACCGTGCGCCCTTATTAACTTAACCTTATAACCTAGTTATCTTACTAAACTAGAAAACTCATTAAATAGTCACAGCGTTTCGGTTTATTTTCTTGTTACTATTTCTTCTATGTACTTACATACATAAAGGAATGTTTGATAGATATTCAATTTTCAATGGACAATCTAGGCAAACCTTGGTTAGGTTTGACACTATGGTTTATCTAAGTTGAACACGTGACTAACTTCTTAGGAAAAAAGATAAACTTCCTTGAGTCTTAGTGACTCTACGTCAGTTTCCTATTTTTCTACAGAAGTTTTCGCTACTGCGAATCGTCACTCTGTATCCTAGATAATGGAGCCTAGCGGGATCGAACCGCTGACCTCCTGCGTGCAAAGCAGGCGCTCTCCCAGCTGAGCTAAGGCCCCACATAAGACCACTCAAAACTAAATAAGACGACCAAGTGATCCATTTTCCTTAGAAAGGAGGTGATCCAGCCGCACCTTCCGATACGGCTACCTTGTTACGACTTCACCCCAATCATCTATCCCACCTTAGGCGGCTGGCTCCTAAATGGTTACCTCACCGACTTCGGGTGTTACAAACTCTCGTGGTGTGACGGGCGGTGTGTACAAGGCCCGGGAACGTATTCACCGCGGCGTGCTGATCCGCGATTACTAGCGATTCCGACTTCATGTAGGCGAGTTGCAGCCTACAATCCGAACTGAGATTGGCTTTCAGAGATTAGCTTGCCGTCACCGGCTTGCGACTCGTTGTACCAACCATTGTAGCACGTGTGTAGCCCAGGTCATAAGGGGCATGATGATTTGACGTCATCCCCACCTTCCTCCGGTTTATTACCGGCAGTCTCGCTAGAGTGCCCAACTTAATGATGGCAACTAACAATAGGGGTTGCGCTCGTTGCGGGACTTAACCCAACATCTCACGACACGAGCTGACGACAACCATGCACCACCTGTCACCGATGTACCGAAGTAAAACTCTATCTCTAGAGCGGGCATCGGGATGTCAAGACCTGGTAAGGTTCTTCGCGTTGCTTCGAATTAAACCACATGCTCCACCGCTTGTGCGGGCCCCCGTCAATTCCTTTGAGTTTCAGCCTTGCGGCCGTACTCCCCAGGCGGAGTGCTTAATGCGTTAGCTGCGGCACTAAGCCCCGGATAGGGCCTAACACCTAGCACTCATCGTTTACGGCGTGGACTACCAGGGTATCTAATCCTGTTCGCTACCCACGCTTTCGAGCCTCAGCGTCAGTTACAGACCAGAGAGCCGCTTTCGCCACCGGTGTTCCTCCATATATCTACGCATTTCACCGCTACACATGGAATTCCACTCTCCCCTTCTGCACTCAAGTTAAACAGTTTCCAAAGCGTACAATGGTTGAGCCACTGCCTTTTACTTCAGACTTATCTAACCGCCTGCGCTCGCTTTACGCCCAATAAATCCGGACAACGCTCGGGACCTACGTATTACCGCGGCTGCTGGCACGTAGTTAGCCGTCCCTTTCTGGTAAGTTACCGTCACAGTATGAACTTTCCACTCTCATACTCGTTCTTCTCTTACAACAGAGCTTTACGATCCGAAAACCTTCTTCACTCACGCGGCGTTGCTCGGTCAGGGTTGCCCCCATTGCCGAAGATTCCCTACTGCTGCCTCCCGTAGGAGTCTGGGCCGTGTCTCAGTCCCAGTGTGGCCGATCACCCTCTCAGGTCGGCTATGTATCGTCGCCTTGGTGAGCCTTTACCTCACCAACTAGCTAATACAACGCAGGTCCATCTCGTAGTGGTGCAGTTGCACCTTTCAAGTAGTTGTCATGCAACAACCACTATTATGCGGTATTAGCTATCGTTTCCAATAGTTATCCCCCGCTACAAGGTAGGTTACCTACGCGTTACTCACCCGTTCGCAACTCATCCGTCTAGTGCAAGCACCAGACTTCAGCGTTCTACTTGCATGTATTAGGCACGCCGCCAGCGTTCGTCCTGAGCCAGGATCAAACTCTCATTAAAATTTGATTGTCTCAGTCATTACTGACTTATTGTTTTTCTTTGACAGGTTATTTCCATAACCCGCACTTGGTTCGTCTTATTCAGTTCTCAATGGTCCTATCCGCTCTCTCAAGCGACAACTATTATATTCTATCAAACCTACTTCCACTTGTCAATAACTTTTTACACTTTTTTTGA
>NZ_VOHL01000013.1 GCF_007859195.1 Streptococcus cuniculipharyngis
GGTAAGTGTGGACCACATTGCCATTCTCATCTGTCGTGCTTGACACGATTTCATAACCTGAGATGGTCTTGCTTGGTTGTTTACCGTCCTCTTGCGGTGCAAGTGGGTTACCTTCTTCATCAACGAAAGAAGTATTTGATTTACTTACCTTACGGTAGGTATGGACAGTGTTACCATTCTCGTCAGTTGTGCTTGATACTAGCTCGTACTCTGGCAAGTCTTTCGATGGTTGGTTACCTTCCTCGTTTGGTACGATTGGGTTGCCATTCTCATCTACAAATGACGTTGTATTCTTCACAATCTTACGGTAAACGTGAACCGTATCACCATTTTCATCGGTTGTACTAGATACCAAAGCATAGTCCGAAATCTCTTTCGATGGCTGCTTACCGCCCTCAGTTGGTGACAAAGTATTACCCTCTTCATCAACAAATGTTGTTGATACTGGTGTTACAGTCGGCGTGTAAGTGTCAGAGACCTTAGTGCCATTCTTATCGGCAGCTTGAACACGGACTCCTTGGCCTTTACCAACGAAGCTTGGCTCTGGTTGGAAGGTGATCGTGCCATCATCATTAAGGGTGTAAGTTCCCTCATTCTCAACCGTTACCGTCTTGGTTGGGTTACCCTCGGCATCTAGGAGAGTGATGGTGCTATTGTCGATTGGCGCAACTTCGTCACCTTCAGTAAACATGGTTTTGGCATCAGTCTTCTGTGCTTTACCTTGTGGGCCTGAGGTTTCACGTGGCTCTGCAGTTGGAGTGATTGGCGTTACAGTTGGTGTGTAAGTCGCTGTTGCGGTTACTTCTGCTTCTTCGCCATTCTCGTTAGTCACGACATAAGTGGCTTTAACGGTCACACCTGTTCCTGGGCCTGTGAAGCCTGGCTCTGGTGTGAAGGTCACTTTACCAGTTTGTGGGTCTACTGTGTAAGTTCCTTCGCCTGGTACAACCACTTTGCCTTCTTCGTCAGCGCCTT
>NZ_VOHL01000014.1 GCF_007859195.1 Streptococcus cuniculipharyngis
ACGGTCACACCTGTTCCTGGGCCTGTGAAGCCTGGCTCTGGTGTGAAGGTCACTTTACCAGTTTGTGGGTCTACTGTGTAAGTTCCTTCGCCTGGTACAACCACTTTGCCTTCTTCGTCAGCGCCTTCTAGTTTGTAGCCTGACAAGGTCGCAGACTCATCTGAAACGGTGAAGCTTGGTGTGCCACTTTGGACTTGACCTTGCTTACCACTTGTTTCCTTATCTGTTCCTTCGGCAGTGATTGGGTCAACAGTTGGCGTGTAAGTCGCTGTTGCAGTTTCACCATTGGAATCTGTAGCCGTTACCGTCACACCTGTTCCTGGGCCTGTGAAGCCTGGTTCTGGAACGAAGGTCACTTTACCGGTTTCTGGGTCTACTGTGTAAGTTCCTTCACCTGGAACAACCACTTTACCTTCTTCGTCAGCGCCTTCTAGTTTGTAGCCTGTGATGGTTACTGATGGGTCTGAGGTAGTGAAGCTTGGCGTACCGCTTTGAGTTTCCCCTTGTTTCTTACGAGAAACTGCATTCTCAGAGCTCATGGTCACGTCAGTTACAGTCGGCGTGTAAGTGTCAGAGACCTTAGTGCCATTCTTATCGGCAGCTTGAACACGGACTCCTTGGCCTTTACCAACGAAGCTTGGCTCTGGTTGGAAGGTGATCGTGCCATCATC
>NZ_VOHL01000002.1 GCF_007859195.1 Streptococcus cuniculipharyngis
CGTCAGTTACAGTCGGCGTGTAAGTGTCAGAGACCTTAGTGCCATTCTTATCGGCAGCTTGAACACGGACTCCTTGGCCTTTACCAACGAAGCTTGGCTCTGGTTGGAAGGTGATCGTGCCATCATCGTTAAGGGTGTAAGTTCCCTCATTCTCAACCGTTACCGTCTTGGTTGGGTTACCCTCGGCATCTAGGAGAGTGATGGTGCTGTTGTCGATTGGCGCAACTTCGTCACCTTCAGTAAACATGGTTTTGGCATCCGTCTTCTGTGCTTTACCTTGTGGGCCTGAGGTTTCACGTGGCTCTGCAGTTGGAGTGATTGGCGTTACAGTTGGTGTGTATTTATCTGTCGCTGTATCACCACTCAAGTCTGAGATACGAACAGACACACCACTTGTAGGACCAGTGAAGCCTGGCTCTGGAGTAAAGGTAATCTTACCTTCTGAATCAAGAACATATGTTCCTTGGCCATCGACAGTTACTGTATCCGTTGGGTTGCCATCAGCATCCAAGAGAGTCAAACTTGCTGGATCAAGCGCCTCTGTACCCGTACCATCTGTTCCAGGAGCAAACATTGATTTAGCATTGGTTGATTGTTTTTGACCTTGCTTATCTGTTGTTTCAGCAGGACTCGCTGTTGGAGTCAAGTTAATCACTGTCGGCGTGTAAGTTGCTGTAGCAGTGTCCCCACTCAAATCAGCCATGCGAACAGTTACTGGAGTTGCTGTACCAACATAGTTAGTATTTGGTGTGAAAGTAATGGTCTTACCAGATAGGGTATAGGTACCTTCTGCTACTGTTACGGTTGTCGCTGGGCTATTATTAGCATCTAGAATCGTCAAACTGTCTGGATTAAGGGCTTCTGTACCTGTTCCGTCTGTACCAGGAGTAAACATGCTTGATGTATCTTGGCTTTGTGGACGGTTGATGTAATCACTGGTTTCTTTGTTTGTCCCTGTTGGTGTTAGGTTGATAACGGTTGGAGTGTACGTCGCAGTTGCTGTATCGCCACTCAAATCAGCCATGCGAACAGTTACAGGTGTCGCTGTACCAACATAGTTAGTATTTGGTGTGAAGGTGATAACCTTGCCTGCTAGGGTATAAGTACCTTCTGCTACTGTTACGGTTGTTGCTGGGGCACCATTTGCATCCAATAGGGTTAGGCTCGATGGTTGAAGGGCCTCTGTACCTGTTCCATCTGTACCAGGTGCAAACATACTCGTCGTATCTTGACTTTGAGGCGTATTGATATAGTCACGAGTTTCTTTATTTGTTCCTGTTGGTTCAAGATTCAAAACAGTCGGGATATAAACTGCATCCATGGTTGCTGTTGGGTAGCTATGACTGCCGTCATTGACATTTTCCAAACCATTGTCAGCTGTTCGCGCAGTCCAACCTGTAGATACACCGTTGCTATCGACAGCACGTAGAACAACTCCCTTAGCCGTACCTGTCCAACCGTCTACTGGAATAAAGGTAACGGTTTTATTTTCAACAATATAAGTACCTACGCCTGCTTCAGTGTAAGTGCCAACAAGATTACCTGACGGATCAACGATTTTAACCGCAATATTTTCATTCATGGTATTGTCAACTTCGAAGTTATAATCTCGGCGACCATACGATGTGAATTCTGTTGTTCCATTACCTGAAGTATCTGTTGCGGCAACACCAGCACCCGCTGTATTAAAGGCAATATTAATGCGTTGAACCTCATTAACATAACCAGTCGTTGTTTCCTTATCACCACGTGGCGGGTGTGTCACCTGAACCGTAAAGTCTTCTACCTCACCAGAATAAGCCATACCTGTTGGCGTAGCGATGTCATATTGGTTAAGCGCCGTACGCATACGAACACCCAATTTGGTTACAGAGGTATCAACAATTTGTGTTGTCGTCCAGTTAACTGTGTAATTACCTTCAGCTGTAACTGTTACCAGGTCAGAGACTTCATTCTCATCAAAGACACCATTGTTGTTGAAGTCTGCCCAGGCACGAACAAAGGCCTCTGGGTTACCATTCGGGTTAGCCTTAAAGGTTAGGCTATAATCATTCTCACCGGCACGTTTAAGTTTATAAGTTTCTTGACCACTAGCTGTTGTAAAGATTTCATCTTCTGGCACCAACTGACGAACACCCTCATCATTAGCTGCTGCCGTATCATCTGTTTCCCAATCAATCTCAGTCCCGACACCTTTAATATCAACGTCTGGTGCTGCTGACCCAAGGTATGGTGAATTAACACGATTTGATACCAAGTGCTGAGCCGAGCCATAACTTTCTGGGGCATCGCCTTGGTCATAAACAACCACACCAATCATGGTTGATTGTCGACCAGCCGTATTGATGTAAACACCAACTCTAGAAGCTTCGCGGGTCATGACAATTGGCAAGGCAACTGTTGGGCTATCCCGTCTAGTTACTACTGGTCCAAAGACCTGAGTGCCAATACCGTCTCCAAAAACTGCTGATGTTCGGTCATTAGTCGTCCCATCCAAACGACCTTCCTTAGCAATACGAGACGTTGTTGGATTGGCATTTCCCCAATATTTAATTGGATATGTAGTAGGTTTCCAGTCCACATCATAGGTGATTGGCATTGCTGACATCGTAGTAGTGTCATTTGACATTTCAGCAAACAATTCAAACGGTTTACCATCCGTGGTGTAAATCTCTAACTCACCATAAGAGGCTTCCTCACCAGTCGTCATGACAACTGCCGATGGTACAGCCTGGCCAAGATAGGTTGCACTTACGCTAAATTCAACACCAACATTACCACCGTTAACTCTCGAACGGAAGGTTGGTTGTGTACCTCCATTGATACCATATCTAGCCTTAGCCACAGACCAACCATCTTGACTAGCTACAATGATGTCAACTGGAATTGTTCCTGTATCACGATCTGCATTGATTTTATCTGGTCGATACAAGGCTTCATCAGCTGTACCAGCTACCCGATCTCGGAAGGTTTCCGTTGCGTCAAATGGACGTAAAGCGACAACTTCCAAACGGACCACATAGCCTGGGTAAATTTCTTTTTCAAAATAAGACCCTACTTGAAGTGCTTTATCCCGATCGACTGTTTTCAGGTTAAAGAAAGAGCTAGTATCAGCAAAGTCTACCCATGTGATTTGTCGTACTGCATTGGTTTGGTCTTTATTAGCTGTCTCACGAAACTGGGTTGATCTATCGCCTCCGTTAGGACCAATCAGGTCGGTAACTTGGTCAGCTGTGGTTTTCTCTGTGGAGATAGCCCGGAAACCTGCATAGCCTTCTGTCTCATCTGGACCTGCAGCTGCTGCTACATCATCCCGCACCACATTGAAGTTAACTAGGTTCTTTTTACCACCACGTTCGACAACCACTGCTGCTTGAACAGCTGCCTGACCTTCTGCTAGCTTGTAACCTTTAAGATCAGGGGTTGTTGCCAATTCATTTTTAACAGAAAGATTAAAGCTAACTGCCTCAGATTTTGGCAAGGTCGTTTCTTCTGAAACGGTCTTAGTCGGAGTCGTATAAACCACTTCACCTGTTGCAAGATCCGTATAAGTTACCTTATAGGTTGTTGCGGCAACACGTGTAGCAGTTGCTGCCTCTGAAGCACTAAGGGGTGCTGATTCTGCCACCACTTCCTGCTTAGCTGGAGCTTGACTCGTTGGCGCTTTAGCCGCCTGGCTTGACGTCCTTGAGCTTTCTTCTGACTTGGCACTTTCTGAACTTGCCGTTGAGCTA
This sequence comes from Streptococcus cuniculipharyngis, assembly GCF_007859195.1. Taxonomy (GTDB): domain Bacteria; phylum Bacillota; class Bacilli; order Lactobacillales; family Streptococcaceae; genus Streptococcus; species Streptococcus cuniculipharyngis. The sequence goes on from NZ_VOHL01000002.1 coordinate 3,735, forward strand.
GCTGCTTCTGAAGACTCAGAAACTTCTGACACTGGAGCTGCTGTACTTGTTTCGACAACTGCTGTTGAGCTAGCTGCCGGTACTTCTGCTACTTCAGAACTAACCGCTGGGGCACTTTCAGAAACTGGACTTACCTCTGTCGAACTTGCCGGAGCAGCACTCTCTGGTGTTACCAGTGTGGTACTTGGGCTACTCGAGGCTGGTTCGGCTGACGAGGCTTGCTCCTCAGCCTGAACGCCACCTGCAAATACCGCAAATACCGTTCCGATTAATACTGACGCCGCGCCAAACTTAAACTTTTTGATGGTAAAGCGTTGCGCCGTATCTCTATGTTTATTTGGTCTAAACATAAACATCCTCCAAACTTTATATTTTTACACTTATCATCTTACTTTTTACACCATATTTTGTCAAATTATTTAGCTCAGAAAACAATGTAATTTATAAAACATTCATAATGTCCAGAAATATAATATCTCTATCAGTTTTTTTATAGAGTAAACAACCGCTTACTCGGATATTTTTTCTATTGATTAAGCAGCAAAAAAGCCCCTACTGAGAAGGGGCTTCTTTAATGATTAGCTAGCCGAATCACTTCAATCTTATAACCATCCGGATCGACGACAAAATAATAGTGGGGATCTTGGTTTGGCAAGCCTTTAAGATCTGTCACCTCATAACCGGCAGCCTTATGGGCTTGATGACTGGCCTCCAAGTCCTCAACTCCCACCGCCAAATGACCGTAACCATTTCCTAGGTCATAACCTGGATGATCATAGTTATAGGTCAATTCGAGTTCAAAGTCTTCCCCTTCGGTTTTCAAGAAAACTAGGGTAAACTTATGGTCTGGAAAGTCCTTGCGACGGACTTCCTTGAAGGGAAAAGCACTGGTATAAAAGTCAATGGATTTGTCCAAATCTTTGACACGAATACAGGTATGTAATAATTTCATGATAAACTCCTTTGTTTCTTTATGTTATTATCTCTTAAAATCTTTGATTTGACAAGTCAGGCCTTATGGTACTGAAAGTAAAGCTTGAGAAATTGGCCAACCAAAAAAGTAGCCATGAACAAGACACTCAATAAAATGACCAAGGGCTTGTCAACAAAGAAAAAACTGACTAAGAAAGACAAGCCATAAGCCAAGAATTGACGGAAACGATAGGCGCGGTCAAAGGCGAAAATGCTCTTATTATAGGGATAGAGGGCTAGCGTTCCGCCAAAAAAGGCAGCCAGGCCTGTATAAAGTAGGGCTAAGAGAAAGTAGGGATTAACTTCTTCTGCTGCTGTCAAAAAACTGAGCGATACCGTCATCAGACTAATCCCAATCATAATGGGATAGTGTAAATAAATCATTCGTATTCCCAGGGTCTCTTTGCTCTCATCAACCGCATGATCCATTTCGCCAAAATAATACAAGAAAATCAGAACCACAATCAGAAAATTCAAGACGGAGGCCAGCGAAAAATTATCCAAGGTAAAGACAGGCGCTACCCCCGAAACAATCATCTCACCGATAGCAACAATGACCAAGAGCGATAGACGTTCAACCAGATGGGGGAAATTGATGGCCACATTAGCCATATCTCTCTGGAAAAAGATTGGTGCGACAATGCCCACAACTAAGCCAAGAAAATAAAAGACCAAACCTATCTGATAAGGAAAAAAGAGAGAAGTAAAGACCAACAGGCAACGCAGGCCCAAGCCCCACAAGTAACCCTTGATGGCTAGTTTATCTTTTGCATCTCCTTGGCGATACTGGATAAAATACTGGGTTAAGAGGGTCAAAGACAAGAAAACAACCATCAAAGTAAAAGGAAAGCGAACGCCTTGCCAATCTGTGGTAACAGAATTAGCCACCAGGAGCAAGAGGCCCATCTCAACAAACATAATCACCATATCTTGCTTAGAATTTCGCCCGTAGCGGTTGGTAAAAACCGTCTGCAACATCCAGGTATTAAGCAAAATAAACATGGCAAGCAAGAAGGTCAGAAGATTGATAGGGCTAATGACGCCCCCTTCCAGATGATGAATTAAGTTGGTAATTTTAGAGAGGGCATAGACAAAGACCAAGTCATAAAAGAGCTCGGTAAATTCCACTTTTTTATGGGTAATCATTTAATTTATTTCTCCTTAGCACTAAGACTGCTGACTAAATTGACTCATGTAAAGGTCATGATAAAATCCTTTGTCAGCCAAGAGCGACTGATGGTTGCCTTGTTCAATGATTTGTCCATCCTTGAGCACTAAAATTTTGTCTGCTTCTTGGATGGTTGAGAGACGGTGGGCAATGACAAAGCTAGTACGCCCTTGCATCAAACGCTTCATGGCTTTTTGAATCAAGAGTTCAAGACGGGTATCAACTGACGAGGTCGCCTCATCCAGAATAAGAATTTTAGGGTCCGCCAAGAGGGCTCGGGCAATGGTCAAGAGTTGTTTTTGCCCGAGAGAAATGTTACTGGACTCTTGGTTCATTTCCATCTTGTAACCATTGGGCAAGGTACGGATAAAGTGATCCACATTGGCAGCCTTGGCAGCCTGAACAATCTCTTCTTCAGTGGCATCTAGACGACCAAAACGTAAATTATCCTCAATGCTTCCCTCATAGAGCCAAGCGTCCTGCAAGACCATGCCAAATTGCTGGCGGTAAGATTGGCGGGAAAGGTCACGAATATCCTGACCATCGACCTTGATGGCACCCGCTGTGACATCATAGAAACGCATGAGCAGGTTAATCAAGGTTGTTTTCCCAGCACCAGTTGGGCCGACAATGGCCACCATCTCACCCGGCTTAACGTCAAGGTTGAAATCTCGAATCAGCGGCTTATCCGGAGTGTATTGGAAATTGACCCCTTCAAAGCTGACTTGACCAGTCAAGGGCTGGTTCAAGAGCTTGGCCTTGTCATTGGCCTCATCTGCCTCATCTAAAACTTGAAAAATCCTCTCGAGAGATGATTTGGCGCTCTGCATGGTGGAAGCCAGTTGAGTCAAGGTTTGAATGGGCTGACTAATCTGCCAAATATACTGAACAAAGGCCTGCATGTTCCCCAGCGTCAGCTTGCCGGCAATGACCTGTAGCCCACCTAGGACAGACAAGACCAAGTAGGTCAAATCAGAAATTCCATTGAGCAAGGGCATCATGATCCCTGACATAAAACTGGCTTTGAAACCGACTTCTTGGAGCTTGCTGGTGATACGACTAAATTCTTCTTGGGAAACGTCTTCTCTGCCATAGAGCTTGAGGACATTGAAACCAGTGAGATTTTCTTGGACAAAACCATTCATCTCACCTAGAGCATCCGCCTGCTCCTTGAAATAAGGTTGTGACTTTTTCATGATGTGGCTGGCAGACAAGTAGGTCAAGGGAATGGTAATAATCAACACACTGGCCAACTGGACATTGAGGTAAAGGACCATGCCAATAACCATCACCAAGCTAAAAATCGCATTGATAATTTGCAGAAAACTCTGTTGCAAGGCATTAGAGGTCGCCTCCACATCGCTGGTGAAACGCCCCAATAAATCACCAAATTGGTGCTTATCAAAATAAGACACCGGGAGGGTGTTCACTTTTTTGCTCAAGTCATGACGGAGGTCGCGGGTACTGGCCTGCACCACATTGGTCATGTAGTAATTCGCCCCGTAAGAGCCTAAACTAAAGAGGATGGCACGAATCCCATAAACCACCAGCATCCAAGCAATATAGCTAATGTTAAGGCTAGCACCTGCGACTCCCTGAGCCATGGCCAGCAAATTCTTGGTCAATTCAGTGATAATCAAACCCAAGACAAAGGGCTCCAAGACACTCATAACGACACTAAAAATCTTCAAAAAGATGGCCAGATAAAGCTGGCCCTTGTAGTCCTTCAAATAGGACCACAGACGACTAAATACATTTTTTTCAGGCATGCTTTCCTCCTATTCTTCGGTTAAACTCTGATTATTGAGTTGGGAATGTGCAATTTCACGATAAATCTCATTGGTCTGCATGAGCTCATCATGTTTACCACGACCCACAATTTTCCCCTTGTCCAAGACAATAATTTGATCGGCATCCATGATGGTTCCCACACGTTGAGCAATGATTAAGACAGTGGCGTCCTGAGTAACTTCTTTTAAACGACGACGCAATTCCGCATCTGTTTTGTAGTCCAAGGCTGAAAACGAATCATCAAAAATATAAATATCCGGCTTTTTAACCACAGCACGGGCGATGGATAGGCGTTGTTTTTGACCGCCAGAAAGATTGCTACCGCCTTCTGCCAAGTGAGTGGCATAGCCATCTTCACGACTGGCAATAAATTCACTAGCTTGAGCAACATCCGTCGCCTCGTCTAGGTCTTGATGACTGGCATTGTCCTTCCCATATTTAAGATTTTCAGCGATGGTCCCCGTAAATAGCAGAGCTTTCTGTGGCACAAAACCAATCTTAGCGCGTAGGGCCTTGAGATTATAGTGGCGAACATCAACCCCATCCACCAAAATACGCCCCAAAGTCACATCGTAAAAGCGGGGAATTAGGTTAACCAGAGAGGATTTGCCAGAGCCTGTTGACCCAATAAAGGCAATGGTCTGACCAGGTTCTGTCTTAAAGCTAATGTCATGCAAGACAGGACTCTCCGTCTCTCCTGGATAGGCAAAGGTCACATTGTCAAACTCAAGGTAGCCACGTGTTGCCGTTTCAGTAATGCCATCTTCATTCAAGGTAATGGAAATAGGCATGTCTAAGACTTCCTGAATCCGATGGCTAGAAACTGCCATTTTAGGGTACATGGTAAATAAATTGGCAAAGAGAAGGAAGGATAGCATGGCATGAAAGGCATATTCCACAAAAGCCACCAAATCCCCTATTTGCAAACCACCGTCACGCAAGGGAGCCAAGGCAAACCAGAAAATAGCAATAATCATGGCGATGATGATTTGGACGAAGAAAACCTCAGTCAAGGCGGTTAACTTGAAGACTCGACTGGCAGTGTCACGATAAGCATCATTTGCTTGATCAAACCGTTCTTCTTGAAATTCCTCACGGGCAAAGGCTCGAATGACCCGCAGACCAGTTAAACTTTCACGGGCATATTGGTTGATTTTATCCAAAATGCCTTGTTGTTGTTCAGACAAGGGGGCCGTTTTGGCAGCCACATACCAGACCGCCCAGATGAGAAAGGGCAGAGAAACCGCTAAAATCCAAGCCAGAGATGGACTGGTTAACAAGACCATGGCAATACTGGATAGGAGCATTAAGGGGGTGATGACCCCGATGCGTAAGCTCTGCTCAGCAAACTGCATCAAGACATAGGCATCACTGGTCATTCTGGTGACCAAAGACGACACACCGATTTGTTCGTATTCCGCATGAGAATAGGCCTGCAATTTGGCATACATGTCATTTCGCATGTCCTTAATCATGGTAGTAGTCAGTTTTCCTGAGGCATAAACGATTAGTAAACGTCCCAAAATACCCAGGAAAACCACGACAAACATCATTCCTGTCCAAAAATAGACCAAATCAACCCGACCCTTGGTAATGCCTTGGTCAATCATCCGTGCCAAAATCGTTGGCAAGCCCAAATTAACGACAATAAACAATAAGGCCCCCAGCAAATCTAAAATCAGCCACTTGGGGTACTTTTTCAAATAAGACCAAATTAAGCTCATAAATCCTCCCGACACTTAAAAGGGTTAGGAAAACGTTTTCCAACCCTAGTTATTTATTGTTATCGTTGACCTAAAGGCCAAACTTTAGTTTTCTTTAACCTAAGTATTATAACATAAAAGTGAGAAACTTAACAAGAATCTGCTATTAGAAAAATTAGTGAGGAGATTGCCATGCCTTATCAAAACCAACGCACTAGACGTATCTTAGCAACCACCAATATCATCTTAATCATTGCTATCCTCGTCATCTTAGCCCTCATGGCCTGGCAAATTCTCCCTAGGCTAATCAAATTTAATAACCCTCAAGCCCCTACTACTGCAAGCCAAACCAGACAGGTCACGACTCCAACCACAAGGACCTCAAATCACGAGCAGATGAACTGGAAAAAGCAAGAACAGGCCGTCCAGCTCCCTATCCTCATGTACCATGCCATCCATCAAATGGCCCCCGAAGAAGCAAACAATGCCAATCTTATCCTTGATCCAGTAACCTTTGAAGAACACATCAAGGCCCTGGTGGACGCTGGCTACTATTTTTTAAGTCCTGAAGAAGCCTACAAAGCCTTGAGCGAAAACAGCCTTCCCCAAGAAAAAGTGGTCTGGCTCACCTTTGACGATAGTTTGATTGACTTTTATACCGTGGCCTATCCTATTTTGACAAAATATGGCGTCAAGGCGACCAATAATGTCATTACCTCCTACACCCAGGAAGGACGACCGGGAAATTTGACTCTGGAACAAATGAAAGAGATGAAAGCAAATGGCATGTCCTTTCAGAGCCACAGCGTCAGCCATCCCGACCTCCAATACAGTAGCACAGAACAACAAGTAGCAGAACTAACCCAATCCAAGACCTTTCTAGACCAAGAACTTGGGCAGGACACCATGACCCTGGCCTATCCTGCCGGTCGCTACTCTGACCAACTCCTTTCCTTAACCCAAGACAGTTACAAACTGGGACTAACTACCAATGAGGGGATTGCCTCCGCTGCTAATGGCCTTCTGACCCTAAATCGACTGCGTATTCTTCCCACTACCAGTGCAGACAGCTTACTGCAACAACTCAATCCATAAAACCAGCCTAGCTACACTAGACTGGTTTTCTTATTATTTAATCACCTCTTGTGTTTTAGCATAATTAGCTTCAACTGCCTCTTTATCTGCCTGCCACCAGGACATATGGTCCGTGTACCACTTGATGGTTTCTTCCAAGCCTTGGCTGAAATCAGTAAATTCTGGCTGCCAGCCTAGCTCGTCACGGAGCTTGCTAGCATCAATGGCATAACGAAGGTCATGACCCGCACGGTCAGTCACATGGTCATAGGCATCCTTAGGCTGCCCCATCTTCTCCAAAATAAGCTCCAAAACTTCCTTATTATTTTTCTCGCCATCAGCACCGATGAGATAGGTTTCACCGATACGGCCCTTGGTCAAGATAGCCCAGACACCTGATGAATGGTCGTTGGTATGGATCCAGTCGCGAACATTTTTACCCTCGCCATAGAGCTTTGGCTTGATCCCTGATAAGATATTGGTAATCTGACGCGGGATAAATTTTTCAATATGCTGGTATGGACCATAGTTGTTGGAACAGTTGGAAATGGTCGCTTGAACACCGAAAGAACGCACCCAAGCCTTGACAATCAAGTCAGAAGCTGCCTTGGTTGAGGAGTAAGGCGACGATGGGTTGTAGCTGGTTTCAGCCGTGAATTTCTCACCTGGCCCCTCACCATGCCCTGGCAAATCTTCACGCAGTGGCAAGTCTCCGTAAACCTCATCCGTTGAAACATGGTGGAAACGGATATGGTACTTGCGAGCCGCCTCTAAGAGGGTGTAAGTTCCGATGAAGTTAGTGTGGATAAAGGGACTTGGATCATTGAGTGAATTATCATTGTGACTTTCAGCCGCATAGTGGACAATAGCATCCGCCTTGGCAGCTAATTTGTCTACCAATGCTGCGTCTGCGATATCACCAACGACCAGTTCGACACGGTCTCCCAAAATGGCTTCAATGTTAGCACGGTTACCCGCATAGGTTAATTTATCTAAAACGGTCACATGGACATCTGGGTGATTATTGTAAACGTAATGCACAAAGTTTGAGCCAATAAAACCAGCTCCACCTGTGACAATGATATTTTTGTATTCTGACATGTTTTCTCCGAAATTGTTAGTGTTACTCTCTTTTTCCTAAACCGATAAAACCTACAAGTCTTCTTTTCTCAAAGGCTTAACATCTTTGAGCATTGGGTGGTGTTTATCTGCTTCTGACACTTCTGCTTGAGCGAGATTATCCCATTCAATATCTAGGCTAGGGTCTGCATAGTTGACGAAGGCATACTTAGGCTTCAGCTCAGCTGCCCAATAGTCATTAACCAAGTAGCTATAGGCCACCTTATCCGACAAGACTTGAAAACCATTGGCCACACCACGAGGCACGAAAATCCCCTTGCTGGCGTCAATAATGGTTTGATAGGTGTTACCAAAAGTCTCACCCTCACGCAAATCAACCCAGGTTCCTAAAACCTTGCCATCATCAGCCACTGAGATATACTTATCCCAAGGCTCTGCATGCAAGCCACGCAAAACATGTTGACGCGAAAAGCTGACATTGTTTTGCAACTTGCCCTCTGCAAAAAAGCTTTCTGGAAAACCAAGCGGTAGCATTTTTTCCTTCTGGAAATTTTCCTTAAACCAGCCACGGTTGTCACCCCGCACAGGAATGTCAAACTCTAGCAAGCCTGGGATGGCTTCAATCGGCCGACTAGCCAGTTCCTTGTCAAAAAATTGTTCTGTCATTAAGCTTCTCCAATCAAACGTAGCAGGTATTGCCCGTATTCATTTTTCTTGAGTGGTTGTGCCAATTGAAAGACTTCTTCCTTGCTGATATAGCCCATGCGGTAAGCAATCTCTTCCAGATTAGCCACTTGGACATTTTGCAGGCGTTGAACCGTTTCAATGTACTGGGCAGCTTCTAGTAGGCTTTCATGGGTACCTGTATCTAGCCAAGCAAAGCCACGTCCCATCAATTCCACCGAAAGGTCACCGCGTTCTAGGTAGGCCTTATTAACATCTGTGATTTCTAGCTCACCACGCTCACTTGGTGTGATATTTTTGGCAATTTCCACCACGTCATTGTCATAGAAATAAAGACCAGTCACCGCATAATCCGATTTTGGTTTTTCTGGTTTTTCTTCAATGGAAATGGCATTCATGTCATGATCAAATTCCACAACACCAAAGCGTTCTGGGTCCTTAACCTGATAGCCAAAGACAGTCGCTCCCTTGTCTTTACTAGCTGCCTTTTGCAACATTTTGCTCAAACCAGCCCCATGGTAAATATTGTCACCCAAAATTAAGGCCACACTATCATTGCCGATAAATTCCTCCCCAATGATAAAGGCCTGGGCCAAGCCATCGGGACTTGGTTGAACAGCATAGGAAAGGGAAATCCCTAGCTCTGATCCGTCTCCCAAAAGCTCTTCAAAACGTGGCAAATCCGTTGGTGTTGAAATAATTAAAATATCCTTAATCCCTGCCAACATCAAGGTTGATAGGGGATAATAAACCATGGGCTTATCATAGATGGGCATCAGTTGCTTGGACGCCGCTCGCGTCAGGGGATACAGTCTGGTTCCAGACCCACCAGCTAGAATAATACCTTTCATCTCAAATTCCTCTTTCTAATTTGTCACTTCTATTCTATCATCTTTAAGCAGGAATGTCATGTTTTCTCTGGTTCTACCTTTTAACAATGTAACGGTCAATCGGATAATCTGTCACAGGCAAAAGGCATTCCCCTGTGACTAACAAGTCAACCAGATTTTTGGCCAAAAGAGGGCCGGTAGTCAGGCCCGATGAGCCTAAACCACTAACTGCATAAACCCCAGGCAAGTGAGGAACTTGACCAAAAAAAGGAGAAAAGTCCGACGTGTAAGCACGGATGCCGACACGCTGGGCCTTACTTTTGGCCGCTGTCAAAAGTGGATAATAGCTCAACGCTTCTGTTTCTAATTTAGCCAAAATAGCTGAATCCAAGCTTAAATCAAAACCCCGATCATTTTCATGACTGGCTCCTACGCTGATTTTACCCTGAGCAAAGGGAATAATATCCAATTCCCCCTCTGGCATAACAACAGGATAGGTCTCTGTCGCTAAATGGTCAAAAAAGTAATCCTGCAACTGACCTTTTTGGGGCTTGACATCAACCTCGTAACCCAAAGGATTTAATAGCTGGCCAAGCCAGGCACCACAGGCCAAGATGACCTGATCAAAGGGCTGACCACCAACGACATAAGTTGTCTCTCCCACTTGCAAGTCAACCCGTTCTGTCACCAGGCTAGCCCCACTGGCATCCAGTAAGGTGCGGGTTAATTCAGCCCCCTCAACCCGAGCCCCGCCTGAGGCATAAAGGGCCTCTTCAAAACCTGCTAACTGGGGAAATCTTTCTGTCACTTGTGATTGAGAGTGGAGACTGAGCTGACCAATCAAGGGAGACTCCTGTCGCCGACTTTGGGCTAATTGATAGAGTTCTGCTAGTTTTGCTTCATTTTTTTTGAGCAAATAAACCCCTGTTTGCTGGTAAAAACTGGTTTCTCGTCCCGCTGCCGCCAAATCTGCTACTAGACTGGGGTAAAAATCTGCTCCCAAGCGAGCCAAGCGATACCAAGCCTTATGGCGTCTCTTAGAAAACCAAGGACTGATAATACCAGCTGCCGCCTTGGTGGCCTGCCCTAATCCATGGTCAAAAACCGTGACTTGATAAGCCGGATATTTTGACAGGTAATAGGCCGCTGTTGATCCCACAATACCCGCTCCAATAATGGCAATTCTTGTCATGAGCATCTCCTATAAGTCTTGAAAGGGATTGGTTGATTGGCTGGCTGGAATAACCGTCAAGTCCCAGCCTTCTTCTTTTTGCCAACGGGTAAAAAGCTCTGCTAATTTGTCCACAAACAAAACCTCTATATGATGACCGGGGTCCAGTGCCAAGAGGCCATCTGTCAACATTTCCTGGGCGGTATGATAGTAAATATCCCCTGTAATATAGAGGTCAGCCCCCTTTGCAAGAGCCTCCTTATAAAAACTCTGACCACTCCCACCACAAATAGCCACTCGGGAAATAGTCGGATTGACTTCCTTATCATAGGCCACTAAACGTAGAGAGGAAAGACCAAATACCTCTTTTACTCTTTGAGCAAATTGGTCTAGGGGTTGGGGAGTAATCTGACCAATACGCCCAATTCCCTCACTGCCCTTGGTCACACTCAAGGGCTGACTGTCTTCAATCCCCAATAGCTGGCAAAACCAATCGTTCAAGCCGCCTTGGACCACATCAATATTGGTGTGGCTGACATAAACGGCAATGTCATGCTTGACTAGGTCAAGAAGGAGTTGATTGGCTGGGCTGGCCACTAGATCTTTCAAGGGACGGAAAATCGGAGCATGTTTCACAATAATCAACTCCGCCCCTTCTGCGATGGCTTGAGCCACCGTTTGCTCACGTAAATCAAGGGCAATCATTAACTTGCTGACGTCCTTGTCAAGACGACCAAGTTGCAAGCCACAGGTATCACCTTCTAGAGAAAGTTCTGGCGGACAAAAGGCCTCATAACGGGCAATGACTTGACTAGCTTTCATTTAGCACCTCCTTGATGGCTTCTATTTTTTGACCAATAGCAGAGCGGTCAGTCTCATACTGGACTGGAATTTGTTGTAGCGCCTGATTTAATTTGGCTAGCTCCTTAGTCCACTTCTTCAAAAAAACGGGCGATTTTTCCAGTCGCAAATAAGGGCCAAATCGTAAATCCTTGCTTGATAAGGTTGATTGGCCTGGCTCTGCCACAATGATTTCATAGATTTTGTCATTTTCCTGGACAATTTCCTCAGCAACAATGGTGAAGTGATTGGCTAAGAGCCATTGGCGGAGCTCATCCTCACGGTTGTTAGCTTGTAAAATCAAGCGTTGCAGGGGGTGGAGTTTAGCTTTGCCATTCTCTAAAATCTCTGCAATCAAGCGCCCCCCCATCCCGCAAATGGTGATGACAGAAATCCTATCTTTCTCCTCAAAGGCCGCTAGACCATTGGCTAGACGCACAGAAATCTGCTCACTAAAACCAGCCTGGGCGACATTGGTTAGGGCTGATTGATAGGGCCCTGCCACCACCTCACCAGCAATGGCAAAGTCTAGCAAGCCCTGAGACATCAAGGCCAAGGGCAGGTAGGCATGGTCGCTACCGACATCCAGTAAACGGGCTCCTTTAGGCACATAGCTAGCTACTGCCTGTAAGCGTTGTGATAAATAAGCTTCCATTTTTCTCTCTTTCTCAAAAGCAGGTGTCTTGCTCCAACACCTGCTCTCTTTTATTTTCCAAGGGTCTCCTTGTAATAGCGACAATAGCTCTGGACTGGGCAAATCTCACACTTGGGCTTTTTGGCCAAACAATGGTAACGCCCAAAGAAAATCAAACGATGATGGGTCACAATCCAGTCCCGTTTGGGAATTTTTTTCATCAAATCTTGCTCGATTTCCAAAACGTCTGCATCCGGAGCAGAAATATTTAAGCGTTTGGCAATTCGAGAAACATGGGTGTCCACTGCCAAAGCAGGAACCTTGTAAATTTCTGCCAGAACCACATTGGCGGTTTTACGCCCCACCCCAGGGAGGCTTTCGAGGTCCTTATGGTTATCAGGAACTCGTCCATCATAGGTCTCCAAGACCAACTGGGCCGTTTTGATGATATTTTTAGCCTTGTTTTTATAAAGGCCAATATGGCGAATACAGTCTTCCACCTCCGCCAAGTCAGCCGCTGCCAAATCCTCAATTTCAGGGTATTTGGCCCACAAGTTAGGTGTTACCTGATTGACTGACTTGTCTGTGGCCTGGGCTGACAAGATAACTGCCACTAAAAGCTGAAAAGGTGTCTCATAGGTCAACTCACACCCCGCATCGGGAAAAAGCTGACCAATAATCTCCAAGACCTGCCTAAGGCGTTCTTTACCAATTCTCATCGTCTTCCCCACAAATCATTAGCTGCGGCAAAAAAGTCATCATCCAAAGCGTCAACAGTCTCTGGTTTAATTTGCTCCCTCCCCTGACGCATTTGTTCAATATCAGCCAAGGTTGACAGACCATCTTTTTTCCAGTTTTGCAAAATCTTACTAAGATAGCGCCAATTTCGCGTATTACTATAAACACTTTCACGGAGAGCTTCACGAATTAAGACAGGTTCTAGTTGGTCTTCTTGAATCCATTTTTGCATATCCTCCAATTGGAAGGGGGTCAAGACCCAACCAGCCTGTTCGAAGTCTTTCAAGAGGTCAGGTAACACCTTACTCAGGTCTTTATCCTTCTCTTGAGGGAGGCTAGTCAACAGGTTATGCTGCTGACCTTCTAGCTTTTCTAACTTATCTAGGGCTAGGCTCGTGTCAAAAATAGTTTCTTCTAAGCCATTGACACTAATAGAGCGAATTGCCAAGAGCTCCTGATTAATTAAATTAGTGATAGAGCCATTGATAGCTTCGATGGATTTGCCCAAGGCATTGGCAATCTGACTAGGAGCCAATTCATGTCTAGTTGTGTTTTGCAAGAAGAAAAATTGCCAAACTAAAAAATCATCTGCGCTGGAAAAAATGTCCTTGTAATTCAAGAGCAAGCTAGCGGGTAAAACTAAGTTTCCCTTTTGATAATGCTCTAAAATACTCATTTTTACCTCCACAGATGATTGTATCCATCTTTTTAATAGTGCATCAAGACCTTGTAATCATAGTCACCAATTGCCTTGCGTCCCTCTAAATCATCCAACTCAATCAAGAAGGCACAACCTGCAACAACACCACCTAGTTTTTCAATCATTTCAATCGTTGCCTTAACCGTACCACCAGTTGCCAAAAGGTCATCTACAATCAGGACACGTTGGCCTGGCTTAATAGCGTCAGCGTGCATGCACAGCGTATCAAAACCATACTCTTTTTCATAGTCAGCTGTTACCACTTCACGTGGCAATTTACCCGGCTTACGCACAGGAGCAAAACCAATTCCCAATTCAAAAGCCACTGGGCAACCGATGATGAAACCACGCGCCTCAGGACCAACAATCATGTCAATGTCTTTGCCCATAGCGTATTGAACAATCTCACGTACTGCATAACTATAAGCGTCACCATTAGCCATCAAAGGGCTAATGTCACGAAAGAGAATTCCCTCGGTCGGGTAGTTTTCAATTGTTGCAATGTAATGTTTTAAATCCATCTTTTTCCTACTCGTTTCATAAAATAATGTCCACTATTTATTATAGCATGATTTAGCAGAATGGTAAATATGTAAGCCCTAACTCATCAGGTAATCATAAATTTCCCGCGGAGTTCCCAAAGCCATCAGTTGCTGGTCGGCCACCACTTGTTTCAAGTTCTGATAAATCTGACTCTCTGCAATCTCTCGTTTTTTAGCCTCCTTATTCACCGTCATAACACCGTCACTAATCTTGACAAAATCTAACTCCTCAAAAATCTGAATCATCTTAATCAGCAAAATTTCTGGAATTTTGAGGTAATGGCTGAGCTCTTTCAGCTTGTAGCGAATATCAAATTCTGGAAACTGGTAAATCAATTTATAGAGTTTGGCAAACTGCTCGCGCGTGCCATATCCCGTCAGATAGTACTGATTCTTTATCTGGTTCTTGAAATAAATAATATCAAAGTCACCCGCCTGCAAGACCTGCTTCAAGTCCTCTAGCTGATCCGGAACCTCTTGCAAGACCACTTCTCGGCTCTGAACCCCCTTAGCTAGCAGCGGAACTCCTGCCGGCAGGGGCTGATTTTTAGCTCGGAGGTCAATTAGCTGAACCCCTGTCACTCTAGCATCCACTAGCATGAGCTGGAGGGTTCGATTGCCATTCCAACTATTGACCGAGAGATTAACGGCCAATTCCAGCTGGCTGGCTTGCAGAAATTCTTGTACCAAATGGCCATAACCAAAGGCGACCACTTCCAAATCTTGGCCCTCTTGACTGATTTTTAATTTCAAATGGGCATTGCCCTGGCCCATACTACGGGCCTGCTTGACCACCACATCCTTGAGCCAAAAGACAGGTTTCTTGTGGTCCATGCCAAAGGGCATCAATTTTTCTAAATTTTTAATGGTGTCTAAGGTTAAATCAGCCAAACTTAACTGGGCATCTAAGGTCAACTGAGGTTTCTGCGTCATATCAAGCTCTGCCTCTTGAATATAGTCACACAGTTCCTGACTGAGCCGCTCAAGCTGACTGATCTCCAAGGTCATGCCAGCTGCTCCGCTATGTCCCCCAAATGCCAAAAAAAGTCCTTCCTTGTCAGACAAGGCCTCAAAAATATCAACCGTAGCCAGGCTACGAGCACTCCCCTTGGCCTCTTGGCCATCAATGGCCAAGACAATAACAGGTTGACCTAATTCTTCCAAGAGACGACCCGCCACAATCCCCAGAACACCCGGATTCCATCCTTCCTTAGCCAAAACCTGGGCGGGCTTGGTCGGATCAACTAACCCTTTGGCTTCATCAAAAATCCTTTGCACCAACTCTTTGCGTTGGTCATTTTTATCACTGACCATCTGGGCCAAGGACTTAGCCTCATCTTCATCAAAACCTGTCAAGAGGTCAAGGGCTGGATTGGGGTCGTCCAAACGTCCTAGGGCATTGAGTTGGGGAGCTAGGGTGAAACCAATAGTCTCCTCCGTAATGGTTTCAGCGTCAACACCTGCTAGATTGAGCAGTTCCTGAAGTCCTAGCCGTTCGGTATCACGCAAACTTTGCAGGCCGTATTTGACAAGGAGACGATTTTCCCCTGTCAGTGACATCATATCCGCCACCGTCCCAATGGCGACCAAGTCAAGAAATTCTGTCGGCACTTCTTCCAAAAGAGCCGTGGCTAATTTGAAAGCGACACCGCAACCAGCCAGTTGCTTAAAGGGATAGGAGCCTTGCGGATGTTCAGGATGAATCAGGGCATAGGCTAGGGGCAGCTCTGCCGGTAGGCTATGGTGGTCAGTTACAATGACATCCACCCCCTGCTCCATGGCATAGGCAATTGCCTCATGGCCTGCAACGCCATTATCCACGGTAATAATCAAAGAAATCCCCTGTTGCTCAATAAAATACTGATAAACACTTTGGTTGGGCCCATAACCATCGGTAAAACGATTGGGTAAATAGACCTCATAATCAGCCCCCATCATCTCCAAGGTTTCTTTCATGATACTGGCTGCGGTCATCCCATCAGCGTCATAATCGCCATAAACCAAGAGCCGTTCCCCTTGTTCAATAGCCTGACGAATCCGGGCCACTGCCTTATCCATGTCATACAAGAGGTAGGGATCATGCAATTGGCCCAAATCTGGTGACAAAAAATGAGCCAAGTCCTCACTATCCGTCAGGCCACGTTGGTATAGAATCTGACTGGCTAGGGGTGCTAACCCTGCCTGTTTTGCCACCTTCAAAAATGCGTCATCGGGTTGACTGTCGAGAAGTTGCCAGTCATATTTCGCTTTAATCATTTGTGTCTCATTTCTAATAGCTTCCTTAAAATTATAGCAAAAATGGTTAGAGAGATAAAGAAGAAAAGTCAGCAGTACCCTTCCAATAAAGCCTATAAAAAACAAAATTAGTTAAGGATAAATTAAGTTTGTCAGTTTATACTGTAACCATCCTAAAACTTTTCTTTTTCATAAATCTCCTGTCAGAGTCCTATTTTCTAGGGCTCTGACTTTTTATAGAAACATGTAAAAAAGCAGAGGGTTTTCTGCTTTTTTATTTATAATTAAAGGTCCTGCCAGCCAAATAATCCGCCAAACGAGGAAAGAGTGTATAAAGTTTATGAGCTAAAGCGAGAAGCCAGGGGAGATTGAGTTCTCGTTTGTTCTTGCCTAGACATTTCACAATCTTGTCTGCTACTTGCTCAGGTGTCAGAGCATAGGCCTTGACCTGTTGCAGATAGTGCCCCTCAGGATCAGCCTGATCAAAAAATTTAGTCACAATTGGCCCGGGATTGACTGTTGTCACATACACTCCCTTATCTGCCAACTCCAAACGAAGAGCATTGGAAAAACCAATGAGGGCAAACTTGGTCGCTGAATAAATGGTTGACTTGCTCGTCGCAATCAGGCCTGCCATACTGGCAATATTAACCAGATGCCCCTGCCCCTGTTCGGCCATGTGCTGACCAAGAAGGCGACAAAAACGGATACTGGCCAAGGCATTGACCTCGAACATCTCCTTGATTTCAGCCTCATCAAAGGCTTCAAAGGATTTGAACTGACCAAAACCAGCATTATTAATTAACATGTCAATATTGCCATAGGTTTCTAGCAACTGGGCCAAAAAAATCTCCACCGCCTGTTGGTCGGTAATGTCCAAGGCATAGCAAGTAACATTAGATTTCTGACCATAGAGTTGGGCTAATCTTTCCTGCGAGCGTCCCACTGCGATAATTTGGTCGCTTTGACCTAGGCGGTTGATAATGGCCTGGGCCAAGTCTCCAGAAGCACCTGTCATCAGAATCCTTCTCATAGGTCAAATTCCTCTAAATCATTGACAATGTAGGTATTGGCAAAGACCTGACGAGCATCGGCCGCCATCTGACCAATTTCTCGACCCAAAAAGCGGGGGCTAATGTGGTTGAGCAAGAGGCGTTTGGCTGATGCTTCCTTGGCTACTTGGGCCGCCTGAATATTAGTAGCATGGGCATGGCTTTTGGCCAGTTTTTCATCTCCCTTGCCATAGGTGGATTCATGCACCAAAATATCCGCCCCTAAGGCTAAGCGTACGCTAGCATCGGTTTTTCTGGTGTCTCCCAAAATCGTGACCACCTTGCCTTTTTTGGGCGGCGAAATATAGTCCTTGGCCCTAATCAGCCGACCATCTGCCAAGGTGACATCCTGCCCCTTCTTGATTTGACCAAAGAGCGGACCAAAAGGTAGGCCTGCGGCCTTTAAGGCCTCGGCATCAAGGCTTCCTTCTAAGTCCTTTTGCACCACTCGATAGCCAATACAAAAGACCGAATGGTCCAAGGCTTCCGCATAAACGGTAAATTTATCGGTCTCTAAAATCTTACCCAAATCATTGGCAGTAAACTCCTTAAAATGAATTCGGTAGGGCAGGCGAGAGCCAGTCGCCCTAAGACTGGTCATCACAAATTGTTTGATGCCCTGAGGGCCATAAATGTCCAAGTCCGTCTGCTCATCGCTAGCTTGAAAAGAACGACTAGACAAAAAGCCGGGTAGGCCAAACACATGATCCCCATGTAAATGAGTGATAAATATTTTCCGGACCTTGCGCGGTTTAATGGTCGTTGATAAGATTTGCCGCTGGGTTCCTTCGCCACAGTCAAACATCCAAACCTCATTGATTTCGTCTAATAATTTCAAAACCAGGCTAGAGACATTGCGACTCTTGGCCGGCTGACCGGCTGCCGTTCCTAAAAATTGTAATTGCATGATTTTTACTTTCTATTCTGTAATATAGAGCAGGTACTGCCTTTGGTGAAAACCATAATAGACTTGCCCCTTAAAGTTCTGGGCAACTTCTAGAATTTCCTCCTGATTAAAGCTACTCAAATAAATGGTACCATCTGCCAAACGATAGCCCTCTGTCAAGAGTGCTTGCCCCAAATCCAACCCTTCTGCCTCGGCCAAGGACCATTCTTTAGGGGCCATTTTGATGACCTGTTTATCCACAAAAATACGATACTGGGGAAAAATCTCAGCCAATTCAAAACAGAGCTTGGCTGTAATGGGGGCTGGCTTTTCAGCAAAGACCTGGGCCACCTCTGCCGTCCTATCTTGATAGGCAAAACCATAGGATTTGCCAGATAAATTTAAGCGAACAAAGGGCTTGTCCTCCCTAAAACTAGGCTGGCTTGTCGTCAAATCAAGGGCAGAGCTAATCGCAAAATAATAATCCGTTGCCTTTTCTGGTGACTCTTTTTGATAATATTCCGCAAAATAAGCGTTCAAAACACTGGGAGGGGGCGTGATAAAACGCAATTGTTCCTCTGGTGTCATGGTCTTAAATTTTTGGCTAAGGTAGGTCCGATCAAGACTGGTAAAACCGCCATATTGCAAGGCTAAATCAAGCATGTTTGTCATAAAATTTCTCTAACCTCCATTGGTTGTCTTCGGCGATGTAACCTGACACCTCAAACTCTTCTCCCTCAATTGGGGTTTTATCAAAAATAACATATTTGCCCAAATCATAGAGTTTGTGCTGATCCTGCACGGCCATTTTGAAGGAAAAAGGTAGAAAAAGATGCCGAATTTCATCAATGATTAATCGCTGCAAAAGCTGACGACTGCCGGAACTTTTGGCAGAGAGACGGACATTGGGAAAAGCCGTTGCGACCAACTGATCTGTCTGATCCATCTTGTTATAAATCGCTAAGCGAGGAATTTGGTCCATCGCCAAGTCCTTGAGCAGGTCCAAAACAACTGCCTCCTGCTCGCTATGGTTGGGGTCGCTAGCATCAATGACATGAAGCAAGAGGTCCACATGGCGACTCTCCTCCAAGGTTGATTTGAAAGCTGCCACCAATTCTGTGGGCAAATCTTGGATAAAGCCAACCGTATCGGTCAAGGTCGCTTGAAAAGCTCCTGACAAAGGAATGGTCTTGGTGGTTGCATCAAGGGTCGCAAACAATTCATCGGCTTCATACTGGCTATTATCGGTCAAGAGATTCATCAGGGTCGACTTGCCCGCATTGGTATAGCCAATCAAACCAATTTTGAAAAACTGACTATCCAAGCGTTTTTCTCGCACCGTGCCACGATTTTTCTCAACAGCCTTGAGTTTTTGCTCAATGTCGTAAATCTGATGACGAATGCTGCGTCGATTCAGTTCCAGCTGACTTTCACCCGGGCCACGACTCCCTATCCCACCAGCCTGACGACTGAGCATGATACCCTGCCCTGCCAGACGTGGCAACATGTACTTGAGTTGGGCCAAGTGAACCTGTAGTTTCCCCTCGTGGCTGCGAGCCCGCATGGCAAAAATATCCAAAATCAACTGCATCCGATCAATCACCTTAATCCCCAAGGCTTCTTCTAAATTGGAATTTTGTCTTGGTGTCAACCGATTATTGACAATCACGGTGTTAATCTCATCTGCCTCAATACGATCACGTAAGTCTGCCAACTTGCCCGACCCGATAAAGGTCTTGCTATCATACCGCTCCCGTTTTTGAGTGTAGCTATCAACAACCCTAGCCCCTGCGGTTTTGGCTAAACTGTGCAGCTCCATCATGGACATGGCAAAATTATCCTGTTGAGGTAATTCTACCCCAACTAAAATCACCACTTCTTCTGTTTTCTTTGTTTCAATCATTCCCAATCTCCTTGTCCACAATGGCTCAATTATATCAAATTTTAGGTAAAAAAGCAGACTTGACTCCTAATTTTCAGCCAAAAACTCTGCGACCACTTGCCTGATCTTGCTCTCCATCTCTGGGTCAGAAATGTCATAAAAATCCACTGCCATCCGATTACGGAACCAGGTCAACTGACGCTTAGCAAAACGCCTAGTATTTTGCTTGAGCTTAGCCACTGCTTCTTCTAAAGACTGCTGACCAGCAAAATAGGGAAAGAGTTCCTTGTAGCCAATCCCCCTACTAGCCTGAACTTGGGGGTAGTTGTCATAGAGCCACTTGGCCTCAGCCAAAAGTCCCGTTGCCATCATCTGATCCACTCGCTCATTGATTCGCTGATAAAGACGATCACGGTCATCAGTCAAGCCTAAGACTAGAGGGTGATAAGGGGGCTCTTGATTAACCATTTCCTGACCAAAACGAGCCAGTTCCAAGGCTCGAATTGCCCGCCTACGATTAACTTGGTCAATCACCAACTCTTGTTCTGCGACCTTGTCAAATAAGGCTTGGTCGGACAAGCCCTCCAAATCTTGTCGATAGGCCAGCACTTGGTCCTGATCCACCTGTCCTCCTAGATGATAGCCCTCCAAAAGGCTCTGTAAATAAAGACCTGTTCCCCCAACAATAATAGGAACCTTACCCGCCGCCCTAATCTCCTCAATGGCCAGTTTGGCCTCGCGAACAAAATCATAAGCCGAATAGGTATCCGTCACCTCACGCACATCAATCAGATGATGACGAGCAGCTGCTTGTTCCACCGGTGAAGCCTTGGCCGTACCGATGTCCAACTGCCGATAGACCTGCTGACTATCACCACTAATAATCTCACCGCCAACCGCTTGAGCCAACTTAATTCCCAAGGCCGTCTTGCCCACTGCTGTCGGCCCTGCCACGACAATTATTTTTGTTTTCATACCCTTTTCCTTGCATTTTAATCTCAAATTGGTTACTATGATTATAACATAAGAAAAGGAGAAACTTTATGGCTAAAAAACATTCATTTATCAAAGGCTTGGCAACTGGTGTCCTTGGTGCTAGTGCTGCCGTAGCCGGAGCTGTTTACGCTGTGAAAAAAAATATCATTGATCCTGAAGAAGAAAAAGCGGCCTTCATTGAAGAAAACCGTAAAAAAGCAGCTCGCCGTCGTGTCACTCGCTAATCAACCAAAGACCAGAAATCCACTTTCTGGTCTTGCTTGTCTGCGTTAGGGAAAGGAGCCTACCATGTCTAAAGATTGTACCTGCCAAGAAACTGGCCTTTGCACCTGTCAAAATTGCACTTGTGACAAGTGTAGTTGCTAATCAAACTAGCTCTCTAAGGCTTAAGATTAATTAAAGGACCTGATTTCTACTCGCTAGAAACAGGTCCTTTTTATGAGACAGTCATCAGTCAAGCCAAAAGGCCGGGACATCCCAGCCTTTTTTTACTACTAATCACGATAAATAGACTGCCTGAAATCATCTGTTTCAGCAAGGTAGGCCTGATAAATGGCTTCCTTTAACGCAGGTAGGCTATAGAGATTATTATCCACAGCATCTTGCATGAGTTGTTTAATCACACGGTAACTCGCTCGATAGGT
This sequence comes from Streptococcus cuniculipharyngis, assembly GCF_007859195.1. Classification (GTDB taxonomy): domain Bacteria; phylum Bacillota; class Bacilli; order Lactobacillales; family Streptococcaceae; genus Streptococcus; species Streptococcus cuniculipharyngis. The sequence continues at coordinate 25,357 of NZ_VOHL01000002.1, forward strand.
CTGCCCATTATAGGTAAAGCTAACAGGTTTTAAATCACCTTTTTGGGCTTTGGCTAAACGCTGAGTAAGCATGTCCAGTTTAAACTCCTCAAAGCTTTGGTAGCGACCTGCAAAAATCTCTTGAATAATGTATCGATCATTGAAAGGTTGACCAGTAGCTGTTGCTGCTTTTCTCAGTTGGTCAGACGCATATTTTAACATGCCGTCATAACCCGCCTCTGCTAAAATTTCATAAGCTAATCGCCTAAAGGTCAAACTATCGGGCAGGGTCCGCTCGTAAGTGATGGCACTATACATAGCCGAAAAGAGTTGCACCATTTGGTAAGGCATCCCATAATCACGGTTGGAACGATAGTCTTGGTGGGTCCCGATGAGTACACGCTGATTGACCAAATCAGCTAGACTGGTAAAGTTCAGTTGACTCCACTCTTTGTCATCCGTGAAGGCTGTATTTCTCGTATTGACCCCCTCAACCAACAGGCGTCTGAAGATTTGTCGCTGCTTATACTTAGGGGTTTCAAGATAGACTTCACCCTCAATGGCCTCCAAGGTATGGAGGACATCAAACATGCCACGGACAAATTCTTGTAAATCTTGACTATTTTGGAAACGTTCAGGACTCGCATTATAGTTGCGACGACTGCCGTTGGCAGCATAATCCGCAAATAAATTCAAGCCCAACTCTTTATTGGTTGCTGTCCAAGGACTTTCCAAAAAGCCCATCGCATAGGCTTCTGGTCCCAAACGTCGACCATAGCCGCCTAGAAAAACAGACGTGTCTAAATTATGCGTCATCTCATGGGTCATGGTCCCTTGCCCCTTGTCTCCAATCATGGTATCCACCACAAAATACGTCGTTGTGCCATTAGCATTAGCGGCTGTGCCATTTGAGCGGTACCATTTGCCAATCGGAGCGAAGAAATCCGTCATCCGACTGCTAGCAGTATCCCCATAAGGTCTCATCCAATGACCATTTTCCATCCGGTAGCCATCCCAGTTAGCAATCGGCATATCTGAACGAGCATGGAGAAGTTCTTTTACCTTATCCTTAGCAAGACGATACCAAACGTCATAGTAGGCCCTCTGCCAATCAGCAGTCTGACGAATTTTTGCCTGATATTCCGCCACTGCTGCTGCATAGGCCGGTGGATCACTCTCTTTCAAAGACATGTCAATCGCACGATCATACATGCCAAAATTCAAACTTGTCATATTACTGATGATAAAGAGACCGTCTTCTGATAGGGTCAACAGGGGTAAAATATAGGATTGATAACGCTCCTTGGCCAGAGACTGATAAACCTGACTATTGGCCGCCGGTGCTGCTTGGGATGGACTTTCGACAATATAGGCCTTGCTAGCTGACTTAAACCAGTCATTATCTGATTTGTCCGTCAATAGTCTGTTATAAGCACTTAAGTAGTCCATAATCGTCGCTTTGCCATTTTTAAGTCCTAAATAATCTCGATAGAGGGCTGCGCTATTGGCAAATTCCAACTTCTCAAGACCTGCACCACCAATTTGTTCCAACAAATCTATAGGACGTACTGGCTGACCAAAGAAATCTTGCCTAAAGAGCGACAATCCTTTGATATTCTGCTGATCATAGTTAATATCATACAAACGATTTAGGTAGGCTAGACCAAGCATGAGTTTTTCTTTATGTTTTAAAATCTTATCACGCAAGTAAGTTGACGTCGCATTAGCCGGGGCATAAACGGCTTCCTGTGATAAAAGGGATTGAAGATACGTTTTAATACCAGCTTTAACTTGATGATAGGATTTTTCTAGGTAAAGCGGATCTACCTGCTGACGACGCAAAGAAGCCACCGCTTCTGCATAAGACTCTGTCTTAAGTTGCTCCATTTCAGCATTAACCAAGGCTGGAGGATAAATGAAATTTGGGTAAAGATTTTCCAAACTCTCAAAGTAATTAAGCTTTTGCAGTTCTTGAGCTAATTCATTAATTAAGCTATCTTGCGCCTGAATCAACTGCTCAGGGGTGTAAATCAACTCACTACCTGCCAATTGATATTCCTTAACTGGGCTATTTTTGAAGAAGCGGCCATTGACCAGATTAACATAGGCTACCGTATTATCCTTATAATGTAGTAACAAACGATTAATCTGCTCATGCTGACTATAGTAATCCGTCACAAACTGATTGTCAACCATCGGCACTAGACTAACCAACTCTGTTGTATAAAGTTTGTTTGCTGGGTCAACCTTATTGCCATAATCAAGGATTGTTTCCTTATTATAGAATGGCAATAATTTTTCCATATTTGCATAGGCAATCTGACGTTGGCTATCATAACCAGCCAAGTCTTGATAATTAGGAGCCTGTACAGGAATCTGACCCAAGCTAAAGTTAAGCCCTTCAGCGTAGCCTGATGGCTTGTCCTGAACCAATTCTGGTAAGAGCAAACCAACCTGATTCCCCTCAAGCCTTGAAACAGGGAGTAAGACGTCCTTATATTTGCTAGATTCGATTTTTACCACATAATGAGACAAATCTGTTTGACTTTCAGTAAAAGACGTTTGCTTCACTAACTCACCATTGACTACCCGATATAAGCCGATTTGGGAAATGTCTTTAAAAACAAGTTTTTTCTCAAGAACCGGCACAGGGCTGACTCTTTCAATTAAGGTCACTGTCTGGTCATGAGAAACCGTCTTAGATTGTTGACCATCTCTCAAGTCATAAGTCAAGTCTGTCTTGAAACGATACGGTACACCATAAGACAGGTCGGACAAGTCTACTGGCTCACTAAAGTCAGTGACGCTTACTTCCTTAACTAGCTGGTCTCCATTGTAAACCTTGACCAAACCACCGCTAACCGTCTTATCTCTATCGGTTAACTCAAAGGTCAAACGGGCACTTCGAGTGTCATCATTCTTGACGACTTCCACTAAGGCTAGGCTTGGCTCTGCTTTCAGGCTCAACTCCACTGTCTGGTCATGAGAGACCGTCTTAGATTGTTGACCATCTCGCAAGTCGTAAGTTAAGTCCGTCTTGAAACGATAGGGTACACCATAGGACAGGTCTGATAAGTCTACTGGCTCACTAAAGTCGGTGACGCTTACTTCCTTAACTAGCTGATCTCCTTCGTAGACCTTGACCAAACCACCGCTAACCGTCTTATCTCTATCGATTAACTCAAAGGTCAAACGGGCACTTCGAGTGTCATCATTCTTGACGACTTCCACTAAAGCTAGGCTTGGCTCTGCTTTCAGGCTCAACTCCACTGTCTGATCATGAGAGACCGTCTTAGATTGTTGACCATCTCTCAGATTATAAACCAACTCAGACTCAAAAGTATACGGCACACCATAAGACAAGTCCTTAATCTCAAACGGTTGACTCAAGTCTGTCACGCTTACTTCTTTTACCAACTTATCAGCGTCATAGACACGTACAATCAACCGCTCAACAGCTTGATCGGGATCACTTAAACGGTAGGATAATTGAGCATTAGCCGCATCATCATCTTTTTCTACCTTGGTTAAGCTCAATTCTGGTGTCGCTTTTAAGCGTCCATTCAGCCGCTCCATAGCCTCTTTCAAGGACAAGAGACTGGCATCCACCTGTTCCTGGGTTACTTGATTAGTCAACAACACCTGTTGCGCCGCTTGTAAGGCTTGGTCATACTGCTCTTTGGCCTGTACATCTGCGTAAACATATCGAATGGTTTCTTGCAGCTCTGGGTCCTGGCTAACTAATTGGGCCAGGGCTGACTTGTCCACCACAGGCTCTTCTTCCTGCTCATCTGGTCGGGGCTCTTCGGTTGATGAACTTGGCGTGCTATCTGGCTCACTGCTGCTTGATTCTGGCTGAGAAGCAATTGAGCTACTTGATGGCTCGCTACTGCTTGATTCAGCTTGGGAAGCACTTGAGCTACTTGATGGCTCGCTACTGCTTGACTCAGCTTGGGAAGCAATTGAGCTACTTGATGGCTCACTACTGCTTGATTCAGGCTGAGAAGCGCTTGAGCTACTTGATGGCTCGCTACTGCTTGACTCTGGTTGGGAAGTGCTTGAGCTACTTGATGGCTCACTGCTGCTTGACTCTGGTTGAGAAGCGCTTGAGCTACTTGATGGCTCGCTACTGCTTGACTCTGGTTGGGAAGTGCTTGAGCTACTTGATGGCTCACTGCTACTTGACTCTGGCTGAGAAGCAATTGAGCTACTTGATGGCTCACTACTGCTTGACTCTGGCTGAGAAGCGCTAGATGGGCTTACTGGAACTTCCTTAACAGGACTGGTTGAACTTGCTGGTAGCTCTGGAACAGGACTGACTGTTGAAGAGGCTGGCACGGTCTCTACAACAGTTTCCTTAGTACTTGATGGCACTAGAGTCTGCTCTGTCTTGGTCTCCGTTGGTACAAGGACTGTCGTTTCCACCGTTGTTGAACTTTCAATCACCGTCTCACTAGTCTTGACCACTGGAACTTCCACAAGAACTTCCTTGACAACTTCTTCGCTTGTCGTCACTGTGGTCGCTGAAGGAACAGTCACAATCGTCTCTACCTCAGATACAATGGTTTCTACTTTCCCTTCTGAGGTGGTAGTTGAGCTAATTGTCTCACTGGTCTTGACCACTGGAACTTCCACAAGAACTTCCTTGACAACCTCTTCAGTTGTCGTCACTGTGGTCGCTGAAGGAACAGTCACAATCGTCTCTACTTCTTTCACGACCTGAGTTGAGGATGGAACAGTCACTACTGCTTCGGTTTCCTTGATGACCTGACTTGATGACGGAACTAGGGCCTCTTTCTCCACTTCCTTGACTACCTGGCTTGAAGATGGAACAGTCACTACTGCTTGACTCTCTTTAGTCGGCTGACTTGGAGCTGGTTCTGGCTGGATGGACTCACCCTCCGGCTTTGGCTCAGCTACTGGCCCCTTAACCTCTTCCAAGGGTGCTGTTGAGGAACCTGGAACAGTCGCCACTTGCTCTGGTTTACCAGTGACCACTGAGCTTGAGAATGACTCAGAAATCTTTGAACTTGCTTCAGTCTTGCTAGAGCTTAGGCTGGTTTCTGTCTCACTGGAGCTCGCCGGCAAGAGGTCTGTCACTACCTTGTCCTGACAGCTACAAAGGGAAAGATAACCGATATACTTGTAGCCTGGAATCTCGGCCACGTCTGGCATTTTTTGGCCGGTTTGTAAGTGGTAAACTTGATTATAGGCTGATAATTTCTGACTTTGTAGGGCCTGGATACTTGGCACAAAGATTGTCCCTGATAGGGTAATCAACATGATAGATGAGACCAGACGCTCCTTTTTACCTCGGCTACTTGCCACCAGACTAATGCCCAAGACCACAAACAAGACCTGACCACCTACTGTTAATAGAGAGAGGGCCTGGCTGGCTGTACTTGGCAGGATACTATTGCCTGCTGGACGATAGACCAAGTAATAATTATGACAATGTGCATCATGAGTTGTCGGCAACCCCTCTTGAATAAGGGCCTTTTCATCTGCACTCAATTCATCCTCGGTCACATAATTATACTGGGTCAGGGGACTGTGAGACAGGCTAGTCGTCACCTGACTATCTGCCTGAACAGGGCTGCTTAGGCCGCCTCCGACAAAAAAGGCTCCTATCGCCAAAGAGACGATACCAACTGACAATTTCCTAATCGAAAATCTTAAATGTTTGTTAAATAACTGAAGACTCTGCGGTCTTTTCATCACTATCCTCCTTTTCGCAAACGGTTACTACCATTATAACACAAGTAAAAACCGAATGTTAATCTTATTTTTAACGTATTTGAATAGTAATGATTCAAAAAAGAAAAACTATTTTCTTTTGTTGCTAAAATAAAAAATTAGTCAGAAAACCTGACTAATTTCTCACTTATTAATTTGATACGGTATGAAAATCTAGGGTTTCACCAATTTCCGCTAAACGGGCTGCCCATTCTTCATGGGTCAATCCATGCTCAACAACATAGCGGTTTCTTTCGTGAGCACGGCATTCTGCAGAACAACCACGAACATACTTATGCTCGTTTTCTTCTGATGAGAAGATTTGGCGATTGCAGAATGGATTTGCACAATTAACGTAACGGTCACATGGGCTAGCATCGTACCAGTCTTTACCAATCACTGTTGGGTCAACATGGTTAACATCAACGGCAATACGGTCATCAAAGACGTACATCTTCCCTTCCCAAAGTTCGCCGCGGACTTCTGGGTCCTTACCGTAGGTCGCAATTCCTCCGTGTAATTGGCCAACGTCTTTATAGCCTTCACGGACCATCCAGCCTGAGAATTTCTCACAACGGACACCACCAGTACAGTAAACCACTACACGTTTGTCCATGAATTTTTCCTTGTTATCACGCACCCATTGTGGTAATTCGCGGAAATTACGGATATCTGGACGAATGGCTCCACGGAAGTGACCTAGGTCATATTCATAATCGTTACGCGTATCCAAAACAACCGTATTTTCATCAAGTAGGGCTTCCTTGAATTGTTTTGGAGACAGATACTCCCCTGTTGTTTCGAGTGGGTTAATATCTGCATCGAAATCATTGTCTTCTAAACCAAGATGGACGATTTCTTTTTTATAACGAACAAACATCTTGCGAAAGGCTTGTTGGTCTTCTTCGTCAATTTTGAACCAAAGGTCAGCAAAACGTTCATCGCTATGCACCCAGTCCATGTATTTCTGCGTTGTTTCATAATCACCAGACACGGTACCATTGATACCTTCGTCGGCAATCAAGATACGGCCTTTGAGACCGATTGATTTACAAAAGGCCAAATGTTCTGCTGCGTATTCTTGAGCATTTTCAATTGGCACGTATTTGTAATAGAGCAAGACTCTAATTTTCTCTGACATGCTTATCTCCTTTAATCTTTGCAATAGATTGATAGCTCAACCACCTTTATTTTACTATCTTTTTGGTAAAATTGCAAAGCATTCCCCTATTTTTTATCATTTATTCAAGTAAGACCTTTCTTGTCTGTTTTTGGGTCATTTATGGTAGAATGAAACCATCAGCTAGAAAGGATACCCTATGACCTACGAATTTAGTCTAGAATATGGCACCTATCCTGTTAAGGAAATCTTGCAGGACCCACTGATGGTGTCTAACTATGAGATTCCTCAATTTTTGGAAGAAAATACAAGCCTGCGTCAAAAGCTTGAAGAGATGAATGACCTCTTTCACGAGCTTTTTATGACTCTAGAATGCCAATCCCACTACATTGGTCATGAATTTCCCGATAAGATTGCCCAGATTCGTCACCTTTATGAGGAAAGTAGCCAAGAACTGGTCTCTAGCTACCCTGAGTTAGCGTTTAAAATTGAGCATTTCTTACTCTAACAGACTGAGGTCCCTGCCTTAGATTGGAAGAAAAGTCCATTTTTTCTTCCGCTTAAACAAATCAAAAACCTAGAACATTGCTATTTTCGACATTCTAAAAGCTTGGAAAAATCCAAGCTTTTTATAATATCTGCTCCTTAACAAAACGAGCATAAATTTCATGAGTTTTTAAAAATTCCTGATGGATTCCACTGCCCGTGATACGATGATTTTCCAAAAGGAGCTCCTTTCAGCACCAAGAACAGTTGATAAGTGATGGACAAGTTAAGAGCAGTCACCAATTCGTCGTCATTGACTTACCTAATCCAGCTGGACCAACTAAAGCCGTCTGCTAAGATTGGAGCCTTTTGAGGATAGACAAAGCTAGTATAACGAATGAAAAGATGACCTTCTTGGGTCACTCCTTGCCCTTTTTGAACTTCTATAGACGCTTTCAAGAGGGGCTACAAAAGACCTGTCGCTTCCTTTAACTTGGCATCATCAGCCATCACTAAGTTTACACACGAGAAATCACTAACTCTTGTCCACCCAATAAAATCAGGTATTTATCAACACGATCTATCTGATAAGAACGTGATAAGGCCTGGGCATAAAGCGCCATTTGAGCACGATAACGATTGACAAGGACTTGGCTATCTTTGAATCGATCAGTCTTGTAATCAAAGAGGACAATTCTATCTGCCAAAACCACATAACCATCCAAAATTCCACGAATAATATATTTTTCACGGCTGATGGGATCTTTTTGCAACATGGAAAAAGGAGCCTCCCTTTGGACCTGGTCATGATGTTCCTGCAGTAATTTTCCTAAATCTGTTTGGAAAAATTGATAGAGTTTCTCCAAATCCAGTCGATCTTTAACCTTTTTCTCTGCTTGTACCGCTTGCAAGGCCTCCTGCAAATCAGTCTTTTCCACTCGGTCAGACAAGACCAAGCGTTGCATTAATTCATGGGTCGCACTTCCTAAGGCTGTCTGCGACACCTTACTTTGTCGACTAAAGGTTGGCAGGTCAAAATTAAGGGGGAGATCTGGTTTCTCAATCAAATCAACACCCTCTTGATCACTAACTGGCTTGTAAAACTCCTTCATTTGGCTAGGGGTGCGGACACTAGGAAGGTCAATACTAGCTGCAAATTGATGATTATAGTTAAGGGCACATTCCATATCAGCTAGGGCTTGCTTAAAGACTTGGTTTGGGCTTTGGCTAACCACCTCTGCCACATCCAAATCAAGCAATTCAACCTGACCAATCTGTTCAGGAGTCAGGTCGTCTATCCCCAAGAAACTCTCTGTCAAGTTAAAACCTTCCTTGGGAAAAGTTGCTAAAAGCCCCAAAATCCAATCCTGAAAACTGGTCATTCCTCGTCTGACCTTGGCAGTCAAGTAGCCTTCAGCAGTGGTTGCCAAGGCCTCCATGCTCGAAAATTTTTCCTGACTTTCCTTGCCCACTAAATAGAGTTTTTTTCTAGCCCTAGTCATGGCAACATAGAGCAGGCGCAAGCGCTCAGACAAGTCTGCCACTTGATTATCCTCCTTAATCTGCTGAAAAGCCACCGTCTCTATGCGAACAGGAAGGCTTGGTAAAAAGGTCTCAACTTCCGCTTTCAAATCAGCCAAATAACGGATTCCCAAGCCCCACTCCCGACTCAAGGCATAATACTGACGTTCCTCTTGCTTATTAAACTGTTGGAACAGATTGAGGATAAAGACGTAATCAAATTCCAAGCCCTTACTTTTATGAATGGTCATCAAATTGACAGCCTGAGTTGAAACTAATAAATCAACATTGGCCAGGTCATGGGCATTGGCTAAAATTTTATCAATCATCTGGATAAATCGGGTCAAGCCCTTAAAGCCCCCTTCTTCATAACCATAGGCTCTTTCTGCCAGTGCATAAAGATTGGCTTGGGCTTGAGCGCCATTGGGCTGACCTCCGACATAGTCATAATAATACTTGTCTTGATAGATTTGCCAAATTAAATGGTAGAGGCTACTCAGCTTTGCTTGTTGTCGCCAACGACGCAGGGTCTGGTCAAAAGCCTGAATTTTTTCCACCAACTCCTCCGTCAATAAGTTGAGAGCCTGTCCTTCTTGGCTAAGACTTAACTGCAATTTTTCATAAAATTTTATCGGCTCTTCCGATTGCAAAGCGATACGAGCCAGGTCATCTTCATTAAATGCAAACATGGGTGACCGTAACAGGGCAATCAAGGCATAATCATTCAGAGGATTATTGACCACTCGTAAGGTATCCAACATGACCATGACTTCAACTGACTGAAGATAATTTTTGGCCATTTCATCAACTACAACAGGAATACCATAACTTTCCAAGGTCCTCATAATGGTGTCGTTATAACGACGAGAAGGAACAAGGAGACTAATCTGGTCAAAGCTTACCTTTTCCTCACGATACAGGCGAATAATTTCCTTAGCTACCACATCAATTTCTCCGATATCGAGCTGACCAGCCGAGGCAGCTTGTTCTTGACTGTCATCATAAAGCAGGAGCTGGCTTTGATACTTGGCCTCCGAGCACAGTTGTTGCTGACTACCTGCTAAAAGTTGATGCCCCTGGTCATAGCGGACATCGCCAAGAGAGTCATCCATCAACCGTCTGAAAACAGCATTGGTTGTCGCTAACACTGTGGACTGACTTCGGAAATTTTCCTTGAGTAAAATCAATTGCCCTTGGTCAGGATGGGCTCGAAAACGCTCAAATTGGTCCTTAAAAATCTGTGGGTCTGATTGACGAAAACGATAGATAGATTGTTTAATATCCCCTACCATAAAGCGATTATGACCATTGGATAAGAGCTCTAGCAGTTGCTCCTGTAGGTGGTTATTGTCTTGATATTCGTCCACCATCACCTCTTGGTACTTGTCTTGAAACTGTTGACGAACTTGGGGATAATCCTCCAAAATACTGATGGCAAAATGAGAAATATCAGTAAATTCAAAAGCATTTTCTTGAATTTTCGCAGCTAAAAATTGAGCTGAAAAATCTTTCATGAAAGCCTGAAGCAAAACCAAAATAGGTCTTGCCTGCTCCTGATAGGTAACGATCACGTCCAAATGTCTAAACTGGTCCAAATACTGGTGAAGCTCCTGAAAAATCGGATAGCTGATTCCCTTAACCGTAATGGTTTTAGTGGCAGGTAAGGCTTGCGTCAAGCTCTTGGCTAATTGAGCCAAATCGCGTTCAAGTCCTTGTTCCCAATTCAACTTAGCCTGGACTAGGGTAGCTATTTGTTCCTTTTTTTTCTTGTAGTCTGCCTTGGGCTTACCAGCCTTGGTCAGAACGTCATAGTCTGGTGAATCAATGACATCCTGCAAGGCAGCAGCCGTTGTTGCTAAACACTCCAAAAACTCTGTCACCAACTGATCTGGGAAATTCTCCCGCTTGAGAAAATGATCGTACCCCTTTAAAAAAGTTTCCTCTAACCACAGCTGGGGATGGGCCATGCTTTGACTAAACCTGTAAACATCATAGACCAGCTCCTGAAAAGGGCGACTATCCTTAGCCTTCCCGATAAAATTTCGAACCAATTGGCGGAACAAGTGACCTGAACTTCCTGTCATATAAGAGTTAAAAAGGTCATGAAAAACGTCGTCTTGCAACAATTTGAGCTGGCTTTGTTCCTGGATAATTCGAAAATTAGGGGAAATTCCTAGTAAATAGGCATACTGGCTGACCAATTTATGGGTAAAAGCATCCATGGTGCCAATATCGGCCAAGGGTAACTGTTGAATTTGCTGTGACAGGTGATGACGTTCTTGATCCGTCCTTGGTTGGGTAAGGGCTTGATTAATCTTTTTTTCCAAGCGCTCTTTCAGCTCACCCGCCGCCTTGACTGTAAAGGTTGAGATGAATAGTTGGTCAATGTGGTAACCCCGTTCAATCATATCAAAGATACGCTCAATCATCACAAAGGTCTTGCCCGATCCCGCTGAAGCCGACACCAGAATATGGCTACCATGACTATAAATCGCCTGAATTTGCTCAGCGGTACGTTTTTGTGGCACATCAGACCTTGCTTCTTGTTCTTGAAGCAACCGAATATCTTCTGCTGTCAAAAAAGGCTTAATTTCCATCATTTTCCTCCATCAACCCCAATAAGAGTTCTCGTTGTTTTTTCCCTGTTTCGTTAAACTTCTCAAATGCTCTCGCATAGGACATGTGACGGTCAGCTGAAAAACGGGTAATGCTTTTTAACTGATTGCCACTGACCGTTCGCCCATCTCGAGTATAAGGATTTATCAAAAAATGCCCTGTCATAATCTGCCGATAGGCTGTTTCAAATAAGTGCTGATTATGGGCCAAGAGTCGAGACAGTTCTTCCTGGCTATAAGTATTGGATACAAAACCTTTCTTAAGCTGATAAAACCCATTGGCCAAATACTCTTTTCTATCTTCTGAAAACACTCCCTTGTAAGTCAAGGTTTTCTGTGCCTTCTCAGCCAGCTGATCAAGGTTTTTCAACTCTTTTAAAGTCAATTGGGGCTCAGTCAATTGTAGGTACATGGCTCCAAACAAGGGCTGATTCAGCTGTTTTAGAACTTGCAAATAAGTGACCAGCTGGGAATCTAGTCCATGATAAAAATCAATCAGTTGAAATGCCTTATCTCCTGATTTGTAGTCAACAATCCCTTGACTACCATCAACTAAAGTATCCAGTCGATCAATCAAACCTCCCACCTTAAGCTTGGGAGTTAGCCAAAAATCAAAAGGAACTTCCTGACCAGCTACGCTGACCGCCTGATTTCTTGCCAAGGCACTAACCACACTACCAGCAATCGTCTCCAAAATCGTTTGTGAAAATTGATCTTCCTGGGATTGCTGATATGATAAGCCCAAATGCTTATCTTGTCGTGTTTTTTCCAGGGCCAAAGTCAACTTAGCCTCAGTTGTTAATGGTGATTGATCCGCCATAAAGTTCTCTAAAATTTTATGGAGGTAGCTACCATGTCGACGTGCATCTGGATGAATACTCGTTTGCTCCTGTAACCTTAAAACATAACGTAAAAAATAGAGGTATTGATTATTATAAAACGTCGTCAACGCTGAAACAGATAATTGACACTTCTGCTCAGCAAAGCGTAAAGATAGGACCTCTGCTGAAAGCGGACTAGTTATCGGCAGGTCAAGCACCTCTGTTTGGAGTTGATGAGCGGCCAATTGCTGTCGCAAAACTACCAAGGCTTGAGTCCAAAAGGATTGTCCCTCCTCCACTTGCTGGCTGATTTGAAGATGATTCACTGCCAGTAGTCGGGCCAAAACTTCCTTGTAATGACTGATCTTAGACTCAGGAGCCCCCTGCTCTTTTAGACCAAATCCTTCTAAAAGAGCAAGATAAGGTGAGCGATTCTCCCCTTCCCCTGGTCCTGAATAGCTCAAAATGAGTTGAACATCGGCACTATTAAAGAGTGAGAGGGCTAGGTAGAGATTGCGCTGGCTATTTTCCCGACTAGGAATCTCCAAGCGACCAGTCTGTTCAACCTTTTGATTGATGAGTTGACGTTCCTCGTCGGTTAGTAGACTCTTATTTTGATGAAGCAGGGGAAAAACATCCCGCGTCAGTCCAATGGCAAAAATCAGTTGATTGTGGTGTGGCATGACCAGATCATAGGATTGAACCTTGACAACATTGACCCGGGCTGGAAGCGTGCGATAGGTCCCCGCCAACATCCCACTACGCAATATCGCTAGAAAATCCCTTACCGCTAGCTTATCCTCGCCAAAAATCAGGTGACATTCTTCCAGCAAGGCCACAAAATTGGCCCAAACTTGTTGATGATTTTCGCGTTCCTCCAAAGATAAAAACTGAGTCAAAAGCTGCATATTTTCTGGCAAACCAGTCTCTGCCAAAAAGCTATTGAATTTTTTCAAGAGGCTTTGCGCTTTTTGTGGGCGACTATTCAAAAACCGATCTAGCGGACCGATTAAGGCCTCCCGTAACTGATTGAGCAGGGGCAAGTCATACTGCCCTTGACCCCCGTTAACAGAAAATTCCCTGATGAATTGCTGACGTCCTTTAATATCAGCATATAGCAAATACTGTTCAAATTGATCAATCGCTGCTTGCTCAAAATGGCCATAAAGACCTGACTTTAATAGGTTCAAAACATCTTCAGCTCGGTAATGATAACGCTTGATTCGCTCCAGAGAATCTATCAGATTGACAAGGGGGTGATCTTTCATGGACTGACTACTAGCCACATAATGAGGAATATCAAACTGCTTAAACAGCAGCTCAATAGCTAGTTGATCTCTTGATAAATCTCCCACAAGAACCGTAATATCCTTGTATTGATAGTCAGTCTCTTGAACTAGCTGGCGAATTTTCTTGGCCATGGCTTCAATTTCTTCCTTAACCGTTGGCCAGCGCCAAATTTGTACAGAGGGATCATCAGCAGCCAAGGGAGACAAAGAGGCATTAGAAAAACTAGTTACTTGTTCAAACAACTGTGTTAGTTGTTCAAAACTTGTTCCTAATGATTGACTGGCAAGATAGCTAGCCTTGGTCTGGTACCTAGCTCTTAAGTTGGTTAAAAACGCTACGCTAGCCTGATAAACATGACCCTCTAGATAGTTTGTTCGATAGGCGGTTTGACTGGCATAAGTTCCGATAACCACCTCATGACAAGCTGCTTCTAATAAATCCACTAGCTGCTCTTCTTCAGCTGAAAAACGAGTAAAACCATCAATAATAACAACAACCTGACTCAAATCAAGCCGACCAGCCTTAATTTCCTGACTTAGAAAAGAAAGAGAGGATTGAACTGCGCAATTCTTGTCTGTCATCAAGCTCTCCACCGCTTGAAAAATCAACTGTAAATCAGCTGCCTTTGCAGGCTCTAAATAGGACAAATCAGCGATGGTCAGATTAGCAGTTTGTAGTTCCTGGTAAAGGTCAACCAGTTGCTGAATGAAACCACTATCTTCCTTAACCCGACGATAAAGTTGCAAATCCTGCTCGGACAAGTCCAGTAAAACCTTATAGAAAATCATGGTCAGGCCGACATCGTCCAAATATTGTTTGGGATTAACACTAGTTAAGGTCAAATAGCGTGCCATCTGGCCGAAACGCGTAACTGTTATCCTAAACGAAGCCTCTTGAGGCAAGGCCTGCAAGACCTGTCTTTCTTTTTCAAAAGATAGGGAGTTGGGGGCAATGTAAAATACCCGCTTCCCAGTCTCTGCAAAGCTCCTTGCTTCCTCAACCAGAGCAGGGCTGATGTCCTGCCACATATCCGTGTAAAGTAATTTCATTGGACTTTCCTCAATCTCTACTTGTTAGTATTCATTATAACAAAAAGGAGGAGATTTTTTACCTCTCATCCTCTCTTGTTTTTATGGTGATGCTAATACCTATCGTATCGTTCAACAGTTTTTTAACCCGACAATGTTGCTCAATATAGGCAGTTAAAGCTCTCTTATGTTCCTCCTTCAAGGGCTGGGAACAGGTGAGTAAAAGGATAAATTGCTCAGCCTCGTAGGAACTAGTCACCTCAATTGGAACATTGTCCTGCTCATGATATCTGGCAAAATAGCCTTGGGCACACATGGTGACACAAGAAGCCAGAGCAACATTGACCAAACTCATAGGCGTTTCACCTGCTGCGGTGTTACCAAATAAGTCAAGCTCTTGGCCATATCCCCTAGCCTTGGCTCGATATAAGCCCTGACCAATAATACTGGTTTGGTACATTAGGGATCTACCTCCTAAAATCAATCCGCTGACCTAATTTTTCAATCACTAGGGAACCGACCAACAAGGACAACAATTCTCCCAAGCCAGTTGTTAACCAAGTCCAGAAAAAGGGAGCTTTAGCAATAATGGCCAGTTCAGCAGCTACCGTCACCATGGACAAGGCAAAAAAGATTGAAAAATAGAAAAATGCCTTGTTAAGCTGGCCCTTGAAAAGATAGTCTTTCTGGTAGCCTTTAAAAAGCTTGACCCCCAGACTAACAAAAATCAGAGTAGACAAACCTCCCACGACCACATCAATCAGGCCAAAACTATAAAAATTGGCAATCATGCAGCCCAAGGTCACCGCAAGAATATATTTGGGGTGATAAAAAGCTAAGAAATTCAACATCTCCGACAAACGGAACTGATAGGGCCCATAACTAATCGCATTAAAAGGGGGTAAAACGGTAAAGACAATGTAGATGGCAGCCACCAGGGCCACTTGAACATAGTCACGACTGGTTAATGATTTCATTTAGTTCTCCTTTAGTGGCAAGTCCACGTTTAATATGCTTGGCGAAAGGATAGAAGCACCAAGGGTTGCTCAGCAACGTGATTATTATAGCACAAATTTCAAAAATATGATAGAGTAGGGGTATGAAAAAATTACTAAATCATCAAGCTGTCAAGTACCTCATCTTTGGCCTCTTAACCACCTTAGTCTATCTCTTAGCTCGAGAACTCCTTTTTTACATCATCCAGCAGGCCACTTTAGCTGCCATCATAGCCAATATCATCGCTATTCTCTTTGCCTTTATGACCAATGACCGCCTAGTCTTTAACCAATCCTCTGAAGGCTGGCCTAAGCGCCTAGTCAAATTTATCGGAGCCCGTCTTAGCACCTTACTACTTGATTTGCTCCTCGTCATTTTATTAGTGGAACGTTTTCCGCAAATCATTGGCCAATTTGTTCACAATGATCCCATTTGGATTAACCGAATTGAAACCTGGCTAGCTCAAGCACTCATCATTCTAGCCAATTATTTCCTCAGTAAAGTCTTTGTCTTTAACAATACCAAATCCTAAAACGACCCACTATAAACCAACCCTCTCCTCAGATTTGAGGAGAGGGTTAATCTTATCCGTAAAAACAGGCTACTAACATAAAATTCCACTAACGCATGGTGACAAATTCTTCTGCCCCTGTTGGATGA
The DNA here is from genome assembly GCF_007859195.1 of Streptococcus cuniculipharyngis. Classification (GTDB taxonomy): domain Bacteria; phylum Bacillota; class Bacilli; order Lactobacillales; family Streptococcaceae; genus Streptococcus; species Streptococcus cuniculipharyngis. Next base: position 41,609 of record NZ_VOHL01000002.1, read on the forward strand.
ATGGCGACGGTCTGGTCAAAATCAGCCTTGGTCGCCCCCATTTTGATGGCAACCGCAAAGCCCTGAATCATCTCATCAACCCCATAGCCAATCCCATGCAGCCCCACAACACGCTCATCCGGCCCCTGACAAATCAATTTCATCAAGCAGGGCTGACGATGGTCTGTTACCGCCGTGTACATTGAGGTAAAGCGAGAGCGATAAACCTTGATCGTGCCCTTGCCGTAACGAGCAAGCGCAGCTTCTTCCGATAGGCCTACTGAACCAATGGCAGGATGACTGAAAATCACTGTTGGCACATTGGTATAGTCTAATTTTTCATCAGGTTTATGGTTAAACAAACGCTCTGACAAACGACGACCGGCCGCCACAGCCACTGGTGTCAATTCTAATTTTCCAGTGACATCACCCAAGGCATAAATTCCTGGCACAGACGTATTTTCATACTCATCCGACCAAATATAACCTTGCTCCGTCAAACGGACACCCGTCTTATCCAAGTCAAAACCAGTGACATTGGGGCGACGACCAATCGCCCAAATGACAGCATCAACGTTTTGACGGCGACCGTCTGCTAGAACAAGCGTCAGGCTGCCATCCGTCTCCTTGATGACTTCTTGGGGAATGGCCTGCGTATGCAGGTTGGGGCCGTCTTGGGCCATCAAGTCAAGCAAATGCTGGACAATCTCCCCGTCAAACTGACGTAAGGGACGGTCCTGTCTGACAAAGAGATGGGTTTGACTACCCAAAGCATGCAGAACCCCGGCCACTTCCACCGCAATGTAGCCTGCCCCGACAACTGCCACACGTTGAGGGATTTGGTCCAGTTCAAAGAAACCATCTGAGGTCATGCCATAGTCAGCCCCCGGAAGATCGGGAATGTGGGCATGGCCACCAGTCGCAATCAAAATATGGGGGGCCTGATAGACCTGACCGGCTACTTTCACCCGTTGCTGGTCCAAGAAACGAGCATAGCCTTGTATATAGGTCACCCCATTATGGTCCAAACCTCGCTCATAGGCCTGATGAATACGGTCAATGTAGGCCTGACGATTAGCCTTTAAGGTCGCAAAAGAAAAATCCTTGACCGCTGTGGCAAAACCATAAGCCGGAGCATAATGATTGAGGGTATCCGCCACCTGGGCGCCATACCACATGACTTTTTTAGGCACACAACCAAGGTTGACACAGGTGCCACCAAGGTCCTTGGCTTCAATTAAAAGCACTTTAGCCCCATACATGGCGGCACGATTGGCAGAGGCAATACCCCCACTACCTGCTCCAATCACAATATAGTCATAACTTGTTTCCATTGTCATTCTCCTTTTTTCTCATAGGCCTACTTTATCATAAAAGCTAGGCTCTGACAAAAATCCAACACGCCAACTGAGCAAAAAAGCCACCCAAAGGTAGCTAAGAGTAGTCCTTAAAAGAAAGGAAGTAGGGTGGCAACTAGGGCTACTAAAATAGCTGGTAAGAGATTAGCCACCTTAATCATCGGGCCCCAGATAAGATTGACCCCCACACAAAAAATCAAGATGGACCCCACCAAAGAAAGATTAGCTAACATAGTCGCTGTCACAAAGGGAGCAATCAAGGTTGCCAAAAAGGTAAGGCTTCCTTGAAAGAGCAGGACAGGGACTGCTGCAAAGATGGCACCTCTGCCCTTTGACACGGTCAAAATCAAAACAACGATGGCGTCTAAAACTGCCTTGGCCAACAAGGTCGACGAATCCCCCAACATCCCATCTTGAAGCGAACCTACCACCGCCATGGCGCCAATACAAATGGTTAAAGAAGTGGTGACAAAAGCATCAACAAATTGCCCATCACCCTGACTTTTGCTCACTCTTTTTAACCATTGGCCAAAATGTTCAAAGCCTTGCTCAATGTTCAAGACTTCACCAATCAAGGCCCCCAGGGCCAAACTCAGAATGATTAACATGCCTGCTTGACTGACCAGCTTGCCATCTTGCAAAACCAAAATGCCTTCTAAGGCACCCGCAATCCCCAAAAAGAGAACCGCTACCCCTGTTGCCTTCATCACCGTATCTTGCACCCGTTCAGGCAGGTGATTGCCCAAAATCAGTCCCAGACCACCACCAAGGAGCACACCAAAGACATTGGCCAAAGTGCCTAATCCAATCATAAACCTCTCCCCTATATCTTAAGTTAGCCCTTATTATATCACGCTGGATAGGACTTGTCTAGACAAGAAAAAGAGACCATCCCTAGGGATAATCTCCTTAACCATTACTTGACTAAATCGTGCAAGGGTTTAAAGATAATGCGCTCAATATCGGTCATATAAACAGACAGACGTTGCTGTGCATCAAAATATTCTTTCAGAATCGGGTTGCCCTCAATCTTTTGCCCAATCGCCTGCATGCTATCTTGGTCCTCTTGTGACGGCATTTGACCTGACTGAAGCAAACCTTGAATACGTTCTTGGACAGCCGTAAATTCTTCCCAAAGGGCCTTGGCCGCATTATCCTGGGCAATTTTTTCCTTGGCTACCGCCACATCTTGATACTCAGGAAGAGCACGAATCCCACGCTCTAAATCATTGGCTAAATCATAAATATTAACAGTCATTGTTTTCTCCTTTTTCTATAATCATTAATTGACTTGAATAGTAAACACTTTTAGGTAGTTGCTCGTTGGATCAGCTAGATTGACCGTAAAATCATCTGGTAACTGTCTGGTCTCCAAATAAGTATGTGCAAGCCCACCCATTCCTTTTTCCACCTCTTGCTTAAATTGTTCCACAGAAAGGTTACTGGCATTGGTTGAGGTAATTAGGATTCCTGCTGGATTGAGCAAAGGCAAGGCCGCTGAGACCAATTTATGATAATCCTTAGCCACTGAAAAAGTTTGCTTTTTATTTCGGGCAAAACTCGGCGGATCCAAAACAATCAGGTCAAAACGAAGACCTTTACGTATCGCATAACGGAAATACTCAAAAACATCCATGACCAAGAACTGGTGATGATTAAGAGTCAAACCATTGGCCAAAAAATGAGCTTGTGACAAATCGCGTGACCGCTTGGCCAAATCAACCGAGACCGTCCTACTAGCCCCACCCATGGCTGCTGCCACTGAAAAAGCTGCCGTGTAGGAAAACATATTCAAGAGGGATTTTCCAGTTGCTAGGCCATCCACCAGGCTAGCCCTGACCTCATGCTGGTCTAAGAAAATACCTGTCATCAAGCCATCGTTCAAGAAAACCTGATACCGCACGCCATTTTCTAAAATTGAAAAGGTTTCCGGCGCCTCCTGGCCATAAAGATGAGCCGATTCATAGGCTAAACCACAAAAACGAATCTTCTCATATCCCCCTCTGATATCTGGAAAAACAACCTTAAAGGCCGCAACAATAAGAGAACGTAGGTCATAGACAAATTCATTGTACCAAGAAAAAAGGGCATAGTCACCATAACGATCAATGGTCAATCCACCAAAAGCATCACCATCTTGATTAAAGAGGCGATAAGCAGTCGTCAGCTGAGACCCTTCATAAGCCTGTCTCTTTCTTTTGGCTGTTCTAAACAGACCTTCAAAATAAGCCTGATCCAAGTTAAGGTCATTTGGGGATAAAAACCAGCCCACACCCTTATTCTGGGGGGCCAAGTAGGCCAGTCCCTGCCTGCGGTGATTGGCATCATATAGCTCAGCCAAGCCCTGGCCACTAGGAGTTGATACAAAATCTTTTTCCACCAACAATTGAACCCCTCGTGCCAGTTTCTTCCGGGCCTGTTCTGTTATCCGTAACTTTTTCATAGCCCTATTGTATCACAATCCCTGCTTGCAAACAACCATAAACACAGGCAGTCAGGCACAAATGAACGGTCAATCCAAGAATTACAAAAGTAAATGTGGTATAATTTAAAGTGAGATTTTACATTTAGGAAATTCTAACGAGGAAGTGTTCTTGTGAAAAAACTAATTCAGTCACTCTTTAAAATCATGAGTACCCGCCTAGGTTTTACTCTAACACTCTTAGGCTTTTACTGGCTCAAAAGCATGTGGGCCTACCATGTCGATTTTAGTTTGGGCTTGGAAACCCCCTACCAACTCTTACTAACCCTAATCAACCCAATTCCCGTCAGCCTTCTTTTTCTCGGCTTAGCCCTCTATACCAAGAGAACTCGGGTCTTCTATGTACTTGAAATTTTTCTCTATTTGGTACTCAACCTTATCTTGGTTGCCAACGCCATCTATTTTAGAGAATTTTCCGATTTTATCACCATTACCACAGCTATGGCAAGCTCCAAGGTTTCTGCTGGTCTCGGGAGCTCCGCGATCAATCTATTACGCCCTTGGGATATTGTTTATCTCCTAGATGCGATCATACTGACCTATCTCTTTAGAAAAAAACTCATTACGAAAGACCCCCGCCCCTTCCCCAAGCAGGCAAGTATCGCTGTGACTTCTTTGTCCTTTTTACTCTTTTCTATCAATCTCTTCCTAGCTGAGATTGACCGTCCCGAATTGCTCTCTCGTGGCTTTTCAAATACCTATGTGGTCAGAGCTCTAGGCCTACCTGCTTTTATCGGCTATGACGGCAATCAAACCTACCAAACACAAAAGGTACGCTCAGAAGCTAAGCCAGAAGAAATCAATACCGTCAAGGACTATGTTGCCCAGCACTATGCCCAGCCCAATCCTGATTACTACGGCATTGCTAAAGGGAAGAATGTTATCATGATTCATCTGGAGAGTTTCCAGCAATTTCTGATAAACTACAAACTCAAGGTGGATGATAAGGAATACGAAGTCACCCCCTTTATCAATTCCCTTTATAATTCAAATCAAACCTTTTCTTTCGCCAATTTCTTCCACCAAGTTAAGGCCGGTAAAACTTCCGATTCAGAGACGCTGATGGAAACCTCTCTGTTCGGCCTCAATCAAGGCTCATTCTTTGTTCAATATGGTGGCGACAACACCCAACAGGCTGCGCCGCTTATCCTCTCCCAGGTCGGTGGTTACACCAGTGCTGTTTTCCACGGCAATAATGGAACCTTCTGGAACCGCAACAATGTTTACAAGCAACTAGGTTACAATTATTTCTTTGACCAATCCTACATGTCAAAACCGACTAAGACCAATTCCTTCCAGTATGGGTTAAATGACAAAGTCATGTTTGCTGATTCCATCAAATACTTGGAACGCCTACAACAACCCTTCTACACCAAGTTTATCACTGTATCCAACCACTACCCTTACCAAAATCTAACTGGTGATGACAAGGGCTTCCCTTTGGCCAAAACAGAAGATGAAACCATCAACGGCTACTTTGCCACTGCTAATTATCTTGATTCAGCCCTGGAAGCCTTCTTTAATTATCTCAAGGCTAGTGGCCTTTACGAAAACTCCATTATTGTCATGTACGGGGACCACTACGGGATTTCCAATTCGCGTAATCCTGATTTGGCTCAGCTGTTGGATAAAAATTCAGAAACCTGGACCAACTATGACAATGCCATGCTACAACGTGTGCCTTACATGATTCACATTCCTGGCATGGATAAAGGATTTGTCAGCACTACTTTCGGTGGTGAAGTTGATGCTCTGCCAACCCTCCTACACGTTCTCGGCATTGACTCTAGCAAATACATCCAACTCGGCCAAGACCTATTGTCACCAGATAATCAACAAATCGTGGCTTTCCGAACTTCAGGTAATGTCATTACACCGGACTACACCAGCTATGCTGGCAAGCTCTATAAGACCGATACCGGAGAGGAAATTACCAATCCTGATGAATCAACTGTTACCGCTGTCAATCTGATCAAAGAAGCAGCCAAGAAACAATTGGCCATTAGTGATGATATCCAGACTGGAGACCTCCTCAGATTCTATCAAGATAGCGGACTTGACCCCTTAGATTCTTCCAAGATTTCCTATATCAAATCTCTAGAGGACTTGAAAAAAATTGAGAAGGGGCTAGGCAGTAAGTCAACCAGTCTTTACAGTCAAAATGGTAATAAAACTACCCAATCACTCTACCAAGCACCCAGCTACCGTGACCTTGAAGCTTCTGCCTCTAGCGCAGCGGCAGCAGCCTCAAGTCAAGCTGTAACCACTGATAATGCTGACCCTAGCCAAGACCAAGAACTGTCACAGACTGAAACCAGCAGTGACACGACAAACACTCCACAATAAAAAACTGGACAGCCAGAGGGCTATCCAGTTTTTTGATCTACTTATTCTGCAATCAGCGTTTCCAAACCAACCGTCATCATATCTGTAAAGGTTGTTTGACGCTCCTCTGCGGTTGTATCTTCTGATGGATCCAAAAGATTATCTGAAATGGTCATCAAGGCTAGCGTTTGAACATTATGTTTAGCACCAAGATAATAGAGAGCTGCCGCTTCCATTTCCACCGCCTTAACACCCATGGTTCCTAGCTTGAGATTTTTCTCACCTAGATCAGAATAGAACAAGTCAGCTGACAAGACGCTGCCCACATGGGTGGTCATGCCTAAATCCTTAGCAATATGGTAGGCCTTATCCAACAAGTCAAAATCAGCAATTTGTGGAAAATCATATTCTGGCCAGTCATTGCGAATAATCGCTGACGTGGTTGCCGCCGCCTGAGCCAAGACCAACTCACGCACGTGAACATCCTTGTTGAGAGACCCTGCTGTTCCCACACGAATTAACTTTTTCACACCATAAGACGTGATTAACTCATTAGCATAGATGGAAATAGACGGCATTCCCATACCCGTCCCCATCACGCTAACACGGTGACCTTTATAGGTTCCCGTATAGCCTAGCATTCCACGAATTTCATTAAAGCAAACAGGGTTTTCTAAAAAATTTTCTGCAATAAATTTTGCTCGCAAGGGATCGCCCGGCAACAAAATTTTATCTGCAATCTCGCCCATCTGGGCACCAATATGAATTGACATGATTATCTCCTTAATTTTTTGTCATAATAGCTGTAACAAGCGTCGCTAGCCCGACGGAAAGAGCCAAAGGCAGGAGCGACAAGTAAGATTGACCGGTAAAGGTCATGGTCAGAAAAATAGCAGTTAAAGGCGTTCCCATAGACACTGACAAAAAGGTACCCGCCCCAATCACGCTAGCCATAGGCAGGGATAAATCGGGCAAAAATCCCACTAGACCAGTCGCCAAAAGTAAACCCAAGAGAGCCCCTAAAGCAAAACCTGGCGTCAAGGTTCCCCCATAAGCTCCACTCTTTAAGGCCAATAAGACAACCAAGGTTTTTATCACCAGCAAGGCTAAGGCATAGGACCAGGAAAGGCCAAGAAAGGCTGCTTGGACTGCATCACGACCATTGCCTAAAATCTCAGGTAGCCCCAATGCCAAGAGGGCCACTAGGACCATACTAGTCGTCAACCAGAGAAAAATCTTGCCATCCTTGACACGACTAGCTTGAACTCGCTGGACCCCTTGCTTAAACCAAAGGGCTAGAGGAGGGAGCAAGAGCCCTAATAAGACCGCTATTACCCAAGTCTCCTTGGCCCAATCCAGTTGAGTCACTTGATAGGTGGGCTTGGCTGCAATGCCAAGATTGGCAACCCAAGTCGCCGTTGTAATCATGATAAGCCCTAGACTCAGACTTCGCCAGTTTTTGGGAGCCTTCATCCCCTCAAAGAGAAAAAACATACTGGCAATAGGCGTTTGGTAAACTGCCGACAAGCCTGCCGCCGCTGCTGCTGCTAGTAATACTTCTTGATCACGCCTTGACAAGCGGGCTCGCGATAGCTTACCCGCAAGTAGGGCCGCCAATTCCCGTGGAGCTACTTCCTTGCCGACAGGCACTCCCATCCCCACAGCTAAAATCTGGGTCAAACCATGGCCAAGATGTTGCCAAAAACGAGGATAAGTCCCCCTAGATAGACCAGCAATTTGTCCCTTAATGCTCAGTAAAGGGGCTTTCTTTTGCAGGAAATACCAACAAACAGCCACCAAAGGCCCTGCTAAAATCAGCACAAGAGCCCGCCGCAAGGGAGAAATTTGCTTAGCTAAAATGAGAAATTGCCCGTCGGTATAGCCATAAACCAACTCTTGAATAAGTTTCAGCAAATCATGCAGACCAATGGCTACCAAGCCTGTCAAGACCCCACTAACAAGCGTTATCCCTAAGAGCCGCCAGCCATAAGTTTTTGTCGTCAAAGCCTACAGCTCCGCCAAAATTGCCTTGAGCAAGCGTTTGAAATCTCCCTTGATTTGTTGAGTGACTTCAACCACTTCTTCATGGTTCAATTCAGATTGGAAACCGGCCGCAAAATTGGTAATGGCAGAAATTCCCAAGACTTTCAAACCAGAATGAGCGGCTACGATAACTTCTGGCACGGTTGACATGCCAACTGCATGGGCTCCCATGCCCTTATAAGCCAAGATTTCTGCTGGGGTTTCATAGCAAGGTCCAGTCACACCCAAATAAACCCCTGTATCCAGCTTAATTCCCAAGTCTTCCGCCACACGGTGGGCAACTTGACGATATTGGGCAGTATAGGCATCTGACATATCTGGGAAGCGTGGCCCAAACTCATCAAGATTTTCCCCAATGAGAGGATTTTGCCCGGTCATGTTGATATGGTCACTAATGGCCATCAGGGTCCCTGGACCATAGCCAATCCCACCAGCCGCATTGGTCACCAAAACACCTGTACAACCAAGTGCTTTCATGACACGGACAGGGAAGGTTACCACTTCCATGGGATTGCCTTCATAGAAGTGGAAACGCCCTTGAAGGGCTAAGACCTTACGTCCCGCCAAGTCACCATAAACTAGCTTCCCTGCATGGCCAACAACCGTTGATTGACCCCAGTTCGGAATGTCAGCATAGTCCATGACAATGGCATTTTCCACCTCGTCAGCCAATTCGCCCAAGCCAGACCCTAAAATCAAGCCAAATTCTGGGGCATCCATGCCCTTAGCTTTTAAAAAATCAGCAGTTTCCTTAATTTTTCTTAGTAATGACATCATTTTCTCCTTTTGTGATTTGATTAAAGCAAGTGATCCAAGAAACTTTCCCCAATCATGGCAGTGTCAACACCAAAGTTGTCTGCCACAGTGGCTGAAATATCAGCAAAATGGCCTACCGGCAAGACACCATTCCCCTTAAATGATGGGCTGTAAGCCAAGAGTGGCACATATTCACGCGTATGGTCTGTTCCTGCATAAGTTGGGTCGTTACCATGGTCAGCCGTGATCAGTAGCAAATCATTTTCCTGCATATTAGCCATCAACTCTGGCAGGCGAGCGTCAAATTCCTGAATACAGTCACGGTAGCCTTCCACATCACGACGGTGACCATAAACGGCATCAAAGTCAACCAAGTTGGTAAATGAGAAGCCTTTGTCAAAATCTGGCAAATTCATGGTTTCAATCAAGACATCCACGCCATGGCTATTGGACTTGGTGTGGCCCATATCATTAGTAATGCCAGAAGCGTTGAAAATATCACTAATTTTACCAACTGAATAAGTTGGCACACCTGCGTCAGCCAACTTATTCAATACCGTTGGCTCAAATGGGGAAACAGCGTAGTCATGACGATTGGCTGTACGAGTGAAATTGCCTGGACTTCCAACATAAGGGCGGGCAATAATACGGCCCAAAAGGGTCGGCCGTTCCAAGGTAATCGAACGGGCATATTCACAAATACGGTATAACTCCTCCAAAGGAATAACCTCTTCATGAGCAGCAATTTGTAGCACGGGGTCTGCTGACGTATAAACAATCAGCTCACCCGTTTCCATCTGACGAGGACCAAAATCATCAATAACAGCCGTTCCAGAATAAGGTTTATTGGCCTCACGAATAATCTTACGGCCTGAAAATTCTTCAATTTTCAACAAAATATCTTCTGGAAAACCATCCCAAAAGGTGTCAAAAGGCTCGGTAATATTCAGCCCCATGATTTCCCAGTGGCCAGTCATGGTATCCTTGCCCAAGGAAACTTCTTCCAACTTGGTCACATAACCACTTGGATTTTCCTCAGTTGGGACCGTTGCCAAGGCCTGGTCACGTGGAATATTCCCCAAACCAATCTTAGCCAGGTTAGGAACTGTCAAACCTGCTACCTCAGAAATATGTCCTAGCGTATCTGACTCAGTATCTGGGGTGCCCGCATTGAAAAACTTGTCCGCATCTGGGGCTGCTCCAATTCCCACTGAATCCAAGACCACCAAATGAATCCGATTAAATCTTGTCATAAAAACTCCTTTTTAATGTTTTGCTTCTAAAATCCTTAGGCCATCTTGACCTGCGACAATCACTCGGTTAACCATACCATTAAACAAACCATGCTCAACCACACCAACAGTGCGATCCAGTTGGTCACCTAGGGCGACAGGATCTGGAATCTGCCCCAAGTCTAAGTCAATGATAAAATTCTGCATATCGGTTACATAGCGACCAGCCTCGCCTTGACGGAAACTTGGCTTGTAACCAGCCCGTTCAAAACGACGGAAGAGCTGCTCAGCTCCATATTGAACCACTTCCACAGGTAGTTTAAAGGCTCCCAAGGTCTCTACCAACTTACTCTCATCAACCACCCAGATGTAATCCTTGGTCGGGGTGGCAACGATTTTTTCCATCAAGAGGGCTGCTCCCCCACCCTTGATCCCATTAAAGTTTCTGTCAACCTCGTCGGCACCATCAACCGTTACATCGACAAAATCCACTTGATCAATCGACTTGAGGGGAATTCCCAAACGTTTTGCCTGCTCACTGGTTCGACTAGAGGTTGTTACCCCAACGATAGATAGGCCTTCTTCCTGAACGCGGCGGCCTAATTCCTCAACGAAATAGTAGGCTGTTGAACCTGTTCCTAGTCCGACAATCATGCCATCGCTCACATACTCAGCGGCCTTGATGCCCGCTATTTTTTTAAGCGCTTCCATTATGTCCTGTCCTTTCTTTATTATCCTTACATATTATACCATGTTAAAGCATAAATATCTAATCTTAAGATAAAAAGAAGAGCCTAGCCGAGACAAAAGATGTGACCTGTCTCACCGCTAGACTGCTATTTTCAAGACAAGTGTCTCGATTTTACCAAATAAGAAAATTGTCCTTGCTACTCTTCACTGAATTAGAGGCCCAAACGCTTGAAAATATCATCTACTCGTTTGGTGTAATAGCTTGGGTCAAAGAGCTCATCCAACTCAGCCTGAGAAAGCAGGCGACTAACGGTCTCATCTGCCTCCAGAAGGGGCTTGAAAGCCACCTGATTATCCCAGGCATAGGCTGTCTTTGGCTGAACTAAATCATAGGCCTCTTCACGAGTCATCCCCTTGTCAATCAAGGTTAGCATGACACGCTGGCTATAAATCAAACCAAAGGTTGACGCCATGTTACGAGCCATATTTTCTGGAAAGACCGTTAAATTTTTCACGATATTCCCAAAGCGATTGAGCATGTAGTTAATCAAGATGGTCGTGTCTGGTGTAATAATTCGCTCGGCTGAGGAGTGAGAAATGTCACGTTCATGCCATAAGACGACATTTTCATAGGCTGTCACCATATGGCCCCGCACCACACGAGCTAGACCGGTCATATTCTCTGAGCCAATGGGATTACGTTTATGGGGCATGGCAGAGCTGCCTTTTTGACCCTTGGCAAAAAATTCTTCCACTTCGCGTTGTTCTGATTTTTGCAAACCACGGATTTCCGTTGCCATGCGTTCAATAGAGGTGGCAATACCCGCCAAAACAGAAAAATATTCTGCGTGTAAATCACGAGGCAGGACCTGAGTGGAAATTTCCTGAGGCCGAATGCCTAATTTACCACAAACATATTCCTCGACAAAAGTTGGCAGATTGGCAAAATTGCCCACCGCACCCGAAATTTTACCTGCTTCAACCCCAGCTGCGGCACGTTCAAATCGTTCTTGCTGACGCTTCATTTCACTGTACCAAGTCGCCAATTTCAAACCAAAGGTCGTTGGTTCTGCATGAACACCATGAGTCCGTCCCATCATGATGGTCAACTTATGCTCACGCGCCTTCTGGGCAATAATCTCGATAAATCTAGCCAGGTCTTGACGAATAATATCATTGGCCTGCTTATAGAGATAACCATAGGCTGTATCAACCACGTCTGTTGAGGTCAAACCATAGTGAATCCACTTGCTCTCCTCGCCCAAACTTTCTGACACCGCTCGGGTAAAAGCCACGACATCATGGCGAGTTTCCTCTTCGATTTCTAAAATTCTGGCCACATCAAAGCTGGCTTTTTGTCGTAGCAAGGCCACCTCTTCCTTGGGAATATCACCCAACTCTGCCCAGGCTTCAGCTGCCAAAAGTTCTACTTCTAACCAAGCCTTATATTTGTTTTCCTCACTCCAAATGGCCGCCATCTCTGGGCGGGTATAACGCTCTAACATCTCTTGTCCCTTCCTTCTGTAGTCTCCTTATTTTACCATACCTGCCCCAAAAATTCTAATGTCGAAAATGACAGACTATTCTGGATGATGAAGACCACAAAACAATTTATTACCATGCGTTAATTCTCAATGTCGTTAACGGAAAAATGCTTTCCTCAGATAAATTTTATGATATACTAGGCTTAGAATGTCAGTTTTCTGACCATTATCATTTTATAGAAAGTCTAATGTAGAATCATGAAAAAACTATCACTAATCAGCCTTACCCTCCTCTCAAGCTTAGCGCTTGCTGCTTGTAGCAAGTCCAACTCCACCAGTCAAACACCAACTGTGGAACCCATAACAACTGAGTCAACTAGTAGCTCATCTAGTCAAACACCTGTCGTTAACACACAGCTACGCCAACAGTTTGATACCATTTTAGTCGGTGATAGCTCCCAGGCTGGCGAAGGAGGGAGTACTTTAGAAGAGGTCAAGGCCTTACTGGGAGAACCAACATCAACAACCACTTCCGAGCTTAACGGCCTCAGCACAGAAGAATTGACCTGGGTGGACGGTGACACGACCATTACCCTAGCGATTAACCAAGGCAAGACCGTTAATAAGGCCATCAGCGGCTTCCTTTTCAATCGTGACCGAAATCTTTCCCTCACTAATTTTAACGAATTGGCTGAAGGCACTAGCTACAGTGATGTTCTTGCTGTTTGGGGAGAGCCTGATGTCTACACGGAATCAAAGATTATGGGGACCAAAAGTGTCGGAGCAACCTGGTTTTCAAATGTCAAAGGCAAAGACGTGACAGCTAATGCCTTTCTGGTCTTTACCGACGATCAACTCGCGCAAAAAACAGAAACAAACATGACTGATTAAACCATAAGCCGTCAAAAATCTCCTGCTTGTTAGCAGGAGATTTTTTAGCTGGGCTACAACCACAATTTATTTTTTATTCAGCAAAAGGCGCAGACTGTTCAAGAGAACCAAGAGGGTTGAGCCTTCATGCAAGGTCACGCTGGCAACCACTGACAGATTTCCAAAGAAGGTCAAACCAATCAAAAGGAAAACGACTAGCATTGAAAAGACGATATTTTGTAAAATAACATTTTTCAAACGTTTAGACACCTTATGGGCCCCAACTAATTTCAAGAGGTCATTCTTCATCAAAACAACATCAGCGGTTTCAATGGCAACATCTGTTCCATCCCCCATAGCGACACCAATATCAGCAGTCACAAGGGCAGGCGCATCATTGACCCCATCACCAAGCATGGCTGTCAAACCATATTTAGCCTGTTGTTTTTGGATAATGTCTGCCTTTTGTTCTGGCATGACGTTGGCTGCGATTTCAGAAATGCCTAGTTGACGACCGATGGCTTCGCCGGTTAATTTAGCGTCACCGGTAATCATTACCGTTCTCACACCAGCCTGATTGAAGTAATCAATAGCCGTTTTGGCACTAGTTTGTGGCACATCTTGGATGGCGATGAAACCAATCACATCATCGTTCAGACCAACCATCACCACAGTACGACCTTGGCTTTCTTCGTCTGATTTGACCTGTAACCATGTTTCAGAAATCTTGTCAAAAGAACTTGGTTTGGCAATACGGTAAGTACGACCTTGATAGTTGGCAACCAAGCCTTCACCCAGACGGTTTTCTACCTCCAAATTTGGTGCTTCCATGGTTAATTCAGCAGAGAAATAATTGACAATGGCTGTGGCTAGCGGATGGTTAGATTGTTTTTCCATACCAACGAGGATAGCCTTGAGCTCTGCTTCTGTCACCACATCTGTCTCAAACTGATAGTCAACCACCTTTGGCTTACCTTCTGTCAAGGTTCCGGTCTTATCAAAGGCAATAGCTTTCAAGTCGCTCAAGTTTGACAAGAAAGCCCCGCCCTTGAACAAGACCCCTTGACGGGCTAAATTAGAGATACCAGCCAAAGTTGCAGGGACTGCTGATACTGCCAAGGCACATGGTGAGGCTGATACCATGAAGGTTAAACCGATTGAAAAGGTCTTGGCCAAGGTCCAGCCAAATAGGAGCGGACCAGCAAACATTAGGATAACAAAGACAAGTAGAACAATATTGACGTAAACTGGCTCAAAAGCACGAATACGACTGGCTGTGGGCGAAAGATTGCTTTGGGAAGCCTCAACCAGTTGCAAGATGCGAGAAAAGACCGTATCAGAACTATCCTTGGTAACTTCCATGACGAAAGTGCCGTTCCCATTAATGGTCGAACCAAAGACATTGTCACCCACAGTTTTTTCTCGTGGAATGGACTCCCCATTGATGGTGGATTCGTCAATGCTGGTTGTTCCCTCAACAATGACTCCATCCGTCGGCACCTGACCACCGTTTAGCACTTGAACACGGTCACCAATGGCCAATTGATCCACCGGAACCACTTCTACGCTACCATCAGCTGACAAGCGGCGAGCTTCTGTCGGATTCAACTGCAAGAGTTTTGTAATTTCACGCTGGCTACGCCCTTCTACATATTCTTCTAGGAAGTGAGCGCCCGCAAAGATAAAAATCAAGAGGGCCGATTCGGTCGCCTCACCTAGCAAGACCGCTCCAATGGCTGCCAAGGTCATCAAGATATGGGTATTTGGCGTAAAAGAGCCCTTCTCTTTGGTTTTCTTGATGGTGTCTTCTACCCCTTCCCACATGACATGGTAACCTGATACTAGCATGGCTAGCGTTGAAAAAATCGCCTTAACGGAGTCGCTAACAGGCAGCAAGAGGCCTAAAATAAAAATTCCAATCCCGACAAAAAATAGAACTGCCGGTGACAACTTAACCTTGCTGTGATTATGACTATGATTATGTTTTTGTTGATGATTGTGTTTCCCTTTACTCATAAAATCTCCTTTTTTCAAGCCTTGGAAAAGCTTTTTTATTTTGTTATAATGACAGTATAAACTATACTGTCACAGGAAGGTCAAGAGCTTTATGACAAATTTTCAACATTTTTTAACCATTGGTCAGTTGAGCAAACTATCTGGTATCCATACCAAGGCACTTCGCTACTATGAACAAATTGGTATTCTAAAGCCCAGCCAGGTCAATCCAGACAATGGCTACCGCTACTATTCCCACTCCCATATCCCTTACGTTTCCTTAATTAAAATGTGTGCTGACTATGGCCTTCCCTTAAAAGATTTTACCAACTACATGCTGGCTGACGATCAAATTGACATGGTCAAAATCATCCAAGAAGCTCAAGCCAAAATTTTAGCAACCGAAAAACAAGTCCGAAAGGACAAAGATTACCTCCACAAGCTCCAACAACAACTCCTACTTTCCCAACAAATCGACCACCGTCAACAGTTTCACCTAGACGAAACCAATGAGTGTTACGCCCTTTTTCCCTTTAAGGGCCAAATGCTGTCAAGCGACTACTACAATCAGGTCCGTCACTGCCTCCTTGAATTAGATGATGTCCAGCTTGACTATGACAATCGAATCGGCTGCTATTATGCCTATCAAGAAGAAAACTTTAAGCAATACATGGCCCTCAAGGTCAAGGAATGCTTGGATAGGACCGATTTGCCCTTTATCTGTCTCAACCAACAGCATATCCATGCTGAACACATCCATCAAGATGACATTGCTGACAAACTGCAGACCTTACAGGCTGAAAAAGAGATTATTGACTTCCTGATTCTCGAAACCTTTGAAAATCCCTACCATCTCAGCCAACCCCATCTGGAATTGCGTTACCTTATCAATGATTAAGCTCCAAACGCTATTTATACAAAATAAGGCCTATCTAGAGTCGATAGGCTTTATTTTTATTCACTAAATGATTTTTACATCAAATTGCTAACAAGTTAACAACTATTGGATTTATACAAACAATAACTAAATCAATTAAAAACTTACGCAAACGGTTGCATTATGTCTAAAAAAGGATATAATGGGTAGTGAAAGCGATAACAAAAAGGAGTATCTTATGTCAAAACAAATCATCCCACAATCTTGCTCAAAAACCTTTTTGCAGCAGAAAGATATTTTTTCCATTAGAACCTTTAAGGTTGGCACGGCTTCCGTCGCCATTGCAGTCAGTCTTTTAGGAGCAAATGTTACTCAAAATAGGGTCCAGGCTGAGACGCTGACCCCAGCACCCGAAACGACTACTAGCTTAAGCCTACCACAAGACTCGGAACAAGCGACTACCGAAGCCTCCGTACTTCAGGAACCACAATCGGAGACTAAAACAAACGATTCAGATCATCTAACTAGTCCAGTGGTAGAACAAACTAACAGCCCAGAAATAAAGGAGGGAGCTCAGATAGTCACCCAGCAGCATCAGAATCCTGAGCGTCCTCAAGAATATCAACCAGATCTAGCTCAAGTAGCCAAGACTGATCAATCGCCAACAAAAAATCAGCCAAATGACCAAGAGACGCTAAAACCATTGATGCAACAAGAAATAGTAAGTCCTCAGGAACCAAATACCCCCCCTGTTCAAGAAGGTTACCTCCGCTTACACCTTCAAGGGTTAGACCAAAGCAAAGAGGCTGCTTATAGCCTTTGGAAATGGGGAGGCGTCGACCAAGCATCAGACGGTGCCAAATGGCCAAATGATGCCCAGGCTTTTAAAGCAGAAGATCAAGATGATTTTGGCCGCTACATTGACATCAAAAAATCCCAGACACCAGCAAGTATTGGCTATCTCTTGCTAAAGGATGGTCAAAAAATCAGCCCAGATGATCAAAAAATTGATCTCCCCCTACCAGGAATCAATGAGGTCTGGGTCACCACCGACGGCAAGGTTTACTACTACAAACCACTGGCCGACGATAAACTGCTCCGAATCCATTACAAACGTGATGATAAGACCTATGACGGTTGGGGGGCCTGGCTTTGGGGAGATGTCGAAAAAGCTAGCGAAGACTGGCCAAAGGGAGCCCTTGACTTGACCAAGGTCGGCCCTTACGGTCGCTATGTTGATGTTCCCCTAACCAAAGCTCTAAATTCGAAACTTGGTTTTCTTCTCGTTAACAAAAACAATCCTGAACTCCCTGGCCATAAGTTGGGGGACCTAGCCTTTAATGATCGGAAAATCCATAGTCAAATTTTCCTGAAAAATGATGATACCACTGTCTACACTAACCCATTTTATCTTCCTGAACAAGCAGAAGTGGATACTGCTAATACCCAGCCTGGTCAAGCCAATGTCAGCATCAGTGGTCGGGTCTTAGCTCCTTTCAATTATAACCAAAGCGGACTGCTAGAAATCAGCCTCAAAAATCCTGAACAGGCCAAAATCCTTAAAATGGAAGTCAATACCAGTGCCATCGGTGGTGGTACCCTACCTATCTCTCCAGAATTAAATCGTGTAGCCATCAAAGCCAGCAGCTCTACCCCACCTGGCACCTATGAGTTACTTGTCCGTGCTTATGATGACAAAAATGGCTACTATGAGGGTAAGATTCCAGTAACCATTAGCCAGCGTCAAAAAACCACCGGTGAAAAAGACTGGGATGAACAAATTATCTATTTCATGGTGACTGACCGTTTTTATAATGCCGACAAGACCAATGACAACCCCTATCACCAAGCCTATGACAAGGCCAAAAATCCTAGAGGAACCTATCAAGGAGGGGATTTTAAGGGAGTCACTGCCAAACTAGACTACCTCAAATCACTGGGAGTTTCTGCCATTTGGATTACTCCCATCGTTGAAAATATCCCACAAAATGTCGGCTCAGAAAAGGACGGTGACTACTATGCCTACCACGGTTATTGGGCAAGTAATTTTGAAAAGCTTAATCCCCATCTCGGCAGCCTAAAAGACTTCCACGACCTCATTGACGAAGCCGCCAAACGTAACATTAATATTATCGTTGATGTGGTGCTCAATCATGCTGGCTATGGCAGTGAAAAGACGTTTGCTGGGCTCATCCGCAGCCCGGAGGAAAATCAAGAGGGAGACGATCAAAAGGGATCTCTCGCAGGACTACCTGATTTTAAAACAGAAGACAAGAAAGTTCGTGACCAGCTGGTTGCTTGGCAAAGTTCTTGGCTCAACCGTAGCACCACTGCCAAAGGAAATAGTATTTATGCCTTTCGTGTCGACACTGTCAAACATGTTGACGACACCACTTGGCAACACTTTAAAAATGAACTAGTTGCTAAAAATAGTGGTTTCCATCTGATTGGCGAAACTTGGGGAGCCAATTATAAAGACACCAAAGGGGATCTCAACAGTGGTACCATGGACAGTCTCCTAGATTTTGGTTTTAAAGACATTGCCAAATTATTTGTCAATGGTCAAATTCAGGCTGCTAGCCAAGAGCTAGAAAATCGTGACAAGTCCTTGACTAGCCTTGCCACTTTGGGCCAGTTTTTAAGTAGTCATGATGAAGATGGATTTTTATATAGCCTTGGTGGTGACCTAGCCAAATTTAAAGTCGCTAGTAGCCTTCTATTAACTGCCAAAGGTCAGCCAATCATCTACTATGGAGAGGAAATTGGCCAAACCGGGGCTAATAACTGGCCGATCTATGATAACCGTTACAATTTCGATTGGAGCAAAACACAGAAGAATGATTTGTTAACACATTATCAAAAACTTCTGTCCTTTAGAAATAGCTACTCCAATCTCCTCTCTAAAGGACAGTATGAAACCTTAGCCCTCAATCAAGAGCAAGGATGGCTGTTGACCAAGCGTAGTCATGAGCAAACCGCCCTCTACCTACTTTACGCCCAAGCTGAAACTCGCTCAAACCTCTCTTTGACCGTCAGCGAAAATACTAAACTTCTTGACCATTATACTGGTAAAACCTATCAAGCTCAAAAAAATGCCCAAGGGCAATGGGCCATTCAATTGACTACTCCAACTCGCCAAGAAGGCGGAATCATGTTATTAACCGTTGAATCAGGACAAATCCTCAGTCACAAGACTGATCAAGAACCCATCGCGAAAAATCATCTCCGTCTGCATTTTAAAACCCTACCCGCAGATAATCCGTCCAGCCTTGGACTCTGGGTTTGGGAAGATGTCGCTAAACCATCAACCAATTGGCCTAGCGGTGCCCTCAGCCTAGACAAGATTAAAAAAGATGCTTATGGCTACTACTTGGATGTCGAACTAGCTAACAACAAGCAAGAAAAGATTGGCTTGCTCATCAACAATGCTGCTGGTCAAAATCTCACTGGTGACAAATTTGTTCCGCTCATTAGCCCACAAATGAACCAAGTTTGGTTTGACGAAGCCTATAATAGCTACACCTACCCACCACAGGCCAAAGGTACCCTACGAATCAATTATTTCCGCAAGGACGGTAATTATCAAGGTAAGGCTCTCTGGCTTTGGGGAGACCTTCTCAAAAAAGAAGGACAGCTAACGGAATGGCCAAATGGCTTAGATTTTGAACAACAGGGTGCCTATGGTGTCTATCGTGATATCCCACTCACTCAGCTACCTCAGTCTCTTGGTTTCCTCCTCTTGGACAAGACTAAAACAGGGGACGATGTCAAAATTCAGCCCAAGGATTACCAGTTTACTGATTTTAAAAATCACAGCCAAATCTTCCTCAAAGACGATGACGAGGCCATCTATACTAACCCTTATTTTGTCAATACCATCACAGCAACAGGCGCCCAACAAACTAGCCTTAACACAATCGAAACCAGCTTTACCTCTCTCGAAGGTCTAACCCAAGAGCAATTGCGCCAAAAATTAAGCGTTAGCAACTCAAGTGGCCACACCCTTCCCATTACCGAGGTAGAACTTAACCCTCAACTGAAAACTGCGATATTGAAAGGTGATTTCCCAATGTCAGATAAACCATATACCCTTAAATTTGGCGACGACAGCCTCATGATTAAACCAAACTGGCAGCTAAAAGATCAACTCTATGCCTATGACGGTCCACTAGGCGCTCGAGTGCAGCAAGACGGTCGTTTAGTGGACCTAACCCTCTGGTCTCCAAGCGCTGACAGTGTATCACTTATCATCTATGACAAGAACAATCAAGACAAAATCATCGGTCAATTACCCATGCTCAAAGGAGCCAAAGGAACTTGGACTGCCCAACTGACACCTGATTCCAGGCTAGGCATTAGCGATTACCGTGGTTACTACTACCACTATCAAATTACACGTGGCGATACTAGCGTTCTCGCTCTTGACCCTTATGCTAAATCCTTGGCCGCCTGGAACAGTGATTTGGCTGAAACAGATCCTAGTCGTAAAATCGCCAAGGCTGCCTTTGTTGATCCGAGCCAAATTGGGCCAAAAGATTTAGATTTTGCCAAGATTCCAGGCTTCAAACAGCGAGAAGATGCTGTCATCTACGAAGCCCATGTCCGCGACTTTACCTCAGATAAAAGCATCGAAACATCACTAAGCGCTCCTTTTGGTACCTTCTCTGCCTTTATTGACAAATTAGACTACCTCAAGGAGCTTGGAGTGACCCATATCCAGCTCCTCCCTATCATGAGTTACTATTTTGTTAATGAAATGGATCGCAGTCGTTCTGACCATTATTCATCTAGTGGCAACAACTACAACTGGGGCTACGACCCACAAAGTTATTTTGCCCTCACTGGCATGTATTCTACCGATCCAACCCAGGCCGATAAGCGTATTGCTGAATTTAAAACCCTAGTCAAGGAAATTCATAAACGTGGCATGGGAGTTATCCTTGATGTGGTTTACAACCACACAGCCAAGGCCTTTATCTTTGAAGACTTAGAACCCAACTACTATCACTTTATGGATGCTGACGGAACTTCAAGAACTAGCTTTGGCGGTGGGCGGCTAGGAACGACCCACTACATGAGCCGACGCATTTTAGTTGATTCGATTAACTATCTAGTCAATGAATTTAAGGTGGATGGTTTCCGTTTTGATATGATGGGTGACCATGATGCTGAGAGTATTCTGGCGGCCTACCAAGCTGCGCGAAGCCTCAACCCCAAACTTATCATGCTAGGGGAAGGTTGGAAGACTTATGTTGGTGACGAAAATAAACCAACCCAAGCTGCCGACCAAACCTGGATGGAAAAAACAGATACTGTCGCCGTCTTTTCCGATGATATCCGCAACAGTCTCAAATCAGGCTACCCTAATGAGGGGCAACCAGCCTTTATTACTGGCGGTAGCCAAGATATCCGCAAACTCTTTAATAACATCAAGGCACAACCAAATAATTTTACCGCAGATAGCCCAGGGGATGTCATCCAGTACATTGCCGCTCATGACAACCTCACTCTCTTTGATATCATTGCTCAATCCATTAAAAAAGACCCCGCTTTCCCTGAAAATACTCAGGAAATTCATCAGCGTCAACGTTTAGGAAATCTTCTTGTCTTAACTGCCCAAGGCACACCTTTCCTTCACGCCGGACAAGAGTATGGTCGGACCAAACAATTTCTTGACGATCAGTATAAAGAACCTGTCAGTGAAGATAAGATACCTAATAAAGCCCATCTGTTACGCAACCCTGATGGCAGTCCTTTCTTCTACCCTTACTTTATTCATGATTCTTATGATTCCACAGATGCCATCAACCGATTTGATTGGCAAAAGGCTACTGATGGCAAGACCTATCCTGTCCATCACATGACACAAGCCTATACCAAGGGACTGATTGCTCTCCGGCGTTCTACCGACGCTTTCAGCCTCAAAAGTAAGGCTGACATTGATCAAAAAGTGAGCCTCATCAGCCAACCCGATGGCAAGGACATCAAAGAACATGACTTGGTTATTGCTTACCAGACCATTGCTTCTAATGGTGATATCTATGCTGTTTTTGTTAATGCAGATAGCCAAGCTCGTAGCTTTAAACTAGGGCAAGCCTTTGCCCACCTAGCCAAAGCAACAGTTATCGCAGATGCTAGACAGGTCCACCTCAGTGGCATTGATGAGCCACAAGGGGTAACCATGACTAACAATACCCTAACCCTAGCTCCCCTAACAGCTACCATCTTACGCTTAAGCAAAGAAAATAAACTACCAGAGCTAGAAAAAGAAGAGGGAAAAGACCAAAACAACACCATTTCATCAGTCCAAGCTAAACAGTCAAACCTTGATGGCAAGTCAACCCAACAAGGAAAAACAGAAGAAGCATCCGAGCAAATTAAAACTGACGAGGAGCCACAACTTCTCAAAACCAAACAACTAGTGATGGCTAGCCCTCAAACAAGACCATCAGCTAATCAAACAAACAACCCAAAAGCAAGAAAATCAGAAGCCATTAAACTTCCACAAACTGGTGACAAAACCAGCAAACTCCTTAGCTTAGCCGGCTCTGGCCTTCTCCTTAGTCTAGCAAGTATCATTTCTCGGAAAAAGAAAAGTAATTGGTAGTCCTAGCCTAATTTTCTCAATGAAAAAGGAAATCTCTATAAAAGATTTCCTTTTTCTTATTAGCCATATCAAAGATGGGTATCAGCTAAACCACGGTAAAAATCTAGAGAATTCCCTTATCATCCTTAATTCATCAGACATATCTTTAAAAAGAAGACGACTTCTTCCAAATAAAAGGAAACTTATCAACCTATCGATCCTATAACCTCCCATACCTTTCACCTAATCTAACCCCCTGATCTACTAAAAAACCAGCAGAATGCTCTGCTGGTTACAATTATAGTTGTCTGACTTTAATTGTTTATGGGAACTTAATTTCTTAAGCTTCGATTTCTGAAACGATACCTGAACCAACAGTACGTCCACCCTCACGGATAGAGAATGTAGTACCTTGTTCTACGGCGATTGGGTGGATCAACTCAACGTCGATTGTCACGTTATCACCTGGCATAACCATTTCTGTACCTGCTGGAAGTTCGATAGAACCTGTTACGTCAGTTGTACGGAAGTAGAATTGTGGACGGTAGTTGTTGAAGAATGGTGTATGACGTCCACCTTCTTCTTTAGTAAGGATATAAACCTCACCTTTGAATTTAGTGTGTGGGTTGATAGAACCTGGTTTAGCGATAACTTGACCACGTTCGATTTCATCACGTTGAACACCACGAAGAAGAACACCAACGTTGTCTCCTGCAAGACCTTCGTCAAGTTGTTTACGGAACATTTCAACACCAGTAACAACTGCTTTAGTAGTTTCTTCTTTGATACCAACGATTTCGATTTCATCGTTGACACGAACAGTACCACGGTCGATACGTCCTGAAGCTACTGTACCACGACCAGTGATTGAGAATACGTCCTCGACTGGAAGAAGAAGTGGTTTATCAGTGTCACGTTCTGGTTCTGGAATATACTCATCAACAGTGTTCATCAATTCCATGATGATATCTTCAAATGCTGAGTCACCTTCAAGAGCTTTAAGAGCTGAACCTTGGATAACTGGAAGATCATCACCTGGGAAATCGTATTCTGAAAGAAGGTCACGAATTTCCATTTCAACCAACTCAAGCAATTCTTCATCATCAACAAGGTCAACTTTGTTCATGAAGACGATAAGGTGTTTAACACCTACTTGGCGTGAAAGAAGGATGTGCTCACGAGTTTGTGGCATTGGTCCATCAGTTGAAGCTACTACAAGGATAGCTCCGTCCATTTGAGCCGCACCAGTGATCATGTTTTTAACGTAGTCCGCGTGTCCTGGAGCGTCGATATGCGCATAGTGACGTGCTTCAGTTTCGTACTCAACGTGTGCAGTGTTGATCGTGATTCCGCGCTCGCGCTCTTCTGGAGCAGCATCGATAGAAGCGTAGTCTTTTGGTTGGTTAACTGCGCTTGGAAGACGACGTGCAAGAACTGTTGTGATTGCAGCTGTCAAAGTAGTTTTACCGTGGTCAACGTGTCCGATTGTACCAATGTTAACGTGGGGTTTACTACGATCGTATTTTTCTTTTGCCATTTTAGGAAAAGCCTCCAAATAAAATATATTTTATAGATAGACGGTACAATACAGTCTAACTTTACTATACTATTCTATCAAATTAGCTCAGAATTGCAAGTATTTTATGCTATTTTTATCTTTTTGTTTTATCTTCTAATATTTTCATAGCAAAATACCTGATTTCCATAGGAAATCAGGTATTCGTCCTACATTTCTTTAAACTCCACAACCTTACTTTGTGACATCAACTCTTCTGACATGCGATGATGGTATTCCTCTTCTGCTTCTTGGTAAATCTGTTCCCGCTTCTCATTGGCATCAATATTCAAGACAAAACCAATGGCAACCGAGAGAACCAAGACGCTGTTTCCTCCCTGCGACAGGAAGGGGAAGGTTACTCCTGTAGATGGAATCAAGCCGGAAATCCCTCCGATATTGACAAAGACCTGCATCAGCATCATGCTCCCAACCCCTAAAGCCATCATTGAGTTAAAGGCATTCTGAGATTTAATCCCTACCAACAGAATACGGAGAATGAGAAAGAAAACCAAGGCCAAAATCAAACTTGCCCCAATCAATCCCAACTCTTCAATAACAATGGAGAAAACAAAATCGGTTTGAGCCTCAGGCAGGTAGCCTTTTTTTTCAATCGAATTTCCCAAGCCAAGGCCAAACCAACCACCATTACTCATGGCATAATAGGAATTGGCCAACTGGTGACCTGAGTCAGTCAGGTCATTAAAGGGATTGAAAAAGGCGCTAAAGCGTTTGGCAACATAACCAAAAACAGGCACTTTGGCAACAGTCTTAACCCCAATCACAGAAATCATTCCCAAAAATAAGGTTGAGGTCAGGGTGATAGTGCCCAATAGACCAGAAAACCAGCGATAGCCAATACCACTAACGGTAAACATGATAATAGCAGTCAAGACGATAATCGTGGCATTCCCCAGGTCAGGCTGGGCTGCCACCAAAAGAATCATGACCAGAGAATAGAAGCGCCAATCCTTTAAATCAGACAACTGCCTTGGAATCCAACGCCTTTTGGTTAGGGCCTGATAGTCGTATGCCTCAATCGTTTTTTGTCTCCGAGCAAAGGTAAATGCCAAAAACCAAACCATAATAATTTTCAGGTATTCAGCCGGTTGAAAACTAATGGGCCCTAGCACAATCCACCCATGGGCACCATTGACCTGCTGGGTAAAGAAACGAGCAATGACTAGCAAAACCATTTCAATAAGCATGACCATGGTTAGGACTCTTGAGTTTTTTAAAAAATTTAATTTTAGTTTGTAAATAAAGGTAATGGCCACCAAACTAACCAACCAGAAAATCCCTTGGTTAATCACCGAGCGAAAAGGACTCCTACCATATTCAATCAGGGTAGCGCTAGTGGTTGAATAAACGACGATTAATCCCACAATAGATAAAATCATATAGGGTAAAAATATGGAATAATTTAATAAATGTTTTTTATCAATCTTCATGGATTTCTCCGATAATTACTAGTTTGCGTTTCCGATTATATCATCTTTGACAAAAAAAAACAAAAGCTAAGAGAAAAACAAAGGGAACTGGACCAATCGTCCAATTCCCTAATCAGTTAACCTGAATTACGCAAGCCCGTAGCAATACCATTAATGGTAATATGAATCAGGTTTTCATCTTCTTCATTTAACTGCCCCTGGCGCAATCGTTTAATCAATTCAATCTGGATATAATTCAACACATTGAAATAAGGCAGACGATGGGCCAGACTGGTTTTCAAATAGGTGTTTTCAGCCAAAAGTTCCTCCTGCTCTTCTATCGCCAGAATCATTTCCTTGGTCAAATTCCACTCGGTTAATAGAAGCTGGTAAACCTGTTTGACGTCCTCATCCTGACAGAGTTGAGCATATTGATAAGCTATATTCATGTTAGATTTTGACAAAACCATGTCTACGTTGGATAAAAGACTACGGAAAAATGGCCACTCTTGATACATTTGTTGTAAACGTTCTAAATGTTTGGGATCTTTATCAACAAAGGACTTAAAACTGGAGCCGACACCATACCAGCCAGGCAACATGACCCGGTTTTGCGACCAAGAAAAGACCCAGGGAATAGCTCTTAGGCCGCTAATATCCGTAATCGTTTTACGAGCGGCAGGGCGCGAGCCAATATTAAGACTGGACACCTCACGAATAGGGCTGGCGGCAAAAAAGTAATCATAAAAATGAGGATTTTCAAAAACCAATTGGCGATAAGTGCGATAGCTTTCAGCAACAATCTCATCCATGACTTGACGATACCGGTCAAGATCTTGCGGATTGGTTAACATACGAGTTACCATGCGGTTAAGGGTAGCAGACAACAACATCTCCAAATTATAATAGGCTGCATCTTTATTGCCATATTTATTGCCAATCACTTCTCCCTGCTCGGTCACCCGAATCCGATCTTTCACGGAGCCAAAAGGTTGAGAGGTGATGGCGTCATAAGATGGGCCACCTCCGCGACCGACCGTTCCTCCGCGACCATGGAAAAAGGTGACCTTAATGCCATAACGTTCTCCAAGAGCCGTCAATTCCTTTTGGGCCTTATACAGAGTCCAGCCAGAAGCCAGATAACCACCATCCTTATTACTGTCAGAGTAGCCCAGCATAATTTCTTGATACTGATGATTACCGGCTAGCCAACGTTGAACCATATCCAATTGGAAATAAGCCTGCATGATGTCATGAGCATTATTCAAATCCTCAATCGTTTCAAAAAGTGGAACAATCTGTAAGCGGGTTTGCTCATTATCTAGTAGCCCTACTTCTTTTAATAAAATCGCCAATTCTAGCAAGTCAGACACACTTTCCGAATGAGAAATGATGTGTTGGCTGATGATTTCTTCTCCCATGCGCTCCTTCAAGTCACGCGCCTTTTGGAAAATAGCCAATTCTCTTTGTAAGACATCTGATTTTGGCAGTGGGGTGGATGACAAAATTCGTGGGTCCTGCTGCAACTGACTTAAGAGAAGTTGACACCTCTCTGGCTCTGATAAGCCACAATAATCGGTTTCAACATTGGCTGTTCTCAAAAGCTCGGCCACACAGGCTTCATGAACACTAGAATCTTGACGTAAATCGATACTAGCCAAATAAAACCCAAACGTATCAACCGCCTGCAAAAGTTGCGCAAAATCCCCCTCCAACAGGTAGGTTCCCTTATTTGCTAAAAGTGACTCTTGCAAGATCAGAAGGTCTTGCTTAAACTCCTCTGCCTTGGCATAATAAGGCACTGATGTCCGTCCGGTTGTGAGATAGGTAAGGCTATGCTTTAAACTGGTTTCAATATGGGTTAAGGCCCGACGATAAAGTTCCTTCTCACGAAACTCAGACGTGTTTTGCGACCGGTTTGCCAAAGCAATCAAGGAATCACTCGCCTTGGAAAGATTGGTGGACATTGAAAAGGCTGCATAAAGCTTTTCAACCATCTGTAAATAGTAGCCAAGAATGACCTCTGCCTGTGTCACCGCAGACAATTCCAAGGTCTCAGCAGTAACAAAAGGATTACCATCACGGTCGCCCCCGATCCACATGCCCATGCTAATTGGCTGAGCAGCAGCTAAATCAATTCCTCGTTCCCGGGCCAGACGACGGTACTCTTGTACCAAAGTACTGATTGCTGGAATCAGGGAGCGGTTATAGTATTCCATAACGTTACTAATTTCATTTTTAACCTTGAGTTTCTTTTCCCTGATAATATCGGTTTGCATCATCAGTTCAATTTGGCGCCTCAAATCAGACTGCCATTTTCTTTGGTTAATTAGGCCCTGCTTAACATCACGATACTTACGCAATAAAAGATAAATACCATTGGTCAAACCTAGCATGGTCCGGCGTTGAACCTGGGTTGGGTGGGCTGTTAAGACTGGAACCACCTTAATCTGTTCCAAGATGGTCTTAGCTTCTTCCATTTTAACCAAATCATCCATAACCAAAGACAATTTCCCTTGGTAATCTTGACCAATATTATTGCTATAATTGACAGCGTAAGCCAAATCCACATCCTCTGCAATATTAATCAAGAGGGGCAAGATAGCAAAATATCGCGCCACAAACACCATGTCTTGGTTGCTAATCCCCTGAATTACCCCCTCCAAGGTTTGATAATCTTGCCTAATGGACAAGTCAGTCAATTGCTCAATCAAATCAAAAACTTCTGGACTCACCAACTCTTTGGTGACCTCCTGCAGCAGTTGGGTCAAGATTCTGACCTCCTCACCAACCACTTGATTTCCATTAATATTTTCTAACTTCTGAATACTCACAGGCCCCTCCTTGCCATCACTAAATCATTCCTATCTTACCATTTTTATCCCAAAAATACTATTCTCAATCGGTCAGACCTGCATTTTTCTCCCCTTAATATTCAAAAATGACCCATTTAACTGCATACGAAAACATCCTCCCCTTAGGGAAGATGCCTCCGTCATATGATGTTGCTAAATTAGTAGCTCTCTTGGTAAAATTCAATTTTATCCCCATCTTTAACAGTAATTTGATCAGCAGCCTTGGGAGCAAGCTCACCATTGATTTTGAACATCCAATACTTTTTGGCTTCAACATCTTGTTCAACCCCATCAATGGCTGTGATAAAGCCATCTTTTTCCTTAACTTGATAATTGGCTTTTAGCACATCCATAACCGTTTGATTTGATTTTGCTTCAACCTGTTCATCAGTCGTATGGTTGTTAGCAGTGACAATTAACTGAACGCGTTGAAGTGGCTCCGCTGTAGACTTGGTTGCCGTTTGAGATGAACAAGCTCCCACAAACAAGGTCACGACCAGTAGCATGAGACTAAATATTTTTTTCATGTGTAAACCTCCTAAACACCGTGATAATAATTGGGTAAGACAAACTCGTCGACAGGCCATGAGCCAAATTAAAAACAGATCCTGCCAACACATAAGGCCAGACAGGAGCCCCATAAAAAAGAGCTGTTATACTGTCAATCACCAAACCATATAAAAAAGCAAGTAAACCTGCCAAGGCTGACTCTAGCCATGACTTCCTTTGGCTGATGGGATAACATAAAAACTTCCAAAGGCATAAAATCAAGCTATACGACAAGATTTGCCAAAGAACCCACGGCCCAAAAAATAGTAAAAACCCCGTCACTAACATAGTAACCGCAGCAACCAAGACACCATCGACCAAGCCCATGCGAATGGTTATGGTTAAGAAAATGGCTGTAATGGGTTGCACATTGGGAATTCCTGCGAAAAGATAACGAAGAATGATGCAAACTGCCGATAACAGGGCCAGCTGACTTAATCGTTTTAGTGCCATAAGCTTACCTCTTCTTCATTCTAACAAATCTTACCTGACCTGTCAAAATGCCTTCAACCTTGTCTGTAGCCTTATCCTGGCTTATAAATCAAAAAACGAGTCCATCATATCACTTTTTTGGGCATGATATTTTGCTTTTTCAACCTTTTTACGTTACAATAGAAATGATGAGAAGAAGAATTAAACCAATTGTTGTGTTTATTTTTTTCAGTTTGATTGCTTTAATCATGATTATTGCTAAAGTACAGGCCTCCTGGATGGAAAGAGAACAGTTAAAGGCTGCTCAAAAATCCATTCCCTCAGCCTCTAGTCAAACCAGTAGTGAAGAATCCACAACAAGTTCAGAGGATGAAAAAGTGGTTCTTAAACCAATTATTGACGTCTCCGGTTGGCAATTACCCAATGAGATTAATTACGATGTGCTCTCAAGAAACATTTCCGGAGCCATTGTCCGAGTCTTCGGCGGATCTCAAATTACCAAAAACAACAATGCTGCTTATACAACGGGTGTCGATAAATCCTTTAAGAAACACATCACAGAATTTCAAAAGCGAGGGGTTCCCGTCGCTGTCTATAGTTACGCCTTAGGGGCAAGCATTAAAGAAATGAAAGAGGAAGCTCAAATTTTCTATAAAAATGCCTCCCCCTATAACCCCACCTTCTATTGGATTGACGTTGAAGAAGCAACCATGTCTGATATGAATGCCGGTGTTGAAGCTTTCCGCAAGGAGCTGAAACGTTTAGGTGCCAAAAATGTCGGTATCTACATTGGAACCTACTTTATGGAAGAACAAGAAATCTCCGTAGATAAATTTGATGCTATCTGGATTCCAACTTATGGGTCTGACTCTGGATACTATGAAGCAGCACCTGATACCACGCTTGACTACGATTTACACCAGTACACCTCACAAGGTTATCTCAATGGTTTTGCTAATCCTCTGGATTTAAACCAAATTGCGGTTACCAAAAATACCAAATCAACCTATGAGAAACTGTTTGGTAAGATCAAAAAGAAATCAACCACCAAATAAGATTTAGCACTTGCTAAGTCTTATTGACTTTGTAAGCCGTTTCAGTTGCCTAAAAAAATGGTTTATGATAAACTGAAATTAATTAAATATCCCACATATTACACATAGGAGTGCTTCTAGCTGAGATCGCCACAGGCGAAATCCTCAAGACCTGATCTAGTTAAAACTAGCGGAGGGATTGTGTCAAAAGTTTGTCTATCCACTCCTTTTGTCGTTAAAAAGGAGTTTTTCTATGCCAAAATTATCAACTAGCCAAAAGACAGAGAGAGCCTTGCTCTTAGCCCTGTCCTTACTGTTAGACAAATTAATCCTCTTTCAACTGCCTCAAGGTGGAAGTATCTCTCTAGGCATGCTTCCAGTGATTATCTTTGCCCTTCGCTACGGCCCCATTAGCGGCTGCTTACTAGGCAGTCTTTCTGGGCAACTTCAACTTTTTCTAGGCGGCTATTTCCTTAGCCCTTGGCAATTTTTCCTTGATTATCCTATCGCTTATGGCCTGCTGGGCCTAGCTGGTCTAGCCACCCGCCAAAAAAATCTAAGCCACCGCCCTGTTCTACTTGCCTTTGCCATAGGTTTGGCTAGCCTAGGCCGATTAGTAGCCCATACCTTGGCTGGTATTCTCTTTTATAGCGACTATGCTCCTAAAGGAAGCCCTGTCTGGCTCTATGCCTTAACTTACAATGCTGGTTTTCTCATTCCATCAGCTATCATTTCCTATCTTTTGCTTCTTATCCTGCTCAAAAAAATTCCAAGACTATTAATTCCCGGCTATAACCGTTAATTCTCTTAAATTATGACTAAAAAATGGTATAATGATTCTATATGCCATTTTTTAGTTGGAGGATTTTATGATTTCTTGGATTACCAGGCTCGTTAAAGGAGTTATCATCGCCCTCGGTTTTATTTTACCTGGGGTATCCGGTGGGGTTTTAGCTTCCATCTTGGGACTTTACGAGCGTATTATTTCATTTCTTGCCCACCTCTCGAAGAACTTTATTGATAATGTTCTCTTTTTCCTGCCAGTTGGAATTGGCGGTATTTTAGGGATTGCTCTCTTTTCTGCCCCCTTGGAATACTTGCTTGCCAACTATCAAGTTCCTGTCCTCTGGGCCTTTACCGGAGCCATTGTTGGTACCCTCCCCACCCTTTGGCAAGAGGCTAGTGCCAAATCACCACGCGACCAGCTTGACTGGCTCTGGCTAATCGCTACCTTGCTGATTTCTGGCTTCTTTCTTTATAACCTTAATGCTATGGTGGGAACCATCCCTGCTAATTTCATGAGCTTTATCTTGGCAGGAAGTTTGATTGCCCTTGGTGTACTGGTCCCTGGTCTTAGCCCGTCAAATCTGCTGCTTATTCTTGGGCTTTATAGTCCGATGTTGACTGGTTTTAAAAATCTTGATTTATTTGGAGTCTTTCTTCCCATTGCCATTGGCGGAGCCCTAACGATGCTACTATTCTCAAAAGCAATGGATTATGCTCTTGCCACCTATCATTCACGCGTCTATCACTTTATTATTGGGCTTGTTATCTCCAGTACCCTGCTGATTGTTCTTCCAAATCCAAGCAGCAGCGAAAGCATTTCCTATGCGGGCCTTGACCTGACCGGCTTTTTGATTGCCAGCTTACTTTTTATCGCAGGACTTGCTTTGGGACTTTGGATGAGTAAATTAGAAGAGAAATACAAATGAGTAAAGGACTTAAACTGAAAAAAACCTTGGTTGAGCAAATCTTAGATAAGGCCGGAATTGCCTATGACAGCTTGCAACTAAACGCCTTAGAAGGACAACTACCAGATCATATCCAACCGGAAATGATTTTTAAAACATTAGCCTTGACCGGAGATAAAACTGGCCCCTTGATTGGTCTTGTTCCCATCACAGAACACCTCTCAGAAAAGAAACTAGCAAAATTATCCGGTAACAAAAAGGTCCAAATGATTCCCCAGAAAAATTTACAAAAAACCACAGGTTACATTCACGGAGCCAATAATCCTATCGGTATTCGTCAAAAGCACGCCTTTCCAATTTTTATTGATCAACAAGCTCTCCTGCAACCCGAGATAATTGTTTCAGCAGGGGAAGGCGGTCGCTCTATTCAAATCAATAGCCAGGAACTTGCCGAATTTGTCCAGGCTCAATTTGCTGACCTCAAACAATAACCAACTACTATTTTTAACAACTTAGGAGAAGATTATGAAACTTTATTTTGTCCGTCATGGGGAAACCCTCTGGAATCGCCAAGGGATGTTCCAAGGGGCAAGTATCGATGCTAGCCTACTGGAAGATAGCCTACCGGAGATTATCCAGTTAGGTCAAGCCCTAAAGAACATCCCTTTTAATCGCATTTTTTCTAGTGATTTACGTCGTGCTGTCGAAACCGCACAACTCATCAACCAGGAAAATCTGCACCCCAAAAAGATTGAAGAAATTCCCCAACTACGGGAATGGCGTCTGGGGAGCTTGGAAGGCCAAAAAATCAGCTTAATGAAGGCCATCTACCCTAAACAAATCCACGCCTTTACCCACAATCTAGCCTGCTTTAATCATGACATGTTTGATGCTGAAAGCGTTTATCAAGTCAGTCACCGTATTGCTGATTTTGTCAAATCACTAGATTATCAGCAACTAGACCATGTCCTTATCGTCGGCCATGGAGCTAGCTTAGTAGCTGGAATGGGTGAATTGCTCGGCTACTCACCAGCTCGACTCCGCCAACATGGGGGACTAGCCAATGCCAGTCTCAGTGTATTAGAAACGACTAATGGCCAGGATTTTAGTTTGTTAAGCTGGAATGATAAATCTTATTTGGACGAAACAGAGCCTCTTGCAGTGGTTCAACAGGTCTAATGCCATAAAAAATCTTCTGATAATCATGATTATCAGAAGATTTTTTTTAATTACCATATTTAACGCGAAGCAGGTGTTCTTGTTTTTTATCTAAGCGGAGCATGATGACCACCTTATCAATGCTCATATTACTCTCCAATAAACGCTCTGCTGCCATCATCAAGCCATTATCCAAGCCCATCTGAAAGACAGGATTTTCTTTGTCATTGGCATCAAAGATAAATTTATTATTTGGCAGGTCAAACAAGACCTTAACCGCTCCATAAAGCTGTTCAAAATTATCAATTTCCAAATCAAAAATCGGCTTATTGCCAGCCTTGAGTTGACGCCTCCGATGATTGAACCATAGAGCATGCCAACCCGCATTCAACGCTCCCATGACATCATTATCATAGGAATCTCCCACATAAAGGGTGGTAGCCGGATTCATGTCAAACTGTTCTGCTGCTAGGTTGAAGATTTCCTTTTCCGGTTTTTGAAAACCTGTCGCTTGACTAACAATGACACGCTTGGGTTCGATATAATCATACAAACCTAATTTTTTTACTTTTTTCAGCTGATGTTCCGTTGGCCCATTGGTGATAATTCCCATAGGGACCCCCTTAGCTTTCAGAAAATCAAGGGTCATCCTCATTTCATCAAGCATGGTAATATTTTCTAGCTCGTATTCGTAGATGTCTTGAAAAGCACGTCCCTTTGCTTCATCAATTTCTGGATAACCAAACTCTAACAGAGTTTCACGACACCGCCAAAAACGAAAATACTCTGTGGTCCATTCACCTGCCATTACCCGTGGAAATCCCGTATCAGAATAATGCCTGAACCGAATATAGGCCGCATTGATCTGAGTCATATCAAAATCAGGAAAGCATTTTTCCATGGCCAAGCGGTAAGGGGCTTGTTGATCATAGATGGTATCATCCACATCAAAAACAATTGATGAAATCATGGTTTCAATTCCTCTTTCATTCTATTTTCACTATTATACTACTTTACCTTAAGTCCTAGCAACTTTCAAACTATCTCTTGCCCAGATTTCTTACTACTCATCATAGGATTTAAAGGGAGCATTTTTCTTAGGGTACCTATCTGGTGTTATGCTCAACCCCATTTCATGTTTTTCATAGAGCAGTTCTTTAAATAGCGAAGCAAGAACCAGGATAAGAACAAATGAAAATGGTAGCGCGACAATAATCAAAATGTTCTGCAAGGCAGTCAAGCCGCCAGACAAGAGTAGTACAATAGCCATAATAGACAGAGCCACTCCCCAAGTTACCTTGGTTTGATTTGTTGGTGTTAACTGACCATCTTCAGTCAACATCCCCAGCACAAAGGTGGCAGAATCTGCAGACGTGATAAAAAAAGTCATGACTAGAATAATAGCTAAGATTGATAATATAGTTCCCTGTGAGTATTGACCAAAGGTGGCGAAAAGGATCTCCTCCGTCGCAAATTTTCGTAAATCAAGGCCCGACATCTGGGCTGATGTTGATAGGGTCCCAAAGGCTGAAAACCACAGTAAGCTCAGTAAGGTTGGCACAATTAAAACAACCGTTAAGAATTCACGAATACTTCGTCCTCTGGAGATTCGAGCGATAAAGACACCAACAAAAGGCGACCAAGAAATCCACCAGGCCCAATAAAAAATCGTCCATTGATTAGTCCATGGTCTCTGACTATCATTAAAGGCAGCAGTTCCTAAGCTCATTTCGGGTAGGGTCTGTAGATAATTGCCCAAAGAAGTCGTCAAGACATCGAATATCTTGGTTGTCGGCCCGATCCCCACGACTACTGCTAACAATAACAAGGCTAAAAGCAAATTAAAGTCAGATAAGACCTTAACTCCCTTGCCTAGGCCCGACAGGGCTGATAAAAGAAAAAGAACAGTGGCTACCACAATAATTATAATCTGAATCGAAATGGTATTGTCCAGACCAAACACATAAGATAGACCGCCATTGATCTGAGCAGCGCCAAACCCCAGAGTAGTCGCTACCCCAATGACCGTTGCTAAAACAGTTATCGTGTCAACTAGTTTGCCCCAAAAACCATCCGTCTTAGCTCCAAACAAAGGCTTTAAAGTAACTGACAACAGGTATTTTTCCTGCTTACGAAACCCAAAATAAGCCAGGGCTAAGGCAACCACCCCATAAACAGCCCAAGCATGAAGACCATAATGAAAAAAGGTTAAGCGAAAGGCATCCGCCAAGGCTTGCTGGCTCCCCACCTGGGCATAAGGCGCTGAAATAGCAAAGTGACTAAGCGGCTCTGCTGCCCCATAAAAAACTAGGCCAATCCCCATACCAGCAGAAAACATCATGGCAATCCAAGAAAGGGTAGAATACTCTGGCTTAGAGTCAGGCTCTCCCAAGCGGATTTGACCCATGGGACTGAAAATAAAAAAAGCACAAAAGGCTAAAATAGTCGTCACCAAAAGTAGGTACAGCCACCCAAAATGAACAGTAATCAATTGCTTAATCTGTTCGGTCGCCTGCTGCAATTCTACCGGTCGGACAACACCTAAGAGAATCAGCAGCAAGACCAAACCTGCTGACGCATAAAAGACAGATGTCTGGCGTTTAAACATGACAAGACCTCCTTAAATTCTTATCGTTTATTTTTTTGCGAGAAAATAACATCGCATTTTCAAAGGATAAACGAACATCACTATCTAGTGTAACAAAAACCTAAAAATACTTCTACTCATAAAACTAAAAATGTCAAGTTTTGTTCAAAAAATACTCCCCTTTTCTCCTCAACACTCAAAGAAAAGATAGTCTCTTTGTGAAATTTCTGCTATTTTATGATAGAATAGGAGGGAAAGAAACTTTTGGAGGAAGACATGTCCACAGAACATATGGAAGAACTTAACGACCAACAGATTGTGCGTCGTGAAAAAATGATTGAACTAGCTGAGCAGGGCATTGATCCCTTTGGTAAGCGTTTTGAACGTACTGCTGACTCAGCTGGGCTCAAGGCTAACTACGCCGATAAAGACAAGGATGAATTAAATGACTTAGGGCACACTGCTATTATCGCTGGTCGGATGATGACCAAACGAGGTAAGGGCAAGGCCGGCTTTGCCCATATCCAAGACCGTGAAGGCCAAATTCAAATCTATGTTCGCAAGGACATGGTTGGCGAAGACAATTATGAGATTTTCAAAAAGGCTGATTTAGGAGACTTCCTTGGCGTGGAAGGTCAGGTTATGCGGACTGACATGGGAGAATTGTCCATCAAGGCAACCAAACTCACCCACCTCTCAAAATCACTCCGTCCCCTACCAGAAAAATTCCACGGGCTAACAGATATTGAAACCATCTATCGCAAGCGTTATCTAGACTTGATTTCTAACCGTGAGAGCTTTGAGCGTTTTACAACACGTAGCCGTATTATTTCAGAAATCCGTCGCTATCTTGACAGCTTGGGCTATCTTGAGGTAGAAACGCCAGTGCTTCACAATGAAGCTGGTGGGGCTGCTGCTCGTCCTTTCAATACCCATCATAATGCGCTCAGTATGGACATGGTACTCCGCATCGCCCTGGAACTCCATCTTAAACGCTTGATTGTTGGTGGTATGGAGAAGGTTTATGAAATTGGTCGTGTCTTCCGTAATGAGGGGGTGGACCAAACCCACAATCCTGAATTTACCATGCTGGAACTTTATACAGCCTACCATGATTACACTGATGTCATGGACTTGACCGAGGGCATTATCCAACATGTGGCGAAAACGGTCAAGGGAGAGGGGCCTATCAGCTATCAAGGGACTGAATTGAATATCCACCAAGCCTTCAAACGTGTCCATATGGTTGACGCCATCAAAGAAGAAACTGGTGTTGATTTCTGGCAAGACATGAGCCTAGAAGAAGCCACTGCCCTGGCCAAGGAGCACAAGGTCGCTGTGGAAAAACACTTTACTGTCGGCCATATTATCAATGCTTTCTTTGAAGAATTTGTTGAAAACACCTTGATTCAACCAACCTTTGTCTATGGTCACCCCGTTGAAATTTCACCACTGGCTAAGATGAATGACGAGGACAAACGCTTTACTGACCGTTTTGAACTCTTTATCATGACCAAAGAATACGGTAACGCCTTTACCGAACTCAATGATCCACTTGACCAGCTTGAACGGTTCAAAGCCCAAGCCAAGGCTAAAGAATTGGGAGATGATGAGGCTACTGGCATTGACTATGATTATGTTGAAGCCCTTGAATACGGTATGCCACCAACAGGTGGACTAGGCATCGGTATCGACCGTCTGTGCATGTTGCTCACAGACACCACCTCTATCCGTGATGTCCTCCTCTTCCCAACCATGAAATAAATACCTATGAGAACCAATCGACTGATGGCCAGCCTATCGGCCTTGATATTTATAGCCTACGGCTTATTTTCCCAATCCAGCAATAGAACCATGTTTATCTACTTAGGGGTGGTCTTTATCATCATCGCCTTGGCAGATTATCTCAAAAAGAAAAAGTAGTCTAAGGTCTTTAGACTACTTTTTTGAACGAAAGGCATCCAGCAAGGTTTGAAATTCGTCATTGC
This sequence comes from Streptococcus cuniculipharyngis, assembly GCF_007859195.1. Classification (GTDB taxonomy): domain Bacteria; phylum Bacillota; class Bacilli; order Lactobacillales; family Streptococcaceae; genus Streptococcus; species Streptococcus cuniculipharyngis. Next base: position 79,565 of record NZ_VOHL01000002.1, read on the forward strand.
TGAGGGTAATGCCCTTGCCCATCTTACTATGGTCTGGACTCCAAGAACGAATGTCATACTTGGGCTCTGCCCCATTAAAACTCACTCGGTTTAATTCCTTAGTCCAGCCTTTATCATTAGTTGACAGGACTAAAAGCTCCTCAACAATCTCAAAAGTAAATGTCGCCATATTGACCTCCTTATCTTATTTATTCGTCAAATAGACCACAACTATTATACCAAAAAGGAGAAAAATTGAGTTTTTTGGCGATTCAATGTGACAAAGCCCCTTCCTTATGATATAATAAAAGAGATTAATATAGAGGGAGGGGAATATGTCAACCAATGTCAATAGACAACGGCAAGAAGAACGAGAAGAAGACCTACAAGTTTCTTATTCGCCTAAGTACAGAGAATTTCAAGAGTTGAATAGCAACAGCGCAAAATTCCGCGAGCTCGTTTTCTTTGCCCGTGTTGCCATTTTCTCCATCATGACAGTACTCATTTGCTTTGTCCTTCTCTCCTTAGGAATACAGTCCCTCTGGGCCTTTCTGCTATCACTCTTGATTAGTTTTGCCCTTAATTCGACCCTATCTTATTTTATTTTTTCAATGAAACATTAACCAACAGGTAAGCTTGATGAAAGACTACCTGTTATTTTTTATAAAATATGTGAACATGCCACAAATTTTCGCTAGATTTGCTGCTCAACCCAGTGATTTTTATTTCTACCTTAACCTGACCTAACCCATCACAAATCCAAACCCACTAGATGTGACCAAGTCAGGCTAATCCTATTCTTTCCTTGTACCTGCATCTTATCATAAGTCTCACAACAAACCAGACGAAAAGAGCCTAGTCCAGTCAACTAGGCTCTTTTAATCGTCTACCCCCGTAAGGAATTCGCTAAGAACTCCTACTCTTTTTCTTGACTTGTTTGCTCTTGATACTCAATAACAATATCGTCTACCACAACGCCTACTTTGGGCAATTGCTGATCAGCCACGTCTTGAGAATCATCTCCTTCTAGCTCCTCTTGAACCTTAGTTTTGACCTGATTAAGACCATCACTTGCTAAATCCAAGACTTCCCCCGTTCGCTCCTTCAAGTTTGCCAACAAATCTTCCTTGGTCAACTCACCTGTCTCCCATTGCTGCTTATAAGACTGTACTTGATTAAGCGCCTTATCCTTATAACCTATAACCATTTCTTTCAACTTTTGGTTATAATCCTCAGGAGACTCTTGATAATCTGTTACAAAGTCGGTAACCTTCCCTTGTAACTGTTTCCCCTTTTGACTCGTCAACAAGTAAGCGGCTGCCGCTCCTGATAGACTACCCCAAAATACGGTCTTCAATAACTTAGTCATCTATTTTCCTCCTTTTTTCCGAAATAATTTTGTCGCCATCCGAGTTGCTCCGGTCGCAACACCTGCCTTGACAACACTTGACCCCGTGCTAGCCTTTTGGCTAAACTGACGGGCTTGAGTGTTCAAATCTGAAACACTAACCGATAAATCAGCCACAGCTGCAAAAAGGGGATCAATGGTTGATACCTTACCATTGACATCTTCCACTAAAACATTTGTTTTAGCCAATAATTCATTGGTCAAATGCAGGGTAACATCTAAATCGCTAGTTAATACCTGAATGGTCTTGGTTGTCTCGTCCACTGTCCGAGAAACCTTACTTAGTAAAATAACCAAATAGACCACTAACAAAACAACTGCTAAGGCAATAATTAATAGGGCAATGCCACCTAAATCCATTTATCTATTCTCCTCTAACTATTAAACATGACAAGTCACTACAGATGGTAGGCTACCTTGTCTTTTTGACCACGACCAACAAGAAGTAATCCTAGACCAAGAATCACCAAGATCAAGGATAACCACTGGGAAACTCGAATAGACAACCACATCAGGCTATCTGTCCGCATACCTTCAATGATGAAACGCCCCACACCATACCAAATGAGATAGAAGGCTGTAAAATCGCCTCGTTTAAGAAAATCCTTGCGACGACTAGCTCCCATCATCACAATAAATCCTAAAAGATTCCATAGGGATTCATATAAAAAAGTCGGTGTACGGTAATCACCATCAATATACATCTGTTGCCGGATAAAGGTTGGCAGGTAGTTGAGGTTTGCAACTGCCTGACCATAAGCCTCCTGATTGAAGAAATTTCCCCAGCGGCCGATACTTTGGGCTAAGATAAGACTGGGAGCGATCAAATCTAAGAAATCTAAAGTATTGATAAAACGACGGCGGGTAAACCAGTAAACACAAGCAATTCCTGTTAAAATCCCACCGTAAATCGCAATACCCCCATTCCAAATGGCTGGTATTTCAGCCAGATGGTCCTTATAGTAGGACCAGGAAAAAATAACATAGTATACTCTTGCTCCCAAGATGGACAAGGGAAAGGCTAGTAAAATCAAATCCAAGACGTCATCAGCTGTAATCTTTTTACTAGGAGCAGCCTTAATGGCCAAGTAAACACCTAAGATTAAGCCAACTACAATACAAATTGCATACCAACGAATAGTCAAGGGACCTAGCTCAATTAAAATCGGACTAATCATGGCTAGCTCCATTCTCACTAATCAATTGCGTCAACCGATCTTCAAACGTCTTAGTCGCATCATAGCCCATCTGTTTAGCTCGATAATTCATGGCTGCTGCTTCAATAACTACTGAAATATTCCGTCCTGTTTTGACAGGAATCCGAATATAAGGAATCTTCACTCCCGACAGCTCGATTTCTTCTTTTTTATTTCCCAGACGGTCAAAATCCTTATTAGGTTCATAATTTTCCAGATAGACCGCTAGTTGGACCTGAGAGGAATTGCGAACAGCACTCGCCCCATAAAGGCTCATCACATCAATAATCCCAACCCCTCTAATTTCCAAAAGATGGCGAAGAATCTCGGCCGGTTCTCCCCAAAGGGTTTCCTCATCTCTGGCATAAATATCCACTCGGTCATCAGCTACTAGACGGTGGCCACGTTTCACCAACTCCAAGCCCGTCTCGCTCTTACCAATACCACTATCGCCTTGAATCAGAACCCCCATGCCATAAATATCCATCAGCACGCCATGGACACTGGTCCGCTCAGCTAGACTTGAATTGAGGTACCAAGACATCTCACCAGATAAAATACTGGTCGGTAGGTGACTACGCAACAAGGCTGTGCCTTCCTCTTGAGCAGCTTGAAGCATTTCCTCTGGAATCTCCAAACTACGCGCCACAACCATTGCCGGTGTGCTATCTCGAAACATATGCTTCAAGACAGCATAACGATTATTGGCTGTCATGGCCATCATATAGGACCATTCCTTCATTCCAATCAGCTGAATACGCTCAGGAGCATAATAGTCGAAATACCCTGTCATTTCCAAACCTGGACGAGAAATATCAGAAGTTGTAATCGGTTTAGATAAGAGGTCATCATTGGCATAAATCGTCTCTAACTTGACCTTATCAACTAGCATCTTTACAGTAACTGTCATATGTTCTCCTTTTTATTTATTTTAACATATTTCAGGTCAAAAGAGAAAGTGGGAGCACAAAGTCGATCATCATCTTTCCTTGTACCCCCACTACTGATTACTTTATTAGTAGCTACCAAACCCAGTCGTCATCTTCAACAACCTTAGCTTCCTTGCGCCTTCTTCCTCGAGCTTGCTGACTATAAGTCTCTTTTTCCTCTAGCTTATAAGGCAATATGCTTGCCATGACGATATAGAGAAAAAGACCAAAACCACCTGAAAAATAGATAAAAATAGCCGTCAGAACCCGAGCTAAACTCAAATCCCAGCCAAACTTATCCGCCAGGCCAGCAATCACGCCACTAACTACTCTACCTCGTTTTAATTTATAAAATGCTGATGTCATCATAATCCTCCTGTTCTGGATTGTAATCAACTTTTATGATTCGATTATAACCCGGATTAGCTCTATTGTCATCAGTCCTATGACTGATTTTTCTCTTTCAACCTGCCATGACACTTACCACAACGATAACGGGCTAGATTTAACCGCCGCTTTCTCTGGTAGCTGAGATGACAAAAAACGCAAAAATAATGATAGCCATTCCCTTTTTCCGATAAGGATGGAGCATACCGCAGACCATCCACTTGGGCTAATAGCTGCTTAAAATCTTGGTCACGATGGCGATAACCCCGACCTTGGAAATACAGGTGGTAGTGACAGAGCTCATGACGGACAATTTTCCGGAAAATAGCCTCTCCATATTCCTGATAGATGCCTAAATTAAAATCCAAATGCCCATCACCAGGAAAGAAACGACCTCCCGTTGTTCGTAGTCGCTTATTCCAATAAGCTTGGTGGGTAAATTCCCAACCAAAATCCTCTAGCGACACCTGCTTAACATAGTCAGTGAGTCTCATCTGGCTTGACCAAACTTAAATTAATTTTACCACGCTGCACATCAATGGACTTGATCCATACGGTAACAATCTCTCCGACAGAGACCACCTGGCTCGGGTGCTTAACAAAAGAGCGTCGCATATCAGAAATATGAACAAGGCCATCATCATGGATCCCAATATCCACAAAGGCCCCAAAATCAACCACATTACGGACCGTCCCCTCTAACTGCTGACCAACTTGCAAATCCTTGATGTCTAGAACATCCTGGCGAAGAACGGGAGCTTCAAAATTATCTCGTAAGTCACGACCTGGCTTAAGCAAATCCTCCACAATATCTTGCAAGGTCAAGACCCCAACCTCTAATTGTTGAGCCATTGTTAAGACATCTAACTGCTCAAGGGTCTCCTTAGCCTCTTGAGTTAGCTCAGTCAATCCCAACGTATGGAATAATTTTTCCACAATCGGATAAGATTCCGGATGGACCCCTGTATTATCTAAAAAATAATCACCTTCTGGAATTCGCAAAAATCCTGCAGCTTGTTCAAAAGCCTTGGCCCCCAAACGGGGAACGCTTTTAATTTCCTGTCGACTACGAATTCCCCCTCGGGCCTCACGAAAACTAACGATATTTTCAGAAATGGTTTTGTTTAAGCCCGCCACACGGGAAAGCAAGGCAGGACTGGCTGTATTGATATTGACCCCAACTTGGTTGACCACTGTTTCTACCACAAAATCCAATTTTTCTGATAGTTTTTTCTGACTAACATCGTGCTGATATTGACCAACCCCAATAGACTTAGGATCAATCTTGACTAGCTCGGCCAAAGGATCTTGCAGGCGGCGGGCAATGGAAATGGCAGAACGTTTTTCAACCGTCAAATCAGGAAATTCAGCCCGCGCCAAATCGCTGGCTGAGTAAACCGATGCCCCACTCTCATTAACAATCACATAGGAAACTTTGGGATGATTTTTCAAGACCTGGGCAACAAAGGCCTCACTTTCGCGACTGGCTGTCCCATTACCAATAGCAATCAGCTCAACCCCATAATCCTCTAATAATTGTGACAAACTAGCCTTGGCCTGTTCAATCTTGGCTTGCGAGGCTGGTGGCACTGGATAGATTACCTCTGTGACCAACAATTTACCGGTCTGGTCAACAACTGCCAACTTGGCCCCTGTCCGAAAGGCAGGGTCAAAACCGAGGACCACTTTCCCTTTAAGGGGAGAGACCAGGAGTAACTGACGAAGATTGTTTGAAAACAAATCAATGGCTCCATTTTCTGCCTGTTCACTCAGTTCTGACCTAATCCGTCGCTCCATGGCTGGGATGATTTTGGTTTTGGCTGCCTTAGTTACGGCTTCTTCAATGTAAGGATTGACCTGCTTAAAACGAGCCAAATAAAAACGAAGGATTTTGTCCAATTGATGGGTAAATTTGACCGTTAAAACCCCTAATTTTTCACCACGATTGAGGGCTAGTAGGCGGTAGCCTTTCAGATCTTTGACCCTTTCACTAAACTCATAATACATCTTAAAGGTTTCTTGAGCATCTAGGTCCGGAGCTTTGAGACTAGACACCAGCTGACTATTGGCCCAAATGTCATTATAGGTCCAGGAACGCAGGTTGTTATCTTCTGCTAAGGCTTCAATCAGAATATCTACCGCTCCTGTTAAGGCAGCAGCTACCGTTGGAAATGCCTCACTAAGAAATTGTTGAGCTTTTTCTTCCAACTGACGATCATCCAAAAGCAGCAAGCGGGTCAAGTCTGCCAGCCCATGCTCACGCGCAATGGTGGCCTTGGTCCGCCGTTTTTCCTTATAAGGTAAATATAGCTCTTCCACATCAGCCAGTTTCTCTGCCTGTAAGATAGCCAGTTTCAGATTGTCTGTCAGTTTACCCTGTTGGTCAATCTTAGTCAAGACCGTTTGTTTACGATCAGCCAAATTGGTTAAGCTCTTGTCCAAATCAAGAATAGCCTTGATTTGCACTTCATCCAGGTTTCCTGTTAATTCCTTACGGTAACGCGCAATGAAAGGGATGGTATTTCCCTCAGCCGCCAGATTAAGCACCTGACTGACTTGTTTGTCTTTCAGCCCCAATTCCTGGGCAATTTTAATCATATTTTCCATGACCCTATTATACCCTTTTTCAGCCAAAATGGCACATTGGGATCATAAATTAAATACTTCATTGCCTTTGTGAAGGAAACTATTAACATTAGATTAAAAATAAAAGACAATATCAAAAAATAATGTCATTTTGCTATCATTTATCTGGTAAACAATCATATTATTTGTTTTTTCAAACAAAAGATGGTATGCTAAAGATGTTAACAACTCTTATCTATTTTATATAGATGCCTTGAGTGAAACTACCGGTAGCACTCATTCACTGCTCTTCTTATGACAGTGATGTCAGCCATTGTGAGGAAAGGGATTAGCTAACTTTTCTCAGAACATTTCATCGCGTGATAGGGGGAGACCAAACTGGTCCATTGTAGGTTCTACAACAATCCCCCTATCTCTACTGAACTAAGAATAACTAAAGGAGTATGATATGTCAGAAGAAAAATTGAACGCAAAACTTGAACAAGTTGCAGGTGGTGTTAAAGAGGCCTTTGGTAAGGTTACCGGTGACAAGGCAACGGAAACTGAGGGTCAAGTAGGAACATTGGCCGGCAAAGCCAAAGAAACCTTGGAGGATGTTAAAGACACTGTCAAAGGTGCCCTTTCTGGTCTCAGCAAGGACTAAACAAATCTTCCTCCCAACAAGATAGCCAAGGGCAGCTTCCCTTGGCTTTTTCTTTTTATGTCAATTGAGAATGATGATTTTCTCCATTAACACCTTGCTCCAAGACAGAAGAATCTAACCTGCCCTTAGCCTAGGAAGTGATGAAAACAGTAGCTTATGATACAATAAATAGTGCTGGAATATTGTTCAGCTTTCAAGAAAAAACGTGAGATTTTTAAGGAAATCATTAGTTTTTAGGAGATCATCATGTCACCAAGGAGTTTATCTCATGACTATCCTATCTTTTCTCCCCAATAGTCTCTTGCAAGTCCTAACCATTTTTATGTCTATTATGATTGAGGCTCTTCCCTTCATTTTTTTAGGAACCTTACTATCAGGTTTTCTTGAAGTCTTTATCACCCCGGAGCGAATGAGCAACTACTTACCTAAACACCCCTTAGGCCAAATTATGTTTGGTCTTCTAGCTGCCTTCTTCTTCCCCTCTTGTGAATGCGGCATCGTTCCAATTGTTCATAAGCTACTAGAAAAGAAGCTACCTAGCCATGCAGCCATCCCCTTTATGATGACCGCTCCGGTTATCAATCCCATTGTACTCTTTGCTACCTACTCAGCCTTTGGCTACTCCTGGACCTTTGTCATCTTACGACTCGTGGGGGCCAGTCTAGTAGCCTTCTGTATGGGGTTGGCTCTGGTCTATCTTATCAAACCTGATATTTTAAAAGACGAGCCTCCTCTTAAGAAGCACCATCATCATGAAGCAAAAACGGTTAGGGCTAAACTACTGTTTGTCAGTCGTCATGCCATTGATGATTTTTTCAACACGGGGAGCTATCTGGTTGGGGGAAGTCTAGCAGCTGCTGCTATGCAAGTCTATCTGCCAACAACCTGGCTCAGACAGGTTACCCAAACACCTAGTTTAGCTATTTTAGCCATGATGGGGCTAGCCTTTACCCTCTCCCTTTGTAGTGAGGCTGATGCCTTTATTGGAGCTTCCTTGCTTGGAAGTTTCGGAATAACACCCGTACTAGCCTTCCTCCTGTTTGGTCCCTTACTTGATTTGAAAAATCTACTGATGATGAGAAAAGTGTTTAAGCCCACCTTTATTTGGCAATTTATTGCCCTCTCAAGTAGCCTCGTCTTACTGTTCAGCCTAATTCTGGAGGTACTCCTATGAGTCGATTTTTTATCCTAGCTGGTTATTTTGAACTGGCCATCTACTTGCAATTAACAGGAAAACTTGATCAATATATCAGCCGCCACTATCGCTACCTCGTCTACTTGTCCATGGTACTCAGTTTATTTTTCTTACTAAATCAACTCTATATTTGGATGAAAGAGAGTCAACAAACAAGAACAGTAGACAAAAAATCAAACCAGTTGTCCTTCATTCTGCTGAGTTTTCCCCTACTTGTCGGCTTTTTTCTCCCCCAAGTCAGCTTAGACTCTAGTATCGTTGAGGCCAAGGGATATCACTTTCCAACTGCTCTGCCAACTGGTAAAACCAGTGATCCTACAGACGATACTAATCAACAATACCTAAAACCAGATTCCAGTTCTTATTTTACCCCCACCAGTTATCAACAAGAAATGACTCAGGCCCTTAAAAAATATGATGGTCAAGAAACCATTACCATTAACCAAGACAATTACATGGAAGTTTTGGAACTCATCTATCTGTTCCCCCAGCAGTTTGTCAACCGTCAAATTAGTCTCACTGGCTTTGTCTACAACAAGCCTAAGTCAAGCAAGGAACTCTACCTCTTTCGTTTTGGCATTATCCACTGCATTGCTGATTCAGGAGTCTATGGCCTTCTAACCAAAGGCTATCAGAAAAACTTCCCTGATAATAGCTGGCTCAGGGTTACTGGAACCCTGCACTTGGGCTACCAAAAAGACTTAAACCAAAGACTTCCTTTCCTACAAGTTAGCCAAGTCGCCCTGATTGACCCACCTGACAATCCCTATGTTTATCGAGCATTTTAAAAGGAATCCGACTTCAATTATGCTATAATGAAATAAATTACTAGTAAGGAGACTAGAATGTTTCACAAAGACTTTTCCATCATGCTTTACAGTTCTGATGTCCTAGCTGACAAGACTTTCTGGCAGGCGATTGGCTTTACCATTACGGATAAGGAAGACCTGATGGGCTACCCAACATTTGATATGAAAGTTGACGCCACATCACCTGTTACCTTTACCGTCTTTGACTTGGAATTTATCAAGCAGGTTTCTCCTGAGGTCGCTAATCACCAGCCCAGCATCCTCTTTGAAACTGAACATTTAGCTGAGCTTCACAGCAACATCAAGGCTCATGCTCCCGCTATTGGGGATATTCAAGACCAACCCTTTAGAAACTTTAATTTCCAGGCACCTAGTGGCCACTACTACGCCGTGAAAGAAAAATAAAAAAACATCTGGCTTTTATCAGTCTCGCTCTTAGGCAAGCTGACCAAAGCCAGGTGTTTTGTTGTTACTGTTGACGTAAATAATCAAGGGCTTCTTGAACATTTTTCACAGGTACAATTTTCATTTTAGTCTTGAGTTTTTCGGCCGCTTGAAGGGCTTCTTGATAATTGGTTTTAGCATCAGGATTTTCTTTCAAAATAGCCTCATCTACTGGATTGTTGGGAACAAAGAAAATATCCGCTCCACTCTTATCAGCGGCAACCACCTTGAGTCCGGCGCCACCAATATCTCCTACTGACCCATCTTGTTCAATGGTTCCCGTCCCAGCAATTACCCTTCCCTTGCGGAGATCTTCATCAATCAATTGATCATAAATGGCTAGGGTAAACATCAAGCCTGCACTTGGGCCTCCGACACCGTCTAAGGTGAATTTAACAGCCACATCCGAAGAGATCTGTGTATGGTCAACTAGACCGATACCGATCCCATTTCTGCCGTTAGATAATTTGATAATCTTCCCCTCAGCTGATTTTTGCTTACCATCTGAGGTGTATTGCACACTGACCTTGTCACCAATGGTCAATCCACCGACATAATCAATCAACTCTTTTGAACTCTTGAACGTTTTATCATTAACCCCAGTCACCGTATCTGCTAGATTTAAAATACCTCTGAAAGTCGAATCTTCCGCCACATCAAGGACATAAACACCAAGAAAGTCAAGGCTGACCGGTCGATCTGCTAGTTTAAGGGCCTGATAAACCGCTCCATTTTGTGAGGTTTCCATATAAAATTGATTAATGCGGACATAATCCTCTTCACTATAACCACCTGTTGTTCCCTTTTCCGACTGAATCTCACTAAAAGGAGTTAGCCAGGCATAAATGACGTGAGCTAGGGTAGCCCGACCAACACTGACAGCCGTGAAATAATAAGAACCCTTCTTCTTATCCTCTTTACCATCAACCGTTAGGGCTGTTCTAATATCATAGGCTCCGCCAGGAAGCTCTAAGTAATAGGGCAAAGGGTATAAAAAGGCAAAGAGCACGACTAGAACTGAGCAGAGGCTCAGTAGCCACCATTTAAATCGTTTGTTTTTTTTCATGACATTCATTCACTTTCCTTACTACTGCTTGGGGAACAAAGGGGCTGATATCTGCGCCAAAGGCAATTAACTCCCTAACTCGACTGGAGCTAACATGCTGCCACTGGGGAGCCGTCAAGAGAAAAATCGTCTCCAAGTCTTCCGCGAGTTGCTGATTAAAAAAGGATAATTCCATCTCATAGGCTAAATCATTAGCGTTACGCAAGCCACGAACTAGATGGGTCACTCCTAATTCTTGAGCAATATCCACCGCCAAACTGTCTTGGGCCAGAATCACCTTGACATTGGCCAGGTCTTGCAAACTAGCCCTGAGTAATTTTTGGCGGGTAGCTACATCAAAATAACCAGACTTGTCACGATTAAAAAAAATTCCTACATAAAGCTGGTCAAAAAGCTGACTAGCCCGTCTAATGATGTCCAAATGCCCAAAAGTGACCGGATCGAAACTACCTGCCAACAGACCAATTCTACCTGACATAGACCGTTACCTTACTAATCCCATAAATTTTTTGCTTCCAAATCCCAAAGTTACTGATTTCCTCTGGCAGGTCCACCGCCCTATCCGTCTCACAGACAATCATAACCTCCTGTGCTAGGAGGGCTCGTTCTTCCAGTTCAGTCACCTGACGGACAATCTCCTCCTCGGCATAAGGAGGATCTAGCAGAACCAAATCAAATTTTCCAGTTAGTTGTTGCAAGGCCCGATTGGCATCCATCCTTAACAGGGTGAAAGCCGCCAGTGCCTGGGTCATTTTAATATTTTCCTCGATAATTTGCTGGGCTTTTCGGTCTTTTTCTACCAAAACGGCACTGTCCATGCCACGTGAAATAGCTTCGATGGCCAAACCACCACTGCCCGCAAATAAATCAAGAACTCGTCCCCCTTCAAAATAAGGACCAATCATGTTGAACATGGCCCCCTTAACCTTGTCTGTCGTTGGTCTTGTCGTTCGACCCGCTAAGGTTTTCAAGGGACGACCACCAAATTCTCCTGCTACAACTCTCATAACCCCTATTATAACAGATTTTTAAGTAAATGATGAAAAAAGAAAGAGAAAATCTTGATTTCTCCCTCCTTATCCTCAATCATACTGTCTCAGAAAATCCGACAAGGCAGCCAAACCAGCCACCAAAACATCTCTGGGGGCACAATAGCCCAAGCGAGCATAGCCAGGCAGGTCAAAACGATTGCCTGGCACCAGGAGCACTCCCTTTTCCTTGAGAAGACGGATACAGAAACTTTCTGTCTCTTCTGGAATAGCTAACTTGATAAAAGAGGTGGACACATGGCGGGGAAAGACCAGAGACACACGTGGCTCCTTGGCCACCCAATCCTTGACTAGGGCTAAATTTTCCTCAACAATGGAACGGTTACGTTGTAAGATGTCGTCCTTGTGTCTCAAAACATGGGTTGCGATAAAATCATCAAAAACACCCCCACAAATCATGGTGTAATCACGATATTTCCTAAATAAATCCGTCAGCTGATTATTGGCTACCACCCAACCAATCCGAATACCAGGCACGGAATAGGTTTTGGAGAGACTGTTGGTTGAAATTCCCTTGTCATACAGGTCAACAATAGCCGGTATTTCAAGCCCTAGCTCTAAGGGTTGGTAAACCTCGTCAGACAGGATATAAGCCCCCACCTTTTGGGCAATACTGACCAATTCCGTCAAGTAGCTAGCGTCCATCAGGGCTCCTGTCGGGTTGTTGGCATTATTGATACAAATCATCTTGGTATTGGGACGGATGAGTTGACGTAAGTCAGCCAAAGAGGGCAGCCAACCATCTTCCTCCCTAATCTGCCAGAGGCTGACTTCAGCCCCCAGCGAACGTGGGATATCTGTCAGCTGCTGATAGGTGGGATAGAGGGAAATCACATGGTCTCCTGGTTCAATCAAGGCATAGAGGGCCAAGTAATTAGCCCCTGTCGCACCGTTGGTCTGTAAGACCTGACTGGGCTTGACCCTTTTATAAAGTTTGGCAACCTCTTCCTTAAAGTCTGGTGACCCCTCAATCCAGCCATAATTCATCTTTTTGGGCAAGAGTTGACTTAAAAGCTTTTCCTTCCCAGACCCTAGCTGAAAAATTTCTTCCAAGGTCAGCGAGGCGATTGAACTGCCCGCAATATCATAGATGGCATCATTTTCCCAAGTATTGAGCCATTCTTCCACGCCAAAGGCCTTTATTTCCATAAATTCTCCTTTCTTGTGCTAAAAGAGTTTGGCTAACCAAACTCTTTTATGCTATCTTAAATCGTAATTTGACCACCAAAGAGGCGAGCAAGAGCCCAGATGGCACCAAGGACTAAAACAGCCACCAAGAGCCATTCTTTTTGTGAAAAGACGGTCTTGAAACCAGCCTGTTTACGGGCCTGATAATAAAAGGCAATCCCAGCCAAATAGGCAATCAAGCAGAGCAAAACATAGTCAAATCCTGACACCCAGATGACCCAGATGAAGAAGGCTGAACCCGCCAAGCCAATCCAGAGTTGCCCCATTTCCTTGGTTTGATAGGCCAATTTGACCTGATAAAGCACCACATATAGCCAAGAAATAAACATAGAGGCGGTACATAGAGTATAAGCAAACTGATAGGCTTGGTCTGTCACCAAGAGGGTCAGCATAAAGACCTGAATCAAGGCGGTCATGAAAACCAAAGAGAAGGTTGGCACGTCCTTGTCATTAAGTTCAGCAAATTTAGGCGACAAGAGGTGACGTTGAGCCATGATGGCTGTTGTTTCCACTGGCAGCATCATCCAAGACAACCATGAACCAAACAAAGAAATCACCAAGGCAATATTAACAAAAATGGGAAACCAGCTTCCGACGTCTTGGGTAAAGACATAGCCTAGGGCTGGACTAGGTAGATTGGCAATCTGCTCTTGTGTCAAAATACCATAAGGCAAGATAGAAGCCGACACATAAATGATAGCCAGGCTAATCAAACCAAGAACTGTTGATTTACCAACAACAGATTGACTCTTAGCACGATCTGACATCATAGCAGCTCCCTCAATACCAACGAAAACCCACATGATGGTCATCATGGAATTTTGCACCTGTTTGGCAACACTGCTCAATTCAAACTGACCTGACTGGGTACCCCAAAAATTAGTCATAAAGGTATCCATATCAAAAAAGAGAAAGGCCAAGATGATACAAAGGGCTAGGGGCACAATCTTACAAACAGCAATAATGGTATTGAGGACAATAGCACTTTCCACCCCACGATTAACCAAGTAGCACAAGAACCACAAGAGGGCTGAACCCACCGCAATGGAGAGGAAATTATCACCATTACCAAAAATCGGAAAGAGACGTGACAGGGTCTTCATCATCATGATAACAACCGACACCGTTCCTAACCAGGCCGACAACCAGTAACCCCAGCCACTGATGAAGCCATTAAAGGGACCAAATCCCTCTTCAGCATAACTCACAATACCTGCCAGCTCTGGTTTTTTCTGACCAATATTAACAATTGACAAACAGAGGGTCAAAACACCCATACCCGCAATCAGCCAACCTAGTAAGGCACCTCCTGGTGCAGTAGCGGCTGCCATATCCGTCGGAATAGCGAAAATTCCTGATCCAATAGAGGAACTAATCACCAAAGCGGTTAAAGCAAAAACCCCAACTTTTTTGGAATTTGTTGACATAAATATACTCTCCTAAGTTTTATTTTTTATAATAATACCAAAAATACTAGTTTTTTGCAAGATTATTTTTCATCTTTTTTTGCAAAAAATTTCATTATCCTTATCAATAAGTATTTTTAATTCGCCAATCACTCCTTGATATCCGAATAAAAAATATAAAATACGATTATTTTGTTTACATTTTACTTTTTATTTGTTATACTAAAGATACATCTGTTTATGATTCATGGTTAGAAAAGGAGAAATGATGAACAAAAAAGAAGCACGGCATCAGTTAATTCGCTCCTTGGTTACAGAAACCAAGATTCACACCCAATTAGAATTACAAGAAGCTCTTAAAAAAAATGGTGTCAATGTTACCCAAGCCACCTTGTCTCGTGACATGAGGGAACTTAATTTGGTTAAGGTCGCCTCAGACGATTCACACTATGAAATTCATAGTGTCTCACAGGCTCACTGGGAGCAACGACTGAGATTTTATATGGAAGATGCCTTGATTATGCTACGACCAGTTCAACACCAAATCGTCTTGAAGACCCTGCCTGGTTTGGCACAATCCTTTGGCTCTATTATTGATGCCATGCAATTACCCGAAATCATCGCAACCATTTGTGGAGATGACACCTGCTTGCTCATTTGTGAAGATCAAGAAGCAGCCCAGCGTGGCTTTGAGGAACTAAGCAAATATACCCCTCCCCTATTTTTCTTTGGGGACAAGTAACTTCTACCAAGATCATAGCACGAAACAAGTCATAATAAATCCTCTGTTCATCTGACAGAGGATTTATTATATGCTTATAAGTCTAAACAACTATTGTTCTTATCTAGAATGGTGATAGCAGCTTTGGCTGATAAGTAGTCACTAGCCTGCTGGCCGATAAAGTTGAGAGCTGCCAAGAGGTCATCCTGCCGCTCTGGCTCCAATAATTCAATGACCACAAAGGCATTTTTCGTTTGCTCCCTAATCATGGTACGGTGGCCATCTCGCCAATTCAAACACCGACAAACCGCCCCTTGGTCATCCTTGTAGCAGATTTCTCCTGGTAGGGTTGGGTTATTCTCCCCATCGCCAATCAGATAAAAATCATCGCCACCCTCAGTCTGGGTCAGGTACAAATCGCCGACAAAGGTGTCTAAATCCTCGGCTCCCACAGGTAGGGCATAACGCAGACTAGCTGCATTATAAATATCAACCAGAGGATTGATAGAGGTCACTGCTCTATCTCCTTGGCTCCGCTTCAACAGGGCCTCAATACTACACCGGGCACCTTTTTTGGTCTTAAATTTTTGATAGGCCTGACGGTAAACCTGAATGACAGGATTGTCACTAAAATTAGCTGCCGTCAAATATTGTTGAGCCATTTGGTTGCTCTCCGCCAAGAGGTCAACCAAGGACTGGGGCGAGTCACCAATGGCTTGATAGTCTTTCAACAAGACCACACCAATCTTGGCTTGAGGAAAAAGCTCCCAAAAGGATTGGTCAATGATAAATTTAGTCATCTGCTACTCCTATTTTTCTAAAATCATTAGTTCTAGCAATTAAGCAAGCTCATCAGAGGCCAGAAAACTCAACAAGACCTGGGCTGATTTTTTACCGGCTTCAATAATAAATTGGTCAAAGGTAATATTAGCATCATGTTCAGCTGTGTCACTCATGGCTCGGACAACGACAAAGGGAAGTTGACAGGCCTGTGCTGCTTGAGCAATAGCTGCCCCTTCCATCTCTACTGCCAAGACTTGGGGAAAGGCTTCTTTGATAGCAGCAATCTTGTCCTGACCAGCAATAAAACTATCCCCAGTCGCAATCAAACCTAAATGGCTAGGTAGGTGGTTTTCAGCTAAAACAGCCTTGAATGTCTTAATAAAAGCAGGCTCACTCTCGAAATACAAGGGTTGCATGGACATTTGGCCATAGGCATAGCCAAAGGCAGTCAAATCCACATCATGATAAGCTAGGCGGTCAGCCACAACCACATCACCCACTGCTAGTCCAGTCTTAACTGCACCTGCTGAACCGGTATTGACGATAGCCTCAACCCCAAATGTTTCCGCTAAAATCGCCACACTCATAGCTGACATGACCTTGCCAACCCCACTCTGAACCAAGACCACCTCATGATGGCCCAAGCGACCCGTATAGTAGGTCTTGTCTAAAACTAAGTGTTCTTCTTTATCCACCAAATGCGCCAGCAGGAAACTCAATTCTTCCTGCATGGCGGCAATAATTCCAAATTTCATCCCTTTTCCCTACCATTTCAAAATTGCGTAAATCAAGAGAGCCAACAAGGTCAAGACCAAAAACAAAATCAAGTTCAATCGCCGTTGAAACTGTTTTCGCTCAGCCTGAGCCTGACGCCGACTCCTGAGCGGCTCTCTGCTTGTTAACGGTTGTTTTTTCATCATGTCTCTCCTAGGCATTAGCCAAATGTAAGGCATAATATTGCAAGGCAATAATGGTCTTGGCATCTTCAATCTGACCCGTCTCAACCAGGGTCATGCAATCTTCATAGCTAAGCTCCAAGACTTCAATAAATTCATCCTCATCTTGGGGACGGGGATTTTCTACCTTGGTCAAGTCCCTAGCCAGATAGAGCTTGATTTTTTCATTACAAAAACCAATGGCGGTATAAAATTCATAAAGCAAATCTAGCTGACCAGTGTAGGCCGTTTCTTCTTCCAACTCACGTAGGGCCGCCTCTTTTTCTGAACCTGTCTCCCCAAGTTCTAGCTTACCTGCTGGGATTTCATAGGAGACCTTCTCAATGGCTTTGCGGTATTGTTTGACCATAATAATCTTCTGGTCAGGCGTGACGGCTAAGATAGCCACCGCTCCTTTATGAAAAATCAATTCTCGGCTACTTTGACCACCATTGGGAAAAGACACCTGATCGACTGCTACATCAAAAATCCTTCCTTGAAAAACAAGGTCACGTTTGAGGGTTTTTTCTTCCATAGTACTCACTTCTCTTTTTGTTGAGGATGGTGGGGAAACTTGACCGCATAACCTTCCTTGGTCACCTGACGACTACGTCCCAAAGCCAAAGCATCGGCTGGGACATCTTCATTGATGACAGATCCTGCCGCCGTTAAGGCATAATCTCCCACCGACAGGGGTGCAATCAGGGTTGATTGACTACCAATAAAGGCTCCCTTGCCCACTTTGGTTCTATATTTGCCCTTACCATCGTAATTGACCGTAACCGTTCCTGCACCGACATTAACATCTGGACCAATCTCAGCATTGCCAATATAAGTCAAATGGCCTGCTTTGCTATTTTCTCCAATGCTTGATGACTTAACCTCGACAAAATTACCAATATGAACCTGATCTGCCAGCTCAGAATCTGGACGGATATGGGCATAAGGACCAATGGTTACACCAGAACCAATGATCGACTCTTCAATCATGGAATGGGTCACAACCACACCTTCTCCCAACTGAGAATCCACAATAACCGTTCCATTAGTCAAGAGTGTTTCTGAGCCAATCTTGGTCTTCCCTTGCAAGACCACATTGGCCTCTACTTGCACATCAGCTGCCAATTCAACATCAATATCAATGTAAGTTCTTTCTGGGTCAATAAAGGTTACTCCATTGAGCATATGTTCTTGGTTAATGCGTTGTCGCATGATCTTTTCAGCTGTCGCCAGGGCCACTCGGTCATTGACACCCAGACTTTCGTTAAAGTCCTGCAACTTGTAGGCACCGACCTTTTCGCCAGCTTCCTTGAAAATGCCAATCACATCCGTCAAATAGTATTCCCCTTGAGCATTGTCAGTATTGATATTTTTCAGGGCTTCAAATAAGCGTTTATTATCAAAAACATAGGTGCCAGTGTTAATTTCCTTGATTTGTTGCTCAAAATCAGTAGCATCTTTTTGCTCAACAATCTTGACCACTTCATCAATTTTATTGCGAACAATACGGCCATAGCCAAAAGGATTGTCAGCCTGGGCAGTCAAAATGGTGGCCACATTTTTATGGCTAACATGAAAATCAATCAAACCTTTCAAACTCTCGCCAGTAATCAAGGGGGTATCGCCTGCAATCACTAAGGTTTGACCTTCCAAGGCTGCCAACTGGTCTTCAGCCATTAAGACCGCATGACCTGTCCCCAACTGCTCGGTCTGGAGGACAAAATCGGTTTGCCCCTCTAAGACTTGCTGGACCAACTCAGCCTGATGCCCCACTACCGTTACCATTTTTTCAGGGGCAATGGCAGATACACTGCGAAAAACATGCTCCAACATGCTGATACCTGCCACTTGATGCAAGACCTTAGGCAAGTCTGATTTCATGCGAGTGCCTTTGCCTGCTGCCAAAATAATTGCGTAATTACTCATACTAACCATTCTTCCATTTCTAACTTAAACTTACCCTACCATTATATCATATTTTAAGACGGCAACCAAAAAACAGCCCAAAGGACTGTTTTCAAAGTCTGAATCAGATAGGAGGTCAACTGACCTATGTGAGCCTGTCTCCTTGACATAGGAAAATGGGGACCCCTCATAAACAGTCAGATTTAGCAAGAATTTTTCTCTAGTGCCAACTCCTGAAACCGTGTCAAATTACTTTCTTCTGCTTGATATTCTGCAGGATAAGGGTAAGATTTGCCGATTTTTTCAAAGGTTTTCAGAGCCTCTTGTGCTTTTTTCTGGTCTCTTTTGGCTAGGGAATAATAGGCATAGCAAAAAACAGCAAAACTGGGTTGCGACTTGGCAAGATTATGAACCAGTCGCCAATCTTTCTTTGTTAAAATCGGTGACACGTCCTTTTGCAAGAGCAGCTCGCAGTAATTTTGATCAACCTTGAGAGCCACAGCATAAATTTGCGACCAAGCAGCAGCTGACCAGTCCAGTTCTTCTAGATAGGCTAGGGCTTCCTCCAGCTCTCCCTTGGCCATCAACCAATTCACATGGTTAACCGCAGCCCCCTGTCCTAGGCTAACTTGCAGATGGTCTGGCTCTGGTTTGGGAAAATAAGTTTCCGGTAGTTCTGCCAGCTCCTTTCCTTGAGCCAATTGAGCATTGACAGCCAAGATAGCCCACCAATAGACTTGAGTTTCCGGCTGACGATAAAGTCCCCAGCAATTAGCACCATCATTAGCAATAACACCCGTCAGGGGAATTAAATTGATTAGGGCAAAAAGAAGGCCAAAATGGGCCAGGAAAAGCAAGAACTCGTGGGGCTTAGCAAGGAATATCGCTGCACTGAGAAAACTGATCACCAGATTAGCAAGACCACCACCAAGATTGTAGAGCACATAAGGTAAGCGACCACCTACCAAGTCTGGCGGTGACATTAAGGCTTGACCTGCCGTTCCTGGAATGGAATACCTAAAAAACTTGATTTTCCCATCAACCTGCTGCCACATGAGATTGAAAAAGCGATAGGAGACAAAACCATAGCCTGTCAACCAGCCAAAAAATAAGTGCCCTAGCTCATGAAGGGCAATTTGCAGGACAAAGGCAAGAACCAGATAGATGAGCGTTAAAACCGGCCAGTCAAAGGATAGCTTAGACCAATAGATAATACTAGACACAAAATGCGTGCCATAAAACCCCATCAAACCTGACAAAATCATCACGAGAATGCTTGATAAATGCTTTTTCATACCTTTCCTCCCAGAACAAGGCTTTCTTTCATTATAACATAGATAACTACCCTCAGAAAATATCTCCTGATCACTATTCAAAAAATCTCTTTGTCTAATACTGGAGCGATTGAAAGCTTTCACAATACCAATAATCACCTTTGGGAGAATAAGAAAAAACAGTCCAAAGGACCGTTTTCAAGGACTATTGCTGACCAGTTGCCAAATCCAAGACCCTCATCACCGCTCGGCTATGGTCCAACATGGCTTGGGCCAAGACGCGATTATCTTGAGCCAATATATCCCTAAAGGTCATAAATTCATCAGCCATCCGGTGAGGCTGACGATTTAGGGTGACCCTTTCTTCTGCCTGACCATTCAGCCTAATGCTGACCTCTGGTAAACTGTTGGTTGGCCCATGAACCGTTAGAGAGCCTTTATTGCCCTGAATGGTAGAACTAATCACCGCACTCGAATCCTTGGAGCCGATACAGACCACCTTAAAGGCTTGATAGTCCATGATGAGCATGCCTGAGGTGTCCACGCCCTTTTCCATATTGGCAAGGTAGTTAACTGACACCGGTGAGCCAAACAGGCCTACGACCAAATGGATGTTATAAATATTCAAATCACGCAAGGCACCGCCCCCCTGTTTGGGATCAAAGGCAGGAGCAATTTCTCCTTGCTTAAAAGCATCATAGCGAGATGAATACTGGGAATAATTACAGGTCACAATTTTTAAGTCACCCAGCTCTGGTAAACGCTCTTTCAACCAAAAGAAGTTGGGCAAGTACTGGTTGGTAATGGCTTCAAGCAAGAACAGCTGACGCTCTGCCGCTAGAGTGACCAGGTCTTCCAGTTCCTCTGCCCGCAAGGTAAAGGGCTTCTCACAAATGACATGTTTTCCAGCCAAGAGAGCCTCTTTGGCGTAAGCATAGTGAAGATGATTGGGCAGGGCCACATAAACCGTATCCACTGCAGGATTGGACAAAATCGCCTCATAATCACTGCTTGCCTGCTCAATCCCATACTGACGAGCCAATTCTTCAGCCGTGGCTAAACTTCTAGGCGTTGACAAGATAGCTACCAAATCAATGCCATCAATCTCTTGTAAAACTGGCAAGACCTCCTTGACAATCATGCCTGTCCCAAGTAGGGCTAGTTTCATTTTTTCCTCCTTATGGCCGATAAACGACTTCAAATTCTTCACAAACCACCAAGCTATCCTCGGTAAAGGTCAGACCATCTGCAGCAAGCCACTGGCTAAATAAATCCCAATGAACCTGACGCCAGTAGGTCAAACTACGGTCACCTTCGCCCTCCTTGTAGGCATGGTCGGCTGACACCTCCTTAAAGGGCAAAACAGTCACCTTACTGGTCTTGATGATACACACGGGTTCATCCTTACTATTGAGAATGACACTGTAAGGACTCTCATCACTACTTGGCAAAGCCTCATCATGAATCAGATATTCATCATAGGCCGAAGCGGTTGCTGTCTTTTGCCCCGCCAAGACCAACTGAGCCAATTCATCTGGCATGGCACCAAACTGCCAGGCCTCCATCTGCCCGTCACAATCAGGATTGATGGCTTGGTAGGCCTTAATCATTTCTTCTACTGTCATCAGTCACTCCTTACTTCAAACTCCAACCACCGTCAATGGTGACAATCTGTCCCTGCATGGATTGAGCTTTTCCACTAGCTAAAAACAAGGTTAGCTCTGCGATTTCCTCCGGTTGAGACCAACGACCAATCGGTGTCTGCTCCGCCACCCAATCAGCCAAGCCCCCCTCCTCAAAGTCACTCTGGGTCATACCTGTCTGAACAGCTCCCGGTGCAATCCCAAAAATCTGAATCTTGTCCTTGGCATAATCCAGAGCCAGCTGCTTGGTCAAACCAGCCAAGGCATGCTTACTGGCCGTATAGGCTGCTCCACCACCACCAGCCAAATGACTAGCAATCGAGCACATGTTGATGATAATTCCCACCTGTCTCTCGACCATATCTGGTAGGTAGTGGCGGATAAGTTTGACCGTGGCAAAGAAGTTGATGGCAAATACTCGGTCAAACTCAGCCTCGTCCACAGCCAAGAGGGGTTGATAAGCGTCTAAAACACCTGCCGTATTGCAGAGAATGTCCAGCTTTGGCACCTGCTCAAAAAGAGGCCCTAGGTCCTCTTGTAAATCTAAGCCGACGAAGTGAAAATCACCTGTCAAGTCAGGAGCTGGGATTTTATCCAGCCCATAGACCCGATAACCTTGAGCCAAAAAGGCTCGTGCCTGAGCCAGACCAATCCCACTAGCCACTCCTGTCACCAAGACAGTCTTAGTCATGGACTTCCACCCAGTCGGTCGCTAAGACATCGCAGGGAGTGGGGCTCCACATGGAAAATCCTTCACCCTCTCCAGTCACATTGATAAGAAAATAAGGAGTTGCTTCTAGCTTTTTCCCGTGAACCTCAATGGTGTCAAAGAGCTGAATATAGTTTTCAGCCCCTCCCCAACCCGTACGAACATACTTTTTCTTGGCTTTTAGACCAGGTAAGATTTCTTCAAAAGTCATCACTCTTCCTCCTAGCCGATGAGGCTACCATTTGGCACTTGGTCATCAACTGTCAAGACCGTCAAGACTCCCTCATGCTCAGCAGATAAAATCATGCCTTGACTGATGAGTCCCATCATTTTTCTTGGTTTCAAATTGGCAACGATTTGCAACTTCTTACCCACTAGTTCTTGCTCGTTAGGGCAATATTTAGCAATACCTGATAAAATCTGACGATCCGTACCGTCACCTGCATCCAAGCGGAATTTAAGCAGTTTATCAGAACCTTCAACTTTTTCCACTGCCTTAACTTGCGCCACACGGATTTCCACAGCGTCAAAACTATCAAACTTAATCTCTGGCTTGCTTGAGGTCAAGCTAACTTTTTCAGGATCCCAGTCAGTTTCTTCTTGTGGTTTTCCTGCTTCCATTTGTGCCTTGATATAGCCAATTTCTTCTTCCATTTCCAAACGTGGGAAAATCGGACTACCTTTTTTAACCACGCTTAATCCTTTTGGCAAATCAGCTAGGCTCAGCTTGCTTAAACTTGTGACACTTTCCATGCCCAACTGCTCCATAATGGCTTGGCTGGTCGCCATCATAAATGGCTGAATCAAATGTGCCACCACTCGCAAACTCGCCGCCAAATGGCTCATGCTACTCGCTAACTCAGCTACTTTGCTCTCGTCCTTAACCAAAAGCCAGGGAGCTGTTTCGTCAATATACTTATTGGTGCGAGAAATGATGTTCCAAATAGCTTCCAAGGCACGAGGGTAGTCAACAGCTTCCATCTGCTCATGGTATTGGGCCACCTCTTGGGCTATGAAATCGGTCAGCAGACCATCAACAGCAGTCACATGACCGGCATAAGCTGGTACCTGTCCATCAAAGTACTTGTTAATCATAGCAACTGTACGATTGAGCAGATTTCCCAAATCATTGGCTAATTCATAGTTAATGCGACCAACATAGTCTTCAGGAGTAAAGGTACCATCACTCCCAACAGGCAAACTCCGCATGAGGTAATACCGCAGGGGATCAAGTCCATACCGCTCTACCAGCATTTCAGGATAGACCACATTGCCCTTGGACTTGGACATCTTACCATCCTTCATGACAAACCAGCCATGGGCAACCAAACGTTTAGGAAGTGGCAAATCAAGCGCCATGAGAATAATTGGCCAGTAAATAGAGTGGAAACGCAAAATATCCTTACCAATCATATGAACATCAGCCGGCCAGAATTGGTCAAATTGACTACTATCAGCCTGACCATAGCCAAGGGCTGTGATATAGTTAACCAAGGCATCAATCCAGACGTAAACCACATGTTTAGGGTCTGATGGGACAGGTACTCCCCAAGTAAAGGTCGTACGAGAAACCGCCAAATCCTCCAAACCTGGTTCGATAAAGTTTTTTAACATCTCATTCATCCGACCAGCTGGCTGGATAAATTCTGGATGTTCTTGGTAATAAGCCACCAAACGGTCGGCATACTTGCTCAAGCGTAAGAAATAAGACGCCTCTGAAACCCACTCAACTTCATGACCTGATGGGGCAATCCCCCCTGTCACCTTGCCTGTTTCATCACGAAAAACCTCTGCCAATTGGCTCTCAGTGAAAAACTCCTCATCAGACACCGAATACCAGCCAGAATATTCTCCCAAATAAATATCATCTTGAGACAAAAGACGCTCAAAAATTTGCCCCACCACCTGCTCATGATAATCA
Source organism: Streptococcus cuniculipharyngis (assembly GCF_007859195.1). Classification (GTDB taxonomy): domain Bacteria; phylum Bacillota; class Bacilli; order Lactobacillales; family Streptococcaceae; genus Streptococcus; species Streptococcus cuniculipharyngis. Next base: position 103,741 of record NZ_VOHL01000002.1, read on the forward strand.
TCGGTCGTGCGGATAAATTTATCATAGGAAATATCCAAGAGCTGCCAAAGGTCTTTAACACCTGCGGCCATCTGATCCACATAGGCTTGCGGCTCTAAACCTGCTTCTGCGGCCTTATCTTGAATTTTCTGACCATGCTCGTCCAGACCTGTCAAATAAAACACATCATACCCCATGAGGCGTTTGTAACGAGCCAAAACATCGCAGGCAATAGTGGTGTAGGCTGACCCAATATGCAGTTTCCCTGACGGATAATAAATCGGAGTGGTAATATAAAATGATTTCTTGTCAGTCATTTCTTTCCTCTTTCTTGTCATCTATAATCAGTTCATTATACCACAAAAAGCAGTAAATTCCCATCAAGAAAGAGCGTAAGACAAAACTCGTTCTCAGCCACAAAAAAAGCTAGAGATTCCCAATAGCGGAACTCTAGCTTTTTAGTTTTGAGTTGTTCTCTCATTGTATTTTAGAAGATTATTGGCCATGAGTACCAATCCCATGTCAATTGTCACCTGACGTTTGCCTCTTAAGTTACATCTCTTGTAGCCCAAACAAGCCTTTACCTGCCCAAAGACAGGTTCCACATCAATCTTGCGTTGATCGAAAATCTGTCTACCTTCGGGAGATAAAAGCACTTGGCATTCTTTAGCTTTTAAGTGTTGATAACGTTCGTTGATATACAGTCCCTTTTGAGGGGCTAATTCAGGTTCATCGGCGTAGTAAACCTTGATTTCCTGTTGAAAGTCCGTCTGTGTTTTCTGATGGTTGACATGGTGAAAACGATAGCACCACCCGTCAGGATGAGTATAGCTATCCTCTTTGTCATCATAGTACTAATTCGCTAAGTTCCTAGCTGACTGTGTATACTTTTTCTTCTGTTCCTCATCAAACATGGCATACTGAATCAAATGGTTCACATTGTTTTCATCTAAACGAAGAAGGTTCTCTTCACTGCCATATCCAGCATCTGCGACAACGGTCTTCACATCATGTGGGTAGGTTTCGAGAAATGGCAAAAGAGTTTTAGTGTCTGTCGGATTTGGGAAAACATCATAGTGAAGAACAAATTGCTTCTCAGTAGCGATTTGAAGATTGTATCCAGCCTTGAGTTGACCATTTGTAGTGACTGGCATTAGAAATGGAAAAGCTCTTGAAAAAAGTGAAAATTTCATTTTTCCAAGAGCTTTTTAGCGTGTTTATTTTTCTGCTTTCGTTATTCTGAGGATTTTTCGTCAAGAGTTTTGAAAAATTCTGCTTTGAGGCGATAATAGTCTTTACTAGCTTGGCTGGTAGCATCTGCTGTAAAAAAGGCGTGAGGTTGTTTCCCATAGGTTTGCTGGTCTGGAATAAAGAGAGTAGACGGCACACCCAATGCAGTAAGTCGTTGATGATAATCTTGAGCTTGGTCACCAAAGCTACCGTAATTCCCTTCTGTGAGGAGGGTTGGTGGAAAATCTGCTGTGATGAGGCTAATCAGGTTATTTTTGGCGACAAAATCATCGTCTAAAGCGATTTGAGATTGTTGGGTATAAGAAGCTAGGGATTGACCAAAGATGTAATTATGTAAGGCAGACGATTGGACCGTTCGACTGGTTCGGCTAGGATCTAGGGCTGGTGCTTCAAGGACCAATGCCTTGATTTGAGATTTACTAAGAACAGGCTCTAGACCTAAGGTTTTAGCATGGTCAGGGTTAAGTTGGGCTGTGATAAAGTTACCGACCAAGTTAGCACCGGCACTACTTCCAGCAAAAATCAGTTGATTGGTCGAAATTCCCAGTTCTTCTTGGTGTTCTTGGAGGTAGGCTAGAGCTTGACTGGCTTGGATGACTGGAACAGGGTTCTTGTACTCTGGAGCCAGAGCGTAGTTGATGGAAACGAGGTTATAGCCCATGTCAAGAACCTGCTTAAAATAAATGAGCTCGCCATTTTCTTCCCCCTTAGCATTAGGGTCGCCAGACATCTTATCACCAGCAATAAACCCACCACCATGAAAAAAGACATAGGTTGGTCTTTCACGACTATCCGCCCCCTTATGACGGATAATATCCAGAAAACTTCGAGGATACTCTGTTGCATAAGCAATGTCTTTTTGATGTTCAAATTGGTCACCAAAATTAAGGGTCAGTTCAGAATTAGGTTCAAAGCTATTAGTAGTAGGAGTGCTTGCCTGATAGTAGCTCAAGAAGAGAGTTGGATCCACAGCTTGGTAACTGATGGTCACAAGGAGGAGGCTAATGAGGCCACAAACTCCTGCCTTCAACCAGGTTAGGTAGTTTTTCTTGGTTGACAAAGACATGATGACTAGGGCAGAGAGGATAATGGTTACTACCTGTCCGACAAACCAAATCCAAGGTGTCGGAAAAGTAAGATAGATGCTCATCAGACCTGCGGAAATGAGGCCCAGGTAGAAGAATCTGTTTTTGGAGGAGCGGTGCAACCAAGCTAATCCGATAAGGACTACGATAAGGAGTATGGTTAAGACGATACTGTCTTTAAAGAGGATACTCCGAGCTAGGACAAGGCCAATGCTGACGAGAGCAGCTAAGAGGTTAACGAATCGGGACATTGAATTTTTCCTTTCAAAATGATTGACAGCCAGATGAAACAAATGTATCATCTTTAAGTAATATACCTCAAACTGTTTTCGGTTGTCAACGCTTTGGCAGAAGATGAAACAATCTAGAGGTGTTTGTATCAGAAAGGAAGTCGAGTATGCAGGAAAATCAGTACATCGTCAGAGAAAGTCTAACCCAGGCACTCTTTTTGTTGATGGCAGAACAAGAACTGAACACGATTCGAGTGACCGATTTGGTCCGTAAGGCAGGCGTTGGTCGTGTGTCGTTTTACCGAAATTTTTCAAATAAGGAAGATATTATTATTAGTTATCTTAAAGGAAAATCAGCAGAATTATTAGAAGAAAGCAAAACAAGTCAGACACCATCTGAGTTAACCGTTTTTAAGTTTCTCCATCAGTTGAAAGATGATTTATTAGTGATTCACAAGCAGGGTTTAGGTCATTTGTTGTATCAGGAAATTATCGATTATAATAGGCAGACGGCCTATGATTTGGGACTTGACTTAAGTTCTTATGAGTTAAGTTTTCATTCAGGAGCTGCATGGGGGGTCATTGATTGTTGGCTAAGTCAAGGCATGGTGGATAGCCCAGAGGAAGTTCATAGACAATTTAATCCTTTTAATCTTGAAACAAATCGTCAACTGGATTAGACAGGGATTGCGTTGGATAAGTGTCAAATTTACTACTGACAGTCTTCAAATTAGCTTGTAATCAACCATTTTGCTTAGATTAGAGATATCTTGTCTTAGTTACTTGAATCCCAGAGTGAGCTGGTCTCCCAACTGGCAGAGTTACAGGATCAGTTGTAAGCTACTAGCCTTTCTTAGCCAAGTTGAAAAAACAAAAACAGCTATTCCTCAGGCTCAGGCTAGCTTAAGGGCAGCTGTTTTATGATTGATTTGAGAAACCACCTAAACACTATGGTTGACTGATAAAGTCTAAAATCATATGGGATAGCCTTTCTAAATGGTTTATTGAGCAATGCTATTTTACAAAGGAGATCATAACCATGCAAAAAAGCAACGGCAAATCCGTTGCTTTTTTTGGAGACAAGGAATTATTGTCCCAGACTCTCACAGATTATTTTGCTTCAATCAAGCCAACATTACCATCTTCACGGTAGTAGAGCACATTGGTACTATTGTCATCGGCATCAATGTAGATGAAGAAATCATGGCCCAAAAGTTCCATCTGAAGTAGAGCCTCATCCACTGTCATTGGTTTAAGGTCAATATTTTTGGTGCGAACAACCTTCAAGCCCACCTGGTCTTCCTGACTTTCACCCTCAAACTCCGGTGTAAAGACTTGGCCAGTGGCTACTTTTTCACGGTGTTTCTTCGCAATTTTTGTTTTATTTTTACGGATTTGACGTTCAATTTTATCAACCACTAAGTCAATCGAACCGTACATATCCTGTGAAACATCTTCCGCACGAAGGGTCAAACTTCCCAGAGGAATGGTCACTTCAACCTTGGCAGTTTTTTCTCGATAAACCTTGAGATTGACACGAGCAGTCAATTCTTGATCCGCATGGAAATATTTTTCAACCTTAGCTAGTTTATCTTCAACATAGGCCTGAAGGGCTTCTGTTACCTCAATGTTTTCACCACGAACCTTATAGTTAATCATAAGCATTACCTCTTTTCTAATTAACTGCTTTTTCTATATATTCATTATACCGTTTTCAAGAAAAAAAGACAAGATTTTAACGTGCCAAGGAAAAAGTTTTGAGTTCCTTAACCCCCGCCTGCTGAAAAAGCTGCCTAATCAAATTCAAGGTGGCCCCTGTTGTATAAATATCATCTATGAGGAGAATTTTAGCAGGAAGAGGTTGCCTGCTTGTCAAGTAAAAGGTCTGACAGCTAGCCAAGCGTTCCTGCCTAGTCTTACTGGATTGCTTAACCCCATCTTTTTTCCCTAAAAGTTCCTGATAACTTAGGCCCGCATGGTCAAGAAAAGCTGTCACTTGATTGAACCGACGTTTGGCCAAGCCCTCAGGACTCAGAGGAACCGGAACAAGAGTGTAGTCCTTATAAGACTTGAGGGCTAGCTTGATATCTTGGCTAAATACCGCCCTTAACAGGTAATCTCCTTCAAATTTATAACGACTGAAGTAGGCTTTCATGGCCTCATTGTAGTGATAAAGACTGGTATGTTCCACGACTTGACCTTGCTCTTGCCAATAGTGACAATCCAAGCAAAGCTCATTCTGACCAGGTTTGGCACAAGCAGGACAATGCTGGGGACCAATCGGCTCAAAACTGGCCTGACAGGAACAACAAAGACAGACCCTAGATTTTTTCAAATACAATAGATCCGTAAAAGAGAACTGTCTTGGCAGACTCTGCCCGCACAATAAACAAGTCATTCAAATCCCCCTTCCTTGTTCATCTGTTTAATCTCCCGAATAGCCTGAAGCATGGCCTTGGTTTTACCGTCATGGAAGAAAATCAACAGACCAGTCGGTCGCTCCTTGCTCCGACCAACTCGCCCAGCAATCTGAACCAGCGACGAGCGATTATAAAGCCTGTGATTGCTCCAGAGAACAAACACATCAACACAGGGAAAGGTCACCCCACGCTCCAAAATCGTGGTTGAAATCAAAATGTCCAAGTCCCGCTGACGAAATCGCTCAACCTCTGCCTGTCGCTCTGCCGTTTGACTGGATACAAAACCAATTGCCTTGTCAGGAAAGAGGCTAGTCAACACTTGACAAAAATCCTGCCCCAAACTGATATGAGGGAAAAAGATTAAGAGAGGGTGACCGGTCGTCTGCTGCTTCTCAATTTGTCGCTTGAGTTTAGTAGGAATTTTTTGCTTACTAAGGCTTTCCAATAGATCATCCAACCAAGACAAGCGAGGAACAACCAAGGGATTGGCATGAAACCGTCTGGCCAAATGAACCTTTTTTAACTGGCCTGATTTAACCGCCCTATCTAGGCGATCGGTTGAGGTTGCTGTTAGAAAAACCTTACTGCCCTCGGGTTTTATCGCTTGCTCCACTGCCTGATAAAGCATGGCATTGTCTACAAATGGAAAAGCATCCACCTCGTCAATGATAATCAAATCAAAAGCCTGATAGAACTTGAATAACTGATGAACGGTCGCAATGACCAAGGGGGAGCCTTGATAGGCTTCTGACCCCCCATGTAAAAGGCTAATCGGGCAAGTAAAATCTCGCGTCAACCGCTGAAATAATTCCACACAAACATCAATCCTTGGACTGACCAGAGCAACCGCCTTGCCTGCTGCCAAGAGACTAGCGACTGGTTGATAAATCATCTCCGTCTTTCCCGCCCCAGTCACAGCATGGACAAGGATATCTTCCTGTTTTTGAATGGCCTCTTGCAAATGTTGGGACACTTCTGCTTGATAGGGAGTTAGTTCTCCCTGCCAGTTGAGCACCTGTCTTTGCTCAAAGTCTTTCTGCGGGACATGATAAAGGGGTAAATCACTCAACACGCGACCAAAGACGATACAAGCTCGACAATAATAGGTCTGGTCTGGAAGGCACCACTCCTCTTCAATGCGACTGGAACAACGCCCACAATAGCTTTTCCCTTGTTTCGTGACCATACTCGGTAGCCTACGAGCGAGTGGACGCAGATCATCTGGCAGCTGCTGGTCTGTTAATAAGCGGCCGTAATAATTTTTTAAGTCTGTCATACCTATTTATTCGTGATTTGTGGTAAAATTTTCTTATGAAAAGCTATAAAACCATAAAAAAGACTGGTCTTTCTGAAGACATCATCAAAAAATCACGCTTTATCTGCCAGGTCAAACGGATTAGTAGTGAGGAGGAAGGGCGTAACTTTATTAGTCAAATCAAAAAAGAACACCACAAGGCTAATCACTCCTGCTCTGCCATGATTATTGGGGAAAATGGGGAAATTAAACGCTCCAGTGATGACGGTGAGCCTAGCGGAACAGCAGGAGTTCCCATGTTGACTGTTTTGGAAAAGCAGGGCTTGACCAATATTGTGGTTGTGGTCACCCGCTACTTTGGTGGCATTAAACTGGGGGCTGGCGGCTTGATTCGGGCCTATGCTGGTAGTGTAGCCAAGGCTCTCAAAGAAATCGGTATCGTTGAAATCAAGGAACTACAGGGCTTGGCAGTTGAGCTGACCTATCCCCAGTACCAAACCTTTGCCAACTTTTTAGAAAGCCAAGGCTTGCAAGAAGTTGACCCTGATTTTTCGGTCACGGTCACCACCCACCTCTTTCTAGACAAGGAAGCTGTCCAAACCACCCTAGAAGACCTGACTGATTTTTATCACGGTAAGGTCAGTGTCCAAGAGATTGGCAGCAAAGTAGTTGAGGTGGACTTAATCCCTATGAACCAATCAGAAACTTAAAGCACTTGGTTATCAATAATAAAAGACTAGCTTCTACAAGCTAGTCTTTTTTGTCTTTTTTTAAAAATATCATGCTATCTGCCAACCAAGTGGGTAAGGCTTTAGCTAGTGGTTTAAAACCGATTTTATAACGACTATTAGAAAAACGATGGTTACTATGGACAACTTTCTTTACTGACTCTAGGGTCCTCATGGAAAAACTGACTTTTTTCGTATATTCATCATAGTCAATGACCTGGACTGTCACAGTTTGTCCCAGGCTTAAGATACGATAAATATTATCAACGTAGCCTGTTTTTATCTCAGAAATATGAATCAAGCCTGTCAGCCCATTTTCACATTCAACAAAGGCACCGTAAGGTTTAATGCCAACGATTTTCCCCTCTAAGGTGTCTCCAATTCTCATCCCTCAATAACCTCAATCGAGTGGATGACCACGTCCTCTTCCGGTTTATCAGTCACATCTGTCTTCACAGCAGCAATCTTATCCAAAACCTCAAAGGAAGCTTGGTCTAATAATTGGCCAAAAACTGTATGACGACCATCCAAATGGGGAGTTCCACCTTTTGTATAAACTTCTGCAATTTTCTCCGGCCAGCCTCCACGAACGAGTTCTTTAGCACTGTATGGGAAATGTTGGTTTTGAACAATAAAGAATTGGCTGCCATTAGTATTAGGTCCTGCATTGGCCATTGATAGGGCGCCACGAATATTATACAATTCATCTGAGAATTCATCTTCAAAACTCTCACCATAAATTGATTGTCCGCCCATACCTGTGCCTGTTGGGTCACCGCCTTGAATCATAAAATCTTTGATAATGCGGTGGAAAATAACACCCTCATAATAGCCACTCTTGGCTAGAGCCACAAAATTAGCCACCGTTTTGGGGGCATACTCATCAAAGAGTTGAAGAGTCAAATCACCGTGGTTGGTTTTAATGATAGCGCGTGGTCCGTCAACTTGTGCTAAATCCAACTGTGGTAGACGTAAAACCTTGTCAATCAGACCTAAAGCTACTAAAGCACGATAGATGCCATCTTCTTCAACAGAAACTGTTACCAAATCTGCTTTTTCTTTTAATTCAGGAACAGCATTTCCCATTGCAATTTTGAGGCCTACTAGGTCAAACATTTCCAAGTCATTAAGGCCATCACCGAAAAAGAGGACATTCTCAGGGCTGAGATTTTCTGCTGCCATAACTGACTCCAGCCCTTTAGCCTTAGACATGCCTAGCTGGACAACATCAGATGAATCTTTATGCCAACGAACTAGGCGCATGTGTTTCGCCAAATGCTCCGGTAACTGCAAATCAGTTTTGCCATCTTCAAAGGTCCACATTTGGTAGACCTCATTGTTTTGATAATAATCAGCATCTACCGGACAAGTACCATAAACAGGAACCAAGGCATCATCAATCACATCTGTCCGCTTAGAAACCACTGGAACCTCGTCCTTCCCTGCAAAGCCATAGTCAATGCCAACCTCCTGACACCAGTTAACATAAGCTGTCACTAACTCTGACTCAAATGGCTGGTTAAAAACTTCCTGACCTTTTTTATCAATGACATAGGCCCCATTTAAGGTGACAAAATAATCTGGATTTAAGTCCCGGATCTCAGGCACCACCCCGTACATGCTACGTCCAGAAGCAATCCCGGTTAAAATGCCTTTTGCCTGTAGCTGCTGGAAAACCGTAGTAATATGTTCAGGAATGTAGCCTGTATCCTTCACACGTAAGGTATCATCAATATCAAAGAAGACCGCTTTAATCTTTTTAGCCTTATATTTTGTTTTTGCGTCCATTACTTTCCCCCTCTGTTTCACTAGTTCTATTATACCATCTTAATCATCTTGAGCAACTAGATTATGACGAAAAGCGTAAACAACTGCCTGAGTCCTATCCTCTACCTCTAATTTGGCCAGAATATTAGAGACATGAGTTTTGACTGTTTTCAAAGAAATATACAATTGGTCTGCGATAGTCTGATTATCATACCCCTTGGTCAATAATTTCAGTACATCGCGCTCTCTAGCAGTCAATTCATCATGCAAATCGGGATGTTGGTCATGGTATTTGATTTTCTTATCCACTTCCGTCTCAATAGCCAATTCGCCTTGGGCAACCTTTTTAATGCTATGGAGGATTTCCGCAGCACTTGAGGTCTTTAGCATATATCCCTTGGCACCAGCTTCAATCACAGGGTAAATTTTTTCATTGTCCAAATAGGACGTCAAGACTAAAATTTTAGCTGCCTTCCACTGTTTAAGCAAGGTCAAGGTCGCTTCAACCCCATCCATCTCCGGCATCACCAGGTCCATGACCACGACGTCAGGTTTGAGGGTCAAGGCCAAATCGATTCCCTCTTGTCCATTGCTAGCTTCACCAACCACTTCAACATCTGCCTGTAGGTTTAAAAAACTTTTTAGCCCTAACCGCACCATCTCATGATCATCAATCAAAATAACCTTAATGTTCTCCATTTCTTTGTCCTTTCACAATCGGTAAACGCACATCCATAGAAACACCATTTCCAGGACTGCTTAAAAATTTCATGGTTCCTGCCAAGTCATCTACCCGTTCCTGGATATTGGTCAAGCCATAACTCAATTCACGCACAGCGTTCATGTCAAATCCCCTCCCATTATCCACCATTTTCAACTGGGCCTCCGTTTCCGTCTGAATCAAATAAACCTCCAAACGACTAGCTTGGGCATGTTTTAGGGTATTGCTGATAAATTCTTGGGCAATCCGAAACAGGTTGTCTTCAATGACCTTGGGTAACTTGCTGACCTCCTTACGGTAAACCACTTCAATATTACTTTTATCAGTCAATTCACGCAAAATCATATCTAATCCTTCAGATAGCGTCCGTCCTTCTAACTCTGTTGGACGCAAATGTAACAACATAATCCGTAAATCATTCTGAGCACTACTGATAACATCTTCCACTGCCCTTAGTTGGAGTTGCAGCTGCTCATGACTGAGTTGAGATAGACTCTGTGATAAACCAGAAATCATCATGGCTGAGGCAAATAACTCCTGACTGACCGTATCATGCAGGTCCCGGGCAATTCGTTTACGTTCTTGTTTAACGATTTCTTGGCTATTTAAAATATAGGCATTTTCGGTATTTTGTAAATTAGTCGTCAATCGATTAACCTTATTTGATAGGCGTTGGAGATTACGGTCCACCTCCGTCTCCGTTTCAAGAGAAATCGGCTGATTATTCAAAATCCGGCGGAGATTTTGATTCAGGTCCCGCTTAATGCTATCATCGACTAGCACCCATAAAAGGACAAGGAGAATCAGAAGCGAGCAGGTTAGCAAGCTCATGGAAAAAAGGAACTTGCGTAAAATCCACCAATCCGTCATCAAGGAAAAAAAGTCTAGTCCCAAGCTATCTAGAATAACAAAAACCATTGAACACATGGTGATAATCGCGTAGAAAAAGAACAAAAAAAGATAATATTTTTTCACAAGCGTCTCACCTCAACTGAACCTGCAATAACACTAACCACAATTTTGACGGCCCTCAATAACTGCTTGTCCTCAGGTTGACTTAGTTTAATGGTCTCATTGCGTAAATCATAGACCGGAAAATCAAAATAAGTCACACTACCATAGACAGAACTAACATCTAAAGTCACGGCTACATCAATTGGCACCAAAATTAAGGTTGGCCCATAGACCTTACGAATCAGAACCATATTGTTCTCCTGATTGATAATCACATTCGACAAGTCAATGGTATCACTCCCGGAAAGGCGAATGATGTTGATGTCATCAAAGCGATAGTCATCACCAATCAGATGTTGCTGGGCTCCTAGCCACTGATTCCGAGTTGGACGAACTAACAGTTCATCACGTTCAAACTGAATTAAGGCACGGCGATTATTCTGCTTAACCTGTGAAAAATGGTTAATTAAAATATAGCTAACCGCTACCAGAACAGCTGCCACCACATAGGGATTGAGCATAAAAATCAAAAACAGAAGCAATAGACTGGCCGTCAACAAAAAATTACTGCGATTACCAATATTATAAAAGCGTAAAACCAATAAAACCATGACCAAAATACAGATAGCTGCTGAAAAATCATTGGCCAAAATGGTTAGAAAAGCCATAGTTAGTAGCAGACTTTCTACAATTAAAAATAGCTGAAACTTTTTCACACTAAACCTCACTTGACTAATTACTTGCCATTGTACCAAAAAAACCGTGAAAATGCTCAATAGAGGTCGGAAATCAAAAACACAAGACAAGAAAAAGCACGTAGGTTAACAATTCATTGCCTCTACGTGCTTTTTTGTTATTCAGTGTCGCTTGTTTCGGAAAGATCGTTCTCGTCAGTTGATTCCTGCGACTCATCTGCTAGATATAGGCTGATATCGGTATTATCAGACCACTTAATCAATTCTCCATAGCCAGGAGATTGTCCTACAACTTCTCGTGAAGCTGAAGGGAGTTTGATTTCCTTGCTGCCATCAGCATTATAGGTCTTGATACGAGATTCAGCAATGCCCAAATCAACCAATTCTTTAACAGCCTGACTATAAGTATAGCCGATTAAGCCTGGTAGGGCTACTTCTTCCGCTGTCGCTACTTCAAGGGTAATCTTTTTAGCTGATTTAGGATCAAAGAGATTGCCGGCCTTAGGAGTTTGACTAAGGACCGTTCCAGCTAGGTTTTCATCATCAACCACCCGTTTAACCTCAATTTGTGACTCCAAAACATTGTAATTGGCAACCAGATCATTAACCGCTGTTTGGTAGTCCCCATCACGATAGTCCGGCATCTTAAAACTATCTGCAGACATGCCTTTTGAAACATAGAGGTCAATGGTACCTCCCTCTCGCTTGGTCATCCCTGTTGTCGGATTGGTTTTAAAAACCTTACCAGCCTCAACATCATCATTGTCCTCTTCATAAACATTGCCCACCTTTAAGCCATTATCTTCAATGATTTGTTTAGCAACTGTCACCTCTTGACCAGTCACCTCTGGAACCAACAAGGTTTTTGGTCTAGTCAAGGTTAAAAAAGCAAACAGGGCCAACAAAAGGGTTAAAAAGGCCAAGGAAATCTTGACAAGGCTCGTAAAAAGGCTACGTTTTTGACGGGTCTTCTTATTAGCAAGACCCAGGGCAGGGGTGACTTTGGTGGCCTTCTGCGCTTTAGCAGCCGGCTTTTTCAACAACTGCTCTGTTGTCGCTTTGGCTGTGCTCGCTTCAATCTTGGGAGCTAATTTTTTAGCCTCCAGCTTTTCGGCAAAGACAACCTTCTTCTCCCGCTTACGTTGTGGAGAAAGAGCCGTTTCCAAATCCTTACTCATCTCATAGGTAGACACATAGCGATTACTCAATTTCTTAGCGGTCGCTCGAATCACAACATTTTCCAAAGCTTGGGGAACTTCCCGATTTTTCTCAATAATCGAAGGAAGTGGATTTTGAAAATGTTGGAGGGCAATCGTCACCGCACTGTCACCATCATAAGGAATTTTCCCAGTCAACATTTCAAATAACATAATCCCCATGGCATAAATGTCACTCTGAATAGTTGCCTTGGATCCTCTAGCCTGCTCTGGAGAAAGGTAATGCACACTGCCCAACATTGAATTAGTCTGCGTCAGGCTAGTTTCGGCAAAGGCCACGGCAATACCAAAATCCGTCACCTTAACCGTTCCTTCTTTGGTCAAAAGGATATTTTGCGGCTTTAGGTCGCGATGAACGATTCCATGTTCATGGGCTCGGGTCATGGCCGAAAGAACTTCTTCCATAATCCGAACCACTTCGTTATTAGACAAGGGGGCATGGTCCTGAATGTATTTTTTCAAATCCGCCCCATCAACATATTCCATTGCTAAAAATTGCTGGCCGTCTTCTTCTCCAATATCCCTAATGGCTACAATATTTGGATGGCTCAACTCTGCCATGGCACGCGCCTCCCTTTGGAAACGTGCGGCCGCAACCTGATCCGTTTGATAATTGGTACGTAGGACCTTAATGGCTACATTTTCATTATCAAGAATCAAGTCTTTGGCAAGATAAACATCGGCCATCCCACCACGTCCGATTGATTTCAGAATACGATAACGACCAGCAAATAATTTGCCAACCTGTATCATGAACTAGCCTCACTTTCAGCCTGAAGTAAAGCTACGGTGATATTATCCAAGCCACCGGCTTCATTAGCCAGTGACACCAACAGTTTCGCCTTGTTATCCAGACTCATGTCTTGCGCTAGGATATCAAGAATATTTTGTTCAGAAATCATGTTGGTTAACCCGTCAGTATTGACTAAGAGATAATCACCAGGTTCTAAGGTTTGCACACCTAGGTCAATTTCAACTGGCTTAGGTTGACCAATTGACTGGGTGATGATGTTTTTTTGAGGATGGTTGGCCGCCTCCTCCTCAGTAATTTGGCCAGCACGAACCAGTTCATTAACCAAAGAATGATCATTGGTCAAGAGCTTGTAAGTGTTCTCTCGAATCAGACCAATACGTGAGTCTCCCAAATGAGCATAGAGAACTGTATTTCCCACGATAGCTATCGCTTCAATGGTTGTTCCCATCCCCTTATAGGCATCATTTTGCCCAACTTCATAAATCTTTTGATTTTCTGCTTCAATAACGGCCATCAGCCAATTCTTAATCTGACTAAGCTCAGTAAGGTCGGTATTGACCCACTCACGTCCAATGTCTGTTACCGTCATTTCACTGGCAATATTGCCAGCTCTGTGTCCACCCATACCATCGGCTAGGAGAAGGAGGGTAATACCAGCCTTATTGTCATACTTATTGACATAGTCTTGATTATTTGAACGCTTCTGTCCAATATCTGTTAAAAGTGATATTTTCATATTATTTCCTTCTGACTAAGTCAGTCTCCTTTCGTTCTAAGAGATACGTCTTACCTGTCCAATGAAAAAACCATCGGTTTGATATTGTTCAGGTGTAATGACGAGGCAACCGTCAACCATAATGTCTTTTTGGTCATGTTCCAGGTTGACTTGTTCAAAGTTTGGATGAGTCTCCAAAAATCGTTGAATAAGGTCTTGGTTTTCCTCTGAAAAAATAGTACAGGTACTATAGGTTATTATACCACCTTTTTTCAGTGTTTGACAAACACTATCAAGTATTTTTAGCTGAATCGTTTGCAGTTCTTGCAAGTCAGCTTCTTTTTTCTGATATTTGATATCTGGCTTACGCCGAAGCAGTCCCAAACCTGAACATGGGGCATCTACCAAGATTTTATCAAAAGTCTCAGCAGGGAACTGTTTATGGACCTGACTAGCATCCAAGCGCTGCGTTTTAATGCGATCAGTCAGTCCCAAGCGCTTAGCATTTTCCTCAATCAAGGCCAATTTGTGGTCATACAAATCCAAGGCCAGCACTTGACCAGTGGTCAAGTAGGAGGCTAGGTGACTAGTCTTGCCACCAGGAGCGGCACAGGCATCTAAAACAATTTCATGACCTTCCAAGCCTAAAGTCGGCGCTACCAACTGACTTGATTCATCCTGAATCGTAATCTCGCCTGCCTTAAAGGCCCTAGTTCCTGCAAAATGCCCTGAGTCCTTAACCAGGCCTACTGACGATAATAATGACGGGCTAGCTGCCAATTCATCCTTGAGCTCCGCCAACTTCTCTGGTTGAGTCACTCGGACACTAGCCTTATTGCGTTCCAAAAGGCTGGCAAACATCTGAACTGCCCGTTCTTGACCAAACTGCTCAATCATCTTTCTAACCAACCAGACTGGTAACGAATACATGATTGCATAACGTTTATTTAACCGTTTAATCGTTTGAGGGTCTGGTAAATCCTGCTGGCTTAGCTGCCGCAAAATGGCATTAATTAACTTGTCTGCCCCTTTAGATTGGCGCTGCTTAGCCAACTGTACCGCTTCATTGACCACCGCATGTTGGGGAATCTTATCCAGATACAACAACTGGTAAGCACTCATCAATAGTAAGTCATAAACCCAACTATCTAATCGATCACGATCAGCTACATAATGGGAGAGATACCATTCTAAGGTTAATTTACGAGTAACCGTTCCGTAAACCAGTTCAGTCAACAAGGACTTATCTGCCCGAGATAATTGACTGCCGGATAATCTTTTATGCAAGGCAATATTGGTATAGGCTCCTTCGTGGAAGATTTCTGCCAACGTTAACAAGGCTTGACCTCTCGCTGTTTCCTGCCATTTATTTGCCAAAATAATCTCCTACTTGCAAATCTCGTCCTAAACCATTAAGAAAGTCACCGATAGCCATCTGTGGTTTACCCGCTGGCTGAACCCGCAACAGAGAAACCGCTCCATGGCCAGTTGCCACCACCAACCTTTTCTTGGTCTTTTCAATAATTTGACCTGGTTGGCCTTGACTATCCACCTCTACTAGTTGCTGAATCTTGAAGCGATTGCCAGCTAAAAAGGTATGAGCTACCGGCCAAGGATACATGCCACGCACCTGATTAAACAACTCTCTCGCTGTCTTATGCCAATCCAAGACTTCTTCTTCTGGACTGATATTAGGTGCAAAAGTCACTTCTTCCTCATTTTGAGCGATTGGCTGCAACTCTCCTGCTATATAGGCCGGCAGGCTATGCAATAATAAATCACGTCCAACCACCGCTAACTTATCAAAGAGGGTTCCGACATTGTCTTCTTCTTGAATAGGAATACTGGCCTTGGCTACCATATCTCCGGCATCCATTTGCTTAACCATTTCCATAATAGTCACACCAACTTCTTTGTCACCATTTATCAAAGCATAATGAATGGGTGCTCCCCCTCGATATTTGGGCAAGAGTGACGCATGCACATTGATGGAAAAGTCAACCGCATTGAGTAATTTTTCTGGCAAGAACTGGCCAAAAGCCGCTGTCACAATTCCATCGGCGCCAAGCGCCATCAACTCTGCCATCTCCTGGCTGCCAGATAATTTTTCAGGTTGATAGCAAGTTAGCCCATAAGCCTGAGCCAATTTTTTCACTGGTGTTTGTTTCATTTCTTTCTTACGACCCACCTGGCGGTCTGGCTGGGTCACCACTGCTAAAATCTCATAGGCCTGGCTGTCTAGGAGACCTTGCAAGACGGTGGCCGAGAAATCTGGCGTTCCCATAAAAATCAATTTTGTCATGACGGTGTTGACCAACTTTCCACTCAAATTAATATTCTTTTATTTTACCATATTTAGGCAAAAATAACATGGCAAACTTGCTAAAATCAGGTCTTAATGCGTTTTCTCAAGGCTCAGAGAAAATGTTGAGGTTCACTATCAATGCTCAAACGTAATCCTTTTTGCTCAGGCGACTGACTCAAGGCCAAAATGTGGTTAAGAACAGTTTCTAATCCTGCTTCAAACCGATATTTAACAATAATTTGATAATGATAAAGGTTATGAGTCCGGGCAATAGGCTTGGGCACAGGCCCCAAAATCTTGGCTTGGGGCGATAAATACTGCCGTAGCAAGTCCAATATCTCATAGGCCTGTTTCATGACCACTTCTTCCTGAGCATGAGACAAACTGAGACCCACGGTGTAATAATAAGGTGGATAGGCTAAACGCTGCCGCAAGGGCATTTCATAGGCATAAAACCCCTCATAATCCTGATTTTTAGCAAACTGGATGGCATAATTCTGAGGATTATAGGTTTGAATGATAACCTCTCCAGCCTTAGCTGCTCGACCAGCCCGACCGGCTACCTGGGTCAACAATTGAAAGGTCCGCTCTGCAGAGCGAAAATCTGGCAGATGGATTGCCGTATCTGCATTCAGTACCCCAACCAGAGTGACATTAGGAAAGTCCAACCCCTTGGCAATCATCTGGGTACCTAACAAAATATCAGCTTCTTGCCGACCAAAACGTTCTAAAATCGCCTGATGGGCGCCCTTCTTTCTCGTGGTGTCAACATCCATACGGAGAATTCTAGCTTGAGGAAAGACTTGCAGCAATTCATCATAAGCCTTCTGGGTTCCTGTGCCATAGTAGCGAATGGTCGAACTCCGGCAATTGCTACAGATCTGAGGAATGCCCTTTTGAAAACCACAATAGTGACAGTTCATACTTCTGGTCGTCATATGTAGGGTCAGAGAAATATCACAGTTGGGACACTGATCAACCGCACCACATTCCCGACACATGACAAAGCTTGAATAACCCCGCCGATTGAGCATCAGGACTACCTGCTCCCCCTTATCCAGACGATTTTGGATCTTCTCCAATAACCTTGGGGTAAAGTTACTAACTGCCTGTTGGCCAAGATAATCACGGAAATCCACAAGCTCAATTTGGGGGAGACTCGCCGCAGGATTAGCCCGCTGCGTCAAACTAAGGCGATCGTAAACGCCTCGACTGGCCCGAGCCCGACTCTCAATACTTGGGGTCGCAGACCCTAACACTAAGACCGCCTGATGGTAATTGGCCCGTAAAACGGCCACATCTCTCGCATGATAACGAGGATTAGACTCCTGTTTGTAGCTTGATTCATGCTCCTCATCAATAATAATAGCCCCAATATTTTCCAAGGGAGCAAAAATCGCTGAACGAGCTCCAACAACCACTCTAGCCTGACCTGTTTTTATCCGACGCCACTCATCAAATTTTTCCCCATCAGACAGAGACGAATGCAGCATGGCCACTTGCTGACCAAAGCGAGCAATAAAGCGTCGGCTCATTTGAGGGGTTAGGGAAATCTCTGGAACCAAGACGATAGCCGTCTTTCCTAAGGTTAGAACCTGATCAATCAACTGTAGATAGACCTCTGTCTTGCCACTTCCCGTAACCCCCTGTAACAAAACAGGCACTGACCTTTGTCCAATCTTATCCTTTAGTTGTTCTAAAACCTCGGCCTGCTCATCATTCAAGGTCAAACGCTCTGACTTCGTTACCCCCTCAAAGTAAAGCTGACTCCGATTAACCTCGGTTTCTTCAAGAAACAGGACCCCAAGCTCACGAAAATAATGGACTTGATCCCGTGAAAAGGTTTGATAAAGATCACTTAACAAGCCTTGGGGATGAGCTAGTAGGTATTCCCTGAGCAACAGACGTTTTTTAGCCCTGGGGGCAATCACAAGTTCCGCTAAATAAGCAGCATCAACCTTGTAGGATTTTAGGCGTTTAATCGTCTTTTTATCCTTAGCAATATAAGCAAGATCAATCAAACCTGCCTTAACTAAAGAGACCACTTGCCCCTCCACCTCAGCAGGTAGCTGAGACCACAAGACCTGCTCTGCTTGGCCAAAAATGGCTAACCTGTCTGTTGGATCAAGAGCCTGGTTCGGTCGTAATAGCCGGTCATAATCAGAAGTTAAGAGGTTGGGCAACATGGCCTTGAGTAGGGTAATTTTATACGAAAAAACCGTCTTTCTCATTTGATTGACCAAGTCGAGCTGTTCTTGATTAAGCACCGGCTCGAGATCCAATACAGCGGCCACCTCCTTCAACGAAGGAAGGTCCTCTTCAACTAGCTCCACAACAAATCCCTGCAAAAGGCGGTTACTGCGACCAAAAGGAACATGTACCCGACTTCCCACCGCCACCAAGGACAACAGGGCCTGAGGTACCCGATAAGAGTAAGGTTTATCTGTCTGCATTGACGGAATGTCAACAATAATCCGAGCAACTGTCATCGTCCACCTCCTATATGAAATGAAAAATCTAAGATAAGTATCTTAGATTTTTCCTCCCTCTTCTTCTTTTTCTTTAGCAATTTGTTCTTTAATGCGACGCTCTTCTTCTTCACGCGCTAATCGTTCTGCTTCCTTGCGCAATAGAACCTGATTACGTTTTTCATCAGGATCTGGATGAATGGTTACAAAACCAGCCTCAATTTCTTCTAAAGCACGCAGGGTTGACTTAACAGCTGTAAATTCTTTTGTTGGCTCTGCTCCAGCTTCAAGTTCATGGGCTCGCTTAGCCTGTAGCATCACTAACGAATATTTTGATGGTACCTTATCCAACAAGGTATCAATTGACGGTTTTAACATCATAGCTCTCTACTCTTTTCTAACTTATCTCTTCACGGTTGCTTTAATCATATTATCATAATGACCAATGACACGCTCCACACGGAAATGCTCTGTTTCAATGATGCGCTTGACCCGTTCGGCCGCTAGAGCAACCTCGTCATTAACAACAGCATAATCATATTCACGCATGAGGGCAATCTCTTCCTTAGCTCGTTCAATTCGTTTGGCAATAACTTCCTCACTATCGGTCCCACGACCCACCAAACGGTCTTGTAGCTCTTCTAAATCAGGTGGAGTTAGAAAAATAAAAACACCATCTGGTACTTTTTTCTTGACCTGCAAGGCCCCTTGGACCTCGATTTCAAGAAAAACATCAATCCCCTTGTCCAAGGTTTCATTGACATAGCTGAGGGGAGTACCGTAGTAATTACCGACATATTCGGCATATTCCAACATCTGCCCCTGACGAATCAAGTCCTCAAACTCCTCACGGCTGCGGAAAAAATAATCCACACCGTCAACTTCCCCAGGACGCTGTGGCCGCGTCGTCATTGAGACCGAATACTCAAATTTATGATCAGGGGTTGAAAAAATCTCTTGCCTAACCGTTCCCTTGCCGACACCAGAAGGTCCCGAAAAAACGATTAAAAGCCCACGTTCAGACATGTTACTCTCCTTGATTATTCTTACCTACCAGTCTATCAAAATCTACCTTATTTTTCAAGGTTAGAACTAGAATTTTTCCATTTTCTCGCAAAATAATCATAAATTTAAACCTTTCATTTTATCCTATAAAAACCAAAAAACAAGTGTCCTGACAGACACTTGTTTGATTCTTATTTGGCATAGTCTACTGCTCGCAGCTCACGAATAACAGTGACTTTAATGTTGCCTGGATAATTGAGCTCATTCTCAATTTTCTTGCGGACCTGATGGGCCAAAATTGTGACCTGCTTGTCAGAAACCTTATCTGGTTGCACCATAATCCGAATCTCACGACCTGCTTGAAGGGCATAACTCTGCTTAACCCCTCTAAAGCTAGTAGCGATATCTTCCAGGTCACGCAGACGCTTAATGTAGTTCTCAATTGACTCATTGCGGGCCCCAGGACGGGCAGAACTAAGCGCATCTGCTGCAGCAACAATCACTGCAATAACACTTTCTGGTTCTACATCCCCATGATGGCTGGCAATGGTGTTAACCACTATCGGGTGCTCCTTATACTTGCGAGCAAACTCAGTACCAATTTCCACATGGCTACCTTCAACTTCACGGTCAATCGCCTTACCCATATCATGCAAGAAACCAGCTCGGCGAGCCAAGGCGACATTTTCGCCTAGTTCACTGGCCAAAATACCTGCCAATTTACCAACCTCAACCGAATGACGAAGGACATTTTGCCCATAACTTGTTCGAAACTGTAGCCGTCCCATGATTTTAATCAAATCAGGGTGCAAGTTGAGGGCCCCAATTTCATAGGCTGCCGCTTCACCGTACTCACGAATACGATTGTCTAACTCCTGACGATTTTTTTCAACCAGCTCCTCAATACGGGCTGGGTGAATCCGCCCATCCTTGATTAGGGCTTCTAGAGTTAGGCGGGCAATCTCCCGACGAATCGGGTCAAAACCTGACAACATCACCACTTCTGGCGTGTCATCAATGATAATATCAATCCCCGTTAAGCTTTCCAAGGTGCGAATATTGCGCCCCTCACGGCCAATAATCCGTCCTTTCATGCTATCATCTGGCAAATGGACCGTCGTAATGGTCTGCTCTGCCACATAATCTCCAGCCAAACGTTGCATAGCCTGAGACAAGAGCTCCTTGGCTGTCTTATCCGCACGGTCACGCACTTCCTGATCCGCCGCCTTAATGCGGGCAGCGATATCCTGAGTAAGATTATTTTCCGTTTCCGTTAAGATAATCTCACGAGCTTCAGCGATGGTCATATTGGCCACACGTTGCAGCTCTTCTGATTTTTTGACCTCTAGTTGGGCCACCTGTTCTTCACGCTCATCAATATGTCTAGACTTATCCGTAAGACTTTGCTCTTTTTTCTCTAGCATTTTTTCCTTGCTAGCCAGATTTTCATCTTTACGATCAAGCGAATGGGCCCGCTCTGACAAGCGGTTATCCATTTGTTTTAATTCCTGACGTTCAGACTTAAATTCTTGAGCAATTTCTTCACGATAACGCCTAGCCTCTTCTTTTGCTTCGATAAGTAATTCTTTGCGTTGAGCATTACCATCGCGCTGGGCAGCTTGTCTAATTTGGTCAGCTTCTAATTCTGCCTGACCACGTAGATTCACTGCGTCTTGTTCTGCATTCAAAAGAGTTAGTTCTGCAGTTTCTTTCGCCGATTTCATTTTGGCTGAAATAACTGCATAACCAATCAACAAACCAATGAGGGAAGAAACAAGTCCTAAAATTAGTTGTATCATGTTTTTTACCTCAATTTATTTTTGACCTCAGCCAGTATTCATTTTATCATAAACTAACATTTTTCACAATCTAAAACTAGATAAGCTTTTCAAATTTATGGTATCATAAAATAAACCATTCATTTTAAGGAGTTCGCATGACAAAAGAAGTTATTGTTGAAAGTTTTGAGCTAGATCACACAGCCGTCAAGGCCCCTTATGTCCGTCTGATTTCAGAAGAATACGGGCCAGTTGGTGATGTCATCACCAATTTTGATATTCGTCTGGTGCAACCAAACGAGGACGCTATTCCGACTTCTGGCCTCCACACCATTGAACATTTATTGGCGAAACTCATTCGCCAACGGATTGATGGTATGATTGACTGCTCGCCTTTTGGCTGCCGTACTGGGTTTCACCTCATCATGTGGGGCAAGCATTCATCAGCTGATTTAGCCAAGGTCATCAAATCATCACTTGAAGAAATTGCAACGACAACCACTTGGGAAGAGGTTCCAGGCACTACTATTGAATCTTGTGGTAACTACAAGGACCACAGTCTCTTTTCTGCCAAAGAATGGGCCAAACTTATCTTGGAACAAGGTATCTCTACCGACCCCTTTGAACGACAGCTTATCTAAAAAAGAGCCAATCGGCTCTTTTTTAATAATCCAAATTATCTGCATTACCTGGGGCATTACCGACAAAGTAACCTGTCTTCGCATTAATGGAGAAAAGGTAGGTTCCATCTGACTTGAACATGTTGTAGTAACCATTGCCATTGATAATATTGACTGGCTCAACATAGTAGTTATTATCCGTAAAGTAGCCACGAGCTCGAGAAATCGCAATGATATTCTCTAAGACGCCAGGATTAAAAGCCCAGGCTGGATTGGCAGTGTCTGCAATGGCACTGTCATTGTAAGGCACCCGTGTCAGATTTCTTTGCAAAACTGACGAATCTGAGCCAATGCTGCTCACGGCTGGAGCAGCTGGTGTCGCTGCTTGCTCTTGAACAGGGGCTGGTGCCGGAGTAACTGCAGCCACCTCTGAACTTGGAGTTTGAGCTACCGCCTCCGAAGATTGAGCAGGGGTTGTTTGGTCAGCCGTAGCTCCTTCTGTATTAACCGCAGCATCTGTTGCTGTATTTGCTGCAGCTTCACTTGCCGCTGCTTCTTGAGCCGCTTTTTCTTCAGGAGTCAATCCGGTTGTTACAGCATTTGTTCGAGCCTCTGAGATAACAGACTGGAGGAGGGTATCAACTGAAGCGTTCCCCGTGTTTAACACATCGCTAGTCAAATCATCCAAGTTAGCATCAGCCTTAAGCGTGGCTGCCATTTTTTCACCATCGACAATGGCCTCTGTTTCAAACTTGGCATTAACCGCTTGAATTGCAGCCATTGCTTTACTTAATTTATCATATTTTGCCTTAGCCTGACTATATTCTTCAGTCCCTTCTAATTTTTTCAGGGCTGACTCTAGATTCGGTAGGTTAGCAAATTCACTGTTTTTCAATTTCGTTTTTTCACTATCTGCAAAAAAACTATCATAGGTTTGATTAAAGGCATCTAAATCCGCCTTGGCCGCAGCTTTTTCCGCAGACTTGTTGCTACTTGACGAAGTCGTGCTACTTTGGCTAGTGGCATTACTTCCTGTCACAGATGTTTTAGCAGCATTACCTGACTGGTTTAGAGCATAGCCTAGACCAAAAACACCCAAGGTCAGGGCTGCTAATCCACCCAAGAGCCATTTTTTACGTTTATAAACAGGAACCTGATCCGCCTCATCTCCCAAGACAAAATCGTCTTCTGCGCTATCATTAACACGTGACAAATTTGAAGTCCTTGCTGGTGCAACTGGGGCCACATCAACCTCATCAAAAATAGACGTAGTCTTTTGACTTGCTTGTTCCACCTTTTCGGCAACGACTTGCTCCTCGGTTTTGACTGAGGCAAGGGGCTCTTCCTGAAGCAAACCTGTCTGCGACAATTCCTCTCGTTGTTGTTTGATAAAATTATCCAAGACAGCTGTATCCAGCTTGTCAATATCAATATTAGAGAATTTTTGCGACTCTACCTGATCTCGATTTTGTTTGATGTACTTATCTAGCACACCATCATCTTCGGTCACTCCCGCCCGCAATTCCGATTCTTTACGAACAGCTTCGCCAATTGTCATCTCTTTTGCTTTTTCAAAATTCAACTTAGCCTTCTCCGTCAAGCTTTTATCATCTTTAGTCATACCTTTTATTTTTCCTTTCTTTAGTTAATGTTCCGTTTAACCCGCTGACCAAAATATTGGTAGAGGTCAACCTTCAAGGTACCATTATAAAGTTTACGTTTCTTATCGGCTACTGAGCCATACTTCTGCTCAAATGCCTCATCGCTGGTCAGAATAAACTTACTCCAGGTGGTCAAGGGAGCAAAGACCTGACCCATTTCCTGGTAGAGGACATCTACCTGACGACTGTCCAACAAGCGCTCGCCATAAGGCGGATTGGAAATAATCACGCCATTGACCTTGTCTGTCCGCAAGTCCTGGACCCGCATTTGCTTAAAGTGAATAACATCAGCCAAGCCCACCTCTTGGGCGTTTTTCTTGGCAATGTCAATCATGCGAGCGTCAATATCATAGCCAGAAATATCTAAATCAGCCTCGTAATCCGCCATTTGCTCGGCTTCGTCTCGCACCTGCTGGACGAGATTTTTATCGACCCAGTCCCACTGCTCAAAGGCAAATTGACGGTTAAAACCTGGGGCAATCTTCATGCCAATCATAGCAGCCTCAATACAGAAGGTCCCAGAGCCACAGGTAGGATCAATCAAGGGCTTGTCTGGGTACCAGTTGGAGAGTTGCAAAATAGCCGCCGCCATGTTTTCCTTAATCGGTGCCCCACCTTTTTCTGTCCGGTAGCCCCTTTTGAAAAGACTGTCACCACTGGTATCAATCATGACCGTCACCTGGTCTTTCAGGATAGACACTTCAATCTTGAATTCTGCCCCGATTTCCTGTAAGGGCACACCTTCTGGGCGATGGTAGTGTTTTTGCAATTTTTTAACCACTGCCTTTTTAGAAATGGCCTGAACACTAGGCTCATTGTGCAAGGTGGACTTAACACATTTGGCCTTGGAAATAGGGAACTTGGCCCCAAGGGGAAGGTAGTTTTCCCAGTCTAGGGCAAAGACCCCTTGAAACAAGTCTTCAAAGGTTTTGGCCGGAAACTGACCAACGATAATCTTAATCCGGTCAGCCGCCCGCAACCAGAGATTGGTTTCAATGATGGTTCTGACATCTCCCGCAAAGAGCACCTTGCCATTTTCCACCTGACAATCAATGCCCCGCTCCCTGATTTCACGTCCCACAACCGCCTCTAGGCCAGCTGCCGCTGTCGCTACTAATTTGAATTGTTCTTTCATACACTCTTTCATTATTTACAAGAAAAGCTAGCCAAGTGCTAGCCCACCTATTATGCAATTTTCTATAAGCCATGTTTTGTTCAGGAGATGACTAGGCCTCATCTCCCTTGATAATCATCTGTCTATTGCAAGGAAGCCTTGCAATCAAAATAGTCTGTTCGTCTTCCAGCTATTTCGTGCCCCGACCAAAGTTTGGGTTGCTAGCTTGAGGGGTTTACCGCGTTCCATTTCCCACGTTTCCATGGAAACTACGTCACTGTGGCACTTTCAGGATGACTCTGGCCTATCCAAAGACTTAGCCATTTTATCCGCCGTAACTCGTTTAAGACAAGTCCCTAGGCTTATTTGTTCGCCTAGCACAAACACTACTGGCATCACAGCCAGTGCTAGCATGGACTTTCCTCATGATAGCAAGCTATCACGCGATTATCCAAAAATTGCATGTCATTTTATCACTCAACAATCTGCTTACCGAAAACTTCTTTTTCTAAGCGACTAATGCGTTTTAAAATATCAAAATTGGTTGCCGTCTGACTTGAGGTGATATAAGCCGTCTTTGAACTGGCTGGGTTAGTCACACCAGCATAACTAGTCTCAGAACTCACCCTTGCACGACTTGGCTCAGCCGCCACCTTATCAAGAGGGGCTGCTTGTAGCTGTTCTTTCAAAGCTTGGTTTTCCGCCTGCAAAGCATCAATCTGAGCCATAAATGTTTCATAGTCCTTAATCACATCATCAAGAAACTCATCCACTTCTTTTTTGTCAAAGCCTCTCATTACTGTCTTAAATTCTTGTTCAAAGATGTCCTTTGGACTCAAAATAATACCTGCCATTCTCTTGCCCCCACACATGTCATTCTAAAAAGAGCAGCTCTTGCTAACTCTCCCTTGCATTATACAGTAAAACCATCTAAAAATCAAGAAATTAACTTAGTCAAAGTCGTCAAAAATCCTCAGCTAAATCATTGAGCCGATCAAAGGTTAAGCGTTTTATGTCATAATTTGTCATGTCTTTCATTTGAGCAAATAAATATTTCAAATTTGTTTCATGTTCCTCATCATAAAAGAAATAAGCCCCGTCAGTGTGGTCCAACAAAAACTGCTGATAAGCCTTTAGTTGGCCTGGATTTTGATAGCTTGGGTAAGTGTATTTCACAAAATCCAATCCCTTAAAATCAGCTAGTTTTACTTGATTGGCCTCATTCCATTGCTGACCATAATCCTCGAAAGGAAAAATAGTCCCCATTTGAAAATCATAAACCGTCCGCAAGTCCTTGGCCTCTTCCAAAACCCAGTGCTCAAAACCCAAATTTCCTGTAAAGATTAGCCAGTCACAGCCAGTTTCCAACAACTCCTCCAAATCTTTCTTAATGGCCTTTTTGATTAGTTTCAAACGGGGGTCAGACGTTTGAAAAATCCCCAAATCACTATTTTTATAGCCAGCAACAAGAATTACAGTCATTTTTTGGTATCCTTTCTAAAAATATGCTATAATGTTCTTACTTGTGTTATATTATAACGGTTAGGAGTAACATGGTTAACTATCCTCATCAACTAAGACGGCAGAAGCTTGAAACCAAAGTTGCTAAGGCTAATCTGACTAACTTTGCTAATCGTGGCATGTCCTTTGAAGCAAGTATCAATGCAACAAACGACTATTACCTTGCCCATCATATAGCTGTTATCCATAAAAAGCCTACTCCAGTGCAGATTGTCAAGGTTGACTACCCTAGACGTAGCCGAGCTAAGATTGTTGAAGCCTATTTTAGACAGGCCTCGACAACCGATTACTCGGGGGTCTACAAAGGACTCTATCTTGATTTTGAAGCCAAGGAGACGCGACACAAAACATCCATGCCCATGAAAAACTTCCATTCTCATCAGATTGAACACATGAGGCAGGTTTTAGAGCAAGACGGTATTTGTTTTGTTCTCCTTCACTTTTCTACCCTTAGGGAAACTTATTTCTTACCCGCTCAACACCTGATTGATTTCTATTGTGTTGATGATGGTAAAAAATCAATGCCACTTGATTATATCAAAAAAAATGGTTATCTCGTTGCAAACTCTGCTTTTCCTCAGGTTCCTTACCTTGATATTATTGAAAAAAATTTTAGGCGGTGATTATTATCAACTCGAAATCTATTATCAAAATCTTTAAATATGCTATCGGAGCTATCTTGAGTGTCATCATTTTAGCTGTCGTCCTTGGTGGCCTCTTATTTGCCTTTTATGCCATCACTGCCCCCTCGCTGTCCGAGGACAAGTTGCGGGCAGTCAATTCCAGCCTGGTTTTTGATAGCCAAGGCAATCAAATTGCCGATTTGGGAGCTGAGCAGCGTGAAAGTGTAACTGCCGATAGCATTCCTGTTAACCTGGTGAATGCCATCACATCTATTGAAGATCGCCGCTTCTTTGAACACCGTGGGATTGACATCTTCCGCATCCTGGGCTCTGCTGTTCATAATCTGACTAGCAATACCACCCAAGGCGGCTCAACCCTTGATCAACAGTTGATTAAATTGGCCTATTTCTCTACTGATGAAAAAGACCAAACCATCAAACGTAAGGCCCAAGAAGCCTGGCTTTCCCTCCAAATGGAGCGCAAATACACCAAGCAGGAAATCCTGACCTTCTACATTAATAAGGTCTATATGGGAAATGGCTACTACGGCATGCGAACAGCTGCTAAAAACTACTACGGTAAGGATTTACCTGAGCTCTCCATCGCCCAATTAGCCCTGCTTGCAGGTATTCCACAGGCCCCAAGT
This sequence comes from Streptococcus cuniculipharyngis, assembly GCF_007859195.1. Classification (GTDB taxonomy): domain Bacteria; phylum Bacillota; class Bacilli; order Lactobacillales; family Streptococcaceae; genus Streptococcus; species Streptococcus cuniculipharyngis. The sequence goes on from NZ_VOHL01000002.1 coordinate 131,254, forward strand.
CAATATGACCCTTATACCAATGCCGAAGCTGCCAAAGGACGTCGTGATACCGTTCTAGCTCAAATGTATAATTACGGCCGCATTAGTGAAAAAGACTACCAAGAAGCTGTCGCAACACCTGTTGAAGACGGTCTCCAAGCCCTACAAAAGAAAATCAGCTACGAAAAATACTTGGATAACTACCTCAAACAAGTGATTCAAGAGATTCAAGACAAAACTGGTAAAGACATCTTCACCTCTGGCCTAAAAGTTTATACCAATGTCAATGCTGACCTCCAGCGCTACCTCTGGGACGTTTATAACACTTACGATTATATCGCCTATCCAGATGACCAAATGCAGGTAGCCTCTACCATCATGGATGTTACCAATGGACAGGTTATTGCCCAACTGGGGGCACGTAACCAAGACGAAAGTATTTCTTTTGGAACCAACCAAGCCGTGCTTACCGATCGTGACTGGGCCTCTACCATGAAACCCATCACCGACTATGCACCTGCTCTTGATACAGGGGCCTATACCTCAACTGCCCAAGCAACCAATGACTCGGTTTACTTCTGGCCAGGCACTGATATCCAAGTTTATAACTGGGACCGTCAGTACTACGGTTGGATGACCATTCAAACTGCCTTGATGCAGTCGCGTAATATCCCTGCTATCCGTGCCTTAGAAGCTGCTGGCCTTGATCAAGCCCTCAAATTCCTCAACGGACTAGGCATTGATTACCCTGAGCTCCTCTACTCAAATGCCATTTCAAGTAACACTTCCGTTGCTGATCAAAAATATGGTGCAAGTAGTGAAAAAATGGCTGCCGCTTATGCTGCATTTGCTAACGGCGGTACCTATTACAAACCGCAATATGTCAACAAGATTGAATTCAACGATGGCTCCGTAAAAACTTACAAGCCAGAAGGCAATCGGGCCATGAAAGAAACAACAGCCTACATGATGACAGACATGTTGAAAACTGTTCTTTCTTACGGAACAGGTACCGAAGCCGCTATTGGTTACATGCCACAGGCTGGTAAAACAGGAACCTCTAACTATAGTGATGAAGAATTGGACATCATTGCTGCCGAAACAGGACTGTACACGCAAAATGTAGGAACAATCGCTCCCGATTCTAACTTTGTCGGCTACACGTCACAATATTCTATGGCCGTTTGGACAGGTTACAAAAACCGCCTAACACCACTTTACGGTAATGGCTTGAAAATTGCAGCCCAGGTCTATCGCACCGCCATGTCCTACCTAACGGGTGGTTACAGTGATGATTGGGAAATGCCAGCTGGCATGTATCGTAGCGGTGGTATGCTCTATTTGGATGGTTACAATAGTAACAACAAAAACTACTATACCCCACCAAAAGCGAGTCGTTCCAACCATAGTCAACCGACAACTAGCAGCTCCGAAGCTAAAAGCTCTTCTAGTCAGGAAAAAACAAGTTCTTCTGACAACAAGGTTTCCGCTAGTGCCAGCAGTTCAGCCCTTGAATCCTCTACTGAGACGAGCATCAGCAGTAAGGAAACAACGGAGACACCAGCATCTTCAGCTAAACTTGATACCGATGAAGAAACCACTGATTTTGACCCAATCTACTCGTCAACTCCTGCCACAGGAACTGGTGAAGCAGTCAATTCAATCTCCGGTAACACCAGTGTCATAGACAGTGACTAAGCAAGAAAGCCCCAGTTAACCTGGAGCTTTCTTTTTTAGACCACTGTAATATCATTGTCAATAATAACCTTGAGGGCATGATTAGTACCAGCATTCTTAAAGACCTCATAGGCCTTGTCCACTTCCGATAGCTTGAAGTGATGGGTGACCAGTTGAGTGGCGTCAATCTTGCCTGATTTTAAGACATTAAGCAAGGTCTCAGTGGTATTGGCATTAACCAAACCTGTTGAGAGACTAATGTTTTTAATCCATAGGTCTTGTAGCTCAAAACTAACGGGTTTGCCATGAACACCCAGATTAGCAATATGCCCACCGATAGCAACCACTTTTTGACAGATGTCAAAGGTTTCAGGATAGCCGACACACTCCATGGAAACATCAACCCCACGCCCCTCAGTAATGGCATCAATCTCGCCTTTAATTTCTGCCAAATCACTCGAACAAATGGTGTGGGTCGCCCCAAATTTCTTAGCCGCTTCTAATCGAGATTGGGACAAATCAATCATGATAATCTTGGCTGGAGAATAAAATTGAACGGTCAAGAGGGCTGCTAGGCCAACAGGTCCTGCTCCGACGATACAAACACTGTCACCTGGTTTGACATCTGATGCTTGCACGCCAATTTCATAGGAAGTTGGGAAAATATCAGACAGCATGACCAAGCCATCGTCCTCAACTGTTTTCGGAGCATGGTAGAGACTACCGTCCGCATGAGGAATATGAACATATTCAGCCTGGGTACCATTGATGAGGTGACCTAAAATCCACCCCCCACTCTCACAATGAGATGGCAACTGACGTTTACAATAATAGCAAGTATTGCAAGAGGTGATGCAAGACACAATGACCTTGTCGCCCACCTTGAAATTGCTGACCGCAGAACCAACTTCTTCGACAATGCCCAAGCCTTCATGGCCCAAAATGGTACCCGGTTGACAGGCGGGCACATCACCACCCAAAATATGGAGGTCAGTTCCACAAATAGTGGTCTTAACCATACGGACAATGGCATCGGTTGGCTTTTGGATGCTTGGTTTTGGTTGGTCAACCAGTTCTAATTGCCCCTTGGCAAGGTAAGTTGCAGCTTTCATAAGTGCCTCCTCTAATATTGTTATTTCTTTAACAATATTATACTCCTCGAAGTAAGCGGTTGCAAGTATTTTGTTAGTCTTTTAACAAAAAAATCTACCCTAAAGGGTAGATTGCTCTTATTTCCAAAAATCATCAAAGATGGTAATGGGTAAATGACGTTTGTGGGCGGTCTTACGCCACCAGTTTTCAATAATCTCTTGGGCCTGAGGGGAAATGGTTTTGCCTTCCAAATAATCATCAATCTCAGCATAGGTAACCCCTAGAGCCACTTCGTCAGCAAGACCTGGCTTATCCTCTTCTAGGTCAGCAGTCGGAACTTTCTCGTAAAGGGATTTATCCGCTCCCAAAGCCTGTAAGAGTTGCTTGCCCTGCCGCTTGTTAAGACGAAAGAGAGGGAGGATATCTGCCCCACCATCACCAAATTTAGTGAAGAAGCCAGTGATATTTTCCGCTGCATGGTCTGTCCCAATGACTGCCCCCTGATATTGGCCGGCAATGGCGTATTGGCTAATCATCCGCTGGCGGGCCTTGATATTGCCCTTGTTAAAATCAGAAATGCTGACACCAGCACTAGCTAATTCGGCCACCTGGCCATCAACAGCTGCTTTGATATTAACCGTTAACAGTTTATCTGGTTGAATAAAATCCAGAGCTTTTTGGGCATCTGCCTCATCAGCCTGGACCCCATAAGGGAGACGAACCGCGATAAACTGATAATCCTCGGTCTTGGTTTCGGCCCGCATTTCCTCCATGGCTAACTGAGCCAAGCGTCCTGCCAAGGTCGAATCCTGTCCGCCTGAAATCCCCAAAACAAGGGTCTTGAGAAAGGCATGTTTGGTCAAATAAGCTTTCAAAAAATCAATGGAACGACGAATCTCTAGCTCAGGGTCAATCTGAGGCTCAACCCCAAGAGCTTGAATAATTTCTGCTTGTAAACTCATGATACCTCTACCCCCTTACTAAAAGCTTCCTTGCGGACACGGTCAATCAAGTCCATCTTGTTTTTCCAAACATCTCCCGCCAAATCTACGGGATATTCTTGCGGATTGAGTACCCGCTTGTACTCATCCCAAAGGGCATCCAGTTCTTTCTTGGCATAATCTTTAATGGCCGCTAAGCTCGGTAAGTCATAGACCAGTTGTCCCTGATCGTAAATATCCACTAAAAGAGGAACCGCATCAAAATCACGCACCCACTTATTAATGTAAGTATAGGTCGGGTGGAACATGTGAATTTCATCCAGTTGATTAACGTCAATATCGGTAAAGGTAATGTAATCCCCTTCTGACTTGCCCTTGGCACGACTGGTAATCCGCCAAACCTGCTTTTTGCCAGGAGTAGAAACCTTTTCGGCATTGTTAGACAGCTTGATGGTGTCCTGCATGACCCCCTTGTCATCCTCAATAGAAACAATCTTATAAACAGCTCCCAGGGCTGGTTGGTCATAGGCGGTGATGAGTTTTGTGCCTACCCCCCAGACATCAATCTTGGCTTTCTGCATTTTCAAATTGAGAATGGTATTTTCGTCCAAATCATTGGAAGCATAGATTTTAGCCTCTGGGAAGCCAGCCTCGTCCAGTTGTTGACGGACTTTCTTGGACAGATAAGCCATGTCGCCTGAGTCAATCCGCACGCCCTTGAAATTAATCTGATCACCAAATTCCTTGGCCACCTTGATGGCAGCAGGGACACCAAGACGCAGCGTGTCATAGGTATCGACAAGGAAGATACAGTCTTTGTGGGTTTGAGCATAGGCCTTAAAGGCCTCATAGTCATTACCATAAGCCTGAACCAAGGCATGGGCATGAGTGCCTGCAACAGGAATACCAAACAGTTTTCCCGCACGGACATTACTGGTTGCATCTGCGCCACCAATCACTGCTGCCCGACTCCCCCAAAGAGCGGCATCCATCTCTTGAGCACGCCGAGTGCCAAATTCTAACAAGGGTTCATCCTCAATGACGGACTTGATCCGAGCTGCCTTGGTCGCAATTAGGGTTTGGAAATTGATGATATTGAGCAGGGCTGTTTCAATCAACTGACACTGGGCCAGCGGACCTTCCACCTGCACCAAGGGTTCATTGGCAAAGACCAGGTCCCCCTCACGGGCTGATTTGATGGATAAACTAAGCTTAAAGTTTTTCAAGTAAGCCAAATAATCGTCATCGTAACCCAAATCCTTCAAATAGGCCAAGTCTGTTTCCGAAAATTTGAGCTTTTCCAGATACTTGACAATCCGCTCCAGACCAGCAAAAACAGCATAGCCATTGGCAAAAGGCAATTTTCTAAAATAAACTTCAAAAACAGCCTTCTTGTTATGAATCCCTTGCTTAAAGTAAACCTGCATCATATTGATTTGGTACAAATCTGTGTGCAGGGTTAAACTATCATCTGTGTACATGATTACTCACTTCTTTCTTTTTTCCCTACTATTATAGCATAAATTTCCTTGAAAAAGGCCAGTGAGACCGTCTTGGTAGCCGACAGAGCCAGAAAGCCCTTTTTTGTTTCTTGATATCTCTCAGAAACAGAGTTAAACGAACCATAAAGAAGAGAGAAAAACCATCAGCCCAGTGATTCAAGAAGCCAGCCATCTTAGTCATCGCCTCAATAAAAAATTTATTAAGCTGTCCAACCTGTCACGGGATGAGAAAAAATTTTTTATTCTCCTCAGCGACCCCCTAGCTAGCCTTAAAAAAATCTTGCAGGTCACCAATACCAGCTATCTCACCCTAGAAAATTTTATCAATCGGCCAGCCTCTTGATTGGCCTGCCCAATATAAATTTATCTGAAGCAGCCTATCAGGTCTGGCGGACCTACGACCGCTTTCATGTCAAAGATGTCAAACCTAAATTAACGATATATGGTCCTAGCGTCATCTGGTAAGGCTATTCGTTGGGGCCTCAAGAGGACATACAAAAAACAACTATTTCTGATTGAAATAGTTGTTTATTTTTATTCCGCTAAATAGTTATAGACTGAGATACCTGCGGTAGCTCCATCACCAACAGCGGTGGTGATTTGCCGCAAGTTTTTTTGCCGCACATCACCAATGGCAAAAATCCCTGTTCGCTTAGTTGCCATTTGGTCATCTGTTGGAATCCAACCGTCTTGGTCAGTGATGTCTAGACCCGATACCATCTGAGAGACAGGGTCTAGGCCAATGTAGATAAAGACACCGCCAAAGGCATGGTTGCTGACTTCCCCAGTGTTGACATTTTCCACATCAACACTGGTCACTTTGCTACCGTCACCCTTGATTTCCTTGACCACACTGTCCCAGATAAAGTTAATCTTATTATTGGCGAAGGCACGGTCTTGCAGGACTTTCTGAGCACGCAGCTGGTCACGACGGTGAACAATGGTAACACTTTTGGCAAATCGGGTTAAAAAGAGAGCTTCTTCCACCGCTGAATCACCACCACCAACGACCAAAAGGTCTTGGTCACGGAAAAAAGCACCATCACAGACCGCACAGTAGGAAACCCCACGGCTGCTATAGTCAGCTTCGCCAGCCACACCCAACAAGCGGTGCTTGGCTCCAGTCGCAACAATCAGGCTCTTGGTTTCATAAACCTCATCTGCGGTCTTGACTAGCTTGGTCTGACCCTTGTCCTCAACCTCTTCGACAATGCCATAGATATGCTCTACCCCTAATTTTTCTAAGGGTTCAAACATTTTCATGGATAAGTCTGGGCCTGAAATCAACTCAAAGCCTGGGTAGTTTTCAATATCAGCGGTATTGTTCATCTGACCGCCTGGGGCTCCTTGTTCCAAGAGGCCTACTTTCAAGTTACTACGGGCAGCATAGAGGGCTGCGGTCATGCCTGCTGGTCCTGCCCCAATCACTATGGTATCGTACATCATTTCTCCTTTTTAGGCTACTATTGTCCCAACCTTGTCCTAAGCTTTAATCATCAAAATCAAGGCCATAAAGGCAAAGGACAAGATGGGAATGGTAATCAAAGCCATCATCAGGGTGTCATAAAGGGCTGCTTGCCGCTCTTTGAGGGTGGGATCAAGTTTGCGGTGAACCCGATACAGCATCCAGGCAATGGATAGCAAAATGGCAAAGACGATGGCCCACAGAAGGCCTTGCAAATAAAAACTAAAAATATTCATTAACATAGGCTTTAGAGATATTGTTTGTTGTAGGAAGCAAAAAATTCCTTGGTTCTTGCTTCTTTAGGGTGGCGGAAAATCTCTTCTGGGCTCCCTTGCTCCAAGATTTTCCCTTTTTCCAGAAAGAGGACCTTGTCGGCTACCTGATAGACAAAATTCATGTCATGACTAACCAAGACCATGGTCTGACCAGCCTTGGCTGCATCAGCAATGGATTTTTCCACTTCGCCAACTAATTCTGGGTCAAGGGCTGAGGTTGGCTCGTCCAACAAAAGCACATCAGGTTTCATAGCCAAGGCCCTAGCCAAGGCCACCCGCTGTTTTTGGCCCCCTGAAAGATGACGGGGGTAGTGATTTTCACGGTCAGCTAAGCCAACCTTGGCCAACTCTTCCTTGGCAATTTGGGTAGCTTCTTGGTCAGACAGTTTTTTGACAATCTTGAGCCCTTCCTTGACATTATCGAGGGCCGTGCGGCGTTCAAAGAGGTTAAACTGTTGAAACACCATGGCTAATTTTCGCCGAAGAATAAGGACATCCTCCTGACTAATCTTGGTAAAATCAACCTGAAAACCGTCAATGTCAATGATGCCAGAATCGGCTTGTTCTAAATAGTTAAGGCTACGGAGAAAGGTTGATTTACCAGCACCAGAGGCACCGACTAGGGCAACAACCTGTCCTTTTTCAATGTCCAAGTTCAAATTGTCCAAGACTTTTTGACCGGAAAATTCCTTAGTTAGATGAGAAATCTTAATCATGACGGCCTCCTTTGACTTGCTCTGGTGCTGGAATGGCCATTTTCTTCTCCAACAAGCGACCAATATTTTCAATAACGATATTAACCAACCAGTAAATCAGGGCTACGGAAATAAAACGTTCAAAATAACGGTAATCACGCCCACCCAAGATTTGTGCCTGAGCAAACATTTCCACAATCCCTGCGTTAAAGGCTAGTGAGGTTCCCTTGGTCAAGCCAATCAGGGTGTTAATCAGGGTTGGGGTTGCCACCACTGCTGCATTGGGAATGATAACCCGACGATAGATTTGAGCAGAGGTCATGCCCAGACTTTTGGCTGCTTCAATTTCCCCACTATTGACCGCCTGAATAGCTGCCCGGATAGTCTCACTGGTATAGGCTGCCTCATTGAAGGCAAAGGCTGTGATGGCAAAGACCGAAGCAGGAATATTATTGACATTTAAATCCAAACCATACTTTTGGTTGAGGGCCTTGAGCAAGAGGGGAATCCCATAATAACTCAACATCAATTGAACCAAAATAGGGGTTCCGCGTAGGAAACTAACCACCAATGCTTGGATAGGATAGAGGATCTTGGTTCGATTGATTTTGACAATGGCAAAAAACAAGGCTAGGAGCAGACCAAAGACTGCTCCTCCCGCTGTTAACCCTAAGGTGATGGGCATTTGTTCCAAAATGCTAGGAACAGCATCAAAAACTGCTCGCCAGCTAAATAACTGACCGTCTGGCAGGACTGCCACAAAACGTCCGTACCAGCCTGTCGTTGCTAATGTATTCATAATCTTCCTTTATTTTTCTGATAGGAGCGAGACAAAATCGCCACCAAAGTATTTCTCACTGAGTTTTTTCAAAGTACCGTCTTTTTCCAGGCTAGTCAAACGCTTATTAACAAAGGCTTGGAGTTTCTTGCCCTCCTTGCCCTTAGCAAACAAGAAGTATTCCAGACCATCCTTGTCTTCACCAACCTGGTCAGTCAAGGGTTGGATGTCCACTTGAATGCCCTGTTCCTGGCTAATGGTCTTTAGGGAAATCGCATCAAAAAAGATAAAATCACTCTTGCCTGACTCTACCTCCTGCAAGCGTTGGGCTAAGGGAACTGAATTGGCCACATAGTTGATGGCAATTGGTTCTTTGGCTGGATTAGCTTGATTCCAGTTTTCCAAAACCTGAGTATAGCTAGCTCCCGCGTAGGCAGAGGTCTTCTTGCCCGATAAATCAGCTAACTGCTTGTAGCCCTTTTGACTAGCAATGGCATAATTTGACTGGGAAATGGGCTGAGAGTAAAGATACTTGCTAGCCCGCTCAGCACTGTAATTAAAGTTATTGGCAGCGATCTGGTAGCGTCCAGCATCCAAACCCGTCAAGATAGAGGCGAAGGGCACCGTTTCAAAAGTCAACTGATAATCCTTGCTATTTTGAAAGACAGCTCGTAAGACATCAATATCATAGCCCGTAAACCGGTTTTTATCCTTGTAGGTAAAAGGAGCGGTGTCCGAATCCGTTGCCACACGGACCTTGGTCTTAGCCGATACGGTCAATTGGCAACACAAGCTCACCCCCACTAGGGTCATCAGTAACGCTAATTTAAAGAACTTGTTTGTCATCGTTTTTCCTCCTTTTTTAATTGCTCCTAGTATAACATAAGAAAGACAGCTTGCCTAATAACAATTTTCTATGGAGGTGATAAGTATTTATTATCAATTAGTGATACTCTTAAAAGCTCTGCTTTTTAGCCTTACGCTCAGCACGGCCCTTGGCCCGCAATTCCGCCCGTTTTTCCTTACGTCGCTTTTCATTAACGGCCCATTGAATTTTCTTCTTGTAGCCGGGCTTGATTTTTTTCTTTTTCTTCTTAACCAAGCCAATCATCTCCGTGTCCAGTTTTTGCTGGCTTTTCTCACGATTAAGGCGACGATCGCGGTCGTAGGTGTCCTGAAGTTCACCGTGTTTCAAGACTTTGGGCACAAAGCTAATGCCTAATTTTTCCAACTCTCGAATATCAGAGTCATCACTTGGCTTATAAAGGGTAATGGCTGTGCCACTAAGGCCATTGCGGCCTGTTCGACCAACACGATGGACAAAAAAGCTCAAGTCTTGAGGAATTTCATCATTGATGACATGACTGACGCCCTCAATATCAATGCCTCGTGCTGCCAAGTCTGTCGCTACGATGTACTGATAGTCTAAATTTTTGACCTGGTTCATGATACGCTTACGTTCACGGGGTGGCACATTCCCATGAATTTTAGCCACCTTCAAGCCATTGGCTACCAAGTACTGGTGTAACTCTTCTGCCCGTGTCTTGGTATTGACAAAAATCATGGCCAAATAGGGCTGCATGCCCTGAATCATTTCTAAAATCTGACCATTCTTATCCCGACCCTTGGTGGATACCAGCCAATTGTCAATGGTATCGGCAATCACCGTCTGGGTTTTGATTTTTTCCATCATGGGATTGGTCAGGTATTTTTTCAAGAAAGGCTGTAATTTTTGCGGAATGGTCGCTGAAAAGACCAAGATCTGCACATCCTTAGCCAGGCGAGCAGCAATGCGGTCAACCGTGTCCAAAAAGCCCATGTCCAAGGTCATATCCGCCTCATCAACCACAAAAGTCTTAGCCTTATGAATGTCCAAATCACCTGACTGAACCAAATCATAGATTCGACCTGGTGTCCCAACCACAAGATGGGGCTGATGGGTCTTGAGACGCTCAATCTGTCGTTGCTTGTCTGTCCCTCCCACATAATTGGCCAAGCGAATCTCCTGCTCGGAAAAAGAAGCGAGTTGCTGACAGGCCTTGTAAATCTGCGTGGCTAACTCACGAGATGGGGCAGTGATAACAGCCTGCACCTGCTGGCTTGTCTCATCTAATTGCTGAAAAATCGGTAGCAAAAAGGTATGGGTTTTCCCTGACCCTGTTTTTGACTCACCAACAATATCTCTTCCTGATAAGACAAGAGGAATCAGTTTTTCCTGTACAGGTGTTGGTTGGATAAATTTCAGGTCTGCCAAAGCTGCCTGTATAGATGGTTTAAAATTAAAATCTGTAAAGTTCATACCTTTTATTATAACAAAAAAGCCAATAAGAAGAAACTCTGACTATCTCTTGACCACAAATAAAAAGAAGGACCACAGTCCCTCTTTCTCACAGATATAGAATCAGCAAAGTTAGGGCACTCATCAGCAGCCCAACCAACCAAAAGAAGATATCTACCTTCCACTCACTCCAGACCTGACCCCGACCGGTAAAGCCACCTAATTCAAAATGGTGATGGAGCGGGGTCATACGGAAAATCCGACGACCCTCACCATATTTTTTCTTGGTGTATTTGAAATAGGCCACCTGCAGCATGACCGAGCTGGTTTCACAGACATAAACAAAACCAATCAAGAGCAAGGTCCATTCCTGATGGAGAGCAATGGAAATGGTGGCTAGCAAGGCTCCTAGGGCAAGGCTACCCACATCCCCCATAAAAATTTTAGCTGGTTTTTTATTGTAAAGAAAGAAACCAAGCAGACCACCAATGGTACTAACAATCAGGAGCAAGACATCATATTGCTTTTGCACTAGGGCAATGATGCCATAAGCTGTCAGGCTAATCACCACTGAAATAGAGGCTAAACCGTCCAGACCGTCTGTCAGATTGACTGCATTAGAAAAGCCGACAATCCAAAACAGAACAAAGCCTAAATAGAAAATCCCTAAATTCAAGTCCAACCCAAAGAGGTTTAAAGAGGTCGCTCCACTAGGCTGACTATAGGCAAAGTAAAAAATTAGGCCTGCCAGAATCTGAGCTGACATTTTTTGGCTTGGGGTAAGGCCCTCATTGATTTTTTTAAAAATCTTGAGAAAGTCATCAAGAAAACCAATGCCGCCATAAATCAGCACTACAGATAAAATCGCTAGTCCTGGAGCCCATTGACTAGGCAGGGTGGTCAGTAAAAGAGCTAACAAACTAACCACTACTGAAACAGAGAGAAACACAAAGCCTCCCATGGTTGGTGTGCCAGCCTTGGCCATGTGCTGCTTGACATCTTCATGCATTTGTTGCCCACCAATTTTTTTCCTTTGGAAAAAGGTCATAAAATGTGGAATGAGAAAGACTGTCAAGGCAAAGCTTATGCCACCAGCCATTAAACTTACAAACATGTTAATCTCCTAACGTTACACTTATTTTTTTCAATTTATTAATTGATGTTCCAGCATCAATGTTTTGCTGGATAACCTTGCCTGAGGACGATCCCTTGAAGCTGACTTCAACACCCATCCATTTGGCAAATACCTCTACATTTTTCTTGGTCCAGCCATACATGTCAGGGACATTTTCCAAATTACTGGTCAATATTAAAATCTGTTGATTTTCTTTTAGGTCACTACCTGGCTTGACCGAAAGTTTACTAATCTTACTTCCTGACCCCAAAACAACTGGGTGCACAAGGTTGCGACGAAGCTCATCTGCCGTATCCCCTGGACTTTCGCCCAATACATCTGGCAATTGATAAGGACTTGATGTTTTCGATGGATTTTCAACCGGACTGAGAACTGTGTCCTTCATCAGAATAGCTTCTTCAAGAACAGGATTGACCACATCTTTCCAAAATAGGCCTGACCACTCTTGTGGTTGCTGCAAGGTAACATACATGATAAAGTCAGGGTTATCTGACGGTACCATGGCCACAACGGAATAAATATAGTCCCGTGGTCCTGTCAAATAACCAGAGCCATCTTCGGCAGCGATTTGGGCGGTTCCTGACTTAACTGCTACTGACTGATTATTGGCTTGGATAATCGGTCCCTCTGTTTTAGAGTAAAGGGTTCCGAAATTCGGATCAGTACCAACGGTTACCATATAATCACGGGTTTGGCTGGCTGCTTGCTTGGAAACTGGATGACCGACTTCTTCTTTTTGACTGACCCGTGAACTATCCGTATTAGGGTCATAAATCCGACTAATAAACTGGGGCTCTAGCATCACCCCATCGTTTGAGATAGCTGTAAAGGCTCGAAGCATTTGGGTTTGGGTCACAGCAATCCCCTGCCCAAAAGAACTCATGGCAATGCTGACAATATTGTCAGCTGGCATTAAACCAGTCGCCTCATTCCCCATCCCAAAACGTGTTGGGAAACCAAAACGAAACTTAGCCAGATAATTAAGCCATTTGTCCTCACCCATTTTCTGCTCAAGCAAAGTCATCCCGATATTACTAGAGTAGGCAAAACCTTGGGCAAAGGACATGTAGCCCCCTGTTGACGTTCCATCATTGACCGACCAGTCTCGGATAGTAGCATCAATCAAGGTCAGACTACTATTATTGTAAATCTCATTGGGATTAAAGACCCCTGCATCAATTGAGGAGGCGAGAGTCATCACCTTCAAGGTTGAACCCGGTTCATAGTTGGTCTGATAGAGAGCACTACGCCAGGTAAAATCTTCTGTCAAGCCTTCCTTGGTATCTGCATTAAATGTTGGCCGTTGAGTGGTGGCTAAAATTTCACCCGTCTTTGCATTAACCAGGGTAGCACTAGCCTGGACACCTCTGGCCTTGGATTGAAAAACATCCATTTGCGTTTCCAAATAGCGCTGGATGGGCTCCGATAAGGTGGTGTAGATGTCCTTACCATTGATAGCCTTGCTCACCTGAACACCTGTTCCCAATAGGGTATTCCCATTTTTATCCTTTTGATAGGTAATTTTACCATCCGTTCCTGATAAAATATCATTGAAGGCAGCTTCCAACCCAGTTGTACCAACCAGGTGCTTGTTCCCGTCTTTATCTTCCTGGGTTTGGGCTAGACCAATAAATTGAGAAGCAAAGGTTCCGTTGGGGTACATACGGCTCGTACTTGTTTCAAAAGCAATCCCTTTAACCCCTGCTGATTCGGCTGCCTTTTTGATATTACTCATGGTGCTATAGGTTAAGTTGCCCCCTTTGACCCCGAAGTAAACCTGAGTCAGACCCTCTTGCGATAGTTGTTTTAACACATAGTCCTTTTCCAACTTGAGGTATTTTTTAAAAATATCCGCCACCTGGCCATACTGGTCAGCCTTGACAAACAACTCCTCACCAGTAGCCGTCACGTAATTTTTGTCAATAATGGCATAGACGCTGTAGGTCGTAGAATCCTCAGCAATCACATTACCATTGCGATCATAGATGGTTCCCCGCCTAGCGGCTACCGTCTGCGTGCGCTGGTAGACTTGCTTCGCTCCTTCAGACAAATCCACACCAAACTTCTTATCTGTCCCAATGATAATAACAAAGTTAATCATAAAGATAAAGAAGAAAAAGATGGACAAGAGCATCAAGTTTTGCCCTACCCGAACACGATTTTCAGCTGGTCTTCGGCGATCAGTCAACACATACTGTAAAAAATAATCCGTGAATTTTCTCATTCTTCCGCGTCCACCTTACCAATATTATCGTGCTGGATACTAAGACCGGCCTCTGTCGCTATCTTGGCAATGCGGTCAAAACGATTTAATTCATTGACCTCCTGCTTGGCATCATTGAGTTCCGTTTCCTTCTCGCTGATTTTATTATTCAAGCTAGTGACTTCCTGTTGAACCTGCAACATTCTGGTTTGGAGGTAAACAATGCTGATGGCCATGGTAACCGCTGTGACCACAAGGGCACCATAAAAAGCCTTCTCAATTCTAGACAAGGTCCTAATATGATCTTGAAGCACCTGTGATAAGGCTTCCTGTCGTTTTTCTTTTGACATAGCTGTTATTTCCTAATTCTCTTAATGACACGGAGCTTAGCAGAATGAGCCCGATTATTTTGGTCCAGTTCCTCTAGGCTTGGCAGAATAGGCTTACGAGTAACCAGTTCATATTGAGCCTCCAAGTTTTCAGGCACAAAGGGAAGTCCCTTAGGAACCTGGACTGTGCTGACCTCTTTGAAAAGCTGCTTGGTCAAACGATCTTCCAAAGAATGAAAGGTAATCACTGACATTCGCCCATCCACTGCCAATAGCCTTAAGGCCTCTTGCAAGGAAGCTTCCGCTGCTCCTAACTCATCATTGACTTCAATCCGGATAGCTTGAAAGATTTGTTTGGCCGGATGTCCCTTCTTTTTTAGTTCTTTGGCTGGCTTGGCTGCCTTTATCACCTCTGCTAATTCAGTCGTTGTTTCAATGGGCGTGACTGCTCGAGCTTGCTCGATTTTTCTGGCCACTTGCTTGGCAAATTTATCCTCACCATAGCGGAAAAAAATCCGCACCAAATCATGGTAATCATAGTGATTGACCACCTCATACGCTGTTAGACTCGCCTCTTGATTCATCCGCATATCTAAAGGCGCATCTTGCTTATAAGAAAAGCCACGCTCTTTTTGGTCTAATTGTGGGCTAGACACTCCCAAGTCATAGATAATGCCATCAATTTCCTCTACCCCATAACGAGCGAGATTGGCTGCTAAATGTCTAAAATTATCCTTGATAAAGGTTACTTGGCCCTTCGCGACATAGTCTTTTAAGCGTTCCTTAGCATGATCAATAGCGGTTTGGTCCTGATCAAAACAGTAGAGATGCCCCTGGTCGCCGAGTTGCGACAAGAGATAGGCACTGTGGCCTGCTCCACCGAGGGTGGCATCAACATAAATCCCGTCTGGTTTAATGGCTAACTGATCAACTGTTTCGTGCAAAAGAACCGTTACATGATGAAAATTTTTAGTCATAGACATATTTTAACATATTTTACCTATTTTATAAATTAAAAGGAAGTCTCTTTCTTAATCTGCAACTTATCAGCCAAGACAACTAAAAAATTCTCCAAATCCTAAGATTTGGAGAATTTTCTTACGCTATTCCTTAACAAAGCTTACTCTGCTGGACTTGATGATGTTTCAATCACTTCATTGTTAGCTGCATTGAGGATATAGTGGTATCTCACACCATTGCTGACAAAGTCAACATCCACTTGTTTTGTGCCGTCTTCTTCATCTTGTTCAAGACCAAGAAGAGTTGCATCTTCAACTGCTACACCGGCATCGGCAGCTGCTGCAGCAAGAATTTTTTCTTGTTGAGCTGCTGATAGGCTACTTGTTGCGGTGTCTGAATCCTCTGCATCTGATTCACTTGACTCATCTGCTGATTCTGAACCTTTTTCAATGATTTCACCACTGTCTGCATTTAGGGTGTACTCGTATTCTTTACCTTGGCTAGTAAATTCAACCTTAACTTGGTTAACACCGTCAACACTTGTCTCTGTAACTGCTGTAACCGTCGCATCTTCTGCAGCCACACCGGCATCAGCCAGGGCTGCGGCAATCGCATCATCTTGGCTCAGAGGACCGCTAACTGAACCATCAGTGCTTGAAGACTTAGCACTTGATGAAGCAGATGATCCTGAAGAAGAAGCTTCAGATGTCCCTTTTTTGTCAGAAGCTGAAGCGCTAGCAGATGAAGACGTCTTATCTGCCGAACTGTTTGACGCAGTTTCTTTGGTGCTTGAACTATTTGAAACAGTTGCTGAATTATTCGAATTCAAAACAGCATTAGCACAGGTCGAAAGACCAAGGATAGATAGCAGGGCAATTGCAGCAGCAATTAATATTTTTTTGATTTTCATGTGAATTTCTCCTTTTTATTACTTTTCTATTCTATGCTAAGACACTAAGACTGTCAAGCAATTTGACCTGATAAAATAAAAGAAACAGAATTTATTCCCAAACAGAGAAAAGACAAACCTCAAGTAGGGTTTGTCTTCCAGTCAACTGCTCATGAAAAATAGCAACACTTTTAATCTTGGTCCGTCAAGGAACGACCATGAAGCCCTTTCTCTCGCTGAATTTGCTTGAGTTTTTCTGGGGTAACGTCATTGCCTTCTTCGTCAACAATTTTAAGGCCTTCAATGTGACTACGGACAGCCCGACGATAGCCTTCAATGTATTCTTCCCGCAAAGCTTTTTGTTCTAGTAATTCGGCCTCAGTCAAGCCAGTTGATTTTTTCTTGCGGGCCAGTTCATTAATTCGATCAATTTTTGCTTGTTCCATAAGATCTCCTATTTGGTTTGTAGTTGGTTAAAGATGGCAAATTGTCCTGCTTGATCCGCCAAAGAAGCAAGCAAGGCCAAACGGTTATTTTTCACCGCCTGGTCATCAACCATGACCATGGTATTGTCAAAGAAATCCGCAATGACTGGGCTAAGGGCAAAGAGCTGATCCAAACTAGCAGGCAAGGACTGGGTCAAGTCTAAACGGCTAATGGCCTGATAGAATTTGCTTTCAGCTAGATTATCAAACAAGCTATCATCAACTGTTCTTGTTTCTGCTTTTTCCGCTAAATTAAAGACTCGGGCCAGATTTTCCACTGCCACCTTATAACCTTCTGTTTGAGCTTGCTTGGTCAACCACTTAGCTGTCGCTAAGAGCTGAGGCACCTGCCAAGTCGTGCTTGCCAAAACAGCTGTCCGGATATCCTTGGCCATCTGATCATCAGCTAGCATTTTATCCAAACGCGCTTGAATAAAGGTCAAGACCTCCGCTTGATTATTATAAGCTAGGCTTGCGAGATCATAGACTTGTGCCAAAAGGTCTTTCAAATCTAGTGGCCAAGCCCGCTCTTCCAAAATCCTTACCAGACCTTGGGCAGCACGGCGAAGGGCATATGGGTCATTGGAACCACTTGGAATCAAGCTAACACTAAAGAAGGAAAGCAGGGTATCCAGCTTGTCCGCAAAAGCGAGAATTGCTCCAACCTGGCTTTCTGGCAAAGCCCCTTCACTGCTGCTTGGCAAATAATGCTCACGAATGGCAGTTGCCACGCCACTGCTTTCACCTGCTAGGCGGGCATATTTTTCACCCATGACGCCTTGTAACTCATCAAATTCTCCCACCATCCCCGTCAAGAGGTCAAATTTATAAATAGTTGCTGCACGCTCTAAATCAGCCAAGTCGCTGGCAGACAGGTCTAGCTGCTGGGCAAGGTAGAGAGCAATCTCTTTGGTCCGCTTCATGTGGTCAGCTAAAGAGCCAATTTTCTCATGGAAGGTCACATGTTCTAGCTTGGTTACCAAGTCAGTAATCTCTAACTTCTGGTCTTCACGCCAGAAGAATTCGGCATCTTCCAAGCGTGCCAAGAGCACCTTTTGATTGCCTTTGATGACATTTTCTAAGTGTTGGTCATTACCATTGTGAACAGAAACAAAGGCGGGTAAGAGTTGGCCTGCTTGGTCACGGACAACAAAGTAGCGTTGGTGATTTTTCATGGAGGTAATCAAGACTTCTTCTGGAACCTCTAGGTATTTGGCATCAAATTGTCCCAAGAAAGCAGTTGGGTATTCAACCAAGTTCAACACCTCATTTAGTAGGTCTGGGTCAATCTCCACTTGAATGCCATGTTTTTCTTCCAAGGCCTTAATCTGCTCGACAATCATTTGCTGACGCTGGGTTGGATTTGCCACAACAAAGACTGAGGCTAAATCTGCTTCATAGCTATCCGCACTAGCGATTTCCACATCATGACCAAGGAAACGGTGGCCACGACTAAGTCGGTTGCTTTGAACACCAAACAGCTCTAAGTCTAACAGGTCATCATCTAAGAGAACTGTTACGGTGTGCACTGGGCGGATATAGCTGGCCTTGTTACTTGCCCAACGCATGCTCACCGGGAAGGTCATGCCGGTCAAGACTGGTGCAAGATTTGCTAAAACTTCCTTGACTGGCTTACCACTCTCTTGCTTGGTCACATAGACATATTCCTCGCCCTTGATTTCCTCAAAGCGAATGTCGGCTGTCGTCAAGCCTTTGCCACGGACAAAGCCTTCCGCAGCCTTGGTGAAATTCCCATCTGCATCTAGGGCAATTTTTTTAGCTGGCCCTTTGAAATCCTCGGTTAAATCCGTCTGTTGGTCAGCCAAACCTCGCACACAAACCGCCAAGCGACGGGGAGTTGAAAAGGTCTCGATTTCTTGAAACTCTAGCCGATGTTCCTGTAAAAAGTTGGCCATTCGGTCACGCAACTGCTCCATGCTGGGAGTGACCACATAGGCTGGCAATTCTTCCAAGCCAAGTTCTACTAATAAATTCTTTACCATGCCTTATTCCTCCTCTGCCAATAATTCTTGACGTGTTTTTTCATCTAACAATGGGTAACCCAAGCGTTTGCGTTCAGCGACAAAGGTCTTGGCTACCACACGCGCCAGATTACGGATACGGGCAATATAACCTGCCCGCTCTGTTACTGACACTGCCCCACGAGCATCTAAGAGGTTAAAGGTATGCGAACATTTCAAAACATAGTCATAGGCTGGGTGAACAAGATGTTCTGCCAAGCAATTCTTGGCCTCCTGCTCAAATTTCTCAAAATTAGCCAAAAGCATGTCTTGGTCGCTCAATTCAAAACTGTATTTGGAATGCTCATACTCTGGCTGGATGAAAATTTCGCCATATTTGACCCCATCAGCCCACTCAATGTCATAAACTGACTCCACCTCTTGGATATAAGACGCCAGACGCTCCAAACCATAGGTCACCTCAGCCGTCACAGGATAGGTCTCCAAGCCACCAACTTGTTGGAAATAAGTGAACTGAGTAATTTCCATGCCGTCAAGCCAGACCTCCCAGCCCAAACCTGCTGAACCTGTTGACGGATTTTCCCAGTTGTCCTCAACAAAACGAATATCATGTTCCAAGGGATTGATGCCCAAGAGCTCCAAACTTTGTAGGTAAAGTTCTTGAATATTGCTTGGGCTTGGTTTCATGACCACCTGAAACTGATGGTGTTGGTAAAGACGGTTAGGATTCTCCCCATAGCGACCGTCTGCTGGACGACGAGATGGCTCGACATAAGCCGCATTCCAAGGCTCTGGCCCAATAGCACGCAAGAAGGTGTAGGGGCTCATGGTTCCCGCCCCTTTTTCATTATCATAGGCCTGCATGAGCAAGCAGCCTTGTTCATTCCAAAATTGTTGCAAGGTCAGGATAATTTCCTGAAAGGTTAATTTTTTTGACATCATATCCTCTTTTCTATTTATCCACACTAGGTATAATTTCTACAAAGACAGGCTCTCCTGTCTTATCCACATAGGAACAAGTCATAGCTTCAAGGTCAATCACCCATTGGTAAATCCCAGCTTCTGCTGTTTCTTGACAGAAGGTTGGAAAATCTGTCTGTCCAGCCTGATGATGGCGTAAACTAGCCAGAAACTGATCGCGATTGACCTTGTCCGCAACCAATCCCGTCACCTGATAGCCCGTTTTTTCCAATAACTGGCCTGTTGTTGAGCGATAAGTAACCAGACCAGACTGGATATTCACCCTATTTTCCACCATGCCCAATTCCTTAAAATAAGCAATCAGCTTAGGAAAATCAGGCCCTGTAAACTGTTCATGACCTCGATTGATATTTTCTAAGGTAAACATTGACGCTCTCTTTCTATTTCCTTAATATTCCTTATCCAAATAAGCTTTTTCCAATAATCAATCCAAAACAAATAAAAACCACGCACTTTCCCCTGTTTACACAGGGGCGTAGCAACGCGGTTCCACCCTATTTTTGACTTCATTGTTATTGATTAAAGCATTGAACTGCCACCATTTACTGTACGCCTGCCTAGCTTACACCGACCTAGACTCGCTTTAAGGTTCCAATAAAATCTCTTTCAACACACCTATCTTACCACAAAATGTTTGACCTGTCTAATCTTACTCTTCTTGCAACCAAATTTTTTGCCCATTGACATAAGTGGCCACCAGATCGAGGTCCTTGGTCATGATGATAAAGTCTGCTGGCAGACCCTGCTTGATTTGCCCACAACGGTCTTCAATGCCAAGGGACTTGGCAGGAATGTAACTAGCCATCCGAATGGCTTCCAAACGACTGGCCAGACCCCAGGTCACGATATTTTTTACAGCATCTTTCAGCTGCAAAATTGAGCCAGCCAAACTGCCTCCATCTCGTAACCTCACTTGGCCATCAGCTACCGCTACCGGGAATTCTCCCAAGTGATAAGTGCCTTCTGCCATCCCTCCGGCACTCATGCAATCCGTAATCAAGGCAACACGATCATGGCCTTTTTGCTTAATCAGTAAATCACAGGCATTGGGATGGACATGGTAGCCATCGCAAATCAATTCGGCAAAGGTTTCTGGCAAGTGATAAACTGCCCCTAGCATGCCCAGTTCACGATGATTGAGCCCCCGCATGCCATTATAGGCATGGACCCAGACGCTAGCACCGGCAGCCACTGCTTTTTTGGCTTGGTCATAGGTTGCATTAGAATGCCCCAAGGCAATCTTGACCCCCTTGGCTTTGGCATAGGCGATAAACTCTTCTGTGCCTGGACGTTCAGGAGCTAGAGCTAGCTTGCACAAGAGCCCTTGCGAGGCCATCAACCACTGGTCCAACTCCTGCTGGCTAGGATTACGCATATAGGTAGGATTTTGAGCCCCCTTATAAGCTTCTGTAAAATAAGGCCCCTCAAAATAAAGCCCCTGAATCTTACTCCCTGTTACCTTATCTTTCATGGCCACCGTTACCTGACAAACCTTGGTCAGAGTTTCCCTATCAGCAGTCAAAGCTGTGGGTAAAAAACTGGTTACCCCAGTCTCTGGTAAGGCTTGACTCATACGAGCCAAACTTTCCTCCTGACAGTCCATAACATCCGCCCCAGCATAACCATGGATATGGGTATCCACCAACCCTGGAGCCACATAAAAACCCGTATAATCCACCACTTCTGCCCCTGCAGGAACCGTGGGATACCACTGACCAAAACGACCATCCACC
Source organism: Streptococcus cuniculipharyngis (assembly GCF_007859195.1). Taxonomy (GTDB): domain Bacteria; phylum Bacillota; class Bacilli; order Lactobacillales; family Streptococcaceae; genus Streptococcus; species Streptococcus cuniculipharyngis. The sequence goes on from NZ_VOHL01000002.1 coordinate 152,633, forward strand.
AGTTCAAGATAGCCGCCTTCTTTTTCCTCGTAAGGGTAAATAAAGCCATCTGCCTTGATAAACATAACTACCTCTTTCTTCCACAAACTAGGTTTATTATAATATAAAAACTCTGAAGCAACCGACAATAAACATTTTCTCAATCATCTTGACCATTTCTTTTTAAGGAAAAATGGTCAGGCACTTCATCGCTACCTGCCCTAGCAAACGGATGACAACGACCAATCCGAGCCAAGCCCATAACTACCCCTTTGATCCCATGCTTTTCAATGGCCTCAATCATATAGGCCGAGCAAGTGGGGCGATAGATACAGGAAGGCGGAAACAAGGGTGAAATCCATCTTTGGTAGGCTCGTACCAAGTAAATGACTAGCTTCATTTGATTTTATTGATGGCCGCATTATGGAGCTGACTGATTTCTTTTTTGTTGAGACGGCGATAGTCTCCTGGTCGCAAGCCAGTCAAATCCAAGGTGCCAAAGCGAGTGCGTGACAATTTGTCAACCAACAGACCGACACTTTCAAACATCTTCTTGACCTGATGGTTGCGTCCTTCATGGATAACTAGCTCTACCACTGAACGATTTTTCTCCCGGTCCACCTTGATAATGGTATAACGTGCAGGCTTGGTCTTTTTGCCATCAATAACCACACCACGGGTCAAGGGACGCAGGTTTTCCTTGGTTGCCAAGCCCTTGACACGCGCCACATAGACCTTGTCAATTTCATTTCTCGGGTGAATCATCTTGTCGGTAAAATCACCATCATTAGTCAAAATCAAAAGTCCGGTCGTATCCCAGTCCAAACGTCCCACGGGGTAAATCCTCTCCTTGACTTGAGGCAAGAGGTCAATAACCGTTTGCCGCCCCTTATCATCAGAGACACTGGAAATCACACCACGTGGTTTGTTCAGTAGGTAATAGACCTTTTCTTCGTTATAAATCGGACTACCACTGACCTCAACCACATCGCCTGACTTGACCATCGTCGCAAGCTCTGTCACCAGCTGGCCATTAATAGTAACCAGACCTTTTTTGATTAGTTCTTCTGCCTTGCGACGACTAGCCACCCCTGCGTGAGCAATATATTTGTTAATTCTCATGTTGTTCTTCTCTGTCTCCTAGTTCTTCCTTATCAAAGAGATTAACGCTTTCTTCCTTAACTGTCAAGTCAGAAATATCAACTAACTCTTCCAAATGATTAATCCCCATATAATCCAAAAAGTAAGCTGTTGTTCGATAGAGATTGGGACGACCCACAACCTCTTTTTTACCAGCTTCTTCAATCAAATCAAAAGCCAAAAGCTTACTGATAGCCCCACTGGAATTGACACCGCGAATATGGTCCACCTCAATCCGAGTAATGGGTTGCTTGTAAGCAATAATTGATAAGACTTCCAAACTAGCTCGTGACAAACTCTGGTTAATCGGGCTCCGCGAATACTGACGTAATAAGTCAGCATGTCCCTCCTTGGTTGCCAGCCGATATCGCTGCCCTGTTTCTAAAACTGCCAAACTAGACTGGACATCCTCCCGATGTTTCACCTGTAAAGCTTCCAACTGTTGTATCAGGGCTGAAGGGGGCAAATCCAAAAGCTCAGCCATTTGTCTCAAACTCAGCCCTTCCTCACCTGCTACAAATAGTAGGGCCTCAATCTCTGCCAAATAAGGTCTCATACCGTCTCCTTCTCTAGGTAAATATCATCAAAAGCCTTGGCCTGATAGCAGGTCACCTTCCCCAATTTGATTAATTCTAAGAGGGCTAAAAAAAGGGTAATAAGGTCATTTAGGGTCTGCTTTTGCCCAAATAACTGAGACAACGGCAGTTGTTTTTGCTCAGACATAGCTTGTTCAATGTCTAACATCGCATCTTCTATGTGGTAGTCTTCTGCCTCAATCGTGGCATGATTGTATTTGAATTCCTCCTGCTTTCTAGCCATGATTTTAGCAAAAGCTAAGTAGAGATCCACCACCGTCTTATCTTGGACTAAAATCGAATCATCATAGACCAGTTCCTGTTTGGGCTTTGAAAAATGGCGAGCCCGCTGATCATGCTGCTGGCCCATCTCCTGACTTAGGAGCTTAAAGCGACTATACTCTTCTAATTGATTGAGCAACTCATATTCAGGACTCTCTTCAACAGGCTTTTCTTCGACCAGTTTAGGCAGCAACTTACGACTTTTTATCAGCATCAACTGACTGGCCATAACCATATAGTCACCAGCAATCTCCAACCTCATGCTCTGCAAGGTTTTCAAATAAGCCAAGTACTGCTCAATCACCTCGACCAAAGGCACATCATAAATATCGACCTCATACTTAGACACTAGGTGCAAGAGCAAGTCCAAGGGGCCTTCAAAATCATTTAATTTTATATCCATTGCCTATTCAACCTGCTTTATTTCTCCCTCACATCCCCCGATCTCCAAGAGGAGCGGACCTGATTTTTTCAACTTCTTCCAGTATATCATAAATTTCCTCAGATGAGAGACCTTGACCAGGCTTTCCCGTCTATTCACCTGAAAATCACCTCAATCCTAAGAACAGACTAAAAGTCGATTGGCACCCCAACCGACCTTTATGGGGTGACTTGGTCAACCCCTCTTCATTTGTAATATCTTTCCAGACTCGTTAGACTTTTTAACCCCAGATGTTTCGCCAAGGTTTGCGCATCCATGCCTTGCTCAACCTGTCGTTTGATATATTCTTCCCTCAACCGTTGGGCCGAAACCTCTGACAAGCCGAGTTCTCTTAAGTAGTTAGATAATTGCCGATGAAACCATTGCCGAGAATACCTTTGGCCATCATGCTCAAAAAGATAGGTTTGTGCTTGACGAGCTAGTAAAAATGGAAGCAAAACGTCCGACAAGGGCAGAACCCTAACCTGTTGCTTTCTGATCAGACGCAAGAGCTTAAAATCCAAATCAAACTGCTTCATCTCTGCCAAAACCAATTCACTGGGTGTCAAGCCTAATTCAAGAATTAAAAGGGCAATTAGTTGACCAGTGCTGGCCAAGTCTATCTGGTAAAGACGTGATAGGTTTAATTGTTCTGAAACTAGCCAAGTCCTGTTCTTAACCAAGACTTGCTGACTTTTCAGTCGGTAAAATCGAGTTAATTCTCCTTGCTCGTATAAGAAATAGAGGAACTGATTAACAACTGATAATTTACGATTGCGGGCCGTTGCCTTTAAACCGAGCAAGGACTCCTCATACCGTCTTAAGCTTTGATCTGTCACCTGACCCCTTGTGGTCTGGCAAAATTGTTGTAAATCATAGCGATAGGACTGCTGGGAATTGGCAGCCAGAGTTCTCGTCGCCAAAAAAGCTGACACCTGACACATCATTTGTTCAAGCAAGGCCTAGTCCTCCTTAGGCTGAATCTCATAAAAGCGATTAAAATCATGTAACAGACTATTGATTGCTTTGAGAATTGATTTACGGGTTATAATTCCTAGAAACAGTTGGTCATTAGTCAAAACGGGTAAAAAAGAGGCATCCACCAGCTTGTGCATCACTTCTGTCAAATCAGCATCGAAAGCAATGGTGGGCAATTTTTTATTGACCATCAGCGAAATATCTAAGTCCGCCAGTTCCATCTCGGTCAAGTCATGCTCTTTCTGGTACTGGATAATATCCGACATACTGATTGTTCCGACATAGTGCTTATCTTTCGTCATCACAGGAACCCGGGAAAAGCCATTATTGGTCAACAAGAGCATGACATGACTGACATTGTGACTATCAATGAAAATGGCTAATTCTTCCTCTGGCGTTAGGTAATTTTCCAAATGGGCCAGTAAAAATTCTTCAAATTCTTTTGCAATCATCGACTAAATTCCTTTGATAAAGCGGGATAGAGTTGATGATCAAGGGTGTAAAAATCAACCTTAATCCGCTCATCATCTACCTCTACCCGGGCATATAATTTTTCCTGAACAGGGCCACGCGGTTGCTCGACACTTCCAGGGTTAATAAAGACTGTTTTCCCCTCCTGCCAAGCCGTCGCTTGGTGAAGATGGCCATAAAGACAGATATCAGCGCCTTCTTCTTGTGCCCAAAAGTACAGACGATCCCACATGAAATTGATCAGATAGAGATGCCCGTGAGTTTGAGCAATGGTTAAACCAGCAAACTGAGTCACTAGACGATCTGGATAGCCTTCCCCATCACAATTTCCCCGAACAACCTGAATGCCCTCCCAAACTGGCAAATTGCTAGCAAGTTCTGAATCACCATTGTGAAAAATGCCAGTAACCTGCCCTTGGTAACGTGCCTTGATCTCTTCCACCACGCTAGGATTTCCATGAGAATCACTCATAACAATTAAAGTGTAGTTTGCCATCTTGGAAAAACCTCCATTAATTTTTTAACGGCTTGCCCACGGTGAGACTGCTGATTTTTTTCGGCCGCTGTCAGTTCTGCCGCTGTTTTGCCTGTCTCCCCAACCAAGAAGAGTGGATCATAGCCAAAACCGTTCTCTCCCTGTGGTTGAAAGCCAATATAACCCGTCCAATCAGCTGACACGACTAGACTCTCCCGCTCCGGAGCAGCCACCACCAGGGTGGTGTGGAATTGAGCACTGCGTTTTTTCAAGTCAGCAATCACTGCCAATTCATGCAACAATTTCCTATTATTTTCCTCATCACTAGCATCTGGACCAGCAAAACGAGATGACCAAACCCCAGGTAAACCACCCAGCAAGTCTACTTTGAGCCCTGAGTCATCGGCTAAAACCATCTGTCCTGTTAACCTAGCAATCGTTTCAGCTTTAAGGCGAGCATTCTCCTCAAAGGTCATCCCCGTCTCAGCCACTTCTGGTAGGTCTGGGTAGTCATTAAGATTCTCTACCTTAACCCCTAGGCGCTCAAATAAGGCACGAAATTCCTTGGTTTTCCCCTCATTACGTGTCGCAATCAAGAGAGTCTCTCCCAAGACATGCGCCTGCCCTAAAACCTCTGACAATTTGAGTTCCTCCTTGGCGACCTGAGTCCACAAGACCCGGTTCTCTTCTGAAATCAAAATCAACCCCTTAAAGTATGTTAACTTTAGGGTCCGCCCTAAGTGCTCATTAAGCATCTCTACCAAAAACTGCAAGAGTTTCTCATCCGAAGATTTTTTTACCACCACTAATTCAAAAGAAGGCTGCCCTTCAGTCATCATGGATAGGCTGGCTAAACAATCCCTAATGCCCGTCAATTTCTCCTCGCCTGCTCCTAGGTGATATATCATAGGACTGGCACTACCCCACTTGGCAATGTACCAGTCTTCTCCTGCCTTGTATTCATAAATATCTTTACTCATAAGTCCACATGCTCCACATCAATCGTTTGTTTCAACCAGCTTTCTGCAATGTCCTGAAAGCTTTTGGCACTAGCAGTCGTATAGAACTGGTGTCGAGAAGAACCCGCTGACCAGCTTCGATTTAGCTGGAAATAGTTTAGCAGGACAGAAATATCACGCACACATTCTGCTCCACTATCAATCAGGCTAACATTGCTTCCCATAACCCTTTGAATCAAAGCCCCCAATAAAGGGTAATGAGTGCACCCCAAAACCAAGGTATCTAGTTCTGCCTCAGCCAAGGGGGCTAGGCTTTCATAAACAACTTTTTTAGCCAGACTAGAGTTAATTTCATTAGATTCTACCAAAGGGGCAAAACGGGGACAAGCCAGACTGATTACCTCTATTTGTGGGGCTAAGAACTGGATTTTTTCCCGATAAATATCCGACTGGATAGTCATCGGCGTCCCAATGACACCAATACGACCCGTCTGGCTAGCCTTGATGGCAGCCCCCGCCCCAGGTAAAATCACGCCAATGACTGGAATGTCCAACTTTTCCTTGATTTCTTCCCAGACAATAGCTGTTGCCGTATTACAAGCGATAACAATCATTTTAACATTTTTGGTTAACAAAAACCTAACCAGTTGCCAAGTAAACTCCCTAATCTGCTCCGCTGGACGCGGTCCATAGGGAGCCCTTGCTGAATCGCCAACATAGACAACCTCTTCTTGGGGGAGTTGGCGTATCAACTCTCTAACCACTGTCAGTCCCCCCACACCAGAATCTAAAAAGCCAATTGGCCTATTATCCATACCTTCCCCATTCTTTCATCACTAATTTTACCAAGCTAAAAAATAAGAGAGCAGAAAATCCCTTCCCTGCTCCCCGTTACATTTATTTTTTCTTGGCCTTAGCGCGTGCCGCCTTTTGTTGCTTGTTCATTTGACGAACAACCTGTTGAACCTTAGCTTCACTTGGCTTTTGTCCCATTTGACTCATCATGGTGCGAATAACATCCTCGTTCAATGGTGGGTTTTCTTCCAAATATTTTTCCATTTGTTTACGGGCAATAAAAGTCCCTCCCACAAGGCCACCTAAAAAAGCAAGCAATACAATTACAATCCAAAGAAATGTTGACATCTTCCTTCTCCTCATTTTTTTACCTACTCATTATACCAAAAAACCAGCCAAAAGACAAAATTTACGGCATGCAGTAGCCCAACCAATAACCTCTCCTCTAAGCTTCAACAAGGGAAATGCTCCGCTATCTTAATCTCTCCGCCCTAACAAGCGCAACAGACTGAGGAAAAGATTGACAAAATCAAGGTAAAGGCTCAGGGCCAGAGAGATAGCCCACCCATCCGTGACCTGACCACCTGTCTGCTCATACACACCTTTAATGAGTTGGTTGTCATAGGCAATCAAACCCGAAAAAACAAGGACCGACACTAGACTGATTAGGTAGGACATCAAGCTACTTGACAAAAAGAGATTAACCAGACTGGCTAGCAAAACACCAATTAAGGCAGCCATCATTGCTTTTTTCATACCCGATAAATCCTTATGAGTCCGCCGTCCAATCATGGCCATCACAAAGAAAACCAAGGCCGATGACACTAAAGCTTGAAAGACGGTTGTCTGAGCATAAGCTTTAAGGATAAAACTCAAGGTAAAACCATTGAGAGCAGAATAAGCTAAAAAGAGAGGCAGGGCCATGGGAGTATTCTGACGTGCTGCACCGCCTGCCACAAAAACTAAGGCCAATTCAATAACCATCGCCCCATAATAAAGCCAAGGGTAGCTAACTAAAATCAACTGCATATTGTCTGGAAAGACATAAAGCATCAAACCAGCAACAGCAGCCGATAGGCCGATTCCCATTCCAACCAAGCTATAAACCTTAGCATAAAAGCTAGCCAAACCCGCCTCAGACCGGTCATAAACAGCTGTACTCATCTTTCACTCCTAAATCTTCATCTTATTTGAGGTCTTAGACCAAGGGCCTTGTTTCAAGTAGTTTCTGAGCGGCGTCAAAGCCTCCTTGACCGCCCAATATTTGTCCACCATGGTTACGATATAAGCCTCTTTGTAACGTGGCGGAGCCATGGTGGCCCCCCACATATGTTTTAAAATAATATCTTCTTCCCGTTTGTTCAACTGGGTTAATTTTCTGGCATTACGGATAGCAATGCGCGGGTGAACCCAGGCATGACTTTTATTAAATTTAGTTTCTCGCCAATCATAATAAAAGAAGTCATGCAACAAGCCTCCCCGAGCCGTGCTCTTATGATCCCAGCCAAATTTTTTAGCAATTTTATAGCTGGTATAGGCCACATTGATCGAATGTTCAAAACGGGTAGAATGATGATGTTGAACAATAGGGATTAACTTTTGAAAGCGTGGGTGACGAATCAAATGCCCCACATGTTGCATAAACTCAGTATCTCGTTCATAATGTTTCATTTTATTTCACCTCTGTTGAATTATTATATCATATCAACTTAAATAAAACTAAACATTAAAATACCAGCTGCCACTGCAACATTTAAACTTTCAGCCTGACCTGGCATGCTAATATGAACCAGTTGGTCGGCTACTTCTGCAACCTCCTGAGAAATTCCCTGACCCTCATTACCAAAAATCAGGGCAAAAGATGAAGGCAACTCCACTGAGCGATAGTCTACCGAATCCTTTGATACGGTCGTAGCCAAACAAGTAACCCCTTGGGCCTGTAACATATCAAGACTAGTCAAGGTAGGCATCCGATAGATCGGGAGATGAAAATGGCTCCCCTGCATTGAACGCAACGTCTTTGGATTATAAATATCCGCCGTCTTCTCTGAAATGAAAACCCCATCAAAACCGGCAGCATCTGCTGTCCGAATCATTGTTCCTACATTGCCCGGGTCCTGCACATCCTCCAACAACAGGTATCTTCCTTGAACCTTTTGTAAAAACGTCTGCTCAGGTATTGGCAATTCTGCTATAATCCCTTGAGGCGTCTGAGAACTAGATAGTTCCTTCAGCACCTGTTCAGAGACACAGACCACCTGACCCTGGTAAGTCGACAATTGCTCCAAATAATCGGGCAGGACAAAAACACGGGTTATTGGCACTTCTGCCCGACAAGCCTCTTCAAATAAATGCCAACCTTCAATCAAGTAGGCGGACTGACGATGTTTTTTCTGCAATAATTTTTTGGTCTGTTTTATTAATGGATTGGCTTTAGATGTCATTGTAATCATGTCCTTATTATACCACAAAGCTGGTCCATTCTATGATATAATGAAGTCATGACTTCAGAAGGGAGATTTCACCATGAAAAAACTAAGACTACTAGCCTCAGGTCGCGTTCAGGGAGTTGGCTTTCGCTATGCCGTTGTCAATCTAGCCCTAGACATAGAAGATCTTTATGGCCGAGTATGGAATAATGCTGATGGAACGGTCGAAATTCTAGTCCAATCCGAAAATTCTGCCAAATTAGCAAAATTTATCCAAGACATTCGCAAGGGACCTTCTCCTATGTCTAAGGTTAGCTATTTGGACGTCACCATGGCTAATTTTTCAGATTTCAGCGACTTTCAAGTGATTTATTAAATTCATCCTTGAGAACTATTGAGAAATTAACAAAAAAAAGGTAAAATAAGGGGTATCTTAAAATTTGAGGAAATTATTGTGAAAAAAAGACAGAAACAATTACGCTTATCTGGGCTTGGCCTGAGCCTACTTTTTCTTCTTGCAGGGTGTGTCCAGCAAAAAAATGGTGTCCCCACTGGAGAAGGCTGGGTCTATAAACTCCTTGTTGAACCCATGGGCAAATTCATCCAATACTTCGCCAATGACATGGGGCTTGGCTTTGGTATCGCCATTATCCTGGTCACCATCATTGTCCGGCTGGTTATTTTACCACTAGGGCTTTACCAAAGTTGGAAAGCCAGCTACCAGTCTGAGAAGATGGCTTATCTCAAACCTATTCTTGAGCCTCTGCAGAAGCAAATGCAAGCAGCAAGTAGCCAAGAGGAAAAACTAGCTGCGCAAACAGCCCTCCTAGCTGCACAGCGTGAAAATGGGGTCAGTATGTTGGGGGGAATTGGCTGCATGCCTCTTCTGATTCAAATTCCCTTCTTCTCAGCCCTCTTTTATGCCGCCCGCTTTACTGAAGGGATTGCGGGGCAGAGCTTCCTCTGGTTTAGACTAGACCAGCCAGATTTACCGCTGGTTATCATTGTCGGGATTCTCTACTATGTTCAATCTTGGCTATCCATGCAGGGCATGCAGAACGCGTCTCCGGAACAAGCCAAACAAATGCAGACCATGATGTATATGACCCCACTCATGATGGTGATGATGTCCTTTAGTATGCCAGCAGGTGTCACCCTATATTGGTTTGTCGGTGGTATCTTCTCCATCCTACAACAATTGATTACCATGTCTATTTTACGACCAAGACTGCGTCAAAAAGTTGCTGAGGAATTTGAAAAAAATCCACCAAAGGCCTACCAAAGTTCGAAAACACGCAAGGATGTTACCCCAAAAGCCCAAGAAGCTCTTGGCGCTCGAAAACCATCAAACCGCAATGCCGGCAAGCAACGTCGAAAATAATTAGACAGTACAAAAAGCAAGAGCCGTAAAGGCTCTTGCTTTTTGTATATGGAAAACAACAGAAGGTAGAAACAACTACCTTCTGTTATTAACTTATTTGGTTTTGCTAACACGAACGATTTCAACCTGATAGGCCCCAACAGGTGCATTTATACTGACCTTGTCACCAACTTTTTTACCAATCAAGGCTTGAGCAATTGGGCTTTCGTTAGAAATCTTACCAGAGAAAATATCCACACTAGCCGCTCCGACAATTGAATAGGTGTGTTTATCGCCAGAGCCAACCTCTTTGACCTCAACAGTTCGTCCGATAGCCACTTCATCTTTGGCAAAGGCATCACTGTCAATAATTTCAGCATAGCGAATTTTAGTTTCCAACATGGAAATTTGATCCTCAACAAACGCTTGTTCATCTTTGGCCGCATCGTATTCGCTATTTTCAGAAAGATCTCCGTAAGAACGGGCAATTTTAATCCGTTCAACAACTTCCGGACGACGAACCAGTTTCAGTTCTTCTAACTCTTTTTCTAACTGCTCTTTCTCAGCTAGGGTCATTTGATAGGTTTTTTCTGCCATAATTTTTCGAAACCTCTTTCTTGATTCTCTGAAAACCAAAGAGCTAGGAAAATTTCCAGGCTCTTGGCTTAGTGCTTAGATTAGTTCAATTGACTATTAACGTATTTTTCAACATTGGCTGAATGTTCTTCGTAGCTGGTTGCATAATAAACATTTCCTGTTTTAACATCAGCAACAAAATACAAGAAATTCGTATTAGCTGGAGCTACCGTTGCCTTAATCGCTGACAGACTTGGACTATCCACTGGACCAGGCATCAAGCCTGTGTTACGGTAAATATTATAAGGGGAGTTAATCTCTGTATTGATGGCCGCATCTTCAGCTAGCGTTGTTTTTTGTCCCAGTTTACCCATGGCATATAAGATAGCAATGTTACTTTGGAGTGGCATATTTTGTTGCAAACGGTTATTAAAGACACTAGCAATCATCTTACGATCATCATCTGTTGACCCTTCTTTTTCAACCAAAGATGCCAGGGTCAAGACTTCATTAACGGTCTTACCAGAAGCTGCGATTTGATTGTAATATGGCGCTAGTTGGGCATCCATCGTTGCAATCATTTCTTCAACCAACTCTTCTAGGGTTGTTTCTTCATAGTAATTATAGGTTGCTGGGAAAAGATACCCCTCTAACTGGTAAACGGCATCATTGGCTGATGGCAGTCCCGATAAGAGATTTGGGTATTTTTGAACCATTTTGTTGATGAAAGTCTGGTTAGCTACCAATTTCAAAAATTCATCACGACTAAACGGTGTTTTATCTGACGTATCCTTGGTATTGGCATTGCTGGTCACTGCTTGAGAAATCTGGTCAATCGTATAACCTTCTGTGACTAACACTTTACCCAAGGCTGGACGTGTCGGCTCAGCCGTGCCTCCTTTTTGCAATTCCGCAGCAATATCATCCAAGGACATATTTTTTTGGAAATTATAGTAACCACTTTGGAAATTAGTATAATTACGGAATTTAGTGTAGTAGTTAAAGATTGTGCCATTTTTGATGACACCAGCCTGTTCAAGGATTTGACCAATCAGCTTGTTACCAGAGCCGGCCGGAATTTCTACCTGCACATATTCTGTCGAGGTAGAATCTACTGGATTAAGGGCTCCCTTGACATAGCGATAACCAAAGAAGGCGGTCACCAACATCAAGATAACAATAATAGAAATTAAGATTGTAGAGATTTTCTTGGCAATACTATCCGTCTTTTCTTTCTTGTTGCTATAAGCAGGCCGGTCCTCTTCTTCCAAAACAGAATCTGAGGCAAAAGGTACCTGAGTATCTACCAGGTCCTCTTCCTCAGGAACCATTTCTAAACCTGATTCCACCTGACTTTCTGCCAGTTCTTCTTCAGGCAGGTCAGCCAAGCCAACCAAGTCCGAAAGATTCTGTGTCTGAACCAGCTCAACGGTTTCCTCCTGAGGAGACAGGTTCAAGGATTCAACCTCTTCTGCTTCTAAGCTAGGCTCTTGAGGGCGAGTCACATATGCGGCCTGCTCATTGAGCTCCTTGGTATTCACCGCTAATTTTTCTACTCGAATGTCATCTAAGGCAGACTGGACTTGACGTTCCAGTTTCACTCGCTCTTCAGTCACTCGTTGTTCTTCTAAACGACGTTGTTCTTCATACTCGGCCAACAATTCTGCTGTTCGTTTAGCAGCTGCCTCTGCTTCTAATTTTTTTTGATATAATTCTTCTTCTCGAAGTTTTCTTAGTCTATTGGCCTCTTCCAATTCTGCTAAAATCTGCTCCTTAAAAGACTGGCCTGTCGGAGTCTTTGGCTTATTCGTGTCAGTCAAATTCTCAACCTCCCATCTTTATCAAACGCCATTATAACCTAAAAACGTGATAAAATCAAGACTTCACTCTATTTTCGGTTACTTTTCAGTTAAATGTTATCTTGTCGTAATAATTATTAATCTTGATATTGGGGATTATACCAAACCAGATTAAACCACTGACAAGCTGCCAGTTGAGAGGCTGATTCCCCTTCATCCACAAAGCCATTCATCTCATAATACTTGATGAGGTAGTCATGGCAGGTCAAACTGAGACCACGACGATTTTGGACCACTGCCAAATCCTTGACTGCCGCCAATAAGGTGCTTCCAATGCCCTGACCCTGATGACTCTTAGCAACTGACAAGGCGCTGATGATAAGGAAGCCTCCCTGACCTTGATTGGGAACAGCTCCCATAAAAACATCATCAACAAGGTACTTCTCTTGGCGCACATGGGCAGTAATATAGCCAACCACTTGTTGATCAATGTCAGCCACCAGAAAACTGTCGCTGATATGAGCAATCTGTTCTCTCATCGCAGCTTCCGAAATAGCCTCTGCTGGCAGAAAGTTTTCACGTTCAAGAACCATCAAACGAGCTAAATCTTCTGGCTTAACATGCCTAATTTGCATCATTTTCCTCAAACCCTATTGATTACTACTAGCCAGACTGGCAACCAAGCTTTCAAAAGCGTATTCATAGGTTTGGATATCGCCAGCTCCCATAAAAACATAGACCGCATTATCATGGTCTAATAGGGGAGAAACATTGTCCACGCTGATGACCTGGACTGGTTTGGCAATATTCGCCGCCAAATCTTCAATCTTGACCTGGCCATTATCCACCTCACGGGCTGAGCCATAAATCTGCGCTAAATAAACATAATCAGCTTCATTCAAGGCTTGAGCAAAATCATCTAGCAGGGCAATAGTCCGAGTAAAGGTATGGGGTTGGAAAATTGCTACCACCTGTTTAGCTGGATATTTCTGACGGGCTGCATCTAGGGTTGCGATGATTTCAGTTGGATGGTGGGCAAAATCATCGATGATGATGGTTCCATCAACAATTTTTTCCGTAAAGCGACGTTTAACACCTGAAAATGTTTTTAAGTGCTCTGCTACCAAGCTCATCTCAAAACCTGCAATATGGAGATTGCCGATAACTGCTGTGGCATTTAACACATTGTGACGACCAAAGGCAGGAACATGGAAACTCCCCAACTCCACCTGTCCATAGCGCACCTTGAAATCAGATCCATTGGTTGTACGGACCACATCATAGGCAATAAAATCACAATCTTGGTCAAAGCCATAATAGTAGATTGGCGCCGTAGCTTCTAACTGGCGCAATAGGGGATCCCCACCAAAGACAAACAACCCTTTGGTAATCTGCTTGGCATAGTCATTAAAAGCATTGAAGACATCATCAAGACTAGTGAAATAATCTGGATGGTCAAAGTCAATATTGGTGATAATGCTGTACTCTGGATGATAGGGTGCAAAATGACGCTCGTATTCGTCAGATTCAAACACAAAATACTCACTTTTGGCTGAGCCACGTCCTGTTCCATCACCAATCAGATAAGAAGTGTCAGTGATATTTTTCAAGACGTGTGATAAAAGGCCGGTTGTCGACGTCTTACCATGGGCCCCCGCCACACCTAGACTGGTAAATTGGCGCATGAACTCCCCTAAAAATTCATGGTAACGCTTGAAAGGTATTCCTTGCTGAACTGCATAGGCCACTTCAACATTATTATCTTCACGAAAGGCATTCCCTGCAATAATTTCCATGTCCGCCTGGATATTATTTGAATCAAATGGTAGGATGGCTACCCCTGCTTGCTCCAAACCGTACTGTGTAAAGTAGTACTTATCAACGTCACTTCCTTGTACCTTATGCCCCATTTGGTGCAACATCAACGCTAAGGCGCTCATACCTGCACCTTTAATTCCAATAAAATGATAAATCTTTGTCATCTTGTCTCCTACTTCATGTCTTCAAAACGCGTCAAATTTAATTCTTGCGCCACTTGACGTTCTTTTTGAAGCTGATGTTCTGTTTGATTGTAAATTTGACTTCGTTTTAAGAAATCATAGTTATTTTTTTTAGGTTTCTCCTTGATAGAAAGGTTGTTTGGTTCCTGATAAAGGCGCGGTAGCTCAGCCAAGATATACTCCTCTTGCCTAAGGTGATTAGCCAACCTGGCTAGGGGGCTAATAACCTTTGGCTTGTCTCTCTTGTCCGAAGGTACCGGTTTAGTCGGTTCCCTCTGAAAGCTAGGTTTAGCCGGAATTTTCATTTCCTGGGCCAAAAAAGTCTGTCTTTTCTGCTTCAAATCTTGCTTGGCTGCTTCCCGCATTTCCTGAGCGTAGGATTTAGTTGTTACAGGAGCAGGAGCTGGCTTGGCTGAAACAGTTAGCTCATCTGACCCTGTCATTTGCGAAATGGGCTGATAGGCCGGTACTTTATCTGCATAAGTTTTTTCTTGATAAACTCCTGAGATATTGCTAATCAAATCTTCCTTATCGTACAGGTGCATGACGGGAGCTGGTGTCATCACAGGCTCATTGTCAGCCACTAAGGGAAACGGTCTTCTTCCTTTTGCCATGGGAACCTCCTTTCTACGCTTGTTTATTATACCTTAATTTCTCTTTTTTTTCAAAACTTCTTTTTTAGAAAACACCCTTTGAAAAAGAGCCAGCTTTTGCTGACTCTTTCTGTGTCAATTAGTCCAAGCCAAGAATTTGCCTCACCTCTGCCAAACTAAGATTAGAACGACTCTCTTTGCCATCTAAAACCGTTGTAATTAAGTGACGTTTATTCTCTTGCAAGGCTAAAATCTTCTCCTCAATGGTGCCACGAGTAATCAGGCGATAGACTTCGACATTCCGTTTTTGTCCTAAGCGATGGGCACGACCAATGGCTTGCATTTCCACCGCAGGGTTCCACCATAAGTCAATCAAGACAACTGTATCTGCCCCTGTTAAATTCAAACCGACCCCTCCTGCCTTGAGGGAAATTAAGAAAAAGTCCCCTTGCCCCTCATTAAAGGAGCGAGTCATCTCTTGACGTAGAGAAGCTGGCGTTGAACCGGTTATCTTATAACTGGTTAGGCCTTGTTGCCCTAACTCCAGTTCGATTAGGTCTAGCATCCCCCTAAACTGAGAAAAAATCAAGGCACGATGCCCACTTTCTCGTAGTTGCGTCAAGAGCTGACGCAAGCTTTCTAATTTACCACTACTTCCTTGATAAGGCATAAAGAGGGCGGGAGTGTCACAAATTTGACGCAAGCGCATAATACCCGACAGAATTTCCATCTTTTGCGATTGAAAATCCTGCGCGGAGGTTTCTCTGACTCGCTCTTGCATTTGGCGTAACTGGGCCAAATAAATCGCCTTTTGCTCATCAACCAGTTCATTATGATAAACTATTTCCATCAAGTCTGGTAATTCCGGCAACACATCTTCTTTTTTCCGGCGCATGACAAAAGGACCAATATATCTTGCCACCAAACTTGGAGGCATTTTGACAAACTTGGGTAGGCTAGGAAGGAGACCTGGCAAGACAATTTGAAAAATCGACCAGATTTCCTGTAACTTGTTTTCAATAGGAGTTCCTGACAAAGCAAAACAACGCTTGGCGGGGAACTGTCGCAAATGCTGGGCAATTTTGGTTTGATTATTCTTCATCACCTGAGCCTCGTCTAAGATGAGGTAATCAAAGTTATGGGCCCGATAAGCTTCAAAATCCTGACGGAAGGAGGCATAGCTGGTAATGGTCACTTGATGATTTTCTGCGATACATTGATCTCGGACGGCCTTTTGGCCATAGGAAACAACGACATCCAATTGGGGAGCAAATTTGACAAATTCATCCTGCCAATTGTAAATCAAGCTAGAGGGAGCTAGAATTAACACTTTGGATTCAGGATTTACTTTTGACGATAAGAAAGCGATGGTCTGTAAGGTTTTACCTAACCCCATGTCATCCGCTAAAATCCCCCCAAAGCCATAATGGTCCAACATATTAAACCAGCGGACACCCACCAGCTGATAATCTCTCAACTCAGCCTTGACCACTAACTGATCTAGTTGAAAGGCTTCAGGATGGGTCAAATCATAGGCCAGTTGCTGAAAGTCTTCAGACAAACGAACCGAATCTAGTCCCTGAACCGCCTGTGACAACTGATAGGCTTGGCGAGGCGCCAATAAAAAACGGTTATCTTTGGCCGATGATAGCTTTAGCCCATGCAGGGTATCACTAATGCCCTGTGTTTCTTGGTCAAACAGAATCAACTGCCCCTCTTGGCTAATAAAATGGGCCTGATGATTAAAGAGAGCCGTCATGGCTTGGCTAACATCTGCTTCATCAATACCAGAAAAGTCAAAGGAGACTTCCAATAGACCACCGCTATGGTCAATCAATACTTGCGGTCGGGACACTGCCCGTAAGGCCCAGATGTCTTGGGACAGTCTTACCGTTCCTAGCGCCTCCAAGGACGGAACAGTTTTAGCAAAAAAATCATAGATGTTTTTTGAAGTCAATGGTACATGATGAGCCTGAAAATCCCCTTGAAAACCATGAGCAAGCAAGGTCTGAAAGACCTCTTCCTCATGCTGAAAATGACTAGTGTAGGGCAGAGCTGATAAGTCTTGACGACTTCTAACCAAATGTTCACCATAGTCAAAGGTCAGGGACAGGAGCAGGCGACCATCCGCTAAAAGATCCACGTCAAACTGAGGAACAAAATCTTTGACCATAAAATCAAGAGGAGCATTTACTTGCCCCAAAAGTTGAAATTCTGGTAAAACGGCTGCTAATTGGGCCTTATCTTCCAAATTAAAAGTAAGACGACGACTACCATCATCTTCTAATGGCAGACTCCTCAAGGCTCCCACCAAACGAGATTGCTGGACAGTCAGCCGATAAAACACCCCCTCAAACCATAGGTAATCATGATCAAAAAAGAGCTCCTGACTTTTTTCCAAAATCAATAATTCAATCTGCTGACCTTTTTCCACAATATCAAAAGAATAAAGTGGTTGGTCTGGACTTAACTCACGACACTCCAGTTTCTCATAGAGGGTCTCTCCATCTTCAAAACGAAATTCATGTAAGTTTTGAAACAGGCCGAGGCCTTCCTCAAAAAAGCCACCAAACAAGGAAAGATGACGCCCCTGGTTGGGAAGAAACACAGCAGTAATACTTTGATTACCCTTGGGTAACATACGCCATAAAAAACGAATAAGTGCCTGACTAGGCTGATCAAATTTTAACAATGATAGAGGTTCAAAATACTGCTTATTGATCTGATAACCTGTTTCCTTTTTGACCGTCGTCAAAAAAGCTCTAATGTCACGAATGATATAAGTTCGTTGATCGGGGAGACGATTGATTTTTAGGGTCCACCAAATATCACTCGCATAGGGGCTAAACTGTCCCTGAACAGACAGGCGATACGTGGTTGTCCGATCTTGATTACTGGCTAAGCCTTCTAAAAATAGGCTACCAAAAGACTTGGTCCGCTCCGCCTTAAGGTTTGATTGGGCAGCCATAGCTTGTCGGTTTTTAAAACGATTGTCCTTGTTGAGAGCATGCTCCACTGCCGCCAGGTGGACACAGTAATCTTTTTCCGCAAATGATTGACAGGCACAATGTACCAAGTGGTCATTAAAGGAATAACAAATAGCGATTCCTGCTACTTGGGCTTCAATTAGCTCATCTTTTTCATCCAAAAAAATAACTAGACCTTGGTCGTATAGGGCTATGCCTTCATTACGCACCCGTCCAGGAATCATTCTTCCCATGCTCTCACTCCTTTTTATTAGTTAAATTATAACAAAATTTTCCAAAAAAACAAAAAATAAGTGGAGTTTACCCCACTTATCGGTCTATTATTTCCGTTTTCTGGCAATGAGATGGATTGGTGTTCCCTCAAAGACAAAGGCCTGACGGATTTGGTTTTCTAAGAAACGCAGGTAAGAAAAGTGCATGAGCTCTTCTTCATTAACAAAAATCACAAAGGTTGGTGGTTTGACCGCAACCTGGGTGGCATAAAAGATTTTCAAGCGTTTGCCCTTATCTGTCGGTGTTGGGTTGATGGCAATAGCATCCATAATCACATCATTAAGGACAGCCGATGGGATACGGAGATTCTGATTTTGACTAATGGTTTTGATCATGTCTGGCAACTTGTGCAGGCGTTGCTTGGTCACGGCCGACACAAAAATAATTGGGGCATAGGAGATATATTGGAAATTATCACGAATATCCGCCTCCCACTGGCTAACCGTGTGGTTGTCTTTTTCTAAGGTATCCCACTTATTAACCACGATGATAATGCCCTTACCAGCCTCATGGGCAAAGCCGGCAATCCGTTTGTCATACTCGCGAATCCCTTCTTCAGCATTGATAACCATCAGCACCACATCAGACCGGTCAATGGCCCGCATAGACCGCATGACTGAGTATTTTTCGGTATTTTCATAAACCTTACCAGACTTACGCATACCAGCCGTGTCAATCATGACATACTCCTGACCCTCGTTGTCTGTAAAGCTGGTATCAATGGCATCACGGGTAGTTCCTGCAATCGGACTGGCAATGACACGATCCTCACCCAAAATAGCATTGATCAGACTGGATTTACCGACATTAGGGCGACCAATCAAGCTAAACCTGATGACATCAGGATTTTCCTCTTCCTGTTCCGCTGGCAGGTGGCTGACAATGGCATCTAGGACATCACCTGTCCCAATCCCATGGACAGATGACACTGGGTAAGGGTCACCCAAGCCCAGCGAATAAAAATCATAAATGTCATTACGCATCTCGGGATTGTCCACCTTGTTGACCGCTAGAATGACTGGTTTATTGGTCCGATAAAGGATTTTTGCCACGTATTCATCTGCGTCTGTCACGCCCTCCTTGGCCGAAACGACAAAAACGATGACATCAGCCTCGGTCATGGCAATATCAGCCTGGTGCTTGATTTGCTCCATAAAGGGAGCGTCCACATCGTCAATTCCCCCTGTATCAATGATAGAAAATTGACGGTTGAGCCATTCTGCCGTCGTGTAAATGCGGTCGCGAGTGACCCCTTCCACATCTTCAACAATGGAAATGCGTTCACCCGCCACACGATTAAATAAGGTTGATTTGCCAACGTTGGGACGTCCCACGATGGCAACTGTTGGTAAAGCCATAATTCTTTCTCTGCTTTCTATTTGTCTTGATTTCAATTAACGACGATTTTCGCCGACTAGATGGATTTCGCGGGCCAAATAGCGAATCCGTTCCATGACCCGCTTGGCTGGCCAAGCCTCATCATTATCTTTGACCTGGGCCATTTTCTTTTCCAAATCTGCCAAACTATAATTAGAGGTGAAAAAGGTCGGCAATTCTTCCTGCATCCGATACTGCAAAATGACCTGCAAAACCTCATCGCGCAACCATGAACTGGTTTGCTCTGCTCCAATATCATCCAAAACAAGAACTGGAGCTAGCTTCAGGCGGTCAATTTCTTCCTTGACCTCTCCCGTTTTAATGGCTTGTTTAATGTCAATGGCAAAGCTGGGAAAATGAACCAAGGTGGTTGACACTTCCTTTTTTTTCGACAATTCATGGGCAAAAGCCGCCATCATAAAGGACTTGCCTAACCCCATATCACCATAAAGGTAAATCCCCTTAGACTGGCCCTGAGGATAATGATTGACAAAATCAACCAAGGCATCAAAAACAGGTATCCGTTTAAGGTCGTCCAAGGCAATATCCTCAATAGTGACCTGACGATAACTCTTGGGCAGATTTAGCAACCGAATCCGTGACAGAACATCACGTTCCTGTTGCCGATATTTGAGCTCTGCCGTCTCCAAATAAGACACATCCGCATAGCCCTCATTCATGGCCAAGATGGGCTGATAGCCCTTGGCTAAATAGGTCTGGTCTTGGGTCAAGAATTTTTCTCGTTCAATCAGATACTGGTTAAACTTAGGTAAGCTCCGCTTAATCGCTAGCTGGTCCAAGCCTTCCTTGGCAATAAAGGTCGCCACATCACTATCCGCTAAGATTTTCTGAATAATCTCTTCTGTTGACAAGTGACTGGTCAGTCGCCCCTGACCCAAGGTCTGTCCTACTCTTTCCATCTAGTCCTCCCCTCTCAATTCTGCCAGACGCTTCCGTTTATAAGCTTCCAACTCTTCCTTTTCCTTTTGGCTAGTTTGATTTTTATAATCTGGATTGCTCCAATCAGGTATGCTTTTTTCTCGAGCAGCTGACTTTGGCTTTTTCTGGTTACTTGGATAAGCTGAAAAACGCAAATAAATCAACGCATCCTCTGCTCGAGTAATGCCCTTATAGACCAGCTCATTGACAATCTTCTTGACATGATTTTGATTGAGGTTGGCTGATTGGGACCGCTCAAAACTATAAATCATGACCACATTAATAACCTCATCTAACAGCTGCTTAGCCGCTAGCTGGTTCAATAAATCACGTTCGCTAGACACGACCTCTGCCTGACGCTGTTTTTTCAACTTACTTAATAGCATCTCGGGCGTGTTGGACTGAGCTACTTCAAGAATCTTTTTCTCTCCCTTGGCTAAGTTGTTAGAAGATTGTTTCTGCTCATTTTCTTTCTTGGCCAACATCCGCTTGGGCATAATAAACCGGTTATGGGCAGTCTCCTTGGCTAATTGGTAGGCTGAAAACCAGGTTAAATGAAACCGCTCTGACAAATTGTAGATGGCTAAGACATCCTCCTGCTCATTGGCAAATTGAAGCCCATCCTTTTGCATTTGCTCTTTGAAATGCTTTAAATCAAAAGCCAGTTTGGATTTAACCGGTCGATACTCAATCTCACCACTATCTGAGAAAACCTCCGAAAACGTTTTAGACAAATCAACCAAATCTTTGGGCGGTTGCGGAGTTAAGGCCAGTAGGGCAGAATGACCAACCCGCTTTTCCAAGAGCGTGGCTAAAACACCATTAGCAAAGAAATCATCTAGGGGCAGGGGCTGCTTCAACCAAAATTTATAGGTTGATCCATCATGATAAAAAACAACCAAATCTAGGGCTGTCAACAAGGCCAAGGCTTCCTGAAACTTCTGCATGCCAACCTGCAAGTGATTCAAAATCTGGCTAAACTGGTGGGTCCCTTTTCCATTATCGAAAAAGGTCACAAAATAATGGTAGAGCATGAAGGCTTCACTCCCCATCAAAGGTAAATAAGCCCGCACCAAACTCTGACTATCAATGGTCAAATAATTATTTTTAAGGTAAGAAAAGGTATCACTAGCTTTCATGATTTACCTGACTTCTTTTTCCACGCACTCGGCTAGTAATCTGACGAAGCAGGGCTTCAATTTCATCAACATCCTTAAAACTCCGATAGACACTGGCAAAACGCACATAAGTAATTTCATCTAGCTCCGCCAATTCATCCATGACCAAATTACCAATCACCTCACTGGCCACCTCACTGTCATAATCTGTCCGAATCTTCCGCTCAATCCGATTGATGGCTTTCTCGATGTCGCTGCTTGACACTGGCCGTTTTTGGGCACTCTGGATAATGCCATTCAAAATCTTGTCGCGAGAAAATTGCTCCCTAGTGCCATCCTTTTTGATGACCAAGAGTGGCAACTCTTCCACACGTTCAAAGGTGGTAAAGCGGGCCTGACAATCATCGCAGACACGACGGCGACGAATGGTATGACCGTCTTCAGCCTGACGACTATCAACAACACTGGACTTATTTCCTTGACATTTGGGACAACGCATTTTCTCACTCCAATCGCTCTTTGATTTTCTCTCTATTCTACCATATTTTTACCAATTATAAAAGGAAGGGCAGAGCCTTCCAAAAATTCTACTCGTCAAAGAGCCCGTCTAGGGCAGCAAAAGGATTATTCGCCTCTTTTTCCTGCTCTTTCAGGTTTTGATACTGGTCCTCGGTCAAGACCGCCCAATCACTGCCAGACGGCAAATCACTGGCCTGACTTTCTTCTGCTGTCAGCACCTTGAGGGGAATGTTTAAGAGGATATTGTCAATGACGCTTTCCGTTAAATCAAGACTATCCCCTTCCACAATCAAGACCAGATTTTCCTCAACCAAGTCCTGTTTGGTCATAGCCTGACTGCCCTCAATGAAAACCTCATCAACGGTCAACTGTTCAGCCAAGTCAACCGGCTCCAACGAACGGCTAGACGGCAGGGTAATGACATAGGACAAGTCATAGACCAGATGATACAAGCCATCCTCATAAGACACCTGCCCCTTGACCAAAAGGTCACGCACCGCCAGAACATCGGGCTGACGCTCCTGCAAACTGGCTGTCACGTCCAAGCTCTTTTCAAAACTCAAACCATCTGGATTTTTTTTCACTTCACTCAGGTAAAACATCTTTTCTCCTCAATCTCGTCAAATCTTTCTTAGCCGCTCAATCCGCTCGGCAATTGGCGGGTGGGTTTGAAAAAGTTCCTGGAAGCCCTTGGATTTTCTTGGGTCACTGATATAAAGGGCCGCACTAGCACTATCCACCTGATGGTCCATAGGTCTGGACTGGTCCAATTTTTGCAGGGCATTAATCATGCCTTGAGGATTTCTGGTCAATTCAACCGCACTGGCATCTGCCAAATACTCCCGCTGACGAGAAATAGCCAGCTGAACCAAGGTCGCTGCCATAGGAGCCAGGATGAGAGAAAGAATAGAAAAGACCAAAATCAAGATTGACGCACCGTCATTATCACGGTCACTGCGCCTGCGACCACCACCATACCACATCATCCGACCACTCATGCTGGCAATCAAGCTAATGGCACTGGTCAGGGCAACAGCAATAGTTGAAATCCGAATGTCGTAGTTGCGGATATGACTGACCTCATGTCCCATCACCCCTTCCAGTTCCTCACGATTCATAACGGCCAAAAGTCCTGTGGTCGCTGCCACGGCAGCATTTTCAGGTTTAGAACCTGTGGCAAAGGCATTGAGAGCCCTGTCCTCCACGATAAAGACACGCGGCATAGGAATTTGAGCCACCATGGCCATATCCTCCACAATCCGATAGAGTTCTGGTGCTTCTTTTTCCGTCACCTCGCGGGCATTATTCATGGACATGACCACATTAGTGGATTGAAAAATCATACTAATAGCATAAATACTACCAATGATGAGGGCAATAACCATACCACCAGCCAAACTCCCCCACATCAGGTAGCCAACTGCTCCACCCAAAGCCGCTAAAAGGGCAAAAAAGGCAATCAGCAAGACAATGGTTCGCCGCTTATTACTGGCAATTTGTTGATAAAGCATTGTATTTTCTCCTTAAAAACAAGAACAGGCCAACCGTGGTCAACCTCTTCTCTCCCTTGTTTAGAAATTAAATTCCACCTTGGGAACAGCCTTTTCTTCCTCAGGAGTTTGTAGAAACTCACTGGCCTTAAAGCCAAACATGCCTGCAACTAGATTGCTTGGGAAGGTCTGAAGTTTAGTATTGTAGTTGGCTGTCGTCGTGTTATAAAGCTGGCGAGAATAAGAAATCTTATTTTCCGTATTGGTCAACTCATCCTGCAACTTGACAAAACTAGCATTAGCCTTGAGGTCAGGGTAATTTTCCGCTACGGCAAAGAGACCTGAGACCTGCTTGGCCAAGGCATCACTAGCCTGCATGGTTTCATTTGGCGTTGTGGCACTGAGTACCTGTGTCCGCAACTGGGTAATTTTTTCAAAGGTTTTTTCTTCATAGGCCGCATAACCCTTGACCGTTTCAATCAGATTGGGAATCAAATCATTACGGCGCTTGAGCTGGACATCAATCTGACTCCAAGCCTCCTGCGTCTGCATACGGCTCTTCACCAAACCATTGTAACTAACAATGGCAAAGAGAGCCAAAATAACAATAATGGCAATAAGTATCAACATAGCAATCATCCTTTCTTTAGCTTACATTATAGCAGAAAGCCCCCCGATATACCAGTGAAAGCCTGACATCTTTTTTTCTCTGCCCCTTTATGGTAAAATGAAAAGAGAAGCCCAAAAGGAGAGACTATGACACCAGAAGAATTTTACCAAGCCTTGACCCAGCACGGCATCCAACTTAGCGACCAGCAAAAAGACCAATTCCAAACTTATTTTGAACGCCTCATCGAGTGGAATGACAAAATTAACCTGACCGCCATTACCGAAAAAAATGAGGTCTACCTCAAACATTTCTACGACTCTATCGCCCCGATTCTGCAAGGAAAAATTGCCAATCAGCCCCTCAAACTACTAGATATTGGAGCTGGGGCTGGTTTTCCTAGCCTACCCATGAAAATCATTTTTCCCCAGCTAAACGTCACCATTATTGACTCGCTCAACAAACGGATCAACTTTCTCAACCTCTTGGCTGAAGATTTGAGCTTGACAGGTGTTCATTTTTACCATGGCCGAGCAGAAGATTTTGGCCAAGATAAGACCTTTCGTGGCCAGTTTGACCTAGTCACCGCCAGAGCTGTCGCCCGCCTACAGGTCTTAGCAGAATTAACTATTCCCTTTCTCAAAATCGGCGGACAGCTCATGGCCCTCAAGGCCAGTTCAGCCGAAGAAGAGCTGCTTGAGGCTAAAAATGCCCTCAATCTCCTCTTTGCCCAGGTCAGCGATAGTCTTGACTACCAACTACCTAATGGCGACCCCCGCAACCTAACCACAGTCATCAAGAAAAAAGAAACCCCCAACAAGTACCCAAGAAAGGCTGGCCTACCCAACAAGAAACCCCTATAAAAAGAACTGACACATTGGTCAGTTCTTTTTCTTAAGCTTTCCTAACGTGTCGGCTCATAAGCCAGTTTATCGGCATGTTTCGCCAAAAATTGGGGTAATTCATTGTCTGGAATTTGACGCAAATAAAGATTGGCCCTGAGGCTGCCATCTTCTTCACGACAGGTTGAAAGGACCAGATACTTATCACTGGGGTCAATCTTGGCATCAGCCTTTTTGACCTTGGCCTCCCCAGCAACCCTTTCCAGTTGCTGTCGAAAATCTTCCGTGGTTTCAAAGGAAGTCCGATACAAGTCGGTCGTTTCAGGCACGATGATAAAATAGGTCGCCTCATAATAGTAGTTACGACCCGCCGTCTCAATGACTAGATAGGGGTTGCTATCAAAATAAGCCTGGCTATCATAGAAATTAAGATCATTGAACATGCGACTATCTGGGACCAAACTGCCCCGTGCATGGCCAAAGAGCCAGGTTAGGCTATCACTAAAGTCTTGCTTATTAGTCGTGTCCATAAAGACCGCCCCCATATAAGGCTCATAAGCCCCTTCAAAGGTCTTGTCAAGGTAGGTACTGTTATCTCCCGTCTGCACGACTGGTTCATCAATCTTGGTCCCTGGGGCATAGACATAAGCAATGACCTCTGGATTGATGGCTGATAGTTTGGCAAATCGCTCAGCTAAGTAAGCTTTTTCCGCAGCTGTTGGCTCATAAGACTGCTGACTGCTTTCCTCTGAACTGACAGAGCTGACTAAGGTAGAGCTGCTTGGATTAGTTGGAACTGCTTTTTGACTAGGATTGACAAAAAAGAAACCACAAATCAAGACCAGACCTAGCAAACCTGCTAAGAGATAGGAAAGATAGGGAACCTTTTTTCTCCCTTGACGATAGGACATAATCATCTCCTTTTTCATAAGATAGTAACCCCTGACCGACTAGGCCCAAGGGTTATAAAAACGGCCTTGGTTGAGGACAATCAAACCAAAACTGATGACTAAGAGCAAAACAGCCAAGCCAATCACTAGAAAATCTAAAGGAGCTAGGGCCTGACCACGGTACCAAGTCCGCCTAGTTCCCTTACCAAAACGCCGCAGCTCCATGGCTGTTGCTACGGTATCAATCCGTTCCAGCGAGCTAAAAATCAAGGGAGCTAGGATTTGCAGATTGCCCTTAATCCGTTGGATTAGACTAGCCTTTTTGGACAAGTCCAAGCCGCGTGCATTTTGTGATAATTTTATCATGTAAAATTCTTCCTGCAAGTCAGGAATGTACCGCATGGTCAAGCTAACCGCATAAGCAATCCGATAAGGCAGACCAATTTGATTAAGACTGGCCGCAAATTGACTGGGCTGAGTGGTCATCAAAAAGATTAGGGCCAAAGGAACCGTGCAAAAATACTTGAGCATGAGATTAAACAGATAAAACAACTCCTGCCAAGTGAGCTGATAAGAACCAATCCCCTTCCAAAGGAAAGTAGATTGCCCATAGATTTCCCCGCCATAATTGGGGGCAAAAAGATAAACCATTAGCAAATTAAGGGCAGAAAAAATCAAAACCAGATAAAGTACCAAAGAAATCTCCCGCCATTTGACACCAGATAGCTGAAAAAGGACCAGAGAACCCAGAGCAATCACCGCAATCAAGCGAGTATCATAGCTGACCATAGCAGCAATAGAAACCAGAACAAAGAAAATCAATTTGCTGGCTCCTGACAGCTGATGCAAAAAACTATTGCCTGCTTGGTAGCCCAAAAGTTTATTTCCAACCATCTTGTCCCCTTCTCTGACTCATGTAATACTGGGTCAAATCTCTTGGCTCAACCCCTAGCTTGCCTGCCAAATCAAATAGGCTGGTTTGTTTGAGGTTGGCAGCCTCAACCACTGCCAAATCATTCAACATATCAAAAGGATGCCCCTCTGCAATAACCTTACCATCCGCCAAAACAAGCGTGCGGTCGCTATATTCCAACATCAACTGCATGTCATGAGTAATCATGACAATGGTGTGACCAGCTTGATTGAGTTGGTCTAAAAAGGCCATCATTTCCCGATAATGTTGCCAGTCCTGACCGGCCGTTGGCTCATCCAAAAGAATAATTTCTGGATTTAAGACCAAGATTGAGGCAATAGTGACCCGCTTTTTCTGACCAAAGGAGAGGGCAGAAATCGGCCACTTACGAAAGGCATAAAGACCACAAACCTTCAAGACCTCTGCCACCCGTCGGCTGACCTCTGCCTCATCAACTTGTCGCAAGCGTAATCCTAGAGCGACTTCATCAAAAATCATGGTCTGGCTAATCATCTGATTAGGATTTTGCAAGACATAGCCAATCCGCTCAGCCCGTTCCTTAATGCTATCATCAGAAATATCCTGTCCCTGATAGCGTAACTGGCCACTGCTGGGAACAAACTGGCAGAGAGCCTTGGCTAAGGTTGACTTACCCGCCCCATTGCGACCCACAATGGCCAAACGTTCACCTTTTTTAATGGCCAAAGACAACCTATCCAAAATCGGCTGCCCAGCCTGATAAGCCACCGTCAAATCCTTAATGGTCAATAAATCATCCTTGTCAGCCATGGCTTCTACCTTAGGGAAATCTGGTAGAGGCTTAGGTTTGACCTCCATCTGCTCTAGCTGACTCAACCGTTTTTGACCAGACAGATCCACACCCAAATCACGCAAACTGGTGATATAGAGGGGCTCACGGATACCATGCTGCGTCAAGAGTGACCCCGCCAACAAGTCATCTGGGCTACCATCAAAAACAATCTGCCCCTCATCCATCAAAACCACCCGATCCACTGAACTCGCCAAAACTTCTTCCAGACGATGCTCAATAATAATGGTCGTTAGCCCATGATCACGATGAATCTGATCAATAACCGCCAACATGTCCTGACTGGTCTTTGGGTCTAGATTGGCCAAGGGTTCATCAAAAAGCAAAATCGGACTTTCATCCACCAAAACCCCCGCTAGGCTGACCCGCTGCTTTTGACCACCAGACAAATCTTGAGGGCGATGGTCCAGTAGCTTGGTTAGCTGCAAACGCTGGGCCCAGCTACTGACCTTCTCAGTCATCTCAGCTTGGTTAAGCTGGTCATTTTCCAAGGCAAAGGCAATATCTTCTGCCACAGATAAACCAATAAACTGGCCATCCATATCCTGAAGGACCGTGCTGACCAGTTGTGACTTTTCATAGACAGACAAGTCAAAAACAGGCTTTCCTTGAATCAGAAAATCGCCTGTCATTTGACCCTGATGATGATGGGGAATCAGACCATTGATGACCTGACCCAGAGTTGATTTGCCAGAACCAGAAGGCCCTGCTAACAAGACCTTCTCCCCTCGCTTAATTTTGAGATTGATGTTCTTGACGGTCGGTTCAGCCTGAACCTCATATCTAAAACTAAAATTGATAAATTCAATCAAGTCTCTTGTCACCTTCTCACTTAATCTTTTGATAGGCTACCCGCCTGCGTCCGTGTTTTGACATAAAGGGCCAACAAAAGGCTACCTCCAATCCCAACAGTCAAAGAGTTAACCCCTGCTGACCAAAGTCCCTGAACATAAACCTTAGCCACTGGCTCTTGATAAAAGAGAATATCCAAGGTCGGAGCAAGCAACCCCCAACCCACGATATTCATCAAGACCTGAGCCACATTAAAGGTAATATAGTCTTTGGTGGTCAATTTTCCTGAACCAAGGGGCAAGACCCGACGCAAAAGACCAAAGCCCAGACCTAGCAAGCCACTGACTAAAATCCAGGTCCACCAAGGCCCGTATTGGGTCATGTCTTTGATGGTATGACCGATAAAACCAGCAAAGAAACCAACACTTGGTCCATAGATGAGACCAAAAAGAGCTAGGACGGCATACTGTAACTGAATACTAGTATTTGGCACAGGGACTGGAATGTTAATGAAGTAACCAACCACAAAAAATAGGGCTGCTCCGATACCTGTTGCGACAACTTTTTTAATAGAATGATCTTTCATAATCGCCTCCTAAATTTTCTTGACTTCAATATGCCAGTTAGAACCAACACCAACATTATAGGCCTTAGCAAAAGACCCCTGATTGATGGCTAGCCCCAAACGATAAAGTGAGTTAATATACAAAATTGGCTGACCAATGCGGACATCTGCAAAGGATTTGCCATAAGTGACCTGATTTTGATAAACCAACATGTCATTATTGTAGATGGTCACTTCAAAACGGTCG
Organism: Streptococcus cuniculipharyngis; assembly: GCF_007859195.1. Taxonomy (GTDB): domain Bacteria; phylum Bacillota; class Bacilli; order Lactobacillales; family Streptococcaceae; genus Streptococcus; species Streptococcus cuniculipharyngis. Next base: position 181,853 of record NZ_VOHL01000002.1, read on the forward strand.
TTAAACTCTGGAGCCAAGGTGTAAAATTCTTCTCGCGTAATAGATGTCCACAAGGAACCAAAGCGGACATCCAAGATATCAACTGTCCCCTTAACCAAATCTGGCTCAACCACTGTGTCCACCACTGACAATTCAACAATATTGTCCACAGATAGTTCTGGTCCTACCTCTTCAAAACTGATGTGCCCACTGGCTAGTTTGGCTCCTGTATAGGCATAGACATCACGGCCGTGGAAAGTATAAGAGTGTTCGGTGTCTTGACGACGGTTTTTGACCTCAGAAATTTCTCGCACCGCCTTAATCCCCACATGCTTTTTGATATAAGACAGGGTACCATTATCTGGCGTGACAATATAATGATTTTGTTCGGTCAAGGCAACCACACTTTTACGCTTGGAGCCAACACCTGGGTCAACCACCGACACAAAGGTCGTTCCCTGAGGCCAGTATTCTACCGTCTGAAAGAGGCGATAGCTACCCTCAAAAATATTATAGGGCGTAATATCATGGGTCAGGTGATGGATACCTAGACTAGGCTCTTCCTGCAAGGCCACCCCAATCATGGCTGATACTGCCCCGTCAACCAAGCCAAAATCCGACTGTAGCACTAATAAATTATTGGTCATACATTGCCTTTCTTTTTCATAAGATAGATTCTATTTTATCATAAGTCCTACTATTTTTGTAGGCTATACTTTTCATGAAAAATATATAGATATAAACTATATCTATATTCATAAAAAGAAAGTTGAGTCTAACTCAACTTTCTGAAGTGTTATTTTTTACCCCAAGCTGATTTTTCAGCTACGGCTGTGAAAAGAACGTCGGTTGATGAGTTGATGGCTGTTTCACATGAATCCTGGATAACACCGATAATGAAACCAACACCAACAACCTCTGAAGCAATATTGCTATCAATACCAAACAAGCTACATGCCAAAGGAATCAAGAGCAATGAGCCTCCTGCAACCCCTGAAGCACCACAAGCTGACAAGGCTGCCACCACACTAAGCAAGAAGGCTGTTGGAAAGTCAACGGCAATGCCCAAGGTATTAACCGCTGCTAGAGTCAAGACGGTAATGGTGATGGCTGCGCCACCCATGTTGACCGTTGCCCCAAGAGGGATTGACACTGAATAAGTGTCTTCATTCAAGCCAAGGTCCTTACAGAGTTTCATGTTTACTGGGATATTGGCTGCGGAACTACGGGTAAAGAAGGCTGGCAGACCACTTTCTTTCAAACAACGGAAAACCAAGGGATAAGGATTTTCCTTCATCATGATAAAGGCAATCAGCGGGTTGACTACCAAAGCCACCACTGCCATGGTACCTACCAAGACAAGAAGCAAACGACCGTAAGTGGTCAAGATTTCCATTCCATTTTCAGAAATGGTTGAAAAGACCAAGCCCATGATACCAAAAGGTGCTAGGCTGATGACCCAAGTCACGACCTTAGAGGTCGCATCTGCCACCTGACCAAGACCGTCCTTAACAGCATCACTAGCCTGACGCAAAGCCAAACCAAAGAGAACCGCCCAAGACAGAACCCCGATATAGTTAGCATTGGCAATGGCATTGATTGGATTATCCACAATATTGGTAATAAAAGTGGTAAAAACTTCAGCAATGCCTTGTGGGGCAGATGACGTATCACTGCTAGCCCCAGCTAAATTCAGTGTCACTGGGAAAAGGAAGCTAGCGATAACCGCCACAAAGGCTGCAGCAAAGGTTACCAAGAGATAAAGAGCGATGATACTTTTCATCTTGCTCTGATGCCCTTGACGACTTTGCGAGAGGGCATGGGCCACCAAAACAAAGACCAAGATAGGCGCTACACCTTTTAGGGCACCAACAAAGACTGTCCCAAAGAGACCAATAACTGACCATGATGGCACAAGTAAACCTAAAATAGCACCAATGACCACACCAATAATAATCCGTTGAATCAGGCTAAGCTTCCCCCAAGCCTGCAAAATATTTTTCATAAGATACCTCACTAAAAATTCAATATAATTACTATAATATAGGAAAATACTTAAAAATTCAAGCAAATTTGCCAAATTTTTTTATTTATCATCAATGGCCCCTATTGACGAATAATTCTCTGTAAGATAGAATAGTTAGCAAGGAAAGTACTGAACTTTCTATTTTTGTTGTCATTCTAAAAGGAGAAATATGAAACAGATTCAAAATAAATACCTCGTCATCGGTTTAATGCTTTTTGCCATGTTCTTTGGCGCCTCTAACCTGACCTACCCTGCTTTCTTGGGAATTTATTCCGGAAGCAACCTCTGGTTAGCCATCCTAGGCTTTTGCTTATCAGCAGTAACCCTACCGCTCTTGGCCGTCATTGCCATCGCTTATTCTGGTAACGATAATGCCCAAGACATGATTGAGCAGCGGGTCTCAAAATGGTTTGCTGTCAGCTTCATGGTTGTCCTCAACCTAACCATCGGGCCCCTCTTCTCAATCTCTCGGACAGGAGCCGTCTCTTTTTCTGTCGGAATCGCCCCCTTTTTTGGTACAGGCTTAGTCAGTAAACTTATCTACGGCCTAATTTTCTTTGGCTTGACCTATCTTATTGCTGTTAAACCTAGCAAAATTGCGGATAACATCGGTAAATACCTGACACCAGCTCTCCTGCTAGTCATTGCAACCCTAGTTTTAGGCTCTTTTATCAGCCCTGCGGCAGTACCAGCTACCAGGAGCTACAATGCTGCTAGCGACTTATCTAATGCCTTTGCTGATCTTCCATTCATTGCAGGTCTCTTGCAAGGTTACGGTACTCTGGATGCCCTAGCTGCCTTTATGTTCATTACCGTTGTGATTAATTCTGCCAAGCAATTTGGGGCCAAAAGTAAACATGACATTGCTGGAGTCTCACTCAAAGCTGGTTTGATTACGACCGCCTGTCTGGCCATTATTTACCTCTTTGTTGCCCGTCTCGGCTCCATGTCTCAAGGTCTCTTTCCAATGACCGATGGCCTTTTTACTCTCAACGGTGTGGGGATTGATGGAGGAACCGTCCTCAGTATCGCAGCTCGAAACTACTTTGGAACCTTTGGACAAGTAACCCTATCCCTAGCTGTTTTTCTGGCTTGCTTGTCAACGTCATCTGGTCTAGTTGTTGCTAGCGCAGATTATTTCCATACCCTACTTCCTAAATTATCACATACCAGCTGGTCAGCCATCATGACCTTGATTGGTACCTTCCTTTACTTCAGTGGACTTAGTGGCATTATTAAAGCCTCGCTAGCCATGCTCTTTTTCCTTTATCCATTGGCTATCGCCCTTATCGTTCTAACCCTAAGTGGCAAATGGTTCAAAGAAAGTAAGACCGTTTATAGAACGACTCTCATTTTCACTGCGATTGCCGCTCTCTATGATTCTCTTGCTACCTTGGCAGGTCAACTCAACCTCGAGTTTATCCCAAGTGGTATTGCGAATTTCTTTACCAAGGTTGTTCCTCTAGGACAATTCCAACTGGGCTGGATCTGCTTTGCCTTCCTTGGTTTTGTCATTGGTTTAATGCTTGATAAACGTAAATCTTAATCTAGAAACACTGGAACTTATTAGATTACTTATTCAAAATCTTAGCCCTGTTGCTCACAGGGCTAAGATTTTTTAGTTATTGTCATTCTAAAAACAGGTCATGGTCAACATACCCTTTGGTTAAAAATTTGCCATTCTCTTGCCCCAGCTAACGGGGATAAACCAATCTTCCTCGTCTCTTACCTCAAATTTCTGTACCAACCATACTATAAGACAAGATTTCCATCAGCACTGCTTGATTGGTGCAAAGCTGAATCAGAAAAGTCCAACGTTACCTAATGAGATTAGCGAAAAACGATGGTCTCTCTAATATGAACAACACCTAGTCAAACCTGATTAACGTCTACAAACTGGTATGTCTTCCACCCTGATGACAAAATCCCCTTGCCATTAGATAAAAATCAATGGTAAGAGGATTTTTACTTCCAAAGCCTATTATTTATGGCTCACTTTTTTGGTGATAAAGTCACCTAAAAATTGAATGGCAAAAATCAAAATTAGAATAATCAGAGTTGCCACCCAGGTCACATCGTTGTTGTAGCGGTTATAACCATAAGAAATGGCAACATTTCCCAAACCGCCAGCACCGATGGCTCCAGCCATGGCTGTTTCACCAACCAAGGAAATCAAGGTCACCGTTGACACTCGGATTAAATCAGGCAACCCCTCTGTCAGATAAACCTTGACAATGTCCCAAGTGGTCGCACCTGACGCCTGAGCCGCCTCAATAATGCCCTTGTCCAGCTCAGATAGGACCACCTGCACCTGACGAGCAAAGAAAGGAAAGACTGCCACTGAGAGGGAAACATTGGCCGCATCCGGCCCTAGCATGGTTCCAACCAAGAACAAGGCCACAGGGAACATGACGGCTAGCAGCAGAATGAAAGGAATGGCCCGAAAGACTGAGGTGACCTTATCTAGCAACCAAAACACAGGTTTATTTTCAAGCACACCCCCAGGACGAGTCATGACAAGGAGCAACCCCGCCACCAAGCCCAAGAGGCCACCAATGATAAAGGGAATAACTGTCATATAAAGGGTATTGAAGATAGCTGTTCCCCAGCCTGCATCACCTGACCACCCCAAGGCATAGACATTGGGAAGGTATTTTTCTATTAGTTCAATCATCTAGGCACCTCTTTTCAAAATCACCACAGACACCCCTGCTTTCTCCAAAGCAGTCAAGGCACTGGCTAGGTTATCCGTCTGACCTGACAGAACAACCACCAATTCCCCCACAGGGACATGGTCTAAAATTTCAATGTTACCGTATAAAATATTGGCACTGACATCAAATTCCTTATAAATTTGATTAAGGATAGGCTCATCGGTTGATGTGCCGGCATATTTCAACTCAACCAGAAGAGAATTGGCGGCCAGATTGGCAACGATATCTTGTTTTTCAATCTTGGTCAAGGCCTCACCAATTCCTGTTGCGGTCTGAATAAATTCCTGAGTCAAGGTCTGCTTAGGATTTGAGAAAATCTCCAAGACCGTGCCTTCTTCAATCAGAACGCCATTTTGCATGACAGCCACTCGGTTACAAATATCCTTGACAATCTGCATCTCATGGGTGATCATGACGATGGTCAAGCCCAATTTTTCATTCAAATCCTGCAAGAGGGCTAAGATTTGCTTGGTTGTTTTAGGGTCCAAGGCACTGGTTGACTCATCTGAAATCAAGATTTTCGGGTCATTGGCAAGGGCACGAGCAATGGCTACCCGCTGTTTTTGCCCGCCAGACAGTTGAGACGGGTAATTTTCTGCCCGATCCGCCAAGCCCACCAAGTCCAAGAGTTCCGTGACTTTCTTGTCTTTTTCTTCCTTGGTCAGAGCAGAATGTTTGAGGGCAAAGGCCACATTTTCACGGGCCGTCTTTTGTGACATGAGGTTAAAATGCTGGAAAATCATGCCAATGTCACGGCGTTTTTCTCTTAATTGACTGGCTGACAAAACCGTCTTATCTTGGTCAAAGAGCAGATCGCCATCCACCACCACACGACCAGCCGTTGGTTTTTGGAGCAGGTTAATCACCCGCACTAGGGTTGATTTCCCCGCACCAGAGTAGCCCACAATGCCATAGATATCCCCTTGATTGATGGTGACCGTCACGTCTTTAACGGCCTCAATCACCCGCTTTTTCTGCTGAAAGGTAATATCAATATGCTCTAATTTTATCATCTCATTAGCCATAACTCTTTATTAACTCCTCTACTAATTTGACATGGCGATAATAATCCACCACCCTAACATTTTCATCACCGGCATGGTCACGACTATTGGCATTACCCATCCCAAAAGCCGCAATCGGTACACCTAGCTGGGCAAAAACCGTGTGCATAGGCCCTGTTCCGGCCGAAGTTGGCAAGATGGCCAGCCCTTCGGGATAGTACTTGGCTGCCAAATCAATGACACGCACAATGGCAGGATGGCTCATATCACTGCGATAGCTTTTCTCGCCCAAGGTATAGGTCAAGTCAACCTGCTCAAACCCATTTTTTACCAGCTGAGCCTTGACCTTGTTAAACACATCTTGCGGACTAAGATGGGGCACCAGACGAATTTCTAACTTGGCTTGGGCCTGACCAGGCAGAATGGTCTTGACCCCCTGCCCTTGATAGCCTGACCAAAGGCCCTCAATGGCCAAAGACGGCTCAAAATAGAAACGCTTGAGAAAGGCCTCTCGCTCCTCAACCAACAAGGGCAGCTCTAAACCATAAATGGCCTTGAGTTTTTCTGGTGTCAGTTGAGCATGCTGGCTAATCAAGGCCAGTTCACGCTCATTAGCCTCGAGCAAATCATCCGTCAAGCCCTCAATAGCAAGTGAACCATCCTCCCGACGCAGGCTGTTCAAGGCCCGCATCAGGTACCAAATGCTAGACTCAACCACACCACCATAGCTGGAATGAATATCCAAATCTGCACTCTTAACAGAGGCATCAAAGGTCACAATCCCCTTGTTGCCCCCATAAATCTCCAATTGTCCCAAGCTATTGCGATTGCCCTGTTCCCAAATCAACAAATCAGCCCTTGACAAGTGGTCACAATATTTGGCCAGATACTTGTCCAAATCCACCGAAGCAGACTCCTCTGCCCCTTCCATGATAAAGATAACATTGACCGGCAAGTCCCCCTGATCTTGCAAAACCTTGACCAAGGCCGACAAGCGTGCCGTGATATGGCCCTTGTCATCATCCACACCTCGACCATAGATAACATCATCACGCACCGTCAAGGTAAAAGGATCACTGGTCCAAGCCTGATCGCCATCTGCTGGCACGGTATCATAATGGTTGTAGAAAATAATGGTCTTGGCTTGGGGATTAGACGACTTGAATTCTGCCAAGACAAAGGGTGCTGGGTAGCTATCATCTAAGACAACCCTAGCCCCTGCCTGCTCAAAAATCCCTGCTAAAAACTGAGCCACCTCCAAGAGACCCACCCCTTGAGCATAGATGGATTTTTTAGCAATGAGCTGACGCAAGACCTCAAAATAGGTCTGAATGGTGCTATCTTCCCAAAATTGTCTAATCTCTTCCTGATCCCTGGTCATGCTTTTCCTCTATCCTAATTTAAGTAAAGAAAGCTGAAGCGAATACTCCAGCACTTTCTTTCATGTTTTACCAAACTGGGACGTCAACACCGTCAGAGGTTTCATCAACCACCTTCTTAACGTCGTCTGTATGGTAGGCTTCGATAATCTTCTTGATTGAGTCAGCCTTGTCTGATGACTCCCAGTCTTTTTGAGCTGCTAGGATGTTAATCCATTGTTTAGAGTTGTCGTTGACTTCTTCTTTCAGCAATGATGTGCTGTAGTCAATGCCAGCTGGCACAGCGTAGCTATTGTTAACAAAGGCTGCATCTACCGACGTCAATGAACGAGCCGTTTGTGAAGCATCAACTTCCTTGATTTGTAGGTTCTTTGGATTGTCCGTGATGTTGGCTACTGTCGCAAATTCCTTACCAGAAACATTGAGTTTAATCAAGCCTGCTGATTGGAGAACGTAAAGCACACGGCTTTCATTGGTGGCGTCGTTTGGCACAGCGATGGTCGCATTGTCTGGCAATTCCTTAACATCCTTGTACTTAGCCTTGCCTGAACCATCTGTTCCTGAGAAGAGATGGATTGGGCTGATGTAGGTTTCCGCAATGGCTACCAAGTCACCCTTGTTTTCTGTATTCCAGTTGTCAAGGAAGTTATAGTGTTGGAAGGCATTGATGTCAACCTCGCCATTAGCCAGAGCCTTGTTGGGTTGTGAGTAGTCGGTAAATTCCTTGTATTTCAAGGTAATCCCGTCATCTTTTAGGAGTTCCTGAATCTTGTTCCAACGAGCTTCGTCAGAGTCAGTCTTGGTCATGACACCGACAGTAACGGTTTTGGCATCGTCTGAACCAGCCGATTTTTGACCGCAGGCTGCCAAGACCAGACCTGATACAAGAGCTAAACTAGCAATTCCTAGAATCTTTTTCAATTTCATCTTCTATACCTCTTTTGTTTTGATGAATTTATTATCCCATAGGAAGCTATAAAAAGCAAACTGTTAAAAACTAGGTAAATATATAGCTTTTATCTATAACAAAACCACCTAACTCTTTCTGAAAACTCAGACCAGTTTGCCTATAGCGAAACCAAAACAAGGCTCCACCCTGCTTGAGAGTGGAGTCTTTGGGGGGTTATTTGATGTCTGCACTAGCTGGCAGATAGCTGCCTTCTAGGTAGTCTTGTGATAGTTTCTCAAGAGTGCCGTCCTCATAGAGTTCCTTGATGCGTTTGTTGACAAACTCTTGTAAGGCCGTTTGCTCCTTGCCGAAAATCATGTAAACATAAGGTTGTTGCTCACTTGGCAATTCAATCACTTCAAGATTATCCAAGCCTTGGCTCTTGATGATGGAGTTAACCGCGATTTTATCAAAAATCTTGAAATCAAACTTGCCTTCGTTGACATTACGCAACATGGTCGTAATGTTCTCGTTGGTCCAGTTAAGGGCAACTGGCTTGTCAGGATTTTCTGCATTGAAGGCCTCTAGCTGGCTAGCGGATGTTGTTCCTTGCACCACCTGAGTTGAACGGCCAGCAATATCGTCATAAGACTTGATACCACTTCCCTTTTGCACCACTAGAACACTTGGGTTTGAAGCAATGGGACTTGAATACAGGTACTTGTTCGCACGCTCCTCGGTATAGCTGATATTGTTAGCACCCATTTGGAATTTATCACTGTCCAGACCAGTGAAGATTGATGACCACTCGGTTTTTTGGTAGGTCACCTCATACTTGTCACTGCCTGCAAAAACAGCCTTGGCTACTTCGACATCATAACCAGTCAACTCTCCCTTGTCATTTTCATAAGAAAATGGACGTGTCGTGCCGACCGTTGCAAGGACAACCTGCTCCTTTGATGAGTCCGTGCTGCTTTTTTCTGTTGATGTTGACCCACAAGCTGCTAGCACAAGGGCTGATGTGGCTAGCAGACTAACTGTCACGATTTTTTTCATGTTTCATTCTCCTTTTTTGTCATGTAACCATTCTACCACGAAAGCCCTAACTTGACCAATACTTGCTCCCTATCGCAGTGATAGGCTAACCTTATCAAGGACCAGACAAACTCGCCTAGTCATCATCAGGTAAATAAGCCAAAATATCGCCTGGCTGACAGCCCAGTTCCTTACAGATGGCGTCAAGGGTGGAGAAACGGATGGCCTTGGCCTTACCTGTTTTTAGAATGGAGAGGTTAGCTGGGGTAATCCCGATACGCTCGGCCAATTCGCCAGAGCGCATTTTTTTCTTGGCTAATTCCACATCTAGATTTACAACAATCATGATGGCTCCTTTCTAAATGGTAAATTCATTTTCTTCGGCAATCTGATTGGCTTTTTCCAAGATTTTTGACAAGGTCCAAACAACCAGTGCCGTGACCAGAAAACTAATATTCAAAAAGGAATAACCACCTATTTCAAAAACACCATCACTCAAACAGGCTGCCAGAAAAAGAAGTAAGGCAACGCGTTTGGCTAGGCTGACATTTTCCGCAACGAAGATGTCTTCTGCCAAGATATTCTTGAAGAATTGCCGCAGGCAGGCCAGCACCAAACAAATAATCAGGCCATTGGCTAGCGATAAGAAAGTGGTCCAGGCTGAATGATCACCTAGACTAGTCTGCAGGGAAATTGCCCCGCCAAAGAGACTGAGCTTAGTCAGTCCCATAATCGATAGGCCGATGGCGGCAATTAAAGTGATGCCAAAGATAAATAAAATCACGGTGATAAAACCCAAGGCGTAAGTTAGATAGGATTTCTCCTTGTTCATGAAACGATTACCTCTATTTCCAGTCTTGTCTTGCCAGCATTAGCAAGACCATTAAACCAATTTTTTAGCTTGTTTACGGTTAAGATAAGCTACTAGCAAGGCTGCCAAGAAAAGCCAAGCGGCTACGGATAGGTCAATGAATAAACTTCTAGGCGCTTGACTTGCCATAAAGTCAGTCAAGCTTTGAAGCAGACCAACCAAGACCATCAAGATGGCACCCTTGTTCAAAAAGCTCGCCGTTCTTGGGGTCACCCAGTCTGTTTCCGTAAAGCTTGCCAAGAAGGCTTTTAGTTTGATCAGGCCATAAATCATCAAACTATTAGCTAGGACCAGGGTAAAGACCAAAGCGGCAGGGCCTGCCAAGGTTGGGGCCTTGATAACCGTTAAGTCCAAGCCGGCAGGTAGAACTGACGATAGGTCAAACTGGCCCAAAAGTAACAATAAGGATACGACACTGATAAAGCCTAGACCCAAGATACCAAGATTGGCTACAAATGTCAAGAATAATTTGATGATTTTAGTGATAGTTGCTGTTGTCATAAGATTGTCCTCTATTTCTTTTTGATGGATACTACTGCTAACATTTCAGTAGGGGGGATAGTCATTACAAGTTGAGCTCGTCTTGTTTATTTCTAACGGAAACTTATTATCGTTTACCGATATATTTATTATAGCACAAAATTTTTGAAAAGCAAGTGGTTTTTATCGTTTTTTAATAATTTTTTTATTTTAAGCAAAAATTAGATAGGAAATAGATGTTATAACAAGTCTTTCTCCCCCTCAGTAAAAGCCCCTCAGTCCTAATGACTAAGGGGCTTATCAGGGATATTGGTAGGAAAAAATTAGAAATCTGCTACGTTATGGTAGACTTTTTGCACGTCATCATCATTTTCTAAAGCATCAATTAATTTTTCAAAGGTAGTCAGATCTTCACCCTCAAGGGTCACCTCTGATTGAGGAATCATCTCAAGTTCAGTCACTTGGAATTCTGTAATACCAGACTGACGGAGAGCTTCTAAGCCTTTGTGCAAGTCAGTTGGGGCAGTATAAACAGTGATGGTACCGTCTTCTGCTTCCACGTCGTCCACCTCAACATCCGCCTCTAGCAACCATTCAAAGACCTGGTCAGCGTCATCGCCAGCAAAAACAATGACACCTTTTTTATCAAACATATAAGAGACAGAACCTGCTGCTCCCATGTTGCCACCATTTTTTCCATAGGCTGTGCGGACATTGGCTGCGGTGCGGTTGACATTGCTAGTCAGGGTATCAACGATAATCATTGAGCCGTTTGGCCCAAAGCCTTCATAGCGACCCTCGACAAAGGTTTCATCGGTATTTCCCTTAGCCTTGTCAATGGCCTTGTCAATCACGTGTTTTGGTACCTGTGCCTGCTTGGCACGCTCCAAAACAAACTTTAAGGCTGAGTTTGACTCTGGATCAGGCTCACCCTGCTTCGCAGCAACATAGATTTCAACACCAAATTTGGCATAAACTTTTGAGTTTGCTCCATCTTTGGCAGTTTTTTTGGCAACAATATTTGCCCATTTGCGTCCCATAAATCGTCTCCTTTTATTTTATCAATCCTCTATATTATAGCATTTTGTTGGCTATTGGTAAATTCTTAGTCTTGAATTTCATGCCATGGTAACAAAGACCCAACCAAGATAGGACAGATATAATCAGGCTCGGTATTAACCACCACGGATTTTGGTAACTTAATATCAGCTCATTCTTTCCTTTGACTTGCTTAACGCTAGGCGTTCCAATGACACTGAGCTCATAATCTTTGGCTTTTAGGAGACGCCCGTTAAAGACTAATTGGCTCCTAGCATAAACAGCCAGTGGTAGGTTAATCCAAGCCTCTACATCTGTCGTCCAAGTCAAGATCAGAGAATTGCCCCTGACCTTTTTCGTAAAGATATCATTTTCTAAGATAATATAATGTTCATATAGGTCGTAGCGACTTTCTTTTAGATGCCTCATACCATCTAGACTGGTTTGTTTTTTAATCAAGGGAAGATAATCTGGTGTGGAACGTCTAACCAGATAAAGGAGCCGGCTTAACTTTTGATCATGAAAGGCCTGACGAATCTCCTGACTATTGCCATATAAGGTGGTATGGGCCTTGGTTTCCAAAAAATGATCGCTACGATAATTATTGGTAATATTTTCCCGGCTAGCGGTTAAGGTATAGTAGATTCCTCCAGCCAGACAGAAGGTCAAGAGACCGACGGCCGCTCTTTGGTAGGTTTGTTTTCCCTGACTTAGCTGAAGACCAACTAGCAGTAAAAGCAAGGGCGTGGCATAAAAGAAAAATCGTGTTGGAAATTGAATTAAATCGACAAGCGCAATATGCTTACCCGCAAAATATTGCCAAGGGAAAAAACCAGAAGCTAGGACGAGGAAAAGAAGATAGACTCCCATCAAAAGCCGGTTAACTGGAGAGTTTTTCCGAGCAAAGAGGACATAATGGACCAATTGCCCCACCATCAAGACTAAAATGGTTGCTGGTGCAAAAAGAACTCCCCGATCTAGACCAGTAATGGTCTGCTGGACAAATTTTTTATTGATATAGGGTTGAACCAATTCATTGGTCAGATTGAGTTGAATGAGAGGTAACCAGACATTAACTGTCAGTAGCAGGAAAAGTAAGATGGCATAGCTAATCGTCTTCAAGAAGGTCAACTTGTCTGGACTGGTCAGGAGAATATAAAGACCAACCACCGCATAGATTATCCCCAAGAAAAGGGTTGATAAGACATGAACCTGTAACATCATTCCCATTGATAGGGCAATCAGGCACCAATTGGCCCGCCGCTGTTGCAATAAGTCCACTGCCCCTAGCAAGCCCAAAGGGAAAAAAGCTGTTCCCCAACTGGAAAATCCTTGTAAAATGGTCCAATATTGAATGGCATAGGTGGTGATGAAAAAGAGAGAAAGGGGGAGGGCATAGCACTTTCTTACCCGCATTTTTGTCATCAAAAAATAGAGCGAGGAGCCCGCAATCAGACCAATCAGAGTGCGTGACAAAATATGATAGCCAAACCAGGTTTTCCCTAGCAGGACCAGTAGTCCCTGAAAATACGCGAAGTAAGGTCCATAGAGGGCATTAACAATCCGACCCGACTGCTGATAGCCATAAAGACTAATAAAGTAGGAAAAATTTCTCTCCTTGATCTGCATGGCCGTCTCATAGAAACGGTTATAGTGAAAAATCGAATCCGCCCCCATGGTGACCTCTCTGGTCAGCACCTGTGGCAAGCATAGGACAAAAGAAAATAAGCCCATAAAAGCGACAAGAAACAAGCCTTTCTGCCACTTGTTTAATTGAAACCACTGTAACATACTAGGTCTCCTTTTTTCTATTGGAATGTGGGCCTAAAACAATTCTTCCCCAATTTTGTTCCAAAAGTTCTGTACTGCCTAGTTGGTAAACCCGATCCGCTTGTTGACTCACCTCATCCCATGGATCTTGCCCGATACGTGTGACTAGAGGGACTCGCTTTTTCAAACCAGCTAAATAGGTCTGACCTGCCGACGAAAAACCTAAAACTCTGATGGCTGACGGTAGCGGGGTTTCCTTGGCCTGAACTAAGATATAGGTCAAGACCCGCCTAATTCTGGCCTTGGTGTAGCGTTTGGTTGCTACTCGTTCCACTAAATCGTCAAAGTCTTTAGCCGGACCAATAGCCGAGCAAATGCGACTAGCCAGTTCTTGACTGACTTGAAAAATAGTGGTCAAGTCTGGGTGAGTTAAAATTTGATAGCGTAAAAAGGGAAAATAAGTGTCCCAAGACACCTTAACCGCCTGTTCAAAACGACCGGCTTGAGGCATGACCTGCCGGAGAAAATCCCTATCCTGAGCATGCTTGCGAATGGCGGTCGCCGAGGCAAAATCGGTCACCTGACTCGAATCATGAAAGCCTGCCCCCAGGCGTTTGACAGGTTTCAATTCAATGTCACGACCAGCCACAGCCTTGGTATAAGCCAAAGCCAAAATATGATTGGGACTGGCCCCTGAAAAATCAATCCCAGCCAGCTTTGACCACATGGCCTGAGCCTTTTGGGGATAGGAGAGTTCTTGCGGGAGTTGGCTGAGAAAATCCACCATCTCTACTCCCTTGTCAGCATAAGTCCTAGCCAGAGCATTATAGTCCATAAGCTCTTCCGTACCAAAGGTCAGTTGACTTATCCCCAATTTGGCTAAAATGTCCACAGCTCCTTGGGCAAAATAATCGGCCGACTGGACCGCTACCAGAAAGGGCAACTCCACCACCAAATCCGCTCCGCTGGCCAAGGCCATCTCTGCTCTAGTCCACTTATCCACAATGGCTGGTTCCCCCCGCTGCATGAAATTGCCAGACATGGCCACAATTCTCAAGCCCTCTGCCTGCTGCAAGAGGTAGGCATGGCCATTATGAAGAGGGTTAAATTCGGCAATAATCCCTGTGACTGTCATTTTTTGGCCACAAAAAACCAACGAGCGGAGGTTTCAGTTGGCTCCTTATCTTCAAAATCAGCATAGACCTTAACATCCCTAAAACCCGCCTGCTCTAGTAAGATATCGTAGGTCAAGAGTTCATAGGTTCGCTCCTCATGGACCTCATCATAGCGACTAAAACGGCCATCAGCTTCCTTGATGAAAAAGGTCAATTCATGAACAATGGAGTGGGGGGGCTCATCAGCATAAGTGTCCCAAACCATGGCAAAATCTTCAGCATTTTCATGGTAAGAATAACCAGGAAAAACCTCATCGGTCTGATAAGTTGAGTGGACATCAAAAATAAAAGTCCCCCCTTCTGCTAGGTGGTCATAAACCTGAGCAAAGGTATCGCCCATCTCTACCTCGTCAGCCAAATAGCAAAGGCTGTCGGAATAGCAGGTCACCAAATCAAAGGTGTCCAAACCAGACAAATCTAACATGTTACCCGCTACAAAGTCTATACTTTGCTTGCCAGCTTGGGCCCGTTTTTGAGCCAAATCCAACATCTCTCTGCTCAAGTCCAAGCCTGTTACCTGAAAACCTGCTTGGGCAAAACGCAAGGATTGAATCCCCGTCCCACAGGCTAGCTCCAAGAGACGTTTGCCCTTGGCTTTTTGGGGAAAATGGCGGAGCGAAAAATCCGTCCACTTATCATACAAAGAATCATCCATTACCGCATCATAGACTGATGCGAAAGTTTCATAAGTTGCCATGTTTTTTCTCCAGTTTTTCTAATGCAGCTTGAAGTTTTTCTTTCATACCTGTCAATTCTTTGGCAGTAGGTTCTTTATCTTGATGATACATAAGCTCCATAGGATACCACCAGACCGGCCCTTTACCATTATGACCATACTCCCCTAAATCTCCATCTTTCCGTGGAAAGAGATGCCAGTGAACATGAGCGTCACCATTCCCAAGTAATTCACAATTCATTTTATCCGCTCCAAAAGCCAACTTTACAGCTTCTGCCACGTCTGCCATTTCAGATAAGAACAAATCACGCTCAGACTTGTTAAGCTGGTCCAACTCCGTTACATGATGTTTACCGAGAAACAAAGTATAGCCTTGGAAATGTTGGTGGTCACCTAGCACAACATAACCTGTTTTTAATTCTTTCACAAAATAAGGATTTTGCTTTTCCTTTATCATCTCAATACGAGAACAAATTAAACACATTCTTTCATCTCCTCACGAAAAACCTTGTTCCGGGAACAAGGTCACATAGGCTTATGCTAAAAATTCGTCAAGATCAAGCAGGGGAGCTTGATGCCAGAGTTTTTCTAAATTGTAGTGTAGACGCTCATCTTCTGAGAAGACGTGCAAAATAACACTGTTGAGGTCCAGCAAGACCCAACCAGCCTTACTATCACCCTCGAGGTGAGTAACTGCTTGACCTGCTTCTTTCATCTTGTCACGGACATTGTCACAAATCGCTTCCAACTGGCGACTATTGCTACTACTAGCAATGACAAAATAATCGGTCATGGTAGTCAGCTCCCGCAAATCCAAAATGACCACATCTTCTGCTCGTTTTTCATCACAAGCCTTTACAATCAACGATAATAATTCTTTTTCTGTCATAATCTTTCTCTTTTACAAATAGTGAATATAGGCATTATAAGTATCTAGAGTCTGCGGATAGATGGGCATCCCCTTTTGAGCCAAATAGGCCACCGTGGCCGCTGTTTCGTAGGCCACCGCCTGATTGAGGGAGATCTTCGCGATTTCCCTTGCTTGGTCAACCCCTGGAAAATCCCTGCCACACTCAATATAATCTGCCACATAGACCACCTTATCTAGGTCTGTCATCTGACTGGAACCAACCGTATGGTAGGCAATGGCCTGAAGAATATCGGCATCCGTCAAGCCCAATTCTGCTTGGATGACATAGGGACCAAGGAGGCCATGCCAGACATTATTATTCCAAGCTTTCAAAGCTGGGTCCAACTGGTGCTGGTCAATCAAGGTTAGAAAATCTTGGTCAGCTAGCTCCTTGGCATAATCATGCAAGAGCCCTGCCAGACCAGCCTTGGTTTCATCAAGGCCATAACGTTTAGCCAAATCAATACTGGCTTCTTCCACTCTTAGACAATGTGCCAAACGTTTGGGACTGAGTCGCTCTGCCATTTTTTCCAAAAGGAAGGAACGCCCACCTGTAACATAGTCAGCATAAGTCATCGGTAAAGCCCCTCTTTCTCAATATAGGCCAAAACATCTTGAGGCAAGAGGAAGTTGGGACGACGATTTTTCTTAATAAAATCACGCACCATGCTGGACGAAATATCCATCAAGGGCACATCGACCCAAATCACAGGATAGCTGGTACCAGCCTTATATTTAGGACGCTGAACACCGACAAATTGAACCAACTGAATCAGCTCGTCAATCCGGTGCCACTTGGAAAGATAATCCACCATATCCGCACCAATGATAAAATAATAGTCCACATCAGGATTTTTCTCGGTTAGGAGCTTCATGGTATCGTAGGTGTAACTAATGCCTTTTCGCTCTAATTCAATGGTCTCAATGGCCAGACCCTCAACTCCTGCAATGGCTAGCTGCAACATGTTCAAGCGATGATTTTCAGCAATGGTTTCTTTCTTGTCTACATGGGGAGGCAAGTATTCTGGCATGAGAAAGACCTCATCAAGACCCAGTTGCTGTCTGACCTGATCTGCCACCACCAAGTGAGCATTGTGAACTGGGTTAAAATTGCCACCCAAAATCCCCACCTGACGGCGATTACTATCCTTTTTTTCTACTTCTAATTCCACCTTGGTAAAGGGGGTTAGTAGTTCAATTGCCATAAGCCCTCCTTGTCCTGCTCCTAGATAGCCTTAACCTTAGGAGATAATTTGCGATTTTCCTTGCGACTGGATTCCTTATATAAAATCAAAATCCGACCAATTTTCAAGACGGTATCCACACCGATTTCTTCCTCTAAAATTTCGGCCACTTCATGAATGTTCTCGTCCGTATTTTGTAACAAGGTGACCTTGATTAACTCCCTAGCGTCCAAGGCATGACGAACACTGGTTTTAATTTGGTCATTGAGCCCATTTTTACCAATCTGGATAATCGGTTTTAGGTGATGGGCTTCACTCTTCAAAAAGGCACGTTGTTTACTGGTTAGCATTTCTTTTTTCCTTTACTAAATAATTGCTCGTCTCAACATGACGCCGACACCCTCTGGTGCCCAAGCCGCCAGTCTCGCTGGTTGACTGACCCGAATCCAACCCAGACCGGAAAAGACCACGTCTGTCTTGTCACTGACGGTAAATTCGTGGCGAACGAGGGGCGGAAAATCAGCCAATTCTGCCTGACTCGGTGGGGCTAATAAATCCCCCTTGTGTTTGGCATAAAACTCATCTGCACCAGCCAGTTTGGTCCGATGAAGAGGGAGATTATTGTCAAAAAAGCCTGTAAAACCCTGCTTATCACCAGCCAGGTAATCAAAACGAGCCAGGCCAGCCAAAAATAAGGTTTGACCGCTATTGAGCTGGTAGGTCTTAGGTTTGATTTCTTTCTTGGGGCTGACATAGTTGAGGTTTTTGGCGGTTAAATAATGGGCCATCTGGTGGCGATGAATAATGCCTGGCGTATCAAAAATATAAGAGCCGTCATCTAAGGGAATTTCAATCTTATCAAGGGTTGTCCCTGGGAAACGCGACGTGGTAATTAGGTCCTTATCGCCGGTAATTTCTTGAATAATGGCATTAATCAGGGTTGATTTACCAACATTGGTCACCCCAACCACATAAACATCACGTCCCTTGCGATACTGCTCAATCTTGTCAATCAGGTCCTTGATGGCCTGCTTATTTTTGGCACTGGTCAAGACCACATCCACTGGTCGCAAACCTTCCTCATGGGCTCGTTCGGTCAGCCATTGGCTGATTTTACTGTCCTTGACTGACTTGGGTAAGATGTCTTTTTTATTGCCGACTAGCAAGATATCATTGCCAGCCACAAAGCGGGCCAAACCTGGAATGACTGAACCATTAAAGTCAAAAATATCAACCACGTTGACCACCAAGGCTTGGCTATCACCAACACTGTGCAGGAGATTTAAAAAATCATCATCTGAGAGCTGCACATCTGTGATGTCGTTATAGTGACGCAGGCGAAAACAACGCTGACAATAGAGATTACCCGTTTCTAACCCCTTGTCCAAGGCCGCCTTGGGGGTAAAACCTGCCGCTTCCTTATCTTCTGTTTGAATCGCAATACCGCAACCGATACAATGTAAACGTTCCACTTAAATTTCCTTTTGATACTTTATTTTACCGTATTTTTCTTCAATTTTAGCCAAGACCCGACGTTCCCTAGCCCGGTTAAATTTGGTGTTCCAGGCATCTGATGTCACCAAAGGCTTAACCAAAATTGAGCGAATGCCTGCCCGATGGCTGGCCCGAATATCCGTCATCAGTTGGTCACCGACCATGACCACCTCCTCACGATTGAAACCATAGCGGTCAATGGCCTGATCAATGCCCTTAGTGAAGGGTTTCATGGCCCGACTGACAAAATCGACACCAAATTTCTCCACGGCCCGTTTAACCCGAGCGTGTTTATTGTTAGAAACCACCACAACTGGCAAATCGGCAATGGTCATCTCGTCCAACCAGGCCCGCAGTTCAGGGGTGCCATCCGGATTGTTCCATGCGATTAAGGTGTTATCCAAATCCACCAAGACTGCCTTAATACCATGACGACGCAGGCTCTCCGGTGTCAAATCATAAACTGCCTCAACCGCAAAGGTCGGTATATAATCTTCGATACTCACATCATTCTCCACATTTATATAGTCTTCTCTATTCTAGCATAAAAAAGGAATTTTTGCAGAGAAAAAGGAAGTCCTCCAAGTGACTTCCTCTCTTTCTAATCCAATAATTTAGCCAATTCTTCCTTAAGGAGAGCTTGGGCTACTTGTGGGTTGGCCTGACCCTTGGTTGCCTTCATCAGGAAACCGGTAAAGGCCTTATCAGCATTACGCTTGCCAGACTTGAAGTCTGCTACCGCTGCCTCATTGTCCGCAAAAACTTGATGAATGATTGGAATTAGCACAGCTGGGTCAGAAATTTGGACCAGACCAGCTTTTTCCACATAAGCCTTGGCTGAACCACCCTCCTTGGCCAAATGAACAAAGACTTTCTTGGCAATTTTTGACGAGATGGTACCATCAGCAATCAAGCCAATCATTTCGACCAAGTTAGCCGGTGTGAGGCTGATTTGCTCAATGGTTAGACTTTCGGTGTTCAGGTACTGGGCCACTTCACCTTGGAGCCAGTTGGATACCTGTTTGGCATCACCACCCAAAGCAACTGCCTCTTCAAAGAAATCAGAAGTTGCCTTGCTAGCTGTTAACTGGCCAGCATCATAGTCCGTCAAGCCCAGACTGAGGTATTTGGCACGGCGTTCCTTGGGAAATTCTGGCAATTCTGCCCGCACTTGCTCAATCCAAGTGTCATCAATCTCAAAAATAGGAAGGTCTGGCTCGGGGAAATAACGGTAGTCACTTGCTCCCTCCTTGACCCGCATGAGGATGGTTTCGCCCGTGGCTTCATCATAACGACGCGTTTCCTGACGGATCTGCCCGCCTGAACGCAAGACTTCTGCCTGACGTTTTTGCTCATAAGCCAAGCCCTTACGCACATAGTTAAAAGAGTTGAGGTTTTTCAGCTCGGTCTTAGTACCAAATTCTTCCTGCCCATAAGGACGCAGAGAGATATTGGCATCTACCCGCATGGAGCCCTCTTCCATCTTGACATCAGAAATACCAGTGTACTGGATGACTTCTTTGAGGGCTGTCAAGTAGGCATAGGCTTCCTCGGGACTCCGCATATCAGCCTCAGAAACAATCTCAATCAAAGGCACCCCCTGACGGTTAAGGTCAACATAGGAATAGCCATCTGTACCGTGGGTATTTTTCCCTGCATCCTCTTCCAGATGGGCCCGTTCAATACGGATTTTTTTCGTGGAACCATCTGGCAAATCAATCTCAATCCAGCCATTGTAGCCGATAGGCTCGTCAAACTGGGAAATCTGATAGGCCTTGGGATTATCTGGGTAAAAATAATTCTTCCGATCAAAGTGCATCCGCTGATGGATGTCCATATTTAGGGCAAGGGCAGCCTTGATGCCTGCGTCAATGACCCCCTTGTTAATGACAGGCAAGACACCGGGGAAGGACCAGTCAATGACATTGGTATTGACATTGGGATCCTCACCAAAGTGGGCTGGAGAAGGCGAGAAGATTTTGGAATTGGTCTTGAGTTCAACATGGACTTCCAAGCCAATAATCGTTTCAAAATTCATTAGTTAGCACCTCCAAAAATCACTGGTTGTTGCTTGTGGTAGTCGGTCGTTGCTTCAAAAGCTGCCGCCACTTGATAGATGGTTGCCTCGCTATATTTTGGCCCAATCAACTGTAAACCAACTGGCAGACCGTCCACAAAACCAGATGGGATAGAAATGGCAGGAAGACCAGCCAGATTGACAGGAATGGTCAGCAAGTCACTCAAATACATGGCTACAGGGTCATGTTGCTGCGAATCCAAATCATAAGCTACCGTTGGAGTGGTTGGCCCTAGAATCAAATCATAGTCAGCAAAGACCTTGGCAAAATCCTCAATAATCAAGGTTCTGACCTGACCTGCCTTCTTGAAATAGGCATCATAATAACCTGATGACAGGCTAAAGGTACCCAGCATAATCCGACGTTTGACCTCTTCGCCAAAACCTTCACTACGAGTATTGACATAAACATCATCCAGATTGGCTACATTTTCCGTGCGATAACCATAGCGGATGCCATCAAAACGTTGCAGATTTGACGATGCTTCTGATGAGGCGATAATGTAGTAAACCGCCACGCCATACTTGCTATGAGGTAGGCTAACTTCCTCAATCACCGCCCCCAAGTTTTCCAAGTGCTGCGCCGCAGCCAAGATATTTTCCTTAATCTTAGGATCAATTCCCTCGCCTAGATATTCCTTAGGCAGGGCAATCTTCATGCCCTTAATATCCTGACCAAGCTTGCTGGTAAAGTCCACAGGTTGATTAGCTGACGTCGAATCCTTGCGATCATAACCTGAAATCACCTCTAGCAGCTGGGCGTTTTCCTTAACCGTAGGAGCAAAAGGACCAATCTGATCCAAGGAACTACCAAAAGCAATCAGACCGTAACGTGACACTCGTCCATAGGTCGGCTTGAAACCAACGATACCATTAAAAGCTGCTGGCTGACGAATGGACCCGCCCGTGTCAGACCCTAGAGATAGCCGGACCTGACCCGCTGCAACTGCCGATGCTGATCCACCTGATGAGCCGCCAGGTACCTTGGTCAAATCCCAAGCATTCTTCGACTTTTTGAAATAAGATGTCTCGGTTGATCCCCCCATGGCAAATTCATCCATATTGGTCTTACCGATGACAATCATCCCTCGGTCGTAGGCTTGAGCCACGCTGGTTGCATCAAAGATTGGGGTATAGTTGTGCAGCATTTTAGAGGCTGCTGTCGTCAAAATCCCCTTGGTTGAGATATTGTCTTTGACGGCCAAGGGAATACCACTCATGACATCAGCAGCATCAATCCCCTCTTTATCTAGGGCTTCCGCTTGAGCCAAGGCCTCTTTTTCTGAAATCGTGATGAAAGAGCCAACAGCCTCCTCACGTTCGTGAATATCAGCCAGAGTAGCCTGAGTTAGTTCAAGGGCAGAAATCTCCTTTTTAACCAGGAGGTCATGCAATTCATCAATGGTCTTGTGATTAAAGGTCATTAGGCATCTCCTCCTTCTTCTAAGATGGCAGGTACTTTGATATAGTTGTTTTCCTGTTCAGGGACATTTTGAAAGAGGAGCTGGCGATCTTCTCCCTTTTCCGCCACATCTTCCCGCATCATATTGATGGTGTCAGCCATGGTCGTTGTCACCGGCACCCCAGTTGTATCCACCTCATTCAAGAGTTCAATCATATCGACAATCTTGGTCAGACTCTCGGCAAAAGCACGAGTTTCTTGGTCAGAAAATGACAATTTAGACAAATTGGCCACATGACGAACTTCTGCTTCAGAAATTTTCATTAGTTTCTCCTTAACACTATAGTCCTTACTATTTTACCATATTTTACAAGGCTTGGGGCAATCAGATGCCGCAGCCATCAGAAAAAAAGCAGGTTCATTAACCTGCTTCTTATCACCTTATCTACCAAGCAAGCTCACACGCTCTTGAAGATGCTGGCCACTTTCTAAAATAGCCACAAATCCCTTAGCGTAATCGGCATAGCTGATGGCACTTTGTCCCTTATCATTAAGGGTAAATACTTCACCAGCCAAAAGATACTCCCCCGTAATCGGCAAATCAACTTCAAATTCTGCCGCTGGACTAACAAAGGTCCACTTGACATCTTGACGTTGACGGATAAGGGCCAGGGCCCCTGCCTGAGCCTTGGCTAAGTCATAAAATTCAGCCGGAAAATCAGGTGTTTCAAAGAGCTGCAAACTATGATCATCATTGACATAAAGACTGCCTGCCCCACCAACAATCAAAAGCTTTGTCTCGCTTCCCGCCAAAAGATCAGCCAAGAAAGCAACCACCTTTTCATGCAAGTGAAGGGTCTCTGGACTAAAGGTGCCAAAGGCATCCACCACCGCATCAAAACCAGCCAAATCAACCTTGGTCAAGTCAAACAAATCCTTTTGTACATAGCTTTGAGCTTGAGACTGATTGATTTCACCACGGGCAAATCCGGTGACCTCATGACCCCGTGCAACCAATTCTGCGACAATGTGACGACCTGCCATACCATTTGAGGCAATAACTGCAATTTTAGACATCTTTTTCTCCTTTGTTGTCATATTTTTCATTACAATTATAGTTTACTCTATTTTTGTTGTAATGTCAATATTTACATTTCAAAAAAATAAAAAAAGTTTAATTTCTGAGAAATTAAACCATTTCTTGGGCTAACAAATCTGCCAAACTCACCTGAGCTAGTTCTGCTTCCATAGCGCGTTGGGCAGCTAAGAGTCTATCATCCAAGAGGGAATGAATGGACCGCCCCACTGGACAGGCCGGATTGGGATTATCATGGAAACTAAATAATTCTTGATTTTTGACACTTTCCACCGCCTGATAGACCGCCAAGAGTGACAAGTCCTCATAGGACGGTAGGATGGAAACCCCACCTTGACCCCTTTTAACAGCAATCAGGCCTGCTTTTTTGAGTTGGCCCAAAATATTACGGATAATGACTGGATTGACCTGAATGCTCTGAGCCAAAACATCACTGGTAATTTTCTCCTCACGATGATAGGTGGCAACATAGACCAGGATATGACTGGCAATGGTAAAACGACTGGATATTTGCATGCTCATGCCTCCTTTTACTCACTATACCCTTTTTTAATTGTCATGTCAACTATGACAACAAAAAGAGAACTGACCTCAGCTCTCTAATCAATCAATCTCGCTCCCAGAACGGTTTGAAAATGCTCCAAAGCCCAGGCTTGGCGTTCTGGTGTCAGGGTGGCCACTGCCGAAACCGGAATCTCAATCTGGTAACCTAAATTATAGGCATCTACCGCCGTATGAAGAACGCAAATATCGGTCAGCACTCCCGTCAGGATGACCGTATCAACACCGCGTTCTCGTAGGCGAGCATTGAGGCTGGTTCCCGCAAAGGCCGAATAATACCGTTTATCCAACCAGAGGACATTAGCCGCTGTTTTTACCTGGTCATAAAAACGGCCTAGTTCCCCATAGAGCTGCCTACCTTGGCTACCCATAAGATTGTGAGGGGGAAAGAGACGGCTCTCTGGATGGTAGCTATCCTTTTCGTCATGACCATCAATGGCAAAGACTAGCAAATGACCGGCCTCATAAGCTGCCCGGCTAAACTGACAGATGGCTGATTCAATGGCTTGGGCAGGTTGACCCGCGGTCAACCTGCCCTCATCTGCCACAAAATCCACCGTGTAATCAATGGAAATTAGTGCTTTTTTCATCTTATTTTCGATTTTCAACTTCCTCAAAAAGCCCTTCGTTGAGAACACGAATATAGGTTCCCTTCATTCCTAACGAGCGACTCTCAATCACTCCGGCACTCTCCAGTTTACGTAGGGCATTGACAATAACCGAGCGGGTAATCCCAATGCGGTCAGCCACAGATGAAGCCGTCAGACGCCCTTCATTACTGTCAAGTTCGTTCAAAATAGCTGACACAGCCTTCAGTTCAGAATAAGATAAGGCGCTAACAGCCATGGTCACTGCCGTTTGTTGACGAATGGCTGCCTCTAGATTTTCTGATTGATAATTCAAGAGTTGCAAACCAACAACAGTTGACGAAATCTCCGCCAAGATTAGGTCGTCATTATTGAAGGGTTCTTCATTTTTCCAAATGATCAAAGTCCCCAAACGCATGCCACCGCTATAAATTGGCACAATGGTCGTCACCCCATTGGGATAAATTTCATGAGATTCGTAAGGGAAGATTGTAAATTCATGACTAATGGGCAAATTTGCTTCTGTATCAAACATACGATTGATACCACTCACATAGTCAATAGGGAATTGGTGAGTATTAAACAACTTTTCTGTCCGGTCATTATGGGTTTTATGCTTCATAATGTAGCCGAGAAAAGCACCCTTTTCATCAACAATACAGACATTACAGTCAATAATATCTGCCAACTGGGCTGCAATCATGCTATAGGGAAGCTCCTTGTCAGCACTCTCAACCGTACGTTGCAAAATGGACGTAATTTTACGAGTCTTTGTTAATAAGTCTACCATAATCCACTCTTTCTCTATTTAAATATATTTTTATGTATTAAATTGCTTTCCTAACTATTATATCAAAATTCGTTAGCGTTTGCACAAAAATAATAGAATAAATGTAAACTATTTAAAATTACTAAAATGACTCCGAACCCTATTGACGATACTGAGCCAGAAAACGCGTTAGTTTTTCCTCAACCTCAGCTAGCTCAGATACCCGAGGCAGATAAACAATACGAAAATGGTCTGGATCCTTCCAGTTAAAGCCACGACCATGGACTAGCATAATTTTTTCTTGCTTGAGAAATTCTAGGACAAACTGTTCGTCATCAGTGATACGATACATGGTCTGATCAATCTTAGGAAAAACATAGAGGCCCGCCTTGGGCTTAACCACGGATAGGCCCGGGATATTGTTAATGGCCTTGGTGATAAATTCCCGCTGTTCATAGATTCGACCACCAGGCAAGAGCAATTTATCCACCGATTGGTAGCCACCGAGCGAGGTCTGAACCACCTGCTGGGACAAAACATTGGAGCAGAGTCGCATATTAGCCAACATGTCCAAGCCCGCAATATAATCCTTAACATGTTTTTTAGGCCCCGATAAAACCATCCAACCGACCCGAAAACCAGCAATGCGATGAGATTTTGACAGGCCATTCATGGTCACGACAAAGACATCAGGTGCCAAACTAGCAATAGGAATATGGGTTAAACCGTCCATGACCAAACGGTCATAAATCTCATCTGAATAAATAATCAGCTCATGCTGACGAGCAATCTCAACAATTTCTTCCAACACTTCCTTAGGATAAAGAGCTCCCGTTGGGTTGTTAGGGTTGATGATAACGATGGCCTTGGTCCGTTCCGTAATCTTGGACTTAATGTCATCAAGGTCTGGATACCATTCCGCCCCCTCATCACAGATATAATGAACCGCATGGCCCCCTGCTAGGCTGACCGCAGCCGTCCACAAGGGATAATCAGGCATAGGCACTAGGACCTCATCCCCATTATCCAGAAGCCCCTGCATGGCCATACTAATCAATTCACTAACCCCATTACCAATATAAATATCTTCAATGGTCACTTCTGGGAAATGCTTGAGCTGGCAATATTGCATGATGGCCTTTCTGGCACTGAAAATCCCCTTACTGTCTGAGTAGCCCTCACTATTTCTCGCATTAACAATCAGGTCGTGAATAACCTCATCGGGAGCAGTAAAGCCAAAGGCTGCTGGATTTCCCGTGTTCAAGCGGAGAATCTTCTCGCCATTGGCCAGCATACGATTGGCCTCGTCTAAAACTGGTCCACGAATATCATAGGCCACATGTTCTAATTTTGATGATTTATTAAACGTCTTCATAGGATACCTCTCATTTTTTCTATTATACCCTAAATCCTTATTTTCTGACAATATCTAATTGTCAAGTAAATTAGTAAAAAGGAACAAAAAAGAACTCAAACTAGTCAGTCTGAGTTCTTGCTTGGGTTATTAAGAGGGATCTACCACCAACATAGACTTGATGGTCTTACGATCAGCCATATCCTGATAGGCTTGATTGATGTCGGCCAATTGGTAGGTTTGTGTAAAGACCCGACCTGGGTTAATATCACCATCTAGTACCGCCTTAAGCAAGACCTGTTTAACATAGGTGGTCACAGAGGCAGAGCCACCAGCGACACTAATATTTTGGGCAAAGGTTGACCCTAAAGAGCGTTTGTTATAGTGGGGAACACCCACATAGCCAATCCGCCCACCATTATGCAGGACGCCGATGGCTTGGTCAATGGCCGCCTCTGTCCCTACACATTCGAGGGCTGCGTCAGCCCCGCCGCCAAGAATTTTCCGAACCTTGGCAATGCCCTCTTGGCCACGTTCTGCGACCACAGCTGTCGCTCCTAATTCCAGGGCCAATTCCTGCCGGTCTTGGTGACGGCTCATCAAGACAATTTGGCTTGCCCCCCTCATCTTAGCCGCAATCACCGCACACTGACCAACGGCTCCATCCCCAATGACAACCACCTTATCACCAGGACCAACATTGGCCACACGCGCCGCATGATAACCGGTCGGCATGACATCAGCCAGGGTCAACAGGGACTTAATCATGCCCTCACTATAATCAGATGGCTGACCTGGTACCTTGATGAGAGCCCAGTTGGCATAATGGAAACGAAGGTATTCAGCCTGATAGCCATTGCCCCAGTTGGTTGGCATGACATGGTTGTCACAAGTCCCGTCAAACCCTGCTCGACAGGCATCACAGTGGCCGCAACCATGCGTAAAAGGCACAATCACAAAATCCCCCGGCTTAACGGTCGTAATCGCTGAGCCAACTTCTTCCACAATCCCAAGAGCTTCATGCCCGCCATTGATGGACTGTGGAGCCTTATCGTCACCATGTGAATAGGCCCAGAGGTCTGACCCGCAGACACAAGACCGTACAATCTTAATAATAGCGTCATCATCCGCCTGCAATTGAGGTTTTTCGACCTCCTGAATGCTCATCAGACCCGCTTTTTCAAAAATAGCAGTTTTCATCTACTTATCCTCCATCTCTGCTAAATCTTAATCAACACCTTTATCATACCACTTAGAGTTAACTCTAAGTCAAGCAAAAACTGCTTTTATTAATCAAATATTTTTTCATTATCAAAAAACTCCTGGAAAAGCCCATCACTGGCCTTTCCAAGAGTTGATCGATAAGCTAGCCTAGCTTAATTCAGCCACAATCGCCTTGAGTTGTTCTTTGGTGTGCACCCCTGCCACTTGCTTGACCACCTGACCATCTTTTTTGAAGAGCAGGGTTGGAATTGACATGATGCCAAATTGCTTAGCTGTTTCAGGGTTTTCATCCACATCCAATTTCACAATTTTCAACTCATCTTCGTCAAATTCTTCCGCCAACTGGTCTAGGATAGGAGCTTGCATCAAACATGGCCCACACCAGGTTGCCCAAAAGTCGACCAAAACCAAACCATCCTTGGTTTCTGCTTCAAAGTTTGCATCTGTTACAACTTGTACCATTTTTTATCTCCTTCACTTGTAATGCTACCTATTCTACTCTCATTCTTGGCTTTTGTCTAGCCAAAAGATTTTAGCCGAGATTGACAATGGTAGCTCCTGAGCCGCCTGCATTTTGTGGGGCATAACCAAAACTCTTGACATGCTTATTGCGGCGGAGATACTTGGTCACGCCTTCACGAATGACACCAGTACCGATACCATGGATAATATCCACTTGAGCCATATTATTCAGGAGAGCTTGGTCAATAAAGGCATCCAACTCCTCCATGGCCTCTTCGTAACGCTTGCCACGCAGGTCCAAACGGGCCCTCGGGCCTGCACTGGTTTTGGCTTTTTTCACCACATTGACCCGTTTTTGGGCTGGTTTCTGCTCAGGCTCTGTCAACCGTTGCAGGCTAAATTCATCTGCCTTGAGGGTCATCTTAATCAAGCCAACCTGAGCTTCCCAACGACCATCCTTGAGCTGCTTAGTCAAAGTGCCACGCTGGGCATAGCTAGTCACGATAATATCGTCACCAACGCGAGCTGCTCGAGTTTTTTTGGCCTTTTTCAAGACCTTATTTTTGGATAAATCAAGCTGAGGAGCTAACTTTTTCAACTGCCCCTTAGCCTCAATAATCTCGTGGGGTTTGACTTGTGACCTACTATGGAGATTTTTCAAAATGGCATCACTCTCTGCTAGGGCCAAATCAACGATTTCCTGAGCCTGCTCTTGAGCCTTGGCCAATTCCTTGTCCTTGGCATGAGAGAACTCATTGTAAAGCCGCTTGACCGCACGGTTAAACTTGAGATTTTCCTGTTCTACCTCTTTGATATGTTCCAAACGTCTGCGACTTTCCAGGCTCTGCTGTTCCAGTTGTTCAATAATCTGGTTGACATCACGGTCCCTATCCGTCTGACTTTCTGCCTGCTTGACAATAACATCTGGCAAGCCCAAGCGCCGGGCAATGTCAAAAGCGTTAGACCGGCCCGGTACCCCTTGCATGAAGCGATAGGTGGGCGATAGACTTTCCGTATCAAATGCCATGCTAGCATTTTCCACAAAGTCACGCTCAATGCCGTAGGCCTTCAACTCTGGGTAGTGGGTGGTGGCCATAGTCTTAATCTGATGCAGCCGGAGATGCTCCAAAATACTCATGGCTAGACCGGCCCCCTCTTGTGGGTCCGTCCCTGCCCCCAGTTCATCAAAGAGCAGAAGGCTATCCTGGTCTGCCTGGTCCAAGATGGACACAATATGGGTCATGTGACTAGAAAAGGTGGACAAGCTCTGCTCAATGGACTGCTCATCCCCAATATCAGCAAAAATCTCCTTAAAGACCCCCACCTGACTGCCCTTGTCGGCCAAAATTGGCAGACCTGACTGGGCCATGAGCTGGGTCAAGCCCAAGGTCTTGAGCATGATGGTCTTGCCCCCCGTATTTGGTCCTGTGATGACAATAACGGTCAAGTCTTTGTCAAAATGCAGGTCATTGGCCACTGGCCTTTCCAAGAGCGGGTGTCTTGCCTGTAAGAGCCTAATCGCTGAGTCTGCAGATAGGCTAGGTACACTTGCTTTTTTCTCCTTCATATAAAGAGACTTGGCTCGAATCAAGTCTAAATGCCCAATCACCCAGGCATTATTACGCAAACTATCTGCATGAGGGGCTAAAATCACTGCCAACTCATGCAGAATACGACTCAACTCATGCCGTTCATCAGCCTGCAACTGGGTTAACTCCTCGTGGAGGGAAACAATGGCCCGCGGCTCAATATAGACAGTTGCTCCTGAGCTCGAGATGTCGTGAACCACACCTGCAATTCGATGGCGATGGGTATTCTTAACCGGCAAAACACTACGACCGTTACGACTAGCAATCAGTTGCTCTGATAAATACTCCCCTTGTTTTTTCAAGAGATCTTGTAAAATCTGACGCATTTGTTGCTCATGTTCCACCATCTGACGGCGAATCTTTTGTAACTTCGGACTGGCAAACTGTTCAACAAAGCCGGCATCATTGATGACTTGCAGGGCCCCTTGTAGACTCGGATAGATAGCCAATTTTTCAAATAGAGCGGCTAAGGCAGGAATGTCCTCTTCTTCCAATTCCCCATAAAAACGCTCTAAATCTGACGATACTTGCAGGAGACGTTTTAAGTCAACTAATTCCGACACATTCAAGTCTGCCCCCAAGGTCAGACGGGTCAAACTTGGCGATAAATCTGGCAAGGCCCCTAAAGCAAAGTCATGACCGGCCGTAAATAGACCGGCCATCTCCTCCAACTCAGCAAAGGCCCGTTTCATTTTTTCCGGTGAGTTAGATGGCAATAAATCAGCCAGTTCCTGCTTCCCCAGCTCCGTCTGTAAAAAATCTTCAAACTGTTTTTTGACCTTGACAAACTCCAAGGCTTCCAATATTTTCGTATTCATACTTCATATTATAGCATAATCTCTTTTCTCTAAAAAAGAAAAAGAGAGGAGACTGACCAGTTATCAGTTTCCTCTCCAAAACAGGTCTCACCCCATCCAAATACTTGAGAATATAGGAAGAAAATCCACCAAAATTCTCACTAAAAAACTATCATACAGGTGATTCTGTAAAGTTGTCAAGGGCACGGTTGCCAAGATGGTAAACACCATGCTAAAACCGAGTGCAGTCACAAGAACAGACAAAGCACCGGCTAGCAAACCTCCCCACCTACTGTCAAAGCGATTGAGGTTAACCAAATGGACAAAAATTCCTAACAATCGGAAAAACAAATAGGCCAGGATATAAACCAAAAAGAATGCCACACCCGCATAATAAACCTGACTCAACTCAAAGATATTGACATGGGTAAAAAATTTAACCACCGCATCTTCACTCGGGTTTGAATAGGGCACCCACAAGGTCAAGGATGGTGACACGGACCGGTACAAGGCACCAGCAATTCCTAGAGATAATAAACTCGCCATTGCATAATAAGCCTGTAACAAGAGCCCGCGAGAATAGCCAATATAAAATGCCCAAGCAAACACTAGTAGCAATATTAGACTAATCATGCCTTGCCTCCCTTTGGTTTTGCCTTATTCTTTCCTGAAACCTCACCGGCCACCCATTTTTCCCATTCCTGGCGTTCCTTGTCAAACTCCTGTTCACGTACTAGCTGGGTGGACAAGCAATTAATCGCCATTAAAATAGCGACGGTTTCATCATCAGCCTGAGGAAGATGTTCCTTGATCGCCTCATATTTTTCTTTGGCTAAACGTTCAACCTCCTCCATAAAGAGGTTATCCTTATCGGTTGTTAGGGTCAATGGTTTTTGACCAAATCTAAACTTATATCGGTTATTACTCATTTTTATACCTCCCTTACATTATAGCGTAAAAATAATCTTTCGTAAAATAGAATCCACAAAATGATGAGATAGAGAAGGAAATGTGCCGAAAATATGATATAATAAAGGGTATGAACACAGTTGTTATGACCATGGGAGAAGGCCAGACAGACCAACTCAAGGAGCGTTTGACCCCCTATCAAGTTACCAGTAAAAACCCTTATGTGACCTTTGCTGCCAAGTACCAGGGAGTCCTCGTCCAGCTCTATACCTCAGGGAAAATCGTTTTTCAAGGTAGCCAGGCTGAGGTTGTCGCCCAAACTTTTGGCTATCAGAAAACCGTCAAACCCGTCACAGATGCTAAGGTAGGACCCCTTCTATCCATGATTGGAACGGATGAGGTCGGCAACGGTTCCTATTTTGGTGGCATTGCTGTTGTTGCCACCTACCTAAGGTCTGAAGATTTCCCCCTGCTCCGACAATTAGGAGTTGACGATTCGAAACAACTTTCAGATGACAAAATTCGCCAAATTGCCCCTATCTTGAAGCAGAAGCTTCCCCATCAGGCCCTCCTGCTGGAACCGAGCAAATATAACCAGCTAGTTGGACCCAATAAACCTTATAATGCCGTTTCCGTCAAGGTGGCCCTCCATAATCAGGCTATCTTTCTCTTACTGCAAAAAGGGTTTGATCCAGAAAAAATTGTTATTGACGCCTTTACATCAGTAAAAAATTACCAACATTACTTGAAACAAGAAAAAAATCAGGTTAAGCAGGCCGTTACCTTGGAAGAAAAAGCCGAAGGAAAATACTTAGCCGTTGCCGTTAGCTCTATTTTAGCACGACAACTTTTCTTGGATAACCTCGACCAACTGGGACAAGCTATCGGTTTCCAACTACCTAGCGGGGCAGGAGCAAAATCCGACCAGGTGGCAAGCCACATTCTCGCCCAAAAAGGCCTAGCCGGACTAGAAATGACCGCCAAATTGCATTTTGCCAATACCCAAAAAGCCCAAAAGCTACTCAAACATAAAGGATTACTATGAAAACAGTCAAATACTTTCTCAAAGAATGGGGATTTTTTACCCTCTTTCTCAGCCTTTTCTTCCTCTCCTGGATTTTTGTCTGGGTCAATGTTAAAGTTGAAGGCCACTCCATGGATCCAACACTCCAAGATGGGCAAAGGCTCTTTGTCTTAAAGGTCACCCCTATTGACCGCTTTGATATTGTTGTCGCCAAGGAAGGGGATAAGAGCATCGTCAAACGGGTCATCGGCATGCCCGGAGACACCATCAGTTATAACAATGACCAATTAACCATCAATGGCAAGGAGGTTAAAGAGGATTATCTCCAAACTTATCAAACTGCCTTTAAGCAAGATAAACTTCAGGCCACCTATGCCTACAATTCTTTCTTCCAGCAACTGGCTAGCCAGGCCAGTGCCTTCACGACCGATAGTAGTGGCAGCCCTAACTTTACCGTCAAGGTCCCAGAAAACCAATACTATCTCCTAGGTGATGATCGCCTCGTCTCCAAGGATAGTCGGGCAGTCGGCACCTTTAGCAGGCAGCAAATTGTCGGCGAGGTTAGTTTCCGCTTTTGGCCATTTTCAGCCATTGGCAAGGTTAAATAATACAGATGAGTCGAAGGCTATTGGTCTTCCACTCTTTTTTTACAGGATAAGCAAGCGAGGAACATTTATGGAATACTACTTTCTTGGCACTGTTGAACGGGTCATTTTCGAAAATGCCAGCAATTATTTTAAGATTGTCCTGCTCAATATTGACGAAACCGATAGTGACTTTGAGGATGTGGACATTATCGTCACAGGCACCATGGCTGATATCATTGAGGGGCAAGATTATACCTTTTGGGGGAATCTGACCAGACATCCCAAATACGGGGAACAACTTCAGGTCAGCCGCTATGAAAAAGCAAGGCCTTCAGCATCTGGCCTTATCAACTACTTTTCTAGCCCACAATTTTCCGGAATTGGTAAAAAAACAGCGAAAAAAATCGTTGACCTCTATGGAGACAATGCCATTGACCAAATCTTAGAGGACCCCAACCAGCTCAAAAAAATTAAGGGATTATCTGCCCTGACCCGTGAAAAGTTCCTGGCCAAGCTCAAACTTAATTATGGCACCGAACAAATCCTAGCTAGACTGGCTACGTACGGCCTAAATCATCGGGTTTCTCTAACTATTTTTGACTATTATAAGGAAGAAGCCTTAGACGTCATTAAGGAAAATCCCTACCAACTAGTTGAAGATATCAAAGGCATCGGCTTTACCGTAGCCGATCAGTTAGCTGAGCAACTAGGCATCAGTAGTGACTCGCCCCAACGCTTTCGAGCTGCCCTGATCCATTCTTTGACGAAACTATCTTGGGATAGGGGAGACACCTATGTTGAAGCCCGCGACCTTCTCGAGCAAAGCCTGTCATTATTGGAAGAATCCCGTTCCTTAGAAATCGATCCCTCCCTCGTGGCCCAAGAATTGAGCCAGCTAATTGCTGATGGCAAGGTGCAGCACAGTGACACCAAGATTTTTGAGAATAGCCTTTTTCATGCCGAGGCCGGTATTCAAAAAAATCTCCGGCGTATTTTGGACAATTCCCTTGAACAAGTGCTTGACCAGCACCGCTTAAATGAAGAAATTGAAAAAACAGAAAAACAGCTAGGAATCACCTATGACCAAGAACAAAAAACCGCCATCTGTCAAGCCCTCAGCCAAAAGGTCTTTATCCTAACCGGTGGACCAGGAACGGGGAAAACCACCATCATCAAAGGTATTATTGACATTTATAGCCGAATTCACCAGATAGACACTAAGAAAAAAGACCTGCCAATTATTCTGGCTGCCCCTACTGGCCGAGCGGCTCGTCGCATGAATGAACTGACTGGCTTACCCAGTGCCACCATCCATCGTCACCTAGGGCTAACCTCTGACGATAGCGATTATCAGGCCTTGGACGACTATTTAGATGGTGACTTGATTATTGTTGATGAATTTTCCATGGTTGATACTTGGTTAGCCCATCAATTACTGGCTGCCATCGCCTCCCATAGTCAGGTCATTATCGTCGGTGACAGCGACCAACTCCCTTCTGTTGGACCGGGGCAGGTTTTGGCAGACCTGCTAGCCATCGCAGACATTCCTCAGGCTAGACTAGAGAAAATCTTCCGCCAATCTGACCAATCCACCATCGTCACCCTGGCCAGCCAAATGCGTGAGGGGCAGCTACCCCATGATTTTACGGAGAAAAAACCTGACCGCTCTTATTTTGAAGCTCAGGCCCAGCATATTCCGCAAATGGTGGAAAAAATCGTCCAAGCTGCCCTCAACAGTGGGCTAGCCCCCCAAGATATCCAAATTCTAGCCCCCATGTATCGTGGGCTAGCCGGCATTACCAACCTCAACAAACTCCTGCAAGACTTGCTCAATCCCCTAAGAGACCAGTTGGAGTTTAACGTCAACGACCAAGCTTTCCGTAAGGGCGATAAGGTTCTCCACTTGGTTAATGATGCCGAGCTCAACGTCTTTAACGGGGATATTGGCTACATCACTGATCTCATTCCCGCCAAATATACCGAAAGCAAACAAGATGAAATCCTCCTTGATTTTGACGGTATTGAAACCAGCTACCCCCGCAAGGATTGGCACAAAATCACCTTAGCCTACGCCATGAGTATCCACAAGTCACAAGGCAGTGAATTTCCTGTCATTATCCTACCCCTGACCAGCCAAAGTGGCCGCATGCTCCAGCGTAATCTCATCTATACCGCCATCACCCGAGCTAAGAGTAAGCTGGTTCTACTGGGTGAGTGGACGGCCTTTGACTATGCTGTCAAACAGGAAGGTACCCAGCGAAAAACCTACCTCAAAGAACGCTTTCTGCCAGAGCTTATCCCCACCGAAAGTAAAACTTATCCACAAGATGTGGATAAGCCTGTGGGAAATGACCCAATTTCTGGGGAAAACTCTACCCCAAGTCTAGAAACAAGGGATAACTACCGCCTGACAGAAGATAATTGGTCAAGGATTGACCCCATGATTGGCTTAACTAAAGCTGATATCGAAGCATTTTTCAACAAGTCCTGACACTTATCCACAAAAGAGCAAGCCCCTGAGAGCCTGCTCTTTTCCTATATATCCAATAAAATCAAATCACCTGTCTCCTCAAAGCCTGTCGCCGTTACCCCCAGCAAACGAATACCTGAAGGATTGTCTGCCAGCTCCTCAAAAATGGCAAAGACTTCCCGCTCCATCAGCTCCTCTTCTCTAGTCGGAAAATCCAAACTGTGCCGCTTGGTCAAGGTGGTAAAATCAGAATAACGCACCTTCAAGACCAAGGTCCGAGCGAGCTTATCTCGTTTGACTAAACTCTTAGCCACCCGTTTGACATGTTTGCTCAATTCCAGCTTGATGTCCTCCTCACGGTACAAGAGCTTGGCATAAGTTCGCTCACTACCGATAGACTTGCGTTCTCGATTAGTCTTTACTGGCGAATGATTAATTCCCCTAGCCTTTCGATAAAGGTCATAACCAAAACGACCAAAACGATCGATCAAAACGGTCTCTGACAAGCCTAGCAAATCTTCCCCAGTATAGACCCCCAGTTCATGCAAGATTTCCACCGTTTTCTTGCCCACACCATGAAATTTCTCAATGGGCAAACCATTCAAAAAGGCTTGAGCCTGCTCCGGTAAAATTAAGGTCAGGCCGCGTGGCTTTTCAAAGTCACTAGCCAGTTTAGCCAAAAATTTATTGTAGGAAACCCCAGCCGAGCAGGTCAAACCAAGCTCCCGCCAAATGTCATGCTGAATCAGCTTGGCAATTTTGACCGCCGACTTAATTGCCAGTTTATTGCTGGTGACATCCAAGTAGGCTTCGTCAATGGACATGGGTTCAACCAAATCCGTATAGCGATGAAAAATCGCTCGCACCTGCTGCCCTACCTGACGGTACTTGGCATAATTTCCTGAAATAAAAATCGCCTGAGGACAACGCTCATAGGCCTCCTTGGTGGTCATGGCCGAATGAACGCCAAATTGCCTAGCCTCATAGTTACAGGTCGAAACCACCCCACGCCCCCCACTCAGTCGCGGGTCTGCTCCGATAATGACGGGCCTTCCTTTCAGCTTGGGATTATCTCGTTCTTCAATGGCAGCAAAAAAGGCATCCATGTCAATATGAATAATTTTTCGTGATGTGTCTTGTCGCAAGGGAAAAATTAACATCTGCCACCTCCTAAATTCAACTAATCATTATAATACAGTTAGCCCAGCTTTGACAACTGTTTTATAAAAGAAATTACGCCATCTTTGTGCTTTTGTTATGTAACCGTTTGCTTTTATGGTAAGATAAACTTATAAAGACGATAAAGGAGACTTGTTTATGGTAACTGTAAAAACAACAACTGATATTTTCGAAAAAGCCTGGGAAGGCTTCAAAGGGACGGATTGGAAAGAGAAAGCGAGTGTGTCACGCTTTGTCAATGCCAACTACACCCCTTACGATGGTGACGAAAGCTTCCTTGCGGGCCCAACTGCTCGCTCACTGCACATTAAAAAAATTGTAGAAGAAACCAAGGCCCACTATGAAGCTACTCGTTTCCCAATGGATACTGACCGTGTCGCTTCTATCGCTGATATTCCTGCTGGTTATATTGACAAGGACAATGAGTTGATTTTTGGTTTACAAAACTCTGAACTCTTCCGCCTCAGCTTTATGCCAAAAGGTGGTATCCGCATGGCTGAAACAACCTTGGTTGAAAATGGCTATGAGCCAGACCCAACCCTGCATGAGATTTACACCAAGCACACAACAACGGTTAATGACGGTATTTTCCGTGCCTACACCTCAAATATCCGTCGGGCTCGCCATGCTCACACCGTAACTGGCCTACCAGATGCCTATTCACGTGGCCGTATCATCGGGGTTTATGCTCGCCTTGCCCTCTACGGAGCTGACTACCTGATGCAAGAAAAGGTTAACGACTGGAATGCCCTCACTGAGATTGATGAAGAAACTATCCGTCTTCGTGAAGAAATTAACCTCCAGTACCAAGCCCTTGCAGAAGTCATCAAATTTGGTGAACTCTATGGCTTAGACGTGCGTCGCCCTGCCTATGATACCAAGGAAGCTATCCAATGGACTAATATTGCCTTTATGGCAGCTGCGCGTGTCATTAACGGGGCAGCAACTTCTCTTGGTCGTGTTCCAATCGTCCTTGACATCTACGCTGAGCGTGACTTGGCAAGAGGTACCTACACCGAATCCGAAATCCAAGAGTTTGTTGACGATTTTGTCATGAAACTCCGCACGGTAAAATACGCTCGTACCAAGGCCTACGACCAACTCTATTCTGGTGACCCAACCTTCATCACGACTTCTATGGCTGGTATGGGAAATGATGGCCGCCACCGTGTGACCAAAATGGACTATCGCTTCCTTAATACCCTGGACAATATCGGTAACTCGCCAGAACCTAACTTGACTGTTCTTTGGTCAAGTGAACTCCCTTATGCTTTCCGCCGCTACTGTATGCACATGAGCCACAAACACTCATCTATCCAGTACGAAGGTGTCTCAACCATGGCTAAGGAAGGCTACGGTGAAATGAGTTGTATCTCTTGCTGTGTTTCGCCTCTTGATCCAGAGAATGAAGACAAACGTCACAACATTCAATACTTTGGTGCCCGTGTCAATGTCATGAAGACCCTCTTAACCGGTCTCAACGGTGGTTATGATGATGTCCATAAGGACTACAAAGTCTTCAATGTGGTTGAGCCAATCACCTCAGAAGTTCTTGATTTTGATGAGGTCAAAGAAAACTTTGAAAAATCTCTCGACTGGTTGACCGACACCTACGTGGATGCCCTCAACATCATCCACTACATGACTGACAAATACAACTACGAAGCCATTCAAATGGCCTTCCTGCCAAGTCATCAACGGGCCAACATGGGATTTGGTATCTGTGGCTTTGCCAACACTGTTGACACCCTATCTGCCATTAAATACGCAACCGTTAAGCCAATTCGTGACCAAGATGGCTACATCTACGACTACGAAACCATCGGTGATTTCCCACGTTATGGTGAAGACGATGACCGTGTGGATGATATTGCCAAATGGCTCATGGAAGCCTTCTACACTCGCTTGGCTAGCCATAAGCTTTACAAAAATGCCGAAGCAACAGTATCACTCTTGACCATCACATCAAATGTTGCCTACTCAAAACAAACAGGTAACTCACCTGTTCACCGTGGGGTTTACCTCAACGAGGATGGCAGTGTTAACACTAGCCAAGTTGAATTCTTCCCACCAGGTGCTAACCCAACCAGCAAATCGCGTGGTGGCTGGCTCCAAAACCTCAACTCACTCTCAAAATTGGAATTCTCACATGCCAACGATGGTATCTCATTGACCACTCAAGTCTCTCCGCGTGCCCTTGGTAAAACACGTGACGAGCAGGTCAAAAACCTAGTCACCATCCTTGACGGTTACTTTGAAAATGGTGGCCAGCACGTCAACCTCAACGTCATGGACCTCAACGATGTTTATGAGAAAATCATGAACGGCGAAGATGTTATTGTGCGTATCTCAGGTTACTGTGTCAACACCAAGTACCTCACCAAGGAACAAAAAACAGAATTGACCCAACGGGTCTTCCACGAAGTCCTTTCAATGGATTCTGCTCTCTAAACCTAAAAGAAGAACCCTTTGGTTCTTCTTTTTTAGTTACCTTAAACTTTGGAATAACTAACTGTCCAAAAAACTCTCATCAATGGGAAAGAGAAGTTCACCTGTCTGGTTGAGTTTATTGATTGCTGCGATAAATTGAGGGAGAGCCTCAATATAATATTCGTTCGTCGGGTCAAAAGCCTTCATCAGCTTAAAAAACTCAATCACCCGCCTTGCCTTAACCAGACCTTCCTTTTTATTCTGCCTGAGCAGATGGGCTGCCTCTTCTCGCTCCAGCATGGCCATGTCATAACTCATGCGAAAGGTGTTAAAGGAACGCCCTTTTTTAATCTCAGCAATGAGCTGGTCTGCTCGATGATAGTAGCCTTTTTCCGAGTAATAACCGATAATAAAGAGCAAGCCATTATGGGCATTGGTCAGGGAGTTATAGTCCGTTGATTCCCGATAGGTTTTCAAATGATAAGCTTCTATCTTTTCAACCAAGGTAAAGGGCAGTTCCTGCATGAGCATGTTAAATAAATCAACTTCCAAGAGATTGAAGTGATTGACCCGCTTGAGATGATGAATGAGCTGGGTCTGATAGGTCTTATCTGCAATCCCTTGACGATAAGAGGCTAGGTTAGCCATGGCAAAGAGAACTTGCTTTTTATACTCAGGATTATCAAGATAATAGTCTTTAAGCTTTTCTACAGCTGCCGGAACAAACTGTTCAAAATGAACACCAGAATCAGCCAGCTCTGTCCAAATAGAAAAATAACTATCTAGCCGTTCTCCCTGATAAAAATCCAAAAAATCAACCCAATCTGCCCCGATGGAAATCAAAAGACGGGAAAACTTATCTAGAGTGATGCTTTTCTGTCCCTTTTCAAACTGACTCAAAAACTGGGGTGTCACAATATCTCTGGCAGCAGCCTTGAGCGATAACCCACGTGCCTCTCTCAACTCTTTAAAGGCTATGCCGAATATATGATATGATTTTTTATCCAAAATACTTTCTCCCATTATATATATATATATATATTAATCTGTACATATTATAAAATAATTCGGAAATCTTGTCTAGCCCGATGAAACTATAGTTTCAAATTAGTTCAATTTTTTAAAAAAAAGGGGCTTTTCTGACTTTATTGAAACTATAATTTAAGACCCTCTTGATTTTCCTTATCAGTTTGGTAGATTAATCTTAGATAAAGTCAGTAAGAACTAACTGTTCTTAAATGACTTAGTTATTACCCCAGGGAACTTTCCTTGAAAAACATCGAAAAAGAAAGAGGATTATGATGACATTTAAGAAAAAAACATTCTTAGCCACTTCTGCCCTCTTGGCAGGAAGTTTAATCGCTCCGACTGTTTTAGCGGAAGAAAGCAGTAATCAGGCTAGTCCTGGTCTAACACAGGTATCTACCCCTGAGACAGAGATAAATAAGGGCCCAGTCAATAATACTGGATCAACAGAGACAGTCACCACTGACCAAACCAGCATGGTTAGCCCCAACCCTAACTTAGAAACAGGGGCGGATAATCAGCCGCAACTAAATCCCCAAGAAGAAACTGAGCAGAGTCTTGGCACAGACCAAAACCAGGAAGCAGGTCCAGCAAGCACAGACCCACTAGCACCGACCGTCACCGAAAAAGTACTAGAAACTGCCTCAACTGAGTATGTCATAGACGAGACCTTGGACTATGGCGAGAGGGAAATAATCACTGAAAAGCAAGACAGTATCGAGACCACTACGACCACCTATAAGACTGTCAACAATCCTCGGTACGACCTGCCTCTAGACGAAACTTACCGCTACAGTCCAGGGACAGTTTATACCATTGATGAGAGTAAGGAACTACCTAGCGACCGCATTGTGATTGATGAGAGCAAGCTTTTCTATCCCTTGCCAGAGGACCTAGACGCCTATGCCGCGCTAGTCGCTCAGATTCAAGCCAATCCTTCTATCCGTGAAGCTGCAAAGGGGGGACTCTTCACCAAAACCATTAATGGTCGGACCTATTATTTTCCTACTGAATACTGGGATGGCTCAGGAAATAGCATTACAGGGGAAGAACATACCATTATTGAGAACATGACTCATCTTCAAGGTACATTCCTACCAACAAGAGACATGATACAATCGGCTTCCTCTACCTATCTAACTAAATTCATCCCTGTAGACAATAGCACTACAGCTGATGACTTCAAGCGTTATTATAACAGCCATATTATCACTGAGAGTCAATATGCAGACGCTAAGGCAAATTTCCTTAGATTTCAAGCCATTGCTCCCCAAGTCGAAAAAGAGCTCATCGAACGTGGCAAACAACTTTTAGGGGATGATGTCAGCCCTGAAAAAATGGAGCATTACCTAGAATACTTTAATAATGCTAAAAAAGAAGCTAATGAAGCTTTTGATGCCATCACCCAACGCTACAACAATACGCTTAATTATCGTGGTTTTAGCACTGATTACAGTACAACAAGCCTGGAAGAGGAAAAACGCCAATGGTTGGAAGAGCAACTAAATAAAATTCCACCTCAAATCCGACAGAATATTCCCAATCTTTTCGTCACCGATAACGATTTAATCCCCCATAGACCAAATACAACCGGATTAGCTGACCTTTCTACCACTATTAATATAAAAAATACAAAATCAACGGACGAGTCTCCACGTACTCCCAAAAAACTCTTACGAACCCTACTCCATGAAATAGGCCACACTATTGATATTAATAGTGGTTTACCATCTTATGTTGACGAGTCTGTCGGAAGTTTTTCAACTAACGATAATTTTACCAACATCTAT
The DNA here is from genome assembly GCF_007859195.1 of Streptococcus cuniculipharyngis. GTDB lineage: Bacteria > Bacillota > Bacilli > Lactobacillales > Streptococcaceae > Streptococcus > Streptococcus cuniculipharyngis. The sequence continues at coordinate 223,810 of NZ_VOHL01000002.1, forward strand.
ACTACCTACTACAAGGATAGGATTGTTAGACCTCATTATCGTGATATCCAACAAGAAGCCTTTGCAAATGGTTTTGGTGAGTTTCTAGCTTGGAAACTCTTTGGTTACAAGCCTGTTCGCTATATCGCTCAAGATGAAGTAATATACGACGTAGAGGAAGACCATCAAAGGTACAAAGAGGGGTATAGCCCGATTGATAATCAAGCTGTCATTGATTACTTTGATAAACTCTATCAGAAACTTCTCGATAAACCAGCTACCAAGAGCGAGAAAGTTGTCGTCGTTGATCAGGTCACCATCACACATACCCCACGCAAGGATGGAAAAATTGCCCTTGGAACAAAACCAAAAGTGGAAGAAGAACTCATCGCCTTTGCGACCAAGGAAGTGGACAGCCCTGACCTACTAGTCGGTGAAACAAAAGTCATCCAAGACGGAAAAAATGGGCTCAAACGTACGACCACCAGCTATAGTCTAGTCAACAAAGAAACCGGTCAATTAGTTAGCAACACCATTAGTGAGATTGTCCGTGAAGCCATTGATCAAATTATCGCCGTCGGTACTAAAACTGTCTCTGTTCCTAAGTTTGAGTTTGCTACTGGAACTCCGGAGACTATCTCCATTCCTAAGTTTGAGTTTGCTACTGGAACTCCGGAGACTGTCTCAATTCCTAAGTTTGAGTTTGCCACTGGAACTCCAGAGACTGTCTCAATTCCTAAATTTGAGTTTGCTACTGGAACTCCGGAGACTGTCTCAATTCCTAAGTTTGAGTTTGCCACTGGAACTCCAGAGACTGTCTCAATTCCTAAATTTGAGTTTGCTACTGGAACTCCAGAGACTGTCGTCATCCCTACAGTTGAGTTTACCACTGGAACTCCGGAGACTGTCTCAATTCCTAAGTTTGAGTTTGCTACTGGAACTCCGGAGACTGTCTCAATTCCTAAGTTTGAGTTTGCTACTGGAACTCCGGAGACTGTCTCAATTCCTAAATTTGAGTTTGCTACTGGAACTCCAGAGACTATCGCTATTCCTAAGTTTGAGTTTGCTACTGGAACTCCGGAATCTGTAAAATACCCTACATTTGATTTATCAACATTATTACCAACCAATAAAGGTACTCAAACTCCTGGAACAACGGAGCTTAAGCCAGACATGACACCTCCTGTGATTAAGGACAATACTAAACCTGAAACCTCCCCAACTAATCCAGTGATAGATTCCACCCCACCTACCAAAGAAGAAACCAAGCCAATCCTGGTTCCTACTGACACTGTCAAAACTGATCAATCAAGATCAGAGTTAGCTGACCAAACCGAGTCAATCCCAGCAGGGAAAGACATCATCATTGAATCTAGCAAGGTTCCTAACAAGCACTTGGTTCAGACCAACCCTCAAGACTATGTCAAACTAGTGCATAAGATTAACCAAGCCACAATGGTCGCAACTAGCCCTCTAAACGAGATTAAACCTAGTAGCAAACCTGCCCTATCGGAGAGACGCTTACCAAACACCGGTAGCAAAGGAAATCATCTCTTGGCACTAGTAGGTCTCGGTCTACTAAGTCTAATGAGACTTAACAAACGGAAAAAAATATAAAAAGAAAAGGACAGATATCCTATGGCTAGATATTTAATCGGTTACTCTGAAAATGCCTGGAATTTTGACGAAGCTTATGCTGTTTGTAACGATGGAGATATCTTGGAATTTGAAAAAAATTTTACATTTGAAATTCCAGTGAATCAACAACGAAATATTAATAAAAGTATTCATCTCCTTGGACACAATACTACAGTAGTTGATAACACAACATATTTTCATAGTGCTTTTATCGGTAAATTACGTATCGCTAACGGTGCCAAAGTAACCATTTCCAATCTCCTGATGTCTTCTAATGCAGATAAAGAAAACTTGATAATCACTGAACAATCTGAACTTACCCTTAACTGCTGCCATATTGAAAATAATCACTGTCATATAGTAATATCATCTAATCAAAACTCTCAACTAATCGTAGATCATTCCTGGATTAACGCATCCAATAATGTGCCTTTGGTAAAGGCTGTCAATTCTGTTTGGTCAATCAAATCTACTAATCTTGGAGCTATTATTGTTTCCAATGACAGTAATATTACCCTTAGAGAATGTCTAGTAGATTTATCCATTGATAATAATAATATGATTCAATCTAATAACTCCTCCCTCCATCTGGAGCAGGTGACCCTAAGGAATCAACAAAGTAATCACGATTATCCTGCTCTCTGGGCCAGGCGTTCTGAAATTTCGCTAGTTAATTGTCTCCTGGAACAAGGAAAACATCCTGAAAGTATTTCGCTAGAATCTTGCTGCCTGACAGTAGAAAATACTAAAGCCACTTCCCTTACCGTTTATAAGAGTATCGTTTCTCTAACTAATACTATTATTGAGGTAGGAATTTATTGTAATCATTCTTTAATTAGAGGTTTTGGAACTTGCCAATTTTTAGGAAAAAATGAGGAATGCTTTGATATTTTCTCAGAAAATAGTTCGAGTGTTATCTTAGAAAGTATTGAATTAAATCGTAGTTATATACCTAATATCCAAACTCATAATTACTCTTTAACAAAAATCTCAAACGTAACCTTTCCAAATGGTAATCTAGCTGACCTTCATTTTCAGACAGATGAATCTAGCGATTTTATTAAATCAAAACTCAACAGTCAATCTTTAACTCAAAATACTACAAGACCACAGCTAAATGCTAGACAACAATTACAAAATCTAGTTGGGCTCAGTCATGTTAAAAAAGAAGTTGACAAAATGTTCAGATTGATCGATTTTAATAATAAAAGGGTAAAAAAAGGACTAGTTCCTCAAAAGCAAGCCCTTCATGCTATCTTTATGGGAAATTCAGGAACTGGAAAAACTACCGTTGCCCGCTTACTCGGAGAAATGCTCTTTGAAATCGGAGCATTAGCTGGTGATGATTTTATCTTCCTTGAAGCAACAGAATCTGATTTTGTTTCCTCAGAGCTTAGTAACACTATTATAAAGACAACAAATCTCTTAGAACAGGCTACAGGAGGCATCTTATTCATTGATAAGGCCTATACCCTAATCAAAAAAAAGCATGAATTCTATTATGGACAAGAAGCATTCAATACTATTTTAAAATATATGCAAGACCATTATGATGAAATCATGATTATCTTTTCTGATCATACCAAAGAAATGCAACAATTGCTAAAATCTAACCCTGATTTAAAAGCACGTATTTCAAATATTTTTGATTTTGAAGATTATAGTCCTGAAGAAATTATTCAAATAGGTCATAACCATTTAATACAAGAACAATATGTTTTAGAAGATAGTGATTATTATGATAAACATGTAGCTAGTGCCTACCAGTTTACTCCAAATCATAATAACAGTCATTGGATTCATAATTTTAATGAACAATTATTAAAAACCATGGCCAATCGTTCCTATAATGAGAACTCTACAGATGTTGCAACGATAAAAAACATTGATATCGATAAAGTTATTCATCAATATCTTTCTGGAATTAATCCAGATGAAGACGCCTGGACAAAATTAAATCAACTAATCGGTATTTCGACTGTAAAACATCAAATTAAGACGTTCATTGACCTAACAGAATTAAATAAAAAACGCTTTGAACAAGGACAAGCTAACACAGACTTTTCTCTCCATTCCCTATATTTAGGAAATCCTGGCACAGGAAAAACCACTGTTGCACGTCTTGTCGGCAAAATTCTTTACCAAAAAGGAATTATCAAGCAACAAAGGTTTATCGAGGTTTCCCGAAGTGACCTAGTTGGTCGCTATATCGGTGAAACTTCCATTAAAACAAGAAAAGTTCTTGAAAATGCCCTGGGAGGAGTGTTATTCATTGACGAAGCCTATACTTTATACAAAGACCACGGAAACGATTTTGGTAGAGAAGCTATTGATGAGATTTTAAAATTTATGGAGGATCATCGACGTGACATTGTTATTATCTTTGCTGGTTATTCAAAGGAAATGACTAAGTTCTTACAAATAAACCCTGGATTAGCAAGTCGTATTCCAAATACCTTTAACTTTGAAGATTACACCGCCCAAGAGATTAGCCAAATCGGTTTACTAGGTATTAAAGAACAAGGTTATATTATTGATGAAAACCACTATAGCCAAATTATTCAAAAAGCCTATCAGGAAAGCAATGACCAAAGTAACGGTCGCTGGATTCGTAATATGAATGAACAACTGATTCGTTTAATGTCTTCACGTATTGCTCAAACAAATAGCAATGACCTTAACACCATTACTGCAGAAGATTTAAAACAATTATTGAAAGGATAATTTTTATGTCTAATAATGACTATGTTAAACCACCTAATAAATCAACAGATTCTTATGTTCCTCCTATCCGTGAAAAACAATCCCACATCGCTAGCCCTTCTTTAAAGGACAAGAAAAAAACGTCTTCTAATATTCTATCTACTAGAAGCACAAAAATTCAAGAGCTTATTCAACACTTTGGAAAAAACTATTTCATCTTATGTTATTTAGTCGCGATTGTTTTTTATATCTACTTTTGGATTAAAGGTCTATCTTCTAGCTTAGATTCTAATCCTTATACAATTCAGCAATATCCAGTACACTTTATTTTAGTCATTATCTTATTCATTTCAAATATCATATTATTTCCTATCGCTATAAGACCACTCTACCATTACGTTCGATTAGCATTTATTGGTATCATGAGATTAATACTTCCAGATGCTTATATCACTAAGTCCGGTAACTTTTTCTTTGTCGATGATACTACCAAAACCATATATGGTTGTACTCAATTTTTCTTATTGCTTTCAATAGTATTCCTATCGGCTATTTTACTTACTTTTAACTTTATTCCCGCAACTGCCTATCTCATTTATTTTTTCAAATTCAGAAAACGATAAATCAATTTCTATCTCCTAACTTACCCACTCTGTGGCACACTCAAAAAAACCAAGGACTTCCTGACCCTTGGTTTTTTTGCTTGGTTACGACGTTAAATAGACTAGTGACAGGAAGAATAAAGGTATCTTCTAGCCTTCATTCTCAGCTAAAAAGCACGAGGATTTTTCCTCATGCTAGTAACTTTCTATTCCTTACTATCTTAATGGCTAGCCTGCCGAGAAGCCTTAATCATGGTCACACCAGTGTAGATAACCACACCAACAACCAACCATTTAAGCACGGTTATTGGGATATTGGTCAAGAACAAGACCGCAATAATCACCCCAATAACACCGCCAACAACAATACCTGCAAAACCAGTCCAGTTAACCCGGTCTGCCTTGATAAAAGGAATACTTGAAGTGGTCATCACTACTGCCGCATTCAACATCATTACTGGCATGGCGATGGTTGGGCTCAACCCCAACATTGAGAAGAAAATCAATTCTGGAGCATAGTTACCAAGACCAATCGTCATCAGGGCACCACAGAGGAAGTTAAAGACAATCCCAATCACCAACCAAATCCCCTTGAGACCGGTAACACTTTCATCCAAGCCATCCCCTGGGTTAGTGAGCAGGCGGAAAACAGTAAAACAAGCAGCACAAATCAACAGAGTTCCCAAAATCAGCTGAACCGTTGAGGTTTTCCAATTTTTGGTGAGGCGTGTTCCTGCTACTGCTCCAAAAATAGAAGCAATCGCCATTGAAAGAAGGGTGGTCATATCCACCTTCACCGCCAAGATAAAGCAGAGGGCCTGCACTAGGGTCGGAATATTATGTACCGCATTCATGGTGCCCGGAATTTTGCTGTCATCATCCACAAGCTTGGTCATCTTGAAAAAAGTTGTCGTCGTTGCAAATGACCCAATCCCTAAGGCGTCCAAACAGTCAGTCACCAAACCAATCCAAAACCCTGTTCCAAAACGTTTAAAAAGATTAATCTTATTTTTTTTCGCATGTAACAAGATAAAACCAGTCATGAAGACAATAGTTGCCACCAATAAAAATTGAATCGTTCGTAAAATCATATTATTATCCATAATATCTAGTTTACCCTAAAAAAGGCTACTTGTAAATAATAATTTACCAAATGGCATATAAATTCTTGCTAAAATCAGTAAATTCGTCTAAAATGGAGAGGATATGGAGGTTGACATGACATTGTTCGATACTATCAGATTTCAAACGCCTGTTATACGCGTAAAGGATAAAGAAGCTAACATTAACTTTTTCAGAGAGGTATGTGGCTTCAAACTTTTGACAGAAGAAAATTCTCTGGCATTTTTTTGTGCCCTGAAAGACAAGGAGACGCGCTTTAGCCTAGAAGAATCACCGGAATACCGAACACGGGCTGCCCGAGGAAATAAAAAGCTAAACAAGCTCATTTTTAAGACGTCCAGACCTCAAGACATTGAGGCACTCTTGGCTCAGGGCCACCCTGTTCAACAGGTTTTCAAAGGAAAACAAGGCTATGCTTTTGAAGCTTACTCTCCTCAAGGAGACCTTATCCTCTTGCATGCCGAAGATAACTACTCCTTGCTTGAGCCTACTAAGGATCGCACGTTTAGGTCACTGCCTGATTTTAAAGGACTTTGGGACTATCAGTTAGATGCCGTCATACTCAATGTTCTAGATGACAAGCTTTCCCAAGATTTTTACCAAGGTCTGCCCCTAACTATTGATGTCTCACTGGCTCAGGGGGAGGATTTGGCTAGTGACCCTGCTAAAATCTGGGACTTAGAAATTTTAGAATTCACCGTCGCTCAAGATGACGACCTCAGGGCTCTGGGAGAATTTTTCGCTCAAAAACAAGCCCCCTACTTTTTGGATAAAAAAGAATGTATTCTCGTGGTTTCAGACCCTAGCAACATTGAACTATGGTTTCAAAAATGACAACAAATATTTTAAGGAAAATCAATCACCAAATAAACGCAGGTATCTATCACGGTGCCAGCCTCTCTCTCTATGACAAGGAAAAGGGTTGGCAACGACACTACCTTGGAACACTAGATGGCAAAGACCTAACTCAAGCTGACCTCATCTATGATTTGGCCAGTGTCTCTAAGGTTGTAGGAGTCGGGACCCTCATGATTTTTCTTCTTCATCGTGGTAGCCTGGAACTAGACCAAACCTTGCAAACCTACTACCCTGCTTTTCAACATAAACAGGTCACCTTGCGAGCCCTACTCACGCATAGTTCAGGACTCGACCCTTTTATTCCCAATCGTGACCAACTTTCTGCTAACCAACTAATTGAGGCTATGAACCAACTTCAATTAACAGGCGACCAAACCTTCCACTATACCGATGTTAATTTTATCCTCCTAGGTCTCATGTTGGAAAGCCTGACTGGTAAATCACTTGATCGCCTATTTCAGGAGGAGATTTTCGACCCCTGGCAAATGACACACACCTCCTTTGGTCCTATTCCAGGAGCTGTGCCAACCCTCAAAGGAATTACTGATGGGCAAGTTCATGACCCCAAGGCTAAAATTTTAGGCCATCATACAGGTAGCGCTGGCCTCTTTTCTAACCTGACTGATTTAGAGATTTTCCTCCAGCACTACCTGATTGATGATTTTGCCAGTCAGCTCAGCCAAAATTATTCTTTTGCAGATAAGGAACGTTCTCTTGCTTGGGATTTACAGGGAGATTGGCTCCTGCACACTGGCTATACTGGTACCTTTATCATGTTTAACCGTCATCATCAAAAAGCCGCCATTTTTTTAACCAATCGGACCTATGAAAAAGATGACCGTCAACAATGGATCGAGGACCGCAATGAGCTCATTGAGCTCATTAAAGAGCAATTATAGGCCAGAAGGCGCAAAATAGTAACACTGAAAAAACCCCTAGTCAACTTGACTAGGGGTTTTGAGTAGATAAAAAAGTTAAGGCAAATGCCTTAACTTAATTAAAGATAGAGGGCTTTAAAGAGAGCCACTGCCAAAATACCCGCCAAAATCGGTGCCACAACACCAACCCAAGCATACCACCACTGTGAGTCTGACTTGGCTTGGCCAAGAACTGATTTTGGTAAGAAATGATGCACAAGACGTGGACCTAAGTCACGCGCAGGATTCAAACCTGCCCCCGTTGGACCACCTAGACCCGCAATAATAGCCATCAACAAGAAGCCAATACCTAGATGGGCAACTGCCAAACTGCCTGTTGTGTAGGGTGCAACAGTCGTTTCTGCTACCGTTTGGTCATAACCTGTAGCCACCAATTTATCAACCAATTCTGCACCGAAAAAGTTTTTAGTGAGGGCAAGTACGCCAAAGAAGAGCACGAAAGACCCAAAGAATTCACTAATCAAACCATTGACTGTCGCTTGTTTACGCGTCTCAGCACGACCATCAGCCAAGGCATTCACGATAGAAAAACTACCGAGGATTGCTTGACCGTCCTCTGTTTTACGGAAATATGGCCCATACATCCCAACAACGACCAATTGGCCAAAGATAGCTCCTAGAAATTGTGCCAAGATATAAGGCAAAACATGTCCCCAAGGAAAAAGACCAGAAACTGCCAGACCCAAGGTCAAGGCTGGGTTAACATGATTTCCAGATACATTTCCAAACATCAAGGCTGGTAACATCAAGGCTAAACCATACCCTAGTGAAACCAAGATCAGACCATTCCCCTGGCCCTTGGTTCCTTTTAAACTAACATTGGCAACAACACCATTTCCCAAAATAATGAGAAAGGCTGTTGCAATAAATTCAGTGAGATATTTCACTGACCAAGTCACATCCATGTGATTATCCTCCCATAAACTTTTATAGCATTAACATTTTAACAATTATTTCGCCTAATGTAAAGAAAAGATTTCCAAAAAAATAAAACAGATAACTAAAATTCGTCTATAAACAAGGGTTTCATCGCCTTTCATCGCTAACGCTTAAACAAGCTTTCTCTATATCGTCGTAATCTGCTATGCTAGCTCCCAACTGGCCGTTTTATGATGGTTCTTGCTCCGTGCACCAATTGAGTTTTTGGCTTAATCATAGGTCAAAGGCTCAGGCTAACACGAAATAACTCCCTACTTAAAATCAGCTGTAGAGAGTTATTCTTCATCATAGAAACACTTGAACTAGTTTGCTTTACGTTTTCCCTTGATTTTTGCAGCGACTGCCAAGAGACTAGCACCCACTAAACCGGCGACTAAGCCTGAGCGAACACCTGTTTTCGGAAGGTTCCCCTTAGAATCTTTCTTAGGGCTTGTTGCTTGACTGCTAGATGAACTTGATTGCTCAGTTTCACTAATTGGTTTTTGCGAAGTTGCCAACTTGCTAGCTTTTGAGGCATGAGCTTCTAGCAAAGCCCAATCTTCCGTCGGTAGGCAAGTATGGTCTGCAAGTGACGCTGAACTCGTCTCTGCTTGAACACCTGCCTCTGATTCCTGAACAGGACCATCTAGGTAATAGGCTGCTGAACCTGGACCTTGAGGCCCCATTGAGCCATTGATAATGACAAGTCGTGTGCGACTACTGTCTGTTCCTGTAAACTCTACCCCAGCTGGAATAAGAATGATACCAGCATCACCGACGAACCCCTCTGGCCCAAAATACAACATATCACTGCCTAGCATTTTCACATAGCGTAACTTCTTCCAGTTATAGAAACCATCATTCAAGCTACCATCTGCTGAAATCGTTAGAACTTTTCCTTCGTTATTGTAGAAAGATTTACCAACGATTGATGAGAAATCATTGGCCATCAGACCTTTGACATCAAGCCCTGAACTCTCTGGCGATGGCTTAGGGTTAGTTGCTGACGTGGACGGTGTCGTCACTGTCTTAGTTGGCGTTGAAGCTGAAATAGGAGACTTAGAGCCTGCTTGGCTAGACTTGTTGAGTTTTCTCCAGTCTAACTTAGAACTATCTAACAAGGTGTAGGCTTCATTTGGATTTCCTACGGTAAATCCTTTTTCTTCCACAAGTACCCAGTCGTTCTTCTCAGCTGAGAACTGATAAATTTTTTCAGTTCCTGTTCCTCTTTTCGTGACCCATGATACCTGACTCACTCGACCATCTGGCAAGACGGAAAAACCACCATGTACCCCAGATTTAACATCTACAAATGCTAATAAGGTCGGAACGCCATCCTTTAAATAATAAATAGAATCAGCATAGCGAATCTCACTACCATTAGGGGTTGCCCCTGTTATTAATTCCTTGGTTCCATCACCATTGATGTCATAGAAAGCATAAAAACCTACTGGATCATCAAGATTCGGGTTCCCCTCTGCTGCCACCTTAGATAAGGTTGCCGCATACAAGTCTTCATCATTTTGAGACGCTACTGATGCACTTTCTGCCGGTGGCGCTGAGGTTTCTGTTTTAGTAGACCTGGTTACTGTTTCTGTTGCAACTGACGATTCTGTTTTGGATACCTTTTCTGTTGACTGACTGGTCTCCGATTTAGACTCTGTTTTTGCGGTAGACGAACTTTCTTTGGTCTCAGAAGATGCCACACTTGATGCTGATGAGCTTTCTGATGACGAAGAGCTGGTCGTTGTCAATTTCTTGACAAGATTGGTAGGGACCTTATCGACAGAAACAGGCAAGGATTGGCCATTAACGATAACCTTGTAAGAGCCATCATCTTGCTGGGTTAGACTAGTCAGAGGAACAACTGTTGCACCACCTTTAAACCAAACACCTACAGTATCAGGATCTGTCTCACTATAGGAAAGCTTAACCACACTATTATCCACAGAACTGCTGGCAGGTGTCTGTGACTCTTCCCTTGCAGATTCTGAAGTATCTGTGACAGATACTGATTCTTCCGAAGACGAAAGCGTTGATGAAGCGTCTACTGACGATGAACTCGTTTCAGAGCTACTTGTTGAACGCTCCGAACTTGTCACCTCCTTAGTCACAACAGATGTATCAGCCTGATCTTCAGCCGAAACATTTCCGGAAACCAATAGGGCAGTCGCTGCCAATGAACCTAATAAGATATTTCTTTTTTTCATCACATTCTCCTTTTAAAATGTTATATCGTCTATATCCATCATTTTAAAGCACCCCCCCCCCGATTTGTCAAGTATTTTACGTCATCATCTCGACATTTATTTGACTATCACTGACGTTATACCTCAAAAAACGAAAGATTCACATTATTATTTTATAAAGTTACTGTTTATCCCTATAATAGTTGAAAATATTAACTAGATATCTCTGGGCTCGCCTTAAGACTAGCAACTCTTCTTTTGTTATCTTACTCAAATCTGCCTCGGCTAGTGGAAAGAAAACGATTAGCATTTTGACTTACCGCATAAACATGGTATAATGAGGAATGGAAATCAAGCTAGGGGAACCGACAACCCCCGCAACGGCTAATCCTTCCCCTACTAGACAAATACTGCCAAATTTTCAAGAATTAAGGAGACTAGAGACCCATGATGAATATGCAAAACATGATGCGCCAGGCACAAAAACTACAAAAGCAAATGGAGAAAAGTCAGGCTGAGTTGGCTGCCACAACCTTTACTGGCAAATCTGCCCAAGACCTAGTGATTGCAACCTTTACTGGTGATAAAAAGCTAGTGTCGATTGACTTTAAAACAGATGTTGTTGATCCTGAGGACGTGGAAACTCTACAAGACATGACCACTCAGGCCATCAATGATGCCCTAGATCAAATTGATGAGGCCACCAAAAAAAGTCTCGGTGCCTTCGCTGGCAAACTGCCTTTCTAAGAAAAAATCGCCTCCAGCTAACTGGGGCGTTTTTTATTGGTCAAAGAAAGCAGCCAAGTCAAGATTGGCAAAGGGATTGTTGGTCACATTTTCCTGTTTTTGGAGCAAATCTTTATTATCATCAAGTTCCAAAAATTTTTCATAGACCAGGGCGGTCATGCGGGCGTCCTCCAAACTATCATGCCCCTTACCCTGAATACCAAGAAAATCAGCTACCGTCTGCAATTTGAGATTAGCAATGCCATTCAAATCACGACTGCGACGCTCAAAGGCCTCTTCATAAACATCATGCCGGTAAGAACTGGTCAAGTCCAAACCATTATCCACTAAAATAGGCAGGTCACTCTTGCCAGCATTGTAGCCAATCAAGGGGCGCTCGCCAATAAATTGAACAAAGTCAGCCAAAACCTGTTCGATAGGCGGAGCTTGATTGATTTTTTCCTGAGTAATCCCTGTCAGGCCGTTAATAAAACTCTGCAAGGGCACTGACGAATAAACATAAGAATCAAACTGGGCTACTTCGTGCCCTTCCTGCATGGCAACCGCCGACAACTGAATGATATGACTAACCCCAGCCACCGTGTTAAACTCCAAATCAAAGGCAATGTAATCTCGTAATCTTTCCATTATTTCCCTTCTCATCAAAAAAGACCAGAAAATTCCAGTCTCTTACTTAGCCCCAAAAAGACGGCTGAAAAACCCCTTTTTCCCCTCAGCCTTGGTCTGGATTTCCTCAACTTGGGTGCGCGCCTGATCAACCTCAGCCTTGGCCTCATCCAATTCTAACTTGAGGGTGTCTTTGTCTGCCATGGCCTTAGCAGTCAACTGTTGTTGCTGGTCTAACTGCTTGTCCTTCTCTGCAATCTGCACGTCCTTGACCCGAATCTGCTCGTCCTTCTTCTCAATCTGCAGATCTTTGGCCTTGAGCTGCTCATAAAGACGAGCAATTTCATCATTTTTTTCATCAACCAGGATTTCCAACAATTCACGCTGCTTGGTCTCCTCACTGACTGGCTCATCTTCAAAAATAGTCTTCTTATAAATTTCTTCCAGCTTAATCAAGCCACTACGTTTGACTACGGTGACCCCTTTATCGTTTTTTTCAAGATCTTCTTCAGGTAGATTCTTAACACGATTATTAACCGCTTGACGACTGACCCCTAAGATTTCTGCCAGTTCGCTGACCGTTTTTTCTACTCCCATGACTATCCTCTTTTAATCATTTCTTACTATAAATACTATCACAATCACCTTTTTCTGTCAATTTTTGAAATATTAGCAATTCCTAAGGCAATATGGTAAAATGACACTATGACACATTTTGACACCATTATCATTGGTGGAGGACCTGCTGGCATGATGGCCACCATCTCCTCTGCCTTTCACGGCAAACAAACCCTTCTGATTGAAAAAAACAAACGCCTGGGTAAAAAATTGGCTGGAACCGGCGGCGGTCGTTGCAATGTGACCAACAACGGTAACCTAGACGACCTTTTGGCTGGTATTCCTGGCAATGGTCGCTTTTTGTATAGCGTCTTTTCTCAATTTGACAACCACGATATCATCAACTTTTTTGAAGAAAATGGCTGCGCCCTCAAGGTTGAAGACCACGGCCGAATGTTTCCAGTCACTGACAAATCCCGCACCATCATCGCCTGTCTTGAAGACAAAATCGCTGAGCTAGGCGGTCAAGTGCTGACCAATACTGAAGTCCTTTCTGTCAAGAAAAAAGATGAGCTTTTTCAGGTTAAAACAGCTGACACTAGTTACACCAGTCAACAGGTTATCGTCACCACCGGGGGTAAGACCTACCCATCCACTGGCTCCACTGGCTTCGGTCATGAGGTGGCCCGCCACTTCAAACTGGCAGTCACCCCCTTGGAGTCAGCTGAAAGTCCGCTCCTAACTGAGTTTGACCACAAGGCCCTGCAAGGCATCTCCTTGGACGAGGTCACCTTGACCTATGACAAGCATGTCATTACCCATGACCTGCTCTTTACCCATTTTGGTCTCTCTGGCCCTGCTGCTCTGCGACTCTCTAGCTTTGTCAAAGGGGGTGAAACCCTACAACTGGACCTTCTACCCCACTTATCAAGCCAAGAACTTGCCAGCTATCTGGAAAGCGAGCGGGAAAAATCTCTTAAGAATGCCCTCAAGGCCCACCTGCCTGAACGATTGGCTGACTATCTAGCCCGAGACTATCCAGAAAAAGTCAAACAAGTCACTCCCAAGGAACTGGACAGCCTACTGACCAAGATCAAGGCTCTGCCCATCAAGGTCACTGGCAAGATGTCGCTAGCCAAGTCCTTTGTCACCAAGGGTGGGGTTGACCTCAAGGAAATCAATCCCAAGACCCTAGAAAGCAAGAAAGTTCCAGGCCTCCACTTTGCTGGCGAAGTCATGGACATCAATGCCCACACAGGTGGCTTTAACATTACTTCTGCCCTCTGCACGGGCTGGGTGGCAGGGAGCCAATTCCCAAACAGTTGGTTATGATTGCCACCTGTCCAGTAACCCAACAAGAAAGAAAAAAACAACTAATAAAAAGCTTAGCCAACACTAAGCTTTTTTCTTACTCTTAAAGCACTGCCCTCAAACCATCAATATCAGCCTGAGTGGTTGACCAACTGGTGGCTAGACGGATAACGGTGTGATTATCGTCATATTTTTCCCAGAAACTATAGGCTACGTTCTGGGCTAAATCTGCTAATTTGTCATTAAGCACAATGACAAATTGCTGATTGGTTGGACTGTCAAGGTAAAAGCGATAACCTTTTTCACGCAGGATAGCTTTGAGTTGCTCCGCCAAATCAATAGCCTGACGACCAATCTTAAGATAGAGGTCATCCGTGAAGAAACGGTCAAATTGAACACCAAACAAGCGCCCCTTGGCCGCCAAGGCACCATGATGTTTGACAATGGTTGTGAACTGCTTGGGCATATTTCCTTTGGTGAAGACGACTGCTTCCCCTGCCAGGGCACCCATCTTGGTCCCACCAATGTAGAAAACGTCAGTCAGCTCGGCAATGGTCTCCAAATCCACATCCGTTTCCTTGGCTGCCAAGCCATACCCTAGGCGAGCCCCATCTAAGAACAGAGGGAGTTCATGTTCCCGGCAAATCTCTGCCAAATCCGTCAATTCCTGCTTGCTATAAAGGGTGCCATACTCCGTTGGGTGAGAGATATAAACCATGCCTGGAAAGACCATGTGGTTATGATTGCCATCCCCATAAAAATCCGCCAAATAGCTGGCCAAATCCGTCGCCTTCATCTTGCCCTCATGCGAGGGAAGAGTCAAGACCTTGTGACCTGTAAATTCAATAGCTCCTGCCTCATGGACCGCAATATGACCCGTCTCAACGGCAAGAACGCCTTCATAAGTCTTCAAAAGACTGGCGATAACCACCTGATTGGTCTGGGTGCCTCCCGCCAAAAAACTGACCTGAGCATCCGGACAGGCAGTTGCCTCCTTGATTTTCTCACTAGCCCTTTGGCAATAAAAATCCAAACCATAGCCAGCTAAATTCTCCTCATTGGTCTCAATCAAGGCCTGTAAAAGCTCTGGATGGACACCTTCATTATAGTCATTTTCAAAATGTAACATATATAATAATCACTCACTTTCTAAATAATCAAAGGCCAAACTGGACTTGGCATTGAGAGCCAAGTCAGCAAGATTTCCCTTGGCATACTCTAGCTCAGCAGCATAGGCAATCATGCCAGCATTGTCCCCACAAAGACGTAAAGGCGGCACGATAAGGTCGAGCTCAGCTGGTAAGTCAGCCGCTAAACGTTGACGCAAGCCCTGATTGGCTGCCACACCACCTGCCAAAACCAAGGTCTTGACTGGATACTGCTGCAAGGCTTTTGCTAGCTTGGCCGCTAAAATATCTAGCACCGCAGCTTGAAAAGAAGCACACAAGTCTTCCAAAACCAGCTCTTCTTCCTTTTGTTGGGCATTATGGTGCAGATTGATAAAAGCCGATTTCAGCCCTGAGAAAGAAAAATCAAGATTATCTTCCTTAATCATGGCTCTTGGGAAATGATAAACATCCTGACCCTGACGGGCTAATTCATCAATTTGACGACCTGCTGGATAAGGCAAACCCATGACGCGGCCAACCTTGTCATAGGCCTCTCCAACCGCATCATCTCTGGTTTCCCCAATGATTTTATAGTCACCAGGCTTTTCCACATAGACCAATTCCGTATGACCCCCACTGACCAAGAGAGCCAAAAGGGGATAGGTCAAGTCTTTGACCGCCTGGGCGGCCATCAAATGGCCTGCCATGTGATTGACAGGGATTAGGGGAAGACCATGAGCCCAAGCAAAGGCCTTGGCTGCCGCTAAACCAACCAAGAGAGCCCCCACCAGACCCGGACCGTAAGTCACTGCCACGCCAGTTAAATCCTTGGGCGTCACATCAGCTTCAGCCAGGGCTTCTTCAATACAACGGGTAATCACTTCAACATGATGGCGGCTAGCAACCTCTGGAACCACCCCACCAAACCGCTGATGACTGCTGACCTGGCTAGCAATCACATTGGTCACCAACTGCTTATCTCTCAAAATCGCCACACTGGTCTCATCACATGATGACTCAATGGCTAAAAAAATTTTTTCTGTCATCTCTTCCTACTCACGTTTCATTATCAGGGCATCTTCCACCGGGTTATGGTAGTAGTTTTTTCGTTGGCCAATTGGCTCAAAACCAAATGTCTGGTAAAGATACTGGGCGGCCACATTCGACTGACGAACCTCTAAAAAGATACTGGACTGCTCTTCGGACAAACTCTGGAGCAACCGCTTGGCAATCCCCCGTCCCTGATAGGCTCGTTTGACCGCTAAATTAGTCAGCTCCAGCTCGCCCATCAAATCTTGCAAGGCCAAAAAACCAACCAAGTCGCCCGCTTGTTCGGCAAAAAAATAAGTGGTGTTGCCTTGGGTCACATCTGCTTCAATCTGAGCTAGGCTCCAAGGAGACTGCTCATAGACATCTCTTAAAATAGCATAGATGCCTTGCACTTGGTCTTGTAAGCTCTGCCTAGACCCATTTGATATAGTCAGCTTTGTCGTCGTCATGCTCTTTCAACCAATTTTCTTCTGCTTCAACCCGCTTAAGGTAGTTAGGGACAAAATCATGAACCTCTGCCACTGGCGGCAGGTCTTGGGCCAAGCGACCAATCAAGCTAGCCGACGGTAAGGTCGGACAAATCTTTGCCTGAGGCAGGGCTGCTGCAATCTGCTGGCTAAAGTTAGCAACTTCACCAACAAAGCAAACCTGATCCCAAGCCGCAGCCATCTCCAAAACCTGATTAAAATCCAAGTAGCCTTCTCTTTGCACCGCTCTGCCATTGGCATAAAAACCAGCATAAACGTGGTTGCGTCTAGCGTCAATAAGGGGGATCAAAATCCCATCAAAATCCTGGTCAGTCAGGGCCTGTAAACTAGAGACCCCTACCAAATCAATTCCTAGAGTATAGGCCAGGGTCTTAGCCGTCGCTACAGCCATGCGTAAACCCGTATAAGAACCCGGTCCCTGAGCCACTGCAATACGGTCCAGGTCTTGCGGTGTCCAACCCAGTGACTGCATGAGAAAATCAATGGTGGGCATGAGGGTCACACTGTGATTTTGCTTGAGATTAAGGCTGGTCTGAGCCAAAATGGTCTGGTCTTGCAAAATTGCCACTGACAAGGCTAGGCTTGAGCTATCAAAGGCTAAAACTTTCATCTTTGCTACTTCCTTACTTGATTCTACCTCTTATTTTATGATATAATTGACATAATTGCAACGAATCAAGGTTAAATCTACTACACAAAATTTAAGATTGAAATTCGTCAAGTTGAGCTATGTTATCAAACTTGACCTTTTCTACATGGCTGATTTGACCGGTACAAGGAAAGGAAACTTATGATTTACAAAGTATTTTATCAAGAAGCTAAAGACCGCAGTCCCCGCCGTGAACAAACCAAGGCCCTCTATCTAGAGATTGACAGCAAAGACGAGCTAGCTGGGCGTATCGCTGCTCGCGAATTGGTTGAAACACACACTGCCTACAATATCGAACATATCGAACGTCTATCTGATAAACACCTTGAATACGAAAAAGAATCAGGCGCTTTTGTCTTAACGGAGTTCTAACATGTCAAATATCAATCTCAAATCAGAAGAAGTTGGCGTTTTTGCCATCGGTGGTCTGGGAGAAATTGGCAAAAATACCTACGGTATCGAGTACCAGGATGAAATCATCATCGTTGATGCAGGGATTAAATTCCCCGAAGATGACCTCCTTGGTATTGACTATGTCATCCCAGACTATTCCTACATCGTTGAAAATATCAAACGGGTCAAAGCCTTGGTCATCACCCACGGCCACGAAGACCATATCGGAGGAATTCCCTTCCTGCTCAAACAAGCCAATGTCCCTATTTACGCAGGACCCTTGGCCCTCTCTCTTATCCGAGGCAAATTAGAAGAACACGGGCTCTTACGTGAGGCCAAACTGCATGAAATCAATCACAACACGGAATTGACCTTCAAAAACTTGCGTGTGACTTTCTTTCGCACCACCCACTCCATTCCAGAGCCCTTAGGCATTGTCATTCATACCCCTCAGGGCAAGGTGGTCTGCACGGGTGACTTCAAGTTTGACTTTACCCCAGTTGGTGAGCCAGCTGATTTGCACCGCATGGCAGCTCTCGGAGATGACGGCGTCCTGCTCCTCCTCTCTGATTCCACCAATGCTGAAGTGCCAACCTTTACCAATTCTGAACAGATGGTTGGTCAATCCATCATGAAAATTATTGAAGGCATTGACGGACGAATTATTTTCGCTTCCTTTGCCTCCAACATCTTCCGTCTCCAACAGGCCGCGGAGGCTGCGGTCAAGACCGGTCGTAAAATTGCCGTTTTTGGTCGTTCCATGGAAAAGGCCATTGTCAACGGAATTGAATTAGGTTATATTAAGGTACCAAAAGATACCTTCATTGAACCAAATGAGATAAAAAACTACCATGCCAGTGAAATTCTCATCATGTGTACGGGTAGCCAAGGCGAGTCCATGGCAGCCCTAGCTCGAATTGCTAATGGCACGCACCGTCAAGTGACCCTGCAACCTGGTGACACCGTTATCTTTTCATCTAGTCCCATCCCTGGCAACACAACCAGCGTTAACAAGCTGATTAACACCATCCAAGAAGCTGGCGTTGCCGTTATCCATGGTAAGATTAACAATATCCATACTTCGGGACATGGTGGCCAGCAGGAGCAAAAACTCATGCTCCGCTTGATGAAACCCAAATACTTCATGCCCGTTCACGGCGAGTACCGCATGCAGAAAGTTCATGCCAGTCTTGCTGTTGACACTGGTGTCCCCAAAGAAAATATCTTCATCATGGAAAATGGTGATGTCCTAGCCCTAACCAAGGATTCTGCTCGGATTTCGGGTAAATTCAATGCCCAAGACATCTACGTGGACGGTAGTGGAATTGGGGATATTGGAGCGGCTGTCCTACGCGATCGCCATGACTTATCAGAAGACGGGGTGGTCTTAGCAGTGGCTACAGTGGACTTTAATTCCAAGATGATTTTAGCTGGTCCAGATATTCTCAGCCGTGGCTTTGTCTACATGCGTGAGTCTGGTGACCTCATTCGTGAAAGTCAACGCCTACTCTTCAATGCCATCCGTATTGCCCTAAAAAACAAGGATGCTAGCATTCAGTCGGTCAACGGTGCCATTGTTAATGCCTTAAGACCCTTCCTATACGAAAAAACTGAGCGTGAACCTATCATTATTCCAATGGTATTGACACCAGATAAAAAATAAATAAACTAGGACAAGGTCCTAGTTTATTTATTTTAGTAACTATCCAAGTAATTATCAATCTCCCACTGAGAAACATAAGCCGCATAGCTGGCCCATTCAATGCGTTTGGCCTCCAAGAAGTTGGTATAGATATGCTCACCCAAGGCCTCCTTGACCACTTCATCTTTTTGTAGAGCCTTGAGGGCATTGTGTAAAGTTGATGGCAAATCAATAATATCAGCTGCTTCACGCTCTTCTGGTGTCATGACATAAATATTACTTTCTACCGGCTCTGGTGCCACAATCTTATGACTGATGCCATCAAGTCCTGCCTCAAGTAATACTGCCAGGGCTAGATAAGGATTGGCCATAGGATCAACCGAGCGTAGTTCCAAGCGTGTCCCCATACCACGCGAAGCCGGAACTCGAATCAAAGGCGAACGGTTTTGTCCTGCCCAGGCCACATAAACCGGTGCTTCATAGCCAGGAACCAAACGTTTGTAGGAATTAACCGTTGGGTTAGTGATGGCTGTGTAACCATAAGCATGCTTCATCAAGCCACCAAGAAAATAATAGGCTGTTTTAGACAATTCCATGCCCCTTGGATCTTTGGAATCATAAAAGGCATTTCCTTGGTCATCAAAGAGTGACATATTGCAGTGCATCCCTGAGCCTGCAATACCGTATTTAGGCTTAGCCATAAAGGTCGCATACAGACCATGTTTGCGGGCAATGGTTTTAACCACTAGCTTAAAAAGCTGAATATTGTCACAGGCCTTAAGGGCATCTGTATATTTGAAGTCAATCTCATGCTGCCCCGCAGCCACCTCATGATGGCAAGCCTCTACCTCAAATCCCATTTGGGTTAAGACCGTTGCAATCTCACGACGCGTATTATCCGCTAAATCTGTTGGAGCTAGGTCAAAATAGCCTCCCTTATCATTGACTTCTAGGGTAGGGTTCCCATTGTCGTCCAATTTAAAAAGGAAAAATTCTGGTTCAGGCCCTAGGTTAAAGGACTGGTAACCCATCTCCTTCATATGGGCTAAGGCCCGTTTTAAATTACCGCGAGGATCCCCAGCAAAGGGCTTACCTTCAGCAGTATAAATATCACAAATCAAACCACCAACAGCCCCATGCTCATCTCCCCAAGGGAAAACGGTCCAGGTATCAAAATCAGGGTAGAGGTACATATCTGATTCATTAATGCGAACAAATCCCTCAATAGAGGAACCATCAAACATAGCCTTATTGGATAAGACCTTGTCTAATTGCTCCGGTGTGGCTGGAATTTCCACATTTTTCATCACGCCCATGATATCTGTAAACATCAAGCGTAGAAAAGTCACATTTTTCTCATCAATTTCACGGCGAATATCTGCTGCTGTTTTTGTCATCGTCTCATACTCCATTCCCTTATTCAACTAGATTAGCCCAGGCGTGGTCCTCTCAGGGCCTGTGACGGTTGATTAAATCTTCCCTGCCGTAATAAATCATCATGCAAAATATGCCGAAGATCAGCGTCAGATAGGGATTTTTTCCTTGTCTGACGGCTAGACAAGACCCGTTCTTGGGCATAATGGCTTTTAATCGCAGCCATAGTTAAACCATCTGCTAAAAAATCCTTGATTTCCAATAAGCGATCCATATCATTGAGGGAGTACAGACGCCGATTTCCCTTGGTGCGTTCAGGTAAAATCAAGCCTTGCTCCTCATAATACCGAATCTGACGGGCAGATAAATCCGTCAAGGTCATGACAGACCCTATCGGAAAAACTGCCAACGAACGTCTAAATTCCTTCTCTTTCATGATTTTTCTCCTTTATTTCTTCCATTATAAAAAGAAAAGAAGCTTCTGTCAAGAATATATGTTAGGTTTTATAACATTACTTATTTAAAAAAGAACGAATTTTATCAATATCACTATTGACCATAATGGCAATAAAGACCCCAACAAAGGTTTCAAAAATCCGAGTGAAAACATAAAGGATGGTATCTCCCGCAGGAATGGATAGGGTAATGATGAGAAGGGCTGCCACCCCACCAATGACCCCAGCCTTGTTGTTCATGGCTACATTGGTCATGATGGTCAGCATGGTCAAGATGGGAATACCAAACAAGGTTAGCCAGTAAGGACCACCCAAGAAATTGCTGAGCACAAAGAAAACCAGGGCAAAAAAACCACCAATGCTGTTGGCAACAATTCGTGATACCCCAAATTGGAGACTGCTACCAAAGTCTTCACGTAAACTAAAAACAGCTGTTAGTGCTCCAATTTGAATTCCTTGCCACCCCAGCCAATTAAAGAGCAAGAGAACAATAAAAACGGCCAGACCGGTCTTAAAAGTCCGCAAACCCAAACGAAATTGACTCTTATCAAATTTAAATTGTTTTAAATTCATTTTTTCCAACCCTTATTTGCAAGAAAAAGGTACCGCCGAAACGATACCTCACGTCTTCATTTAACCAGAGCTTATTTTTCAGTAAGAGCTGCAAGACCTGGAAGAACTTTACCTTCTAGCAACTCCATACTTGCACCACCACCAGTAGAAATCCATGAGAATTTATCTGCACGGCCAAGGTTGATTGCTGCTGCTGCTGAATCACCACCACCGATGATTGATTTAACACCTGGTTGTTTTACGATAGCATCCATGACACCGATTGTTCCAGCTTGGAAATCTGGGTTTTCAAAGACACCCATTGGACCATTCCACACCACTGTTTTAGCACCTGTCAACTCAGCATCAAATTTTTCAATTGATTTTGGACCAATGTCAAGCCCTAGGAAACCTTCAGATACTGCTTCACCTGCTGTATCACGAACTTCAGTGTAACCTGCAAAAGCATCGGCTTCTTTTGAGTCAACTGGCAAGATCAATTTACCATTTGCTTTTTCAAGCAGGGCTTTGGCCACATCCAATTTATCCTCTTCAACAAGAGAGTTACCAATCTCGATGCCTTGAGCTTTATAGAAGGTATAGGTCATACCGCCACCGATAAGCACCTTATCTGCTTTTTCAAGAAGGTTTTCAATAACACCAATCTTGTCAGATACTTTTGAACCACCAAGAATAGCAACAAATGGACGTTCTGGTGTTTCAACAGCCTCTTGGATATAGGCAATTTCGTTTTCCAAAAGGAAACCAGCAACTGCTTGTTCAACGTTAGCTGAGATACCTACGTTTGAGGCATGGGCACGGTGAGCTGTACCAAAGGCATCGTTAACGAAGATACCGTCACCAAGACTTGCCCAGTATTGACCAAGTTCAGCATCATTTTTAGATTCTTTCTTGCCGTCAACATCTTCAAAACGTGTATTTTCAACAAGAAGGACTTGTCCATCTTCAAGGGCATTGATGGCTGCTTCAAGTTCAGCGCCACGAGTAGCACCAGCAATAAAGACAACTTCTTGACCAAGTTTTTCACCAAGTGCTTTAGCAACTGGTGCAAGTGATTTGCCTTCTTTGTCCGCTTCTTCTTTCACACGGCCTAGGTGAGAGAAAAGCACCGCACGTCCACCTTGTTCAAGAATGTACTTGATCGTTGGAAGGGCAGCAGTGATACGGTTATCGTTGGTAATCACGCCATCTTTCAAAGGCACGTTAAAGTCAACACGAACGAGGACTTTTTTACCTTTTACATCAACATCTTTTACAGTTAATTTAGCCATTTTTAAGACTCCTTAAATTTTTATACTTCTTTATTATACCATATTTTCAGAAAAAGTTAAGAACTTAACAAGCATTTATCAGGATTTATAAAGGAAAAAGGAAGGCATTGCCCTCCTTTTTGTTTAGTTTGCTTATTTAGCCAATTTTGCGAAGTACTCAAGTGTACGAACAAGTTGAGCTGTGTAAGACATTTCGTTGTCATACCATGAAACAACTTTAACCAATTGCTCACCGTCAACATCAAGAACTTTAGTTTGAGTTGCGTCAAACAATGAACCGTATGAGATACCTACGATATCTGAAGAAACGATTTGATCTTCTGTGTAACCGTATGACTCGTTTGAAACAGCTTTCATTGCAGCGTTAACTTCTTCAGCAGTAACTTTCTTGTCAAGAGTTACAACCAACTCAGTTACAGAACCTGTTGGAACTGGAACACGTTGTGCAGCACCGTCAAGTTTACCGTTCAATTCTGGGATAACAAGACCGATAGCTTTCGCAGCACCTGTTGAGTTAGGTACGATGTTTGCTGCTGCTGCACGAGCACGACGAAGGTCACCACCACGGTGTGGTCCGTCAAGAACCATTTGGTCACCAGTGTAACCATGGATTGTTGTCATCAAACCTTTTTGAACGCCAAAGGCATCATGAAGAGCTTTAGCCATTGGTGCCAAACAGTTTGTAGTACATGACGCACCTGAGATAACTGTTTCAGAACCATCAAGGATATCGTGGTTTGTGTTGAATACAACAGTTTTAACGTCGTTTCCACCAGGAGCAGTGATAACAACTTTCTTAGCACCATTTTCATGGATGTGTTGCTCAGCAGCCGCTTTAGAGGCAAAGAAACCAGTTGCTTCAAGAACGATTTCTACACCATCAGTAGCCCAGTCAATGTTTCCTGGCTCACGTTCAGCAGAAACTTTAACGAATTTACCGTTAACTTCAAATCCACCTTCTTTAACTTCAACAGTACCGTCGAAACGACCTTGAGTTGTGTCATATTTCAACAAGTGTGCAAGCATGTTTGGATCTGTAAGGTCGTTGATACGAGTAACTTCAACACCTTCTACGTTTTGGATACGACGGAAAGCAAGACGACCGATACGTCCGAAACCGTTAATACCAACTTTAACTACCATTTGTGATTTCCTCCTTATGAAAATCAAATCTTAATATTTTGCTTAGGGCGAACCCTACTATTGTGAAAAAATTAACTTGATTAGTGACAAGCAACCTTTCAACATCTCTATTATATAATGTTTTAATCTTAATTGCAAATACTTTTCACGCTTTCCGAGAAATTTTAAAACTGGTGAGTGTTAGCAGAGCTATCTGATTTGACTAAAAATAGTTCTTACCATTTATTTAAAGGCTCTCCCATTCAATATCAGGTAGGTCGTTGTTAACAGGGCGATGAAAAACATCAGCCATTCTAGCCTATGGCCATAAAAACCAAGTAGAGAAAAAAGCAAAGACAACAGCGAACTGACCAAAGATAGGCTTTGACATAGATATTTCATGTCATTTTTTGCATTGACTTTGAAAAATCTCTTTCTAATCTTTATTGACAACGAAATTGATAGGGCCACAATAAGACTAAAAATCAGTACTTCTACTATCGGGGAATTACCAGACATTCTTAAACTAAAAAAGCCTAGCAAGAGCGGAACGTAGGACCACTCCATAACCAGCGAGTTAGATATCTGTGGATAGGTCTTCTGAAATTGTATGAGCGCGATAGAAGCTATACCTGGTAAAATAAAGGGAAACCAAGAAATATTGTCCAAGCCACTGTCAATAAACCTTTTGGTCATCAAGGGAATAAAGAGGACCGTCACTAATGAGTAAGTTCCCATTAACAAATAGAGTGACTTTTCCTTAATTTTCTTTCTATGATGTAAGGACACCTCAGCAGTATATCGTGGAACCTTGCCAACTAATAAATTTATGACTGTCACAAGGGTTAAAACATAGAGATAGAGGTAATCAAGTGGTAGTAGTTTGACGACAATCCCACAAAAGAAACCTAGCATCTTAGAGATATTTCGTAACTGTTGCATATTGAAAAAACCAACTGTTACGCCAAGCTCATCCTTGAGAATAGCTTCTTGGAGAAAGAGAACCATCGCAGAAATGAGCAAAGATAGGATAGCATAAGAAAATAAAATAAATACAAGTCCAGTCGGATAAACATTGACAAATAAACTACAGGTCACTGATAAAATAAAAGATAAGAAAGCTAGCCTTTGATAACCTATCTTGACAATAAACCTTGTCACTAATATGTCTTGCATAATCACTAAATCAACGATTGATGAAATAGCAATAACCAGTAAACTATTTGTCAGATGATAGTCTAATAATTTTGAAGTCACAAAGGAATAGAGTAAACCCGAAGCAAAAATGTTCAAAAAATAGGCTAGATACAGATTCTTTTTCATCATCATAAATCCCCTCATCTGGCTAATCAGATAGTCATTTAAGCACTTCACTAACAAATGTAAGCGCTTTTTACTATTTTAATACAGTAAAACTTCCTTGTCAATCATGCCTTCTTTATCTGATAAACAAAAAAAGAGTGCCAAGGCACTCTTTTTAACGAAGATTAGTCTTCACCTTTATTTTTCTTGATGATTTCTTCTTGAACTGACTTAGGCACATCTTCGTAGTGGTCAAATACCATCATGAAGGTACCACGTCCTTGAGTTGCTGAACGAAGAACAGTTGCGTAACCAAACATTTCAGCCAATGGCACGAAAGCACGAACCACTTGGGTGTTACCACGAGCTTCCATACCATCAACACGTCCACGACGAGCTGTGACGTGTCCCATAACATCTCCAAGGTTATCTTCTGGAGCAGTGATGGTAACAAGCATCATTGGCTCAAGGATAGCTGGTTGAGCTGATTTAGCTGCTTCTTTAAGAGCAAGAGACGCTGCAATCTTGAAGGCAGTCTCAGATGAGTCGACATCATGGTATGACCCATCATAAAGTTTAGCTTTAACGTCAACCATTGGGTAGCCAGCAAGGACACCGTTTGCCATAGATTCTACAAGACCTTTTTCAACGGCTGGGATAAATTCACGTGGAACCACACCACCGACGATGGCATTTTCAAACTCGAAACCTTTACCTTCTTCGTTTGGTGTAAATTCAATCCAAACATCACCGAATTGACCTTTACCACCAGATTGGCGTTTGAAGAAACCACGAGCTTGTGTTGATGCACGGAAGGTTTCACGGTAAGATACTTGAGGAGCACCAACGTTAGCCTCAACCTTGAATTCACGACGCATACGGTCAACAAGGACATCCAAGTGAAGCTCACCCATACCAGAGATAACTGTTTCACCAGTTTCCACGTTTGTTTCAACACGGAAGGTTGGGTCTTCTTCAGCTAGTTTAGAAAGGGCAATACCCATCTTGTCTTGGTCAGCCTTAGATTTTGGCTCAACCATAAGCTGGATAACTGGTTCTGGAACGTTGATTGACTCAAGGATAACTTTAGCTTTTTCATCAGTCAATGAGTCACCAGTTGTTGTATCTTTCAAACCAACGGCAGCGGCAATATCACCTGAGTAAACGGTTTGGATTTCTTCACGGCTGTTAGCGTGCATTTGAAGGATACGTCCGATACGTTCACGTTTACCTTTTGAAGTATTCAAAACGTATGAACCTGAGTTAAGCACACCAGAGTAAACACGGAAGAAAGTCAAACGACCTACGAATGGGTCTGTCATGATCTTGAAGGCAAGAGCTGCAAATGGCTCTTCATCAGATGCTGGACGAGTTTCTTCTTCATCTGTATCTGGATTGATACCTTTAATGGCTGGGATATCAAGTGGGCTTGGTAGGTAGTCGATAACCGCATCAAGCATCAATTGAACACCCTTGTTTTTGAAGGCTGAACCACATAGAACTGGGAAGAATTCAACATTGATGGTTGCTTGACGGATAGCTTCTTTCAACTCGTCATTAGTGATTTCTTCACCTTCCAAGTATTTCATCATCAAGTCTTCGTTAGTTTCAGCAACTGCTTCAACCAATTTTTCACGGTACTCTTCTGCTTGTTCAAGGTATTCAGCTGGAATATCTTCTTCAAGAATATCTGTACCAAGGTCGTTGGTGTAGATTTCAGCCTTCATCTTAATCAAGTCAATGATGCCACGGAAGTCATCTTCTGCACCGATTGGCAATTGGATTGGGTGAGCATTTGCTTGCAAACGGTCATGAAGCGTGCTTACTGAGTAAAGGAAATCTGCACCGATTTTATCCATCTTGTTGGCAAATACGATACGAGGAACACCGTACTCAGTTGCTTGACGCCATACAGTTTCTGTTTGAGGTTCTACACCTGATTGTGAGTCAAGAACGGTAACCGCACCGTCAAGAACGCGAAGAGAACGTTGTACTTCGATAGTGAAGTCCACGTGTCCTGGTGTGTCAATGATGTTAACACGGTGATCGTTCCATTGAGCAGTTGTCGCAGCAGAGGTGATAGTGATACCACGCTCTTGCTCTTGCTCCATCCAGTCCATTTGTGACGCACCTTCATGGGTTTCACCAATTTTATGGATTTTACCAGTGTAGTAAAGGATACGCTCAGTTGTTGTTGTTTTACCAGCATCAACGTGAGCCATGATTCCGATATTACGAGTTTTTGCAAGTGAAAATTCGCGAGCCATTAGTTTCTCCTAATAATTTTTATTTACTTTTTTATTATAGCATAAATTTGTCAAAAACGGATAGGCAGGACCTACCCGTTTAAGGTTTTTATTTGTCAATAGACAATTTTCTTCCCAAATGATAACCTTTCGCAAAGGAAAAGTCACAGTAGGCGATTG
This sequence comes from Streptococcus cuniculipharyngis, assembly GCF_007859195.1. Lineage (GTDB taxonomy): Bacteria > Bacillota > Bacilli > Lactobacillales > Streptococcaceae > Streptococcus > Streptococcus cuniculipharyngis. The sequence continues at coordinate 251,833 of NZ_VOHL01000002.1, forward strand.
GCAGTCAACTGCCTTGCCAAGCAACTTGTTGCCAACCCAATCGCCCTTGTGGGGGGCAATACATAGAAAGGCCAAAGCCTTTCTTTCTATACTGCTCCCTACCAACGGAAGTGTGCGAAGGCACGGTTGGCTTCTGCCATTTTGTGAGTATCTTCGCGTTTCTTAACAGCTGCACCAGTGTTGTTAGCTGCATCCATGATTTCTTTAGCCAAACGATCTTTCATGGTATGCTCACCACGAAGACGTGATGCGTTTACCAACCAACGAAGGCCAAGTGTTGTACGACGCTCTGGACGAACTTCAACTGGAACTTGGTAGTTTGAGCCACCGACACGGCGAGCACGAACTTCAAGAACAGGCATGATGTTATCCATAGCTGTTTCAAATACTTCAAGAGCATTTTCACCAGTTGCTTCAGCAATTTGCTCAAAGGCACCATAAACGATGCTTGCTGCTACTCCACGTTTTCCATCAAGCATAACACGGTTGATAAGACGTGTTACAAGTTGTGAATTGTACAATGGATCTGCCAATACTTCGCGCTTAGGCGCTCTATTTTTACGACTCATTTTTTCTTATCTCCCTTCTATTATCCTTTAGGACGTTTAGCACCGTATTTAGAACGGCCTTGTTTACGATCAGCAACACCTGCTGTATCAAGCGCACCACGGACGATATGGTAACGTACCCCTGGAAGGTCCTTTACACGTCCACCGCGGATAAGTACCACGCTGTGCTCTTGCAAATTGTGGCCGATACCTGGGATATAAGCTGTTACTTCGATAAGGTTGCTCAAACGCACACGGGCAAATTTACGAAGGGCTGAGTTAGGTTTTTTCGGTGTCATTGTTCCAACACGAGTTGCAACACCACGTTTTTGTGGCGATGACACGTTCGTTTGAACTTTTTTATGGCTGTTGTAACCAACGTTCAAAGCTGGTGATTTAGATTTTTCTACTTTAGATTTACGTGGTTTACGTACCAACTGGTTAATTGTAGGCATCTACATTCTCCTGTAAGATTTTATTTTTGGTTGTCCTAGCACTTGGTGACAGCCTAGAACTGTGTGTACTTTTGCAACATTTGTCAGCACGTCCCTGTACACTCTTGAGAGACCAAAAGTAAAAAGTACCGTTTATTATCATAGCAAAGTCCATCAATATTGTCAAGGATTTTCCCTTAAAAAATGCCTAAAAACCGTTTTATCAAGGAGAGTAAGGCCTGTTTTTCAAGTCACCTTGATAATCACCACTAAAATGATGCAAAAGGATTTATTGCCTTATGAAGGCTTCTGATTCAGGTCGGATTCATTTGAAACGTTTGATTTCCACCCAGTCATCAGTCCTTTGCCAATATAAAAAGTTCTCAACTGAGCTGAGAACTTTTCTAATTGATTTCTGCAATTTGGTACAAACCTAACTCGGCCTGAGTTTCTGAACCAAACATGCTAATCATGATTTTAACCTTATTGTTTTCAATTTCAATCACGCGCCCCTCTTGTCCCATAAAGGCTCCGTCAATGATTTGTACCACATCACCAGCCTTAATATTGGTCTCAACAATATCGACTGTTTGCCCCATAGATAAGAGGATGGCACGAATTTCTTCTTCCAAGAGTGGCGTTGGTTTAGAACGGTTACCATGCGAGCCAACAAAGCCCGTCACATTAGGGGTATTACGAACAACAAACCAAGCCTCATCCGTCATGACCATCTCAACCAGGACATAACCAGGAAAACGGTTTTCCTCAATCTCCTTGGACTGGCCGTTTTTTTCCACATTGACGGTTTGGGTCGGAATCTCCACGCGCAAGATATTTTCCAACATGTTATAGGTCTGCGCTCGTTGGAGCAGGTTTTCTTTGACCTTATTTTCATAACCTGAGTAGGTTTGTAGGACAAACCAGCCCTTATCAAAACTATCTAACATCTTTTATCCTTTCACCAGAAAAAATCTCGTTGACCTTTTCACTATTGCTTTTTAAAAACGATTGATTAACTCAAGAATGCCCAATGACAATAATTTATCAAAAATAAAAATAATAAGAGCAAAAAAGGCAGTGTATTCAATCACCGACAAAAAGTCTTTCCAACGTTGCTTGCGATCTGGCCACGAGGTATCTTTCAAGACCTTAAAAATACTAAATTTCACGCCATTCTCCTTTTATCGTGTTTCTTTATGTAAGGTGTATTGTTTGCAATGCTTGCAAAATTTCTTAACTTCAAGCCGTGTCATCCTTGGATTGCTACTCAAACTAATCGAATAATTACGACTGCCACAATCCACACAGGCTAAACTTGCTTTTTTTTGTGCCATAACGCCTCCGTAACCTTTATTTTACCATGCTTCTTGCTTTTCCGCAAGTCAGACTTATGGAAATAAAAAGCGGGAAGAAGGCTTCTTCTCGCTTTACTAATTAGGCTAATTTAGCCAACATCTCCGTCAAATGTTGGATTGACTTTTCTTGCCCCAAGAGATAGATGGTATTTGGCAAATCCGGACCGTGCATCTCACCAGACACGGCGATACGGATTGGCATAAAGAGGTTTTTCCCCTTAATTCCTGTTTCTTTCTGCACTGCCTTAATTTGTGGGGCAATGTTTTCTGCCAAGAAATCTGCTGCCGATAGTTCTGCCAATTTTTCCTTAAAGGCTGCCAAGACCGTCGGTACTGTTTCAGCCGCCATGACTTCCATAGCTTCTTGACTCAAGGTTGGGAAATCTGTAAAGAAGAGATCGGTCAGAGGGACGATTTCATCAGCCGACGTCATTTGTGGCTGGTAGAGGGCCACCATGGCTTCTGCCTTATCCGTCAAACGACCTGCCTCAGCCAAATAAGGTTTGGTCAATTCAAAGATTGTCTGACTGTCACTACGTTTGATGTAGTCATTGCTCATCCAATCCATCTTCTTCTGGTCAAAGGCTGCCGGTGATTTACTCAAACGGTTTTCGTCAAACAGGTCAATCAACTGCTCGTGAGAGAAGATTTCTTCCTCACCACCAGGATTCCAGCCCAAGAGCGAAATAAAATTAAAGACAGCTTCTGGCAAGTAGCCTTTTTTACGATAGTCTTCAATAAATTGTAGGGTATTGGTGTCACGCTTGGACAGTTTTTTCCCTGTTTCTGAGTTGATAATGAGGGTCATGTGACCAAACTCAGGTGCTTCCCAACCCAAGGCTTCATAAATCATCAACTGCTTAGGCGTATTGGCGATGTGGTCATCCCCACGGATAACATGGGAAATCTCCATCAAATGGTCATCAATAACCACAGCAAAGTTATAGGTTGGGTAGCCATCTTTTTTCTGGATAACCCAGTCACCACCGATATTGACCCCTTCAAATTCAATCTCGCCCTTGACCATGTCAGTCCATTTATAGATACCCGCTTCATTGACCGCTAGACGAACCGTAGGAACAATCCCTTGTGCCTCACGCTCCGCAATGTAGGCTGCCTTTTCATCCTCAGTCATGCCAAGAAATTCATTAACATAGCGTGGTGTTTCGCCCGCCGCTTCTTGACGTTCACGCTCTGCCGCCAATTCTTCTTCTGTCACATAAGACTTGTAGGCCAGGCCTTTTTCTAAGAGCTGGTCAACATATTTTTGGTAAATCTCTAAGCGTTCTGACTGACGATACTGGTCATGTGTTTCTGGACTTTCATCCCAATCAATCCCCAACCAACGTAAGTTTTCTAACTGCGAGCGTTCACCATCTTCCACATGACGCTTGCGGTCAGTATCCTCGATACGGATAATAAATTGCCCCCCATGATGACGAGCATAGAGGTAGTTAAACAAGGCTGTACGAGCATTTCCAATGTGAAGTAGCCCTGTTGGACTTGGTGCATAACGCACACGAATGGATTTAGACATGTCTTTCTCCTGTATCTAGTAAATTTTTCAATCCCTTTTATTATACCATAAAAGCGGCCAAGACGGGGAAGAATTGACCACTCAACCCTCAAGGGAAAACTCGTCTTAATCTACTGTCCAATCACCAATATTTTGCTCTGATGGAAAACTACTCCACATCATGAGGGGCCACAGAGGTCTGATTGGTTCAGATAAATCTTCCAAAATAAGGGTGTTTTTCCCTCCCTCTAATCCTTTGACAATCAAAGTTTCCACCCCTTCATCTGCTCGCTATCGCATGAAAACGCTCCACTCAAAAAATGTGAAAAATTTTACTAATTAGACTGCTTTTTCTGGTGAGAATATGGTATAATAGCTATGCTTTATTAAGAAATAGGAGAGAAAAAATGAAAGACAATTATAATGTTTACAATAGTGAACTCCTCAGTAGTCTGGCCAAAAGCATCGAGAAAAAAGATGACCTCTCTCGCCACAACTATCTAAAATATGCTGTGCGCTCAATGCTTGCGACCATGTTCTTGACTTTGGGAACTGCTGTAGCTTTTTATATTGCATCTTACAGCGATAACCTGGCCCCCCATTCTGGTAAATTGCTCTATGCCTTTATGTTTAGCTGGTCCTTGGTTATGATTGTCTACATGAATGCAGAGCTTGGGACGTCAAACATGATGTATATGACTAGCGCCGTTTATAATAAAAAATTACGCTTCTTGACGGCTGGTAAGATTCTAGCAACCTGTATCTTCTTCAACTTTGTTGGTGCGGTTATCTTCGCTTGGCTCATGTCAAAAACCACACCCTTTAGTCATTTGCCGGCGGATAGCTATCTCTTTGAAGCTGTAAGTGCCAAGCTGGCTAAATCGCCAATGACCCAATTGATTGAAGGAATTTTTGCCAATATCGTGGTTAACACAGCTGTCTTTGTCGCCTTGCGAATGAAGGATGATATTGGCAAGGTCTTCTCAATGGTCTTTATCATCTACATTTTTGCTTTCTTGGGCTTTGAGCACGTTATCGCCAACTTCGTTTCCTTCCCGCTAGCTTTCTTTGCCAATGGTGGACCGGTTGAGGGCATGACCGTCATGAGTGTCATCTCTAACTTCTTCTTTGCTGGTCTTGGTAACTATATCGGTGGTGGTTTGATTATTGGTCTGCTTTATAGCTGGCTCAATCGCTCATCTGAAATCTATGTGGACTAATAGAAAAAAACAAGCTTTTGCAAAAGCTTGTTTTTTTGTCAGCATCAGCCCTTGAAAACCTGTTGTAAGACATCATTGACCCTGGCAAGGCCAATCACTTCTATCCCTTTGGGAATGTCTATGCCTGACAGGGAATTCTTAGGCACATAAATTTTAGTAAAGCCTAGTTTGACAGCTTCATTGATCCGTTGTTCAATGCGTGTGACACGGCGAATCTCACCAGTCAAACCAATCTCACCAATAAAGGCTTCCTGAGGATTGGTCGGCTGCTCCTTGTAACTCGACACCAAGGCAACTGCTACCGCCAAATCAATGGCTGGCTCATCTAATTTGACCCCGCCAGCTGACTTGAGGTAGGCATCCTGGTTTTGCAAGAGCAGGCCACAACGTTTCTCCAAGACAGCCATAATCAGACTGACGCGGTTAAAGTCCAAACCAGTGGTTGTTCGCTTGGCATTACCAAAAACAGTCGGCGTGACCAAAGCCTGTACTTCGGCTAGAATCGGACGTGTTCCCTCCATGGTCACGACAATGGCAGAACCTGTCGCCCCATCCAAACGTTCCTCCAAAAAGACCTGACTAGGGTTGAGTACTTCTACTAGACCAACTGACTGCATTTCAAAAATCCCAATTTCATTGGTGGAACCAAAGCGATTTTTAACCGCACGCAGGATACGAAAGGTATGGTGGCGCTCCCCTTCAAAATACAGTACCGTGTCCACCATATGTTCCAACATGCGGGGACCAGCCAGTGTCCCTTCCTTAGTCACATGCCCCACGATGAAAATGGCAATATCATTAGTCTTGGCCAGCTGCATTAACTCAGCAGTGACTTCACGCACCTGACTGACCGAGCCTTGAACACCAGAAATTTCCGGACTCATGACCGTCTGAATGGAGTCGATAATCAAAAAATCTGGTGCCAACTTTTCAATCTCTGCACGAATGCTCTGCATATTGGTTTCCGCATAGAGATAAAAATCATTGTCAATCTTACCCAGACGCTCACTGCGTAATTTAATTTGCTGGGCGGATTCCTCACCTGAGACATAAAGTACTGTTCCCTTGTCAGCCAGCTGGGTGGATACCTGCAAGAGTAGGGTGGATTTCCCAATACCCGGATCACCCCCAATCAAGACAAGACTACCAGGAACAACGCCTCCGCCCAAAACTCGGTTAAATTCCTCCATGTCCGTCTTGGTCCGCTCCACCTGAATGGAATGAACCTCATTGAGTTTCATGGGCTTGGTCTTTTCACCCGTCAAGGAAATACGGGCATTTTTGACTTCGGCAACTTCCACCTCTTCAACAAAAGACGACCACTCCGAACAATTAGGACAACGTCCCAAATACTTGGGCGAGTGGTAGCCGCACTCCTGACAAATAAAGGTTGTTTTTTTCTTAGCGATGATGATTTCCTCCTATAACTCACATTCTAACATTTGACAGTAGGCAATGGTTTCTCTGGGGACAAATTGGTCCATCAACCTATCGTGACAGACCATAGAAGTCTGCCTGATAGCCTACTTCCCTGTACTGCCAAATCCACCCGTGCGAACACCCGTCGCCTCATCGCCATCAGCCAGTAGGAAAGGAGCGAAAACTGCCTGGACAATCCTTTCGCCTACTGCTAAGGTCACTGGCTGGTCGGTAATGTTTTGCATTTGAGCAAAGATATGGCCTTCATTGGCTGGATTGTTATAATAATCGCCGTCAATCACCCCAACCGAGTTAATCAAGACCAAACCTTTCTTACGAGGGTTGGACGAACGATCATAGAGATAGAGTACTTCTCCCGCCTGCATATAGGCCTTGACCCCTGTCGGCACCAGCTTGATTTCCCCTGGTGCAAGGACCACCTCCTCTGCCACTTTCAAATCATAGCCTGCAGCCTGAGCGGTTTCTCGTTTGGGCAATAATCTTTCATCAGTGAACTGACTGACCAGTTCAAAACCACGCACTTTTGTCATCATAACCTCTTTTCTAGTCTCTCCTATCATTATACAAAAGAATAGGGAAAAACTCAAAAATGATAAGCAATATAAATCGGTGGTCATCTGAGGCCATTTATGATATAATGAAAGCGATACAAGCTTCTTAAAGGAGGTTATATGACCAAGCAAGCAATTGCTGTTCTCGGCCCAGGTTCTTGGGGAACAGCACTGGCCCAAGTTCTCAATGACAATGGCCATGATGTCAGAATTTGGGGAAATATTCCCCAGCAAATTGACGAAATCAATCAACAACATACCAATTCACACTATTTCAAGGACCTTGTTTTAGATGAAAACATCAAGGCCTATACGGACTTAAAGCAAGCCTTGGCTGATGTTGACGCTGTGCTCTTTGTTGTGCCAACCAAGGTCACACGATTGGTTGCCCAGCAAGTGGCTCAAACCTTAGACCATCAAGTGACCATCATGCACGCCTCAAAAGGCCTAGAACCTGGCACCCACCAACGATTGTCCAGTATTTTAGAAGAAGAAATCCCTTCAACTCTTCGCCATGAGGTGGTAGTGGTCTCAGGACCTAGCCACGCTGAGGAAACCATTGTCCGTGACATCACGCTGATTACCGCTGCCTCAAAAGATTTAGAGCAGGCCAAGTATGCCCAACACCTTTTCAGCAACCACTACTTCCGTCTCTATACCAATACCGATGTTATTGGTGTTGAAACGGCTGGTGCCTTGAAAAATATCATTGCCGTTGGAGCTGGTGTTTTACAAGGCTTGGGTTATGGCGACAATGCCAAGGCTGCTATCATTACTCGGGGCTTGGCTGAAATCACTCGGCTCGGGGTCAAATTAGGGGCTGATCCCTTAACCTATAGTGGCCTATCGGGGGTCGGGGACCTCATTGTCACCGGAACATCTGTTCACTCTCGAAATTGGCGAGCCGGCTATGCCCTAGGCCAAGGGGAAAAACTGGCCGATATTGAAAAAAATATGGGCATGGTCATTGAAGGCATTTCCACAACCAAGGTTGCCTATGAAATTGCTCAGGAACTGGGGGTCTACATGCCCATTACCACTGCCATCTACCAGGTCATCTATGAAAATGCTGATATCAGAACTAGCATTCTCAACATGATGTCCAATGAATTCCGCTCCGAAAACGAGTGGCAATAATATTGTTAATAACCAAGGAGAAACCACTATGAAAAAAGTTAGAAAAGCTGTCATTCCTGCAGCCGGTTTAGGCACACGTTTCTTGCCGGCCACCAAGGCACTGGCCAAGGAAATGTTACCCATCGTTGACAAACCAACCATTCAATTTATCGTTGAAGAAGCCTTAAAATCTGGTATCGAAGATATCTTGGTGGTTACTGGTAAGGCCAAACGCTCCATCGAAGACCATTTTGACTCAAACTTTGAATTAGAATACAATTTGAAAGAAAAGGGGAAAAATGACCTCCTAAAACTCGTTGATGAAACCACTGGTATTCGCCTTCACTTCATCCGCCAAAGTCATCCGCGTGGACTAGGCGATGCTGTTTTACAAGCCAAGGCTTTCGTTGGTAACGAGCCCTTTGTGGTCATGCTGGGTGATGATTTGATGGACATTACCGATGACAAGGCTGTGCCATTAACCAAACAACTCATGAACGACTACGAGGCGACCCATGCGTCAACGATTGCCGTTATGCCAGTTCCCCACGAAGATGTTTCTGCTTACGGAGTTATCGCTCCACATGGCGAGGGGATTAATGGACTTTACAGTGTGGATACCTTTGTTGAAAAACCAGCCCCAGAAGAAGCTCCAAGTGACTTGGCCATCATCGGTCGCTACCTATTAACACCTGAGATTTTTGAGATTTTGGAAAATCAAGCACCGGGAGCAGGCAATGAAATTCAACTGACCGATGCCATTGACACCTTAAATAAAACACAACGTGTCTTTGCTCGTGTCTTCACTGGTAACCGTTATGATGTTGGTGATAAATTTGGCTTTATGACCACATCTATCGACTATGCCCTCAAACATCCACAGGTCAAAGACAACCTTAAACAATATATTATTGACCTTGGTAAGAAATTAGAACAGGCTGATAAAAAAAGTAAATAGCTAAACTAGCTGAGCAAAGCTCAGCTAGTTTTTCATTTATTAGGTAAGATAAAATAGGACTAATAAGAGCAGGCATAGGATTAGGTAAGCCATTCCAGCTAGCCAACGTCTTCTAACACTAACTAATGTCGAAGCCCAAGGAAGGGGGATAAAGAGACTGGCTAAAACACCACCAATCAAGCCGCCTAAATGGCCAACTAGGCTGACATCTGGCATGAAGATATTGAATAAGAGATTGATAAAAAGCAAGGTCTGGTACTGACGACCCAGCTGTCTCAAATAAGGATTCTTAGCCAAATAACCAACCACCACAATGGCACCAAACAAGCCAAAGAGTGAGGTTGATGCCCCCGCTGCTAGAACACTTGGCGTCAAAGACATGGTCAAGAGATTACCAAAAATTCCCGCCAAAAGGTAAAGAAGTAAAAAACGTCTTGATCCCCACAAATCCTCAGCCAAATGCCCTAAGAAATAGAGGGTCAGGCTATTCATCAGCAGATGTTGCCAACCAATATGCACAAAAATTGGGGTGATTAACCGCCACAGCTGACTGGGGAAAGCCTTAACCACTTCCCCATACATGCCACCAAAAGTAAAAATAGCTTGGGCTGATGTTGCCCGTCCCAAATAAATCACTTGCATCAGGAAAAACATGCTGACCGTCACAACCAAAAGAAAGGTCGTTGCCGGATATTTTTTCCATTCAGTTATCATAAAATCAATACCTCTCCAACCCTAATATCATGTGCTTCTGGCTGAAAATTCAACTGCTGACAGGGATAAACTGTAGAGACTGTTCTCCCCTCAAAATCAGCCAAATACCGATCATAATAGCCACCACCAAAACCGATGCGATAGCCAGCCGCATTCACCGCCAGGGCTGGTACATGAATCAAGTCAATCTTGTTCTTTGCAACCCCCTCAGAGGATAAAGGTTCCCAAATCCCAAAATGATTTTTTTGCAACTGATCTGGCTGATAAGGAACAAACATCATTTTTCCTTGGGGAAAGATTTTAGGAACCAAGATTTCCTTGCCTGCTGACAGGGCTGCTTGAATCACTAGCTGCGTGTCATATTCAAAATCAAAGGCCAAGTAAGTGGCTAAACAGCTAGCCTCCTTATAGGCAGGAAGGGCCAAAAAAGCCTGTAACAAGGCCTGATCCATCCCAGCTTTCAGATGTCTATCTTGACTTTTTAAGGCTCTTAAAGCCCTTTGAGCAAGGTCTTTTTTCCTCAAATCGTCACTCTGTTCCCTTCTCTGTTGCTTCAAAAGTCGTCACCAACTGGGTCACAACCTCGGTCGCCAACATCTTGCGTGTCTGCTTGATGGTGTGATAAATCGCCTGACTATCACTGGAACCATGAGCCTTAATAACCGGTGCTTTGACGCCAAACAGTACCGCACCACCAGCACTAGAATAGTCCAAACTATCCTTCATGCCACGCAGACTATCCTTAACCAAGAGAGCTCCTAGCTTGGTTCTTAGACCACCACCTGTCAAAGTCGTTTTCAACTGGCCAAGGATAGCCATGGCCGTCCCTTCCATGGTTTTCAGGACAGCATTTCCCGTAAAACCGTCTGCAACGATAACATCAGCAACACCAGCCATCAAATCCCTGGCCTCAACATTACCAACAAAATGTAAACTGTCATCATTGGCCAAGAGGTCATAGGCTTCCTTGCGTAGTGGGTCACCCTTGCTAGCCTCGGTACCATTGTTGAGCAGACCAATACGCGGCTTGTCAATGTTGCGGACATATTTGGCATAGAAACTACCCAAGATAGCGTATTGGTGCAAATGCTTGGGAGTATTTTCAGCATTAGCTCCTAAATCTAACATGTCAAAACCTTGACCATCCGTCGTCGGTAGGGTGGATAGGAGACCTGGACGATCAATGCCCTTAATCCGCCCGACCACAAACAAGCCTGCCGCTAGTAAAGCCCCCGTATTGCCGGCCGACACAATAGCATCTGCTTCGCCATTTTTAACAGCCTTGGCTGCCAAAACCATGCTAGCCTCTTTCTTTTGCCGAATGGCCTTGGCTGGCTCGTCATCTGAAGCAATTTTTTCCCTCGTATGAATGATGGTCACTCGCTCCTTGCTGGTCAGATAAGGACGAATTTTGTCCTCATCACCATAGAGTTGAATTTCAATATCATCAAAGGCCGCTAGGGCTTGGTTAACCCCCTCAACAATCGCCTGAGGAGCATGGTCACCACCCATCGCATCAATTGCAAGTCGTTTTCTCATCTTTCATATCCTTTCTACTAATCGTTTTATTATATCATGATTTCAGCTATTTTTCTGCATCATGTGACCCCATCCCTGTAAATCATCAATAAATTTTTTACTTTTCAAATGAATCCCAACATATTCTTCATAGATTTGATCGATGAAATCACGGAGTTCTTTTTTTATGCCCGGCTGCAACCTAATCTGCTTTAGCTCCGAAAATTGCATGTGCTGAAATTTGTTCAATAAATAAGGAACATTGGGATTTAAGTGGCTGCGACGGGGATCCCTGTCATAATGTTGCGGACAAAGTAAGCCAGCATAAGTAAATGAAAAATCAAAGGCTTGCCCTACCTGATGGCAAACCAAGCAATCATGAAAATTCAAACTGACCCCAAACCGTTCCAAAATTTGTATTTCAAAAATATTGGTCAAAACCTCATAATCCAAGCCCTGCTCCATTAAATCCAAGGTTTTCACCAAAAAAGCAAACAGATGAGGGTCATAGGTTCCATCAGTAATGGCCGCATCTGCCAGAGAAAGCAGATAAGTTGCATAAGCCAAGGAAAAAATATCTGATTGAATCCCATGAAATGTTCTCACCTGACCATAATCTTCAATATAAGACAGGCCTTCATCATTAACCTTTACGATAAAATCAGCTATCACTAAAGGTTGAATCACCGAGGCTAATTTTGAGCGACTTGCATGTTTAACAAAAAACATGCGCTTTCCCGCCGCTTCCGTAAATATTTTAACCAGCTTGTCATCTTCCCTAAAATTACGGTTATAAAGAATCAAACCACGTGTCTCCTGCATTACCATAGTTTCTATTATATCAAAAAAATCACTAGAACGTTCTAGTGATTTGATTTTTTAAGCTTATTACTTAGCATTAGCTAATTCAAACAATGGAGAAAGTGGGCGTTTTTCATGGATACGAATAATGGCTTCAGCAATCAAATCTGTAATCGAAATTTGTTCAATCTTGTCAATCAAACGCTCTTCAGGCAAATAAATCGTATCCAGTACAACTAATTTTTCAATAGCTGACTGTTGAATATTATCCATAGCCGGACCTGATAGGACAGGATGGGTGCATGAAGCATAAACACGTGTTGCACCTGCAGCAGCCAAGGCATCGGCTGCATGAGCAATAGTACCTGCCGTATCAATCATGTCATCAATTAAAATACAAGTCTTACCTTCCACATTACCGATAATATTCATCACTTCGCTGGTATTCATCTTATCCACACTACGACGTTTATCAATAATAGCAATCGGTGTCTTCAAAAATTGAGCTAACTTACGAGCACGTGTTACACCGCCATGGTCAGGACTAACCACTACATACTCTTCCCCTTCCATTCCACGTCTCACAAAATAATCGGCAATCAGAGGTGCTCCCATCAAATGATCCACCGGAATGTCAAAGAATCCTTGAATCTGTGCTGCATGCAAATCCACAGTCAACAAGCGATCAACACCCGCTACTTGTAACATATTAGCGACCAGTTTTGAGGTAATTGGCTCACGCGAACGGGCCTTACGATCCTGACGAGCATAACCATAATAAGGCATGACCACACTGATTGATTCTGCACTAGCGCGTTTCAAAGCATCCACCATAATTAAGATTTCCATCAAATTATCATTAACTGGTGAACTTGTTGACTGCAAGATAAAAACATGGTGGCCCCGAATAGACTCTTCAATATTAACCTGCAACTCACCATCAGAAAATTGACGAACACTTGACTTCCCAAGCTCAATTCCCATCGTACTTGCTACTCTTTGCGCCAACTCTTGATTTGACGATAGAGCAAACAATTTTAGGTTTGAATATGACATGATTTCCTCCAAAGTTTTAGTCCACTACTATTTTAGCCTTTTTTTCCCTTTTTTTCAAATCAAAATGGCAAATCACCACATAATCTTAACAAAACATAAAATCACCAGAAAGAAACTTTCCAGTGATTTCGTTTAACGCTTAGCTTATGGATAAATGTACATTACTGTACCACCCCAATAACTTTCGTAAGGGTTAAAGGTACCACGATAGTTACCAATTGATTGATTACCATTGTAGTTAGATTCCATTACTTGGATACTTGTTGGACTATTAACTGCTGTAACAAGGGCAACGTGACCATAGCCACCACCATCATATGGCCAAACAGCGATAGCTCCAACCGTTGGAGTCGTTCCTACAGAGTAACCCGCCGCTTGTGCACTAGCAATCCACTGATTACCATTACCCCAATAACCACCAACCCAAGGTGCAAGAGATTTTACACCCCAAGTACATTGACCAACTGGGTATGGATTAGTTGCATCATAAGTCTGTTTTACTGTGGTTGTTTGTTCAACAACTGGTTGAGCTGCAACTTGCTCTTCAACTACCGATGCTGCTGGAGTTTCTGCAACCACAGGCTGCTCTACGACAGGGGCTTCTGATGCGACAACTTCTTCAACAACTGGAGTCTCTGACACAACTGTTTGCTCTACCACTGGCGCTTCTGATGCGATTGGTGCTTCTACAACAGGAGCTTCTGAACTTGCAACGGTTTCCACCACTGGCGCTTCTGATGCAACAACTTCTTCAACTACTGGAGTCTCTGACACAACTGTTTGCTCTACCACTGGCGCTTCTGATGCAACAACTTCTTCAACTACTGGAGTTTCTGACACAACTGCTTGCTCTACCACTGAAGTTTCTGATACGACTGGCGCCTCTACAACAGGAGCTTCTGAACTTGCAACAGTTTCCACCATTGGCGCTTCTGATGCAACAACTTCTTCAACTACCGGAGTTTCTGACACAACTGCTTGCTCTACCACTGAGGTTTCTGATACGACTGGCACTTCTGCAACAGGAGTCTCTGAACTTGCAATTGCTTCTGTGACAATTGGAGTTTCCGTAACAGTTTGCTCTACCACTGGCTCTTGTGCAACAGGAACTACCGCCTCAGCCTGAGCACGAGCTTCCAATTCTGCTTGAATTTGTGCTGCAACAGCCGCTGCTTCTTCAGCTTGCTTTTCAGCAAGAATCACTGCTTTTTGATTCTCTGCATTAGCGATTTCTGTCGCCAAATTAGCCTGGACAACTTCCAACTCAGCTTGTTGGCTTGACAAGGCAACTGTATTAGCTGCAATTGTTGCTTGGTTAGCTGCCACTAAATTTTGAGCCTCTTGGTTTTTAGCTTGTTTAGATTCTAAAGTAACCTTGTCTGCTTTTTGTTGAGACAACATATTATCACTAGCAACCACAATTTCACGGATTGCCACAATGCGGTTGATGGCTTCAGAAATTGATTTTGAGTTCAAAATGGTATTGATATAGTTAGTTGCTGTATTATTTTTTTGAGCACTACGTGCTTGTTTTTTCAATGATGCATTACGAGCAACGATTTTACTTGACAATGATTGAATTTGTTCTGTCAATGCTTGTGACTCAGCTTGCAATCGTTCATTTTCTGCGACTAAATTGTCTTGTTCTACTTGAAGAGAACTTACTTGAGCTTGAATAGCTGCTACTTGACCTTGAGCAAGAGTTTGTTGTTCTGTTAAATTACTAATAACACTATCTTGAGCAGCAATTTGCGAGTCGTAATCTTCCGCGTTTACTGCTGTTGCAGTCGTAAGCGTTACCCCACTAACCAATACTGCTGATAAAATACGTTTTTTCATAATAATGATTACTCCTTCTCTATATGACACTATCTATTATAGCAAATAAAGGCCCGTCTTATGTTACGCATTTATTACACTTATATGTTAAAACAAAGTAATCCTTTTACACATTGGACTTCCATAGCTGAAAAATAAGGTAAAGAAAGATATTATAGAGAAGGGTTGGGGCCAAATTATAGGTGATAAACAAAAGAAACGGGTAGGTTGTGAGCTGATAAAGGCTAGCTAAACCATAAATCATGATTTCAAAAACAAAATTCATGATAATGAAAACCATTAACCCCTGAAAAAATTTCACTTCCTTGTCATAACCCATTTTCCGAATCAAAAAGATGAGACAAGGGAAAATAAGACTGGCCATCCCAAACATATTAACATAATAAAGGTCAAAAATAAGCCCTAACATAAAGTATAGCCAATAAAGATAAGGGCTATCATCTTCTTGTAAATGACAAAGGAGAGCTAGCAAAATCAGATGCGAATTGATTCGTGAATTTTCCCCAAGGAAATCAGACAGTAAATAAGAGACTTGTCCATCAATCAAGAGTAAGAAAAACAAAAAGAGAGGAAATAGCCATTTATTTTTCATCAACATCTCCTACTTCCCCACTAAGGTAACAATTGAAATTTTTGAAAAATCAGCAGTCGGTTTAACATATACCCTCTTGTTGGCATTGTCCACTTCACTAATGCGACCAACTGAAATATTTTCAACAGACTCTCCATCTAAGCCACTGGTTAACACATCAGCATCCCCTTTAAGCTCTGCATCCGTGTTAATTTCAGACACAATAAAGGCTTGTTTTTGATAATCATAGCCCGATAAAATACCATATAGCGTCTTATCCTCACTAGTCCATTTCACAGGGATATCTGGGGCAGTTCCTTGATTAGTCAGTAAGATGACTCGACTACTAGTCTTAGAAACTTCAATCACCTTCCCCACTAAACCATTATTAGCCAAGGCAAACATTCCCTTATTAACTCCCTTATTTTTACCCGTATTAACAACCAAATCATCTAGCCAAGCTGCTGAAGTGCGTACAATAACGTCACCTCTAACCTTAGTGACATTGGCTAACTTTTCGTCCATCTGTAATGACGCACGCAGACTCTCATTCTCACTTTTTAAGGAGACAAGCTCTTTTTCTTGATCTTGCAGACTAATTAGAGTCTTCTTTAATTCTTTATTTTCCTCGTAGGTAACTAGTAAATCATTAACGGTTTGGTTAAGTTGATCAAGCAAACGAAAAGGCGCAGAAACCACCTCATCAACTCGAGCTACTAAACCAGCCACAGGAGTCGATACAGCAGCAATTGACTCTTTATTTTTCAGCATAAAAAAAAGAAATGTGACAAGACTAATGACTATCACAATCAAATGTAGCAAAAACTTAGACCATCGACCTTGCATAACTTTACCCCGGACATTCTAGTAAAAAATAAAACGAGCTATCTTCAGATAACATCGTTTACAAATACGGAGAATAAGGGATTCGAACCCTTGCGCCAGTTACCCGACCTAACGATTTAGCAAACCGTCCTCTTCAGCCTCTTGAGTAATTCTCCAAATTATATTAAATGGGCACGAGTGGACTCGAACCACCGACCTCACGCTTATCAGGCGTGCGCTCTAACCACCTGAGCTACGCGCCCAAGTCATCTACTTGGTAAGCATATACTATAATAATTATTATAGTAAGCGGGTGACGAGAATCGAACTCGCGACAACAGCTTGGAAGGCTGTAGTTTTACCACTAAACTACACCCGCTTATATATGGCGCGAGACGGAATCGAACCGCCGACACATGGAGCTTCAATCCATTGCTCTACCAACTGAGCTACCGAGCCAAGCTTCTATTGCGGGAGCAGGATTTGAACCTACGACCTTCGGGTTATGAGCCCGACGAGCTACCTAGCTGCTCCATCCCGCGATATTAGTTAAGGAGGATGTGGGATTCGAACCCACGCACGCTTTTACACGCCTGACGGTTTTCAAGACCGTTCCCTTCAGCCAGACTTGGGTAATCCTCCATATATCATAACATGGACCTTGTAGGACTCGAACCTACGACCGCTCGGTTATGAGCCGAGTGCTCTAACCAGTTGAGCTAAAGGTCCCCAGCAATCCATCGTTATATTATAACAAATAGCGGCGAAGGGGATCGAACCCCCGACCTCCCGGGTATGAACCGGACGCTCTAGCCAGCTGAGCTACACCGCCATCAATCGGGAAGACAGGATTCGAACCTGCGACCCCTTGGTCCCAAACCAAGTACTCTACCAAGCTGAGCTACTTCCCGATAATTGATGATGCACCCTAGAGGAGTCGAACCTCTAACCGCCTGATTCGTAGTCAGGTACTCTATCCAGTTGAGCTAAGGGTGCTCTATATAATTACTATATGATGCCGAGGACCGGAATCGAACCGGTACGAAGGTTACCCTTCGCAGGATTTTAAGTCCTGTGCGTCTGCCAGTTCCGCCACCCCGGCCCCTCAAGCGAACGACGGGATTCGAACCCGCGACCCCCACCTTGGCAAGGTGGTGTTCTACCACTGAACTACGTTCGCATGATGATGCCGGCTACATGACTTGAACACGCGACCCTCTGATTACAAATCAGATGCTCTACCAACTGAGCTAAGCCGGCCTATTATTAGTTATGCGGGTTAAGGGACTTGAACCCCCACGCCTCGCGGCGCCAGATCCTAAATCTGGTGCGTCTGCCAATTCCGCCAAACCCGCCTATATGACCCGTGCTGGGCTCGAACCAGCGACCCATTGATTAAAAGTCAATTGCTCTACCAACTGAGCTAACGAGTCTAACCAATTGTTTTCCTAAATAGTACTACCACTATTTACGGTCCCGACGGGAATCGAACCCGCGATCTTCGCCGTGACAGGGCGACGTGATAACCGCTACACTACGGGACCTATATGGGAGTTAACGGGATCGAACCGCTGACCCTCTGCTTGTAAGGCAGATGCTCTCCCAGCTGAGCTAAACTCCCATTCTGGGGCTTAGCTCAAACTGGTCCCTGTCGTGCACTAACGCTGCGACAAAGTCGAACTCACGTTCTCCTTAGCTGAGCTAAACTCCCTCTTAGCTAAGCGACTACCATATCTCACAGGGGGCAACCCCCAACTACTTCCGGCGTGCTAGGGCTTAACTACTGTGTTCGGCATGGGTACAGGTGTATCTCCTAGGCTATCATCACTTAACTAACTCTTC
>NZ_VOHL01000003.1 GCF_007859195.1 Streptococcus cuniculipharyngis
GGAGTCTCGCTTGGTGTTTCACTTGGAGTCTCTGATGGAGTCTCGCTTGGTGTTTCACTTGGAGTCTCTGACGGAGTCTCGCTTGGTGTTTCACTTGGTGTCTCTGACGGAGTCTCACTTGGTGTTTCACTTGGAGTCTCTGACGGAGTCTCGCTTGGTGTTTCACTTGGTGTTTCACTTGGAGTCTCTGATGGAGTCTCGCTTGGTGTTTCACTTGGTGTCTCTGACGGAGTCTCACTTGGTGTTTCACTTGGAGTCTCTGATGGAGTCTCGCTTGGTGTTTCACTTGGAGTCTCTGACGGAGTCTCACTTGGTGTTTCACTTGGAGTCTCTGACGGAGTCTCGCTTGGTGTTTCACTTGGAGTCTCTGATGGAGTCTCGCTTGGTGTTTCACTTGGAGTCTCTGATGGAGTCTCGCTTGGTGTTTCACTTGGAGTCTCGGATGGAGTCTCGCTTGGTGTTTCACTTGGAGTCTCTGATGGAGTCTCGCTTGGTGTTTCACTTGGAGTCTCTGATGGAGTCTCGCTTGGCGTTTCACTTGGAGTCTCTGATGGAGTCTCGCTTGGCGTTTCACTTGGAGTCTCTGATGGAGTCTCACTTGGTGTTTCACTTGGAGTCTCGGATGGAGTCTCACTTGGTGTTTCACTTGGAGTCTCGGATGGAGTCTCGCTTGGTGTTGTACTTGAACCTGTTGAACCAGAAGATGATGGAAGAGTTGATTTTCTAATCTCAACAATAGCAGTCTTAGGCTCTGAACGTTTACCTTGACTATCGATAGCTACATAAGTAATAGTGTACTCACCTTCTGTATTAGAATCTAATCCACCTCTATCAACAATCTCAATTGTTGGTGATGTTGACTCTTTGTTGTCACCATCATCTTCCTTATCAGTAGCGCTAGCTCCACTCAACAACATTTCATCAGTGATTTCACGACCAGGATCGTAAGTTTTCTTCTTCGGTGGTGTTACTACTGGTGCTTCGTTGGTGATGTTGTTTTGCGCTGGCTCAGACATATTACGCCAGTTGTCGTAAGAACGAGCTGTGACACGCTCACCTTCTGGAAGGTTAACACCCTCTGGGGTTGGTGTTTGCAACTTACCGTCAACCATTGGGATTTGCTCGTATTGAGGTGCCTCAGCAGTACCGGTGTTACGATAGTAGTTACCGTCGTTACCTTTAATGTAGTAAACTGTTACAGGTTCACCATTGCTATTAGGATAAGTCACTTCCAAACCAGCAGTATCTGGGTCTGTTGGAGGTGTTACTGGTACAGTGTCTGCACCCGCCCACACATCATCGACAACTGGTGCAGCCGGAGGTGTCACGTCACGGACCAAGATACCAATTTGGTCTTGAACGTAGTTGTACGTTCCGAACTGGTCTTTCACTTCACGACCATTTGCTGCATAAAGTTCACGCACTTCACGAGCTAGTTCTGCTTGCTCTGGGGTACGTTGAAGTCTATCCGTATTTTCTGGCAACTTATCATCATAAGCTTCGATTGTAACGACATAGAAACCTGGAGTGGTTGGCGTTCCTTCAATCACGAAATGCGATGAGCCTGCCTCCATGGTCACTTTACGAATTGTCACACCGTCTGGCAAACCTTTGGCAATCACATAGTCAATCTCGTTATTTGTTGCTGTGGTTTTAACATCAATTGGTTGAATAGCTTCACCAACTGTCACATCACGGTAAGCCCCTTGATAGGTGCCGTTGTCAACTTGGCCACGTGGATCTGATTGACCTTGTTTCTCCGCTGCCACTTGTTCTGGCGTCTTGCTATCATCTTGACCTGTGATGGTTCTGTCTGGTGCAATATTATCAACAAAGTAAAGTTTTGTTAATACTTGCCAGAAGTAGGCATTGGCATCACGAGCCACCACACGGAAGTCAACTTGGTTGTTTTTATCCCAATCAATTGGGAAAGTCACTGTTTCATTCGCATTTGGATCGTTCAACTTGTAAGCCGCTGATGAGTCTTGCAAGTCTTCTGACAAGGCTCCCGTGTAAACATCCGCATACTCAGTATAGGTATCTTGGAAACGAACAGAAACATCTTTCTCTGTTGCGTAACGGTAGTCTGACTCAATACGAGACACTAGAGATTCTTTGTGTGGTTGTCCATCAAAGGTAGACTTAACCGTGTATGGCGCTGATTCGATTTGCTTCCCTGTTTGTGGGTTACGGGCAATAATCTTAACTTGCGCACCTTCACGCAATTGTGGCAACCATACTGATGTATAGAAAGGACGAAGAGCCGTGATACGTGGGTCTTCACCATCTGCTGGATCTGGAGCAGTTGGCTGGTCAGCATTCTTTTGCTCACGAGTTGCTGGGTCAACGACTGTATAGAATTGACCAGTGGCTACATCTTGGAAGTAGTAGTCCACGCCTTGAATAGCCGTGTATGACAAGTTTTGTGGGAAGGTACCCGCATCTGGGTTAGTTGTCCCTTGACCTGCTTCAACAATGTTGGCAGGGAAAATCTTGTTAGTGTCAAAGACGAAGGTTTGGTCAGGGTTTGTTGGGTCGTCGATAACGATAACACCAGCACCTTTTGGCAGGTTACCGATACGAGTGTTGTTGTCAACTTCTTCTTGAGTAGCTGCAAACATCACTGTTTGGCCTTCTGCTTCTTCGTTGTTGCTACCTGCTGCAGCGACATCTTCTTTGACAACATCAAAATTGATGACGTTCTTACGACCGCCACGCTCTGTTACGATAGCTGATTGAACTTCTGCTTGACCTTCTGCAAGTTTGTAACCAGCAAGGGCTGGTGCAGAACCTACTTCACTCTTAGCAGATACTTCAAAGGTTGCACGCTCTGTTGTTGGTAGAGTCGTTACACCTGTTGTTGACTTGTTAGTTTGGTAAACAACTTCGTTTGACGCAACGTCAGTATAAGTCACTTTGTAAGTAGTAGCGGCTACACGTGGTTGCTCAACAGTTACTGCTGCTGTTGTTGCAGTAGTTGGTGCAACTGATGCAGTTGGAGCTGCTGCTGGCGCTTGGCTAGTAGCTGCTTTAGCTGCTGTGCTTGCTGCTTCTGAAGTCGCAGTAGTTGACGCTGCTTCAGACTTAGCTGCCTCTGATGTTGCAACTGTTGATGCTGCTTCAGATACAGGAGCTGCTGATGTTGACTCAACAACTGGCGCTTCTACTGCTGGTGTTGAAACTGCAGGAGCTTCAACGACAGGAGCTGCTGTGCTTGCCTCCACTGTTGATTCTGGTGTCACTACTGTTGTTGTACTTGAGCCTGACGTTGCGTCCGTCGAGGCTACGGTTTCTTCTGCTTGGACGCCACCTGCGAATACCGCAAATACCGTACCAATCAGTACTGACGCAGCACCAAACTTAAACTTCTTAATCGTGAAGCGTTGTGCTGTGTCGTGCTGTTTATTCTTTTTAAACATGCAGAATGATTCTCCTTTTGATTATTTTTGTATTCAAAGATACAGGGTCATTATAACCTACCCCCCCCCACCTGTCAAATAATATGACTCGAAATGTTAAAAATTATACAAAACACCTTAATCAGTGTCAGTAGCCTTAGACTCTGTTTGTTAGGGTTTTCAAATCATTTGATTGTTTGTATAAAAAATCTCCCAGACCAAGGGGCTGGGAGACGGATATTTTCTTCTGGTGATTGATGTAAAATTGTTAAATATTAATTTTCCTTGGTTAGGATTTCCAAGGTTTCGAGTAGGTTGTCTTGATGAACTTCGATACTGTCACCAGTGGTCTTGATTTTGACCTCGACGATTCCTTCGCTAGCTTTTTTACCAACCGTTACACGGATTGGCAGACCAATTAAGTCACTATCAGAGAACTTAGACCCTACACGTTCGTTGCGGTCGTCGGTGAGAACGTCATAGCCAGCTCCTTGAAGTTGGTCTTCAATTGTTTGGGTCAAGGCTTGGGCTTGATCGTCTTTGACATTGACTGTAATCAGGTGGACATCGTATGGGGCCAACTCTTTAGGGAAATTGATGCCCCAAGCATACTTGTAATCACCCTTAGGTGTCTTGCTGACAAAGAGGCGAGCATGTTGCTCAATCACGGCTGAGAGGATACGACTAACCCCGATACCATAGCAACCCATGATGATTGGTTGACTGCGGCCATTTTCATCAAGGATGTTAGCGCCCATGCTAGCTGAGTAACGAGTACCGAGTTTGAAGATATGACCAATCTCGATACCTCGAGCAAATTTTAGGACCCCTTTGCCATCTGGTGATGGTTCGCCTTCACGAACTTCGCGGATATCAACATATTCAGCGGTAAAGTCACGACCAGCATTAGCGCCTGTTAGGTGGTAGCCATCTTGGTTGGCTCCAACCACTGCATTATGACAATCTTGTACCTTGCGATCAGCGATGATACGGATGTCTTCGGCAAGACCGACTGGGCCGAGGGAGCCAAAGTTAGCCCCAAAGACCTCAAGGGCTTGTTCTGGGCTAGCCGGTTCAAGGAAATCTGCCGCAAGGTAATTTTTCAGTTTGACATCATTAACTTGGTCATTGCCAACTAGGAGGGCCACCACTGGTTGACCATCTGCCATAAAGAGAAGGGTTTTGATGGTTTGCTCTTCTGGCACGCCCAAGAAGGACTTGACATCGTCAATGGTCTGACAATCTGGAGTTGCCACTTTTTCAAGGGGCTCTTGACTAACCACTTTGGTTTTTTGTTGGTAAGCACTGGTTGCCATCTCCAGGTTGGCTGCATAGGCTGACTCGCTGGAATAAGCAACCGTATCTTCTCCTGAAACCATCCAAGCTGCTAGCTCTTGCTTGATGTTTTCCAAAACCTCAGCAGGAATGTCTTCTAATGAGGCAATGGACTTGTCCAAAACCAACCAATGGTCTAGATCTGTCCGGTCAGGGGTAATGGCCATAAACTCTTGACTATCCTTACCACCCATGGCCCCACCGTCACCAATGATTGCCTTGAAATCAAGGCCTGCACGGGTAAAAATAGCTTCATAAGCCTTGCGGTAGTCTTCATAAGTCACATCCAAGCTCTCATAATCTTGGTGGAAACTGTAACCGTCTTTCATGATAAACTCACGGGTACGCAAGAGACCATTACGTGGGCGTTTTTCATCACGGTATTTGGCTTGAATCTGATAGAGATTGAGGGGGAGTTGCTTGTAGGATTTGACTGAATCACGTACCAGCATGGTTAAGGTTTCCTCATGGGTAGGACCCAGGATAAAGTCTGACTGGTCACGATTTTTCAGGCGATAGAGGTCGGCTCCGTAAGTGTCATAGCGGCCACTTTCGCGCCAGAGGTCGGCGGTCAAGAGAGCAGGGGCTTCCATTTCTACGGCACCAATTTTGGCAAATTCTTCACGCATGATGGCCTTGAATTTTTGCATGGTGCGGTTGGCTAAGGGCAGGTAGGCATAGATTCCTGCCGAGACTTGGCGGACATAGCCTGCACGAACCATCAGGGCATGGCTAATCACCTGAGCATCACTTGGCATCTCACGCAGGGTTGGGATAAGCATGTTACTTTGTTTCATTGTTTTCTTCCTTTACAGTTATAATCTAGAAAAAGGTTCGCATAATATCATTCCAAGTGACTGCCACCATAATGATGAGCATGATGACAAGGCCAGCAAAGGTGATATAGGTCTCTGTTTCTTGTTTGAGGGGTTTGCGACGGACAGCCTCTACGAGGTTAAAGAGAATTTTCCCTCCATCTAAAACTGGGATGGGCAAGAGGTTGAAAATTCCAATATTGATAGACAGGGAAGCCAGCAGGTAGAGGACATAATCAAAACCATTGTTGGCAGCATCACTGCTGACCCGGTAGATAGCCACTGGTCCACCCAGTTTATTGAGGTTGGGACGGAAAATCAAGTCTTGAAGGGCTCTAAAGATGCTTGTGGCTGATGAGAGGGTCATGTTGATCCCGCCAAGAAGCTTATCAAGGATCCCCGTCTTCAAGCCCGGTGATACCCCAATCAGAAACTGACCGTCAACTTGCTTGGGAGTGACCTCAACTTGCTTCTCCTGCCCCTTTTCTTTGATGGTTAGGGTTAGGGGTTGCCCTTCTGTCAAGTTCTTGGTTGACTTATCCACAGCTGTGGATAAGTCTTCCCAGTTACTAATGGTTTGATCTTGAAGCTTGGTAATTTGCACTGGGCTGGTCAAACCCGCCTGGGCCACGGCCCCATTTGGTGTGACCTGAAACTGGTTGCTATTGGGATCCGCCACCCCTCCTTGGATAAAGGCTAGGAGGGTAAAGACGACAAAGGCCAAGATAAAATTATTCATCGGCCCAGCAAAATTGGTGATGAGTTTTCCTAGGACACTGGCGTTCTGGTACTGAACATCCAAGGGGGCAATCCGTAATTCTGTCCCGTCAGTTTCAACAATGGTGGCCTCTGGATTGACCAAATAGGTCTTCTTGTCATCTAGGACCTGACCACTAAGCTCCAGCTGGTCTTCCAAATCATAAGCCGTGATGGCTATTGGGAGGCTGTTGTGGTCTACCTGTTTGTTAGACAGGTTGATGCGACTAACTCGTCCGTCTGCATCTAGGGTGATTGTCGCTGGCTGACCGGTTTTGATTTTGACTTGGTCATCTCCCCAACCCGCCATACGGACATACCCACCGATCGGCAGGATCCGAATGGTGTAGAGGGTGCCTTCCTTATCGCGATGGCTGAAAATTTTGGGACCCATACCGATGGCAAATTCACGGACTAGAATCCCTGATTTTTTGGCAAAATAGAAATGACCAAACTCATGAACCAGGACAATCACGCCAAAGATAAAGATAAAGGTCAAGATACCTAGCATGGTGTTACTCCTTTATTGCAATAAATTAAGGCAGTTGGCTACTGCTAAAGCCCAAGCAGACACTTGGTAAAGAGACAGGTCTTCCTAAAAAAGACCAAAGAAATCCATGATAGGTAGGACAAAAATCATGCTGTCAAAACGATCTAGCACACCACCGTGTCCAGGGATAAAAACTCCTGAGTCTTTGACACCAAAGTGACGTTTGATGGCACTTTCCACCAAATCACCAAATTGAGCAAATAGACTAAAGAGGATAACCAAGAGGAGCATGACAAAAATATTGTGCGGCGCATAAACTGAGGGATCAATCAGCATGAAGATAAAGGCCACGATAAAGGCTAGGGCAATTCCTCCTAGACTTCCTTCAATGGTTTTATTGGGAGACACATGAGGAAGTAAGGGGCGGTGACCAATTTGACGACCAACAAAGTAAGCCCCTGTGTCGGTTGCCCAGACGATAAAAATGGCTAACAAGACCTTATTGAGCCCCGCCATCTGAGCCACGACCAGATTTTGAAAACCAATCCCAACATAAAAACTAGCGGCAATCGGATAAGCGGCATCTTCAAACGAGTAGGAGCGACTATCTAGCACGGTTCCGCCCAAAAGAAGAAAAATGGTCAAGCCATAGGCTGTCAAGCTAGCATCAAGAGGGAGGGAACTAAAATAGTTTTGCAAGGGCACTGTCAGGAAAAAGGCTGCCAACATGGCTAGGACACCTTCAAACGAATAGACTTCCAAACCTTTCATCCGTAACAGTTCAGCAACTCCTAGCATGGCCAAGATACCGGCTAAAAGTTGGAAAAAGACTCCTCCTAGTAGTAAAAAGACGAGGAAGACAGCTGCTGCTGCCGTTCCGTAAATGATACGTTCTCGTTGTTGCATGATTCCTCTTTCTAAAGGCCACCAAAACGGCGGTGACGACGGTTGTATTCTTCTAGGGCCAAGACTAATTGATCTTGATCAAAGTCTGGCCACAAAACAGGGGTAAAATAAAATTCACTATAAGCAGCCTGCCAAGGAAGAAAATTACTCAAACGTAATTCCCCACTCGTGCGAATAATCAAATCAGGGTCTCTGACTTCCACAGGCAGTGATGCCGTCATTAGCTGATTTGAAATCAGGTCTTCTGTGATGTCAGCCGGCTTCAGTTGGCCTGCAGCTACCGCCTGCGCCAAGCTTTGTACAGCCCCTGTGATTTCTGCTCGACCCCCATAATTAAGGGCAAAATTTAGAATAAGGCCTTGATTGTCTTTGGTTAAGTCACACGCTTTTTGCAAGGCAGTGAGGGTCGGAGCTGGTAGGGCTGCTTGGTCACCGATCACTTGAACCTTAACCCCATTTTGATGAAGTTGAGGAACATAGTGATCAAAAAACTCAACTGGCAAATTCATGATGAACTTGACCTCGTCTTGCGGGCGAGACCAGTTTTCCGTTGAAAAGGCATAGACAGTCAAGACCTTGACCCCCAGCTCAGAAGCCTTGATGGTAACCTTTTGCAGGGCATCCATGCCTGCCTTATGACCAAAAACCCGGGGCTGCATGCGTTTTTTGGCCCAACGCCCATTGCCATCCATGATGATACCGATATGCTGAGGAACCTTTTCTAGACTGGTTTCTGCTGCTTTCTTTTTAAATAACATGATTTTCTTACGTTCACTTCCTAGGGATTAAGTTTATTTTATCATAAGTCCAGTGGATTTGGTAACTACTGGCTCTTTTTCCGAGGATTGGGTGGCCAACACCGGCTATCAGAAAAAGAGTAGGCAACATCCTACTCTTCAGTCTTTTCTTGATTGGTAAGGTCAACTGCTTCTGAGCTATCAGTTGAGGGACTAGTTGCTGAAGGGATGTTGGCCTTGGCCACCACACGTTTAATAGCTGTTAACTCAAAGGTGAGATAGACACCATCGACATCCAAGACAATTTTCTTGTTGGCAAGGTCTACTTCGTCAACAATGGCATACATGCCACCGATAGTGACGACTTCGTCTCCCTTGGTTAATTGACTACGTTCTTCCTCAGCCTTGCGTGCCTGTTTCTTTTGTTGCTGTTGCATCCAGAAAATCATGGCTAACATGACCAAGAAAATCAAAATAGTTGACATGTTTTATCCTCCTTCAATCTTATAGACTACTATAGCAGATTTTAAGCAATCTGACAAGGGGGTTAGTCTAGGATATTACCGAGGTCAACTTGGACGTCATTGGTCTTGGTGTCTAATTTAGAGACTGTGAGTAGGGATTTGTAGGTCAAGTCAAGGTCACGTTCTTGCTTGTTATCAGCCAATACTGCTACACCAACAAGGTCACAATCAAATTCTTTGAGCAGGCTAGTCATGCCGACCACAGTTCCGCCACCTTTCAAGAAATCATCAACAATCAAGACACGACTGTTGGGCTTGAGACTGCGCTTAGACAAGAACATCTTTTCGATGCGGTTACTGGAACTACTAGCATAGTTGATCGAAACCGTAGAACCTTCTGTTACCTTTAGGTCACGACGGACAATCACAAAAGGCACATCTAAGACACTCGCCACTGCATTGGCTAGGGGAACTCCCTTAGTCGCCACTGTCATGACGGCATCAATTTTTTCATACCTAAAGCTATTGGCAATGATACGGCCGATATTGCGCAAAACCTTGGGACTACTCAGCAAATCAGAAAAGTAGAGGTAGCCTCCCGGCAAGATACGATCGCCTTGAGCCAGTTGTTCTCGCAGGTACTCTAATACTTCTTTTGCTTCACTTTCTGCCATACCCGGACGGAAAATAACGCCACCGCTAGCCCCAGCTAGGGTTTCGATTTCTCCGATGGAAGCCTGCTGAAAGGCCTTCTTGATAATGGCAATGTCTTCTGAGATAGACGACTTGGCAGATTCATATTTGTCTGCAAAATAGCCCAAGCTCGTCAGCTTATAGGGATTGTTCATCAGGTAGTTAGAAATCACTACCATACGTTCACTTCGTCTTAATTTCATGCTGCTTTTCTCTTTCATATATCTTTACTATTCTTATTATACCATCATTCAAGTAAAAAGCGAATATTATGACTCGAACAGGCCATTTTACTGTTTATCAATGGGATCAAGGTGAGGTTTATAGAAAGAACGACTGTCCAAGGCAAAAATTCGAGGGGTCAATTCTCCCTTATCCACCTTATCTAAGGCTGTCATCATCATCATCATCTTGGCATCAATGTTATCAATTTGGTGCAAGATTTCCGCTTCCATCACCATGGGGCGCACCGGACTGCCATACTCTAGTTGGCCGTGATGGCTCAAGACTAGATGCCTTAACAAGAGGACCTCTTCTGACTGATCATCTAAGCCCAGCTCCATAACCACTTTAGTGATTTCTTCATTAACCAGGGCAATGTGGCCAATTAAGTTGCCACGAATGGTATACTCGGTGTGGTCAGCACCTGTTAATTCCAAGACCTTAGCCAAATCGTGAATCATAATGCCAGCAAACAACAAACTTTTATTAAGGACTGGATAAATCGTCACTAGGGCCTCAGCCAAACGAATCATGGTTGCTGTATGATAGGCTAGCCCTGACTCAAAGGCATGGTGGTTGGTCTTGGCTGCAGGAAAATGATAAAAGGCCTGGTCATATTTGCGATAAAGGGCACGAACAATCCGTTGCCAGGTCGCATTTTCAATTTTAAACAACATCTGTTCAAGGTAATCCCGTGTTTCCTGCAAGTTGACCGGTGATTTTTCTCGAAAGAGGCTAGGATCATTGGGTTCTCCATCACGGGGGAGGCGGAGAGTGATTTGATTAACCTGAGGGCTACCGTTATATACCTCTCGACGACCAGTCATGTGGACAACTCGACCTGTGGTAAATTCTTGCACATTGTGAGGCTGAGCATCCCAGAGATTGCCGGAAATCTCACCTGTATCGTCTTGAAAGACCATTGCAAGATAGTTTTTGCCTGCCCTTGTCTTTCGCAACTCAGCCCCTTTGATGAGGTAGAAGCCCTCAAAAAGTTCATCACGTTTCATTTGGTTTATTTTCATCATTATCTTCTCCTAAGTAGGCCGCATCTAAAAGCGTTTGGGGCAAGCGATCATCATAGTTGTCAATTTGGTCCAAGACACGAACCAAGGCCTTGGTCCTTGTTGTCATTAAGGTATCCAGGCTATTACTGGCTGTCCGCAGCTGCTTTTGGGTCTTGGCTAAGATGCCACCAAACTGATTAAACTCCGTCTTGACCTGACCTAGTATTTTACTAATATCTTGGGCATTCTTTTGGATATTGAGCGTTTTGAAGCCGACAGAGAGTGAGTTGAGCAAGGCCGCTAGAGTGCTAGGACCTGCTACCAAGACCTGCTGTTCTCGCCGCAGACGATCAAAAAAGTCAGCCTGACGGACAATTTCAGCATAGAGGCTCTCTGTTGGTAAAAACATAATGGCAAACGGGGTAGTTGCAGGGGGATTGAGGTACTTGCTCTGAATGGCCTTGGCAAAGCCTTTAACACTGGCCTGAAGACTCTTCCGGGCTTGTTCAATCGCTGGTTTATCCCCAAGCTCATAGGCTTCTTCCAAGCGGTAATAGTCCTCAAGGGGAAACTTGGCATCAACGGGTAGGTAAACATAACCCTCCTCCCCTTGGGCCGGCAATTTAATCGCATATTCCACCCGGTCAGAGCTACCCGATACGGTCACATATTCTCGCTCATACTGTTGAGGACTGAGGATATCTTCGATAATCTGCCCCAGCTGCAATTCCCCTAGAATCCCCCTGGTCTTGCTGCCCGACAAGATTTTATTGAGGGTCCCAACATCACGGGCTACCGTCTGCATTTCACCTAGACCTTTATTGACACTTTCTAGCTGTCTCGAAACGGAATCAAAAGAGCTCTGCAAACGTAAATGAAGGGTTTTGTCCAGCTTTTCTTCTACCGTCTGCCGCATGGTCTCTAACTTGCTTTCGTTAGAGGCTTGCATGTCCTTGACGGCTTGGAACAACTGATTGTTGATGGCTTCCAAGCGACGATCTGACCAGTCACGATTTTGGGTCAGGTTGTGATTGAGCACTTGGTGAAGGTCAGAGAGTTGTTGGTTGAGGTCGGCCTGTAGGCGATTCATCTGACTCGCCAAATCCAATTGCTGATTTTTTCCCACCAATTCTAACTGATAGGTTAATTGATCTGACAAATTGTCAGCATGAGCCTCCAAAATCTGCTTTAAGTCTTGTTCAAGTTTGGCACTCTTCATAAAGAGCAGATAAAGGCCTACAAGTAGGGAAACTGTCAGGAAAAAAAGGGCAAGGGTCATGCTAGCTCCTATCTCTGCTTTGGATAATGACAGCATAGCCCGATGATAAGGTCAGGCTAATAGCTGACGCGGTAAATTCATTGCTGACATAGATTTTACGCTGGAAATAATTTTGTGGTGTCAAGGGATATTTGGCTCCCTCAATGGTCAGTTGGCCCGCTGACTCAGCCAAAAAAGAAATATAGGTCATGCCCTCTTGGCGGGACAGGTGGTGCTGGCCAGCTAGGCAGTAACTAATATGATTTTGCTGATCCCGCAGGGTAATCTGACCGGCAAAGGGCATCAAGTCAGGATGACTGGGTAAAAAAACATTGGCCAAAGCATGGTCCAGGCGGCCACCCAAGGCTCCAAAAATGGTGACTTGGGCCTGAGGCCAACGATTGAACACCGTCAAGAGGGCTAACTCTGTATCGGTCTCATTTTTTTCAGCTTTGGCCCGAACTAGTTGCTTGGCTTGAGCTAAAATGAGCTGCCTTTCCTCCTCACTGACCGAATCAAAGTCACCAACAGCTAGATCCAATGGCAAACCAGCTTGCAGGAGGGCCAAGCACCCACGATCCACTCCCACAAAACCATCAAATCCCCTGCTAAAGTAAGACAGGTCTCCTCCCAAAAAGAGGGCTATTTTAGGCATTTAACACCTCTGTCAGACGAGCGACATTTGCCGCTAAATCCCCTTTAAAAAGGTAAGAGCCGGCAACAAAAACGTTGGCTCCTGCCTGTTGGGCTAGTTTGATGGTGGTGTCATCAATACCCCCATCAACCTCAATGTCAAAGGCCAATCCTCGCTCCTGGCGTAAGGTGACCAAATCTTGCACCTTGGTCAAGGTTGAGGGAATAAAGGCCTGACCGCCAAAACCTGGATTTACGGTCATGATTAGCACCTGATCAACCAAGTCCAAAACAGGTTCCAAGGCCGTTAGGGGCGTTCCTGGGTTGATGACCACACCAGCTTTCATCCCCGCCGCCCTGATTTTTTGCAAGGCTCCGTGAATATGGGGGGTGCTTTCAGTATGAATGGTCATAATATCTGCGCCTGCCTGAGCCAGGGCATCAATATAACGCTCGGGATTAACCACCATGAGGTGGCAGTCAAAGACGAGTTTACTATGTTTGCGCATGCTCGCCACCACATCCGCACCAAAGCTGATGTTAGGTACAAATTGACCGTCCATCAGGTCAATATGGACATAGTCAACACCGGTCTCTTCAATACGTTTTAATTCACTGGCAAAATTTGCATAGTCCGCCGCCAAAATAGATGGGGCAAGTTTGGTTACTAGGGTCATATTTTCCTCTTTCTAAGGTCCGGAGCCCGGATAAGAACACGTGGGCTTATTTTTTCTTTGATACTTTCTTATAGGTTTCCCTACGGTTTTCAATTTCGCTCAATAATTGCAAATAGTTATCATAACGTTGGTGCCAGATTTCCCCTGTCTCCACTGCCTGTTTAACGGCGCAGGCAGGCTCATGTGTGTGGGTACAGGTTCTAAATTTACAGGCCAAACTGACTTGGGCCAATTCTGGAAAGGCCTGATTCAACTCCTCACTAGTCGTCACCTCATAGTCTAGGGCACTAAAACCGGGGGTATCGGCAATCAAGCCCTGATTAACGTGGAAGAGACTAACCGCCCGAGTCGTGTGTTTCCCACGCCCCAAACTCTCAGATATCTCTCCCGTTTCTAATTGTAATTCAGGCGCTAGCTTGTTGAGCAGGGTGGATTTCCCAACCCCTGTCTGCCCCATAAAGACCGTTACTTGATGGGAGAGATGGGGTAATAAATCCTCATAAGATAAGATAAACTCATAGCCTATCTGACGGTAGCGTTCAGCAATTTCCCTCATCTCCCCCTGGTCGGTCAAAAGATCTAGCTTGGAAATGTAGACTAGAGGTTTAATTTTTTTATAGGCCAAGAGAACCAAAAAACGGTCCAGAAGATTGGCATTAAAATCTGGCTCCTTGGCACTCATCACAACAACTGCCTGGTCAATGTTCACAATGGGGGGACGTACTAGCGCATTATGACGTTCCTTGATTGCTAGAATGTAGCCCTCGGAATGTTCTGGAGCCGAAAACTCCACCCAGTCGCCGACATAAGGGGTTTGCCCCTTTTGACGAAAATTACCACGCGCCCGTGTTTGATACAAGTGTCCTTGATATTCCACATAGTAAAAACCTGCCAAGGCCTTAACAATTCTTCCTTGCAACTGCTCTCCTTCTTGTTTTCTTTTTTTCTATTATACCAAAAAAAACAAACTTGTCCTATTAGAGAGGAAAACTTTTGACATCGCTTTCTGAACAGAAGATAGACGCAAAAAAAGAGAACCGAAGTTCTCTTAGCCATTAATAATGAGCCACAGTAATAGAAATAGTTGGAGTAACAGTTGTTTTTTCATCACGACTATCCTTTCTCTTTGTTATTACATGACTATTGTAATACAAGATTG
Organism: Streptococcus cuniculipharyngis; assembly: GCF_007859195.1. GTDB lineage: Bacteria > Bacillota > Bacilli > Lactobacillales > Streptococcaceae > Streptococcus > Streptococcus cuniculipharyngis. Next base: position 14,551 of record NZ_VOHL01000003.1, read on the forward strand.
AAAGAAAGAACAGGACATGGATGTCACCCTACTTAATCGGTGGCCAAATCTTTTGCGATTTCCTGAGCTAAATTCGTCAAAAAAACCTGATCGCCAATATCCTGGGCCAACAAAGTAGCCATGTCATAGATTTGTTTGGCCTTCGTCTTATCCTTTAGATGATAAACGTAATATTTGGCCCTAAAGACAAGGGTTACTGGTCGATAAACTTGCTGCAAAGTTTGCTGGATAATGTCATCCATCCGGTCAACCGCAATGAGCATCCAGTCATAGTCTTGGCTGGCAAGATAGGCCCCGGCAATTGTACTCAGGGCACCCAATAGGCCAACATTGTAGAATTCATGCCCTTGTATGGCTTGCTTTAGGACCTTATCCAAGCAAACCTTTAGGTTGTGAGGGGGCTTGACGTTCCCTTGACATTGCAAGGCGTAGTATTTTATCAACAGGAGGTCATTTAAACTATAAACATCCTTGATTAACACTTGACTCAAATAATCAGCAAACAAAAGGTCTGCCATGTCGCCCCGAGGCTCCACTTGCCAGTCCAACAAGCGTTCAATTAGGTCCAAGGTTAACAGTTCTTCCTCCGGCAAGAGGTCAAAATATGCCTGGTAGATTTCCGCAATGAGTTGGTTTTTTTCAGAAATCCGCTCAGCATCCCCATAGGAACTGCTCTTGAACAGGAGGTATTTTTTCTCAAAATAACTTTCTGGAATCTGAATATTATTTTCACCCAAGATATCTGTCACCTGAAGTCCCAGTGTTGCTGCAATATATTCAAGTTTGACTAAGGTTGGTAGGGATTTGCCCTGTTCAATCCTCATCAACTGTCTCACGGTCAACTCCGTTTCCATCCCACAAAATTGTTCTCGTGTGAGGCCACGGCGTTCCCGCTCTTGACGAATTTTTTGACCTATTAGCCTTTTTTTATCCATACTTCCCCTCCTAAATTTATCGATTTCCCAAGATGATAGCTGACATCATGCGTCTAGTTCTCAAACACCTCACCTGATGACACGTCACCCCTAACCGTCTTGGGCAAGAAGACTTTCAACATCATGCGCGCGTTTTCTTTGATTAACTGTAGCATCTTGACCTCGCCTATCATCAACAGACGCTAGGAACACGTCAAGCATTTCCATACCTACTTTGTTAAGGCTTGCTAAGCCTCAACAACTATCAACTCATTATCACCAACCTAACTGATTTACTGTCATTATAACATATTTGCATTTTTTGGAAAACGCTAACAACTTCGATTCCTTTATTTTTTATCATTAGGGCTTATTAATGTTTGATATTTAAAACAAATAGAGGGGGATTTCTTGATTTTTAAGGATAATATCTGCTTATCTGTGATTAAGTAGGCTATGGAAGCTTTATTCGTGTCTTAGCAGATGATCAGCCGAATAGACCGGCTGAGTGCTCGCCAACTTTATGACAGGTAAGAGAAACACTCTAGCGCCAGGACAAAAGGAAAAAGCCCTTAACAGGGCTTGGTTTAATCCTTTACGGTTAACTCCATCAAGAGGCTATCTGACAAGCTGGCAAAGTCCTCAATAGACAGGGCCTCACCACGCAAGTTAGGAGCTAGATTGGCCACTTGGAGAGCTTGCTCCAGCTGGGCCTTGATGTCATCTGACTTGCCAAAATGGTTAGTCAGGTTATTCCAAAGGGTTTTACGCCGATGGACAAAGGAGGCCTTGGCCACACGGAAGAAAAAATCTTCATCCTTGACCGTCACCAAGGGCTGGTCACGACGGACCATTTTGAGGATGGCCGAGTCCACATTGGGGGCCGGCACAAAAACTGTCCGTGGCACGATAAAGGCCACCTTGGCAGTCATGTAGTACTGGACAGCGATGGACAGGCTGCCGTAAGCCTTGGTTTTAGGCTGGGCAGAAATCCGGTCAGCCACTTCCTTTTGCATCATGACGACAAACTCGCTGAAAGGGATTTTACTCTCAATCAGGTGCATGAGAATGGGCGTTGTAATATAGTATGGTAGATTAGCCACCACCTTGATCGGTAGGTCAGGATTTTTGAAGGCCTTGATCCGCTCTTGCAAATCCGCCTGCAAAATATCCTCATTAACCACGGTCACATTATCAACATGTCCCAAGGTGTCCGCCAAAATCGGAATCAGGCGGTCGTCAATCTCAAAGGCCATGACCTCGGCTGCATGTTCAGCCAAGAACTCGGTCAAAGCCCCAATCCCAGGACCAATCTCAATGACATTGACTTGTTTGTCAATCTCTGCTGTGTCAACAATTTTTTGTAAAATATTAGTATCGGTCAGGAAATTCTGACCGAAAGATTTCTTAAAGGTAAACCCATGACGGTCCAAAACCGCCTTGGTCACACGATAATCTGCGATTTTCATCTTTACTCCTTCTCGTAAGCTCCCAAAGCCTGCTCCACCTCAACTAAATCTATTCCGAAAAGGTTCAAACGTTTGAGCAGTTGTTTACCATTGCAGTAGCCAATGCGGAGCTTTTGGCCTAGGTATTCTCGTCGTTTGCGGCTATCAGCTCCCAAGACAAGCCCTAGTCTGACTAAATCAGCTTGGCGAATATCAGATGGTGCTCGGTCCTGAGAGGGACCACGCACACTAGCCAAGGCTTTTTCTAAATCAACAAAACTGGCATGTTCAACGCCCAAGGAACGTCCCTTGGTCTTAGAGCTTGGGACAGCTTCATGGGGATTAAGGAAGGCATGCTTGACAGTAGGTATGGCTTGACTAATCATTTTTCGAATCCGCTCGCCATTAAAGTCTGGGTCGGTCAGGACAATTACCCCCCGCAGATGATGCAGTCGCTCAATGCGCTCTAAATCAACCCGGTTGATAGCTGAACCTTGGGTTTCGTAGGTGTCGACCTCATAAAACCGTTTCAGATTGACGGTGTCGTCCTTGCCTTCAACCACAATCACTTCTGCAATCTTAATTTTTTCCATCTAACTGAAACACCTTCAACGCATTTTGGTAAGTTGCTGTTGCGACTTCATCAACCGTTAAGCCACGCAGCTCTGCGATTTTATCAACAACATAGCGGGTGTAGGCAGTGCGGTTTTCCCGACCTCGTTTAGGAACTGGTGCTAGGTAGGGGGCATCTGTTTCAACTAAAATCTTATCCAATGGCAGGTGTTGAGCTGATTCCTGAATGTCTACCGCTTTCTTAAAGGTCACAACACCGGAAAACGAAATCATCATGCCTAAATCAACAAATCGCTCTGCCATTGCCAAAGAGCCAGAATAAGAGTGCATAATCCCTCCGGCTGGTCCGACACCAACCTCCTTGATGATTTGGTAGGTATCCTCAAGGGCATCACGGGTATGGACAACAAAAGGTAGTCTCAACTCTTTAGCCAGTTCCATCTGACGCTGAAAGACACGCGCCTGCGTCTCCTTGTCAGCCGTCATCCAGTGATAATCTAAGCCAATCTCCCCCAGAGCGATAACCTTGGGGTGTTGGAGAGCATTGAGCAAATAGCTTTCCACGTCGTCATCATAAGTTCCAGCCTCAGTCGGATGCCAGCCAAGGGTTAGGTAAATCTCTGGGTATTGATCGGCCAGAGCCAAGGCCTTATCAATCGTTGGGCGGTCAAAACCAACCACATTGTGGCAGGTTACACCTAGCTCCTTGGCTAGGGCAAGTTCTTCTGCAACCCGACCGTCAAACTGCTCCACATTGAGGTGGGTATGGGTGTCAAAAATCTGTATCATATCTTGTTTGCTCATAAGTCTATTATATCATAAAGAAAAGATGAACAAGCTTATTCTCGTTCATCCTCCTGTCATCCATCTAAAACAGTGAGTAGCCACATCAAAGAGACTATTTCTCCGCCGCTACATATTCTACTGGTGGATTGAAAGTTAAGCCTGCAAGCAAGCCCTGCCAAACAATCTTGAATTTTTTGAAACGATAGCTTTTAGCCGCAAACAGAAGCAAGAAAGACAAGGCTATTTGCTTAAAGAAATAAACTGTTGCTGGCCAAAGGCCATCTTGTTTTTTGATATAGAAGCGGTTGCGTACGTTATAGAAATAGCGTCCCACACGGTCTGAATCTTCTTTGAGTAGCACACGCCAGGTAGTTCCTGCGTTGACTTGCATCTTGTGGGTAATTTGACTCGTCCCAACCAGATAGGCAGGCAAGTGTTTAGCAATCCGTAGGGAATACTCTGAATCATCTGCCCAGATAAAGAATTCTTTGATTGGCAGACCATATTCGATAACCACTTCTTTTTTAATAAAGAAGGACACAAAGGTCGCCCGCTTAATCTTAACCAAGCTTGGATAACTTGGCAGTCCTGCATACCAGCCAGAATCTGCGACATCTTGCAAGTTCATGCGACAAGGAGCACCGTCGGTAAACTTGGCAAAACTACTCAAATAGCCAAACTTATTATCAAGGGCTTGGGCTGCCTTAACAAACTCCGTTAGGGTGTCAGGATGAGCAATGGTATCATCATCCATCAACCAAAAATAGTCATAATCACGAGAAGCACCTTCTTTAAGGGCAAAGTTGAAACCACCAGCTCCACCAAGGTTTTCACCCGTATTGATGTAGTCAATCTGGCCAGCTGCTAGGTAAGGGGCGAGTGCCTCTTCTGTGCCATCGGTACTTTTATTGTCAACAATTAAAATATCACAATTAGTTTCCTGGGCCAACAAGGCATTCACACACTCCAATAAAAGCTCTTTTCTGTTGTAGGTAACAACTAGAGCCAACACATTATTTTTCATTATATTCCTCTATTTTAATTTTTAATAACAAAGGATGCCACTGGGCAATTAATCCATCACGTCCAGGGAATCCTTGCCCTCAATGGGACTTTCTAGCCAATGCCTAGTCCAGTCAGGAGCTAGGTGTGCTTCTCTCAACAACATTAAAAGGTAATCAGTCGTTTACAAAAAGGTAGGTGAGCAATCAAGAAAGATAGGAGCCCACTCACAAGAAAAACAACAGGAATGGCAAGTAGGCTATTAGGGAACTGGGTAAGATCCCAAAAACGGCTCAATAAATTAATCAAATGAACATGTAAGATAAAAATCCCGGTTGTCAGCGATGAGGTCAATGTGATGATTGGTCGATACCTGTCAGGAAGCTCTAGCCGCATAAAGATAATAAAAATAGGAACCACCAAGATCTTAATCAGCAATGAATCATAGAAGTATTCTGCATAGGGCAGGTGAAAGACTTCCCGACAAATGGTAAATAGGATAACTGGTAATACCAATAGGCCCAGTCCTACCAGTCCTGCAAATGACTTAACCCAGCCACCAATGGCCTGTAAGAACTCTGACCGTCCCAACAAACCACCCAAAAGGTAGTAAGCTAACCAGGTCCACAATCGAAAGGTTTGAATAACCTGTCCCTGCAAGGGCACCAAGGAAGATGGCAAAACGACATTCAAGGCCTGAATCAAGGTTCCAATGAGTAAGAAGCCAAGGCTACTGGATAAAAGAAGCCGATAGGATTGAAACCAGCGGTGTAAGGGAGGAAGCATGACATAAATGATCATTAAACTTCCAAAAAACCAAAACTGGAAAAAATAACCTCGTTGCACCAAAGCTGCTAACATGTTTCTTAGGGGATTGTGGACCTCGCTACCCCCACCCCATTTCACTAACCAATATAACAGTGTCCAAAAGCTAACAATAACTAACATGGAGATGATTTTCTTCCCCACATAGCCGTAGTCGAGCTGGGGCTTGTTGAGCAAGAAGTAACCATTCATCATAAAGAACAAGGGAATTGAAAACGTTCCTAAATAGTAGAAATAAGCGTTTGGCGTCAACCCTTGGGATAAATCAAAACCATAATTTCTTGCTACCATAAAAATCACCTACCCGAATCATTAGCTTGACTGACGGAACAAGTCTCAACACCTTACATGTCCCACTTGAAGACCGTTTTAAAGGATGTCGTCAAATCAGTTGCAAAAACACGGTGAATATCATCAACAGATTGGACAGGATTTTCCAAGTAGATGATATTGCGTAGGCGATTTTGCACCGTCTTATCCTGCAACATCTCAACTGCCGCTTGAAAATCTGCACGCCCCGACCGTGAGGAACCCACAACGGTCAAGCCTTTTTCTAAAATATCACGTGTGTTGATGGCAATTTTATTTTCGCTAACACCCATCAAGACCACTGTGCCTTGTGGTTTGAGGTAATCGATAATATCATTGATGGCTGGTTCACTGCCTTGACCACCAGCACACTCAAAGGCATGGTCAAAACTCAAATCAGCCGGCACCTCATTAGTCAGGTAGGTTGAATCAACAAAATTAAACAGGCGGAGTTTTTCCACATTGCGACCAATGACCGTGATTTTCATCTCAGGGAATTTATAGTGGAGGGCGGTCGCCAAGACATAAGACAGGCTACCATCCGCCAAGATAACCACTCGCTCACGTTGGTGATGGGCTAGCTTGTCAAAACGCTCAATGGCGTGCATGCTGACGCTCGAAAATTCCGACAGGGCGGCAATCTCATCTGCAATATCTTGATAAGGGACCACACGATCCACTGGGAGGGCAACCACTTCCTGCATGAACCCATCAAAGCCACTAGATAAGAAATGGAGCCCTTTAAGGTAGTTTTCATAAAAGGTTTCATCCCCTAGATGAGGTGGTTGGTTGGGCACCATGACCACCTTTTGTCCAGGTTGATAGGTATTGGTTGGATCAGCTAGGACAATGCCGCTAGCTTCATGAATCGGAGCCATTGGTAGTTTTTTAGCTAGCACCTTAGGATCACGTTTTCCTTGGTAATAGCGCTGATCAGCATGACAGATGGCCATGTAATGGGGCTTGATTAAGACCCTGTCAGAGGTGTTCATGTCAACTTCTTCATATTTGATGGAAATGGTTTTAGGTCTAATTAATTGATAAACTTGATTTAACATCTTAATTTTCCTCAATCATGCTACGAGCAATCTTTAAGTCAGTAACCGTTGTAATTTTGATATTAGCATAGTCACCCTTGGCTAAGGCAACCTGTTTGCCACTGATAACAAATATTTTACAAGCATCTGTTAAGACTTCCTTATCTTCAGCTGAAAGGGCCTGATAAAGGGTAAGAAAATCAGTCATGCGGAAACTCTGTGGTGTTTGACCTTGGTAGAGATACTGACGCTCTGGAATTTCTGAAATGACCTGACCATCTCGACTTTGAACAATGGTATCTGTCGCCTCAACTACTGTGTCAACCGCATCATTGGTCTGAGCCAGTTGGATATTTTCCTGAATAGTTTTGAGACTAACAAAAGGACGAACAGAATCATGGGTCACAATGATATCATCAGCAGTAATGGCCTGACGGTCATTGATAGCGTTAATGATATTTTCAATGGTGGTATTGCGATCTGTGCCACCTGCAGTCACCCAGATACGCTCTTTATAGCTAGACAAATACTTGTCAATCAAGTCCTCTGTATAAGTCACCCAGTCCGGATGAACGCCCACTACAACCACATCAATTTCTGGCACCAAAATAAATTTCTCCAAGGTATGGACCAAGATAGGACGATTACCCAACTCCAAAAATTGCTTTGGCATATCCTGTAGGCCCATACGAGTGCCTTTACCGCCAGCTAAAATACCTGCATAAATCATTCATTAAACCTCTTTCTTCTCTATCAGCCATTATAGCGGCTTTTCTTTCTGGCACTAGACCTAGCCCCAGTTTTTGATTCCATTTCTGTATATTGGTTTGAGTAACCATAGGCCAATATAATTCGTCACTCGTGCCAAAGTAATAATTTTCCCAGTTTTACCTTCTGTTAAAACACTTGTATAAATCTTGATAGAAAGGCTCTTGATTAACTGATCATAAGCTTTAAATCGAGCGATAGTTTCAAACGACATCGGTGACAATAAGATGGTTTTTAAGGCAGAAGCATAATAAGAAGCTACTCTACGTTGCAAATAAATGTAATTTGGATGGTCTTCATATTCTGAGATATAAGTCACCAACTGTTGGCAGATGTCTAAAGTCATTTGAGCATTCTTGAGGCGTGACTCCTTGCTGACACTTTGACCGTCTCGGCCAAGACGATAACAATAGACGGGATAGTCAAAATACTGAATCGTCTTGGCAAAAGGAATCGGAAGGGTACAAAATAGTTGATCTGTGTAAAAGAGCCGCTCTGGTAGTTTCAAGCCAGCTGCACGAAGAACACTTGTCTTATAACACATGGCCCACATTCCTAAGATTGGTGGATTGGCCACTTCCGCAATTAAAAGCTCTTGGTGAGGGGGCAAATAATCACCATAGGCCTGTGTCTCCATCTCTGGCATGCTTGGACCTTTTAGAAAAGAAGTCACAACCAAATCTGTATCAATCACTTTCAACTGTTTTACCAGTTGGTCAAGAGCCTCTGTCTGTACCCAATCATCACCGTCTAGTAGCTTAAAGTACTTACCGCTGGCATGCTCCAAACTATAGTTAACTGTCGTTCCATAGCCACCATTCGTTTTATGGACAGGAATAATACTAGTAGGGTATTTTTTCTGATAATCTTGGGCAATTGACAGAGTCGCATCCTGCCCACCATCATCAACCACAAAAATTTCCAAATCATCAATATATTGGGAAGCCACCAAACTATCCAAGGTTTCCTCAATATAATCCGCAACATTATAAGCTGCAATTGAAATGGTTAATGTTTTATTCATTTATTCTCCTTCTATTTTCCTATCTCAGTAGGCTTTACACCTTTAAAACTAGGCAACTCCTTGGATGACTACTCCCTATAATTTAATAATTTCATATTGATGCGGTGCACGATCTTCAATAGGAGGCAGTTCCATATAATTAGGGCCATAAATCGCTTCAAGATATCCGATATAATCCATTGGAGCATTTACCATAAGATCTTCAAATTGTAGAACAGTGCCCCGACCAAAATACTTACTTGGAACAATCTCACGTAACTTATAGGCCCCCGTATAATTACCAGCATATTCCTCAGACATGTCATATTTACTAATCACTTTGATATAGTACTGCTGGTATTTCTTATAATTTAACACGTTCTCAATCTTGAATACATCTGCTAATTTAATAATGACTTTTTCTAACAACGGACGATTTTTTTTATTGACATTAACAATTTTATTGAACTGCGATAACTGCACCATCATTCTAGCAAACAGGTAGTGTTTCCCATGCCAGTATTTTTTTACTTTATTAGCTGGCATACCATCTAAAGGAAAAATATCTATCCACAAGGCTTGCTCAGACCTTTCATTACTATAAGTCATGATAATACTTGTGCTTTTATCCTGTAAGTTCATAAATGCTTTGGTAAACTCTGGGTTTACCTTTTCATTAACCAATTGGTAAGGTGCCTTAAACTCTTCTTGTGGCAGATTCATCAGAAACTCATAATCAGTACGTGGCATGCCAATATCAATGTCATCATCCCAAGGGATAAATCCTTGATGTCTAACAGCACCCAGTAAAGTTCCCCCTAAAATATAATAGGTTAACTGGTGTTTTTCACAGATTCTAATAAATTCTTTTAAAATAGCCAATTCTTTTCGCTGAATCAGTTTTATATTGTCCATAACTATTACTCTTCCTTCCAATGAAGTCTTCAACTATCACAATAAACCCGCTGGCTTGGATTATATAGTAGTACAGCTTCTCACGAATTCTTACAGAAACTAACCCCCATAACACTTATAAATACTTTTTACATTATTTTTTTAAGGTAAGTTTAAAAGTACCAAGCTTAATCCCTCGATTAAATAGAATACCTCCCATAATAAAGGCCAAAACAAGCATAGTGAGATTTTGTTTATTTAAAATCGTTTCATAAAAACGATTAGAGAAAAAGAGCATCACTAAGTCATTAAACAAATAAGCATAAACAAATAAGCTAAAATCAAAATTTATAGCACTTTTTGCCTCCATAATTTTTCGATAACTTATTGAATAATAGCCAGCTAAAATGGTTACTAAAGGAACAACTCCAAACCAGCCAAAATCATACAAGAATTGATAAAATGTTGTATAAACATTTCCTAAACCATATGTTGCATTAGCTCTAACAAAAGGAAGATTAAGTAAAAATCCACTTTTCAAAAAACTATTATAAAAAGATATAAAAGTTTGTTCTCCAAACACCTCTGTTAATCTAGGCAAATCATAGTTCTGAATAAAAGTATCTAAATTCCAAAGAGGAGCTCCAAAATAAATAAACAAATAATGGAAAATGTTATAAGAATTGGTTCGTCCATAAAGGCTTAGGGTACTCAAAAATAAAATAATTAGTACAATAGCCCATCGGATAAATTTTCTAAAAATCTTACGTTTTTGAAAAATTTGTAAACCATTTCTTACAGATAAAGCATAATAAATAAAAGCAGTAAAGGTCATCACACGAAAAATTGGACTACGACTACCGCTGAAATACATACCAATAACAAGTAATATGACAGTTAAAATTTGAGACCATTTTACTCTTTTGGTTACAATAAAATTATTAACAATAACATAAACAGTTAAATAGCTTCCTGCTAATACCAGCATTGATAGGGCAGTATAATAGAATGGCCTATGGACGGCTAGGCTTCGGTAGATCTCAGGTCTAAATTTTACTAAATTATCATATAAAGAAATCATCTCTGATAATGACCTTGACCCTCCATAAGCATTTGATAATCTTTGGAGAAACCTATAATTCGAATAAATTAGAAAAACAGATAATATATTGAATAGCCAAGATACCCATGATGATAATTTCAAAAAAGAAAGTTTACTAGAAACTACTGTTGTCATATTTTTAAAACTATTCATTTTCCTATCAATTATAACTGCGTTATAGATATTGAAAAATGTAAATATCAAGTAGCTTCCTAGCAGTAAACCTAAAACTTCCGTATGAAAGATGATATTCAAATAACTTGTTGCTATCAAACACATAATGGATTGAACTAAAAACATTAAAATGAATATCATGGATGGTGCCAAAAAATCCTTATTACATATATAATAGTTAAAAACTAAAAATAGTAAAGACAAGAAAATAATTACATATAAAACCATTGAATCGCCAGAAACTTTGTTTCTTCTAATCCTTTCTAGCCTAATTTAAATACCAACTTAAAAACTCTGTCCATACTTTTTGCCCATAAACTTAGCCTGCAAGAAGGATTTTCCTTTATGCCATAGATTAACCTTTTCCATGTACATGAAGGGCACTTCTTTGATGCTAAGCTCTTTTTTAGCCAACCAAACATTGAACAAACGCTCACTGACCCGGCCAAATAGCCGAGCATCAAAGGCTGAATAGCCAGAGATATCTAAACGAGCATACAGTTGGTCAATAATCGGGAACAGCCAGCTACAATAATCATTGACCAAATCTTTGGACATGACAAACATGTTAAACATGTAGCCACTCCGTTGGGCCATGACCCTGTCAAAGACTGCCACATCATCAGGGGCAATTTCTGCTAAAATCTGACGGGTGACTTCCAAGTGCTGGGCATCGTGGGTGTGGGCATAATGCGAATAGAGGGTCTCAATGTAATAACGACGTTTCTTAGGCAAAATCACATCTGCCTCTGCCAATAACGTCTCCAAATCCTCCTGACCCAAAATCACATCATCAATAAGCAGGTCCTCACGGTAGGGCTGAGCCTTCTTGGTCAGATAACGACGATAGTGGACCAAACCCAGATAATCACAATCCAAATTTTTCCAAGCCCAATAAAGACCCGTCAACTCACAATAATAGGGATTTAAGTGGGAGATATGGTCTCCCGAGTCATCTCCCCTATAACCTAAATCTTCTTTCCCCAAACGTCCGACATGGAGTGGCAAATAGAGCTGGTCATCCTTAGGCATTTGAAACCGTTTATGGGTGGCAACGATAATCTTTATATTTTTCAAGTTCTTAGTCCTTCAATTCACCACGAACACATTGTAGGGCCGCTGCAATGACTTGGTGCATATCATAGTAGCGATAGTGACCTAGACGACCACCAAAGATAACATTTTCTTGTTTCGCTGCCAAGTCTTTATAAGCCTTGTACAAGTGGTTGTTACGGTCATTATTGACTGGATAATAAGGTTCATCTCCCTTAGCCCAAGTCTTAGAGTGCTCTTTGGTAATAATGGTTTTTGGCTGCGTACCAAATTCAAAATGTTTGTGTTCAATAATCCGTGTGTAAGGTGTTTCACTGTCTGTGTAGTTCACCACCGCATTCCCTTGATAATTTTCCATATCAAGTGTCTCTGTTTCAAAATGCAGGCTACGGTATTCCAACTCACCTAGCTCATAATCAAAGAATTCATCAATCATCCCTGTAAAGACAATCTTTGGATAGTCTGCCAAGTACTGTTCTTTGTTGGCAAAAAAATCAACGTTGACTTCTACATCAATATTGTCATGGGCCAACATTTTTTCCACGATTTGTGTGTAACCACCAATCGGGATACCTTGATAGGTGTCATTAAAGTAGTTGTTGTCATAGGTCAAACGAACTGGCAAACGGCGGATGATAAAGGCTGGAAGTTCTGTACAAGCCTTGCCCCATTGTTTCTCGGTATAGTCCTTAATCAATTTTTCATAAATATCCGTTCCCACCAAAGAAATCGCCTGCTCTTCCAAGTTCTCAGGTGTTTTGCCACCAAGAACTGAGCGTTGCTCATCAATTTTAGCCTGAGCCTCTGCTGGTGTCACCACACCCCACAACTTGTTAAAGGTATTCATGTTGAAGGGAAGGTTATAAATCTCTCCCTTGTAATTGGCAATAGGGGTGTTGGTATAGCGGTTAAACTCCGCAAATTGATTGACATAATCCCAAAGTTCCTTGTCTGACGTATGGAAAATATGGGCACCGTATTGATGAACTTGAATCCCTTCTTCTTCACGCGTATAGATATTACCCGCGATGTGGTCACGTTTTTCAATGACCTTGACTTTCTTCCCTTTAAGGGCGGCTTCATGAGCAAAGACTGCACCAAACAAGCCCGCTCCAACAACTAAATAATCGTATTGTGACATAAGAATTTCCTTTACTTTACTCGTTTTAATTTGTTTAAGATTGATTGATAAATGCCCTTAATAAAGGGTTCCCCAGACCATAACAAGAGAAGACCGTAGAGGCCAAAAAAGATCATTCCTGTAATAGCTAGGCTGAAAAAAGGACTGACGGTCAGGATAGGTTTGAGCAAGACGGTTAGACCCGCTACTAAACCTGTCATCAAGACCACTTTCAAGACGGAACTGTTTTTCAGCATGTCCAAAATCAAGTCTCGCAAAAAGAAGATTTGAACCAGGGCAACTGATAATTCTGCCATGCTGCCTGAAAAGGCTGTCCCGCTGGCTCCCATTGAGGGAATTAAAATCAGGTTCAAGACCAAGTCAACCAAGGCACCTACAATGGTTGAATAGACTACCAAGATTTCACGATTGGTTGGCACTAAGAGTTGAAAGCCCATCAAATTGGATAAACCAATGAATAAAATGGTTGGCATAATCAACTGCATAGGAAGAACCGCTGGTAAAAACCCTTCCCCTGAGATAAAGAGAATACTCTCCTTGGCCATAATCATGAAATAAACCATCAAGGGCACTGAAATGACAAACACAAAATTGACAGCCTTCTGCACCAAGGCCTTAAACTCCACGTGCTTGCCTTGTTCATAATAATTGGATAGGCGAGGCAGGAGAACTGCCCCCAAGGAAGTCACCACCCCAACCAAGATTTGTTTAAGTTTGACAGCCGCCGAATAATAACCAACTTCCACATCACCTGACATAAAGCCCAGTAAGGTGGTATCAACACTCAAATAAATGGTCGCAGATACTGACAAGAGAAAAAAGGTCAGACTGGGTTTAATGTGAGGTCGTAGGTCTAGTTTCTCAGTTGGTCTCAAACTCACTATCTTTCTCAGATTGATAAAATTTAAGAGATTTGAGCCTACCGAAGCAAAAACACTAATGCCAGCATATAAAATGTAATCATCGGTTTCCTTGACCAAGACCAGTAACAACCCCAGGCCGATGACCTTAAAAACAATAGACCGCAGGGTGATATAGGAATAACGTTCCAAGGCCCGATAAAGCCAATCGACACCCAGGACATTGAATAAGAGGGTTGACCCCAAGACCAGGTAAAGAACCCTTTCCTGATTGAGACGGTCAACGGACAAGACTGCAATAACCAGGGCGATTAAGGCAAAAACCATCACAATCAAATTTAAGAGCATAATCTCTTGGACGGTTTTTTCTAACTTTCGTTGATCATCTCGAATCTTGGCACAGGCTCGAATGGCATAGGTTGGAATGCCCAACATGCCAACCATCGAAAAATACGAAATAATAGATGTCGCAAAGGTAACAGTACCGATACCACTAGCACCCAAGACCCGTGAAGCATAAGGGAAGGTTATTAAAGGAAAAATAAAATTGGAAATGGTTAAAATAAAATTCATGATGAAATTTAACTTAACCGATTGATATTTATTAGCCATAACTCCCCCAATCTTAGTGGGCTCCCTGACGTGTTAAGACTTTTTTCACCGTCAATAGCATGATTTTCACATCTAAGGCTAAGGATATATTTTTAGCATAGTAAAGCTCCAACTCACAACGTTCAGGGTAGTAAACTTCACTACGTCCTGATACTTGCCACCAGCCTGTTGCCCCTGGTTTGACTGATAGCAACTCCTTTTGCTCCTCAGCAGTGTATTCGCTTAACTCATCCTCCAGGATAGGTCTTGGGCCAATAAAACTCATATCTCCTTTGAGAATATTGATAAATTGCGGAAATTCATCAATACTAGTTCGACGGATAAACGCTCCAATATTTGTCAATCTAGGGTCTTCTTCAGGGGCTAGTTTATAGCTATTATCAATGTATTTTTGATAAAGTTTCTTATCCGATTTGAGAATCTCCTCAGCATTAGGAACCATTGACCTAAATTTGATAATCTTAAAGGTCTTCCGATTTAAACCAAATCGCTCTTGGGTAAAGAAGATACTTCCAGAATAACCTTTAACCTTATAAATGATAAAAATGACAATGAAACTAGGGATAAAGCCTAGCAAAATCCCTAACAAGGCAATAATAATATCTATTAGCCGCTTAACATAGTTAATGTAAATATTATTTAATACATTCATTGTCTCCTTCTTTCTAAGATACGTTTTCTAATCTTCTGAACGCTTTGCCTTCTTTTTCTTACGTTTTTGTTTCTTCTCTGCAGCCTTACCGTATTCACCGTAACGACCGTAACCACCATAACCACCGTATGAACCATAAGAATCCAAGGTTGGATCAACCTTATTCAAAATAATCCCCAAGAACAGGGCACCACTTTGCTCCAGTTGTTCCTTGGCCTTTTGAACAAACTTGCGCTTGATACTACCCGATTCTGTCACCAAAATGCTGGCGTCACACTGTTTAGCAATGATAGCCGCATCAATAACTAGACCAATTGGTGGAGAATCAATGATGACATAATCATACAAGTCACGTACCGTGTTTAGCATCGTTGTAAAATTGGTATTCTGCAAGAGATTGGTTGGGTTAGGTGGTACCTTACCTGACGGGATGACCATAAGGTTTTCCACATTAGTATCACAAATGGCATCAGACAACTGACTATTACCTGATAGGTAGCTAGACAAGCCTGTAATCCGACTAGTCGCCTTAAAGGTTCCTGTCATGACCGAATTCCGGGTGTCGGCATCAATCAAGAGGGTTTTAAAACCAGCGCGAGCAAAAGAGATAGCTAGGTTGGTTGAGGTTGTTGATTTTCCTTCATTGGGTTGAACAGAACTAACAACAATAATTTTCAACTCCGTTCCGCTAAATTGAATATTTGTTCGAATAGAATTATAATACTCTTCTGCTTTTTTAGCTAAGAGGGCCTTGCCTCTGACTAATTCTAACTGTGACATAAATCCTCCTCTTACAACTTATCAGTATCTGGAACCACACCAAGCAAGGTGATTCCCAAAACTTCTTCAACATCTTCTGGACGCTTAACACGGTCATCTAAAATCTCCATCAACAAGACACTGATGACAGCTAATACACCACCAACCAAGGCACCCAAAACAACATTACGCTTGATATTTGGAGATGATGGTTCTTCAGAAGGCTCTGCCACTTCTAGAGTGGTCACATCTTCCACACGGGTAACGCTCTTGATTTTCTCTGCGGCAATCTCACGAATAGAGTTAGCCAAACTACTTGCCAGTTGTGGGTCCTTATCTTCAACCAAAATTGAAATCACCCGGGTATCTGTCGGAATTGAGACCTTAACCTTTTTCAACAGGTCTTCAACGTCCATAGACAGACCATTGTTGGCGATGACTGCTGATAGCACATCATTTGACCGAATAATTTCCTTGTAGTCGTTAACCAAGTAATCACCCGCCTGCAAGTCCTGAGTTGTGATGTTATTGCTATTAGAATTCTGATTAACCACGTAAATACGAGTTACCGATGTGTATTCTGGTGTAATCAAGAAAAGACTGATTAACAAACCTGACAAGGCTCCAACAACAGCAATTAAAGTAATCAGAAACTTATTGCTCCATAATTTTTTCAACAAATAAAGCACATCAATTTCTGCAGTTTGAGATGGTTGTGTATTCATTTTTACTCCTATATAAATTTATTTTCTAGTAAGACGCTTGGGTTAACTTCAAATAGGTCCTGTGCTCGCTGACGCCCAAACTCTTTACGAATTAATTCTTGCGCTTCTTTCATATATGGGGGACGCTCTGTCAAATTGTGCATGTCACTGGCAACACAGTGGACCAAGTCTTCCTCTAAGAAATAGCGCGCCCGTTTTTTAAAAACCTTATGACGGTCACCAAAGAATTTTGGCTTTAAAACATGATTGGAATTAATCTGAGTATAGCACCCCATGTTAATCAGCTCCTGTACCCGCTTTTTGTCAAATTCCAAAGCATTGTACCGCTCAATATGAGCAATCAAAGGGGTAATCCCCAGCAGAAGGACCTGGGTCAAGGCATTGTGCATGTCTTTCCAAGACGTTGTCATGCTGAACTCAATTAGGGCAAAACGTGTGCCCGCCATCGTAGGGACTGTCTGTTGCTCCAAACCTGCTTGAACGCGGTCAGAATAATAAAGTTCTCCACCATACAGGAGGGTCAGGTCCGGCAACTGCTCAGCCACAGCCTCCTTGACAAGCTGGAAATTTGCCCAAATTTTTTCCTCAGGGGTTTCAAACATGCCTTTACGCCGATGAGATGTCGCTACAATGGTACGAACCCCCTGACGATAACTTTCCTTAATTAAGGCTAGGCTATCCTCCAAGGTTTTAGGCCCATCATCCACGTCAAAGATAATGTGCGAATGAACATCAATCATCTACCTACCCTCCATTGTATCTTGTATTGCTTGCTTAACAGTCGCTAGACTGTTGTCATCAATGGTCATCATGTACAGACTAGCATTTGGCATTGCGTAGGAAGTCAATTGCCCTGTTGAACCAGTTCCCGTTAGGGCTTGAGAAACGACTGTGTAACTCTGACCAGATTTCAACTGGTTATTAGCCAAGGACATCATGGTTGGCAAAGGCATATTGGTCTGTACCGAACTTCCCAAACCATTGATAATATTAGAGAAATTTGACAGGGAATTAACTGATACTAGCTTGTTAATCACCGCAGCAATAACCTTTTCTTGGTTTTTACCACGATCATTATCCCCATTTGCCAATGAATAACGTTCACGAACAAAGGCCAGAGCCTGCTCAGAGTTGAGGCTGACATTGCCGACTGGGAAACTATACTTGCTATTAGTCCAACTCGTAAAGGCCTGGTCATTATAGACCTCAATCCCTCCGACTAAGTCAATCAAGGTCAAGAAAGAGGTAAAGTTGATACGAGCATAATAATCCAACTTAATGCCATAGAGATTTTCCAGGGTTTTCATGGATGTTTCCACACCGTAAATCCCCGCATGGGTCAGCTTATCATACTGATTGTTTCCCCCATCAGGAATTTGAACGTAGGCATCTCGAGGAGTGGTGGTCAATAGGACCTTATTGGTGTTTTGATTGACCGTCATGATGATGTTAACATCTGAACGCGATACCGATGAGATGGGGCCGTAAGTGTCAATCCCACTGATATAAATATTGAAGACCCCTGCATTCGTTTGTGTATCTGTAGTTGGTGGGGTGATTTCTTTTTTCACCTTGTAGCTATAAATGGTTTTAATCTTAGTCGCATAATCGTCTTCCAACAAACTCATGTAAGCACTGTTTAAAACCATTGCCTTGCTGGCCCCCGTGGTCAGCTTATTATAGGCTTCTGAATAAGAATCAACCTCTTGGGGAGTGAGGCTAATCCCTTTTTCTTCCTGTAATTGGCCTAATAAGGACTCAATATTGGTCCTATCCTTGGCCACTGGCGCTTGTATTTCCGTCACTTGTGAGACATCTGTTATCTCGCTATCTGCCGGAACCACCACGCTCATTTCTACTTCAGAAAACGAGGCTGTTTGATTGAGTTTTCCGGTCACATCAATCGTCGATTTAAAGAAGAACAGCGTCACCAAACCAATTAGGGTAACGACCGTCAGTAAGACCGTCGTTATACGACTGGCCTTTTTTAAGAGAATCAGGACTAAACCTAATAAAA
Source organism: Streptococcus cuniculipharyngis (assembly GCF_007859195.1). Lineage (GTDB taxonomy): Bacteria > Bacillota > Bacilli > Lactobacillales > Streptococcaceae > Streptococcus > Streptococcus cuniculipharyngis. The sequence continues at coordinate 33,205 of NZ_VOHL01000003.1, forward strand.
ATACAATCAACAGGACAACTGTATAAATCACATTGACCTGACTAAAATCTAAAAATTGATAGGAATACATGGTGAAAATCACCATTAAAGCAACGATTGTGTAAACCAATAAGAGCGCCAAATTGGCTACTCCCCAGGCTGATAATCTCTTGCGACTCCTACTTCTTCTACTTGCCATGTTCAGTTCCTTAATTTACTAAATCTTAATTATTCCTTAAAGTATCGCTTAATTATATCATATTCACTTTGTTTTTTCAATTTATAGCCTTTTTATCATCCTTTTTCTTCTCTCATCAAGATGACATGTGATAAAATAGAAACATGCGTATTCAACAACTTCATTACATCATCAAAATCGTCGAAACTGGCAGTATCAACGAAGCTGCCAAGCAGCTCTTTATTACCCAGCCCAGCCTATCTCACGCTGTTCGTGAATTGGAGCAGGAGATGGGGATTGAGATTTTCATTCGTCATTCTAAGGGCATTACCTTGACCCGCGACGGTGTCGAGTTTCTCTCCTATGCTCGGCAGGTCGTTGAGCAAACCTCACTCTTGGAAGAACGGTACAAGAACAAAACAGCCAACCGGGAACTCTTCAGTGTTTCCTCTCAGCACTATTCTTTCGTGGTTAATGCCTTCGTGGCCCTACTGAAAGGGATTGACATGAGCCAGTATGAGCTTTTTTTACGCGAAACCAGAACCTGGGAAATCATTGACGATGTGAAAAATTTTCGCTCAGAGATTGGTGTCCTTTTTCTCAACAATTATAACCGTGATGTCCTAACCAAGATGTTTGATGACAACCAACTGACCTACACCAGTCTCTTCAAGGCCCATCCCCATATCTTTGTCAGCAAAGACAATCCCTTGGCCAACCGTCAACAGGTCAGCCTTGATGAATTGGCTGATTTTCCCTATCTCAGCTATGACCAAGGTTTCCATAACTCCTTCTATTTTTCAGAAGAAATCATGTCACAACTCTCCCATAAAAAGTCAATCGTGGTCAGTGACCGTGCCACCCTCTTCAACCTGATGATTGGTCTGGATGGCTATACCTTGGCAACTGGGATTCTCAATAGCAACCTCAACGACCACAATATCGTTTCCATCCCTCTTGATGTTGACGATGAAATTGAGATTGTTTATCTTAAACACCAAAAAGCCAATCTCTCAAAAATGGGCGAAAAATTTCTTCATTTTCTCCTTGAAGAAGTGCCTGACCCGACCAGTCTCTAAGCTAAACGAATAACACAAAAAAACCAACAGACTCGAGTTACTGTTGGTTTTTCTTATCTTATGCAGATAAAACTTTACGTCCTTTACGACGACGGCTTGCTAATACGCGACGACCGTTTTTAGTTGACATACGGTGACGGAAACCGTGTTTACGTTGACGACGAATTTTACTTGGTTGATAAGTACGTTTCACGATTTGGACCTCCTCATAGATTTTCGTATAGGTTTAGCCGGCTATTGTTGATCAGATACTAAACATACCATATCATTTTATCTCAAAAGATTGGCCTTGTCAAGCTCTTTCTTTCAAATGCTGGTTAATCTTTTTGGCCTTAGCCAGACCATAAACAAACAAAATTCCCCAAATGATGAGATAAGTGATGAAAAAGTTGACGATAAAATCGGCGAAACTAGCTAGATTTACCCAACCATTATAGACATTCATCCCACCAATCAAGAGAAAGAGGGCCAGGCAGTGAAGAAACGAACGCAGCCACAAACTCCATTTTTCAATATCGTAAACCAAACTGACCACGCCAATCAGGGCACTGACTAGACTGACACTGAGTACATTGCTCACGCTAGGGACTAATTGGAAAGTCACCAACTGCCACAAAAAGACGAATGAGCCAATGCCCACACCAACTGAAGCTGCTACCACTATTTTTTTCATATTCCTAAGGTCCTTTCTAAATTCTTGACATAACGACGACTAACTGAGGTTTTCAAGCCCTTGCTTAAATGAGCCAAGAGATTGCCTGAAAAACTGGCCTCCAAACTTTTGAGATGATTGATGTTAATAATGGTCTGCCGTGAAATCTGCACAAAGTCTGCCACATTCAACCGCTCCTTAAAGCGATAAAGACGGTCTTTTAACTCAAAACGCTGGCTGGTCGGCTCCACAACCAAACGATCAGCCACCACTTCTACCAAAATCACATCTGCTTGAGCCAGCAAAATAATGCGATCGTCAACCTTAATGGCTAACTTATCCAACTGACCAAAGGTTTCCAAATAAGCCACTAAAGCTGCCACCTCTTGGTCATAGGCTTGTTTAGAGAGGGTTATGAGTAACTCCTCTTGGTCCAAATCTTGTTCAAATCTCCATTTCATTGATTTCTCCTTTCCCTTATGTACTCTTATCATAGCATGATTAGTAACTCTTGTGGGCCAATCCTTGCCAAGTGGTTAAAAAAGACTGGTCAAAGGTCCTTATCTGCAAACAAAAAGAGGATTGGTTGCTTCAATCCTCTTTATTCTCTACTGGTCAGCTAGGGTCACCACCACATAGCGATTGGGGTCACTACCCTCTGAATAACTAACAACACCATCCATCTTAGCAATGGTCTTATGAACAATTTTACGTTCCTGATTGCTCATTGAATCCATGACATAGTCCTCGCCTGAACTTAGTACCCGCTGGGCAATTTTTTGCGTGAACTCAATCAGGGTTTCCATGCGATGTTCAACATAGTCATGGACATTGATGGACACTGCAAAATGACGGGCATAGCGGTCATACAAGAAATTCTGCGCTAGCAACTGAAGAGACTTCAAGACCTTACCATGGTAGCCAATCACGCGCCCTGCCTCTGGTGTTTCAATCTGAAGGCTGATTTGTCGACGGTCATACTTCACATCTAGGCTAGCATCTACATCCATCTCATAGATAATCTGTTTAACATAGTCGGCCACCTCCTGGGCTGCCTCTTCTATCTTAACCTGACCGATTTCTTGACCTTCTTCAACAAGATGACCCGTCTCAGAACTCAACATTTCCCCACTAGATACTGACGCCTCTGCGACCGAATCAGGCACCAACTCAAGAGCCGTAACCACTTCGGGCTTTAACACCTCCGAAGAGAGCTCCTCTGATTTTCCAAGCTCCTCAACTGGTGCCGGCTCCGCCTCTACCAAGTCCTTGTCAAAATCTAGACCTAGAGCATCCTTCAACATTGATTTCGAGAAAATTTTCGATTCTGATAGGTTTTCCTCCTTCACCTTATCAACCAATTCTCCCCGCTCTTCCAAGCGCTTAATAATGCTAGTCACCTTCCGTAACTCTTTCGTATCACCAAAGGTTTGTGATAAATCAGGCTTATCCTTTTTAGTCGCCTGCAAATGATCAGCTAAAGCTACCGGGCTAATGGGTTCCATGTCAACCTGGGCAGGTTTTTTACCAAAACCAAGGAAACCTTTCTTCTCCCGCGAAAGAACTTGAATATGGGCCTTAATCCGAGAAATCTTCAACTCTTTTAGCCCCTTATCAATTGCCTCTTCAACAGTACTTCCTGTGAATACTACCATGATTGTCTCCTTATTTCTTTCTCTTCTGTGCTTTTTTCTTGGCACGTCTGATTTTCATTGTTTTTTCTTTCTCTTCCTGGGCCAAACGCTGGCGCTCAGCAATTATTTTAAAGGGGTTATTCAACAACAAAATTTGGAAAACTTGATAAGCATTAGATACTGTCCAATAAAGAACAACCCCACTAGCTAGATTGAAACTAATGAGCAAAATCATCACTGGCATCATATAGGTCATGGCTGTCATGACACTATTTTTCTCAATAGCTGATCTGGTCGTCAACCAAGATGATAAAAAAGTTAAAGCAGCGGCTAAAAGCGGTAGAATAAAATAGGGGTCAGGTTTCGCAATCTCTGTCCACAGAAAAGACCCCGTCTTCAAGAAATCCACCCGTGTCAGAGCCTGATAAAGGGCCAGGAGTACTGGCATCTGAATCAACAACGGTAGCAAACTGGCATAAGGATTGACCCCGTGTTCCTGATAAAGGGCCTGACTGGCTTCGGCCAGACGTAAACGGCTATCCGTATCCTTGCCTGGATATTGTGCTTGGAGGGCCCGCAACTGGGGTTGTAAATCCTGCATTTTTTGGCTAGATTTTTGTTGCATATTAAAGAGTGGAAGAAGCACTGTCCTAATCAACAAGGTAAAAAGCACAATCCCTAACCAAATTTGGCCACCAAATGACAGGGCCTGAATCCCCTGGGCAAAGAAATAAACAAATTTTTCCCACAGACTAGCCGACTGGGGCGAAATCCTGCCCTGACCACAAGCCGATAGCAGAAGGAGACTTGCTCCCAAAACTGCACTAAGCTTTACTTTCCGTTTCATCTTCCAATCCTTCCTGATAAAGTTTCGCTAATTTCAAAACATGGAGGAGATTTTGTCGTATCTCCTGATGAGTCAATTCCTCAACACCCTTTCGTGCAATCACAACAAAATCATAGGGGCGCAGATGAGCACTAAAATCCTGTAAGAGATGGCGTAATTGACGTTTTATCGCGTTTCGAACGACCGCATTGCCTAATTTTTTACTTACAGATAGGCCGACACGAAAATGTGGCTGCTCCTTTTCCAAAAAATAGACCACAAACTTTCGATTAGCCAGGCTGGTTCCCTGCCGAAAAATCATCTCAAAGTCTCGTTCTGTCTTTACCCGATAACTCTTTCTCAAACTATCACTCCAACTATTCTAAGGTTACTCTATTATACCATATTTGTGGAAAAAGCCACAAGGACAGGGATAAATTAACAAACAGCCTCCTTAACAAAACTAAGAAGGCTGTTGCAAATTTGGGGTAGAGTCACGTTCAATAATCTCATGGGTAATATGAGCAATCTCCTCTTGGCCTGTCTGATTTAGGACTAATCTAGCTGCTGTCTGTCCCAACTCCATTGGAAAAATTTCAACCGAGGATAGCGAAGGCATTGCCATTTCTGCTAGAACTGAGTTATTAAAACTGATGATGGCATAACGGCGCGAAGAAATTTTCAAGGCCTTAAACAATTTCTGCAAACGAATAGCCATGGCATCATCACAAGTAATGAAAGCCTGAATTTGACGATTTTTCTGTAAAAAACTCCGCAAGGTCTGCTCATTTTTCTCACTATCCACCCGCGATAACATCATGGCATAGCTTGGTCGCTGATGATCACGCATGACTTCCTCATAGCCAGCATAACGGTCTGCCTGTACCAATTCATTCATGTCCGTATAAGCATAGCAAATCTGGGTATAACCTTTATCTAGCAGAAAAGTTGCCACATCCTGACCTGCTCGGTAGTTGTCATTGTCAACAAAGGCCACCTGAGATGTTGGCTGACCATAAGATTGACCAACCACGACACAAGCCACGTCTTGCTCTAACATAAACTGAAAGACAGGGTCATTTTTTTTAGAATATAAAAAGATAAATTTGGCAATATGGCCACTGCGAATCAGGTTTTGTAAATTGGTCATCATCTCTTCTTCCGTCCGCCCTGTTGCCAAACTAACCATAAATTGATGTTCCGTACACACACTAGCAATTCCTTGAATCAACTGCATGAAAAAAGGATTGTTTCCAAGAAAATCTTGATTTTCCCGAACTGGTAGGACAATACCGATCGTATTGGCATGACGTTTCACTAGATTTCTCGCCGAATAATTAGGGGAGTAGTCCAATTCCTTCATGGCCTGACGGACCCGCTGCTTAGTTGCCTCACTAATCATCGCACTGTCATTCATGACTCGTGAAGCCGTTGAGGGCGACACACCGGCCAACTTCGCCACATCTCTAATGGTTACCATTGTTTTTCCTCCTAACCCTTTAGTTCCAGGGCAACACTAACCGCACTCAAGGCGTACAAGGGAGCCGTTTCTGCCCGCAAAATTCGTGGCCCCAAACCGACTGACACCGCCCCCAAATCAGTCAAGTCTGCCACTTCTGCTGGCGAAATGCCACCCTCTGGGCCAAAGATAAAAAGGATTTTTTGACCCGGCTCCAACTGGGACAAGCCCTTGACCAGCTGAGCTTGCTCGCCCTGTTTGGCGCTTTCTTCATAGGCCAGAAAAATCTGGTCAAACTGAGCAACCTCTGCCAAAAAGTCTTTTTTATGGGCAAACAGTTGCACACTTGGGATTTTATTACGTTTGCTCTGCTGAGCAGCCCCCTGAGCAATTTTTTCTAGTTTTTCTGCTTTTTTTGCCAGTTTTTTAGCATCCCAACGAACCACCGACCAGTCAGCTGGAAAAGCCCATAGCTGACTAGCCCCAAGCTCTGTTGCCTTCTGGGTCACAAATTCCAGCTTATCCCCCTTGGGAAAGCCCATAGCAATAGTCACCGCAACGGGTAACTCGACATCATCAACCAAGTCTTCCACAAGGGTCAGCAGCTGCTCATCCCTATCACTTATCCTAGCCAAACGCTTGATGCCATCATCAAAGACCAGGACAACTTCGTCATCAACTTGCAGTCGCATGACGGTAAACATGTGCTTGCTGATGTCCTTATCAGTCACCTTAACTTGCTCGCCACTAGGCAAGCCCTTGATAAAATACTCTTGCATTAGCCACCAATCACTCCTGAACGATTCTCGGTCTTTTTGAAAACACAGGCATGCCACTCCCCTTGAATGAGATGGGTTTCAAGGAAAAATCCTGCCTCTTCCGCCTTATCCTTGACCAGTTCCCACTTGTCAGAGATAATCCCTGACATAATCAAATAACCCTCTGGTTTGACCAAGCGATAAGCATCTTGAGTCAAATGCACCAAGATATCTGCCAAGATATTAGCCACAATCACGTCAGCCTCATGGGGCACCCCTCGTAACAAATCACCTGCTGCCACCTGGATATTAGCCACCGTTTGATTAAGAGCAATATTTTCCTCAGCCACGCGCACCGCTACATCATCTAAATCATAAGCATAAATCTCTTTTGCTCCCATGAGCGAACTAGCAATAGAAAGAACACCAGAACCCGTGCCCACATCAATGACCGTCTCACCTCCACGCAGGACCTGCGACAGGGCAAAAAGACTCATCTTGGTCGTTGGGTGAGTGCCTGTCCCAAAAGCCATGCCAGGATCCAGACGGATAACCTTCTCGCCTGCCATAGGCTCATACTCCGTCCATGATGGCACAATGGTTAAATCATGGGTAATCCGAGTCGGCTCATAATATTTTTTCCAATTGTCCGCCCAATCTTCCTCGGCCAATTCAGTGACACTGACTCTTGCCTCCTCAATGGCCAAGTCTCGCAAGCCTTGCTCAATCCTTTCACGCACCCAAACCAAGTCCATGGTGTCCGGATAGTAGCCCGTCACGACAATTTGGTCGGATTGTTCCACGTCCAAAAAAATCTCGCCGAAACGATTTTCCTGCTCCAAATAATCCGCCGTGTCGCTAATGGCCACGCCCTGACTTCCTGTTTCAATCAAGAGATTGCTAACCAATTCCTCTAAATCACGCTTAACCGTGACCTCAATTTCTTGCCATTTGTCCATTTCATTTCCTTTCTTCCTGCCATTTGAGAAAATCGCTCAAACGCTCTTTTAACTGGGGAATAACCCTGTCACTGGTCAAAAAATCCTCAACAGCTATCAGCCTGCCCCTCATCTCCAAAAACAATCTGCTCAAATACTGTCTGAGTGATTGGAGCCACCATAAAAACGGATGACAGCCTAGGGTTGATAATTCCCTGATAGGTTCTTGCCCAGATAATTTCTTCTTTCTTTATGACTAATCCTAACTCTTCCCAGACCTCGCGCTGCAAACAGGCAAAAGATGTCTCCCCTTCTTCTCTTTCCCCACCTGGAAAATCCCACATATTAGGATAAGGGATATCTGGTTTATCGTCTCGTAAGATTGTCACCACTTGATTTTCCAACAAAAGAGCGATTTTTGCCCCCGAAAATACCTGTTCCTGCTCTAAAACATCCAACACATCTAATACCTCGGATAAGGATAAAAGTCCGTCTCGGTCAAATCTGCTCTGCCATTGTCAAAGGCTTCCGCGTTCCAAACCATGGTAAAATCGTCCTGTTCATCGTCCAGCAGGAAATCCATGATGCCGTCCAGTCCCTCGTCAGCCACTTGATTGAGGTAGTGGGCAAAATAAGCTAAGAACTCACGTGAAAACCCCTTTTTAGGGTCAAACGGTAGGGCCACTAAATAATCATCTGCGTCAAACTTGGTCTTGGCTGGGTTGTAAAAAAGAACAAACTCCTCCAAAACCACAGGCTCTTCCAGCTGATCTGCTCCAAGTTCAAGAATAAAGCTAAGCTCCACCGCATGATTCTGCTTTTGCCAATCCAGGGCATAATCATAGTGAAACTGCTTGTCCATTTCTTCTTCTAGTACACTCAAAAATCCATACTTACTCATGTCTTTTCCCCTTCTTCTTTGTTTCTATTTTATCACAGTTTTTGCTATAATAGGTGGAAAAGCAAGGAGAAAAACATGGTGCAACATACTATTATTGCAGCAGATAACGGTAAAGACAATATCACTGTCTATACCAAAGAACCTGGTGTTGTGACCTCAGCCCATCGTTCCGACCTCAACGCCCTCAGACAGCTACCTGAAGCACAAAAAGCAGGTATCTATATCCTCATCGGCGAGAATAAACGCTATATCGGTCAAGCAGCCACTTCCGTTTATTCCCGCCTCTACCAACACGATAAAGAAAAAGATTGGTGGAATCAAGTCATCTTTTTTGGGCGAGAAGACGGGCATTTGGACAAATCTCAACTAGACTATCTGGAAACCGTCCTCATCAAGGAGTTTCGAGATGCAGGTTTTAATCTAGAAAATGCTACACAAGGAAATTCCTCTTGGATCGACAAAATCAGCAAAATTCATGCTGACAACATCTGGCACATCACCCAAAATGTGTTAGAAGAAGTCGCCAATATCCCTCTCTTTGAACCTTCTACAAACGAACAGGAAAAAGACAACGTCACAGACCACCATCGTGATTACACCCTTGTCCTAGCCGATGGTTCTATCATTTCAGGAAAAAATCCTACTACCTGCTATGTCAATCTCTTCAAACATTTGCTTAAAGATCCAAAAACAAAGGACCAGATACTCTCTTTAGTCACAACGGGCGGACCGAGCAGTCGTCTGCTACTCGGAACAGTTGAACGATTTGATAAATCTGGCATGCGATTGACCTCACCTATCACTCCTCATATCCATGTCTATAGCAATCTCTCCACTGCTGACAAAAAACGAGTCCTCCGTCGTTTCGCCAATCAAATCGGGCTATCTCTGACCATCAACTGGGATTAGAAAGGAAGCTTCATGACAGACAACCTCGCTCTTCGCATGCGACCCACATCTATTGACCAGATTATCGGTCAAGAACATCTGGTGGGGCAGGGAAAAATCATCCGTCGCATGGTGGAGGCCAATCGCCTAACCTCCATGATTTTATATGGACCTCCGGGTATCGGGAAAACCTCGATTGCTAGTGCCATTGCTGGTACCACCAAATACGCCTTTCGCACCTTTAACGCCACGGTGGACAGTAAAAAACGCCTCCAGGAAATCGCTGAAGAAGCTAAATTTTCCGGTGGCTTGGTCTTACTCCTAGACGAGATTCATCGCTTGGACAAGACCAAGCAGGACTTTCTTCTTCCTCTTTTAGAACAGGGGCTGATTACCATGATTGGGGCAACCACGGAAAATCCTTTTTTCTCCGTCACACCTGCCATTCGTAGTCGGGTGCAAATTTTTGAGTTGGAACCCCTGACTACCGACGACATCAAACAAGCGATTGAGCTAGCTCTAAACGACAAGGAAAGGGGCTATGATTTCCCTGTCCAGATTGATTCTCAGGCCCTAACCTTTATCGCAGTTGCTACCAACGGTGACCTGCGTTCCGCCTATAATTCCTTAGATTTAGCCGTTCTATCCACCCCGCCAGAGACAGATGGTAGCCACCACATCACGCTGGAGATTATGGAAAATAGCCTGCAACGCTCCTACATCACTATGGACAAGGATGGTGATGGTCACTATGACACCCTCTCTGCCTTGCAAAAATCCATTCGCGGATCTGATGTCAATGCCAGCCTTCACTATGCCGCTCGATTGATTGCTGCAGGGGACTTGGCTAGCCTAGCCAGACGTCTAACGGTCATTGCCTACGAGGACATCGGCCTTGCCAACCCCGATGCTCAAATCCATACAGTGACTGCCCTTGAAGCTGCTCAAAAAATTGGGTTCCCAGAAGCAAGAATTTTAATCGCCAATGTTGTCATTGACCTTGCCCTCTCGCCCAAGTCCAATTCGGCTTATCTAGCCATTGATAAAGCCCTGGCCGATCTCAAACAGACCGGTAATCTGCCCATTCCACGGCATCTGCGAGATGGGCACTATGCTGGCAGCAAGGAATTGGGCAATGCCCAAGACTATCTCTACCCCCACAATTTTCCAGAAAAATGGGTCAAACAAGATTATCTCCCAGATAAATTGAGAAACGTCAGCTATTTTAGCCCAAATCATACTGGTAAGTATGAACGGGCCCTTGCACTCAACAAGGAGCGCATTGACCAGTTAACCAAAAAAGATGAAAGCCCTATCAAAAATAAGGATTAGGACTTGAAAAAATTTTAAAATATGGTATCATAGAAACATAGAAGTTGCTGTGGTGTACGAATCCACACTAAGTGTTGACCGACTATTTTTTGTATTTTCGGGAGACAAAAGTCTTCTGGCAGTATGTAGGCCGTCTCACACGGAAACAACTAAGTCAGAGCGAGTCACCCACCTGCTTACGATGTGCGGGTTCAATACAAATCGTGGGTAACGGCACCAATACAGCATATTGCCTCCTTAGCTCAGCTGGCAGAGCAGCGGACTCTTAATCCGTGGGTCGCAGGTTCGATCCCTGCAGGGGGCATGTTTTGCGTACTAAAAGCCTTGATAACAAGGCTTTTTTGTTTACTTGTTCTACCAAATTATTTTTAGGATTTGATGTCCCATAATATTCACCAAAATGCAAATAGCAAGAAACCAGGCCAATATTGGTCTGGTTTTACTTTAGTCAACAGTCACATGACCATCGCTTACCGCAATTTTAAGGGAGGCTTGCTCGTCAGCAACTACCTTGTTAAAGGTTGCGACTTCCCCATCACTGTCCTTAATCTTTGTTCCTTGCGTCAATGCTTGCCCCACTAATAATTGACCAGAAGGTGCTGAGAGGTCAAAAGAGCTTGCCTTGTGACTGGCTGGATTTAATGTCATGGTCACATTGGTTTCCTCACCTGAAACCGTGACCTGACCTTTCAGCGTCAAATTGTTACCCTCCACTTCAGCCTCCTCAGCACTGATGGTTACACGCTCCAAGGTCGAATCTGTCATCTGCAAAGCATTCATACTAGAAGGGATTTTTACATCGGTCAGGGTTGAACCTGCTACCATACCATAGGTTTCCCCCAAATCCCAAACTAAGTTGGACACCTGACTTGACTTAAAGGAGGCCAAGGCATTTGACGATACGAGCCGACCACCGGCTATTTCTGTTTGAACAAATTCCCCTGAACCTGAATAGTCTAGTGCCTTGATTTTCTGGTTGCTAACCTCCAAATCTCCATTGAGCAACTCCCCGCTAAGACGCTCTATAACCGCTCCCTTGGGAACAGCCAGAACAATCCTTGTCTGATCGGTATATCTATCATTTACATTTAGGAAAAAGCTGGCTAAACTCAAGAAACCACCTATTTTCTGTTTACCTTCTTTTTGTTCAAGGCGGAGCTGGCCTTGATTGTCGGTCACCTTGAGCTGACCGATGAAATATTTACCATTATAGTAAGATAGGTGAACCTTATCATCCTTGGACTCTTCGATCCGTAAATCTCGGTACATAAGATCTAGGTCTAGGCTCTTGATGGTCTGAAAGGTTTTGCTCTCTTGCTTTGGTGCATTCATCTCCTTAATGTCATCTAGGCCACCTGTCACATAGCCCGCTGTTAGCAGAGTCACCCCCAAGACCAAGGTCATCAAAAAACTAATCCCCCATACTTTTTGCCATTTTTTCATGCTTTTTTACCTCGCTTACTAATCCATCTCGCTAGAGCGACCAAGCTCCAAATAACCAACTTAACCAGTAGCCAAACAACCAAAAGGGCCAACAACAAACCGGCTAGGCAAAGCAGAGCCAAACCAAGAGCCATCATCATGGCTGCCATAGAGCCCTTGGCAAAAATAACTGCCTCTGCAAAACTGAGCACAACCCCAACCAATAAACCAAAAATACCAGCCAAACCAAAAAGGAATAGGGATACCACAAAGGCACATAGAACCATGATAAAAGGAATCATAATCGGACTCACAAGAAGGGCCGCCAAGGCAATCCAGAGAATTTTCACCCCTGAACGATTTGGATAAGCACCATCCAGCAGGTGCTTGTCTAAAACATTTTGAATAATATCGTTGGCTGCCTCCCGTGGGTTGCCTAGTTCAGCAATGACTTGGGCTTCCTGTTCCGGTCCAGCTTCATCAAAATACTCTTCAAAATAATCCATAGCCTCCTGATAATCCGCCTGAGGCAATCTTTTGAGGTAGCGTCTCAACTTGGCCAAATACTCTTTTCTAGTCATCATCTAATCTCCCTTCAATAATATCATTGACCCTAGTCTGATAGGCCTGCCACTCCTCCTTGAGAAAAAGCAAATGAGTTTGTCCTTCAGACGTCATCATGTAATATTTTCGCTGCCGCCCTTGGTATTCCCTGCTATAAGTCGTCAAATAACCCGCTTTTTGTAATTTCTTCAAAATCGGATAGAGAGTTGACTCCTTAATATTAGCAATCAACTTAACGGTCTGACTAATCTCATAACCATAGGAATCCTGCCGATCAACAATGGCTAAAATCAGAAATTCAATCAAGACCGATGAGGTTGGAAAGTACATAGACCTCCTCCTTTCTCTTATGTAATTTTTTTATATATAAATATTTTACACATTAAGTATAGATCACTTCTCCTTCCTTGTCAAGACTTATATATAAAATTTTTACATATTTTTTAGAGGCAAGAAAAAACAGCCCGGCAGGCTGCTTTTGCTTTTATTTTTTCTTATAGGTTTCTGGTAGGGTCATAATCATCGCCAAGTAAATCACTGGCACGAGGAAGTAGAAAAGATTAGACGCCCAGTAGCCCATATTGGCATAAATCCAACTCCAGATGAAGTTCAAAACAGTATAAAGACCATAAGTAATTCCCCAAATGATACCGAACATCAAGGTTGCTTTCTGTGGGTTCATATTTGGCAATTCATGTGGAATATTGAGATAAACCGCGTATTGGTAGAAAATCAAGAATCCACTGATAAAGAATGAGAGATAAGCTAAGAAAGGAAGTTTAAGAACTGCCACTGAAACAATACCAAACGCCATTGTTGCAATAGCAAAAACCCCTAGCATAACCAAATAAGGTTTACGTTCACGGTTAACTGGACTCTTCAAACGAACCAAGGTTCCCATAATTCCTCCACCTGATACGGCAAGAATCATGTAACTCGCTTGGAAAATCTCAGGAAATTCTTTGGCCAATTGACCTGGAATACTGTTAAGAGACATAACATAGAGGATCAAGAAAGCACAAAACCCAATAGCAAATCGCCAAACAAATGGGTCCTTAATGGCCATACCATAGGAATAAGTTGATGGTGCTCCACCTTGACCACCTGTTTCAAAGTCTTCGGCACGAATTAACCAAACCACAAAGCTCAGAATAGCAACCAAGGCAACCCCACTCAGGGTAATTCGCCAGTCCATCCGCAAAGCATCCGCCCAAAAAGCAAAGGCAACAGCAATCAAGAAAGCGCCAATATTATAGCTAGCCGTGATGAAGGAAGAGTAGAAAATCTTCTTATCTTGAGAGACAAAACGCACCACCACCGGGTTCATGTAGACCATAATCATTGAGCCACCTAAGGCCATAATCATACGAGCAATAATATAGAACCAGTAGTTTGGCATCCAAGCCGCCACCATGGCAAAACAGAGCAAACCAATGGCAAGCTGAGAAGCTTTTTTAATGCCTAACTTAACCAAGACCGCTGCCGCTAAGAAATTGGCAACCACACGAGCAATGGTAATTGTATAATTAACCATTTCAGAGATAGTTGGATCTACCCCTTTATCGCCAAAAAATGTCGCAACGACCTGAGGCCCTAAATTAGACCCTCCCACCCAGCTGGCTGCAAAGGTAATGTAAGCAATCAGCAAGGTATAAAACATGAGAATGCCCGTTTTTGGGCTAACTTCTTTAGTTGTCATGACAACCTCCTAAATGATATTGATAGCGTTTTCATACACTAGTTTAACAAGACCCCTAACATTTGTCAAAGAAAACGCTCACATTTTTACAAGTATATTTTTTCACATTTTCTGAATAGACTTGATCCACCAAAAAGCTATCATGCTTTACGAGATTGCCCTAAGAAATCCAGGCCTTAAAACAAGACAAAAAGCCCACTCTCGTAGGCTTTCTGTAATATATTTCTTAACATTAAAGCATTTTGTTGTAGAATTCAACGACAAGTGCTTCGTTAATTTCTGGGTTGATTTCATCACGCTCTGGCAAGCGAGTCAATGAACCTTCCAATTTTTCAGCATCGAATGATACGAAAGCTGGACGACCAAGTGTTGCTTCAACAGCTTCAAGGATAGCTGGTACTTTAGCAGATTTCTCACGAACTGAGATCACTTGACCAACTTCAACACGGTATGATGGGATATCAACACGTTTGCCGTCAACCAAGATATGACCGTGGTTAACGAATTGACGAGCTTGACGACGAGTTGTTGCAAGACCTAGGCGGTAAACAACGTTGTCAAGACGACGCTCAAGAAGAAGCATAAAGTTGAAACCAAGTGTTCCACCTTTAACTTTTGACGCTTGAACGAACAAGTTACGGAATTGTTTTTCGTTCATGCCGTATGAGAAACGAAGTTTTTGTTTCTCAGCCAATTGCAAACCGTACTCAGACAATTTTGAACGGTTGTTTGGTCCATGTTGACCTGGCACATAGTTACGACGTGCCAACTCTTTACCTGTACCTGTAAGTGAAAGACCCAAGCGACGAGCTTGTTTC
This sequence comes from Streptococcus cuniculipharyngis, assembly GCF_007859195.1. Taxonomy (GTDB): domain Bacteria; phylum Bacillota; class Bacilli; order Lactobacillales; family Streptococcaceae; genus Streptococcus; species Streptococcus cuniculipharyngis. Next base: position 48,332 of record NZ_VOHL01000003.1, read on the forward strand.
CATGATGGTCCTGTATAACGTGACATCTAAATGTCCTCCATAAATAAAATAATTTTATGGAAATAGTCTTGAAAAAATCCTGATTCGTGCAGTTAATCTTCGCCCAAACAGCAAAGGTTACTTGATTCATAACTAACTGTTGACGAGCTCCATATTCTTTCGGCTGCTATTTCACATAAGTAAAAGTATAGCATAAAAAAAAGGACTGTGCAAGTCCTTTAGCCCTAATCCAAGTAACGAATCAAGGTTTTTTCGGTCAAAATATCAGAATAAGTATAGGACTCAACATAAGTATTCTCAGTCACTCCTGACTTGTCCGTATATTCCACGATAAATAAAGACTGATAAACTTCGGTCAAACGACCAATTTTATTTTTCTCCCGCTTACGACCATGTTCCAAGGTCATCTCAACTAGCTGACCTTCATGTTTTTTGACATCTTCCTTAATTTTTTTCATTTTTGCCACATCAGCAAAGGCATCACTGCTCATCTTTTTCTCCTATCTTTCTTCAAAATGGGCAATGGTTGAAAACTTATTATATTCCTTTTGGAACATTAGTTTCACCGTTCCCCTTGCCCCACTCCGGTTTTTTTCTAAAATAACCTCAATGGTGTTATCAAGTAGGGCATTGTCATCTTCCTTGTCACCTCGATCATAGTAGTCCTCGCGGTAAAGGAAGGCAACAATATCCGCATCCTGCTCAATGGAACCCGATTCACGAATATCGGACAAAATCGGACGCTTATCCTGTCGCTGTTCCACACCACGAGAAAGCTGACTGAGCGCAATGACCGGCACCCGTAATTCCTTGGCTAATATTTTCAGTTGACGAGAGATTTCTGAAACCTCCTGTTGACGGTTTTCAGGCCTTGTTCCTGTAATTAATTGCAGGTAGTCAATGACAATCAAGCCTAGACCGCCCTCAACCTCCTTGTCTAGTTTACGACTTCTGGCACGAATTTCAGTAATCTTAATCCCTGGTGTATCATCAATAAAAATTGGTGCCTCAGCCAGAGTCCCTTGGGCAATGGTCAAACTCTGCCACTCTTGGTCAGTCAATTTACCCGTCCGCAAATGGTGAGAATCAACCAGACCCTCGGCGGCCAACATCCGGTCGACCAAGCTCTCTGCCCCCATTTCTAGGGAAAAGATAGCAACTGCCCGTCCTTGCTTGGTACCGACATTTTGGGCAATATTCAAGACAAAGGCTGTCTTTCCGACAGCTGGACGAGCAGCTAAAATGATGAGCTGGTCAGGATGCAAGCCTGTCGTCATCCGATCCAAATCACGAAAACCTGTCGGTAAGCCCGTAACATCTGTCGTCTGGCGTGACCGAATTTCCAAATTTTCATAATTGACCTTGAGGACATCGGAAATCTTTTGAAAACCACTCTTATTGGAGCGTTCGTTAATATCAATTAACTGCTTTTCAGCCTTGGCAATTAGGTCATCGGAGTTTTCTCGTCCCTCATAAGCCTGACTAACCGTTTCCGTCAACCGACTAATCAGTTGGCGAAGCTGCGACTTCTCAGCCACAATCCGAGCATAGTACTCGGCATTAGAACTGGTCGGCACACTATCCACCAGCTCAGCAATATAGGAAACACCGCCAATATTGGCCAAATCTCCCTGACTGTCTAGGATATTTCGCATCGTCAGGGGGTCAATGGCTTCATTGCGGTCATTTAAGCTAATCATAGCCTGAAAAATGACCTTGTGAGCGTATTTGTAAAAATCGTCTGGTTCAAGATATTCACGGACGGTAATCAACTTATCCGTTGACAGAAAAATTGACCCTAAAACAGACTGCTCTGCCACCAAATCTTGTGGTTGAACGCGCAATTCTTGCACATCAGACATGGTTTCCTCCCATCTTGACAGACTTGTCAACCTTACTTCTAAGCTTGCTTGATGCTAAGATGAATCAAGCCGTCAACTTCCTTGTGTAATTTAACTGGCACCTCAATCAAACCCAAAGCTCGAATCGGTTGTTCCAACTGGATATGGCGTTTGTCAACCTTAATGCCAAATTGGCTTTCCAGCTCCTCAGCAATTTTCTTGGCAGTGATTGAGCCAAAGGTACGCCCATCTGGACCAACCTTTTCAACAAACTTAACCAAGACATCTTCTTGAGACAATTGTTCCTTGGTCGCCTTGGCTTGGGCCAAAAGCTCTGCCTGAGCCTTTTCTTCAGATTTTTGCTTGCCCCGCAATTCACCCAAAGCTTGACTGGTTGCTTCCTTGGCTAGATTTTTTTTAATCAAAAAGTTCTGAGCATAGCCTGTCGGCACTTCTTTGACTTCACCTTTTTTCCCCTTGCCTTTAACGTCTTGTAAAAATACAACTTTCATCTTAAGTCTCCTTACTATAATTTTTTATGATGGTTTCAATTAATAAATCGTGAGCCTGGGTGACTGTCTTACCTGTCAACTGACAAGCCGCTAAGTTATAGTGGCCACCACCACCCAAATCTTCCATAATTCGCTGAACATTAATGGATTGATGGCTTCTGGCTGAAATAGCGACCTGGTTATCATCCGTCTTGACAAGCACAAAACTGGCATCAATATCCGCCATATTCAACAAAGTATCTGCTGCCTTACTAGCAATAACGGTTGAATAAACAAGATTATCAGCACCTGCAGCAATAATCAGATTGTCGTAAAGTTTTTCTCCTTGTACAATCAGCTGATTAATCTGCCGGTACTCTTCAAAACTGGTTGCCGAGATAGACTGAATTTCAGTGCTATCACTACCAACATTCCTAAGATAACTAGCCACATCAAAGGTCCGACTAGTCACCCGGGTTGAAAAATTTTTCGTGTCTAACATGATACCGGCCATGATGATACTTGCCTGAACCTTTGTCAAACGTGTCTTCGTTGACTGAAATTGAATTAATTCGGTAACCAACTCGCAAGCACTACTTGCACCACTCTCAATAAAAGTCAGAATCGCATTATCAGGAAAATCCTGATCCCTACGATGATGATCTACAACAATAACTTCTGTAAACCTATCGTAAAGTTCTCTTGACAGCGTTAAAGCGAGCTTAGAGTGGTCCACCATAATCAACAGAGATTGCTCAGTAACCATAGATAGAGCCTCATCAATTGTTACTAAAATCGTCTGACCATCTTCTCTTAATCTTGACAAGGCTCGTTCAATATCTTTACTAAGGTTTACAGGGTCGTAAACCACATAAGCCCGCCTCTGTAAACTAGCTGAGAAATACTGCATGCCAACCGCTGCACCAAGAGCATCCATGTCTAGATTTCGATGACCGACAATAAAAACTTGATCTGTCATCTTAATCTTGTCTGAGATTGCCGTCATCATGGCTCGCGTTCGAGTTCTGGACCGCTTAACTGTTGAAGCTGTTCCTCCACCAAAATACATGACTTTTTGATTATCCGTATTTTCCTTGACAACAGCCTGATCTCCACCACGCATGAGGGCCATATTTAAATTTTGATTGGCTAAGCTACCAATTTGGTCATAATTGCCACTGCCATAGGCTGCTCCTATACTGAGGGTTAAAGACAACTCCTTATCCTGAGAGGCTTTACGGAAATCCTCTAGCATCTTGAACTTGTCTTCAATAAGCTCTTGTAGAACCTTATAGTCTGTAAAGAAAAGAAAACGATCACTTGATAAACGACGATAAAACATCTTCTTTTCCTGTGCAAATTTAGCAATAAAATCCGCTACAAAGCTATTAATCTGTGACACCTGTGCATCGGATAAATCATCGGTCATTTCATCATAATTATCGACTGAAATCAAACCGATTACCGACTGAAATTCCATCCCATCTTGACTGATAACAGCATCAAAAAAATAACAAATCTCAGCAGTGTCATCTAAATAGACTAGGTACTGATTGCCAAAGATAGTGACACTTGAATCTGCCAAATTTTTTTCCTTTTTTGAGATGACGTCCTTCATCAACTCAACATTCAAACTTCCTGAATCCGAGGTAAAAACAAGCTCAGCATAAGGATTAAACCACGAGATATCCTTGCTTGCCTTATCAAAACGGACAACCCCAACTGGCATCTTGTCCAATAATTTTTTCAAACTATCCTCTGTTTGTTGATTTAATAAATCAATCTTTTCAACCTCTGTCAAACGGTAAGCATCCTGCTGATAAATCATTAGAGCAACTAATAGACCAATACTTAAAAATGTTGCCAGCAGAAAAACAATCTCTGATTGAGATAGACGCCCACAGATGGCGATTAGCCCAAACAAGATGAAGCCGATCATGATGAGATGAATTTTTGTAAAACGAAATGTTCTCATGCTATAAACCTCTTAAATGCTAATTATACCATAAAAGAGCTTAGAAACAAAGCCATAAGCTAGCTGGCTAGGGTTACCCCTTAGACTAATTTTTACGGCTGGCCTTACGATTGCCTTCCAAATAAACCATGAGAATGGAAATATCAGCTGGATTGACCCCCGAAATCCGACTGGCCTGACCAATGGTTTCTGGATTGATTTTCTTGAATTTTTGCCGAGCCTCAGTGGCAATCGAATCAATATCATCCCAATCAATGTTGGCTGGAATGCGTTTTTCTTCCATTCGTTTCATCTTGGCCACCTGATCCAGAGCCTTGTTAATATAGCCCTCATACTTGATTTCAGTTTCCAAGAGTTCAATAATCTTACTATCCAAGTCCTCTGCCGCAGGACCGATAAACTGAACCACCGTATCATAAGTGATTTCTGGCCGACGCATAAATTCTTTGGCTGTCATGGCATCTGTCAAGGGTTTGAAACCGAGAGCTGTCACTTTATCATTGGTTTCCTTGATTGGCTTGAGCTTGATGCTTTCCAACCGCTTCATTTCGTTCTCAAATTGAGCTTTTTTAATCTCAAAAACCTGATACCGTTCATCATCCACCAAACCGATTTGACGGCCAATCTCTGTCAACCGCATATCAGCATTATCATGGCGCAAAATCAAACGGTATTCTGCACGGCTGGTCAAGAGACGATAAGGCTCTAAGGTGCCCTTGGTCACCAAATCATCAATCATAACACCAATGTAAGCATCACTGCGTTTCAAAATCAACTCCGGCTTGCCCTGCACCTTAAGGGCAGCATTGATGCCAGCAATCAAACCTTGCCCCGCAGCTTCTTCATAGCCTGAAGTGCCATTGGTCTGACCTGCTGTAAAGAGGCCTGAAATGGTCTTGGTTTCCAAGGTTGCCCGCAATTGATGAGGCAAGACAATATCGTACTCAATAGCATAGCCTGTCCGCATCATCTCAGCCTTTTCCAAGCCTTTGATAGAGTGGAGCAAGTCACGCTGGACGTCCTCTGGCAAACTGGTTGACAAGCCCTGCACATAGACTTCTTCGGTATTGCGACCTTCTGGCTCTAGGAAAAGCTGGTGGCGGTCCTTGTCCGCAAAACGAACAATCTTATCCTCAATTGAAGGGCAATAACGTGGCCCGACCCCCTGCACAATCCCTGAAAACATGGGGGCCCGATGGAGATTAGCATTGATAATGGCATGACTATCGGCATTGGTATAGGTCAACCAGCACGGAATCTGGTCTTGCACATAATCTTCATCCTTGGATAAAAATGAAAAATGGTTGGGTTTGTCATCACCTGGCTGGATTTCCGTCACCTCATAGTTGATTGAAGAGGCCTTAATCCGTGGTGGCGTTCCGGTCTTAAAGCGACCAATCTCTAAACCAAGCTTTTTCAAATTGTCTGCCAAAGTGACAGAAGCCAGGCTATTATTTGGTCCTGACGAATACTTTAAATCTCCGATGATAATCTCACCACGTAGGGCTGTTCCCGTCGTTACAATCACCGTTTTAGCCCCATAAGATTGACCCGTGGCAGTCACAACACCCACAACCTGACCATCCTCGACCAAAATATCATCAATCATGGCTTGACGCAGGGTCAGATTCTCCTGATTTTCAACTGTTTTTTTCATCTCATTGGCGTAAAGTACCTTGTCAGCTTGAGCTCGTAAGGCACGAACGGCAGGCCCCTTACCTGTATTGAGCATTTTCATCTGAATATAAGTTGTGTCAATATTTTTACCCATTTCACCGCCTAGGGCATCAATCTCCCGCACGACAATCCCCTTAGCAGAGCCACCGATGGAAGGGTTACAGGGCATAAAAGCCAGCATATCTAGGTTGATGGTAGCAAGCAGGGTCTGGCAACCCATACGAGCTGCCGCCAGGCTTGCTTCCACCCCAGCATGGCCAGCACCAATTACAATAACATCATAGTTTTCTACAAATGTGTGTGTCACTTTCTATCTCTCCTTTATGTTCGTGGTATATTTCGTTTGTCGACTTCGAGTTTATCTTTCTTCTCTCACCAAATCTAGGTTGACAAGGTTGTCAACTCCTAACTCCTCTTTGATTTCTCGAACAATCGCATCTTGTACTGTCTTATTGACTTTAATAGTACCACCTAACCAATCATAGTGTCCCCCTCATGGTCTTTGGTGGGAAAAATCTTCCCATCTTTTATATCAATACAGTCACATGAATACAAAAATTTGATTGTCCAGTCCCGTTCTAAAAAGCATTTTTCAGTCTCTTTGATAAAATGTCTTCTAGATAGGGAACTAGCTTTTTCTCATTTTTGTTGTCTGCCCTTAGCCACTGAAAATCACTATGTTCTTCAGGGTCCAGCAGGATTGTCCTTATTGATAACATGCTTTAATTGCCCGTCCCAAGCTGCTAATTCCGTCTTGAGGAAGGCTGGGTTAAGGTTGAGTTTCTCCAAGTCTGCAAAAGCAACCCACTCGCACTGGCGAGTAGACTGTCCTTCTTCCAGATAGCTAGCTGGATCAGAAAGAGGGGAAACCAAGTAGCAAAATTCAATTTGATGAAAGGCTGTTCCATCTAATTCAAATTGATTTTCAACGACAAAAGCTAGTGGACCAACCTCGACATCAATACCAATTTCTTCTTTAAGTTCCCGTTTAACAGCTTCTTCCGTCGTTTCGCCAATTTGAATAGCACCACCCAAAGTATAGTATTTCCCCTCTGGCGATTTGGCAAGATAAACTTGCTCATCTTTCACCAATAATCCTGTCGCTCTCACACCAAATACCTGCTGGTCGGTCCTTGTCCTAAAATCCATCCACAACTCCTTTGACAAAAAAGAGCCAAAACCCGCAGAATTGCACGTCAAAAAACGCACAAAACAATGAGCTTTGACTTTCATCGTATTGTTAAGGGTATTTTATCAGAAAAAAACTGGACTTGTCAAGTCAGACTAGCCTACTGGAAGATAGTAAAAACCACTCTTCCTAGAAGAAAAGGTTATATAAAAGCTTACAGGCTCTTCTTTTTTTGGACAGTCCGAGAGAGACTAATAGCCCAATCAGGGTCAAGAGATTGCAAATGGTCCAGTAGCTCTTGGTCAGACAGGTCAAGGAGAAGCAGATAAGTCAATTCCAGCCGACCTTGCTTAACGGTTACTTTTTCAAGCAGGGGACTGGTACCCAGTTGCTCCAAGAAGGTATCCAAATCATAACGGCTAGAACTAGCTTGAGGTAAGGAAATCGTCACCTGCTGTAATTGTCGCCCTTGTTTATCCGTCCACGTTTTCTCCAATATCAGAAAGACACCGCCTACCAGCAGAGTCATAAGGGTAGCCAACATCAGATAACCCATCCCTGTCGCAAGACCAACGGCCGTCGCCATAAAGACCAGCAACAACTCCTTACTAGAACTAGCTGGTGAGCGAAACTTAATCAAACTAAAGGCTCCTGCCACCGCCACCGAGGTCCCTAGATTGCCATTGACAAGAAAGATAACAACTGCAATCAAACTGGGCAAGACAACCAAGGTCATGGCAAATTCTCTGGAAGTTAGGGGATGAGAACGGTAAAGTTTAGCTAAGACCAGCCCTAGTCCCAGACTGACAAGAAGGCTGGCTAGCAACCAGATGGGATTGATGACGACACTAGCTTGACGAAAAACACTTTGGAACATGGTACTAAGCATAGTGTGCCTCCTGACTTAACTGACTTTCCTGATGAAGTTGATAGGCTTGACCATATTTGGAAAAAGAAACTTTCTCAAAATTATAGGTTTCTAAGATAGTCTGCAACCAAACTGGAATTTGGTCCTCTACCTTAATTTCCATGACAACTTGGTTTTGAGGTAAGAGAGGGCTAGCCTCAAAACTGGTCAAGGTCAAGTGATTGACCTCCGCATAGGTCAAGTTGGTATCCACCGTTACCCTAACAGAATGGTCGTTTCGTCCCCTAAAGGATTGGCGTTTGTAGGCGATTAGCATTCTAGGAGTAATGGTGCCATAGCGTTTTTCTAAAAGAGCCAGTTGAGCCATCATACGGTCGTCAACAATTTCTTTACTCCCCTGACCTGATAAAAATTTTCCTGCTATGGCTGGTGTGGTTGCCACCCGATACTTGTACCCAATCCCCGCGATTTTTTGTTTGATTTCTAAAAAAGCTGGACTCGTCAGGAGCGGTTTGGGAGCATAGGTCCTAAGTCGAACCTTTTCCTTACCGTGTTTTTTAGCCAGAGAATCCTGAATCATGGTAAAATCAGCTGTATCAAAATAAAGACTAGTAATGGTAGAACGTGCAAAAGTATCCTCCATCAGGTGGACTGCCAAATCAGCCATCAAATCTGGTAGGCACTGTTTGGGAACAAGATACTTGGTCTCCACACGCTTAAATTCTTTCTGGGTCATCTGTTTTGTCATGCTTATTTTCCTTTCTGCACTAGGTTTAGTCTATCAAATGTCACTCATCTGCTCTGCCATTTTCCAAAAGCTTAACGACGAGGCATACCGCCACCTCCAGGCCCATTAGCTACAATATCAGTCATCGTCTGACCGTTATGGATAATAGTGCCACCCGTGTAAGTCGCCGTACCATCAAAGTCAATAGCAGAGGGACCACTAATCGTAATATTACCGCCTGTCACGGCTACATCACCATTGGAGTCAATGGCGTCTGTATCACCCTGAGCCATATTGATAGTGAGATCCCCACCGTTAATGGTCAGATTGACGCCCTCCATGGCCGTCATACTGTCCGACGATTTAGTCCAATCCGTCGCATTGATACCATCATCTGTGGCATTGACAGTAATGGTCCCGCCGTTAATGGTAACAACCTTGCCCTCAATCCCTTCTGTGCTAGTCTCAATAGTAATATCACCACTGTCAATCACCAAATTGTTGCTGGCATGGATAGCATCATCACCAGCTTTAATAGTGACAGTGCTGTCCGCCAAATAAAGATTACCCATGGTGGTGTCCTCATCATTGTCTGAGTGGATGGCATCCTCGGTCGCTGTCAAGTTAAGGGTACTTCCTGTAATATTGAGAGCATCATTGGCCGACAGAGCATGCTTAGCTGCCGTTACCGTATAGGTTCCGCCCGTGATTTTCAAATCATCGTTGGATTTAATGGCATTATTGTAGTTACCTTGGACCGTGAGACTACCTGTTCCATTGAGGGTCAGGTCTTTTTTACTGTAAATGGCAGCACTAAAGTCTGTTGCTGTTCGATTGGCTGAGTCTGCTAGGTGATTTTGCGAGCCTTCAGCCAGTGTCACAAAGACCTTGTCTGCTGAGGTTACAGCAATCAAGGCATCTGTCCCTGTCATAGTAACTCCATTTAGAACGAGCTGGACCTTGTCACTATCTGCTGCCTCGACCAAAATCTGAACGCCCTCACTCTTCCCTGAAATCACATAGGTTCCAGCTTGGCTAATCTTGACTACAGAGCCTGCAACGCTCACTCCATTGCCAGCTACTGTTGCTGAAGAACCGTTAAGCTTAATAGTACTAGCGGTTGCTGCATCATAGCTAGCGTCCAAGTCACGGTCTGAGAAATAACTGGTGTTACTGGTCTGATTTACTACAAGAGCTTGATTGGATTGACTTGATGTCGCTCCTGTTGTTGAGGAATTTGCTTGGCAAGCCGTCAAGGTCATCACCGCCATCAAGCCTGGTAAAATCAATGTTCTTTTGTTGTTTCTTGTCATAAGCCTTACCTTCTTTTTGCTATCATTATAGGTTTGTTTTCTGAAAAGATACTGAAAATTTTCTGAAATTTTCCTTAAACAAAAACCAAGCCCTGAGGACTTGGTTTATCATTTCTATTAACGATTTGTTCTTGATTTATGGGCAATAAGATAGCATAGTTCTTAGATCAGCCAAAACACCACTTACAGTTTTTCCTTCATATTCCTGATAAACTATCAATAGTCAGCACAACTTGGGATTAGATATATTGACAAACCTGAGCATCCTTAAAGGCAAGGTCAATGATGCCACCACCCAAGCACTCTTGGCCCTGGTAGAAAACAACAGCTTGACCGGGTGTAATAGCACGTTGAGACTCAGCGAAAATCACTTCTGCCTTGTCACCTGTGACCTTGACAGTAACTTGACTGTCAGGTTGACGGTAACGAAACTTAGCCGTGCATTCAAGTGTGAATTCTTCTGGCATTTGACGTGTAAAGCGAACTTGACTAGCCTGTAAAGAGGTTGACATGAGTGACTCGTGGTAGAAGCCCTGACCAACATAGAGGATATTTTGCGACAAATCCTTGCCCACAACGAACCAAGGTTGATTGTCTCCGCCATGCTGACCTCCGATACCAAGACCTCCACGTTGGCCAATGGTATAGTACATGAGACCAGCATGCTCACCCATATCACGACCATCAACTGTCATCATGCGACCCTTTTGGGCTGGCAGATAGTTACTAAGAAATTCCTTGAAATTCTTCTCACCGATAAAGCAGATACCTGTCGAATCTTTTTTCTTAGCCGTCGCCAAACCTGCCTCCTCAGCCAGTTTTCTAACTTCTGACTTTTGCAGATGGCCTAGGGGAAACATAGTTTTTTGCAGTTGTTCCTGTGACAACTGACTAAGAAAATAGGTCTGGTCCTTGCCATTATCTGCCCCACGCAGCATGTGAACCACACCGTCAGCATCTCGCTCCACCTGAGCATAGTGACCTGTTGCCACATAGTCAGCTCCTAGGGACATGGCATAGTCCAAAAAGGCCTTAAACTTGATTTCCTTGTTACACATGACATCTGGGTTTGGTGTTCGACCTGCTCGATACTCCGCTAAAAAGTATTCAAAAACCCGGTCCCAGTATTCTTTTTCAAAATTAACTGAATAGTAGGGAATACCAATCTGGTCAGCCACGGCAGCCACATCCTTATAGTCTTCAGTCGCTGTACAAACACCAAATTCATCAGTATCATCCCAGTTTTTCATAAAGACTCCAATAACATCGTAGCCTTGTTCCTTCAATAGCAGGGCCGTCACTGACGAATCAACACCGCCACTCATGCCCACAACAACACGAATATGTGAGTTATCACTCATTTTTTTCTCCCATCTTTTCGTTGAAAAAACGATTTGAAGGTCGTCTTTCACATGATAATAGAAGTGGGAAAAACAAGCTCTCCCACTTCCGTTTCTATTATATCAATTAAGCCTTAGATGTCAATTTTTTGAAATGTAGACGGCTTGTCAAAAAAATTCCTAGCCAAGCTAGTGAAGTCATCACCAAACTTACTGTAAAGATTAGCGGAGCTTGATAGGTCAATACGAGTTTATTCATTCCCTGCTGAGAGGTCACAAGAGGCACTCCAATTTCAGATAATTGATAATCACTTGACATCAACTTGACACCATTCAGGGTTAACTGTGATCCTGTGTAAACAAAGATAGGAATAGAGACTTTCTCCCCTGCTTGGGCTGTCCACTCTACAGATAGTTGGTGATTAGTGACAGACTTTTTAAACTGACTGTTGGGAAAGATAATTTGTTGAGCATATAACTTATAGGTGTTTTTACCTGTCAAATCACCGTAAACCGGAACATAGTCTGGTGTTGCTTTCTGAATCACCCTGAGCAGTTTTCGTTTATCTACATCGAACAAGCTTGCTCGTGTCTGTTGGTAATCATCAAACAAGTAAACATGTTTACTCTTTTTTAAAACATATTCGTTGCGATGCGCCTTCTCAGCTTGTTGAGTAGCATACTGACTGGTTTCAACCATAGCTCCAATAACTGCCAAACTCAGTAGAAATGATAATAACCACTGCCGCTGCTGAAAACTTGTTAGGGCGCGCCCCGCTAAAACAATTAACAAAACTGTCGTCGGTATAAAAAATCTAAATGGAAACTGTATCAATTCAGCAAACTTTACACCTCTGTCAACCAAATCTTGCCAAGGAAAATAGCTTGTTGATAGAAAGAAAAACAGGAAATAAGTTATGGCTAAAACCCATTCCCACTTGGCTACCTTTTTCCAATAAAACAAGAAATAGCCTAGCTGGGCTATAAACAGAACGAAGAGAAACTGAGGTCGTGTTAACCAATAGCTAGAGGCTTGATTAATTGTATGTTTCCCCATCAAAGGATTGACAAAAGGATCTAGCAGAAGATTATCTTGTCGTAAAAAAATTAGGGCCGTCCAAATATTCAAGGTTAAAAGCACCGCTAAAACAACTGACAAAGTTGTTTGCCCAAGTATTTTTAGCTTCGCTGAACTCTTCATCAAACCATAAAGATAAAAAGGGACATACATCATGACTAAAAAAAGGGCACTCAAGACATGAACCTGTAACATCAGAGCAACCGATACCGCCAGACGAATGACTTCAATTTTGTCTTGAAAAATTAACCGTATCATCGGAATTAGACAATAAGGCATTAGAGCTGCTCCCCAGCTAGAAAAACCCTGCCGGATAGACCAATATTGGATAGAAAAAGTCGTCAAATAAAAGATGGCTAAAGCCAGGGCAATCGTCCCTCTAACCTTGACCTCCCTCAACAAAGCATACATTGAATTTCCCGCGAATAGCCCTAAAACAAAACGGGATAGCAGTTGATAGCCGAACCAGTTCTTACTCAAAAGAACTAAAATCCCTTGAAAATAAGCAAAAAAAGGCCCGTATAAAGCATTGACAATTCGTCCCGATTGCTGAAAACCGTAAATCGAAATAAAGTAGTTCAAATTAAGTGACTTAATCTGCATCGCAGCATCATAAAAGCGATTATAATGAAAGATAGAATCTGAACCAAAAATGACATCACGACCTAGCCATTGCGGTAAAATCATAACGAAACTAGATAAAGCAATCAAAAGAAAGGGAAAATAACCAACTATTTTTTTCTGATTAAACATGTTCCTATTATAACATAAGCCTAGTGCTTTTTCCTTAACAAATCTAAAAGAACCTGATAAAATAACAGACATGGTAACTAACATTTATTTTATCAGACACGCTCAACCAAATCTTGACAACCATGATGACTTCCAAAGAGAATTAAGTGACAAAGGTTTACAAGATTGTCAACTGCTTACACAATACTTTAAACAGATTCCTATCCATGCTATCCTGTCCAGCCCCTACAAACGGGCTTATGATACCCTTAAACCACTTGCCAAGAACAAACACCTTTCTATCCAAACAGATAGTCGTTTTCGAGAACGTAAGATTACATCTGAGTGGATTAAGGATTTTGACACTTTCGCCCAAAAACAATGGGCTGATTTTTCGTATCATCTCCCTGCGGGCGAATCGCTCCAAGACGTACAAATCCGTATGCTTGATGGATTGACAGAAGCATTACACACCTACCCAGACAAAACGATTGTGATTGGATCACATGGAACAGCTATTTCCAGTCTTATTCATTATTTTTATCCTGATTTTGGCTATCGTGACTTCTTTCTACTTAAAGATACCATGCCCTTTATCTTGAAACTTGAATGCCAGGGAAGACATTGTTTGTCAATCGATCTTTACAATGTATTTACAGAACAATCTTTTACTTATTTCTCAAATAAAGCAGATTAGGGGCTTAACATCCTTTGACTAAATAACAAAAAGACAATCTCATTTCCTGAGATTGTCTTTTTAAAACTAATTTAATAGACCTGACTTATTGAAGACCCCAAGCAGCCAATCCCTGTGAATTATAAGCATTAATGGCCGCGTTAATTTGATCTTGAACAGTTGCTGTTGAGCCCCAACCTGGCATTGTTTGGAATAACCCAGAAGCACCTGACCCATTGTAGGCATTAGGATCACCATTTGACTCACGCGCAATGATATATTCCCATGTTGACTGAGGTACTCCAGTGGCAGCTGCCATTTGAGCTGCAGCTTCACTACCGACAACACCTGCACTATTTCCATTAGCCAAGACATAACCACCATAAGATGCTGCCAAATCTTGGTTAGGGGCATAAACATAGCCTGCTGGAGGTTCTGGCAAAGTTTCAGCAGAGTTTTCAGCTACTGCTACCGCCGTACCAGCAGTGTCCACTGCAGCTTCCCCTACAACAGAAGCAGTCTCTCCTCCTACCCCTTCCATTACTGATGAAGCACTTGCTTGTTCTGTCAACACTTCAGATGATACTACTTCTCCACCAAATTCCAAAGTCGCTGATGAAACACTTGCTGACTGACTTATTTCAGAGCTACTGCTTGCCTTACTAGATTTCTTATTTGTTGAACTAGTTGATGTTTTACTAGTCTTGCTTGAACTGCTACTTGATGATTGGGATGTTGCCTTGGTGCTTGAAGCACTTGACTCTACTGCGCTTGATGCTGAGTTTGCTACTTGATCAGTATTTTTCCCTGTCAATAGGCCAAACAAACCGATTACTAGCGCTAGTAGGAGTACCAAGGCTCCTAAAATCTTAGTCAGACAAGATCCTTTTGATTTTTGTCGACGACTTGCCATAATATATGATTACCTTCTCTTTCATTAAATCTATTTTTAATATTACCCTTAAAATATTACTTTTTGATGTAATTTAGGTTAAAAAGATTACAAAAAGATGTTAAGTTCAAGTAAAAATGCCCCAATACTGTGATTAGGGCAGCATTTTTAATACCAACCGTTAGCTAACCAAAAAGCTTGGGCTGCTGACCAGGAACCATAACGTTGTTTAACATAGGCTTCAGCCACACGCTCTTGATTTTCTGGAGATAAATCACCGTTCAAATAGCTCAAACTCAATTGGTAACGTCCATAATACTGACCATTTTGTGCTGTATAGCTACCACTTGATTCTTTTTGAGCAATCCATTCCTTGGCTGCCTGATCTGCCTCAGTTAAAACTGTTACCGAGGGTAAATTAGACTGACTGGGGATGGTTTCTTGAGGACTACTATCGGGCAAGTTTAATACCTGACCTAGTTTAATCAGATTTGCATCTGCTATCTGATTTAGTTGAATCAGTTGTTCAAGACTAGTCTGATGGCGACTAGCTATGCCTAATAACGTATCTCCCTCTTTAACTGTATAACTAGAAGCGCTAACTAGACTAGGAGCTACTAGACTGGTCAACACAGTCAAGCCTACTACTAATTTTTTCAACTTAATGGTTTTATTCATTTCTTTCACCTAGCTTTCTTTAAGATAGTTCTATCTTACACCTCCTTTGTTACTTAATAATTGAAACGAGGTTAACTTATGTGACAAAAAATTGCTAAATAACTAAAGAACAACACCCTAAGGCATTGTTCTAGGATTTCAATAGAAAAAGAGATAGGGCCAATAGTATCATTAACATAATCAATAAACTATCTCGCCGAGCCCAACTTAGTTGGCGGTATTTACTACGACCATCTCCTCCTTGATAACCTCTAGCTTCCATGGCTATCGCTAGAGCATCTGCCCGCTTAAAACTAGATGCAAACAAGGGAATCAGAATGGGAATTGTCGCCCTAATCCGTTGTAAAAAATTTCCCTCACTAAATTCCACACCACGCGCCCTCTGAGCATTCATAATCCTTGTCGCATCATCCATTAATGTCGGAACAAAACGTAAACTCAACGATAAAATCAAACCAATTTCATGCACAGGCAAACCAAACCGCCGTAAGGGGCCTAGCAATGATTCAACGGCATCCGCTAAACTTAAAGGAGTCGTGGTCAGGGTTAGTAGGGTGGAGGCACAAGTAATCAAAACAAAACGTGTAAAAATAAGAGCAGCCTGCGCCAAGCTATAATCTGTGATTTTAATTATGCCAAATTCAAAGAGTGGCGCACCCCCACGTGTGAAAAATAATTGGAAGAGGGTGGTGAATAAAATTAAACCAAACATCGGTTTTAACCCATTGAAAAAGAATCCTAACCGTACCTTGGACAGTAAAATCATGGCTAAGGTAACTAGAGTCAATAAGAGATTGGTCACTAAATTATTCGCCCAAAAAATGATGAGTAAATAAATAAACATGGCCAATAATTTACTGCGTGGATCAAGCTGATGAACAATCGATTGACCTGGAACATAACGACCTAAAATTAAATTATCCATCTTTTAGCATCTCCACAAATTCCTCTATCCTTATCGGTAACCGAGGCAGTACCAAGCCTTTGTTAACTAGCTGCTGTGCAAACTTAGTCATTTTAGGTACGCCTAATTGTTTTTCTTCCAAAACAGTTACCTGCTGAAAAACTTCCCTTGGTGAACCCGATAAGGCTACCTTTCCTTTTTCTAAAACATAGACAAAATCAGCATAGTCAGCCACATCATCCATCAGATGAGTGACTAAAATAATTGTCAATCCTGAGACATGTAGAGTTTTAAAAAGTTCCATTAACTCCTTACGCCCCTTGGGATCAAGTCCTGCTGTTGGTTCATCTAGAACCAAGACAGCTGGGTTCATGGCTAAAATACCAGCAATAGCAACCCGTCGCATCTGGCCACCAGATAAATCAAAGGGATTTTTGTCAAACAGGTCCTCTGAAATACCAACCAAGGTTAATTTCTCCCGCGCAATTTGCTCCGCTTGTGATTGCGATAGCCCAAAATTTTGGGGGCCAAAAGCAACATCCTTTAAAACCGTTTCATCAAACAACTGACTTTCTGGAAACTGAAAAACCAATCCAACCCGCTGTCTCAGTGGTTTGACATGCTTTAATTTTGACTGCTTAGTCACTACCATATCATCAACAACCACTGTTCCTTGACTAGGCAGGTGTAACCCATTTAACAACTGCATCAGGGTTGATTTTCCAGAACCGGTATGTCCAATGACAGCTGTATAACTACCATCAAAAATCTCCATATTAACATCAAAAAGGGCACGCCCTTCAAAAGGCGTTCCCTCTTGATAACTATAACTTACCTGATTGAGAGTGATTGCCATAGCTTATCTCCTAATTCTTCCTCTGTCACATAGCCAAACTCCGGCAGGAAACCTGCCTTTTGTAATTCTTCCTGCAATTTTTTACTGAAAGGAGCATCCAAACCATATGCTAGTAAATCAATTTCTTGAGAAAACAGTCCTTTTGGACTGGTATCAAGTAAAATTTGGCCTTTTTTCATCACTAACACACGATCACTTAAGCTAACCTCATCCAAATCATGGGTAATAGAAATCACTGTCAAACCATACTCTTGACGAACCTTCTGGATAATCTTCATGACCTCTAAGCGACCATGAGGGTCCAACATGCTTGTTGCTTCATCCAAAATAATGATATCAGGACGCATGGCGATAACACCTGCAATGGCCACCCTCTGCTTTTGTCCACCTGATAAGCGTGCCGGCTCTTTTTCTTTGAACTCGCTCATTCCCACTAAGGCTAGGGCCTCATCTACACGCTCTACCATCTGTGGCCGACTCAGTCCTTGATTTTCCAAACCAAAGGCAACATCATCTTCAACCGTAGCACCAACAAATTGATTATCTGGATTTTGGAAAACAATACCTATTTTCTGACGAATCCGCTCCAAATTTCCTTCTTCAACGGGAATCCCATCAATGAGAATACGCCCACTGTCAGCCAATAAGAGGCCATCAAGTAGGCGGACAGTTGTTGATTTTCCAGAACCATTATGACCAATAATCGATAACCACTCTCCCTGTTTCACGTGAAACCCAATCTGTTTGATGGCATACTCTGATTGCTCATCATAACGGAAAGAAAGATTATCAACTTCAACAATTGATTTCATCATTTAAAAGTATCCTTAAATAAATCTCCCGCCCCTTTGAAATAGTCATAACCAGAATAAAGGGTAAAGAACAGGCAAATATACAAACAAATCATTCCCAAGACAGACCAATGGCACAAGAGAAAAATGATAGATAGCATTTGGGTAACCGTCTTAATCTTACCAGGGAGAGCTGCCGCTAGGACCTCCCCGCCTGTCTCTAAAAGTAAGAGTCGTAAACCAGTTACCGCCAACTCTCGACAAATAATTAAGGCAGCCACCCAGGCTGGGACTAAGTCTAAACCAACCAACATAATAAAAGCGCTCATGACGAGAATCTTATCTGCTAAAGGATCAGCAAATTTACCAAAATTAGTCACCACTTGCCACTTTCTTGCTAAATAACCGTCTAGATAATCGGTCACACTAGCAATAGCAAACACAACAGCAGCTAGTTGATGGGCTGTGTTGTTAGACATGGACGTCAACACCAGAAAGACAGGGACTAATAAAATTCTGACTAAGGTTAAGGCATTTGGAATATTTTCTTTTTTTGTTAACATATCATTTTCTCTTACGATTGAACCGTTAAAGTAATGTAACTTAAACTACTGGTTAATGAGGATAAATCTACAGGTTGACCGTCAATGGTAACCGAGATGCTCTGACTATTTCCTAGCGTGATAAGGCTAGAACTAGTTCCAGCTGGTAGATTAGTCTGGTAGGTTGGATTTTCGGATGTCAACAGAACACCTTCTTCTCCTGTTTCACTCCCACTGATTGCAACCCAGGCTTCTTCCGCCCCTTCTACAAGACTTAGGCTCACGCCAATCTCTGGACTCGGATTTTGTAAGGTCACTGCCAAATTATCTTGACCTCCAGAAACTGCTAAACTTGGTTTAGGATTAGACTCAGCTGGAGTTGAGGTCGTGCTTGCTTCACTAGCTGACTGACTAGCAGAACTAGTCGTCACAACATACTCAGAAGCTACCGGCTGATTTTGATGTTGTTGCAACTGTTTCCAAGTCACATAGGCCACAAAAGCCAAAATTGCCAAGGAAAGCAAGATCAGAATCAACAAGGGAAGATAAGACTTCTTATCATCCTCTTCTTTATGACGACTTCGTCTCGTTTTAGAGGGAGTTTCTGCCTGACTTCTGTCCTGAAGCGTTAAGGGCTTGACTTGCACAGGCGCGGTTTCTCTTGGTACGATGAGAGGAGCCTTCTCGGATGAAGACTCTTTTTTAGTAATCTCAACTTTGGCTGTTTCCTTACTTGAAGCTAGATTGCGATAACCGTGTATCAGGGAAACACCATCTAAATCAACCGCATTGGCATATTTCTCAATATAGGTATTAATCCTATCTTTGGGCAATAATTTAAACTGGTCCATCTCCATGGCCAAAAGATAGTGGGTTGGAACATCTGATATGCTTGCTGTTTCTTCTAAACTATAACCTTTGGCAACCCGAGCTTGCCGCAAGCGTTCTCCAATACTTTCTTCTCTCATACGCGACCTCTTCTATACAAACTCAAACTAGTTTTATTATATCATAAGCACTATTTTTTAACTACTTAGGAAAGATAGTAAAATCTGTCATATCTGCTTGATTTAAAAATTCCTTTCCAATAGCAAGGATCTTGGCCAAATCCAACTGCTCCAAACAAACTGGAATATCAAAATAAGTTTCATCTTCCGTCAAATAGGTTACAAATTGGCTAGTCAAATGACCGATATCATCTAGACTACGCATGAAATCACCGTACATTTCCCGCTTCACCAATTCTAAATGCCTGACTGTCATATCCGGTGACTGCTCAAACTGACCAAGGGTTGTTTTTAACAAATTTGACATAGCAATAGGTTGATCTGTATCTAATAAAATCATAACAAATCTAAAGCGAGAGCTAACCTCAATCTCAATGTCAAAAGAATCATCCACCCGACCCGACTCGTACCATTTTTGATAGGTCTTTGAAGTCCAACCCATAAGTAAGGCAAAAAACAACTGTAAACCAAGCCTCTGCTCTAATAGGGAGAAACTGCTAAAAGGTAGACCTCTAAGTCCCAAAGAGTATTTAGGCTTGTTGATGTCTTCAACTTGGATGGAACGTTTTACAATAACCGGTGGGTGAGCAACAGATTGTTTTACGGGTAAAGGAAGAGAGGGACTATTGCTAAACAAAGATTGACAATCTTTGACAACTTTGTAAATTTGTTCGACATCAAATTGTCCAACCACAATCAGACTCATATTATTGGTTTGATAAAAAGATTGGTAACTCGTTTGCAACTCTTGGTAATCAATCTCCGCTAAACTAGAACGACTTCCAGCAATATCTGCTCCTAAAGCTGTCTTGGGGTACAGGTTGTGCAGGGTCCCACTATATAATAGGTAGTCACTGTCGTCAGCATACATGTCAATTTCTTGACCAATGATTTCCTTTTCCCTAGCGATAGATTGCCCTGTCACAGATAGATTTGAAAGCATTTCAAAAAGTAATCTCAGACTATCCAGGCCTTGTTCCCTGGCTGAAAAAAAATAATTAGTCTGTTCAAATCCTGTAAAGGCGTTAGACTCTGCTCCTAATTTCACAAAAGCAAGGCTAGCATCTTTTCCATTATCTAGCTCAAACAACTTATGCTCCAAAAAATGAGCCAGCCCCACGGGATACTTTGTCAACTGATCACCAACAGATGTAAACTCACTGTCAATTGAGCCGAATTTTACACTTAAAAGCCCACTAATTTCGGTAAACTCTGCTTTAGGTAAGAGGTACAAGTTCAAGCCATTTGTCAATCGAGCCCGATAGTATACTTCATCAATAGCTGATAACTGAATTTTTTCTAATCTTGTCACTATCTCACACCCCCTCCAAAAAGTAAACTGATTGCATTTTTATACTGCCAGCTAGCTTGACAATTTCTGCCTTAGAGACCTTGTCAATTTCTGTCAACCACCTGTCAACGTCCATTGCTGCACAGTAATTGAGACGATAAGTTGACTCCACCAGATACTTCGGGCTATCTTCTAGCAAAACAATGCTTGTCTTTAGCATTTTTTTAGTATGCTTAATCAAGTCTATAGAAAAACATCCCGTTTTAAAATCCGTTAACTGCTTGACAATAAGTTGTAAAGTTCTATCACGATTACTGGCATCAATCCCTGAATAAACCTGCAAGAGGCCCGTGTAAACATCTAGATGGCTACCAATCTGGTAAGACAGACCGGCTTTTTCACGAATTTCAGTAAATAACCGTGAATGAGAAAACATTCCTAACATGCCGTTTAACAACAAGAGACTAAAATAATCCTTACTTCCGTAAGGCGTCAGAGCATGGTAAGCCAATTGAAGAACAGATTGTTGGTTAGGTTTAAACTCAGTCTGATGACTAACCACATTTGAATAATGTTGTTGATAAAAATAATTGAGTTCAACATGACGCTCTTCAAAAGGGTACTGATGGATTAACTGCAAAACCCTGTACTCATCAAAATCTCCAACCACAAAAATATCGATTTGATCTTCCTGTAACATTTTTTGAAATTCTTGATAGGCCGTATAGGAGGTTTCTTGTTGCAATAAATCAGGAATTGCATAAGGAGGAAGCGCTAGGGAATCTTGTCTAAAAAAGAGTTTTTTTACCTGCCAGTCACTGTAGTCAAAAGCATCTTCCATGCTTGAGCTGATAGCATGAATGAGGTTCGTTTTTTCACGCTGAAAAAGTTTTTGCTGATACTGGACAACTGAAACTAGTGGATTGAAGAGAGCATCATGTAAAAATTTAAATACTTCTACTAAAACACTATCACCATTAACAGCATAGCGATCAGCAACAAAATTAATATCTATATCTAGAATATGAACCTGACCTTTGCTACTGACTTGAGTAGAAAAATGGGCCCCATAAAGATGGGCTAATTTTTCTCGAAAGCTTTGCAGACTTGGATAGGTCGCATTAGCCGTTTCCAGTATTTGGGCCACTAGGGCACGACGAGCAACACTTTGCTTCTTTAATGGACTTGAAAACCGACAAGTAATATGGTTATTTTTAAACTTCTTTGTCTTTATTGGGTGTAAATAAACCCCTTTTACAATTTCCATACAAGCCTTCCTTTAAGTCAACGTTGCTTTCAATTATATCATTTTATCAACCTATCTGCCTACTAAAAATAATGAAACATGCTATAATATTAGCAGAAAGGTAAGAAATGATGAAGTATAAATTATTTAGCGATTACATCACCCTACAAGCCCTGCTAAAAGAGCAAGGAATTATTGCAACAGGTGGGGCTATTAAAGCTTTTTTAGCTAACAATACTGTCCTTTTTAATGGAGAAGATGAAAAACGTCGGGGGAAAAAACTAAGGGTTGGGGACCAAATCCAACTGCCAGAGCAAGGAGTGACCATCACCCTCATCCAACCTAGCCCAGCAGAAATGGAAGACTATCTCGCTGAAGAGGCGGAAAGAAAACGGGTGGCTGAGCTGGTTAAACAGCTTAATCAAGGCCAGAAAAAAGCTAAAACAGCCAAAAATCCTTCCGTTAAAGGCAAGAAAAAACCTGTCCGCTTCCCAGGAACTTAGCTATGTGGTTAAAAGAACTCAGCCTAACTAATTTCCGTAACTACACCAGTCAGACAGTCACTTTCTCTCCTAAATTGAATATTTTCTTGGGAAAAAATGCTCAGGGAAAAACTAATTTTTTAGAGGCCATCTATTTTTTGGCCTTAACTCGCAGTCATCGAACCAGATCTGACAAGGATTTGATTTATTTCAACCAGGAACAACTCAAATTGACAGGGCATTTACAGAGGGTGGTTGGCCCTGTCAATCTTGACATCAGTCTTTCCAGTAAAGGACGACTCATCAGTGTCAATCACCTCAAGCAAGGTCGACTGTCTGATTATATTGGAACCATGACCGTTGTTCTCTTTGCTCCTGAAGATTTACAACTCATCAAAGGTGCTCCTAGTTTACGGCGTAAATTTATTGACATTGATTTGGGACAAATCAAACCCATCTATTTGGCTGATTTATCTCACTACAATCATATCTTAAAGCAGCGAAATAGCTATCTAAAGACTGTCAAGAAGCTTGACACTGACTTCTTAGCGGTCTTAGATGAGCAACTAGCCCACTATGGTAGTCGGGTGATTCAGCATCGTTTACAGTTTGTCCAAGATTTAGAAAAAGCAGCCAACAAACACCACCAGATTATCTCAGATGGCCTTGAAAAATTAGCCATCACTTATCAATCAACGGTCACTTTCGATACTGTCAATGACTTGGAAAGGTCGTTTATTCAACAATTAGCAAATCAGCGTCAACGTGATCTCTTCAAAAAAAACACTGGTATTGGGCCCCATCGTGATGACCTTAACTTTGCCATCAACCAAATGGAGGCCAACTTCGGTAGTCAAGGGCAACACCGCAGTCTGATTCTGTCACTAAAAATGGCTGAAATTGATTTAATCAAGCAGGTCACTGGCGATTACCCAATCTTATTACTTGACGATGTCATGAGCGAACTTGATAACCACCGACAAACCAAATTACTAGCAGGTATTGACCCAGAAGTTCAAACCTTTATCACGACTACTAGTCTGGATCACCTTAGTCACCTGCCTAGTGATTTAGACATTTTCTATATTGACAAGGGAAAAATAAGCAAAAAAAGTTGACAACTCTGTCAACTTTTTTAATATGATTTAACAATTCCTAGTAAAACTGCTCCAATAATAAAACAACTAACACCTAGCAAAACCCAGACCATTTCTTTCTTGGTTTTCTTCTCTCCTAGAATAACAATCCCGCCAATAATAGAAATAATTGCCCCTAGTTGTGAGAAGGAAAAGGCGATAGCCAGACCAGCTTCTGCCGCTGCTAAGAGCATAAAAATATTACCAAAGCCCCACATAATACCAACAATGGAATTTTTTAACACAACCGGTTCAAAATTTACCTGGAATTTCATAAACATGGCAGCCCCTAGCACCATCCCAAAGGACATGGGAAGAATAGCTGACATGGGATCAAGATTGACAATATTATTAAAGAAAACGGTATAAGACACATAACCCAAAGTTGATGTTGTCAAGGCTTGGAAACCCTTTTTGAAATCTCGTGGTTGACTATCTTGACTAGCAGACTTATCCTTATCTTGCTTACTAGAAAAATAGAAACCAACCAAAAGGAAAATCAAGGCAATCGTACCTAAAATAAATTGAATGGGTTTTGTCCACTCTTGAAAAGCTAAGACACCAATCAAGCTCCCAATAACTAGTTGACTACCACTTGACAGAGGGTTGGCAACGGATACCCCCATATATTGCATGGCACTAAACTGGCCATTTTGACCAACAGCCCACAACATGCCGCCGATAATGCCATAGAGCCAAGTCATGACTGTCAACTCTGGCCTCACAATCATGTAAACGACACTGGCAAAAACAACCGCTCCTAAGGTTAAACCAAAGGTTTGTTGATTGGGAGTTCCCCCAATTTTATTACTAATAAACCCAATACTTCCCCAAGCTAGCATGGGAACTAAGGCGTATAAAATTCCTGTCATTTTCTTTTTCTCCTTTATCCGGTTGACAATCCGTGTCAACCTTTTTCCTTTATTTTTGGCGACAAAAGAACTGGTTAAACCAGTTCTTTTTATCTCATGGAATAATTTGGTGCTTCGTTAGTGATTTGAACGTCATGGGGATGACTTTCAATTAGGCCTGCCCCACTCATCTCAACAAATTGAGCCTTGTCATGTAGTTCAGCTAGGTCGCCAGCGCCAACATAGCCCATACCAGAGCGGATACCACCCAACATTTGGAAAACGATATCGGCTACTGCACCCTTATAGGCAACACGTCCTTCAATCCCTTCTGGGACTAATTTGTTGGCTTCATTGACTGACCCTTGGAAATAACGATCACTTGACCCTTTTTTCATGGCTGCAATTGATCCCATACCACGATAGGTCTTAAATTTACGACCTTGGAAGATTTCGGTTTCTCCCGGTGCCTCATCCGTTCCAGCAAACATGGACCCTAGCATGACCGCATGGCCACCAGCTGCCAAAGCCTTGACAATATCTCCTGAATATTTGATACCACCATCTGCAATAATGGTTTTACCATATTCACGCGCCACACCAGCAGCATCATAAATAGCTGTTACTTGAGGGACACCGACACCCGCTACCACACGAGTGGTACAAATCGAACCAGGTCCAATACCGACCTTAACCACATCAACACCGGCATCATAGAGAGCTCGTGTCCCTTCTGCCGTTGCAACATTTCCTGCAATCAGGGTCTTATCTGGGAAGGTTGCTCGAATTTCAGCAATCTTACGCAAAACACCTGCTGAATGACCATGGGCTGTATCAATGACAATGGCGTCAGCACCAGCTTCAAACAAGGCTTCCGCACGCTCAAAGGTGTCAGACGTTACCCCAACAGCCCCTGCGACCAAGAGACGACCAAATTTATCCTTGGCTGCATGTGGAAATTCAATCACCTTTTCAATATCTTTAATGGTAATCAAGCCCGACAAACGACCAGCTTCGTCCACCAAAGGAAGCTTTTCAATGCGGTGCTCTTGTAAAATACGCTCGGCTGTTTCTAAGTTAGTTCCAACTGGGGCAGTGACCAAATTTTCACTGGTCATGTGGACTGAAATCGGTTGATTGTAGTCTGCAATGAAACGTAAGTCACGATTGGTCAAAATACCCACCAATTTACGATTTTCCATGGTTTCAACCACTGGAACACCACTAATGCGGTAGCGACCCATCAACTCATCTGCCTCAGCAATGGTATGATTTGGGGTCAAGAAGAAGGGATCAATGATAACACCATTTTCTGACCGCTTAACCTTACGGATTTCCTCGGCTTGCTCTTGAATTGACATGTTTTTGTGAATCACACCCAAGCCACCTGCACGGGCGATGGCAATGGCCATCTTACTATCAGTAACCGTGTCCATGGCTGCAGTAATAATTGGGATATTCAAGACCAGATTATCTGCTAGTTTTGTTTGAAGATTGATTTCATTTGGCAAGACATGACTCTCTGCTGGAATCAATAAAACATCATCAAAGGTAAAGCCTTTTTTCAAAAACTTGGTCTCCCAGTTTGACATGACAATAGGTTCCTCTTTTCAATTTTTATTTTTACTATTATAACAGGTTTTGCACATTAAGTCATCACCCAATTAAAAATAATTAAGTCCCATGGCTGCCTTGACTTCCGATAGGGTTTGAGCTGCCTTCTCACGGGCCACTTGACTGCCCTTTTCTAGCATACGATAAACCTGCCCCATATCCTTGGCATACTCTAAACGACGCTCACGAATTGGGGTCAATTCACGATCCAAAATTTCTAGTAAATAACGCTTGGTTTTCACATCCCCTAAACCACCACGTTGGTAATGTTCCTTCATCTCAGCGATGGTCTGGGCATCTTCTTCTCGACCAAAAACATCCAGATAATGAAAAACCATATTCCCCTCAATCTGGCCGGGATCTTCCACCCGAATATGATTAGGATCAGTGTACATGCTCATGACCTTCTTTTGCACCGTGTCCATATCATCTGCTAGGAAAATCCCATTATTCAATGATTTGGACATCTTAGCATTACCATCTAGCCCTGGCAAGCGTCCTGCCGCTTCATTAGTAGGATAAATCCCTTCCGGCTCTACCAAAATGTCGGTTTGGTAAGCATGATTAAAACTACGGACAATCTCACGGGTTTGCTCAATCATAGGTTTCTGATCGGTACCAACAGGTACCAAATTAGCCTTAAAGGCTGTAATATCAGCCGCCTGAGCAATAGGATAGACTAAAAATCCTGTCGGAATTGACTCCCCAAAGCCTTTTTGAGCAATCTCAGTCTTGACTGTTGGATTGCGTTCCAAACGAGCCAAAGACACCAGGTTCATGTAATACATGGTCAACTCCGCCAATTCTGGAATCTGACTTTGAATAAAGATTGTCACCTGTTCTGGATCCAAACCTGCCGCCAAATAATCCAAGGCTACCTGCCCAATAGATTCTCTTACCTTTTGTGGGTTTTTAGCATGATCAGTCAGGGCCTGCTGGTCTGCCAAAAAGACAAACATCTGGTAGTTGCCCTCCTGTTGAAGCAAGACCCGATTCTTCAAACTCCCGACATAGTGACCGATATGTAGCTTGCCTGTCGGTCGATCGCCGGTTAAAATAATAGGTTTCATGTCTCTTCTCCTTGAAAAATTCTATCTTCTAAATTATACCATAATATCTTGACGAGCTATAGGCTGGTAGGGCATAATTAAGAGTAAAAAGACTTTGAAAGGAAAACTCATGAAAAATCGTTTAATGGATTTGCTACTGGTAACCTTGGGCTCGCTCATTGCCGCCTTTGGCTTTAACACCATGTTTTTGGACAATCAGATTGCCTCAGGTGGCATGGTTGGCCTAGCCGTTGTTTTCAATAAACTCTTGGGCTGGAGTCCTTCTGTCATTCTCATGCTCAGCAATATTCCCCTCCTCATCCTTTGTTATTTCCTGCTCGGACCCAAGGTCTTTCTCAAAACGGTTTATGGGGCAATGATCTATCCCCTAGCCATCAACTTGACATCTAGCTTTCCCACCATAACCAAAAATCCACTCCTAGCTGTCATTTTTGGTGGGATTATCGTTGGTTTAGGCCTTGGTTTGGTCTTTCGTGGCAATTCTTCTACGGGGGGAACAGGCATCATTACCCAAATTATCCATAAATACACTCCCTTGTCTCTGGGAGCCTCTGTTATCTTGATTGACGGTATCAGTGTCCTTATGGGCCTGATTGCTTTTTCGCCAGACCGTGTCATGTACTCTACCTTGGCCCTCATGGTCATTAGTTACGTCATCAATCGCCTTGAAACTGGCTTTAATGCCTCTAAAATGGTTATGATTATTTCCAAAGAAACTGAACAAATTAAAGAACATATTACCAAGGTGGCTGATCGTGGGGTCACTCAAATCCCCATTCAAGGAGGCTACTCTACTACTGATAAAACCATGCTGATGACCACCATTTCTAGCTATGAGTTTCCAGCCCTCCATCAACATATTTTAAGCCTTGATGAGGCAGCTTTTATCGTGGTTTTACCAGCCAGTCAAGTCTTTGGTCGTGGCTTTAGCATGACCAAGCACCATCTCCAGAAGGACGATATTATCCTGCCAATGTAAGATTGACAAACCTGTCAACCTTGTCAATCGTCACTTTGTCAAAGCCTTTTGACAAGAAAACTAGAACCTGTCAAAGAGATTTTATGGTAAACTAAGGCTAAAAAGACTAAACTAAAGGTATTCAAGGAGATGATCATATGGAGCTGCAAAACAAACTAGTTGAATTAAGAAAGGAAAGGGGACTGTCGCAGGAAAACTTGGCTGAAAAACTTTATGTTTCTCGTCAGACCATTTCTAACTGGGAAACTGGCAAGACCTACCCAGACATCAATAGCCTACTTTTGATAGCTACCTCCTTTGACATCTCTTTAGATTATTTAGTCAAAGGAGACCTTCCCATCATGAAACAAGCACTTGAACAAAAACTATTGAAGAAATGGTTCCTTATTCTAGTTCTGTCCTACTTTGCTTTTTCTGTCGCCTATCCAACACGCTATTTACTAGACAGTAATCAATTTTCGCTACTCATTACTTTTTTAGGTGGCATTCTCCTATTTTCTTTATTTCAAGTTTGCTACATTATCAAAAGGTATTCTTTGAACACCTATGCCGATCTTGTCAATTTTCTAAATGGTAAGCAAAGAAAAATTCCCAGATGGCAAAGTGAGTTAGGTTTTGTCCTTACTTTAATGCTAACCAGCTGGTTGATTTTCTTCTTAGGAACTGCCTTATCTACTTTCCTATTTTGGTCATCTTGATACCAAATTGACAGACTTTACAAGTTTGTCAATTTTTCTTCATAATTTCCACTATTTTAGCAAGTTTTTATTTGTATTACAGACAATTTTAAGGTATAATGAAAGCGTAAACAAAAAGGAAAATAGGATTTAGAAAGGGGCCTATTATGAAAAAATTAGAAGATATATGTATCTAGCAACTATTACTCTTAGTTTCGTATCTACGGTTATTCCTACCAAAGTAGTTTTAGCTAATGATTACGCCACGAATCAACAAACAGAGACCCCAACTGTTAATACTTCTCCTGTTTTTTCAAGTGATGAAATGAACATTATTACTGATAAAGGTAAGTACTCTTATGACGAATCCATGACAAGAACTGCAATAGATTTATCAAAATACTTTGGATATAACGAGTATGGCGATATTATACTAATGGCAACTAAAGAACAACTTGCTCAAGATTTAGGAATCACTGAAGAGCAGGCTCTAGAATTATTAGCCATTTCTGATTTAGGAGCAAGAAAATACAATTTCCGTGGATTTGTAGGAGTCTATCTAAATCTTGGTCCTCAAGTTAGAAAGATGAATGGTTGGGCTGCGGGAGTATTTGCTGGAGGTTATGTTGGCTGGTATGCTAAACAATTAGCTGCAACAGGCCCTTGGGGAGCTGGGGCAGCAGCTTTAATAACGGCGAGTACAGCAGCGACAGTTAAATGGGCTGTAGAAAATGGAATAAGAACAGTTCCAATTGGGAAAAATATCCCCGGATACAACTACTCATTCAGCGTCAATATTCCTTAACCATCATGATTAAAAATTATAAAAAAGATTTACTGGCGGTAGGTACATCATTAATTTTATACCTGCCAGTCGCGTTCATCATAAGTTTGTTTCGTATTTTTGATTTCAAACTCACAATTCTAGGAACGTGTTGTTACCTTTTGGGAGCCTTCTGCTACTCACTCTATGTAACGAAAGAAAAACATTACTTCTTGGCATATTCTATTTTACTTTTTGTAATTAGTTTGTCTTTTAGTCAATAAAGAACATTTTTCATCGTAATATATGCACGTAGCCATCCTATTGTCTTCAGTACTCTTGACACCAAATTGACAGACTTTACAAGTTTGTCAATTTTTTTATAACAAATTTACTTGCTCTTTGTCTTGTTTTTCTTGAAAAATCCAGCTTTTTATCGTAAAATAAAAGAGATTATAAAGAATGAGGTAAGTCTTTTGCTAACAGTTTCAGATGTGTCGCTTCGCTTTAGTGACCGTAAACTTTTTGACGATGTTAATATCAAATTTACAGCTGGTAACACCTATGGTCTAATTGGTGCCAACGGAGCTGGAAAATCAACCTTTCTAAAGATTTTAGCGGGCGACATTGAGCCAAGTACAGGTCATATCTCCCTTGGCCCAGATGAGCGTCTCTCTGTCCTACGTCAAAATCACTTTGACTACGAAGAAGAGCGTGCCATTGATGTCGTTATTATGGGAAACCAAACCCTTTACGACATCATGAAAGAAAAAGACGCCATCTACATGAAGGAAGATTTTTCTGACGAAGATGGAGTCCGTGCTGCTGAACTAGAGGGAGAATTTGCCGAGCTTGGTGGTTGGGAGGCTGAAAGTGAGGCTGCTCAACTCCTGCAAAACCTTAATATCCCTGAAGAGCTTCACTACCAAACCATGAGTGAACTAGCCAATGGTGACAAGGTCAAGGTCCTCCTTGCCAAAGCCCTCTTTGGTAAGCCAGACGTGCTCCTACTTGACGAGCCGACCAATGGTCTTGACATCCAATCCATTAACTGGTTGGAAGATTTCTTGATTGATTTTGAAAATACCGTTATCGTTGTTTCCCATGACCGCCACTTCCTTAACAAGGTTTGTACCCACATGGCTGACCTTGACTTTGGCAAGATTAAACTCTTCGTTGGTAACTACGACTTCTGGAAAGAATCATCTGAATTAGCTGCCCGCCTACAAGCTGACCGCAACGCTAAAGCGGAAGAAAAAATTAAAGAATTACAAGAATTCGTGGCTCGTTTCTCTGCCAACGCTTCAAAATCTAAACAAGCAACATCGCGTAAAAAAATGCTGGACAAGATTGAATTGGAAGAAATCGTGCCATCTAGCCGTAAATATCCTTTCATCAACTTCAAGGCTGAACGTGAAATTGGTAACGACCTCTTGACCGTTGAAGACCTAAAGGTCGTTATTGACGGTGAAGTTATCTTGGATAATATCAGCTTTATTCTTCGTCCAGGTGATAAAACAGCTTTAATCGGCCAAAATGACATTCAAACCACTGCCCTTATTCGTGCCTTGATGGGAGACATTGACTATGAAGGAACCATCAAGTGGGGTGTGACAACCAGTCGCAGTTACCTACCAAAGGACAATTCTCGCGATTTTGCATCAGGCGAAAGCATTCTTGAATGGCTCCGTCAATTTGCCAGCAAGGAAGAGGACGATAATACCTTCTTGCGCGGTTTCTTAGGTCGTATGCTCTTCTCAGGCGATGACGTTAACAAGTCTGTCAACGTTTTATCAGGGGGAGAAAAGGTCCGTGTCATGTTGTCTAAACTCATGCTCTTAAAATCAAATGTTTTGGTGCTTGATGACCCAACCAATCACTTAGACTTAGAATCCATTTCTAGTTTGAATGATGGCTTGAAAGATTTCAAAGAAAGTATCATCTTTGCCAGTCATGACCATGAATTTATTCAAACCTTGGCCAATCACATTATCGTTATTTCAAAAAATGGAGTCATTGACCGTATTGATGAAACCTACGATGAATTTCTTGACAATAAAGAAGTTCAAGATAAGGTCCAAGAACTTTGGAAATAAAAGAGTTTGGCCTGGCCAACTCTTTTTGATTAGCTCTCATTATCACATTAAAGGAAAAATAAAGTATCTATGACTATTCCCCCTAAATTCAGCAAATACGCTAACCTTATTTTCTATATCATCTCTTTCTTGCTTCCTCTTTTCATCGTTTTTGCCAGCCTCTTATCACTGGGAATCTCCTGGGGAAGTGATCGGACCATCTTAGCTAGTGACGGCTTTCATCAATACGTTATTTTTGCTGAAACACTCAAAAATATCCTACATGGTACAGACAGTCTTTTTTATACCTTTACCAGTGGTCTTGGACTAAATTTTTATGCCTTAACTAGCTACTACCTAGGAAGTTTTCTTTCACCACTAGTTTATTTTTTTAATAACCAGACTATGGGCGATGCCCTCTATCTCTTGACCCTCCTAAAGTTTGGCTTGATTGGTCTATCCAGTGCTTATAGCTTAAAAAAGCTTTACAAGACTGTCAATCTTCCCCTCTTGCTAGGACTATCAACCTCTTATAGTTTGATGAGTTTTGCAACCAGTCAACTAGAAATCAATATGTGGTTAGATGTTTTCATCCTGATTCCTTTGATTATCCTAGGTTTACATCAAGTGTTACAAGGACAAGGTAAGATTCTCTATTACCTCACGTTGACCACATTATTTATCCAAAATTACTATTTTGGCTTTATGACAGCCATCTTCCTCGTTCTCTATGTCTTTGTTCAAGAAACCAAAATTAACAGTTGGAAAGACAGATTTAACAGCTTTAAGCAATTTACAATCGTGTCAATATTGTCAGGTTTGTCAAGTGCTGTCATGCTACTTCCTACCTACCTTGACTTAAAGGCTCATGGCGAAAAATTCACGCCCATTACCAGTCTTTTCACTGATGGGGCATGGTACCTTGATCTCTTTGCTAAAAATGTTGTTGGGGCCTATGACACAACAAAATTTGGTGCCATCCCTATGATTTATGTTGGCATTTTTCCTCTTATCTTATGTCTGACCTTCTTTACCTTAAAAACTGTCAAGTTTAGTGTCAAGTTGGCCTATGCCCTCCTCCTTATCTTTATCACCACAAGTTTCTACCTGCAACCTTTAGATTTATTGTGGCAAGGAATGCACGCGCCAAATATGTTTCTACATCGCTATGCTTGGCTTCTTTCCCTGACTATTATTCTACTAGCCGGGGAAACCTTGACACATCTGTCAACAATAAGATGGAAACAATTTCTCTTTCCTTTTGGCCTTCTAATCGCTGGTTTTACCTTGACAGCCTTCTTTACTAAAAAATATGATTTTCTAGAACCTGTCAATTTAATTTTAACTGCTGCATTTGTCCTTGCCTATCTGATTATCCTAGTCAGCTTTACTGAAAAACAAGTCACAAAACTAGTTTTTATCATCTTTACACTAATCTTTACAATAACAGAAATTGGTGTAAACACCTATTATCAGGTAAATGGCGTTTCCACTGAGTGGGTCTTCCCAGCAAGAGATTCCTATCAGAAAAATATGGTAGAAATCAATAAATTAGTCGCCTATGCCAAAGAAAACTCTGATTCCTTCTTCCGAATGGAGCGACTACATCCCCAGACAGGCAACGATAGCATGAAATTTAATTACTATGGCTTGTCCCAATTTTCATCTATCAGAAATCGCTCATCTAGCAGTACCTTGGACCGATTTGGCTTCAAATCAACAGGAACAAATCTCAACCTCCGCTATCAAAATAACACCATTATCATGGATAGTCTCTTGGGAATCAAGTACAACTTCAGCCAAAATATGCCAAGTAAATTTGGTTTCCAGGAAGTTTATGAAAATACTGGCATGAAACTCTACCAAAATTCCTACGCCAGTCAACTTGGTATTTTGACCGAAGGGATTTACAAAAATTTTGACATGACTGTCAACACCCTTGACAACCAAACCAAGTTTCTTAATCAGCTTTCTGGCCTCTCTCAAAACTATTTTACCCGTTTAAATGCTAGCTTAGAACAGGGCGCTACAATCCTCGATAATCAAATTACAGTCACACAGGCAGAGGACAAGACAACCAGTGTTAGCTACCTCGTTCAAATTCCTGCCGATCGACAAGTCTATGTTAGCGTACCAAATCTAACCCTCAGCAACGAAGACAATAAAACAGTCCAAATTAATATCGATGGCCGCGACTATCAGTATACCACCTCAAATGCTTACAGTTTCTTTAACCTAGGAAATTACAATCAAGCAGGGACTCATCGAATTGTCTTTAGTTTCCCTAGTCAAGAAAAGGTGACATTTACCCCCCCTAATTTTTATGCACTTAATCTAACAAATTACGATAAGGCCATGTCTATCATCAATCAAAAAGATATCCAAGTTACCAGCAATAAAAATAAGGTAACTGCCTTCTATAAGACCGATAAGGAAGCTTCAATTTTGTTCACTCTACCCTACGATAAAGGATGGACAGCTAAACAAAATGGTCATCCCCTTCCAATCAGAAAAGCACAAAATGGTTTTATGGCAGTAGATGTCCAATCAGGATCAGGCACAATCGTCCTAACATTCATGCCAAAAGGTTTCCTCCTTGGCTTAGGTATATCCTTGCTAGGATTGTTATTCTTCTGTCTCTACCTTATCAAGGGAAATAAAACAGCAAAAACGAACTAAAACTCTCAGAATCTCCGTCCTTAGGACGGGATTCTTTTTTCTACCCCAGGAAATTGACGCAAAAAAGACTCATCTGCTATAGGCTGAGGTTAGCCTTTCACAAATGAGTTTTTCCTTAGAAAATAAAAAACTGCTCCCAGCAGTTTCAAACAGTCCGTACGGGATTCGAACCCGTGTTACCGCCGTGAAAAGGCGGTGTCTTAACCCCTTGACCAACGGACCTTATCGTAATGACTTATTACTCTTACTATTATAGCAGATAAATTTTATTTGTCTAGCCTTTTGCTCAAAAAAATTAAATTTTTTTAAAAATTTTCTCGCCCATATAAAAATTAACCATTTCAGCCAGAAAATCCTTAGAAAAATACGGTTGCATAATTTTATATTGACAAGTTTAGTCAAATTTTGATAGAATATGGTAGTATGGTTTGGTTCCATAGCTCAGCTGGATAGAGCATTCGCCTTCTAAGCGAACGGTCGCAGGTTCGAATCCTGCTGGAATCATCAAGCAAGATTTAACAATCACTCCAATCTAAAACTAGGTTTCCAATCGGAAGCCTAGTTTTCTTTTTCTTTCACAAAATCAATGTACTTGTTGCCCCAACTATCAATTTCTTTTAAGACCTGACCAAATTCCTGACCAATCGGTGTCAACTGATATTCCACCCTTGGCGGAACTTCAGGATAAACAAGCCGCTCAACAAGGCCATCATCCTCTAGCTGACGAAGTTGTTTGGTCAAGGTTGCCTGAGTGATTGGTGTCATGAGCCGTTGCAATTCATTAAAACGTTTAGTCCCATGGTCCAAATGATGGAGAAGTAAAATCGCCCATTTACCAGATAAGACCTTCTGAGTCGTTACAAAGGGGCACTCAGGAATTGTATGCGAATTAAAAGTAGCCATAATCTAGCCTTTCTAAATATGTTTTTCAAATCTAAATCTTATTCTGATACAATTCTATCACAAAAGATACCCTGTTTACTAAAAAATCCTACTTGTTTTTGATTTTTAGAGGGGTATAATAGCCCTATACAAAAACGAAAGGAAGTTAAGATGAAACTTTATTACATTTGGGACGCTTACTGTGGCTGGTCTTACGGTTTTAACAGCAGTTTCACTGATTTTCACGCTAATCACCCTGAACTTGACCTTGAGATTATTTCTGGTGGTCTTTTCCTAGGTGAAAATAGCAAAGCAGTAGGAGATTACGGTTTCTTTGAAATAGGTAATGCCAAGATAGCCCAGCTTTATCCTGTGACCTTTGGCGAAAATTATCAAAAAATGCTTGAGGATGGAAACATGGTCCTTGATTCAACTGGACCAGCTGTTGCCTTTGCCATATTACGCGAACAGATTCCTAAGGCACGCCAGTCAGAACTGGCCTTTGCTATACAGAAAGCTTATTTTATCGAGGGTAAGAGCTTGAGCCGACCCGAAAGCTACCAATCAATCTTATCAGAATTTGGCTTAGATAAACATTTGCTTAATCAGCTTGCCCTAGCCTTGGAAACTGGACAGGCTGCTCAGAAGGATTTTCAAAAAGCTAGTGCCATGGGCGTTCAAACCTATCCAACTGTCATCGCTCAAATCGATGACAAATACTACGATTTCAGGGGGAGAGCAGTGACAGCCACTGACCTTGAAAACAACTATCAATCCTTACTAGAACGGGAGAAATAAAATGAAACACATTCAAACAAATAACTACACCATCACAACATTTACCAGCAATGACCAAAGTTTTTTGGTCACAGCAAGCCTGATTGAAAAAGAAGGACACGCTTTTCTGATTAACACAGGTTTTACAAAGAGCCATGCAGGGGAAATTGTGACTTACCTGAAAGATAATCAGTTAGAATTAGATGGTATTTTTCTAATTCATGGGGACCCTGACTATTACTTTGGTGCTGAAGTGATTAAGGCAGCCTTTCCAGAGGCTATCATTCAAGCAACCAAAGAAACCCAGGAACATATTGTCCAAAAAGTGCTTGGTAAACTAGCAGTCTGGTCTAAACAATTAGGAACAGAAGCTCCTGTCAATATTGTTTTGCCACAAGCTTTGGAGGAAAAAGAACTCATCTGGCGTGGGCAAAGGTTTGAAATGGTTGGTGATAGCCATCGTATCAATCTTTATGATAGTAAACATCAAGTCCTCATTGGCGGGATTGATACCTTTGACCAAGCCCATGTCTTTTTAGCAGATAGTAAGACTGCTGAAGAGATGACCGCTTGGCTGACCCATTTAGAAAAAATAGCAGAGCTTAGCATCAAGCACCTAATCCCAAGCCATAGTCATCCAGAAAGTAACTTTGATAAATCTGCCCTAGTTTTTACTAAAAATTACCTGCAAAAAGCTATTGAGGTGATGGAAACAAGTAGCAGCTCTAATGACTTCATGACAGCCATGAACCAAGCCTTTCCCAATTTACCCAATCAAGGGGTTCTAGGACTAAGTAGTAAGGTTGTCATGTTAGAAATGCCTTGGGGGTAAGTCATGACAAACCAAGACTACCAAAAAATCCTAGCTAAAACCTATGAATTGACTGGTCAAGGCCATTTGGAAGAATTTGCCAACTACCTTGCAGAAGATGTCTCTTGGACTGAGGCAGCAGGATTTCCCTATGCCGGCACTTATATCGGCAAAGAAGCCGTACTAGATAATGTCCACAAACGTCTAGGAACTGAATGGGACAACTACCAAGCAGAACCTCTTCATTATGCTTTTAATGGGCAAATGGTCATGGTTTATGGGCGTTATCAGGGAACACACAAAACCAGCCAGAAAAGCTTTCAAGCTGATTTTGTCCATATCTACACCTTTAATGCCGACCACAAGATTAACCACTTTATTCAAGTCGTTGATAGTTACCCAGTGGTTCAGGCAATGACAAGATAACTAAAAAGAGCCTTCTTGAACTAAGGCCCCACATCCACAATTAACACTCATCATCGTTAGAGGATAAAAGCTTGTTTTATCCTCTTTTAGTTGTCAAAATTGTTGCTCTTCCTAGAAAAAGAAGCGAAGAATAGCAGTAGACAAAATGCCAACCAAGACAGCTAGCAAGATGTTTTTACTCTTGACAACAATCCAAAAGGTTGGAACGACTGCTAAACTTTCTACCAGTAAAAAAGACGGTAAACGGCCAATTTTTTCATCTACAAGACTAGACAAGGTCAAGGCAAAAATAATGGTCAAGGGCAAAAACCGAAGAAACTTAATCACCCCTGTTGGAAGGGATTTCCCCTGTGTCAATAAAAAAGGAAGCACCCTCGGAAGCCAAGTCACACCGGCAGCTACAAGAATAATACTAACTACTGAACTACTAATCATCTAATAAGACCCCTACTAAGCAACCTATTATGGTTGAAATCAAAACAGCTAGATAAGAAGATACAAGACTTGCTAAGCCAAAATAACTTACCGCTACTGCGAACAAGATTTTCGCAATTTTTTGCATAGAATGCTGGCTGAGCATGGTTTCTAATTGACCCGAACAAATCCCAACAAACATGGCAATCAAGGCAAAATCCAAACCAAGCCTTTCTGGACTGGGAATTAAGCCACCAAGAATATTTCCCAAAACTGTAAAGGTCACCCAAGAAGCGTAACTAGCTAGATTATTCCCATACATCCAGCTAGGGGAAATCTGTTCTCTCTTCATGGTTTCTTTCAACAAGACCGCATAGGACTCATCCGTAAGGAAGGACCCAATCAACAAGTTAGACATCAAGTGATTCCCCTCAAAAAATGTTGTCGTGTGCAGACTCATCAAAAAGTTACGAAGATTGATGAAAAAAACGGTCACAGCAATCGACAAAAGAGGGGCTCCTGCGACAATCATCGCACACATGACAAACTGAGCACTCCCAGCATAGACTAATAGGCTCATCAACCCCATCTCAACCGCTGTAATGTTGGAATTGGCAGACACCACACCACAGGCAAGGCCGATACTGGCATAGCCTAAAACGGTGGGCGTAGCTGCTACCAAGCCCTGCTCAAACTCTTTCCTAACCCACATCTTATCCTTTCTTCTCCTTTTTCTATCACTATAATCATCAAACACCCACAAGGGATGATAATAAATAATACCTAAAAACTTTCTTTTGATAACTTTCTATTTGCGGCTTATTTTTACCTGTGACTGGTCCTTAGACTGTTTTTCCTGCCACAACTGATAATTGAGATACATGCTTGGCAACATTAAAAAACAAAGGGCAGACTCACCAAATTTTAGAGAAAGACTGGTCGATAAGGCAACACCCAGACCAAAACTGATAATGGCTAGCAAGATGTAGCCTCCTTGTCGAAACAGAGCCTTATCTTTCTCCATCCACCCCTTAAAGGCTAAATAGGCTGAATTTTTTAGATTACCTGTCATCATGACATTGGTATAAGGAGCCCCCCTTAAATGTCTAAAGGTTTCAATCTGCACCGATGCTGCCAAAGAAAGAATGGCAATGGTCAAGGAATGGCCAATCATCGGATTAAGGATAATGGCTAGCAAAACCAAGGCTGTCATGATTAAACTGCCCGACAAATGCCAAGGCAAGCCTCTGTTGACACAATAGGACCGTGCCAAATAGGTCAAGCATTGACCCAGCATAAAGAAAAAAATGGGTAACAGAAAAGGCACAGCTCTGGTCACATGGCCTTGGGCTAGATAGTAGGCAAAATAAACGACATTTCCTGACTGGATACCTGCAAAACGTCCACCCTGGGTGACGAGAGTAAAAGCATTCATAAAACCACTAATAAAGGTCAAACAGCTGGCAAAACGCAAGCCTTCGTAAATACGATAATCTTTCTTAGACATTTTTCTTCCTTGTTTCACGTCAAACTATTTATGGTAGGGGCTGCCCTGTTGAATCATAAAAGCCCGATAAATTTGCTCAATCAACACTAGACGCATCAACTGATGGGGCAGAGTCAATTTGCCAAAGCTCAGTAAGAGATTGGCGCGTGTTTTTACTCGAGGATCGAGCCCCAAACTTCCACCAATCACAAAGGTGATGTCTGAGAAGCCCTTGACCGTTGTCTGAGCTAAGAGCTGACTAAAGGCTTCCGAAGGGTATTGCTGCCCCTCTATTGCTAAGGCAATCACAAATTCTCGCTCAGCAATCTTGGCCATGATACGATCAGCTTCCTTGGCCATAATGTGTTGATTTTCTGCCTGACTGGCACGGTCTGGTGTTTTTTCATCAACTAATTCAATCAGCTCAAGCTTGGTAAAGCGACCCAGGCGCTTGGCATATTCTGCAATACCATCTTTGAGGTATTTTTCTTTCAATTTACCAACGGAAATAATTTTGATTTTCATAGGTCTAGTATAACATATCCACAAGCTTTCAACAAACTTATCCACAAACCAAAAAAGGGGAAATCTGCTTTATTTCCCTAATTTTAAAGGGATTGGAGAAATGCCTAACACTTATCCACAATTGTGGATAAGTGTTTTTTTCCAAAAATTAAGTTATAATTAAGTTATATGAATTATTATAACTTAAAAAATCAAGAAAGGATGACTATGGAAAATAAACAATCATCTCCCTTAAAAAAACTGATCAAAACCTGCTTTATCATTGGGTTGGGATTTCTCGGAGGACTCCTAGCCAGTCTTGTAGTCCTGCAGTCTAACGGAAATACAACTGTGACCCAGGTAGCCACTACTAAAGTCACTTCTCAAAATAAAACATCTACCACTGAAGCTGTTAAGGTTGTTCAAGATGCCGTTGTTTCAGTTGTCAATTACCAAAATGCTAGCTCAACAGGTAATATTTCTAGCCTCTTTGGTCAAAATCCAGAAACCAATCTCAATGAAAATGCTGAATTACAAGTTGCTGGTGAGGGATCTGGTGTTATTTATAAAAAAGATAAAAAATATGCCTATCTAGTAACCAACAATCACGTGATTCAGGGGGCTGAAAAGATTGAAATCCTTTTGGCTGACGGCACCAAGGCTGTTGGGGAACTGATTGGATCAGACACTTATTCTGACCTAGCTGTTGTCCGTATCTCAGCAGAAAAAGTTAAAACCGTTGCTCAATTTGCTGACTCTTCTTCTCTTACCGTAGGGGAAACGGCTATCGCCATCGGAAGCCCCTTAGGTAGCGAATATGCTAATTCTGTAACCCAAGGTATTGTTTCAAGTCTTAGCCGAACAGTTACCTCAACAAGTGATACTGGACAGACTATTTCAACCAATGCTATCCAGACAGATGCCGCTATCAACCCAGGAAATTCTGGCGGAGCCTTGATCAATATCCAGGGGCAGGTCATTGGAATCAACTCAAGTAAAATTTCAGCAACCAGTAAGTCTGGCCTAGGCGGGGTTTCTGTAGAAGGCATGGGCTTTGCCATTCCATCTAACGACGTGGTTGAAATCATCAAACAGCTTGAAGAAAATGGCTCTGTTAGTCGTCCCGCTCTCGGTATCTCAATGGTTAATTTGAGTCAACTGTCAACTTCTGCCATCAGTCAATTAAAAATCCCAGCGGATATTACCAGCGGTATCGTAGTAGCTGCTGTTCAAACCGGCATGCCGTCAGAAGGCAAGCTTGAAAAATACGATGTCATTACTGAAATTGACGGTCAAGAAGTCAAAGATACCAGTGATTTACAAAGTTTACTTTACAAGCATAGTTTAGGTGACAAGATGACAGTAACCTTCTATCGTGGCTCTGAAAAACGTACTGAAACGATTAAACTAACAAAAAGCACTCAAGATTTGAGTAACTAGGTTGACAAGATAGTTGACAAAGTAAAGATAGACCTTTACAATGATGTAAAGGTCTTTTTTTAAGATAAACAGGAGATTTTTATGGATTCATTTTCCTACATTAATTTGTCAGATATTTATCCCAATCCTTATCAGCCGAGACAGCACTTTAAACCTGAAGAATTGACAGAATTAACTGAGTCAATTAAGGAAAATGGCCTGATACAACCCATTATTGTCAGAGAGTCCCCCATTTTTGGCTATGAGCTAATTGCCGGGGAACGTCGGCTCAAAGCAAGCCAATTAGCAGGACTAGCTAAAATTCCTGCTATTATCAAAACAATCTCCGATCAAGACAGTATGAAACAGGCCATTATTGAAAATTTACAGCGTTCAGATCTCAACCCGATTGAAGAAGCACAGGCCTATCAGAAAATCTTGGATAAAACTAAGACAACCCATGATGAATTAGCCAAGTCCATGGGGAAATCTAGACCTTATATCTCAAATAGTCTCAGGCTCCTCCAATTACCAGCTCATCTACAAAAAGCAGTTGCCCTAGACCAACTTTCTCAAGGGCACGCGCGCTTACTAATTAATCTGAAAGAATCAGAACAACTTTTCTATTTTAACCTGATTCAGGAAGAAGGGCTCAGTGTCCGCCAGTTGGAGAAACGGCTAAAAACCGAAACAAAACCCACCAAAACAAGGACTCCTGATTTATTCATTCAAGAAAGCGAGAAAGAATTAAGCCGTTCTTTGGGCCTGCCGGTAACATTAACCTATCACAAAAAGCATAAAGGGCAACTCACTATCCATTTTTCTTCTGAGGAAGATTATCAAAGACTTATCAACAAGTTAAAATAGCTTGTTGATTTCTTTTAAGCTAACAATCACTTATCCACAGATTTTTTTCTGTAAAAAATGAGAGTTAACAAGCTTATTTCACTTTTCCACAGCTTGTGGAAAAAAGTAAATCACAATGTGAATTGTTTTCCACAGCTTGTGGAAAACTTTTTTGTTTTATTTGCAAATAAGTCCCTTTGTGATAAAATAGAACTACTAAATCAAAGAGAAAGGATTTCTTATGACCAAATTAGAAGTAGCTTTTTGGCAACGAGTCCTAGAATTGACGAGAAACTCGCAAACTCAGAATACCTATGACTACTATGTCGCTTCTGCTAAGTTATTAACAATTAAAAATAATCAAGCCACGATCTTACTTCCTCATGAAATTCAGCGAAAATATTGGGAAACTAATTTGGAAAGTGATATTTTAACAGCTGGTTTTGAAATATTGGATACTGAAATCAAGGCTGTCTACGTTTTTCCAGAGGATCTAGAAGATCAGAACCTGCTGTCCTCAACAGATGCTGCTGAAGATAGCACGGATCTAGACGATTCCCAATACCTTTCACCAATTGCTTCCAATCTTAATAGCAGCTACACCTTTGATAATTTCATCCAAGGAGAAGGCAATCGCTTTGCCAAATCAGCTTCCTTGGCTGTTGCAGCCAAGCCTGGAACCAACTACAACCCACTTTTTATCTGGGGAGGTCCTGGTCTAGGAAAAACCCACCTTCTCAATGCCATCGGTAATACTGTACAAGAAGCCAATCCTTTTGAGCGAATTCTTTATATCACAACGGAAAGTTTTGTCAATGAATTTGTTAATAGTGCGATGCTAGGAAAAAAGAGCATGGATGAATTTCGAGAAAAGTTTCGTCACCTTGATGTGCTCATGGTTGATGACATTCAATTCTTGGTCAATAAGGAAAGTACCTTGGATGAATTCTTTAACATCTTCAATACCATGTTTGATAAAAAGAAACAGATTATTCTGACCAGTGACCGCTCGCCGAAAAATTTAAAAAATTTGCCTGATCGGTTGGTTACCCGCTTTGAATGGGGCCTATCAGTTGATATCACTCCACCAGATTTTGAAACGCGTGTGGCTATCCTAAAAGACAAGATTCAACACCTTAATTTTAAATTCCAAAAAGATGCTATTGAATACCTTGCCAATCAGATTGATTCCAACGTCCGTGACCTTGAAGGGTCTCTTAAAAATATCAATCTTATCGCTAGCTTAGAAAACCTTGACACCATCACTGTTGATATAGTAGCCAAGGCCATTCGTTCGCGTACAACGGGTGCCCCGAAAATGACGGTAATCCCGATTGAAAAAATTCAAGAAGAAGTTGGTAACTTTTACGGTGTTACCGTTAAGGAAATCAAATCCACCAAGCGACCACAAAATCTAGCAACCGCTCGACAGGTAGCCATCTATCTATCACGAGAAATGACCGATAATAGCACGACAAAAATTGGGCGTGCCTTTGGTGGACGTGATCACTCAACTGTCCTTCACGCCTATAATAAAATAAAAAATCTGATTAACCAAGATGAAAGTTTAAAAATAGAAATTAATACCATCAAAAATAAATTAAAATAAGGATGTGCGTAAGTCAACAGTTATCAAAACCTTATCCACAAGTTGTTAACAAGTCTGAAGCCTTGAGAAATTTGGCTTTTGATAACTTTTCCACCTTATCCACAGGCCATACTACTACTACTAAATTTATTATTAATTATATAAAGGAGTTATCATGATTCAATTCTCAATCAATAAAACCTTTTTTCTTCAGGCTTTAACGATTACCAAACGAGCAATTAGTTCAAAAAATGCTATTCCTATTCTATCTAGTTTGAAATTGGAGGTTTCAGCAGAAGGCATTACTTTGACAGGATCTAACGGTCAAATATCGATTGAACATGCTATTCATCAGGATAATGAAAATGCTGGTCTATTAATTACTTCTCCAGGAAGTATCTTACTAGAAGCTAATTTTTTCATCAATATTGTCTCAAGTCTGCC
Source organism: Streptococcus cuniculipharyngis (assembly GCF_007859195.1). Taxonomy (GTDB): domain Bacteria; phylum Bacillota; class Bacilli; order Lactobacillales; family Streptococcaceae; genus Streptococcus; species Streptococcus cuniculipharyngis. The sequence goes on from NZ_VOHL01000003.1 coordinate 92,309, forward strand.
AGATGTTACCTTGGATTTCCAGGAAATTGAACATCATCAAGTTGTTCTCAAAAGTGGAAAATCAGAGATTACCTTGAAAGGTAAGGATGTTGATCAGTACCCACGTCTGCAAGAAATGACCGCCAAAAATCCGTTAACTTTTGACACTAAATTATTAAAAACCTTAATTTCTGAGACAGCTTTTGCAGCTAGCACCCAAGAAAGTCGTCCTATTTTGACTGGGGTTCATTTTGTTTTAACAAATCAAAAAGAATTTAAGGCAGTGGCGACCGACTCACATCGCATGAGTCAGCGTCAGTTGACCCTAGACAAGGCGGGAGATGATTTTGATGTTGTTTTACCTAGTCGTTCCCTCCGTGAGCTCTCAGCCGTTTTTACAGAGGATATCGAAAGCATTGAAGTTTTCTTTTCAGCCAATCAAATGCTTTTCAGAACAGATAACATTAGTTTTTATACTCGCTTGTTAGAAGGAACTTATCCTGATACGGATCGCCTGCTAATAGCCGACTTTGAAACAGAGCTTATTTGTCGTACAACGACTCTACGCTCGGCCATGGAACGGGCCTTCCTGGTTTCTAATGCCAGTCAAAATGGTACTGTTAAGCTAGAGATTAGAAATCAATTAGTAACAGCCCATGTTAACTCACCAGAGGTAGGGAAAGTTAACGAAGAAATTGATACAGAAGGTCTAACTGGAGGTGACTTGACCATCAGCTTCAATCCAACCTACTTGATTGAAGCTCTTAAAGCGCTCAAGAGTGAAACTGTTAAGATTCGTTTTATCTCACCTGTTCGTCCCTTTACGCTAACACCAGGTGATGACAGTGAGAACTTTATTCAACTGATTACTCCAGTTCGGACCAATTAGTTTTTGGAACTTCCGTGTGAAGTTCTTTTTTGTTATAATAAATTATCATTAGTCATTGAGGGAAGTAAGATGTATCAAGTTGGAAGTGTGGTTGAAATGAAGAAGCCCCATGCCTGTATCATTAAAGCAACTGGGAAAAAAGCCAATGCTTGGGAAGTGAAACGCTTGGGAGCAGATATTAAATTGCTTTGTCAAAATTGTCAGCATGAAGTTATGATGAGTCGCTATGATTTTGAGCGGAAATTAAAGGCTATTTTGACTAGCAAGGGCTAGTTGACAACTTGCAACTACTGGTTGCAAGAGAGTTCTTAAAAAGTGCTGGTTATCCCTAGGTTTTTTAGTTATACTAATCCTATAAAACAGAAATAAGGAGGGGATTGTGATGACAGTTTTAGCCCAACAGATAAAAAGCCTTAGAAAAGCCAAAAACATGTCCCAAGATGATTTAGCTGAAAGATTGTATATTTCCAGACAAGCCATTTCGAAATGGGAAACCGGTGAAGCCACACCAGACCTGGAAAAATTGATTGTATTAGCTGATATTTTTGAGGTTAGTTTGGATGTTCTTATTTTGGGTAAAGAAGAGGACTTGGAAGATAGTAGTGTCAGTGAGCCACAGGCCCTAGAGCAACCAAAGACTTTTTGGGAATTTCTAGCAGAATTTTGGTGGATCATCTTTCCTGTTTTGGGTGCAGTTATCTGGTTTATTCGTTCCCTGGTGGAAATTTTGAATTAAGCTTGTCAATCGGCAAGCTTTTTCGTCGTTTTTCTGCTATAATGGTTATGATTAAAATTTTTAGATGGAGATAAGTAAGTATGGCTTTAACAGCAGGAATTGTTGGCTTGCCAAATGTTGGTAAATCAACCCTATTTAATGCAATTACCAAGGCGGGGGCAGAAGCTGCCAACTACCCTTTTGCGACTATTGACCCCAATGTCGGCATGGTTGAGGTCCCAGATGAACGTCTGCAAAAATTGACGGAGTTGATTACTCCGAAAAAAACGGTGCCGACAACCTTTGAGTTTACCGATATTGCAGGGATTGTTAAGGGTGCCTCAAAAGGAGAAGGTCTAGGGAATAAATTTTTGGCCAATATCCGTGAAGTAGATGCCATTGTCCATGTGGTGCGTGCCTTTGATGATGAAAATGTCATGCGGGAGCAAGGACGTGAGTCGGACTTTGTTGATCCGATTGCTGATATTGAAACCATTAACCTAGAATTAATTTTGGCCGATTTGGAGAGTGTCAACAAACGCTATGCGCGTGTTGAGAAAATGGCTCGGACGCAAAAAGACAAGGAGTCTATTGCTGAATTTTCTGTTTTGGAAAAAATCAAGCCAGTTTTGGAAGATGGCAAGTCAGCCCGTACCATTGATTTTTCAGATGACGAGTTAAAGGTTGTTAAGGGCTTGTTCTTATTGACCACGAAACCTGTTCTTTATGTGGCAAATGTTGATGAAGACAAGGTAGCAGAACCAGATGAGATTGCTTATGTTCAGGCTATTCGTGACTTTGCGACAACAGAAAATGCTGAGGTGGTAGTCATTTCAGCCCGTGCCGAAGAAGAAATTTCAGAATTAGATGATGAAGACAAGCAGGAGTTTTTGGAGGCTATTGGTCTGACTGAATCAGGCGTTGACAAATTAACGCGTGCTGCCTACCATTTGTTGGGCTTAGGGACCTACTTTACTGCTGGGGAAAAAGAGGTACGTGCTTGGACCTTCAAACGTGGTATCAAGGCACCACAAGCTGCTGGAATTATCCATTCTGATTTTGAGAAGGGCTTTATTCGTGCGGTAACCATGTCTTATGAGGATTTGATGACCTACGGTAGTGAAAAGGCCGTCAAGGAAGCCGGTCGCTTGCGTGAAGAAGGAAAAGAATACATCGTCCAAGATGGTGATATTATGGAATTCCGCTTTAATGTGTAATGGAAAATAAGAGGGAGTGAGAGAGGTTATTGATTTGCCGAATACCTTATCTGCTTCCCTTTTGCTATTTGAGGAGAAAAAAATGGTAAAAATGATTGTTGGTCTGGGTAATCCAGGCTCAAAATATGATAAAACAAGGCATAATGTTGGCTTTATGGCGGTTGACAGACTTGTAAAGGACCTTGACGTGACCTTTACAGAAGATAAGAATTTTAAGGCTTGGATTGGTTCAGTCTTTATCAACCAAGAAAAGGTTTATTTTGTCAAACCAACGACTTTTATGAATAATAGTGGTCTAGCTATCAGGGCACTCTTGACCTATTATAATATTGCTGTCAGTGACCTGTTGGTCATTTATGACGATTTGGATATGGAAGTGGGTAAACTCCGTTTTCGTCAAAAAGGATCTGCTGGTGGTCATAATGGTATTAAGAGTATTATTGCCCAGCTAAAGATGCAAGAATTTGACCGTGTCAAGATTGGCATTGGCCGTCCTAAGGCACAGATGACAGTGATTAATCATGTCTTGGGTACTTTTGACCCAGAAGATGAAATCACCATGTTAAATACACTTGACAGGGTTGACAAAGCTGTCAATCATTACTTGACAACAAAAGATTTTGAAGATACGATGAGACAATATAATGGTTAAACAAACAATTATAGATTTATTTTCAAAAAATAAACTGATTCAAGACTGGCTGGATGCTCAATCAGTCAATCGGCAGTTAGTGATGGGATTATCTGGGACAAGTAAACACTTGGCCATGGCTAGCTATTATCAAAAACACCGTGGAAAATTAGTTATCTTGACGGCCAGTCATCATGAAGCAGAGCAACTAACGGAAGAATTAGCTAGCTTATTAGGACCAGACCATGTTTATCCTTTTTTTGCTGATGATGCTATCATTGCTGAATTTCTTTTGGCCTCACAGGAAAAGTCACGGAATCGGTTAGAGGCCTTAAATTTTCTTTTGAATGACAGCGAGTCTGGTATTTTGGTACTGAGTTTAGCGGCTAGTCGAATTTTACTTCCCAAGCCAGAGAATTTTGTCAAAAGCTTAGTTAGCCTAGCAGTTGGGCAGGACTTGGAGCAAAGTCAGTTAGTTGAGAGATTAAGCCAATTAGGGTATGAAAAAGTCTCTCAGGTTACGAGTTTAGGTCAATTTAGCCAGCGGGGAGATATCGTTGATATTTATGATATTTGTACAGATGAGGCTTATCGGATAGAATTTTTTGGTGATGAGATTGATGGGATTCGCTCCTTTGATAGTCAGACTCAGAAGTCGCTAGAAAATTTAGAAGAGATTAACATCAGTCCAGCCAGTGAAATAATCCTGTCATCTGAAGATTTTGAACGAGCTGTTAGTCGTTTAGAAACTGAACTAGAGCAGGAAGGAATAGATCAGCAAACTTATTTAGAGGATTTTTTATCTGTGACGAGAAGAGGTCATCGTCATCAAGATATTCGACAATTTTTAGCCTATTTCTATGACCAGCAGTGGACCATTTTGGATTATCTCCCTCCTCAGACTCAATTGTTCTTTGATGATTTTCAAAAATTAGTTGATCGTCATGCCAGGATAGACATTGAAATGGCTAATTATTTGACAGATAATTTACAAAACTGTAAAGCTTTGAGTAAACAAACTTACTTAGCTGATGTCTTCACTACTCTGAGACAGTACCAACCGGCCACGTTTTTTTCTAACTTCCATAAGGGGCTAGGGAATATGAGGTTTGACAAACTGTACCAATTGACTCAGTACCCTATGCAGGAATTCTTTAATCAATTTCCTCTTTTAATTGATGAAGTGAATCGTTACCTTAAATTGGGAGCAACGGTTATTTTACAGGCTGATTCAGAAGCTAGTTTACAACAGTTGCAAGAAACATTGCAATCCTATCAACTAAACCTGCCCATTGTAGCTCCAACTGAATTACAGGAGGGGGAGGCGCAGCTGACCCTGGGTCATTTAGGACATGGTTTTTATTTTGCAGATGAAAAGCTGGCCCTTGTGACCGGTAAGGAAATTTTCCATAAAAAGATTAAGCGACGGATACGACGTCAGCAGATTAGTAATGCTGAGCGTTTGAAGGATTATAATGAACTTAATCAAGGGGATTTTGTCGTTCATCATGTTCACGGTATTGGTCGTTATTTGGGGATTGAAACCATTGAAATTAGGGGAATCCATAAGGATTATTTAACGATTGAGTATCAAAACAAGGATAGGATCTCTGTTCCGATTGAGCAGATTGACTTACTATCTAAATATTTAGCTAGCGATGGTAAGGAACCTAAGCTCAATAAGTTGAATGATGGGCGTTTCAAAAAGACCAAGCAAAAAGTTGCTAAGCAGGTTGAGGATATTGCTGATGACCTCTTGAAACTTTATGCTGAGCGAAGTCAGTTGGAGGGCTTTGCCTTTTCGGAAGATGATGATAACCAGAGGGAGTTCGACCAGTATTTCCCTTATGCAGAAACAGAGGACCAACTTCGCTCAATTCAGGAAATTAAGCTAGATATGCAAAAGAGTCGTCCTATGGATCGATTGCTAGTGGGGGATGTTGGTTTTGGAAAAACCGAAGTTGCTATGCGGGCAGCTTTTAAAGCGGTTAATGATGGCAAGCAGGTGGCTATCTTAGTTCCAACAACGGTTTTGGCCCAGCAACACTATACCAATTTTAAGGAGCGGTTTGAGGATTTTGCAGTTGAAATTGGACTATTGAGTCGTTTTCAAACTAGGAAGGAGCAGATTGACACCATTGTCAAGTTGGGTAAAGGTCAGATTGATATTCTTGTAGGCACTCATCGACTACTTTCCAAAGATGTGGTGTTTGCTGATTTGGGGCTTTTGGTGATTGATGAAGAGCAGCGTTTTGGTGTCAAGCACAAGGAACGTCTGAAGGAATTAAAAAATAAAATTGATGTTTTAACCCTAACTGCTACTCCAATTCCGCGAACCTTGCACATGTCCATGCTGGGGATTAGGGATTTATCCGTTATTGAAACCCCACCAACCAATCGTTATCCGGTTCAGACCTATGTTTTGGAAACCAATCCCAGCCTTGTTCGTGAAGCCGTTTTGCGTGAGATGGATCGAGGGGGGCAAGTTTTTTATGTTTACAATCGGGTTGACACCATTGAGCAAAAAGTTGCTGACTTGCAGGAATTATTACCTGAGGCCTCTATAGGTTTTGTGCATGGGCAGATGAGTGAGATTCAGCTAGAAGACACCTTGTTAGAGTTTATTGATGGGGTTTATGATGTTTTGGTAGCCACGACGATTATTGAGACCGGAGTCGATATTGCTAATGTCAATACGTTGTTTATTGAAAATGCTGATTATATGGGTCTGTCAACCTTGTATCAATTGAGGGGACGTGTTGGCCGCAGTAATCGGATTGCTTATGCTTATCTCATGTACCGTCCAGATAAGATTTTGACGGAGGTGTCTGAGAAACGATTGGAAGCCATTAAGGGGTTTACAGAGCTTGGCAGTGGGTTTAAAATTGCCATGCGTGATTTATCAATTCGTGGGGCAGGAAATATTTTAGGTGCCTCTCAGAGTGGGTTTATTGATTCAGTGGGATTTGAGTTATATTCTCAATTATTGGAAGAAGCCATCAATCAAAAGCAAGGAAAATCTCAGATTCGTCAGAAAGGGAATGCAGAGATCAATCTACAACTAGATGCCTATTTGGCTAGTGACTATGTTAAAGATGAGCGACAGAAAATTGAAATTTATAGACGCATTCGCGCGATTGATGATCAACAAGATTATGACAGTTTACAGGATGAACTAATTGACCGTTTTGGTGATTATCCTGATGCCGTTGCTTATTTATTGGAGATTGCCTTAATCAAGGCCCATTTTGATCATATTTTTGTAGAATTGGTTGAGCGCAAGCAAGGAGCATTGATTGTTCGTTTTGAGCGGGTCATTCAGTCCATCTTTCTGACTCAAGATTACTTTGAAGGATTGTCAAAAACCTCGCTTAAAGCTAGAATCAGTGAGATTGATGGAAAAATAGAGGTTATTTTTGACATCCGTCATAAAAAAGAGTACGAGGTGTTAGAGGAATTGAAGAAATTTGGAGAGGCTTGTCGTGACATTAAAGCAAGAAAAACTGCTACAAGAAGCTAAGACAGCTAGCTTACTGGTTGGGTTGAGTAGTTTAGTTTCAAAGATTTTAGCTGCTATTTATCGGATTCCCTACCAAAATTTGGTTGGTGATAGGGGATTTTATGCCTATCAACAGATTTATCCGTTTTTAGCGATTATTACAGCTTTAGGGTTGACTGGCTTTCCAAATCTAATCTCTAGTTTATTACAGAAGTCATCCAGTCGCCATCTAGTTAGTTTTCTTAAGCTATCAACCATATTTTCTTGGGTGACTGCTAGCTTAATGTTATTGGGGCACCAAATCTTAGCGAATTGGATTGGCGCCAGTAGGTTAGGGCCCGCCTTTATTTGGGTGGCAGCTACTTTTTTTATAACACCTTTTCTATCGTTTTATAGGGGAATTGATCAAGGACAAGGGAAGTTAAGAGTGACAGCCCTGAGTCAGGTTGTAGAGCAGGTGGTTAGGGTTTTAATCATTATTGTGGCGGCTGCTTGCTATCTTGTTTACCGTTGGGACATTTATCAAACAGCCAACCTAGCTGCTTCTGGAAATTTTTTTGCTAGCCTAGTTACAGTAGTCTATTTAGCCTATCAGTCTAAGGAAAATCCTTTGCCCTTGTTAGCTCAGAGGGGCATGTCTTTGGCAGAGCTTGGGTCGGCTGCTATTCCTAGTCTTGTATTTACCTTGTACGCCATGTATCTTTTGTTGTTTCAACTGATTGATGCCTTCTTGGTAAAAAACATTCTGGTTGAACAAGGTATGGCAAATCAATTAGCTGAGGCCCTAAAAGGGGTTTATGACCGCGGACAACCATTGCTTCAATTTGGCCTGTTAGTGACGACGGCCTTGTTTACCAGTTATCTTCCAAAACTAACCCAACTCTATTTGGCCAATGAGAAAACCTACGAGTTGGAACGTCAGCGATTTTTTGAAGTGATTTTTTACCTTAGCTTGACCATAACCGTTGGCTTTTTAAGTGTCCTTCCTCAGGTTAATCAAGTTCTCTTTACAGATCGACAAGGCTTATTAGCCCTTAGCCTCTATAGTTCCTTGATTTTCTTAGCCAGCATGGTGCAATATTTTCATCACCATTGTTTTATTGTCGGTCAACATCGGTCGTCGCTTCTCTATTTGTTTTTAGGGGTGTTACTTAAGTTGCTAATAACGGGCCCATTGACTGGATTTTTTGGGATTGTTGGCAGTAGTTTGTCAACATGCCTAAGTCTTGTCTTTGTTTTGTTGGCCTATGTCCGTCAGGTGCCTGTGAATTGGGCTAATCTAGTCAACGGAAAATTTTATTTGGTTTTATCCATCATGGGGTTACTAGTTTTTGGTTTGACACAATTCTTACCTCAAGACTCACGTATCTGGGCCTTTATGAGTTTACTGCTGTCAACAGGCTTAGGTGGGGGAATTTTTCTCTTATTAAGTTATCATTGGCAGGTTTTTCCGGACAGTTTGTGGTCATTTCTACCATTTTTTCATAAAAAATGATAGAATGAAAAGACACGAGGTGAGTTATGAGATTAGATAAATATTTGAAAGTATCGCGGATTATTAAGCGTCGCCCGGTTGCTAAAGAAGTGGCTGACAAGGGCAGGATTAAGGTAAATGGTATTTTAGCGAAATCGTCAACTGATTTGAACATAAATGACCAAATAGAGATTAGATTTGGTAACAAACTATTGACAGTACGTGTTTTAGAAATGAAAGACAGTACCAAAAAAGAAGATGCCCTCAAGATGTATGAGATTATCAGTGAAACAAGGATAGAAGTAGATGGCCAAGCCTAATATTGTACAAATCAATAATCATTACATCAATGATGAAAATCTTCGTAAGCGTTATGAAGAGGAGGAGACTCGGAAACGTCATCGTTTCATGGGGTGGATGTTGATTGGGATGATGCTGCTTTTTATCCTTCCTACCTATAATTTGGTCTCTACTTACATGAAGTTGCAGGAAAGACAGGTGGAAATTCGTCGTCTGGAAAAAAAATACCAGTCTTTAATCTTAGAAACAGATGCAGAAAAATTGTTAGCCAAAAGATTGAAGGACAAGGCCTATGTGGAAAAATATGCGCGTGCCAAATATTATTATTCCAAAACAGGTGAAACCATCTATGCCATTCCAGAATTATTACCGAAATAGATATTATGGATCATTTAATTGAAACAATTGAAAAATTTTTGTCTTATTCTGAAGAGAAGTTGGAAGAACTAGCTCAGAAAAATCAAGATTTAAGGGAGGAAAAGACGAACTAGAAAGGAGTTGGGTGTGAAAAAACTGCTGTTATTATTTATTTTACCTGTTTTTTTGTCACCTTTAATCCTAGATAGTGGTGAGTTTGATTTCCCTTTAACTCAAGGGCAACGCTATCAATTGTCAGCGCAGGTAGGGACCTTATATAGTTACTTTGACCATCTTCCCAAAAATCCTAGTTTGTATCAGGAGACAGTGGTCTATGCAGACAAGAACCTCAAGCAGGTCAAGGCAATGATAAGTCCAGCTGATTCTCTAAAAATCAAGTCTCTGAGTTTGAATCAGAATCTCACTCCAGTTTTTGAGCTGGCAGATGGCAGTTACATTGCGGCCAGTAAATTTCTGATATTTGATGATATTGTTTTAGAGCAAGTAAAAGTTGACCAGGTTTATTGGACCAAAGAACAGTTGACTCTTTACGAGTCTCCGTATGTCTTTGGCGTCCCAGCTAAAACCCATCAATTAAAAGCTTATCTTCCTGTCAAGGTGGTGAGTCAAGCAAGGACTCAGCATGGTACCTATTTGGAAATTGAGGGTCAGGGCTGGGTTAATCAAAATGATTTATCTAGCCTGGATAATCGGATTGAGAAGGTTCAAGCCATGCTTGAGCAGAAATACAAAAAAGCAAATTATGGCATCTATGTCAAGCAGCTGGCCACCCAACAAGTTGCGGAAGTTAACCAAGATTTAGAAATGTATTCGGCGAGTATCACCAAACTTCCCATTCTTTATTATGTAGAAGAAGAGTTACAAAATGCCCAGTTCAAGTTAGATGACCGCCTGCTTTATACCGAAGAGGTTAATCAATTTAAGGGGGCTTATGATGCCAGTGGCAGCAGTAAACTCAGCCTAATAGCCGATAATAAAGATTATAGTGTCGAAGAGTTGCTAAAATATGTGGCGCAAAATTCGGATAATGTGGCTAGTAATCTGTTGGGGTATTACTTAACCAATCAGTATGATGCTAGCTATCGTCGAGACATCAAAAGGTTAGCGGGTAGGTCGTGGAGCATGATTGATAAAAAGGCTACTGCTCAAATGGCTGGTCGAGTCATGGAAGGTCTCTACTATCAAAATAGCCCGGTGTTAGACTACCTTTCTGAGACGGAGTTTGATAATCAAAGGATTTCTAAGGATATTTCTGTTCGAGTTGCCCATAAAATTGGTGATGCCTATGACTACAAACATGATGTTGCGATTGTCTACGCATCGTCCCCATTTATTTTGTCCATCTTTACAGACAAGGCAAGTTATGATGATATCACGGCTATTGCTAATGATGTTTATGAGATATTGAAGTGATGTATGAAAAATTATTGGCCCATGTGCAAAAAAATGGTTATTTTAAAAATCATCGTCAGGTTTTGATTGCCGTATCTGGTGGAGTAGATTCCATGAATTTACTTCACTTTTTGCATAATTATCGGGAAAAATTAGAAATTAATCTCGGTGTAGCCCATGTTAATCATGGCCAAAGAGCGGAAGCGGCAGTAGAAGCAGAGTATTTGGCAACTTGGGCAAAAGAAAAAGGCCTTGCCTTTTATCAGGCAAACTTTTCGGGACCTTTTACAGAGGAGCGAGCGAGAAATTTCCGCTATGATTTTTTTAAAAAGGTAATGGCAAAGGAATCGTATACAGCCCTGGTGACTGCTCATCATGCTGATGATCAAGTTGAGACTGTCTTCATGCGTCTTTTGCGAGGAAGTCGGCTTCGTTATCTGAGGGGAATACAGCCTGTTCAGAAGTTTGGCCAGGGAGAATTGATTCGTCCTTTGCTAGCTTTTGCTAAAAAAGATTTACCAGAAGTTTTTCATTTTGAAGATTCGTCCAACCAGTCGTTGACCTATTTCCGTAATCGTGTGAGGCAGCAGTACCTGCCCTTATTAGAGCAGGAAAATCAACAAATCAGAAAACACTTGGTAGATGTTTCACATGAAACATCGCTCTTATTTGAAGCTTTGGCCAGCCTAACCCAAAAGATTGAAATGGGAAATTGTCAGGCTTTTCGGCAAGAAAGTCCGGCAGTTCGCTATTTTTTACTGCAGGAGTACCTCCAACAATTTCCAGATTTAGCCCTATCAAAGAGTCAATTTAATCAATTATTGGCGCAACTGTCTTCTACTAAAACTTACGATCATTATTTAAAAAATGGCTACTACTTTAGCAAAACAGTGGACAGGTTTAAGATTAGTCGCCCTAGTCTACCAAACGTCAAGCATCAGCCTATCCTTTTGCCCTATCAGGGGCACGTCAGGTTTGGTCAATTTAACTTGCAGTGGTCACCTGATCAGGCTATTTTAGATGGTTTAGTTGTCACCAGTCGTTCTCCTATCCAGTTACGCCAAAGGCAAGCAGGGGATGTCTTGGATTTTGGCACTTATCATAAAAAACTAGGTCGATGGTTTATTGATGAAAAAATTTCAAAGGACGAACGAGAAAAGGCTATTGTAGGGGAACAGGATGGAAAAATTATTTTTGTGTTTACGAAAGACAGAACATATTTGAGAAAGTCTAGCAAAAATGATATAATTGAGGGTATCATATTTATAGAAAAAATAGAAGATGGTGGCACATGTTAGAACAAGATATTAAAAAAGTCCTTTACACTGAAGAGCAGATTATCGCTAAATCAAAGGAACTTGGTCAGTTGTTGACTAAAGACTATGCAGGAAAAAATCCTCTTCTAGTTGGTATTTTAAAAGGCTCAGTTCCCTTTATGGCAGAATTGATGAAACATATTGATACCCACATTGAAGTAGATTTCATGGTGGTTTCCAGTTATCATGGAGGAACAACAAGTAGTGGAGAAGTGAAAATCCTAAAAGACGTGGATACCAATGTTGAAGGACGTGAGGTTATCTTTATCGAGGATATCATTGACACTGGTCGTACGTTGAAATACCTGCGGGATATGTTTAAATATCGTCAAGCCAAGTCTGTTAAAATCGCAACGTTATTTGATAAGCCAGAAGGACGTCAGGTTGAGATTGAAGCAGATTATGTTTGCTACGATGTCCCCAATGAATTTATTGTCGGTTTTGGTTTGGATTATGCGGAAAACTACCGTAACCTGCCTTATGTCGGCGTTTTAAAAGAAGAAGTCTATACACAACAATAGAAAAGGTCTACTAAGTTTTATATGAGAAATAATAAAAATAATGGACTGGTTAGAAATGCTTTTGTCTATATTTTACTGATGATTATTCTAGTAACTGCTGGACAATATTACCTAAGAGGCAGTTCTGCTCAGAGCCAACAAATTAATTATTCAACCCTACTGAAAAAAATTGAAGCTGGTGAGATTAAAAAGTTAAATTATCAACCAAGCGGTTCCGTGATTGAAATTTCAGGAGAATATAAAAAGGAAGAGGAAGTCAAGTCCCCAACGACTTTCCTTGGCAGCAGCTCGACTAAGGTCAGCCGTTTCACATCGCTAGTTTTACCAAGCGATACTTCCCTTCAATCTATTGAAGCAGCTGCTAAGGCAGCCGGAACAGAGTTGACAGTTAAACCAGAAAGTTCAACCGGAACTTGGGTGTCAATTTTGGCTAGTTACTTCCCTATCCTGATAATGGTTGGTTTCTTCATGATGATGATGCGTCAAGGTGGTGGTGCCAGCGGTGCCATGAACTTTGGTAAAAATCGTGCAAAAACCCAAAGTAAGGACAATGTTAGCGTGCGTTTTTCTGACGTGGCTGGTGCGGAAGAAGAAAAGCAAGAATTGGTGGAAGTGGTTGATTTCCTACGTAATCCCAAGAAATACAAGGACTTGGGTGCTCGTATTCCAGCAGGTATCTTGCTTGAGGGGCCTCCAGGAACTGGTAAGACTCTTTTAGCCAAGGCTGTTGCTGGTGAGGCAGGTGTTCCATTCTTTAGCATTTCAGGTTCGGACTTTGTTGAAATGTTTGTCGGTGTTGGTGCTAGCCGTGTTCGTTCTCTCTTTGAAGATGCTAAAAAAGCTGAGAGAGCTATTATCTTTATTGACGAGATTGATGCTGTTGGTCGTCGTCGTGGCACAGGTATTGGTGGGGGTAATGATGAACGTGAGCAGACCCTCAACCAACTTTTAATTGAGATGGATGGTTTTGATGGTAATCAAAGCATTATCGTGATTGCCGCAACCAACCGGAGTGATGTTCTTGACCCAGCTCTCCTTCGTCCAGGTCGTTTTGACCGTAAGGTCTTGGTGGGTTATCCTGATGTCAAGGGCCGTGAGGCGATTTTACGTGTCCATGCTAAGAATAAACCCTTAGCTGATGATGTTAACCTCAAGGTGGTTGCTGAACAGACCCCTGGTTTTGTCGGCGCTGACTTGGAAAATGTCCTCAATGAAGCAGCCCTGGTTGCAGCCCGTCGCAATAAGACAAAAATTGATGCCAGTGATATTGATGAGGCTGAGGATCGTGTGATTGCCGGCCCATCTAAGAAAGATAAGAAAGTTTCCGAGAAAGAACGTCAACTGGTAGCCTACCATGAAGCAGGTCACACTATTGTTGGTTTAGTCTTGTCTAGTGCGCGTGATGTTCATAAGGTAACCATTGTGCCACGTGGTCGTGCAGGTGGCTATATGATTTCTCTGCCAAAAGAAGATCAGATGTTACATTCTAAGGAAGAAATGAAAGAACAGTTGGCCGGTTTGATGGGTGGCCGTGTTGCAGAAGAAATTATCTTTAATGTGCAAACAACAGGGGCATCCAATGACTTTGAACAGGCCAGTCAAATGGCTCGTGCCATGGTCACTGAGTACGGCATGAGTGATAAGCTTGGTCCTGTCCAATATGAGGGGAACCATGCCATTCGAACAGGTCAAGTGAGTCCTGAGAAATCCTACTCACAACAAACCGCCTTGTTAATTGATGAAGAAGTCCGTGACTTGCTCAATGAAGCTCGCTATCGTGCAGCGGATATTATCAATAGTCATCGTGAAACACATAGGCTGATTGCGGAAGCCTTGCTCAAGTATGAAACCTTGGATGCAGCCCAAATCAAGTCTATCTATGAAACTGGGAGCATGCCAGAGGTGACAGAGGCTGATGAAGAAGCTGTTCGTGCCCTATCTTATGATGAAATCAAGGAAAAAATGTCTGAAAAAGACTGACTTAAAAACTGAGGGTTTTCTCAGTTTTTTTGCTATTTGCAAGCCCCTTTACTTTATGATAAAATGAGATAGTTTTGAATTACATGAGATAAAGGAGACAGTTATGTCAATGTTTAGGACAAAGTCAACTGATGTTAGACCAACAGAGTTAAAACGTCATTTGAATTTGGGAAGCCTGATTTTACTGGGGATTGGTACCATGGTTGGTACAGGTATCTTTACCCGTTCGGGAGCGGCTATTGCAACGGCTGGCCCGGCTTTGATGATTTCTATTTTGATTGCCGCAGTGGCTGTTGGTTTGTCAGCCCTGATTTATGCTGAATTTGCCTCACGCATTCCAAGAGGTGGTGGTGCTTATAGTTATATTTATGCCACTCTTGGTGAATTTCCTGCTTGGATGGCGGCCTGGTTTGTGGGTCTAGAATTTTTGACTGCAGTGGCAGGTGTGTCATCTGGTTGGGCGAGTTATTTGAAAGGACTTTTGGCTGAGATTGGGATCCAGTTACCTTTAGCTCTTAGTGGTGTTAATCCTGCTGAAGGCCAGTATGTTGATGTGATGGCCCTCTTGGTTGTTGTTTTGGTGACTGGCTTAGTCTTGCTTGATTCGCAAAAATCTTTACGATTTAATAACTTTTTGGTTATTTTGAAATTTTCAGCCCTAGCCCTCTTTTTAATGATTGGTGTCTTTTATGTTAAGCCTGCCAATTGGTCTAATTTTGCACCTTTTGGCTTTGGTCAATTAGTCGGCGGTCAGACAGGGATTATGGCTGGTGCAGCAACCATGTTTTATGCCTTTCTCGGCTTTGAGGCCATGCCAATGGCTATTGATGAAACCAAAAATCACCAAAAAACTATGCCCAAGGCCATTGCCATTGCAGTTGGTAGTGTGGCTGTGCTCTATGCCTTAGTGACCTTAGTGTTGTCAGGCTTGGTGAATTATACAGAATTGAATGTTGGGGATGCAGTAGCCTTTGCCTTGCGTCAAGTCGGTCTGGGCTGGGCCGCTAATTATGTGGCGACGGTGGCTATTTTAACCTTAATTACGGTTTGTATCTCCCTTTTATTTGCCTTGGCTCGTCTGACCTTTACCCTTAGTCAAGATGGTCTGTTGCCAAAATCATTCAGTAATGTCAGTGAAAAAAGTAAGGTGCCAGTCAATGCGACCATTCTTGCCGGTATTATTTCAGCCTTGATGGCAGGATTTTTCCCACTCAATACCTTGGCAAACTTAACCAGTTTGGTAACCTTGATGTGTATGGCCATGTTGCCAATTGGTTTGATGAAATTAAGAAGGGAAACAGGTGCCCCTCAGGCAGGTCAGTTTACCGTACCAGCAGCACCGCTAGTTTCAGTTCTTTCCTTTGTCATCTGTCTGTTTATGATTGGTCAGATGGATGCTGACACTTGGAAAGTCTTTACGGTTACCATCATTATTGGTATCCTAATCTATTTTTTCTATGGTTACAAGCACTCAAGCTTAACTAAAAAATAGTAATAAGACCCCAAATTACAAGTTAATTTGGGGTCTTTTATTATTCATATTGGACAGGTCTAGTTAACTCGTTTACCAAGCATTTGAAAAAATCTCAAAAGTTGTAAAAAAGTTATTGACAAGAAGTTGATAATAAGATATATTAATAAACGAAAACTTGTAAAAAAAGTTTTTACAATATATTTTTTGGAGGAAAAGAAAATGAAAATAGCAGTTGTAGCAGCAAATGGTAAAGCAGGTCGTTTGATTGTGAAAGAGGCAGTGGATCGTGGTCTTGATGTCACTGCAATCGTTCGAGAGGAAAATGAAACTCTTGCACCAAATTTTATTCAAAAAGATGTTTTTTCTTTGACGGCTGATGATTTGCGTAATTTTGATGCAGTCGTCGATGCAGTAGGTGCCTGGACAGCAGATACCGTACATATTATTCCTGATGCCGCTAAACATTTGACAAAAATCTTAAAGGATAGCAAAACACGTTTAGTTGTTGTTGGTGGAGCAGGTAGTCTGTATGTTAATCCAGAACACACCCTTACTGTTGCAGATGTGACAGAATTTCCTGAAGAAGCGTTACCTGTTTTGAATGCTCACAAAGAAGCTTTAGAAACACTTCGTCAGATTGATGATGTGGATTGGACTTATGTTAGCCCAGCTGGTGATTTCCAAGCAGATGGAGAGCGAACAGGCAACTATATTCTTGGCGGCGAAGAACTTGTTTTGAATAGTAAAGGGGAAAGTAAGGTGTCTTATGCTGATTATGCCATTGCTATTATTGATGAAATTGTATCAGGAAATCATCTCAAAGCTCGTATCAGTGTGGTCAGCGAATAACCTTATCTATGCAAATATCAAATAAATTTACGATTGCCATTCATGCTTTAGCCTTTATCCAATTATTTCAAGACCAGCAACAAGTGACCAGTAATGTCTTGGCCAATAGTATTCAAGCCAATCCTGTAATTATCAGGTCGGTTCTATCTGGTTTGAAAGGAGCAGGAATTGTTGATGCCAAACAGGGAAGCAGGGGCTTTCGCTTGGCAAAATCTCTTGATGAGATTAGCCTTTATGATATTTTTGTCACGGTCGATAATATTGATAAAACAGGACTATTTAATTTCCATGAAAATCCTCATCCTGATTGTATTGTTGGGGGAAATATTCACGCCGCCGTGGATGATAAACTGTTACAAGTTCAGACAGCTATGGAAATGGAATTAAAAACAATCTATATGTCAGATGTCTTGTCAGATTTGGAAAAAGCCATTAACTTGTCCGATAAATAAAAGCAAACCCATAGAAAAGGTTTGTTTTTTATCATGTTTTACTATACGACAGTAAAAAAACACCCAACCAAGAGGCTGGGGTTGATGTAACTATTTAACTTCGGTAAAGAGAACATGTTTACGAAGTTTAGGCGAATACTTTTTAAGTTGTAGACGATCTGGATTGTTGCGTTTATTTTTAGACGTAAGGTAAAGACGCTCCCCAGACTCTTTGTGTTCAAGTGTAATATTAACGCGCATGATAACTCCCTTCTATTATTGCTCAGCGGCAGCCTTTGCAATCTTGCGACCCTTATAGTATCCTTTAAGAGATACACGGTGAGAACGGGAATAGTCTCCAGTAGATTGGTCGAAAGCTACATTAGGAGCAGCGAGTTTATAGTGAGTACGACGTTTGTTCTTCTTAGCCTTAGACGTACGACGAGCAGGAACAGCCATGATAGACTCCTTTCGATGATAAAGATATTAGTATAGTGTGATAACAAGTCACTGGAAGTAATGTTATCACAAAGGGCTAATGAAGTCAAGTAGACTTCCTTGACAAGGGAGCAGTCGTAGAAAAAAATAAAAAAACTCAAAAAAAGTGTAAAAAGTTATTGACAAGTGGAAGTAGGTTTGATAGAATATAATAGTTGTCGCTTGAGAGAGCGGATAGGACCATTGAGAACTGAATAAGACGAACCAAGTGCGGGTTATGGAAA
>NZ_VOHL01000004.1 GCF_007859195.1 Streptococcus cuniculipharyngis
CGCACTTGGTTCGTCTTATTCAGTTCTCAATGGTCCTATCCGCTCTCTCAAGCGACAACTATTATATTCTATCAAACCTACTTCCACTTGTCAATAACTTTTTACACTTTTTTTGAGTTTTTTTATTCTTCCCCTCGCTTATGACCGTGTCAAGGAAATTAACTTGCTAATCCATACTACTAGAGAATTCCTCTCGAAAATTATAATGATACTCTCGGTTATCGAGCAATACAGTTACTATTAGCTGGTTATTTTCTCTTTGATACCTGACCTGTCCTTGAGTAAAATTCACTTCTCCTTGTTTCTCCTCTTTTCCCCTAACGTATTCTGCCATCAAGTAAGCTCGGCTACTCGTCAACAAGGCTTGGTTCTGCTTCTGATAACTAATGACCTGATTAGTATAAAATTGTAGCAAGAGTAGAAATAACGATGACAAAAGCAAGGCATAAAGCATAATGCCCGCTTTTACTTTAATGTTTAAAATCATAGATAAAAGTCCTCTTCAAGCCTCGGTCAAAGGTTAATTTGATGGTCACTCTCCCACTTTTTTCATCTATCTCTGTTATCTTAAGATGATATAGCATGGGCTGATACCCCTGACCGTTAGCATTAGTTTTCCGAAAATCATCTGCCCGCGATTTACCAAAGGCTAAACTCTGTTGACCAGAGGTTACATAGAGCTTATTATTTTCAACTTTGTGTAACGTCGTTCCTGATAATTCATGACGGAGTTGTTGGCTAAAGAGTAGCCAGTCACTTTGGTCATTCCTTGTTAGTTGACTAAGGTGACCGACCATTACTTTAGTCAATAATTGGTAAAGGGATAGGCTAGTTCCAATAACCAGTAAAGCGACTAAACATTCTAACAGGGTGAAAGCTTTTACCTTAATTTTCCGATACTCGAACAATTTCCTGGCCATCGCTGAAAACAACAATTGCATCCTTTCTCCTTTCTACTCTGACCCTGACACCATTCAAGCTCAGTTCATCTTCCTGTATTTGAACTGCCATTTGGGCTACATTCAAGACCTCCTGTCGGTGTAAGACCTCATTGGTCAATTGTCTCTGACTGGAAATTTGATGGAGAATAATCGCAATAATGGTAATCAACATGCCAAAGGCTACTAAGCTTTCAAGGAGAATATAGGCCTCCAATTTCTGATTTTTTATACTTACCACTCCCTATGTATAATTGATAACGGACACTCTTCTGAGCTGTTTTAAAAACGACCCGACTAAGCGAAGAATTGCCACCTGAACGACTTATTCTTATCAGATAATCCTTTTCAGGACGAATCCCTGCTGGAATGGGGAGTGTCTCCTCCTGATTACTAATCTTATGTTCAGTAATGGATAAAACCATCTCCTCCTGACGACTAATTGATAACCGTTGTGTTTGTCGGTACAATTGTTCAAAAGAGAGAAAGAAAATCCCCTCTTCAACCCTATCAAAGGTAGTCCTTACAGACCCAGAGAAACTAATAATCAAAAAACTGACAATCAGTAAAACCCATAGACTCTCTAGCAAAGAGAATGCTCTAATTTGGTACTTTACGACCTTCTTGACTATTTTTACTATAATATTCATTGTAGGAATCCGCCTGTTTTTGCGTAATATTACCATTTGCAACCAAATTAGTCAGACTCGCCTTATCTGTACCATTTAATTCATAAAGTTCCGCCTGACTATCCACTACCTTAACAATTGCTGCTGCCCCTGTGTCTCGAATCTTATCTTTTTGTTGACTCAGATTTGGCACAAAAAGTAGGAGCAGCACACTAATAATAATTAAGACCACAAGCATTTCTAAAAGTGTGAATCCTTTAACAGTCATTTTTTTGAGACGTTTTAATACTTTTTTCATTAGAAATTAACCTCCATATTTTGATACATTGGCAATAGCATCGCTGCATAAATCATCACAACCACTAAAGCAACCATAATAAAGACAAGCGGCTGAATAAATTGTGTAGCCTGCGCCAGCTTGTTAAAAAATCTCTCCCAAACCTCCTCCGCATAAAGGGTTAATTCCCGCCCTAACTTAGACTTGACTTGGCCATATTCAATCATCAGCGCCAATTCATTTAAAAAGAAGGGGTAGGATAAAACTTTATGGTGAAATTCTTCCCCTAAGAGTAGGGACGCTTCCAATTCTCGTCCAATTTCCTGAAACAGTTTGGATTGTTGGGCCTGCATGATATTAACCAGTTGGACCAACTCAATTCCTTGACCAATTAAATTCCCCCACTCTCTAGCATAATAGGCTGTCAGATATAAACGAAGAAAATAGCCAACAAAAGGGAGACGACTAACCAGTTCTGCCAGTCTAATCCTAGTCAACCGTTTGCTATAGGCATAAATAAGAATAGCTAAAAGACCAGCACCTACCAGGCTAACTAAAAAAATCAAAGGAAAACTCGCAATTAACTGAGCCGCAATGTTTTCTTGACCGTTCTCCAGTTGAGGAAGAAGATAGCTTTTTAAACCAATCATAATTAGGGTTAGAAATGTCAATAAGATTAGCGGATAAGTCGCCACCTCCAATAATTTTTTTCTAACCAAGAGTAGCTTGGTGAGATAGACTTCAATTTTCCCCATGCTAATCCCCAAATCCCCATGTTCATTTGCCAAGGCCAGCTGGGTCACAACACTATCAGAAAAACCTAATCGTCCCATAATAGTAGCTAAATTACCACCCGCCATCAATTCCTGTCGCATGGTCTCCGTATAAGAAGACCCAATCAGTTGACTACGGTCTAGAAAATCGACAATTTCGGTTAAATTAAAACCACTCCCTAACAAATTATTGAATAATTGAATAACCTTACGTTGGTGTTTCACCGCCAATCTTTTCGATGCTTGCTTGCTCCCGACTAATATAGCCCGCTTCATAAAGCTTCTGGATTTTCCGGTTCCAGTCCCGGCTTTGATGATTTTCAAATTCCTCTGTCGCAATATCTAAAACACCTCCTCCACCAATTAACCGTTGATAGACAATACCTCTCAGACTGTTGGCCAGTTCCTGACGAGATACACCAAGTTCAATCAGACGACCATAAACACCAGGAATACTCTTGGCATGAACCGTTGAAAAGACAATAGCTCCTGTTAAACTAGCCCTGACCACTGCCCTTGCCGTCTGACTATCACGAATTTCACCAATGATTAGAACATCTGGTCGATGACGCAAGGATAATTTTATTAAATTATCATAGGTTAAACCGATACTTTCATTCAATTGTAGTTGTAGCATCTGCTCCTGCTTGATTTCCACAGGGTCTTCAATGGTAATAATTTGTTGCTCGGAAAATTTTTCGGCAACTAATTGATACATCAAGGTCGTCTTGCCTGATCCTACTGGACCGGAAAACAAATAGAGACCCCTCTCTTTAATTTTGGGGAGTAGATCTGCCAATCCCTCAAAATGATAGGTTAATTGTCGATAACCATCAAACAAGAGACGGATCACCAAACTTTCGTAGCCTCTATAATCACCCACGGTTGATAAACGTAAGGAGGCTTTTTTCCCCTCTCCATAGTCATAGTCACAAGAACCTAACTGCGTCCGACGTTTTTCACCAACATTCATGCCAGCAACAAATTTAAAATGACTGATTAAGGCTTGGGTCTCTTCCTTAGTATACGTTTCGATTAGTTTTCGTTCATCCCCTACTCGAAAATAAAGACCGTAATATTCCCCACGAGGAACCAGGTAAATGTCCTGAGCGCCAATTGTCACACCTGTTTGAATAATATCTTGTCCTAATTCCTGTATCATCACTACCTCCTTATCTATTTATTCGCAAAAGAAAAAGGATGAATTGTAAACTCATCCTTTTTCTTTCAATGATAAAACCCGCTCAAGCGTTTAGCCAGACTTGGGTAAGGCTTGCCAATCTAACAAAATTGCTAAGGAATGGTATTGTTGTAAATAGTCCGCACATTCCTCACACCAAAGATAGTCCTGTTTGTCCCAGAATGTTGACATCCCCCTACCCTTGCTTTTAAATCGTTGTTTACTTTGGAATAATTTCATCCATTCTTCCGTATAAAACTTAAGCGCTGAGTAGTAGTCATCAAATTCTTTTGTCATAATAATATCATCTTTCCAGCCATCTAAAAACCACCAAGGTTCTACATTGCCATAAAGCTTTACAACTTGATACATATCTCCCCTCCTTTAAGTTTTGCCTTTATTATATAACAACAACTAGAATATGCAAAATATTTTGCTTACTTCTAGATGTTTTTAGCTTAATTTATTAATGTTATTTTCTTTTGTATTGTCTTTCAGTCATTTTTATTAATCTTTACCGAACAACATCTCTCTTAAAAACAAAAATCGCCAAAACACAAAAGGTTTTGACGATTCTTATTCCGGTCAACTGAAAAAACGTTTGTTTGATACAACAAATAAATTAATTTGTGACAACTTCTTCTGCCGATTCCGAAGCTTCAAGGTCTTCTAGAACGAGGACTCTTTCATTGACTGCTTTAGGCTCAATATTCCGGTAACGTGCCATACCAGTACCAGCTGGGATAATCTTACCGATGATAACATTTTCTTTAAGCCCAAGGAGATGATCTTTTTTACCACGGATAGCGGCATCAGTCAAGACGCGAGTCGTTTCTTGGAAGGAAGCTGCTGATAAGAATGAGTTGGTTTCAAGCGAAGCCTTGGTAATTCCCATCAAAACTGGACGGCTGGTTGCTGGAATACCACCAGAAATAACAATATCTTTATTAGCATCTGTAAAGTCTGAAATATCCATCAAAGTACCTGGAAGTAGATCGGTATCACCTGGATCCATGATTCGAACCTTGCGGAGCATTTGACGAACCATCACCTCGATATGCTTGTCTCCGATTTCTACCCCTTGGCTACGGTAAACTTTCTGCACTTCTGCCAAAAGATAGGTTTCTACAGATAAGGTATCTCTAACCTCAAGTAGGCGTTTAGGCTGAATTGAACCTTCTGTTAGGGCAGCTCCTCGGTGGACATGGTCACCAACTTCAACCTTCATACGGGCAGTAAATGGTACCACATATTCACCCATGCCTGTGTCACCCTTAACATAGACTTTCTTGGTTCGTGTTGAGGCATCTTCTTCAATGTCAACAACTTCACCCTTAACTTCGGTAATGACAGCCTCACCTTTTGGATTACGGGCTTCAAAGATTTCTTGAATACGCGGTAAACCTTGGGTAATATCAGTATTTGAGGCCACCCCTCCGGTATGGAAGGTACGCATGGTCAACTGGGTACCTGGCTCACCGATGGATTGGGCCGCGATTGTTCCAACAGCTTCACCAACCTCAACGGCATCACCAGTTGCCAGGTTGATACCATAACAATGACGGCAGACACCATGGCGGGTGTTACATGTAAAGACTGAACGAATGGTGACTTGCTCCACACCGGCATTAACAATTTTAGCCGCCATGTCTTCCGTAATCAATTCATCTGCACCAATCAGCTCTTGACCCGTTTCTGGATGCTTAACTGTTTTCTTAGTGTAACGACCTTGTAGACGCTCTTCTAAGGTCTCAGTAACTTCCTTACCATCAGTAATTGCTGTAATGGTCAACCCGCGATCTGTACCACAATCATCCTCACGGATAATCACATCTTGGGCCACGTCAACCAAACGACGGGTCAAGTAACCTGAATCCGCAGTCTTAAGGGCGGTATCGGTCATCCCCTTACGAGCTCCGTGGGTCGAGAAGAACATTTCCAAGACAGAAAGTCCCTCACGGAAGTTAGACAGGATTGGCAATTCCATGATACGACCATTTGGCGCTGCCATCAGACCACGCATCCCCGCCAGCTGCGAGAAGTTGGAAATGTTACCACGGGCACCAGAATCCATCATCATAACGATTGGGTTTTTCGGATCTTGTGTTTCAACCAGACGTTTCTCAAGTTCTTCTTTGGCTTCACGCCAAGTAGAGGTGACTGCTAAGTAACGTTCATCATCCGTCATCATCCCCTTACGGAAAGAATCATTAATCACTTCAACCTTATGGTGGGCAACTTCAATGATTTCTTGCTTATTATCAATAACCGGAATATCTGCAATTCCCACGGTCAAACCAGCAAGGGTTGAATGATAGTAGCCCAAGTCTTTCAAGCGGTCAAGGAAGGCTGAGGTTTCTGTTGTCCGCAAGCGTTTAAAGGTTTCCGCGATGATATTTCCGAGATTTTTCTTCTTGAATGGCAGGTTAAGGTCAAGCTCGGCAATAACTGATTTAATGTCTGCTCCTGGGGCCAAGAAATATTTATCTGGCGTTTTATCGGTCAAGTTGGCATTGGTTGGCTCTTGCAGATATGGCAATTCATCAGGAATAATATCGTTGAAGAGAATTTTACCAACCGTGGTAATCATGATTTTATGGCGTTGGTCATCGGTCCACGGTTTATTTGGCATACTATCAACCGCAATTCCCACACGACTGTGTAGATGAACATAACCATTACGATAAGCCATAACCGCTTCATCACGGTCTTTAAAGACCATGCCTTCACCCTCACGACCAGCGTCTTCCATGGTTAGGTAATAGTTCCCCAAAACCATGTCCTGAGATGGGGTAACGACAGGTTTTCCATCTTTGGGGTTAAGGATATGCTCTGCTGCCAGCATCAAAAGACGGGCTTCAGCCTGAGCTTCTTCCGATAGAGGGACGTGGATGGCCATTTGGTCACCGTCAAAGTCGGCATTGTAGGCCTCACACACCAAGGGGTGCAAGCGAAGGGCACGACCATCAATCAAGACCGGCTCAAAGGCCTGGATACCCAATCTGTGCAAGGTAGGCGCCCGGTTAAGCAGTACTGGATGTTCCTTAATCACTTCTTCAAGAATATCCCAGATTCGCTCATCGCCACGCTCGACCATGCGTTTAGCTGCCTTAACGTTACCTGCATATTCACGAGCGACAATTTCTCGCATGACAAATGGTTTGAAAAGCTCAATCGCCATCTCACGTGGCACACCACATTGGTACATTTTGAGGGTTGGACCGACAGCGATAACCGAACGACCTGAGAAGTCAACCCGTTTACCAAGCAAGTTTTGACGGAAACGACCCTGCTTACCTTTGAGCATGTGGCTCAATGACTTGAGTGGACGGCTACCTGGGCCAGTGATTGGACGACCACGACGACCATTATCAATAAGGGCATCAACTGCCTCTTGCAACATCCGTTTTTCATTTTGGACGATAATCCCTGGAGCATTTAATTCCAAAAGACGAGCCAAACGATTATTACGGTTAATGACACGACGGTAAAGGTCATTCAAGTCACTAGCTGCAAAACGACCACCGTCCAACTGCACCATAGGACGTAGGTCTGGTGGAAGAACGGGCAGGATATTGAGAATCATCCATTCTGGCTTGTTGCCGGACTTGTAGAAGGCGTCCAAAACATCCAAACGACGAATGGCCTTAATCCGTTTTTGACCAGATGCTGTTCGTAATTCTTCCTTTAAGACAGCAATTTCAGCTTCCAAATCAACTCGTTTCAAGAGGTCTTGAATGGCTTCAGCCCCCATTTTAGCCACAAAAGAGCCATGACCGTATTCCATCAACTTTTCACGGTATTCACGCTCGGTAAGGAGTGATTTAGGTTCAAGCGGGGTTTCCATAGGGTCAATGACCACATAGGCTGCAAAGTAGATGACCTCTTCCAAGGCACGAGGACTCATGTCAAGGGTCAAGCCCATACGAGACGGAATTCCTTTGAAATACCAGATATGGGAAACCGGCGCCTTCAACTCAATATGCCCCATGCGTTCACGACGAACTTTGGCGCGAGTGACTTCTACCCCACAACGGTCACAGACAATTCCCTTGTAGCGAATGCGCTTGTACTTACCACAAGAACATTCCCAATCCTTGGTTGGACCAAAGATAACCTCATCAAAAAGTCCTTCACGTTCTGGTTTTAGGGTCCGATAGTTAATGGTTTCAGGTTTTTTAACTTCGCCATAAGACCACGAACGGACCTTATTCGGTGAAGCTAAGGTGATTTGCATACTTTTAAAACGATTTACATCAACCACTAGTTTTACCTTTCTTACTTCAATTAAACACCAAGCAGGGAAATCCTTCCCTACTTGATTCTAGCTAAACAAGACGGGCTTGTCTATTAGTCATTTTCTTCTTGTTTTACTGCTTCTGCTAGTTCACGGGCTTGACGCTCACGAGCTTTTTCCAGCTCTTCAACGTGCATGACATCGTCATCTTCGCCTTCGTCAAGGTCACGCAGTTCAACTTCTAGATTATCTTCGTCAAGAACACGCATGTCAAGACCAAGCGATTGCAGTTCTTTGACAAGGACACGGAAGGATTCTGGCACACCTGGTTTTGGAATTGGTTTCCCTTTGGTAATGGCCTCATAAGCTTTAAGACGACCTGTCACATCATCTGATTTGTAGGTCAAGATTTCTTGTAGGACGTTTGAAGCACCGTAAGCCTCCAAAGCCCAAACCTCCATCTCACCGAAACGTTGGCCACCAAATTGTGCCTTACCACCGAGTGGTTGTTGCGTTACCAATGAGTATGGTCCTGTTGAACGAGCATGGAGCTTGTCATCAACCATGTGGTGAAGTTTGATCATGTACATGACACCGACAGACACACGATTTTCAAATGGTTCTCCTGTCCGACCATCATACAGAATGGTCTTGGCATCACTGTCCATGCCTGCTTCCTTAACCGTTGACCAAAGGTCTTCTGAAGTTGCTCCATCAAAGACTGGTGTCGCAATGTGGATACCCAAATTACGGGCAGCCATACCAAGGTGAAGTTCCATAACCTGACCAATGTTCATCCGTGATGGCACCCCAAGTGGGTTCAACATGATATCAACAGGTGTTCCATCAGGAAGGTATGGCATGTCCTCAACTGGGACGATACGTGACACGACACCCTTATTTCCATGGCGTCCGGCCATCTTGTCCCCAACCTTGATTTTACGTTTTTGAGCGATGTAAACACGCACCAGCATGTTAACACCTGATTGCAATTCATCGCCATTGGCACGGGTAAAGATTTTCACATCACGGACAATACCATCACCACCATGTGGCACACGCAGAGAAGTATCACGAACTTCACGAGATTTGTCACCAAAGATGGCATGTAGGAGACGTTCTTCAGCCGAGAGGTCTTTCTCACCTTTTGGTGTCACCTTACCAACTAGAATGTCACCTTCCTTGACTTCCGCACCGATACGGATAATCCCCATTTCGTCCAAATCACGGAGGGCATCTTCACCCACGTTTGGAATTTCACGGGTAATTTCTTCAGGGCCTAACTTGGTGTCACGGGTTTCGCTTTCGTATTCTTCCAAGTGAACAGAGGTGTAAACATCTTCTTTGACCAAACGCTCACTCATGATAACCGCGTCCTCAAAGTTATAACCTTCCCAGGTCATGTAGGCAACGATTGGGTTTTGACCAAGGGCCATTTCACCATTTTCCATAGATGGTCCGTCAGCGATAAAGTCACCTTTTTCAACGACATCACCAACCTTAACCAAGGTCCGTTGGTTGTAAGCAGTTCCTGAGTTTGAACGGCGGAATTTAGTGATGTGGTAAATGTCTAGGCTACCGTCTTCACGGCGGACTTCCACCTTATCGGCATCTGAATAAGTGACACGACCATCATGCTGGGCAATAACTGCCGCTCCTGAGTCATGGGCAGCCTGGTATTCCATACCTGTTCCCACATAAGGGGCATGTGGATCAATCAATGGTACCGCCTGACGTTGCATGTTGGCTCCCATCAGGGCACGGTTGGAGTCGTCATTTTCCAAGAACGGAATACATGCTGTCGCTACCGCAACTACTTGTTTTGGCGAAACGTCAACATAATCAACGATTGAAGCTGGGAATTCTTGGTTATTACCTTGATGGCGACCCATGACAATCTCTTCTGCAAAAGTACCGTCTTCATTTAGCTTAGAATTAGCCTGAGCCACGGTAAATTCATCTTCTTCATCAGCTGTCAACCAGACAATTTCATTGGTCACCACACCTGTTTCACGATCAACCTTGCGATAAGGGGTTTGAATGAACCCATACTTGTTCAAATGACCATAAGAAGATAAGTTGTTAATCAAACCGATGTTTGGCCCCTCTGGCGTCTCGATTGGACACATGCGACCATAGTGGGTATAATGCACGTCACGCACTTCATAGCCCGCACGGTCACGGGTCAAACCACCAGGTCCCAAGGCTGATAGACGGCGTTTGTGAGATAGCTCTGATAGCGGGTTGTGTTGGTCCATGAACTGTGACAATTGAGATGAACCGAAGAATTCTTTAACGGCTGCCGTTACTGGGCGAATGTTGATGATTTGTTGTGGTGTCAGGGCTTCGTTATCCTGAACTGACATTCGTTCACGGACATTTCGCTCCATACGCGCCAAACCAACACGGAATTGGTTGGCCAACAACTCACCTACGGCACGAATGCGACGGTTACCCAAGTGGTCAATATCGTCCACCTTACCTAAACCTTCAGCCAAGTTGAGGAAGTAACTCATCTCTGCCAAAATATCAGCTGGGGTAAGGGCACGGACCTTATCACCTGGATTGGCATTGCCAACAATCGTCACCACACGGTCTGGATCGGTTGGTGCTACAATCTTGAATTTTTGCAAAACAACTGGCTCCGTCAAAACAGCGAAATCATTTGGTGTGTAAACAAATTTATTCAAATCACCATCCAAGTGTTCTGCAATGCGATCGATAACCGCACGTGTCATGACTGTCCCTGCTTCAACCAAGATTTCACCAGTTTCAGCATCAACCAAATTTTCAGCAATCGTCTGGTTTAACAAACGGGTTTTGACATTTAATTTCTTGTTAATCTTGTAGCGACCAACTCCTGCCAAATCATAGCGACGGGCATCAAAGAAGCGGGCAATCAAAAGACTACGTGAACTTTCAGCTGTCTTAGGCTCACCTGGACGTAAGCGCTCATAGATTTCTTTGAGGGCTTCATCCGTCCGAGAATCACTTGGATTTTTATGGATATCTTTTTCAATGGTGTTACGAACCAGATCACTATCACCAAAAATATCTAAGATTTCGTCATCACCTGAAAAACCAAGGGCACGCACCAGTGTTGTAAATGGAATCTTACGGGTCCGGTCAATACGGGTGTAAGCAATGTCTTTAGCATCTGTTTCCAATTCTAGCCATGCACCACGATTCGGAATAACCGTTGAGCCATAGCCAACCTTACCGTTCTTATCAACCTTGTCATTAAAGTAAACACCTGGTGAACGAACCAACTGAGACACGATAATGCGCTCAGCACCGTTGATAACAAAGGTTCCCATTTCGGTCATCAGTGGGAAATCACCAAAGAAAACTTCTTGGGTCTTGATTTCACCAGTTTCCTTATTAACCAAACGGAAGGTGACAAAAATTGGTGCTGAATAGTGGGCATCGTGAGAACGAGCTTCTTCCAGGGTATATTTAGGTTCCTTGAACTCATAGCCAACAAATTCCAACTCCATAGTATCAGTAAAGTTGGTAATTGGGAGTACGTCCTCAAAAACTTCTTTCAAACCGCTATCCAAAAAATCTTTAAATGAGTCAGTTTGAATTTCAATGAGGTTTGGTAAATCAAGGACTTCCTTGATTCTTGAAAAGCTACGACGGGTACGATGTTTCCCGTATTGAACGTCATGTCCTGCCAAAATTGAGCTCCTTTTAATTGAAATAGGTGGGTCAGACGAACTGCCTAACCAAGTTTTTGTTAACATTAAAATTTAAAACAAGCTGTCGCTTGCTATTTGTCGAAATTTTTAGATTCTTTAAGAATGGGTAACATTCCTAAAAAATACTAAAAATAGGCACAAAAAGAGCAGCTAAATCTGACCGATAACGTGTGATTTAACTGCTGTAAGTCCTGGTTGGACAAGATTTCAACCAAAACAGACGACAAATAATTTCTCCTATTATATCACATCTGCTTTAGTTTGACAAGTCTAATTTCCATTCATCAAACTTGCCCAGGCCTTTTGATAGTCACTGTCAGTACCACCAATCGCAAAACGATACGTCATAGCACTTGGCCCCCCCTGAGCCCAGTAACTGGTCGTAGTTGCTCCATTCACAGTAATCGCGCGCCCATTGACCTGTACTGTTCCTGGTTTCAAACCGGTTGACCTTAGGACATTGGCCTTAATAACACTATTGTCCAAAGTGAATTTCGTATCATCAAACAGAGATGGCTCTGCCTGACTAATGGCATTGACCAAGTTAGCGACGTAGTTGGCATGGTTATTATAACCAGTCAAAGATTGAAGAGAGCTATTGTCATCATGCCCTGCCCAGTTCCCCAAGGAAACCTTAGGAGTTGACAACATCAACCAAACATCCGAATAGTTGTTGGTTGTCCCTGTCTTCCCAATCCAATCCACGTTGTTTGCTAACCCTGGATTAATGGCCTGCAGACGACTCTTAAAGGTTGTCGTAATACCTGATGATAAGGGACCTCGCAAGAGTTCCTGCACAATACTCGCCGTTGCCTGTGAAAAGACTTGGGCCGGTTTTGCATCATACTGATAGATAACTTCCCCTTCTTCTGAGGTAATTTTATCAATGACATGTTTTTTAAGGTAAGCTCCACCGTTGGCTAACATCTGATAGGTATTGGTTTGTTGGGCCACAGAGACCTCAATCCCACCGCCTAAAGGCAAACTTTCGATATTGTAA
The DNA here is from genome assembly GCF_007859195.1 of Streptococcus cuniculipharyngis. Classification (GTDB taxonomy): domain Bacteria; phylum Bacillota; class Bacilli; order Lactobacillales; family Streptococcaceae; genus Streptococcus; species Streptococcus cuniculipharyngis. Next base: position 12,736 of record NZ_VOHL01000004.1, read on the forward strand.
TCAGCGATGTCATAACCTAATTTTGTCATATAATTTTCAACGTCTACGCCACGGTCCCTAAGGAGTTGATAAGTCCAAAAGGCAGGGATATTCCAAGAAGTGTTGAGAGCATCTTGGAGATTAATCATCGTTGTCCCTTCTTCGTCGCCATGCATGATTTTTTGACCACTCGAGAAGGTGGTTGGGTAATTAGATAACATGCTAGCACTTCCCATCAACCCCTGATCAATCGCAATGCCATAAGGCAAGATTGGCTTGGTACTAGATCCCGGTGACCTTTTGGTGTCAAAGGCATGGTTATTTTGATTAATTGCATAATCACGCCCCCCGATAAAACCTAGGACTCCACCTGTTGTGTTGTCCATGAGGACATTTCCCATCTGCACCTGACCGGTCCCATCATCCAACAAGCCACCATACTGGGCCGCTGCATTTTGCATCGCTAGATGAACATTTTGGTTGATGGTCGTTGTAATGCGATAACCACCCAAACGCAATTCCTGCTGCGCCTTAGTCTGATAAGCTAATTTCGTCTCGTCATTTTTTAAATCTTTCTCGGAAACACCGTCGCGTTTAATCAAATAGTCATACATCAAGTCTTGAGCTTCTGCCATCACCGTGTAATACAGGTAATCATGCTGAGTTGACGAGGCTGCCTCTGGTTGTTTAAAATCCTGACTGACATCATAGGTCAGGTAACTCTCATAATCTTCCTTTGACAGAACACCTGTTCGGTACATGTTGTAGAGGACATTTTTTGCTCGTGTTAGGCCATAGGCCATGTCTTCTGGCGACTTTAGTTGCCCCTCTGAGGTATAAGGCGAGTAGACAATCGGGCTCTGGGGCAGGCCTGCTAAATAGGCTGCCTGAGGAATGGTCAAGTCTCTCGCTGATACACCAAAAATTCCCTGAGCTGCTTCTTCAACCCCTGCAATATTTTGTCCCTTATTATTACGACCAAAAGGAGAAATATTTAAATAGTTTGTCAAAATGCTATCTTTATCAATATAGCGCTCTAAGGCCAAGGCATAAACAATCTCCTTGGATTTCCGCTTAAAGGTTGGATCATCTCCTAGCACCTGCTGCTTGAGCAGTTGCTGGGTCAAGGTTGAGCCACCACTGGTTTCTCCTAAGCCCACCAAGGAAGCCAAGGTTGCTCGAAAAACCGCCTTAGGCACCACTCCCTTATGCTCAGAAAAATTCTCGTCCTCTGTCGCCACAATAGCTTTTTTGATGTTCTCAGAAATTGCATCGCTTGGAACTGGTGTTCTGAGCAAGTCACTATCGATGGTCGAAATCAATTCCCCATTAGAATAAGTCATGTCAGAAACTGCACTCAAGGAACTCACCTGACTAACCAAACTTTCCTTGCTCGGCACTTTGACAGAGTCCACTTGACTAATCAAATAACCGAAGGCGGCTCCCAGGCCCAACATGCCGAATAAAATGACTAAAATATAAGCAAATTCCGACAACAATTTGAGTGTACGTAATAAAACCGTCCCAAAATCAAAAATGGTTAAGGGTTGGTGATCTGTTAACTGTTTTTTATTTTTCCGTCTCAATAACATAATATACCTCGTCTATCATTATATCAAATTTCAGTAAAAGTTGCATGGTGGCAAATTGACCCATTTTTGATATAATAAGGTAACAGATTTTATGATTGGAGCATGTCAATGACTATTTTTGAAGAGTTAAAAGAGCGAGGTCTGATTTTTCAGACAACCGATGAAGAAGCCCTGATTAAGGCTCTAACAGAAGAACAGGTCGGCTTTTACTTGGGTTGTGACCCGACTGCCGATAGCCTGCATTTGGGCCATCTGGTTCCTCTTTTGGTCTGCCGCCATTTACAGTTAGCAGGTCATAAACCCTATCCCTTGGTCGGCGGAGCAACCGGTCTGATTGGTGACCCATCCTTCAAGGACGACGAACGCAGCCTCCAAACCAAGGAAACTGTCCAAGACTGGGTGGCTAAAATCCGTCTCCAGATGGCTCAGTTTCTCGATTTCGAGAGCAAGGATAATCCTGCCGTCATGACAAACAACTATGATTGGTTTGAAAACATCAGCTTTATTGATTTCCTGCGTGATGTCGGTAAATACTTTACGGTCAACTACATGATGAGCAAGGAATCCGTCAAAAAACGGATTGAAACAGGCATTTCCTATACCGAATTTGCCTACCAAATCATGCAAGGCTATGATTTTTACGAGCTCAATCGTCGCCATGGGGTCACCCTCCAAATCGGTGGCAGTGACCAATGGGGCAACATGACTGCTGGAACTGAATTGCTCCGTCGTAAGGCAGGCAAAACTGGCCACGTTATCACCGTTCCCCTCATCACTGATGCCACTGGCAAGAAATTTGGTAAATCAGAAGGCAATGCCATTTGGCTCAATGCTGACAAAACCTCTCCTTATCAAATGTACCAATTCTGGCTCAATGTCATGGACGATGATGCCATCCGCTTTTTGAAAATCTTCACCTTCTTGCCTTTAGCTGAAATAGCTGAAATCGAGACAGCTTTCCAGGCTGCTCCTCATGAACGCCTAGCTCAAAAAGTCTTGGCCAAAGAAGTGGTGACCTTGGTTCATGGCCAAGAAGCCTATGAGCAAGCCCTCAAAATCACTGAACAACTCTTTGCAGGCAACATCAAGAACCTATCAGCTAGCGAACTCAAACAGGGCCTCAACCATGTCAAAAATTATCAAGTAAGCCCTGATGACGATCTCAACCTAGTTGAATTACTGGTAAAAGCTGGTATTTCACCGTCCAAACGGCAGGCCCGTGAAGACGTCCAAAACGGTGCCATCTATCTTAATGGCGAACGCCAACAAGACCTAACCTATACCCTTTCTGACGCCGATAAAATTGACCAGGAGCTGACCGTTATCCGCCGCGGCAAGAAAAATTATTTTGTCTTAAGCTATTAAAAAACAAAACCTTAGACCAAGTAGTCTAAGGTTTTTTTACTTAACGACTATTGTCAACCGCAGCTGTCACAAAGGCGGTATAGAGTTCTTCTGAACGGTTAGGGCGACTAGATAATTCTGGATGGTATTGGGCTGCGACAAAGAATTTTTTCTCTGGCAACTCTACAATTTCCATCAGGCGATTATCTGGTGATACCCCTGAAAAGACCAAACCAGCCTCTTCAAATTGGGCACGGAATTTGGTATTGACTTCATAACGATGGCGGTGGCGGCGTTGAACCACTTCTTGGTTGCCATAAGCTGCTGCCGCTCGGCTACCAGGCTTGAGTTTACATGGATACAGACCCAAACGTAAGGTGCCCCCCATATCTTCGATATCGATTTGGTCACGCATGATGTCAATGATTGGAAAAGGTGTTTCTGGGTCCAACTCAGCTGAATTAGCCCCTTCCAAACCAAGAACATGGCGGGCAAATTCCACACAGGTTAACTGCATGCCTAGACAGACACCTAACATGGGCACATCATGTTCACGGGCATAGCGAATCGCCTGAATCTTACCTTCTGTCCCACGTTGGCCAAAACCACCAGGAACGATAATGCCGTCTGCTCCTGCTAGATGATCGGCTACATTTTCTGCCGTCAAATCATTAGCATTGACCCAATTCAAATCAAGGGCCACATCATTGACATAACCTGAATGTTTCAAAGCCTCAACCACTGACAAGTAGGCATCTGGCAATTCCACATATTTACCAACCAAGGCAATTTTAACGGTCTTTTTAAGGTTAAGCACCTTGTCCACCATGGCTGACCATTCGGTCATATCAGCCGCTGGCACATCTAGTTTCAAATGGTCACAGACAATTTGATCCATGCCTTGGGCCTGCAAGTTCAAAGGTACTTGATAGATATGCTCCACATCACGAGATTCAATTACAGCTTCCGGTTGCACATCACAAAACTGGGCCAATTTATTTTTAACCCCTTGGTCAACGGCCTCTTCCGTACGAATCACCAACATGTTTGGCTGAATCCCTAAACCACGCAACTCCTTAACCGAGTGCTGGGTCGGCTTGGTTTTCATTTCACCAGCTGCTTTCAAGTATGGTAAGAGGGTTGTATGGATATACATGACATTATCCGAACCGACATCAGCCTTCATTTGACGCAGAGCTTCCAAGAAAGGTAGACTTTCAATATCGCCAACTGTCCCACCGACCTCAGTAATGACCACATCTGAATCCGTCGTCACTGCTGCTCGTTTGATTTTTTCTTTCAAGGCATCCGTGATATGGGGAATGACCTGAACCGTTGCCCCCAAATACTCCCCTCGACGTTCCTTCCGCAAGACTTCACTGTAAATCTTGCCCGTTGTCACGTTAGAATATTGGTTGAGGTTAATGTCAATAAAGCGTTCATAATGGCCAAGGTCCAAGTCTGTCTCGGCACCATCGTCAGTCACATAAACCTCACCATGTTGGTAGGGACTCATGGTTCCTGGATCAATATTGATGTAAGGGTCAAATTTTTGAATGGTCACTTTCAGCCCACGATTTTTCAAGAGGCGCCCTAGGCTGGCCGCCACAATCCCCTTACCAATTGAACTTACTACACCACCAGTGACAAAGATATACTTGGTCATACAAACTCCTTTTGCTAAAAAATAAAAATGCTCCTCATCAAGAGGAGCTTAGTACTTGTCTCCAAAAGAGACGCCCACTAATTATTATAGCCTATCCCGTCATATCGGTCAAGAAAGAACTGTTAGTCTTCCTCTTCCGGATCATCTGAATAGTCATCATCTTCTTCGTTCAAGTCAACATCTTCTTCCAAATCAGCATCTGGAATAATTTCATTCAACTCAGAATCATAGGACTCAACCTCAGATTTTTCATCATCAGGATTATCTTCATCAAATTCCATGCCAGACGGTAAATCATAATCCTCATCTTCTGGATCATCATCAGAATAGTCAATGGCATCTTCACTTTCCATGAGAAAGGCATTCACACGTTTTTTCTTACGCTTAGGTGCCCCCTCATCTTCATCTTCAAGAGTGATGATTTCCTCATCAATTTCATCAATAGCGTACCATGACCGCAAGCCCCACTTGTTCTCCCCAAGAGGGATAAAACTACCATCTGTGTTTAATTCAGTATAAAAATCTGGCAAAGCCTCACGAATATCCGCATCAGATTTCCCAAGATAAGATTGCACTTCATTAACCAAATCACTGAAATACATCTCTTTATGGCGTCCGCGACTTTCTAGAATCGCACGCGCCACTTCAATCAAGGATAATTCACTTTTTTCTTGACCTGCAAATACTTCTAATTCCAAAGCACTTCTCCTTACATTATCATTCTCATCTATTTTACGCTAAAAATGCCATTTCGTCAAAGGATTTACAGTAAGAAACCGGCTGAAAACAGAATAAAATAAAAATCCCTAACCATAGGGATTTTTATTGCGGTCTTATTTAACTGAGGCTGAGCTTGTAATAACCTCAACAGCTTTCTTCATTGAAATGTCATGTTTCAACATGTCTGTTGACAAAAGTTGACGAACTTGGGCTACTTCCATATTGTACTCAGTTGCCAAGTCATTGATTTCTTTTTCAACATCTTCTTCAGACACATCAAATCCTTCTGCCTTAGCGATAGCTTCAATAACAAGATTTGTCCGCACACGCTTGTCCGCCTCTGCTGCATATTGATTATGAAGGTCATCTTGACTAGTGCCTGTCAATTGGAAATACATGTCTGGCGAGATTCCTTGACGCTGCATATTGCCCATGAACTCATTCATGGCACGGTGAGTTTCTGCCTCAATCATTTCTTCTGGTAATTCAACAATTTCTGCATTTTCTACTGCCAATTCAAGAGCTGCTGCCTCAACAGCATCATCAAAAGCAATCTCTTTAGCTGTTTCAAGCTCTTTACGGTATTTGGCTTTCAACTCATCCAGTGTTTCTACTTCGTCGTCAAGATCTTTCGCCAATTCATCATCAAGGGCTGGTACTTCTTTTGTTTTTACTTCATGAACCGTTGTTACAAAAAGAGCATCCTTACCGGCGAGATCCGTTGCTTGATAGTCTTCTGGGAAAGTGACATTAACATTAACTGTTTCACCAGCTTTTGATCCAACCAATTGATCTTCGAAACCTGGGATGAATTGACCTGAGCCAAGTTCAAGAGAGAAATTGTCACCCTTACCACCGTCAAATTCAACACCATCAACAGAACCAACGAAGTCAATCACGACAGTATCACCTTCAACTGCTGCTTCTTCTTTAACCACTAACTCAGCCAAGTTATTACGCTCACGTTCAACTTTTGCATCAACCTCTTCAGCCGTCACTTCTTTAGATGTTTCTACTGATACCGCAAGGTTTTTGTAATCACCCAACTTAACTTCTGGTTTAGTAACCACTTCAGCAGTGATGGTCCAATCTTGTCCTTTTTCCATTGATGTCACATCAATTTTAGGCTGAGCGACAACATCAAGACCCAATTCAGCAACTGCTGCTTCATAAGCTGCTGGCAAAACACGGTTCAAAGCATCTTCATAAAGCACTTCTTCACCAAATTTTTGATTAAAAACCGTACGCGGCATATGCCCCTTACGGAAACCTGGAACGTTGATTTCTTTTTTAACCTTGTTAAAAGACGCATCCAAGGCTGGTTTAATGGTTTCTTGGCTAATCGTAAAAGTAATCACTCCACGGTTAGTTGCTTTATTTTCAAATGATACAGACATCTCGTCTTTCTCCTTCATAATTTTAGATTACTCTTCATTCTATCATATTTCATTTAATTTTGAAAGTGTTTTATACAAGGCGCAGGCTTTTTTGACTAGCTTGCGCAAAATCTAGCATTTTTCAACAAGATTTGATAGACCATGGTCATGACAATATTAAAAAGACTTGTATCTGGGCAATGGCTCACTCTATTTTTGGAAAAAGGGATCTCCCTCCTACTGTTATGCCTTGGTTTTATTTTACTGAAAAAATTCCTGCACTATATCATGCGTCAGACTCTTTTTCATTCATTACCACTAACACCCCAAGAAGAAAGTTGATGGCAGACCCTCACGTCCTTGATTTATAATTTGTTAGACTACTCCCTCTGTTTCCTACTGACCTACTGGATTTTTCTGGTTATCGGTGTCCCTGTTTCCGGTCTTTTAGCCGGTGCTGGACTGACAGGACTAGCTATTGGACTAAGGGCACAAGGGTTTCTGACCGATGTCATTAACGGTATCTTTATCCTAATTGAACACCAATACGATGTCAGAGAAACCATTAAAGTTACCACGGTGACAGGTAGGGTAACGAAGGTCGGGCTTCGTACTTCCCAACTCTCGTATCCTGATGGAAGTCTCCATTTTATTCCCAACCGACAAATAACCCTCGTTAGCAACCTCTCTCGCGACAAGCGTCGTGATCGCATTGACTTTCCCTTTGAACAGGACCACCATCCAAAGAAGACATTATCAAAATTAATCTTATGGTGATTGGCAACTATGTGCCCAAATAACCTGTTGGTATTGCTAATCAAATAGCCTGCACATGATTGTTGAGGCGCCGGTCTTGCCTTACCTATATTTCTAGCAATGAATGGCTATATGACTATTAATCAAATCTTTCCTCAAACGATTAAATTGTAACAAAATGGATAATGAAAAAGTGGTCTTCAACTAAGGTTGATAACCACTTTTTTCTGTGTTCCCACCATGCCGTCAGTATTGACAAAAGCAATCAGGCGTTTAAGTAATTCAGACGGTCTCTTTCGGGCGGATTTCCTATCCAAATATTGGGTTTCTGGTAGAAATTAATAGTGAGATAGGGTTTGAATTAAATCTTTTTTTATTTTCCTAGTTTAAGCCTCCTCCATACCAAGCATCAGGTTTTCGGAGTAACTGTCGTTTCCAAATAAATTATAAGTCAGCTTTTTATACTACTGATATGACGCCTTGATATTTCTTAAAACGTCAACCTCTAATTTAAAGTTTATCTCTCCTATATCTAGAAAAAATAATAATGGTTAAATTTCTCCACCAATCCCCTTAAATATCTCCACCAAATCCACAACTTTTTCAAACACCATCTGCTTTTTGGTACGATATTGGGGATTGAGCGGACTCATCTTAGGAAGTGCTTCATTGAGAGCATTCCCATTTTCACTAGCATACTCTCGTTTGAGTGACATCTGAATATAACGGTTAGCACTCTCAACATTCAACCCTTCTGTCTCAATCAAATTAGCTACTGCTTCTTTTTGCTTTTGACGAGCAAATGTATAAAATTGCTCTAAAATATCTGACTTCTCAGATAAACTGTCCAAGTCACTAGTATTAATAAAATCCACAATCAAGCTTTCCTTAGCTCTCTGACCCAGACTAGCACGGATAGTTCGTGTAATTTCTTCAATGAGTTGTTCCTTATCAGATACCTTTTGGTTGGTTTCAAAAATCAATTCCAGAATATAGTCCAGATTGATTTCCTGTGACTTCAACAACTCTACTTCGAAAACAACCGCATCCCAATCGATTTCGGAATCGCTATTCTGCTGATTCCGCCTCTCATTGTCATACCAGGACTTGATATCATTGTAAGTAGAGCGATAATCTTGAATCTCACGAATACTTGGGATGTCCATTTTAGAAAGTTCCGCAACGGCTTCATCATCCAAATGAAACCGTTCTTTGAAATCTGCCACAGCCTCTGCATCTGTAACATCTAACTCTTGCAGAGCTTGCAAACTCATAAAATCATCATAGTTCTGCAAGATATTATCCAAGCGTAAGAACTGACCAAACAAGGTTACAAATTCTTTCTTATCACTTTCTTTAATAATAGTTGTCGGATCCGGAAATTTTTCCTGCAATTCTTTAACAACTTCCAAATACCCTTTTTGCTCCTGACCAGCCTCAATATAGCCAGTCATGTAGTCTTCGTAAGAACGCTCCAACAGAACGTCAGCTGTCTCTGTCTTCCCAAACAACTTAATAGCATCTGTCGTTGCCTTCTCCAAATCACGAAAAGTCACAATATTTCCAAAAGTCTTAGTCGCATTGTAAATCCGATTCGTCCGAGAAAAAGCCTGAATAAGCCCATGATAACGCAAGTTTTTATCCACAAAAAGTGTATTCAAGGTCGGAGCATCAAAACCAGTCAAAAACATACCGACGACAATAAGCAAATCCACCTCACCAGACTTAACTCGCTTAGCTAAATCACGGTAATAGTTTTGAAACTCATTGCCATTGATACTAAAATTGGTCTGAAAAAGGTGATTATAATCGGAAATCACTCTGCTCAAAAATTCCTTACTACTAATATCCGCTAAGTCAGCAAGGCTGAAAGTCTCGTCATCAATTTCCCCAATCGCAACCTGTTCCTCATTTACTGCATAAGAGAAGATGGTCGCTATCTTCAATGGTTTGCCTTTTCCAGCTTGCTGGTCTTGCAACTCTTGGTAGTAAGCCTTGGCCGCTTCGACACTTGACACAGCAAACATGGCATTAAACCCTTTACCGTTTTGCCTATGGGTCTTTTGATTAAAATGCTCTAAAATATAAGACGAAATCTCTGCAATCCGTGTTGGATGAAGTAGGGCTTTTTTATTTTCAGCAGCAGATAATTTCCCTAAATCTTGTTCAGTTTCCAAGTCCTTAAACTGTGGACGAACATCATTGTAATCCACCTTAAATTTCAATACCTTTTGGTCGCGGATAGCATCGGTAATGACGTATGCGTGGAGCTCCCTACCGAATACAGAAACTGTGGTTTCTGAACCCAAAGCATTCCCCTTACGAATAAGATTTCCATCCTTATCATAGACATCTGGAAGAATCGGCGTCCCTGTAAAACCAAACTGACAATACTTCTTAAACTTTTGTTTTAAGCGCTTTTGAGCCTCACCAAATTGAGAACGGTGGCACTCGTCAAAGATAAAGACCACTTGCTTGTTGTAAATCTCATGTTGCGCTTCGCTAGACATAAAGTTATTGAGTTTTTGAATCGTCGTAACCACAATCTTATTGTCATCTTTTTCAATATTACGTTTAAGTCCAGCAGTGCTATGTGATCCATTGACCGAATCAGGCGAAAATCGCTGGTATTCTTTCATGGTTTGATAGTCTAGGTCTTTCCTGTCTACCACAAAGAAAACCTTATCTACCTCATCCATCTCGGTTGCCAGTCTCGCCGCCTTAAAGCTGGTCAAGGTCTTACCAGACCCCGTCGTATGCCAGATGTAGCCACCTGTTTCAGGACCACTTTTAGTTTTGGTGGCAATAGCCGAACGAATCTTCCAGATAATACGCTCCGTCGCAGCAATCTGATAAGGGCGCATGATCAAGAGGGTATCACTAGTATCAAAAACCGAGTAGTTGATGAGAATGTTTAAGAGGGTCTGCTGACTGAAAAAGGTCGCCGTAAAATCCTTCAAATCCTTGATTGGCTCATTATTTTTCAGTGCCCAGTTCATAGTAAAGTCAAAAGAATTTTTCTCCCGCTTAGTGGTATTGGCAAAATAGCGCGTATCCGTCCCATTTGAAATGACAAAAATCTGGAGATACTTGAAGAGTGAATTTTCTTCATTAAAACTCTCCTTGCTGTAACGGTGAACCTGATTAAAAGCCTCACGAATAGCCACCCCACGCTTTTTAAGCTCAATTTGTACTAAGGGAAGCCCATTGACCAAAATGGTCACATCATAACGATTGCTTGAAGTCCCAACTTGAGTCATTTGGTTAATGACCTGAAGCTTATTACGATTGATATTTTTCTTATCCCAAAGATAGATATTTTGGATATGCCCATCGTCAAAGATAAAGTCATAGATGTGGTTATCGCGGAGCTTTCGGGTGCGATCAATTAGGCTATCACTCGGCTTATTGAGATATTCCTCTAAAAAACGTAACCATTCTCCCTCAGTAAAAGTCATTTGGTTAAGCGCCTCTATCTGAGTTTTAAGGTTATCTAGGAGGGTTTCTGGTGTCGTCAGATAGTTGAGATACTCATAACCCTGTTGTCGCAAATCACTAATCAGTTCTCGCTCTAGGTCTGCTTCCGTCTGATAGGTACTGGGCTTTCCCAACTTAGTGTATTTTTCCAGGACAATAAAATTCTTAGTCTCTAAAATAGTATCTGTTTGGATGATTTTGGTCATAGTTCGTCCTCTTTAAATCGATAGATTGAATCAAAGCTATTAAATAAATTTATAAGAGTATTTTTCTCGTGAGGAGGTAATTCTCTATATTCTAAATCAGCATGTCTATTATGAGTGTATAAATCAATCAGTTGTGTATAGGATTTAATATTTTCAGATGTTATAACATATCCAGCAACATCTAAACCTAATAAAACATTTTCCCATCGCCCATAGCCTAAAAAGGTCGCCGTTTTTTCCGCTAGGTTCCTAAAAAGGGCAAAATGAAATTTCTCCACATGGTTATCTTGAATTGCTTTTCTCAGTTCCTCTCTTACTCTGAGATGATATCCAAATGGAGAATCCCCTTCAACATCTGTCAACAAATATTTAAATTGTTTCTCATCCTCAATTTCATCAGTAGTTTTCATGACATAAAAAACCTTTTTCTTGATCCTTCTATCAAATCGGATTTCATTATAAAGTACATTATAAAATAATGCTTGATGAGTAGAAACGACAAATTTCAAATCAGTGTTTTCAGCACTACCTATAACATCACTCAAGTAAATTGCAGCATTAATAATATTAGTATCATCCAAAGAAGATATGGGATCGTCAATATAGATATAGTTTATTTTTGAAAATTCCGAGGTATCAGCAGACTCAGTCAAATCTTCAACAATAATTTCAAGGAGCGTTAAGAAAACTGACCAAACAAAAATCCTCTCTTCTCCTCTAGACACCTTTATTATCTGCCCATCTACTTTAAATCGTATACTCTTTTTATTACTAATTGTTAGTACTTCACCCCTGTTATCTTTTTGAACATTTCCGAACTCATCTTTAACTGTTTCAATAATATCTTGAAACTCAACATCAATAATTCTACCAACATACTTTTGAAAGTTTTCTACAGCACGTTCGAAAAGTTGTTGCTCTTCAAGGAAATTTCCAAAATAAGTCCGTTTATCATAAATCAAATATCGATCTTCATCGTTTTCCAAATCATTATCCCACGTAAAAAGATCCTCTGTATATGAATTGAAATATAAAATGCGCTTAATGCTATTCCCATTACTATCAGTCTCATTTACCTTATTTTTCAATTCCATAGAAAGCCTAGTTTTCCCGGTTGCATTATAGGCATAGAGCAAATGGACTTTCTTATCACTAGAAATAATAGTATCCGAAATCTGTTCTAAATTTTCAAATTTGATATCATTTCCCATATCTATTCTTCCTCTACGAAAAGTTAAGTAACCGATCCCGCCAATACTCATACTGTTTTTGTCGTTGCTCAATCTCAGCTGGTAGACCTTTGCTGATGTCTGTTGTTAGGGTATCGAAGCGGTCGAGAATGGAGACGATGTGTTTTTGTTGGTCGAGGGATGAGAGGATAAGCTGAATGCGAGCTAGATTTTTAGGGTAAAGTTCAATAACTTTTGTCCCTACAAGCATTTTCTCTTTCTGTCTCTGAAAATCAGTTGTTTGCATGTAATAAACAAGATACTTCCCTAACTGCTCTGATTTCAATAAGCAAGAGTGACCACCAATATAAGCCTCCGTCTGCCCCAACCAAACCAGTGACTTCCCGACATCTTCACTATTTTCACTGGTTGTTGCAACAACAACATCCCCATAACTCGCTTTTTTAAGTTTTTGAGCTAATTGTGAGCTAACAAATGATTTGGTCTCATCTGTCGCTAAACCATAATAGGTATAAATCTGTCCGTAATGTATGCAAGGAATGCCACTGTCCACAAAATCTTTCTTTTGCAAGCCATTCCCACGCACCACATCGCAGACAGCTCCTAACTCAACCTTAATCGGTCCAAAAACCCAAGTCAAGAGCCTAATCAGGTCTTGTCTGTACTGTACTGTCAGTATACACGCCTTCGGCGGTGAAGGTCAAGAGTTTATCTCTAAAAAATTCGTACTGTTTTTGACGAAGTTCAATCTCTTTGGGCAGACCAATCTGTAGGTCATTGCAAACTGTGTCAAAATTGTCCAAGACCTCAGCGATACGAGATTGGATGGTCAGAGAGGGGAGGGGAATTGGGAAATCTTTGATGATTTTACCACTGATATTGGATTGTGAACCCTGTCCCCTAGCTTTCAATAACTCATAATTTTTATAAACCCAATGATAAACATAGCGATAATTAGCTAGTTCTTCATCGATCTCCAAATTACAACAAGCCTGGTTAGTGGTTAAAGGAATTTTAGTAACCGCAGATTTTCCAGCAGTTGCACCATACATCGCAATTACAACGCTATTTATTGGTACCCACTTAGCCGAAGAATTTTCAAGACCTGCTTGAGTGATTGTTGCAGAAGTTGACACAATATCCTTGAAATCAATATCCTGTGTGCGAAGCCAGGGAATATTACCACCGTAGTAATCCTCATTATCACTTTTAGGAGTACCGCCAGATGAAATCTTACGGCAAATCTTCCTTAACGTTTTCCACTCTACCTGATACACTTCATCTTCAAACGACAGTAGTCTATCCCGATAAAAAGAATATTGTTTCTGTCGGGCGGTCAATTCTGCGGTCAATTCTGTAATATAATCTGTGAATTTGTCAAGTATTTTGACGATTTCTTTTTGAATATCTTCATGAGGAATAGCAATATTAAGGGTTTCTAACTTAAACTTGTTCAGAGCTGGTATACCATCAAAAGTACACAATTCCTCAATTTTCTTCGAATTATTTTTCAAAAAATAATACAAATAGCGTGGTAACAGCTTCTCCGAATCTTTAATAGTTGCAGAGTAATTGAGATTTCCTCTAAAATATTTCCCTTCGTTCCACGAAACATAGCCAACTCCCGCTCCTCTAGAAGTAATTCCTATTGGATCATCTTCCGTATTGAAAATATCTACATATCCCAAAGGTTCTTTCCCACTATTAATAACTGGGTAAGCTCCAGAATTATTCTGTATAAATGTTTTGTTAACCGACTGTCCTGTTTTTACGACACACACCTCCCCCAACGCTTTCCACTCTACTCCATCAGGACAAAGCTCTTTAATCATCTTATCAATGTAGGTCATATCAGCTCAACTCCTCGACAATCTTATCAATCTCTGCTCGCAAGCGGTCAATGTTTTTCACGGTCTCAGCAATTTCTTTATTGAGGACATCAATATCAATTTTTTCATGCGTATCTTCTCTATCCACATATTGCGACACCGAGAGATTATAATCTTTCTCTGCAATCTTTTCTTGAGAAATAAGCTGTGCAAAATAATCTTCATTGTTCTTGTGCTCAACACTTGCTAGGATTTTCTCAATATGCTCTTCTGTCAAGACATTGTTTTTGGTTTCTTTTTTAAACTGCTGGCTAGCGTCAACAAAAAGAACATCCGTTGTTGGCTTATTCTTAGCAAGAATAAGGATACAGGTCGCGATAGATGTCCCAAAAAAGAGATTATCAGGCAACTGGATAACAGCCTCGATAAAGTTCCCGTCTACCAGATACTGACGAATTTTTTGCTCAGCTCCGCCGCGATAAAAAATCCCAGGGAAGGTCACAATAGCCGCTCTGCCTTTATTAGACAAATAAGAAAGACTATGCATGATGAAGGCGAAGTCCGCCTTAGACTTGGGTGCTAGGATCCCCGCTGGTGCAAAACGATCATCATTAATCAGCGCCGGATCGTCACTACCAATCCACTTGATAGAATAAGGTGGGTTGGACACAATCGCATCAAAAGGCTTATCATTGCCATGCTTAGGGTCCAGTAGCGTATTCCCACGCTCAATACTAAACTTGTCATAGTTGATATTATGGAGGAACATGTTCATTCGTGCCAGGTTGTAGGTAGTCATGTTGATCTCCTGACCATAAAAACCATCCTCAATGATATATTCTGTAAATTGTTTTTTGGCTTGAAGCAAAAGAGAGCCTGAACCACAAGCAGGGTCATAAATCTTGTTGATTTTGTTTTTTTCATCCTTACCCAACATGACGATACGGGCTAGCAAACGTGATACGCTCTGGGGTGTGAAAAATTCTCCACCAGATTTCCCAGCATTGGAAGCGTAGTTAGAAATCAAGTACTCATACGCATCACCAAAAAGGTCAATGTGATTATCCTCAAAGCTTCCAAAATCCAGACTAGCAATCCCTTCTAGGATGAGTGCTAAACGCTCATTACGCTCTGGGACAGTACTTCCCAGCTTATTACTTCTGGTATCCACATCATCAAAAAGGCCCTTAATGTCATTTTCACTGGCATAACCCGTAGCACTAGCCTCAATAGCATCAAAAATTTCCTTGAGTTCCGTATTTAAATTGTTATTACTACGAGCTGTTTTCACGACATTGGAAAAAAGCTGCGCAGGCATAATAAAATACCCCTTGGTCTTAATAGCATCATCCTTAACCTCAGGTGTGATAGCTTCAGCCGGAATCTCCTCATAATTAAAATCCTCACCACCCTCGATATAGGTCTTGAAATTTTCACTGATAAAACGGTAAAAAAGGATTCCCAAAATATATTGCTTGAAGTCCCAACCATCTACCGCACCACGGACATCATCTGCGATTGCCCAAATTTTGCGATGTAACTCTTGCCTTTGTGCTTGTTCTGACATATTCAAATCCTCACAATCTTTAATGCTTCTATTATACCATTTTCCCCTTCTTACACGCTTTCTCAAGGGCAAGAGGGTTGAGGTTTTGCCCCAAGTGTCAAAATCCATTACCCACTCAAAATAACCGTGGGTTAAATCTTTGTGATGGATTTTTGTTGATAGTGTGTATAAACTATCTGAACTCGTAAAGACCTAAACTCGAGTTTCTAAGTTCTCTCTAATTGTCTCAGGACAGATAAGGAGATTAACATTGTCAGACAACTGATTTATCAAAAAACACAAGAAAACTGCGAGCAGCTACCAACCGTTTTGTTCGATTATTTATTTTTTGCTAGACTTCTTCTGGGATTTAACCGAGAGTTCCTTTTCCACTTCCTTCACCAATTGGAGCACCAACCGATCAAGTTCTATAAAATCCTATTGCAAAATATCTCCGACCCGAGTTGGCAACTTAACAATCACATTGATTGAACAACCAATCTGAATCAATTGCTCCGTCATTTGTCCATACTCAAGAAAACTAACCTCCCACAATACTAGCTCTATGTTAAATAATTTCTTTCTAGCATAGGCTGAAAAGTTAGGCTCCTCTGCCCTCAGAGCTAGCAATCTGACATTTTCTTCTTCAGTCAGAAAGACTTGCTTCACAATATTTTTGATTCTCTTCTGCCTCAATTTTTGATAACAACTCTCCTTCTTCTGTTTATGACATTTAAGTAACACCTCTTCATAAGTTTGCTGTCGAATTTTCTCCAAACCATTGATGTTCTGATATTTTTCCCAATTGGGAATGATGACAGCACCATCTACAAAGGCTATCATGCTAAACTGTTCAAAGCTCTTTAAAACTAACTTGACCGTTGTAGCTTTTCGCCTGAAAACCGTCATCAACATTTACACAGTGTAAAAGACTTTATCACCTAGGGCTAGTACGCCACTATAATTCTGTTTGCCCACTAAGACTAACAACTTGAACCAAATAACAATCAGAATGTCTCCTTCTGGCATTGATTCAATCACCTGAATCTTTTCATCATCAAAAATATCCGTTGTTATTTTAATCCACCGAACATCACTTATAAATGCTCCTCTTTATCTCTCATATTGTTTCAACCAACGTATGACCACTTGTTTATCGTAGAGAGTTACACCATCTATTATCATAGTTGGCATACCCTCACGAATCCATTTTTGAATCGTGGTCGTTGAAACATCTCACCAGAGTAATAAGGTAAACATCCTGACCATTGCCTTATAGAGTTCTTTCTCTTCTAAAATCCGTTCGATAGCACCACTAACCATCTCACCATAATAAGTTCTCAACTATCTTTCCAATGATTTTGACAGTTGTACAACTAAAGTCATTTCATCAGTCATAAGATTACCTCATTTCTATTTCTCAATTAAATAAACCCCGAAAATTTGTATATTTTATTATACATTTTAAATTATAAATACTTTTTGTATCGGATAGGATGTCATTTAAGAAGAATCTATGACTAATAATATAGCTAAATTTATCAAAGAAATTGGCAAAAAAATAAAAAGTATCAGTGATGCGCTAGATATATCCTATTCAACATTATCTAGCTGCAACCAAGGAATACGAAAACCTAAAAAAAGAATGCTCAAAAACTTGCTGATTATTTTGGAGCCTCATTCGCCTATATTCCTGGAATTGATGATGAGAAACATGCTCCATCAAATCTGAAGATAGTCGCAGATAGTTTTTAAACATGAGAAATCACCTCTGTAACGCCTTTTAAGAGCGATATGGATAGACTCAAAAAAAGTATTGAGCTTGGTGAAATCCATCTATGCCCTTAAATAAGACTTTCTCAGATGACCTTAGACGCACTCTCTAATTCCTTGTTAAATTATGAAGCAACCCCAATGAAAGACTTCATCAAGTATATGAATAACCAAAACCAAAAACCAGCTATTTGGAAATCATGGATTCAGACGGAAGAATAACAAATTAGATGGGCAGATCGCGACACAAAACAAGCTAACATTTCTCAATTACATAAGCTCCGAAAACTTTAACAATACGGAGAAATGGTATGTCAATTCATAAATACCAATCCCTTAAAGGAACCACTTATTTTGTCAAAATTTACCTTGGTCTAAACGATTACGGTAAGAAAAAATATTACACTAAACGAAGATTCAAAACTCGTAAAGCTGCCAAAACACATAAAATAGCTATTACTTATCAACTCAATTCTGGAACTTTCATTCAAACCTCAAAGCAAACATCATTTGCTTACAGAGAATTGTACCCAAAATGGTACGAAGCTTACCAAGATACCGTAGAGGCAACAACAGCTGCAAAAACAGCTGATTTGTATCGTCTTCATACCTTTGGAGAGAAAAAGATTTCAAAAATTAGTCCTCTAAACTGCTAAACCTTTATCACAGATAAGACGAAATCATTCAAGAACATGAAGCAAATCAAGTCATACACCTCGAAAATCTTTGAATTTGCCATCAATATAAACTACATCAAACGCAATCCTATGTATGAGTAAGGTTATTATCCCTAAAATCAAAAAAACTGCTAGGAAAAATTACCGGTCAGTTAGTGAGTTGCGACAGTTTTTACAAATTATTTTCGAAAATAAACCCTACAAGAACTATGTCTTATTCAGACTATTAGCTTATAGTAGCTTACGAAAAGGTGAATTGTATACTCTTAGATGGGCAGATTTTAATCCAAATACCCAATTACTAACTATCAATAAAAGCTTAGGTAGGATAAAGGGACATGCTGTTGAAAAGGTACGAAAAATTCTTTTTCTGTGCGCTAAATCTGCCTTAATGATGAGACCTACATACACCATACTCCATAAATGGAAGTAAGAATCTATCCAAGAGAAAGGCTAGCTACATATCGCACCTCTCTCCATAGAAGATAATTTTATGTCACTTACTGTACAAGAACAACGGTTAGAACATTAAAGTAGTCAAATGACTCTAGACACCTATAGCCAGGCTACAAAAGCTGGTGAAAAACAATCCATGACAACATTTGCTGACTATCTCGGTAAAGCTAAATAACCTTAGCTTTCTTTTTCCACTAACATTTATCCAGGTCTTAAGAGATTACCAAACCCACTTTTCCACAAAAAAACACCTTGCAAATAACTTGCAAAGTGCCTGTAAAAGTTGATATAACTGGATATTAACGTTTACTGAATTGTGAAGCTTTACGAGCTTTCTTAAGACCTGGTTTCTTACGTTCAACCATACGTGCGTCACGAGTCAATAGACCTGCACGTTTCAATGAATCACGGAAGTCTGGGTCAACTTGAAGAAGGGCACGTGCAATACCATGACGGATTGCACCTGATTGACCTGCATAACCACCACCAACAACGTTAACGAAAACATCGTATGATCCTTCAGTTGATGTCACTGCAAATGGTTGGTTGATAACAAGGCGAAGGTCAGCATGTGGAATGTACTCTTCAACATCTTTTTTGTTTACAGTAATTTTACCAGTACCTGGAACCAAACGAACGCGTGCAACAGCGTTTTTACGACGGCCAGTACCTGCATATTGTGCTTGTGCCATAATTTATTTGCTCCTTTCCTCTTAGATAAGTCCTGAGATATCAAGTACTTCTGGTTTTTGTGCAGCGTGTGTGTGCTCACCACCAACAAATACCTTCAATTTCATCCCTTGAGCACGTCCAAGAGTGTTATGTGGAAGCATGCCTTTAACTGATTTTTCAATCAAACGAACAGCGTTTTTAGAACGCAATTCTCCAGCAGAGATTTGTTTCAAACCACCTGGGTACAATGAGTGAGTGTAGTAGATTTTATCCGTTGCTTTTTTACCAGTCAATTTAACTTTTTCAGCATTAATAACGATAACAAAATCACCTGTATCAGTGTGTGGTGTGAAAGTTGGTTTGTTTTTTCCGCGAAGTACGCTAGCAACTACTGCAGAAAGACGTCCAAGAGGTACATCTGTTGCGTCAACAACATACCATTTACGCTCAACTTGGCCTGGTTTAGCCATAAAAGTTGTTTTATTCATGATTTCTCCTATACGAATTCGTTTTTGTTTACATATAATGGGTGTTCCAGCCCATCTAAGTTATTTGGAAGGTTCCGGGGCCTTTCAAATGGGGTAAACAATACCGTCTTCTATATTATCAAACTTATCAGGTTTTCGTCAAGCGTTTATGCCTAGTTTTTTCATTTTCCCTAGCATTTTTTGTCGCCCATTCCGTGAAAAGATTTTTTGAGAAATCAAAGCCGTGAAAAGCCCATCCCGGTTGCCTTATGCTATAATAAAAGAATGGATAAAATAGTAAAATCAATAGCTAGTTCTGGCTATTTCCGTGCTTTCGTCCTTGATTGTACTGAAACCGTCCGAACAGCCCAAGAAAAACATCAAACACAAGCCAGTTCAACCGTTGCCTTGGGGCGCACCCTCATCGCCAATCAGATTTTAGCTGCTAACCAAAAGGGAGACAGCAAGGTCACTGTCAAAGTGATTGGCGATAGTTCCTTTGGTCATATTATCTCTGTTGCTAATAGCAAGGGGGAGGTCAAGGGCTATATTCAAAATAAGGGCGTTGACATCAAAAAAACAGCCACTGGTGAAGTCCTGGTCGGACCGTTTATGGGCAATGGCCACTTCGTCACCATCGTGGATTATGGCACAGGGAATCCCTATACCTCAACAACCCCCCTCATCAGTGGTGAAATCGGTGAAGACCTGGCCTACTACCTGACCGAAAGCGAGCAAACCCCTTCTGCTGTTGGGCTAAATGTCCTCTTGGACAAGGAGGACAAGGTTCAAGTGGCTGGTGGCTTCATGTTACAAGTCCTACCAGGTGCTCCTGAGCATGAAATTACCCGCTACGAAGAACGGATTCAAAAGATGCCCGCCATCTCTAGCCTACTGGCTTCTGAAGACCATATTTCTGCCCTGTTAGATGCCATCTATGGCGAGGATGACTATAAACTCCTAGACGAAAGTCCGCTTTCCTTCCACTGCGACTGCTCAAAAGAACGTTTTGAACAGGCCTTAATCACCCTACCTAAAACGGATTTGTCGGAAATGAAGGAAGAAGACCAAGGGGCAGAAATCAACTGCCAGTTTTGTGGCACTACCTATTACTTTACAGAAAATGATTTGGAGAAATTGATTAATGACAAAGCTTAATTCCTCATTTATGATTGGAAATGTAGAAATCCCCCATCGGACAGTCCTGGCCCCCATGGCTGGCGTGACTAACTCTGCCTTTCGGACCATCGCCAAGGAATTTGGTGCCGGACTGGTTGTCATGGAAATGGTTTCTGACAAGGGAATTCAATATAATAATGAAAAAACCCTGCACATGTTGCACATTGAAGAGGGAGAAAATCCCGTTTCCATTCAATTATTTGGTAGCGATGGCGATAGTTTAGCTCGGGCCGCAGAATTTATCCAAAAAAATACCAAAACAGACATCGTAGACATCAACATGGGCTGTCCCGTCAACAAGATCGTTAAAAATGAAGCTGGGGCCAAATGGCTCAAGGACCCTGAAAAGATTTATCAAGTGATTCACACCGTCCAATCCGTGCTTGATATCCCCCTAACCGTAAAAATGCGGACTGGTTGGGCAGATGCTTCCTTAGCCGTTGAAAATGCTCTTGCCGCAGAATCCGCTGGTGTCTCTGCCCTCGCTATGCACGGTCGTACCCGTGAGCAAATGTACACTGGCACCTGTGACCATGAAACCCTGGCTAAGGTTGCCAAGGCCCTAACTAAAATTCCTTTCATTGCTAATGGCGACATTCGCAGTGTGGAAGAGGCCAAATTTATGATTGATGACATTGGAGCCGATGCCGTCATGATTGGACGTGCAGCCATGAACAACCCCTACATCTTTACCCAAATCAATCACTATTTTGAAACGGGCCAAGTCCTCCCTGACCTGCCTTTTGAGAAAAAACTAGACATCGCCTATGACCACCTCACTCGTTTGGTCAAACTCAAGGGTGAACATATCGCCGTCCGTGAATTTCGTGGCCTGGCTCCTCACTACCTGCGTGGTACATCTGGTGCCGCTAAAATTCGTGGAGCTGTCTCTCGTGCTGAGAGCTTGACCGAAGTTGAAACCATTTTTGCTTCTGCCAGATAAAAGTTTGATGCTTTAAGTTAACCTTAAGCTTCATAACCTATACTATAACCATCCTAAATATTATTTCTTTTTCATAAATCTCCTAAAGGGTAGCGATAAGCTACCTTTTTTTGTTACACTTCAAGGATATATTAAAAGACTGGACTAGCCAGTCTTTTTAGCTTGATGAGTTTAGTCTAGGAAGAAAACGTTAATCCCTTCGCCTGTGATTAAAACACGATTACGACTGCTATCATCGCCAAACATTTGATAGAGGTCGTTAGGCGAGGCTTGACCTGCAGGAACAACAGCATAGGTTGCACCTGCAAATGACGCATTAAACTGAGCCATACCATTCTCCATACGGAAATTACTAAACTGAAAATCCCAAGTACCGTCACTCTTACTGATAGAGCCTGTGCCATCAGCATTGATGGTAAAGTCCATGCCACCCTTAGCAGCTGGGTAAGTCCCTGCGATAGAGGACAGGTCCCCTTGGGCAATCGCTTCTAGGTCTAAACTTGACTTTTCGGTCACCTTGGTTTGGCTTGGTCGAACAAGCTCCTTCCACTCCAAACTAGACAGCTCTAAAGGGTTGGGGTCTGCTTCTGCCACCTGCTCCTGACTCTCCATAACCACTGCTTTGTCGGACAGGGTCACTAAACCACTATTATCTGCTTGGATCCGGTAGGTTTTGGCTGTCCCTTTGCCCTCATGGCTCGTCCACTCATACTGAGTCACTGTACCATTGGAATTGATGGAAAAATCTGCTCGATAACCACCTGCAGGAGCGACTTGAGAATGGGCAAGGTAGGTTGACACCCCATTTTTCAGGTAATAGAGAGCCAAAGCATAGACTTTACCATCACTTGAACGGTCACCTGTCAACAGTTCCTTGGTGCCATTGCCATCAATATCATAAAAAGCATAGAGGGTGACTGCATTGTCATCAGCCGCCACCTTGGCTAAAGTATCCGCATAGAGGGTATCGTAATCAAGAGGCTTTTCTGCAGCTGACGAAGGACTGCTAGCTAGAGTACTTGAACTGCTGGATTCTGCGGTGCTGGTTTCAACTGCTTGTGAGCTGGTTTGACTGGTGCTCGTTTGTCCTGATGGTGCTGACTTAGTCGCGCTCTCTTTTTTCGATGACGATTGACAGGCTGACAGCAACACCAAGCTAGCAAACAAGCTAACCGTAACTAATCTTTTCTTCATAACATCTCCTTCTGCATCAGTAGCAAGAAGACTGGGCCAGCCAGTCTTTTTAGCTAATATCAAATTTTAGTTTACCTTGCTTGGTCCCGATTTTAAGGGTCTGGTCAGCCGTCAGCTGGCCTGATAATAATAATTCAGCCAGTTTGTCTTCAACTTGCGTTTGAATGGTCCGGCGTAGAGGCCTTGCCCCCATCTCTGCATCATAGCCATCAGTAGCTAGTTGCTTGAGGGCTGCTGGCTGGATTTTTAGGCTGATGCCCTGCTCTGCCAATTGTTTAACCAAGGGCTGCAAGAGCAACTTGGTAATGGCAAGCAACTGTTCTTGATCCAAGCGGTGAAAGACAATTTTTTCATCAATCCGATTGAGGAATTCAGGCCGGTAGGCCTTTTTCAATTCTTCCATAATCCGTTTTTCCACTGCCGCTTGATCTTGACTTAAATCCTTAGCTCCAAAACCAACTGTTTTATCATCTCGTAAGGCAGTTGCCCCTAAATTACTGGTCATGATAATCAAGGTATTGCTAAAATCAACACGTCGTCCACGACTATCGGTCAAAACACCATCATCTAAGACCTGCAAGAGTAGGTTAAAGACATCAGGATGGGCTTTTTCAATTTCATCAAAAAGCAGAACTGAGTAAGGCTTATTTTTTACCTTTTCTGTCAATTCGCCCCCTTCATTGTAGCCAACATAACCAGGGGGAGCACCATTGAGACGACTGGCAGCAAATTGCTCCATGTACTCACTCATGTCAAAGCGGAGTAAAGCCGATTCATCGTCAAACAAGATTTCCGCCAAAGCCTTGGCCAGCTCAGTCTTACCGACCCCAGTTGGACCAAGGAACATAAAGGAACCAATTGGACGCTTACCTGTTCGAATACCGGCCTGATTGCGACGAATGGCTCGTGATATAGCTGATACAGCAGCAGCTTGACCCACGACCCGTCGGTGCAACTCTTTTTCCAAGTTTAAATAACGTTTTTGGTCAGCCTGACTTAATTTTTCTACTGGAATCCCTGATAAACGACTAAGCGTTGCTAAAACGTCAGCCTGACTAACTAGAACTGGCTTGACAGCCTGGTTTTGTTCCTTTTTAGCATATAATGTTTTAGCTTGGACCATGTCTCCTGCCAAGAGGGCTTGATCTAGGGCAGTTAAGGCGGCATCTGGCTCCTTTTTAACCATGGTCTGTACGGTAGCACTGGTTTCGTCAAGCAAGTCCAAGGCCGAATCTGGGAGGCGTTTATTGGTCAAGTAACGGTGGGCCGCCTTGACGGCTGTCATCACCACCTCATCTGCAATCTGAACACGGTGGTAACGCTCATAGCTATCCTTGACACCCAAAAGAATTTGATAGGCTTCATCAACACTTGGCTCGTCAAGGGTAATTTTTGCAAAACGACGAGAAAGTGCGGCATCTTTTTCAATGTGTTTTTGGTATTCTTCCTGGGTTGTTGCTCCCACCATCCGAAGATAACCACGGGATAGGGCTGGTTTTAAGATATTTGCCGCATCAAGCGTGCCTTCAACACCACTACCTGAACCCATAATCGTGTGCAATTCATCGATAAAGAGGATAATCTTGCCATCAGCCTCAATATCAGCGATAATCTTGTTCATTCGTTCCTCAAAATCACCACGAAAACGAGTGCCAGCCAAGACGGTCATCATGTCCAGTTCTAAAACACGAAAATCATGGAGTTCATAAGGAATTTCGCCATTGACAATCCGCTGGGCCAGGCCGTAAGCTAGGGCCGTTTTACCAACACCAGCATCACCAACCAAAACTGGGTTGTTTTTGGTCTTTCGGCTCAAAACCCTGACCATACGGGTAATTTCCTGCTCTCGTCCGATGACTGGGTCAAGTAGGCCTTTTTGGGCCATCTCAGTCAGATCACGGGTAAATTCTTCCAATTCACCTGCCGTTGTCGGAGCCTTCATCATTTCTGAAAAGCCACCACTTTTTAGTCGTTTTGGCTTTTTAATCTCATGGATCGCTTTAATCTGTTCCTTAGTAAAACCGGCATGGCGTTCCAAACTCTTGCGTAAATCAATCATCTTGACCAAACTACCATCTTCGTCTGAATAACCAAAACCAACCAATTCCAATAGGCAAATAGCTACAGAATCCTTACCCAACAACAGGGCTTCTAGCACATGCTCTGAGCCAATTTCTTGCTTAGAAGTTGCTTGACAAATAGCTACAGCATAATCCAATAGTCTCATTAAACCTCTTGATTGGGCCACGAAAGGAAAATTAGGGGAAACTTCTCTTGGCTCTTTCCCTACCATTTGAATAGCTGCCGCCTGATAGGCAGTAATGGGAAAGTCTGCTTCAAATTCTAAAAAACTAAGGCTAGCAATAGAATTTTCCGTAGCCACCATAGCCAGTAAAACATGCCAAGTTTCTAAAAAGCGACTCTCAAAACTGCTCGCAATAAATTGACCTAGGCCAAAAATTTCCTGCATTTTGCTTGAATAGTTGTTCATGACTAATGTCCTTTTCTATCTAATCGTTGTAATAATTTTCGTAGCATGCGCGCACGAATGGCTGGTGCCTCCTGACCTAGGACCTCATCACAACTAGCCGCTAAAATCATCTCACCCTCGCGTTTACTGATAATTTTTTCATCAAAGAGGAACTGAATCATATCAGCAAACACCTGTTGACCCACAGTCACACCAATGGAATCTGTCAAACTTCTTAGTAAA
This sequence comes from Streptococcus cuniculipharyngis, assembly GCF_007859195.1. Taxonomy (GTDB): domain Bacteria; phylum Bacillota; class Bacilli; order Lactobacillales; family Streptococcaceae; genus Streptococcus; species Streptococcus cuniculipharyngis. The sequence goes on from NZ_VOHL01000004.1 coordinate 38,491, forward strand.
TGGTGGTTATCCGAAAAAGAAACTTTAGCAATCCGAATATAACCACCGCCACCCCGCTTACTTTCTACCACATAGCCACGATTCTCCGTAAATCGTGTCTTGATGACATAGTTAATTTGACTGGGTACCACTTGAAATTCATCCGCCAAACTAGATCGTCGAATTTCCACAAAACCAGTCTGGGTCAAAATCTTTTTAATGTATTCTTCAATGCTATCAGATGTGCTTTTATTTACCATAAGTCTCCTTTCTGAACCATTGACCTTATTTGACTATTTTATCATAATTTCCCTTAAAAAACCAGTAAAGGAAAAAGCCCTAGCCCAAGGCTAGAACTTTTATCAGGTGGTTAAATTAGCTGTTCAAAGCAGCTGCCATTGTTGCAGCAACTTCTGCTTCGAAGTCGTTAGACGCTTTTTCGATACCCTCACCAACTTCAAAACGAGCAAATGATACCGCTTTGGCATTTACTGATTCAAGGTAAGCTTCGACGGTCTTGCTGTCATCCATGATGTAAACTTGAGCAAGAAGGGTATAAGCTTGGTCAACCTTGGTGTTGTCAAGCATGAAGCGATCCATCTTACCTGGCAAGATTTTATCCCAGATTTGTTCTGGTTTGCCTTCTGCTGCCAATTCAGCCTTGATGTTTTCTTCAGCTTGGGCGATAACTTCGTCCGTCAACTGAGCTTTTGAACCGTATTGAAGCAGTGGAAGAGCTGGTTTATCAACCATAGCACGGCTTTCGTTATCTTGCTCGATAGCATGGTTCAATTGAGCCAATTCATCTTTGACAAATTGTGGGTCAAGTTCAGTGTATGAAAGCACTGTTGGTTTCATGGCAGCAACGTGCATTGACACTTGCTTAGCAAGGGTTTCATCGCCACCTTCGATAACCGTGATAACACCGATACGACCGCCATTATGTTGATAAGCGCCAAAGGCTTGCTCATCTGTTTTCTCAACAAGGGCAAAACGACGGAATGAGATTTTTTCTCCGATCGTTGCTGTTGCGTTGACATAAGCGGCTTCAAGAGTTTCACCTGAAGGCATGGTTAGGGCAAGAGCTTCTTCGTTGTTAGCTGGTTTGCCTTCAGCGATAACCTTAGCTGTTTCATTCACCAAATCAACGAATTGAGCATTTTTCGCAACGAAGTCAGTTTCAGCATTAACTTCAACAACCGCTGCCACGTTACCATTAACGTAAACACCTGTCAAACCTTCTGCAGCAACACGGTCAGCCTTCTTAGCTGCTTTTGCCATTCCTTTTTCACGAAGCAATTCAATCGCTTTATCAATGTCGCCATCAGTTTCAACAAGAGCTTTTTTAGCGTCCATAACGCCAGCACCTGATTTTTCACGCAATTCTTTAACGAGTTTTGCAGTAATTTCTGCCATTCTTCTTCTCCTTTTATCATAAAAAGGGGAGGGCTAAGCCCTGCCCCTTAGGTTTTGCTTACACTTTTAGAATTAGTTGTTGTCGCCTTCTACAACTTCAACAATTTCTTCAATTGAATCAGCTTCAGTTGCTGCTTCAAATTCAACCGCAGCATCTTCACCTTGGCGACCTTCGATGATAGCGTCAGCCAATTTAGCTGTGATCAATTTAACCGCACGGATAGCGTCATCATTTGCTGGGATAATCACATCGATATCATCTGGATCAGCATTGGTATCAACCATAGCAACTACTGGGATACCAAGTTTTTTCGCTTCTTTAACAGCGATTTGTTCTTTGTGTGGGTCAACAACATACATCACATCTGGAATACGTGGCATGTCTTCGATACCACCCAAGAATTTCTCAAGACGGGCACGTTGTTTGTTAAGAAGAGCAACCTCTTTCTTAGGAAGAACGTCAAATGTTCCGTTTTCTTCCATTGCTTTGATTTCTTTAAGGCGTGCAATACGTTTTTGGATTGTTCCCCAGTTCGTAAGGGTTCCACCCAACCAACGGTGGTTGATAAAGTATTGACCAGCACGCGCTGCTTCTTCAGCCACTGCTTCTGCAGCTTGTTTCTTCGTACCAACGAACAAGACAACGGCATCGTTTGCTGCTGCGTCACGCATGAAATCGTAAGCTTGGTCAGCCAATTTTACCGTTTGTTGAAGGTCAATGACATGGATACCGTTACGTTCTGTAAAGATATATTTAGCCATTTTAGGGTTCCAGCGACGAGTTTGGTGACCAAAGTGAACACCAGCCTCAAGAAGTTGTTTCATTGAAATTACTGCCATGAGTATTTCTCCTTTGTAAAATGTTTTTGCCTCTCCCAAACTTAAACTCGCAGCTCCACCACAAGGGCAACAGAGACACAATCCATTTGAGATGAGTATTATCGGTAAAACCGACCTTTTCATTATAGCATGGCTTGGGATTTTCTGCAAGAAAAACCCTTCTTTTTAACCATTTTTCATGATTAGGCAAGACAAGCCCTCCCTAAGACTGATTTTCCCGTTTCCTAGCCACTCTTTCTTTGTAAATTTTCCACTTTTTAGCTAAAATGGAAGTAACCATTGAAAGAAAGTATGATGCCTATGAAAAAACGCACTAAGAGAGCTGGCCTGATTTTTGCCTTGTCCATCTTAGGGGTAGGGATTGATTTTGCAGGGGGAGATTTATGTTTACTCACTGCTTTTTCCCTAATGGGAGTAGCTACCAGTGCCACAATGCTGATGTTACCAAGTAAAAACCGACTGGAGCAGGTCAATACCAAAACCCGCTTGTTGGATTTGAAAGAAACCATCAACCGTTGCGACCGCCAACTCAAGCTTTTAGAGAACTATTTGGACGAAAAATCCTATACTCAGTATGCTATCTTGGCTCGCCAGTTGCTGCCTCAACTGGCTGAAATTGGGCAAGAAGCCAAACAATTAAAAGATGACATGGACCTCAATATCTACAAACGGATTAGTAAAAAAGTTGAGGTAACCACTACTGACATCAAGGTCCAACTGGAAGCCCTCAACATGCCGACAGATAGCCAACCAGCCAGCATGGAGGAGGAAAAACTCATGAAACTGGCCCCAGAGTTGATGACGATTTACCGCAATATTCAAATTGACCACCAGACCATTACAGAAAAAATCAAGACCTCTAATAGCCACAACAAGGCGGAATTGACTGCCCTACATGAGGCTGAAATGGCCCGTTTCCACGATATTCTCTCAGGCTATCTCTACATTAAAGAGTCCCCAAAAAACTACTACAAGGCAGATGAACGCCTAGCCAGTGCCAAGCAAGCCATGGAGACTTTTGATAAGGACTTGGATGAAACCATTCGTCAGCTCAATGAAAATGACTTACAAGATTTTGAGATTAGTTTACGAATGATGGCCCAGAAAAACCAAACCAGCCCAAATGACAACTACTAAGAAAAGGACTTAATTCATGACTGAAACATTTAACTTTGACATTGACCAAATTGCCAACAATGCTGTCGCTAAGACCGACAAGACCACCGACATCATCGCTAGTACCGACACTAGCTCAACTGGGCAAATTGCCTTCTTTGAAAAACTGACGCCTGAGCAACAAGCGGCCATCACTGCCAAGGCCCCTGCCCTAGTTGACACCTTCATCAGCGACCAAAATGCCCTTTTAGATTTTGGCCAAGGGACAGTGGAACAGGTCAATAATACGGTCAACCACATCTTGGCAGAGCAAAAAAAATTGGAAATCCCCCAAGTGGATGATCTCCTGCGTAATACCAACCGTGAACTGAACGGTTTTGTCGCTAAGTACAAGGACGCTGCTCCAGTAGAATTGGAAAAGAAACCAAATTTCCTCCAAAAATTGTTTAAGCAAAGTAAAAATAGCCTGCAAGATTTTTATTTTGATGCTCAATCGGTTGAAAAAAAAATGGATGGGATGGCAGCCCAAGTGGTTAAACAGGAAGAAACCCTGGCTCGCAATATTGTTTCAGCTGAAATGCTGATTGAAGACAACACCAAATCCATTGAAAACCTAGTCGGTGTTATCGCTTTTATCGAGGCTACTCAGACAGAAGCGGCCCAACGTGCCAGTCTCATGCAAAGCCAACTAGCCCAACTAGACACGGCCAGCGTGGACTACCAGCAAAAATCTAACGATTTAGCGCGAATGACTGAGGTCATTAACACCTTGGAGCAACAACATAGCGAATACGTCAGCCGCCTGTATGTAGCCTGGGCAACCACCCCACAAATGCGAAATATGGTCAAGGTATCGTCTGACATGCGACAAAAATTGGGGATGCTCCGTCGCAATACCATTCCAACCATGAAACTCTCCATTGCCCAACTAGGTATTCTCCAACAGTCGGTTAAATCTGGCGTCACTGCGGATGCCATTACCAATTCCAATAATGCCGCCCTCCAGATGCTAGCTGAAACCAGTAAGGAAGCTATTCCCATGTTGGAGCGGACTGCTCAAAGTCCAACCATGTCCGTAGAAACCGTGACCGCTTTGGCGGAAAGTCTGGTCGCTCAAAACAATGGCATTATCGCAGCCATTGATCAGGGGCGTCAAGAAAGAGCTCGTCTGGAATCAGCCATTATCAGGTCTGCTGAAACCATCAACGATTCGGTCAAACTTCGTGATGAAAAAATTGTCCAAGCCTTGCTTAACGAAGGTAAGACGGTACAAGAACGTGTAGAAACCACAGAACATCAGGAAAATTAGCTGCCAAAAAACTCCTAGCTTAGTCTGACTAGGAGTTTTTTGCTATTACAGGATTTAGAGACGATTACGGAAAACCTCATACATGAGTAAGCCAGCAGCCACACTGGCATTGAGGCTCTGAACGTGACCATTCATCGGAATGGTGATTAGCTCATCCACCTGCTTTTTCAGCTTGGGTGACATGCCCTTACCTTCATTACCAATAATAAGAGCAAGCTTGCCACTGGTATTCCATTTGTGGCTGGGCGTGCCTGCCATATCTGTTCCAAAAACCCAAAACCCTTGAGCCTTGAGCTGGTCAAGGGTCTGACTAAGGTTGGTCACTCGGGCAATAGGCACATGGGCCACCGCTCCTGTTGAGGTTTTAGCCACCACTGGTGTAACACCAACCGCCCGATGCTTGGGAATAATCACCCCTGTCACATTGGTTGCGTCAGCCGTCCGTAAAATCGAACCAAAATTATGAGGATCGGTCAAACCATCCAAAATCAATAGCAGAGGATTGTCCTCCTGCTCTGCCTTTTGCAAAATAGTCATCAAGTCATGATAGGGAAAGGCTGCCACTCGCAGGACAAAGCCCTGATGAACAGCCCCTGCGGTCATCTCGTTTAGGTCCTTTTTGCTGGTCCAAGAGATTGACACCTTTTTTGCTGTGGCTAAGGTCTTAATCTTGTCAAGATTTTTACCGCGTAAATCCTCTTGCACATAGAGTTTGTTGCCCAAATCAGCCTGTAAACTTTCCATAACGGCATGAACGCCGTAAACAATATCTTCATTCATCATAAGTTCATTATACCATAAAAGGAGGCTAGAGACTCCCAACTAATAGAGCGATTTGATAATCTCCACCCGAGTAATTTGGTCACCCCGCATGCTATCAATGCGCAAGGCCACATCCTTGATGTAGACCGTAGCTCCAACGGCAACTGTTTTTTCATCCGCCTGCAAATGCCTTGTCATAAAGTCACGTAGCAGCTCTCCTGGTTGATTGGGTAGCTTGACCCTGGCCAAAATACTGGCAATCTGAACTTTTTGACTCCCCCGCAAGATGATATTATTAGAATCATCAAAGCTAGTAAAGAGGTATTTACGGGTAGCAAACAGAATAGCAATAGCAATGACACCCAAGAGGGTATCAATGGCAGAGCCATGTGACACCACGATTTGTCTAGCCACAGCAAAGAGTAAGACTTCGACAATGGTACCAGATGTATGTTTACAAAGCATTTTAATCAACTCAACCCCCACCGCAATGGTCATGGCCTGAGTTAAAAAGGTTTGTAAATAATCCTCAATGGTTTGCGTTGAGGACCAAATGTCCAAGGCCCCTACCATCAAGCGAGCAGTCAACGCCAAGAGAGCCAAGACTAAAATCATGGAAATGACAATCTCCACATAAAAGGACAATTCATAAAGCATGGTCTGTAAAAATTTTCTCATTAAAACCTCCAGTGTAACGCTTACACCTATTATAGCATACTTTCGGCTCAGAAACTAGAGCACGCCAGACCGCCTTTTCTGTCCCTTATGCTACAAAACATATAAAAAATCCCTTGACAATTGCTATCAAAGGGGAAGTCATTAACAAAAAAAGAGCACACAATCGACTTCGCTTAGGGCTGCTGGATTCCTCCCCTGACCCGCTTCACGCACGACTGTTGCTCCACTTTTATTCTATCAAATTAAGTCAGGTTTGGCAAGACTTAGACGCGCTTTTTCTCCTGCCGTCTTTGGCGGAAAAAAGTTTGCATGATACTAGCACAGTCTTGAACTAAAATCCCCTGCTCAACCGTCACCCGATGATTGAGCCGCTCATCGCTTAAAATATTGTAGAGGCTACCTGCCGCCCCAAACTTTTGATTGGCCGCCCCATAAATCACTTGGGGAAGCCGAGCCAAACCAATGGCCCCACTACACATCACACAAGGCTCAACAGTCACAAAGAGGGTACAGTCCAAAAGTCGCCAGTTTCCCACACGCTCATTAGCCTCCTGAATGGCCATGATTTCTGCGTGCATGATGGCCTGACCTAGTTCTTCACGCGCATTGTGCCCACGCCCGATGATTTCCTTATCCTTAACAATAACACAGCCGATAGGAATTTCCTCCTTGGCTAGCGATTTCTCAGCCTCTTGCAGGGCTTGACGCATAAAGTATTCTTTTTCTTCCTGGCTAAAGGTCATGATAAATCACCCAAATCCCAGGATTGATGCGGTGCTGCCAAATCTACCACCAGATGTTCTCCTGCATAAACTTGTGCCTGCTGACGCAAAATCTCCAGATGATCACCTGTCATCCCTCTAGGAGCAAATTGCGGCAAATGTGTCAAGACCAAACGGTTGACCCCTGCTTGTCGAGCAATCTGACCCGCTTCCTTGCTGGTCAAGTGAGCAGGGTGATTTTCTTGTCCCTCAAAGAAATAGACATCCGCCAAAAAGAGGTCTGCCCCTGTTGCAAAATCAGCCAAGCCCTCAAAGTAGCCCGTATCCCCTGTAAATACCAGCACCTGTTCCGTCGCCACCTCCACAATTCGCATGGCATAGCAAACCACTGGATGAACGGTCTTAATAAAACTAATCTCAAAAGGCCCAAGCTGATTGACCTGTTCCGTCTGATAGGCCCGCCCTTCTAGGGCATTGGCCATGGTCAATTTGGCAAATTCTCCCTGGTCTTCCGCATGCCCATAAACAGGAAGAATAGGTGACTGCTGAGGGTGGAGCAGGCGATAATGCCCCAAAACACCCAAATCAGCGATATGATCTGGATGATAATGACTGATGATAACAGCATCCAAGTCCAGGGGACTGAGCACCTTTTCCAACTCCGTCACTGCCCGACTACCAACATCAATCAACAAATTAAAGCCATCCTGACTGGTCAAAAGAAAACTGGTTGTCCCAGCCCCTTGATAAGGATAGCCGCCCCAACAACCCAAGGTATGTAACTTCATGATATCCTCTCCCTCCTAGTAGCTTACTTTTTATTATACCATAAACAACCCCCATGACCAAAGGTCACGAGGGGTTAGCTAACTTAATTCAGGGGTTGCCATGTCCAATCACGAACTTCTGGAATATCATCACCATGTTCACGAATGTAACGCTGATGGAAACGAATGGTATCATCCATTTTCTGAGCAAATTCGTTCGCCTTCTGACCATAAACCGCAAGAGCTCCATCTTTAGCCACATGGAAACGATCCATTTCTGACAAGACGCGCATGTCAAATGGCGTTGTAATATCTCCATTTTCACGATAACCATGAATGTAGACATTGTGATTATGTCGATCAAAGAACAAGTCACGAATCTGTCCCTCATAACCATGGTAACAGAAAATAACAGGTTTATCTTTAGTAAAGAGCTGATCAAAGTCCTCATCTGAAAGACCTCGTGGGTCAACTTTTGGTGACCGTAATTTCAGGATATCAACCACATTGATAAAGCGAATCTTCAAGTCAGGGAAAGCCTTGTGCAAAATGCTAACGGCAGCCAAAGCCTCTAAGTTTGGCTCTGTGCCAGCTGCTGCAATCACAAGGTCTGGTTCAACTCCCTGATCTGTTGACGCCCAATCAATCACCTTATAACCTTCTTTAACCAGTTCTTCTGCTTCAGCTACTGAATAAAACTGTGGACGAGGGTGTTTTGAAGTAACAATCAAGTTGACCTTATCTTCATCAGCTAGGGCATGTTCCATCACTGCAAACAGACTGTTGGAATCTGCTGGCAGGTACTCACGGATAAATTCTGGGCGTTTTTCACCCAAATGGGTCAACAAGCCCGGATCTTGATGGGTATAACCGTTATGGTCTTGTTGGAAAACGGTTGACGTTGCAATCAAGTTCAATGATGGGTAATTTTTACGCCATGGAGCATGACTTTTTGATTTACGCAACCATTTAAAATGTTGCGTAATCATTGAATCAACAACACGCAAGAAAGATTCATAAGAAGCGAAGAAACCATGACGGCCTGTTAACACATACCCCTCCAAAAAACCTTCAGCCTGATGTTCAGACAACTGCGAGTCAATCACACGACCAGCTGGAGATAGCCACTCATCATAGGCTTCATTGCGACGGCCCAACCACTGACGATTGGTCACACTAAAGACATTGTTCAGGCGGTTAGATTTGGTCTCATCTGGGCCAAAAATACGGAAATTATCAGGATTAGCTACTACCAAATCCGCAGCATACTTACCAAATTCAATCATGTCTTGCGCCACGACACTACCAGGTAAGGTCGTATCAATCGCATGTTTACGCCAATCAGCCAAGTCAAGCTTCTTAACGACTCCCGCATTAGTTGCCGGATTCATTGACATCCGACGAGGGCCTTGTGGTGAAATGGCTCTAATGTCTTCCTTGACATAGCCTTTTTCATCAAAGAGCTCTTCTGGACGATAAGAATGTAGCCAGTCAGTCAAATGATCAATATACTGCATATTTCCAGCTTCAACAGGGATTGGCACTTGATGGGCTCTAAAGCCACCCTCAATTGGTTCTCCCTTCCACTCTTTTGGACCTGTCCAACCTTTCGGAATACGGACAATCAACACCGGCCACTTGGCTTGACTGGCTTCCTCAGCCGGTTTTTGACGAGCCTGACTTTGGATAGCCTTAATCTCCTCAATCACACTGTCCAGTGTTGCTGCCATCTGTGGATGAACTTCCTCAGGATTTGTACCCGCAACAAAGTAAGGTTTCCAACCCAAACCATTGAAATACTGGGTCAATTCCTCATCTGTTTTCCGGTCCAAGATAGTTGGATTATGAATTTTTCCACCATTGAGGTATAAAATTGGCAGCACTGCCCCATCATTGACTGGGTTAATAAAGGTATTTGAAAACCAACCAGCTGCCAAAGGACCTGTTTCTGACTCACCATCACCAATCACTGTTGCTGCAATCAAGTCTGGATTGTCTAAAATAGCTCCTGTGGCATGAGACAAGGCATACCCCAATTCTCCACCTTCATGGATAGAACCAGGTGTTTCAGGAGCGGCATGAGACGCGATACCACCAGGGAAAGAGAAAATTTTACAGAGGGTTTTCAAACCTTCCTCATCCTGAGTAATATTGGGATACAACTCAGTATAAGACCCATCAATATAAGAATTTGACACCATCACTTGACCACCGTGACCTGGCCCTTCAATGTAAAACATGTCTAAGTCATATTTATTAATCACACGATTAAGATGGGCATAAATAAAGTTTTGCCCTGAAATAGTCCCCCAGTGACCAATAGGATGCACCTTAACATGCTCTTGGCTAACTGGCCGACGAAGCAAGGGATTATCCTTGAGGTACATCTGTGCTACTGAAATATAGTTGGCTGCTCGCCACCAGGCATCTACCTTTGCCAAATAGTCTTTACTATCATAATTTGTCATGTCCTGACACTCCTTTGTTTGTTAGTTATATCACTATTTTACCCTAGTCAGCTCCAGCAAAAAAGTGCAAATTATACACATATTGGTGTTCCAAATTTATTTAAATAAAAAGCCCTGAAACCATTTGTTGATGATTTCAGAGACCTCTTTTAGGAAAATCGAAGAAAGACCCAGCCTAGAATGGCCAAGCAGAGACTTAATAACCCCATCAAAAATCCTGGCAAAGTCAACAAGGTCAAATTGGGTGAAACAACAATAATCAGTAGCAAAAGACCGGCCAAAAATAACCAGACCTTAGCTAAGCTTTTGATGGCCATATGATTAGTTGGCCAAGTGTGATCGGTGATTAAGGTCGGCTTCAATTGACTTCTTTCTTTCATCTGTTTTTCCTCCTACTTTATTATTCGTAAGAGGATTTAAAAAACTTGAAGAAAAATAACTTTCTTCAAGTTTTTGAGTTTATTTTAAAGCATTAACGGTATCAATAACGTTTTCTACCGTAAAGCCATAAGCTTCAATCACCTTATTAGCTGGAGCTGAGGCACCAAATTTATCAATACCAAGCACTGCACCATCCAAGCCGACATACTTGTACCAACTTTGACTGGCTGCCATCTCAATGGCCACGCGACGACGGACATGACTTGGCAAGATGCTTTCCTTATAGTCTGCTGATTGTTGGTCAAAGAGGTCTGTTGATGGAACAGAAACCACACGCACCTTGGTTCCCGCTTTTTCTAGCTCTTTGGCCGCCTTCACAGCTAGGTTAACCTCGGAACCAGACGCTAGGAGAATGGTATCAAAGTCACTGCCGCTCTCATAAGTGACGTAAGCCCCCTTAGCCACTTGGTCAAAACGGCTACCTGCTTCGACTTCAAGATTTTGACGGGTCAAAACTAGGGCCGTTGGCGTGCTTTGACTGGTCAAGGCATAATGCCAAGCAGCCTGAGTTTCTCTAGCATCTGCCGGGCGGATGACTGTCATATTTGGCAAGGCACGCAGAGCCGCCAAATGTTCAATCGGTTCATGGGTCGGACCATCTTCACCAACCGCAATCGAATCATGGGTAAAGACATAAGTCACTGGCAAACCTTGAAGGGCTGATAGACGGATAGCAGCCTTGACATAGTCAGAAAAGACGAAGAAGGTACCACCAAAGACACGCAAACCGCCATGAAGAGCCATACCATTCAAGACCGTTCCCATGGCAAATTCACGCACACCAAACTGAATATTACGGTTAAGCGGATTGTCAGCGTCTTGCAAACCGTCTTCTTTGATATAGGTCATGTTTGAATGAGCCAGGTCAGCTGAACCACCCAAAAAGTTTGGCAAGATCTTAGCTACCGCATTGATAGCATCTTGCGATGAATTACGAGTGGCTTGAGAGAACCCATCTTCATAGGCTGGAAAATCTTTTTCTGTCAATTCAACAACAGGTTGATTGGCAAGCACTGCTGATAATTCATCAGCCACTTCTGGATAGGCCGTTTTGTAATCTGCCACCAACTGCGTCCAAGCATCATAAGCCGCTTGACCACGATCTGCCACCTGTTCTTTAAAGTCTGCGTAAACCTCTGCTGGAATCTCAAACGGTGCATAAGTCCAGTCAAGCGCCTGACGAGTAGCTGCTGTTTCATCTGCTCCTAGAGGTGCCCCGTGAACACCGTTAGTGCCTTGCTTATTTGGCGAACCATAACCGATGACTGTCTTAACTTCAATCAAACTTGGTTTCTTGGTTGCCTTAGCTTCCTCAAGGGCTTGTGAAATAGCCGCTAGATCATTACCATCTTCCACAAGACTGGTGTGCCAACCATAGGCTTCATAACGACCACGAATATTCTCAGAAAAGGCGTCCTTAGTTTCACCATCCAAACAGATGTCATTTGAATCATAAAGGACAACCAACTTATCCAGATTTTGCTTACCAGCATAAGACGCAGCCTCTGCTGAGACTCCTTCCATCAAGTCACCGTCACCACAAAGTACATAGGTGTAGTGGTCAAAAATTGGGAAACCATCTTTGTTGTACTTGGCAGCTAGAAAACGCTCTGCTTGAGCCATACCAACAGCTGTTGCAATTCCTTGTCCCAGAGGTCCAGTTGTGGCATCTACCCCTGCCGTATGGCCAAACTCTGGGTGACCTGGGGTTTTAGAATTCCATTGGCGGAAGTTTTTGATTTCTTCCATGCTAACATCTTGATAACCCGATAGATGCAAGAGAGCATAGAGCAACATTGAACCATGACCTGCCGAGAGGACAAAACGGTCACGATTGGCCCAGTCCGGTTGATTTGGTGTGACACGAAGGTGTTTGGTATAGAGACTATAGGCCATTGGTGCTGCTCCCATGACAACCCCTGGGTGACCCGATTTTGATTGTTCAATGGCATCAACGCCGAGGAAGCGAATGGCATTTACAGATAGATTTGACATGTGACTTTCCTTTCTATATGGCTTACTTGGTAAGCTCTTACACTTTAATCTTAACAAAATTATCCGCTTATCGCAAGGATAGGCGGATAATATCAGCAATTAGGCTTATAGCAAAGCTTTGAATTGGATATTAGAATCTTGCTCGAAGCAGTCATCAAATCCGCGTGGGTGGTGATATTCGATAATATCCTTATCTTGTGGATAAGTGTATTTACCACCAACTTCCCAAATGAATGGGTGGAACTTGTATTGGAGACGTTCTTTACGCATTTTCCACAATTCAAGAATCTCATCTGTTGAAGCCATAAAGTTTGACCAGATATCATAGTGAACAGGAATGATAACCTTGGCCCGCAGATTTTCAGCCATGCGCAGAAGGTCAACAGAGGTCATCTTGTCTTGGATACCAATTGGGTTTTCACCGTAGTTGTTGAGGGCAACATCAATCTCAAAGTCTTTACCATGCTTAGCAAAGTAGTTTGAGAAGTGAGAATCTGCCCCATGATAAATGGTTCCACCTGGTGTCTCAAAGACATAGTTAACTGCCTTACGCGCCATTTCTTCATCGGTTACCGCAAGACCACTCAATTCACCACCTGCTTCTTCTGCTCCTTCAACTGGCAGGGTCACCAAGCAAGTACGGTCAAATGATTCAACGGCATGGACCTTAACATCTTTGAACTCAAAGCTATCGCCTGGCTTAACCACCATGATACGCTCTTCTGGCACGCCCCATTTTTTCCAAATTTCACCACATTCATAAGGGCCAACGAATTTGACATGGTCTAAGTTTGGATTATTGATAATAGCTGCTGCTGTGTTAATGTCAATATGGTCACTATGGAAGTGAGAGACCAAATAGTAGTCTAATTCATTGATGGCAAAGGGGTCAATCACCATGGGTTGTACCCGCAAGTTTGGTTGTAGTTTACGAACACCAGCCATATTAGCCATTTGGTGACCACGAACCATGTCTTTGACCTTCTTGGTTGATTTGCCACGAGCTGACCAAAGGTCCATGACCAAGTTAGCACCACCTGGAGTTTTTACCCAAACCCCACAGTTACCCAACCACCACATGGCAAAGTTGCCCGCTGGCACGACTTCTTCTTCAATTTCTTCATTAAGCCAAGTTCCCCACTCTGGGAAAGTGCTTAAAATCCAAGATTCTCTTGTAATGTCTTTCACATTAGCCATTTGTAAATCCTCCTCAAAATCTCTAGGTATAATCTTCTTTACACCCTTATTATAAATTATGAAAACGGAAACAAAAAGACCAAGTCTTACACAGGGGTGTGTTCACTTGTCACACCTTGATGACTCAAGTGTAACAATTCTTCATCAAACAGGCTACAAATCTCTTGACTTAGCTGAGTAATTATCCCTGGACTAGTCACATGAGGGCCCAATAGCTGCTCCAAGCGTTTTTCAAAATGAGGGCGGCAGGTCATCAACTCATAATGCCGGAGAAAATGACTGAGCTTGACCACATCATCATAAGATAAGATCGGTTGGACCTGGACCAAAGGAAATTGAGTTTCTAGGGCATCACTGGTTGAAATCAGTAAATCCGCCACCAACAAATCCTCAACACTCTTGAATTGTTCTGTGGTAAAGGTCGCTTGAATACTATTCGGTGGCAGGTATTTTTGACACTGGCGCAGGAGAAGTTTTTGGATAGAAACTCCTTCATCACAGATGATATAGACCTGCTGCAAGTGGGAACTTTCTAGAGTATCCATTTCCTTTTCAAGATAACCACCAAAATGAATGGTTAAATAGGCCAAGTCATCATCATTTAAACTAATTTGCCATTCTTCCTCCAAAATGAGGGCTGCTTTTTTAACCTCGACAAATAAGCTATGGTACTTTTGTTTGATGTGTTTGGTTAAGGGATTTTTCGATAAAATGCCATAATTCTTACGGAACAATAAGGCCTTGGTATGGGTTAATAACCTTCTCGCCAACTCTTCCTTTTGGACCAAGCGAACCTGGGCTGTCTGCTCAAAACTAGCCATAAACCAATCAATGATCATGGCCATGTCTTGAAAGTCTTGACTAGTCAGATGACTGTCACGTTCCTTGCGATAAGACAGCAACAAGATAGCAATCAAACAAGTTCCAATCTCGTCCAATTCAACAGCTAACTGCCCCTGTATAGACTGGCTGATTTTTTGAGCAACCTGATATTCAATCCGTTGATGAACAGGCGCAAACTTCTGTTGCATATCCTCCACTTCTTCCAGAGATAACTCCATGGTTTGATAAGACAAGAGAAGGTAGGGAAGAATCCGCAACATGAGACTTATTTCAGAACGATTAATCTTCTTACCTAAATCATTTTCGCGTTTACTGACTTCTGCCAGTAAAAAGTCTTGCGCTTGGTCTGATAGGAGGCCTTCATCTGCCAAGGTCACCATTAGTTTTTCTCTTAAGATGTTCAAAAAACCCGGGCTGGCTTCATTGAAAAGATCATAAAGAAAGGAATGGACGTATTGAATTTTATTTAAGGGATGACATTGGAGGAAATAACCTTGGGATTTGGTGGCATAGAGATTGACCTTATACTGCTCTTGAGCCAAACGGTAACGAATATCATTCAGATCATTTAAGACGGTATTACGAGAAACGTCGGTCAAGTCCATTAACTTCTCAATGGTTACCCGCTCTGATGAAATGGCAATATAGACAATCATTAATTGAATGCGCTCGTCAATACTCATAATGTAACTGTCTGAAGCCACCTCGGCTAAGAGCGTCTGACAGGCCTCTTTTTGCTGATGGTTTAATAGAATCCCTACCCTAGGTTTACTGACAATCGGGCTGACATCGTCTGGCAAGGCATCATTAATTTTATCAAGATGATAGTAGATTTTACGACGTGATTGCTCTGTTGAACGACTAATCGTCATAATCGTTTCAGGCGTTTCTAACTGAATCAGATAGCGTAGTAAATCACAACTACTCTTGTCCAATAAGATCATTTGGCTATCCTCCATGTCCTTTCTAGCCTGTACATTATAGCATAGGAAAGCGGTTTTATCTAGTTTCAATACTTGATTAAAGCAATTAATGGGAAAATGCAAAAAGGGGAAAGGATAAAATCGACTGGTGACGATTCTTGCCTTCCCACAAAGATATTTTTCCCCACTACTAAAAATAAACCTTAATGGGCATCACCCTTTTGGCCATAGTAGGCATTTGGACCATGCTTACGTAGGTAGTGTTTGTCCATGATATATTTAGGTGCTGGTTCAACCTTAGGATTGATTTGCTCGGTAAAACGGTTCATCTTGGCCACTTCTTCCAAAACAACGGAATGGTAAACGGCTTGAGCAGGATCCTTGCCCCAAGTAAATGGCCCATGGTTACGCACCACGATACCCGGAACTGCCACTGGATCAATCCCACGTTTGGCAAAGGTTTCCACAATAACAGCCCCTGTTTCTTTTTCATAAGCCGAATCGACTTCCTCCGCCGTCAAGGAACGGGCACATGGCACCGGACCATAGAAGTAATCCGCATGGGTTGTGCCATAAAAAGGAATATCACGACCTGCCTGAGCCCAGCCAACAGCTTCTGTTGAGTGAGTATGAACAACCGCTCCAACTTCTGGCCAAGCCTTATAGAGGGCAACGTGGGTCGCAAGATCTGAAGACGGGTTCAAATCACCTTCAACCACATTGCCATCCAAATCAGTAACCACCATATTTTCAGGTGTTAACTTGTCGTAGTCAACTCCAGATGGTTTGATAACAATTCGCCCCAACTCTCGACAAACTTCTGACACATTGCCCCAGGTAAATTTGACCAAGCCATGTTCTGGTAAAGAAACATTGGCCTCATAGACCCGCTGACGCATGTCTGCTAATGATTTTGGCATCTTAAATCACCCCTGCTTTCTCCATCAATGGGTAAAGGAAGTCCTGAGCCTCTTTGATGGCTGCTCGTGTTTCCTCCACCGTTTCACAATTTTCAGACCACATTTCAATCAAGAATGGGCCATTATAGTTAGTCTTTTTCAAAACATCAAACATCTGCTCCCAGTCCACGCAACCTTGGCCAAAGGGCACATCACGGAATTGACCCTTAGCCTTTTCTGTGACGGCATAAGTATCCTTCAAATGCAGGGCAGCAATGGACCGGTGACCCAAATAAAATTCGCTATAGATGTCATTGTGCCAAGCTGACACATTCCCCGTATCTGGATAGACAAAGAGGTAAGGTGAGTCAATCTCTTTTTCAATAGCCAAATACTTCTCAATCGAATTGATGAAGGGATCGTCCATGATTTCGATGGCTAACATGACCTGAGCAGCCTCTGCCCAGTCGCAGGCTTGACGGAGATTTTTAATAAAACGAGCGCGTGTTTCTGGTGATTTTTCTTCATAATACACATCATAACCAGCCAACTGAATGGTCCGTACACCTAAATCTTGAGCCAACTCAATACACTGTTTCATGGTTTCTAAGGATTTCGCTTCAAGTTCTGGATCATTGGATCCCAAGGGATAACGACGATGACCAGAAAAACAAATGGTGGGAATCCGGATACCTGTTTCATAGATGGCCTTAACTAACTCTAGCCGTTCTTCCTTGGTCCACTCCAATCGTGCCAAGCGGTCATCAGACTCGTCCACGGACATTTCAACAAAATCAAAACCCAGTTCTTTGGCAAAGGTCAAGCGTTCCAACCAGGTAAAGTGTTTGGGTGTCGCCTTTTCATAAATACCAATTGGACGTTTCATAGCCTACCCCCAAATCCGTCTGATTTCATCCTTAAATTCACGAGCCGCTTGGGCTGGATTTTCTGCTTCAGTAATGCCACGACCTGCGATGAAGGTGTAAACATCCACCCCTTCAAAAAGTTTCAAGGTATCAACATCAAGACCACCTGTTACTGACACACGGAAGCCCATATCAATCAGTTTTTTAACCTTATTAAGGTCTTTTTCTCCCCAAGTCTCACCCGCTAGCAGGGCATCACGAGATTGATGGTAAATGGCTTGAGAAATTCCTGCATCCAGCCATAGTTGAGCCTGGTCATAGGTCCAGTCGCCATACAATTCAATTTGGATTTCTCCCTTGTCACCATTAACTTCTTGAATGGCTTTAAGGGCTGCTGACATGGTTGGAATGGTTGCTGAACAGATACAGGTCATCCAGTCAGCTCCACGTACCGCATTATTTTTGGCAATTGTTCCGCCAGCATCCGCACACTTGG
Source organism: Streptococcus cuniculipharyngis (assembly GCF_007859195.1). GTDB lineage: Bacteria > Bacillota > Bacilli > Lactobacillales > Streptococcaceae > Streptococcus > Streptococcus cuniculipharyngis. The sequence goes on from NZ_VOHL01000004.1 coordinate 56,208, forward strand.
TATCTGCCACGATAATCTTGTCTGGGAAGAGGTTTCGCAGAACCTCAACCAATTCGCTTCCTACTTGAAGCAGACAGACTGTACCTGCTTCAATAATGTCAACTTCAGCGCCAACGGCAACAGCCGCCTTGATGGCCCCTTTCAAATCAGAATGGTCAAGAGCCACTTGTAAATTTGGAATATGTTTTGTCATCTTTCTTCTCTTTTCTAATCCTTATTAACCTTCTAAGTCAAGTCCTTCTAAATAAGGGCTATTTTTTGATTCTTCTACCATGGCCAAAACTTCTTCTGGACTTTGACAAGCCACCAAACGCTCGATAGAATTATCTAACTCAAAGAGCGCGATAATCTGCGGAATAGCTACTGAGGTATGGATAGCTGCTGAAGTCGCTGCCAAGGTTAAGAGCACAGACACTTCTTTACCGTCTGAAAAAGTAACCGGCTTGGTCAAGGTAATCAAAGAGAAAGAATCACGATTCACACCCTCACCTGCCTGAGCATGGGGCATGGCCATGCCTGGCATTAAGATATAATAAGGGCCGTATTCTTCCGTTGACGCAATAATATTGTCATAGTAAGTTTCTGTCACAGCGCCACTTTCAATCAAGGGATTAACCGCTAGTTTTACCGCTTCTTGCCAAGTCTCTGCCGTCAGGCCCAAACGAATCGAATTATTTTCTGTAAATGATTTTTTCAAGTTCATCAATCTTCCCTACCTTTCTTAAAACAAGGAGGTGCTTCCAGCATCTGAAAGCACCCCAAGGCTTGTTATTTTAATGCCGCTTCCAATTTTGTTTTGATTTCATTATCATCCATCAAATTGTCCAAACCAATCAATTTACCATTAGTTCGACCTTCCAACTCGCTAATCAAATGGTTTGATGCAATGACGATGTCATAACCTGCCGCCAAACCTTTAGCTTCACCCACTGAGCATGATGCTGATTCAAAATTAGTCACGCCTAGACCACGGAGGGCATTTTCAACCTTCATTTTAATCACCATTGATGATCCCATACCGTTACCGCATGCTGTAAGAACTTTAACCATTATCTTTTCCTCCTGTAAAATCAATTATCTTATTTTTAAATGACTACTTTACTCGCCTTGTGCTTCACCACGATAGTAAGCTTCTTTATCTTTTGCCTTGGCAAATTGAAGTTGTGGAATGGCAAGTAAGAAAGCACAAACTAGAACATAACCTGCTAAACCAAGGTACTTGAAGATGTAAGCAAATGGCAACCATGGAATTTCAAAGTCAATATTACCGTGGTAACCACCGTAGCTGGCAAGATCCAAAAGGGCTACCGCTACTGCACCAAGAGCTACTTGAAGCACACCTGAAATAAATGATAGGATAACCGCTGCTTTCCAACCACCACGTTTGTCTGCATAAACGGCGATAGCCGCATTGTCAAAGAAGACAGGAACGAAACCGGTGATAATCAAGACAGGGTTTTTGAAGACAATCAAGAGAACGATTGTAATCAACTGACCAACCAAACCAACTGCAAATCCTGAAAGGACGGCATTTGGTGAACCAAAACCATAAGAAGCTGCAACGTCAACCGCTGGGAATGAGCCTGGAAGCAGTTTTGATGAGATACCTTGGAAGGCATTGGTCAATTCACCAACGAACATCCGCACCCCTTGCATCAAGACAAAGAGATAAACTGAGAAAGTGAATGCTGTTTGAATGACATACATGAAGAAAGCTTGTTTCTCTGGGTTATATGGTGTACCAGATGTAATCACTTCGGCATTAGACATCACATCTGGACCAAGAATTGACAAGATTAAACCAAAGAAAATCAACATCAAGGTTGCAGAAGCAACAACTGTATCATGGAAAATGTTGAGGAAAGTTGGTAGTTTAAGATTGTCCAAGTTCTCCTCTTTTTTACCAAGTTTTGGTGCCACCTTATCAACAAACCAGATGGCAAATTGTTGTTGGTGTCCGATGGCAAAACCACCACCGCCAGTCAAGCGTTGAGTCGCCTCAACAGTCATATTTGAGCTGACCGCCCAGTAGAGTCCACAAATTAAACCAATGGCAACAACACCGAAACTACTGCGTAATTGTGGGACCAAAAGCAGGACAATCAAAGAAACTGTTGCAGCTTGTTGGACCATGATGTGACCAGTAATAAAGAGGGTTCTGACCTTAGTCACCTTACGCAGAGCAACCAAAAGAATATTAACCCCAAAACCAATCAAGAGAGCTGTTGTCGCTGCTCCAACAAAATCCGGAAACTGCTCAGCAATCTTAGTATTAGCTGCTGTCAACCCAAAGTAAGGGTCAATAACTGCCGCACCAATCTTGAACTTATAGTTCAAGGCTGCCAGAATGGGACGGAAAGTTGTTACCAAACCACCTGCACCGACATTAAGAATCAAATAACCTACCGTTGCTTTGACAAATCCTGCAAAAACATCATGCAGTGGTTTTTTCAAGAGTAGGTAGCCCACAAGAACCAGCAAACCTACAAAGAAGGCTGGATTTTGCAAAATGTTTTGCGAAAACCAGTTTAATAGATTTAAAATGAATTCCATTTTAACACCCCTTTTCTTTTTATCTTTTTTATTTTTCTTGTTTACAATCTTATTATAAAACTTGTAAGCGCAAACAAAAAGACCAAGAAATACACACTTATGTGTTCAAGACTAGGAAACAAAAAAATAAGCACATGATTTGTCATCATGTACTTATTTATTTTTATAGTCCCCAAACACTTTCCAAGATATTGGTCTGGTCACGGTCTGGGCCAACTGAGAAGGTAGAGATACGTACCCCCACCAGCTCGGCAATGCGACGAACATAGTTGCGAGCATTTTCTGGTAAATCTTCCAGACGGCGAACACCCGTGATGTCTTCGGACCAGCCTGGCAATTCTTCATAAATCGGTTGACAGCGTTTCAGGGTTTCCAGACTGGCTGGGTAGTAGTCAATCCGCTCGCCATCTAGGTCATAGGCCACACAGATTTTGACCGTGTCTAAGCCTGACAAGACATCAATGGAATTGAGACAGAGATTGGTAATGCCTGATACACGACGACTATGACGCATCACCACGGAATCAAACCAACCGACACGACGCGGACGACCTGTTGTTGTGCCATACTCCTTGCCGATTTCACGAATACGATCACCTGTCGCATCAAAGAGTTCTGTTGGGAATGGGCCATCTCCCACACGGCTGGTATAGGCCTTGCAGACACCAACCACCTTGTTAATCTTACTTGGTCCAACGCCAGAACCAATGGTAACACCACCTGCCACCGGGTTTGACGAAGTCACAAAAGGATAGGTTCCTTGGTCAATATCTAGCATGACCCCTTGGGCACCTTCAAAGAGGACGCGTTTGCCCTTATCCAAGGCATCATTGAGAATAACTGAAGTATCAGTGACGTACTGTTTGATTTCTTGACCATACTGATAGTATTCTTCAAAAATCTCATCAAAGGAAATGGCCTGATCATCGTACATTTTTTCAAAGAGACGATTTTTTTCGGCCAAGTTGATTTTCAACCGTTCCGCGAAAATGTCCTTGTCCAAAAGGTCAGCAATCCGGATTCCCACACGAGCAGCCTTATCCATGTAGGCCGGACCAATTCCCTTGTTAGTGGTCCCGATTTTATTGTCACCCTTAGCCGCTTCCTGTAATTCATCTAATTTGATATGGTAGGGTAGGATGACATGGGAACGGTCAGAAATCCGCAAGTTATCTGTTGACACGCCCTCACCATGTAAATAATTCAATTCCTTAACCAAGGATTTAGGATTGACCACCATGCCATTACCAATTATGGAAATCTTCTCTGGGAAGAAAATTCCTGACGGAATGAGGTGCAACTTGAACTTTTTCCCATCAATCACAATGGTATGGCCAGCATTATCTCCCCCTTGATAACGTGCAATCACTTCTGCATCTTGTGACAAGAAATCCGTGATTTTCCCTTTACCTTCGTCACCCCATTGGGTACCCACAACAACAACTGATGTCATATTGATTTTAGGCTTTCGCCTTGTCCTTTCTTTATACTAGGGCAGGAATCTCACCTGCAAGCATAAGTCATACCTTTTTATTATAGTAAAATTTTTCTCTTTTTTCAATCTTACCCAACCAAATGAGGACCAGCATAAAATCTCCGATTACTCCTTGACAAAAGCAAGATTTTAAGATAAAATAATAAACGTTATGGCGGTATAGCCAAGTGGTAAGGCACGGCTCTGCAAAAGCTTGATCGTCGGTTCAAATCCGTCTACCGCCTTCATCATCCAAGTAAAAGCTCATCTGATGATGGGCTTTTTTGCTTGCCTACTAGGTTAAATGAGGATAAGGCATCATTTGTTGAAGCAAGAGTAAACTCTTTAATCGTTCACAAAAGTTCTCTACAACGTAGAACAAACCCTCTGGTTTTTTCCAGAGGGGTCTGCTTACAAAATATGCTCAAAAGTTTCATAAACGTCTTTAGGCCAAACTGAGGTTTGAACTTCGCCGATATGACCTTTTTTGAGGAGGAACATGGCCATACGAGATTGACCAATCCCTCCACCAATACTCAGAGGAAATTGACCAGCTAAAAGGGCCTCGTGCCAATCAAACGCTAACCGGTCTTGGTCGCCAGTCAAGTCAACCTGACGTTTGAGGGCTACCTCATCCACACGAATGCCCATGGACGATAGTTCAAAGGCTGTTTGCAGTCGGTCATTCCAAACTAGGATATCACCATTTAGACCGCGATAGCCATTCTCCGTCTCAGTGGTCCAATCATCATAATCGGGAGCACGACCATCGTGGGGCTTACCATCAGCTAAGCAGCCGCCAATTCCAATGAGAAAGACCGCTCCAAATTCCTTGGTCACCGCATTTTCACGTTCTTTGGGGCTTAAATCGGGGTATTTTGCCACCAATTCTTCCGTATGGATAAAGGTAATCTGCTTGGGGAGAACTGCCTCAATATCATAACGAGCTTCAACGGCCAATTCCGTCAAGCGAATAACCTTATAAATCTGCTCCACCGTTTCTTTGAGATAGGCTAAATTACGACGCCCCGCCGGAATCACCTTTTCCCAGTCCCATTGGTCCACATAGACCGAATGCGTCCGATCTAGCGAATCCTCATCAGGTCTCAGTGCCTTCATGTTAACCACTAGGCCCTCGCCTTCGTTAAAACTAAATCGGGCCAAGGTATGACGTTTCCATTTGGCTAGGGAATGAACCACTTCAAACTGGGCATCTGGGATTTTCAAGACATTGACCGAAACAGGGTTTTCAATGCCGGAAAGGTTGTCCTGCATACCATCTCCCACCCGACTCAAAATCGGCCCCTGCACCTCAACAATATTAAGCTTGTCAATCAAATACTGGGTAAAGGTATTCTTGACAAAGGAAATTTCTTCTTGCTGTTCAATAAAACTTTTTTTCATCACTGACCTCATCTTTTTGCTATTATTAGGCATTATACCCTTTTCTGCACAAAAAAGAAAGCGTTTTTGCAAAAATTTTCAGAGAAAACTGAAAAAACTAGGTTACCCTAGTTTTTTCTTGATTACCAAATCATGACACGATCAGCTACTGGACGCCACATGCCATCTGTTTCGGTCACACCAAAAGTTTCATGAAATTCTGCAAAATTTGGCAGCTGAACATTGGTTCGCAAGTGACCCGGAGCATGGACATCAACGCTAGCCAACATTTGCATGTACTCTGTGCGAGCCTTGAGCCGCCAAATACGAGCAAAATTGATGAAAAAGTCCTCAGCTGAAAACTCCCCTTCCTGCTGGGCTGCTTCTAAGGCTGCCGCCAAACCACCCAAGTCGGCTACGTTTTCTGATACGGTCAACTTACCATTGACCTTGGCTCCGTAAGAATCCAAACCATCAAATTGCTCAACCACCCGGTCTGTCCGCTCCTTAAAGGCTTGGTAATCAGCATCCGTCCACCAATTGTTTAAGCTACCAAATTCATCAAAAGAGGCCCCATTGGTATCAAAGGCATGGGAAATTTCATGGGCAATAACCGCTCCAATACCGCCATAGTTGGCTGACGATGACTGCTCCAATGAATAAAATGGTGCCTGTAAAATAGCTGCAGGAAAAACAATCTTATTTTGTTGTGGTGAATAGTAGGCATTGACCTCATGGGCTGCCATGCCCCACTCACTCTGGTCAACCGGTTGATTCCACTTGCTCCAGGCATGACGGATAGAAATTTGAGCTAACTTGCGGGCATTCTCCAAAAGAGAAAGTTGATCATCAATAATCTTCTCTGGGTAGGTATCCGGTAATTTTTCTGGATAGCCAATATGAGGGGTAATGCGATTCAGTTTGACAATCGCCTGCTCAATGGTCGCCTGACTCAACCAATCATTTTTGCTAAGGCGTTGCTTATAAACCTCAATCATGGTCGCCACCTTGCTCTCCACATCGGCCTTAGCCGCTGGTGAGAAATATTCTTTAGCATACCAGAGGCCCAAGGCTTGGTTATAAGGCCCCGAAGCCAGGTAAAAGGCTGCTTTACGCTGATTGGCTGCCTCTGGCGTTCCTGTCAAAGCCCGACGATAAGCGCCTGCCAAAACGCGAATCTCGTCCGTTAAATAATTGGCACAAGAGGCTGCTGCCTGAAAAATCAAGTTTGCTTTTAGACCTTCCCAGTTAGCTTCAGAATAATATTCCTTGGCAAATTCTGTCCAAAAACGTTCTTCTGGCACAATGACCTGATCCGGAGTCTGCCCCAAAAGCTGGGTAAAAATCTCATCTAAGGGGAGTTCAGGAGCTAACTTGGTAAAATCGGCCCAGTCATAAGGGTGATAGAGTTTGGCATACTCTGAACTCTCCTCACTTGAGAGGACATAATTGGCTAGCTTAGCATCTAAGGCAATCATCTTGTCCAAAAGAGCAGCAATATCTTCCTGAGAAAAACCAAATTTGCTCAACCAAGCCTCACTAGACTGACGCCAGGTTGCCAATAAGGTCTTGCCCTGCTCATGGTCAGGAGCATAATAGGTCACATCTGGCAAGATGAGACTTGGGGCATCCGCCCAAAGAACATTTAATTGAGCATTCATAAAGTCAGGAGCCACACCAAAGGGAAAGAGATTTGGCTGACCTAACAGCTCATAGTCAGCAATCTTACTGGCAAATTCTGCAAACGAGGATAAACCTTGATAGGAGTCAATAAGAGGGAGGGCTGGGGCAACACCAGCCTTTTCTCGCCCTTCAAAATCGCTAACCAAAGCATGAAATTTGACAAAGTTCTGCAAAATCGGGTCTGTCGGCAAATCATCACCCGCTAGCCAGCGATCCGTCCTTGCCAACATCAATTCTTCAATCTCTGTATGCAGGTCCATAAAGCCACCAGTGGTCGGCTTATCGTCTGGAATAACTGCTGTCTTGGCCCAGTCGCCATTGACTGCCTGGTAAAAATCATCTTGTAAACGTACCATAATAACCTCCTTGGTCTATCTTAGCCTATTTTAACAAAATTTTGTCCTAAATGCACTTGTGACCCAAGAAAACTAGCTTTCCCCTTCAGATCAATACAAACTATTTCTCAAACCTTTTCTTGAAATCGCTTTCCAAAAGTGTTACAATGTGCTTAACAATTGATAAGGAGGATAAGCTGATGACCGAACAAGAAAACATCAGACAAGTCTTGGCAGACCCGAAAGTACAAGCCAAGCCAAAACTCTCTCAATTATTTTCAGTAGCCCTGACTAGGCTTGATACAGAACAGGCTAGCCAAGTCATGCCCTCCTTGATGTACGATATATCCCTTTACTTGACTCTTAATCACTACACTGCGCCAAAAAGTGTCCTTGATTTTGCTCAGACCTATCAAAAAACCTATCATCAGGCCAGAGGCATTGGCTCTGCCCTTAGGATGTTAGCCCAATCACTAACCTCCTTAAAATGAAAAAACTAAAAGGCTGGAACAAAAGTTCCAGCCTAGTTCCTTGTGCTCAAAATAGCCAAGGTCTGATAAGGTTTCAAGGTAAGCTTTTGACCCAAACCAACATCAGGGTAGTTACTAATCAGGACCTGGCCAGCTCGATAATCTGGAAGCAGGTCAAGCGTGACCTCTTGTGCGAAGAAATTATTTAAGACCAAGAGTTTTTCATCACCTAGTTGCCGTTCAAAGGCATAGACTTGGTCACTGTTTTGATAGGCTGCTTTATAGTCACCTTCGGAGATGATGGACAGGTTTTTTCTCAACTTAATCAAACGTTGATAGAAGGGAAAAATCTTGCCTGTTTTTTCTGTTTCAACATTAATGGTTTGGTAGGTCTTGCCGACCTTGAGCCAAGGGGTGTTGGTTGAAAAGCCAGCATGAGCTGTAGCATTCCACTGCATTGGTGTCCGCGAATTGTCTCGTGATTTGGCCTTGACAATAGCAAAGGCTTCTGCTGCAGACTTGCCCTGCTCCAACAAGATATCATAGGCATTGAGACTCTCCACGTCCACATAGTCAGCCATGCTATCATAGTCGGGATCCAGCATACCAATCTCCTCACCCATGTAAATATAAGGCGTCCCTCGGGAAAGATGGATAGAAGCCGCTAACATGGTCGCTCCCTCTTCACGAAAATTCTCCACATCAATAAAGCGGTTAAGGGCGCGAGGCTGGTCATGGTTGTTGTAGAAAAGTGCATTCCAGCCATTGCCTTGACTCATCTCCTCCCCCCACTGGTGGAAGAGCCCTTGCAATTCCTTGAAATCAAAGGCCTTGATGGTCCATTTTTGCCCATCCTGGTAGTCCACTTTGAGGTGGTGAAAATTAAAAGCCATGGATAGTTCTTCCCGCTCTGGGGCAGTGTAGAGCAAGCAATTCTCAATCGTGGTTGACGACATTTCCCCAACCGTCATAAACCCTTCTTCTTCTCCAAAAGTCGCTTGGTTCATCATGTGGAGGTACTCATGGGTAATAGGACGATCCGTATAGGCTGGCTTGCCATCATTGATGGGACAATCTACCAAAACGTCATCCTTACCAATCAGGTTAATGACATCAAAGCGAAAGCCTCTGACTCCCTTGTCCTTCCAGAAATTAACCACCTTGAATAGCTCTTGACGCACATGCGGGTTACGCCAGTTGAGATCAGCTTGGCTCTGGTCAAAGAGATGAAGGTAATATTTGCCCGTATTACCAAAGGGAGACCAAGCAGAGCCACCAAACTTGGACAGCCAATCCGTTGGCTCATCACGCAGGATAAAGAAATCCTGATAAAAGGTATCGCCTGCTAGAGCCTTTTGAAACCATTCGTGATCGGTGGAACAATGGTTGAGCACCATATCCAGCATAAAGGCAATCCCGTGTTTCTCCCCGACCTCAATCATCTCCTCAAAGTCGGCCATGCTACCAAAGAGAGGATTAACCGCCTGATAATCAGAAATATCATAGCCATTATCCCGTTGGGGGCTAGGATAGAAAGGATTGAGCCAAACCATATCCACTCCCAAGTCTGCTAGATAGGGAATTTTTTCAATAATCCCCTGTAAGTCACCCACACCATTTCCTGTCGTATCCTTGAATGATTTGGGATAAATCTGATAAACCACCTGACGCTTATCAATGACCATAGAATTCTCCTTGCTAATATGATTGAAAAGAGGCAGAACCAGTCAACAGCTCTAACAACTGCCACCAGTCCAACCCTTTTCATCCTTCTTAATCTTCTTAAATGCGACTAGCTGTCAAGAGGCTTTCCCCTCGCTTAACCTGGCGAGGAAGCTGACCAACAACATCTGGTTGGAATTGCTCCTGATTGGTCACAATGATTGGGGTTTCTGTCACCAAGCCTGCTGCTTTAATCACAGCCATATCAAAATTAATCAAGGCATCACCGGCTGCCACACGGTCACCCTGTTTGACATGAGCTTCAAAGCCTTTACCATCAAGGCTAACGGTATCCATACCGATATGGATCAAGACCTCAACGCCTGCATCAGATACCAAACCAATCGCATGTTTGGTTGGGAACAAAACAGATACCGTTCCATCAAATGGGGCCACGACTTGACCTTGACTAGGTTCCATGAGCACCCCTTGTCCCATCACACCAGAGGCGAAAACAGGATCTGTCGCTTGGCTCAACGGTTTGATTGTTCCTGCCATTGGACTAAACAAGTCAACTAAACCATTCTCAGAAGCAGCTTCTTTCTTGGCCTCAGCAATGGCCTCTACCTGCGGAGCCTTAACAGTAGCATCTTCAGACTTGGTCAAAATACCCGCCTTGCGGAAGAAGATGGTCAAGACAAATGGCACAATAATAGCAACCAACATAATCCCTGCAAATGGTAGCATGTATTGGGCTTGAATAGATAGGATACCTGGGATACCACCGATACCAATGGCATTGGCTGTGACATTAAACATGGTTGACAAAAGACCAGCCAAGCCTGAACCAATCATTCCGGCAACAAATGGATAGACGTATTTGACATTGACCCCGAAGAGAGCTGGTTCAGTGACACCAAGATAGGCTGAAATGGTCGCTGGTAATGAGATTTGTGCCTCCCGCTCACTCTTACGGTTCATCCAGTAGTAAGCAAAAACAGCTGAACCTTGAGCGATATTTGAGAGGGCAATCATTGGCCAAAGACCTGTTCCACCAGAATCCGCAATCAACTGCGAATCAATGGCATTGGTCATGTGGTGTAAACCGGTAATAACAAATGGCGCATAAAGGGCACCAAAAACTGCACCAAACAACCACTTGAAAGAACCAGTCAAGCCAGCCAGGACCACGGTTGATAGGGCCTTACCAACTGCCCAACCAAATGGCCCAAGAATCGTGTGTGCCAAGATAAGAGCTGGAATCAGAGAAAGAAAAGGTACAAAAATCATGGATACCACTTCTGGAATCCGTTTCCGCCAGAAAATTTCAAGGTAAGACAGAGACAGACCGGCCAAGAGGGCTGGGATAACCTGAGCTTGATAGCCAATACGGTTAATGGTGAAAGAACCAAAATTCCAAACCCAGTTTTCAGCAATTTCTTTGGCTGGTGTGCCGGCCACGGCATAGGCATTGAGCAACTGTGGTGACACCAAACAAATCCCCAGAACAATTCCCAAGATTTGAGTGGTTCCCATCTTACGAGCCACTGACCAAGTAATACCTACTGGCAAGAAATGGAAAATCGCTTCGCCCGGCAACCAAAGAAAATGATTGACACCGCTCCAAAATGGTGACACATCAACGATGGTCTTACCCCCAAGAGCTGACCATTGAACCCCTTCAAGGACATTACGGAAGCCCAGAATCAAACCACCCACGATAATGGCTGGGATGATTGGGGTGAAAATCTCAGCTAACATGGTCATGACACGCTGGATGGCATTTTGATTGCTCTTAGCAGCGGCCTTGGCTGCTTCTTTTGACACCCCTTCAATTCCCGATACTGCGGTAAAATCATTATAAAAGAGGGGCACATCATTGCCGATGATGACTTGGAACTGACCGGCATTAGTAAAGGTTCCCTTAACCGCTGAAATAGTTTCAATAGCGGCTACATTGGCCTTGCTCTCATCAACCAAGACGAAACGCATCCGTGTGGCACAGTGAGAAACCGCTGAGATATTGTCCTTGCCACCAACGGCATCAAGCAAGACACTTGCTTCTTTTTCAAATTTTCCCATTTGACTACTCCTAAATGAATTTGGTCGTGCCACCTCGTTTGAGAGGTGACTAACAAATGTACGTACAAATAAGTTATGGTTTTATTGTACACGGTTACAAACTTGTCTGCAAGTTGTCTGCTTTAATTTCCCCTATTTTTATGCTAAAATAAGCCTGTTGTCTGCTAAAGACCAGACAAATGAAAGGTGAAGCCAGAAATATGAAAAAATATCAGCTTATTTTCAAAGATTTACAAGAGAAAATCGCCAACGACACCTATCCTGTCGGTAGCTACCTACCGACGGAAGCCCAACTTTGTCAACTCTACTCAGCCAGTCGTGACACCATTCGTAAGGCCATCAAACTCCTCAATCAAGCCGGCATGGTCGAAAGCTTGCAAGGTCAGGGAACCAAGGTTGTGCAACGGCAACACATTCAGTTTCCCGTGTCCGAATTGACCAGTTACCAAGAACTGGTAGATAAGCTAGGCATGGTGTCAAGAACCAAGGTTTTGGCGGTTGAAAAAGTGATTGTTGATGATAAATTAGCCCTTAAAACGGGCTTTGCTAGCAAGTCTATCATTTGGCGAGTTCGCCGCCAACGGCAACTAGATGGTGTTGCTGCTGTCTTGGACACGGACTATCTTGATACAAGGATTGTCCCCAAGATGACAACGGCTATCGCCCAGGACTCCATCTATGCCTATCTAGAAAATGAACTTGGCCTTGACATTGCCTATGCCCAAAAAGAAATTACCATTGATCAAGTCTCTGACACGGATAAACTCCACCTTGATTTAGGGGCAGACAAGCATCTTGTTTCTGTTAAATCTAAGGTCTTTCTCGGCAATACCCGCCAATTTCAATTTACCGAGAGCCGTCACAAACTTGACAAATTCAAATTCGTTGATTTTGCCAAACGCCACAAAAAAACAGGCTAGTCCACCGACTACCTGTTTTTCGTATCCAAGATAATGGTCACCGGACCGTCATTGGTCAAGCTCACCTGCATATCTGCACCAAAGATACCAGCCTTGACAGGCACCTTTTGGGCTAGCTGAGCATTGAAATCTTCATAAAAGGCCTTAGCCATCTCAGGATTGGCTGCCCCGGTAAAGGCAGGGCGATTGCCCTTTTTAGTCTCCGCAAAGAGGGTAAATTGAGAAACCGACAAAATCTCCCCACCAATGTCCTGAACAGACAGGTTCATCTTACCTGCCTCGTCTGAGAAAATCCGCATATTAAGTAATTTACGGACAGCATAATCTAAATCCTCTTGATGATCATCAGGGCCAACACCCACCAAGAGCAAAAGCCCCTGACCAATCTTAGCAATCTCTTGACCTGCCACTTGGACACTTGCCCCTGAGACACGTTGCACAATTATCTTCATCTTAATCACCCATTTGTCCGTTTAACACTATAAACATCTGGCACAATTTTAATCTTATCCACAATGGTCATTAAGGTAACCAGATTAGGAATACTAAAGCTCACATGAATATTGACGAATTTCATGTCCTTGGTTGATTGAGCATTGATGGAGGTAATGCTCTTGGTCTTGTTGGAAAGAATTTGAATGACATCATTGAGCAGGCCACTCCGATTAAGCCCATAAATATCAATCTCTGCCACATATTCCTTGTGCCCATCTTGATTATCCCATTCAACCTCAATCAAGCGTTCATTGTAGCCATCCTGACTCTTGATGTTGTTACAGTCGCTACGGTGGATAGCTACGCCTCGCCCCTTGGTAATGTAACCATCGATTTTGTCCCCTGGCACAGGGTTACAACATTTGGCAATCCGCATCAATAAGCCGCTAGCCCCTTGGATAATCACACCATTTTCACTGCGAACCTTGAGCACATCACGGTTGTCCTGCTTGATTTCGCCACCATTGACCAATTCATCGGCCTCAGCCTTGGCCTTGGCCCGCTCAGCCTCACGACGCTCGTCCTCAGTCAACTTGTTAAAGACACTAATTGGACTCATTTCACCAAAACCAACGGCGGCATAGAGGGCTTCTTCGCTCTTGACACTCAGACGTGGCAGGATAGCTTCAATGTGTTTTTTATCTAAAAACTTATTGGCCACATAACCCTGTTCTTGGAAACACTCAACCAAGAGCTCACGTCCCTTGTTGATGGACATTTCACGGTCTTGGCTCTTGAAAAACTGACGAATTTTATTACGGGCCTTATTGGTCTTGACAATCTTAATCCAATCACGGCTAGGACCAAAAGAATTACTATTGGTGATAATCTCAACCACATCACCTGTTTTGAGCTTGGCTGTTAAAGGCACCATACGGCCATTAACCTTGGCTCCTGTCGCCTTTTCCCCCACCTGGGTGTGGATGGCATAGGCAAAGTCAATGGGGCCAGAATCCTTGGGCAATTCTTGCACGGCTCCGCTTGGCGTAAAAACATAAATCCGCTCAGTAAAGATATCTTCCTTGACCGAATCAACGAATTCACGCGCATTACCGCTAGAATCATCCTGCAACTCAACCAATTCTTTAATCCAATTCATGCCAGCTGCCTGTTCAGCCTGGTTGACCTTGCCAGTCACCCCTTTCTTGTAAGCCCAATGAGCTGCCACCCCATACTCTGCCACTTGGTGCATTTCCTTGGTGCGAATCTGAATCTCAATCGGCCCCTTTGGCCCATAGACCGTGGTGTGAATGGATTGGTAACCATTCGCCTTGGGCACCGCAATATAGTCCTTAAACCGGCCTGGCATGGGACGCCAAAGCTCATGAATGTAACCCACCATGGCATAGACATCACTGGCCGTTTCCATGATACAACGAATGGCAATCAAATCATAAATTTGGTCAAAGCGTTTTTTCTTATCCCGCATCTTACGATAGATGGAATAAATATGCTTAGGTCGACCATAAATGTCACCATAGAGGCCCTGTTCATTGGTGTAGGATTGAATCCGGCCAACAATTTCATCAACCAAGGCCTCACGCTCCCGACGTTTTTCCTTCATCATGTGAGAAATCTTGTAGAATTCCGCTTCGTTAAGGTAGCGGAAAGACATGTCCTCTAGTTCCCACTTGATCCGACTAATTCCCAAACGGTGGGCCAAGGGAGCATAAATCTCCATGGTTTCCCGTGAAATCCGCTCCTGTTTGTCCCGTCGCAAATGTTTCAGGGTCTGCATATTATGCAGGCGGTCTGCCAATTTCACCAAAATCACCCGAATGTCCTTGGACATGGCCATGAGCATCTTGCGATGATTTTCCGCCAACTGCTCTTCATGGGACTTGTATTCCACCTTACCTAGCTTGGTGACACCATCAATAATCACACGCACATCAGGACCAAAGTCAAATGCTAAGTCATCGAGGCTAATATCCGTGTCTTCCACAACATCATGCAAAAATCCACAAGCCACTGTCACCGCATCTAAACGTAGGTTGGCTAAAATACCTGCCACCTGAATGGGGTGGATAATATAGGGTTCCCCTGATTTACGAAACTGGCCAGTATGGGCCGCTACTGCATAGTTCATGGCTTTTTCGACAAAAGCCACATCCCCTGGACTGAGATAGGCCGCTGTTAAGTCAACCACCTCTTGTCCTGTCAAATTTTTCTCTTTAACCATGTCTTCCTCCAACTGCCCCTCATCATTTTTCATCTCTGTTTTTTTGATAATATTTCTATTCTACCACTTTTTCAAGGAAAATAGAACTGACTAAACCCAGGTTAAAAAATTATTCTTTTCGTAATCGCTTACCGATAAATCGTTGAAAAAATTTCAATTTAAGATTACAATAAAGGTGTTAAGAATTTTTTAAGGAGGACTTTATATGTCGAAACACTACCTTTCTAAGAGTGCTCTCTTACTCTCTCTTGTCGCCGCAGCTGTGGGCACGACCCAGCTCGTACAAGCCGAAGAAGCCAACCTAGAAACCAGTCCGCAAACCACTGCCCTAGACACGTCTACCCAAGTACAAGCTTCTAACCCTAGTGTCACAGAGCAAGTCCTACCAACAAGCCAAACTGATAACCAAGAAGCCACTCAAACCCCAACACCAGCTGAGACTTCAGAGCCTGAAGCAGTTCCTGTTGCCCTCAATACAGACCAAGCAACAGAGGATCTAACCCCAGTTGAGGGGCAAAATGTCAATGTTCGAATTCTCTCGACAACTGACCTCCACACCAACCTCGTCAACTATGACTACTATCAAGATAAGCCATCCCAAAATATTGGCTTGGCTAAAACGGCCGTCCTTATTGACCAAGCCCGACAAGAAAACAGTAATACCGTCCTCGTTGACAGTGGTGACACCATCCAAGGAACACCACTAGGGACTTACAAGGCAACCGTCAATCCCGTTAAGGAAGGGGAAAACCACCCCATGTACGCTGCTATGGAAACCCTTAACTATGATGCTGCTAATATTGGTAACCATGAGTTCAACTACGGTCTTGACTTCCTGCAAACTGTTGTCAAAGGGTCTAATGTTCCCCTGCTCAATGCCAATGTCATTGATGCCAAGACCAATCAACCCCTTTTCAAGACCTATGACATTGTGACCAAGACCTTTACCGATGTTGACAATAACAAAGTCGCTCTCAAGGTCGGCATTACTGGTATCGTTCCACCACAAATCATGAACTGGGACAAGGCCAACCTTGAAGGCAAGGTTACTGTCCGTGATGCTGTCCAAGCTGTTAAAGAATTGATTCCAACCATACGAGCAGCTGGGGCTGACTTGGTACTTGTTGTTGCCCACTCTGGTATCGGCGATGAAACCTACACAGTTGGCGAAGAAAATGTCAGCTATCAATTAGCCAGCCTTGAAGGCGTTGATGCCCTTGTCACTGGCCACTCCCATGCTGAATTTCCATCTGCCTTCTATGAAAAATACGCCAATGTTGACGTCAACAAAGGAACCATCAACGGAACCCCTGTCGTCATGGCTGGTAAATATGGCGACCGTCTCGGGGTCATTGACCTTAACGTCACCTATACCGATGGCAAATGGCAGGTCAACAAGGATAAAAGTAGTGGTAGCCTGCGGAAAATTGACACCAAATCAGAAGCCGTTGACGAAAAAATCATTGAACTGGCCAAAACAACCCACGAACAAACCGTGGCCTATGTCCGCCAACAAGTCGGTACGACAACGGCACCAATTACCAGCTATTTCGCCCTCGTTAAAGATGACCCATCTGTCCAAATCGTTAACAATGCACAACTTTGGTATGTGAAAAATGAACTAGCTGGCACAGCTGAAGGACAACTACCTCTCCTCTCAGCAGCGGCACCATTTAAGGCTGGGGCTCGTAATGACCCAACTGCCTACACCGACATTCCAGCCGGTCCACTTGCCATTAAAAACGTAGCTGATCTCTACGTTTATGATAATGTCACTGCTATCCTCAAGGTAACAGGAGCTGATTTACGTGAATGGTTGGAAATGGCTGCTGGACAATTTAACCAAGTTGACCCAAGCAAGGCAGAGCCACAAGAATTGGTCAACACCACTTTCCGTACCTACAACTTTGATGTCATTGACGGAGTAACCTACGAATACGACATCACACAGCCAAATAAATACGATCACAATGGTAATCTCGTCAATGAAACAGCTAACCGAGTGAAAAATTTACGTTACCAAGGCCAGCTGATTGATGACAAGCAAGAATTTATCGTTGTTACCAACAACTACCGTGCTAATGGCACCTTCCCAGGCGTTAAAAATGCTAGCCTCAACCGCTTGCTCAACTTGGAAAATCGCCAAGCCATCATCAATTACATCATTTCAGAAAAGACCATCAACCCAACAGCAGACAACAACTGGCGTTTTGCCGATACCGTCAAGGGGCTTGATTTACGCTTTAGAACCGCTGATTATGCCAAATCATTGCTAGCCGATGGGCAAGACATCAGCTACCTTGAGCCAAATGCCCTTGAAGGCTTTGGAACCTTCCGCTTCAACTACCTTGAGCCACAGGTTGAAGAAGACAAGACAACAGAGCAAACACCAGAAGAGGACGTTGACCAAACTCCTAGCAAGGAAGGTCAAGAAACATCAAGCACTAATCAGACTGACAAGCAGCCAACAGAAAACCAAGCTAAAGCTGACGAGCAACCTCAGGAAGAGAATAAAGAACAGGCCCAAAACACTACTAAACCAGCAACTAACAAGGCCAACTCTCCAAAGCAGACTGCAACTGTTCAAGCCCTAAGCCTAAGCACAGCTGCTGCTAAATCAACAAAAGAAGCTGCCCCAAGTCGACTCTCTCGTGTTGAAAAACACGCCAGCCTACCAAACACAGGTTCTAGTGCTACCGCCTTCCTGAATATCATGGGCTTGGGCTTACTTGGACTAGCTGCTAAATTGGGCTACAAAAAGAAAGGAATCGAATGACAACACTTGATTATTTAACCACCTTAACCAATATTCCTTCTCCCACCGGCTACACTAAAGCTATCATGGATTATGTGGTTGGCGAATTGGAGAAACTCGGCTACCAACCACAACGAACACCCAAAGACGGTGTCTTGGTCACCATCAAGGGACAAAATGATCGCCAACATCGGCTCCTAACCGCTCATTTAGATACACTAGGTGCCATGGTTAGAGCCATCAACTCAGACGGTCGCCTCAAAATTGACCTCATTGGTGGCTTCAACTACAATGCCATTGAAGGGGAAAATTGTACCGTTCACCTAGCTAAAAATGGCAAACAAGTCACGGGCACTATCCTCCTCCATCAAACCAGTGTCCACGTCTATGCTGATTCTGGTAAATTGGAGCGTCAGCAGGACAATATGGAAGTCCGCCTGGACGAAAAAGTCCGTAATGCTGAGGAAACTCGAGCACTTGGGATCAATGTCGGTGATTTCATCTCCTTTGACCCTCGAACTCAAGTCACACCTAGTGGTTTTGTCAAATCTCGCCACTTGGATGACAAGGTGTCAGCGGCCATTCTCCTCAACCTACTTAAAACCTATCAGAAAGAGCAAACACCGCTACCCTATACCACCCATTTCTACTTTTCAAGTTTTGAAGAAGTTGGGCACGGTGCCAACTCTAGCCTACCGCCAGAAGTCATTGAATACTTGGCTGTAGATATGGGAGCCATCGGTGACGACCAGGCCACTGACGAATACACTGTTTCTATCTGTGTCAAGGACGCCACTGGTCCCTACCACTTTGGCTTCCGCCAACATTTGGTCCAACTGGCAGAAAGCCAGCAAATTCCCTACCAGTTAGACATTTACCCCCACTACGGGAGTGACGCGTCGGCTGCCATGGCTGCTGGGGCTGAAGTCAAGCATGCCCTGCTCGGAGCTGGCATTGAATCCAGCCATGCCTATGAGCGAACGCATCTGGACTCGATTGAGGCCACCGAAAAATTGATTAAGGCCTACCTTTATAGTCCACTAGTGCCCTAATCACCTTCAAAAAAGACCTTCCAGAAAAAATGGAAGGTCTTTATCTTTCTTAACAATAAAAGAAAAGGGCCCGAAGGCACTTTTCTATCTATAAATTCTCCCGATAAGCGGCCATTTCTTGTTTATTTCCCCAAACAAAATGCCCCGGTTTGATTTCAACCATTTCTGGCTTATCCGTCCTGTAATCATGTTGTTCTGGATCATAGACAATCAATTCCTTTTTCCGCTCCAAAATAGGATCTGGGATAGGAACCGCTGATAACAGAGATTTTGTATAAGGATGGATTGGATTTTGGAAAAGTTCCTCAGTCTCCGCCACCTCAACAATAACCCCCTTGTAAATCACAGCAATACGGTCAGAAACAAAGCGAACCACTGACAAATCATGGGCAATAAAGAGATAGGTCAATCCCTTTTCTTCTTGGAATTTTTTCAAGAGATTAAGCACCTGAGCCCGAACAGAGACATCAAGAGCTGAAATGGGTTCATCAGCAATGATGAATTCTGGTTCCATGACCAAGGCACGCGCAATCCCAATCCGTTGACGTTGTCCACCAGAAAACTCATGCGGGTAACGACTCAAATGCTCTTTCAAAAGACCAACCTGAGTCATCATCTCACTAACCTTTTCTTGGCGTTCAGCATCATTCTTGAACAGATTGAAATTGTAGAGTCCTTCTGAGATGATATAGTCAACTGTCGCCCGCTCATTCAAACTAGCCGCAGGGTCTTGGAAAATCATTTGAATCTTACGAATCAAGTCTTGTTGCTCAGCTGAGGTTTTCTTACCATTGATGACCTTGCCGTCATAAACGATTTGACCTGAACTCGTGTCATTCAAACCAATAATAGCCCGACCAATCGTTGTCTTTCCTGAACCTGACTCACCAACTAGTGAAAAGGTCTCTCCCTTATTGATGAAGAAATTAGCATTCTTAACGGCAACAAACTTCTTTTTTCCTTCGCCGAAGGAAATCTCTAAGTCTTTAATCTCAACTAATTTTTCAGTCATTTCCTTAGGCCTCCTTGATGTTTTTGTGAAATCTTCTCATGTAGATTTTGTATCACCGCAGGCTTATCAACCTTAGGAGCATCAGGATGCAAGAGCCAGGTCTTAGCCCAATGAGTCTCACTGATGTCAAAGCGTGGAACTGCTTCTTCAAAGTCAATGGCCATGGCATATTGAGAACGTGGAGCAAAGGCATCTCCCTTAATCTCCTTATACAGTGACGGTGGCGTTCCTGGAATAGAGAAGAGAACCCCTTTATCATCTGCTAATTGAGGCAAACTAGACAACAAGCTCCAGGTATAAGGGTGACGTGGGTCATAAAACAGTTCCTCAACTGTACCATATTCCACAATATCTCCCGCATACATGACAGCTACCTTATCCGCAATACTTGCCACTACCCCCAAGTCATGGGTAATAAAGATAGTTGTAAATCGGTATTCTTCCTGAATCGATTTGAGTAGGGCAATAATTTGCGCCTGAATCGTCACGTCAAGGGCAGTGGTCGGCTCGTCACAGACCAAGATGTCTGGCTTACATGCCAGAGCAATGGCAATAACAATCCGTTGGCGCATCCCCCCTGAGTATTGGAATGGATAGTCATCAAAACGCTTATCCGCTTCAGGAATACCGACTTTCTTCATGTAGTCAATCGCCATCTGTTTAGCTTCTTCTTTGCTCTTGCCTTGATGTTTGGTGATAACTTCTGTGATTTGACTACCGATACTCTTAATCGGATCCAAACTGGTCATCGGGTCTTGGAAGATGGTTGCAATCTTTTTCCCACGAATGCTTTCCCATTCCTTATGGGTCTTCAGTTGCGTTAACTCCTGACCTCGATAGAGCACACTTCCCTGAGCCACACGGCCATTACTTTCCAACATTCCCGTAAAGACCTTGGTTAAAACTGATTTCCCTGAGCCTGACTCACCAACTAAGGCCAACACTTCACCCTCATAGAGATCCAGTGAAATCCCACGAATGGCTGTTAGGATACGGTCACGCACTGCAAATTCCACCACCACATCTTTGGCACTTAATATTACACTTTTGTCTGTCATACTAATCTCCTATCTATGTGAACGTGGATCGCTGGCGTCCGCCAAGTTTTGACCAACGATATAAAGTGGCAAGGATACCAAAATCAAAACGGTCAATGGAATCCAGAACAAATAACCATTACTCAACAAGTCTGTTGAATAATTTGAAATCAAGCGGCCCAAGCTCGGCTCAGTAACTGGTAGCCCCAAACCAAAGAAGGACAAGAAAGCTTCATAAGAGATGTAACTTGGCAACATGGCTGACACCATGGTCACAATCACTGACACCAATTGAGGAAGCAAATTCTTGGTCACAATTTTCCAAACTGGGGTTCCTAGGGTTTGACTGGCCAAGTTATACTCCAAATCCCGATACCGCAAGACCTGAACACGAATCGCATAAGCAATTCCCAACCAGCCGGTCAAGCAGAAGGCTAGAATCAAGTTCCAGAAACCAGCCCCCAAAGAGTAAGTCATAACAATGATGATTAACATTTCAGGAATGTTTGACACAACATTATAAACCTCAATCAGGATTTTATCCAAACGTTTTGACACACCCCAAATACCACCCAAGGCAACACCAATAACAGTGTTAATCACTGTGGCAATCACCGAGATAACAATAGAGTTGCGAGCACCGTACCAGACACCGTCAAAGAGAGATTGGCCTTTTTCATCTGTACCAAACCAGTACTGACCATTTGGCCAAATATAACGCTTTGAAAAGTCATTGATATTGCTGACATCTTCAAAATCGTAATTGGCAAAAAGAGGATAGATGAAACTCATCAGTAAGATTCCCACCAATAAAGACAACATCAC
Organism: Streptococcus cuniculipharyngis; assembly: GCF_007859195.1. GTDB lineage: Bacteria > Bacillota > Bacilli > Lactobacillales > Streptococcaceae > Streptococcus > Streptococcus cuniculipharyngis. The sequence continues at coordinate 78,128 of NZ_VOHL01000004.1, forward strand.
CAAGGTTGACTTTTTAGAAAAGAATTGGCGGAAAACAGACCTCCAGTAAGAATAGGCTGGCGCGTCAATGGCTTCTGAGGCATAGCTATCTAAGGCAACAAATTCAAATTTACGTTTATCAATAGTAGCCATTATTTTCCTCCTTTACTGCTTAGTTTAATCCGTGGGTCAATAATGGTCATCAAGATATCTCCTAAAAGCAGAGAGATGATTGACAAGGTGGTAAAGATGAAGACCAGACCGATAATCATTGAGTTGTTGGCCGAGCGAACTGCGTCAATCAACATTTTACCCATTCCTGGGAAAGCAAACACTGTTTCAGTCAAGGTCGCCCCACCAATGGCCAAAATAATTGAGCCTGGGATACCCGATACCACGGGTACCATGGCATTTTTAAACAAGTGTTTCTTGGCAATTTCTGACTCAGACAAGCCCTTAGCCCGAGCAAAACGAACATAGTCGCTGCCTTGTTGGTCAACCAAATAACGTCTAAACCACAAAGCGGTACCTGGCACCCCTAGAATCCCCAAAATAAAGGCTGGTAGGACATAAGAGCGAACATCTGACGCCCCTAGAATAGGGAAAGAGTTTGGCAGGTCAAAGAGATTAGCCCCCGCATGACGAACAATATAAATCACTGCCACACTTGGAAGAGCCATCATAAAGGTCATCGCCCCTGTTGAGAGGGAATCAAACCAAGTTCCCTTGAAACGAGACATGAACATTCCTAGCGGCAAGCCTAGCAAGTAAGCAATGACCACACCAGCCAAACCAATCTTAAAGGAATTGGCAATCATTGATGGATCAGAATAATTGCTTTGCGTATTGGTATAAGGATCATCCCCGTAATTGGCCTTGTCACGACTGTCTGACTGACTTGGTGACTTATAGGTTCTCGTATAAATATTAGCGGATGATGTCTTGGTTACCCCTGTTGGGAAGGTAATCTGCTCTGATTGCGAACGACCTTGTCCCTGAGTAATAACCTGTAAAACAGGGATATTAGCAAAAGTAGGGTAAGAAGTTCCCAGATTTAGGGTCACAAAGTTCTGATGAAGGTAAGGGAATTGCCCATTAACATACATGAGGTACTTGTGCTTGGTTCCTGAACCAACCAAGGCCCAACCAATAGACTTGTCTTTTTCTAGACGAATATAACGTGCCAAGTTGGGATTGGTCTTGTCCTGAATTCGCCATGGGTGATCGATTTCTACCAAATTTTTGTAAAAATTCCAAACCCGTTCATAGAGCGGAATCTCACGAGTGGCATAGAATTCCTTGCTTTCGCTGAACCGTTGCAACTTCCAACCACGGCCTAATGACTTGATGTAATCACTGTAGATTTTCTCATTTTTGGCATTAGCCTCGGTCGTTACGGACTGATCAAGGGTCGATGCCTTGCTTTGTAGTTCCTTGCTGGTGTAGTACTCCAAGTAACCCATCCGTTCAAACACCGTATTTTCATAATTCGTTTTCATATCAGGGGTCTTTGCCAACTTGTTATAGTTGGTATCCTGTTTGAAAATCAACTTTCGCGGAACTAAAGAAAAGACGATACCATACGTTAATGTGGTCACTAGGAAAATTGATATCAGTGAGCGTAATAATCTTTCAATAATATATTTTTTCATAGCTGTCCTCAATATTTAAAAGAGAGTGGGATTTTACTCTTTCCACTCCCTTTTAAATTTTTTATTTTTCAACGTGGCTAGCTAGACTAGCTTCATATTCTGCGTTAGATTTAGCTTTCTCTGCCTTCCACGCTTCAATTGCTTTATCACGGTCAGCTGTTTTAACTGGCTCGTCTTGTAGCTCTAGGTATTTGTAGTAGCTATCTCCTTTGACACCAACCGCACCATAAGAGTTTGTGTTTGGCACAAGTTTAGTTAGAGATGCTAGACCTCCACGAGATACCAACGGAATAGTCAAACCACTGTCTGTCAACCAAGCCTGTACTTTAGCATAAGCCGCATAGCGTGCAGCTAAGTCTGTCTTGTTAGCATTCGCTTCGTTCAAGAGTTTAGTGTACTCATCCAAGCCTGCCGCTGCAACAGCTGGTGAAGTTGATTTTGGATCAAGACCAATTGTTTGCAACAAACCACCTTGCTCAAGATCAAAGACCTCTAGGTAAGTTGATGGGTCTTGGTAGTCTGGTCCCCATCCACCTGTCAAGTATAGGTCATAATCATGTTGAGCTGCTGATTCAGCAAAGTAAGTCGTGTTGTCATAATCATCTGTTGATTCCTTGATGACATCAACAACAACGTTTTCTGAACCAAGAGCCGCTTCAATTGACTGTTTGATTGAGCTAGCTTGTTGAACAGCCACTTCACTTGATTGGTCAACTGGTGCATCCAAACGGATTGGGAATTCTACACCTTGAGCTTGAAGTGCTTCTTTAGCTTTGGCAAATTCTGCCTTAGCTTTTTCGACATTGTACATACCATCTTGTGCGTCTTCTAGGTTAACATCTGACCACTCTTCACCAAAGCTTGCCAATTGTTCCTTAACCAAGTCACCAAAAGTCTTTTCACCACTTGTAACAAAGGTTGGTGGCACTAACATGTTACGAAGTGATTTAGTTGCCGCATCTTCACCAGCTAACTGAGAGCTATAGGCTGTACGATCTAGGGCAAAGTTGATGGCTTGACGGAAATCTTTGTTCAAGATTGCAGCCTTAGTATCTTCTTTTTGCTTATCACTTGTCTTAGCAGTGAACTTGTAAGCTGAACGATCTAGGTTAAAGCGTCCAAAATAAGTCGTTGCATCTTGCAAGCCATAAACAATGTTATCACCATAGTTTTTAAGGGCTTCCTTATAACTTGGTTTATTAGGGAAGAGACGTGCAAAGCTATAAACACCGTCAGCAAAGTTTTTATAAAGGCTATCTGAGTCAGAACCATCATAATAAGTCAACTTGATGCCATCCAATTTAACCTTGTCTGCGTCAAAGTAGTTTGGATTTTTTTCAAAGACAACAGATGATTTAGCTGTCAATGATTTCAAGATAAATGGACCATTGTAAAGGATACTTGATGGGTCAACCTTACCAAAATCTTTACCTTGAGATTTCAAGAATTCTTCATTAACTGGGAACAAGACACTGTAGGTCAACTTAGAATTCCAGTAAGATTCCGGTTGATTCAAGGTGTATTGGACAGTCTTGTCATCCAAGGCCTTAACGCCAACTGTTGAGAAGTCTTTAGTCTTACCATCAACATAGTCTTGCAAGCCCTTAATAGAGTTTTGAACAACATAAAGGGCGTCTGATTGTGAGTCTGCCGCATGTTTCAAACCAGTTACAAAGTCTTGTGCAGTCACATCTGCATACTCTTCACCTTCAGATGTATACCATTTAGCATCATCACGAAGGGTATAAGTATAAGTCAAGCCATCAGCTGAGACCTTCCAATCCTTGGCAAGGGAGCCGACAACGTTTCCATACTTATCGTTCTCAAACAAGCCATCAACACCTTGAGTGATGATGTCCCCAGTTGAAGCACGCTGAGTATTGATGTAATCCAACGAATCCGGATCTGCAGCATAGATATAGCTATAGACTGACTGGTTTGACGCAGATTTCTCACTCTTACCACACGCTACTAAAACAGACGTGGACAAGAGAGCGACACCTGCCGTAAGGAATAATTTTTTCTTATTCACCATAAGCGACACCTCGTATTTCTAATTATTTTGTTTTATATTATACCATAAAGTTTTCTTAAATGGGGAGTTTTCTCAATAATTTTTAGAAAATTATATTTTTAACAAGCTTTCAGCAGTCATCAAATCAAGCCATAGTAGCCTTTTTATGATATAATTTTAAAATATGATACTGAGACTAATAAAGGAAAAGCTTGACATGAAAAAGATAATCAGTGTAGTCCTCCTTGTCCTTAGCCTACTATCAGGACAGGAAGTCGCGGCAAATGATTTTGATGTCCCTGCCAAATATGCCATCGCCGTTGAAGCTAGTACAGGCAAAATTCTCTATGAGAAAAATGCCGATAAGGTGGCAGGAATAGCCTCCATTACCAAAATCTTAACTGCTTATATGGTTTATAAGGAAGTCAATGCTGGTCGACTGAAATGGGACGACCCCGTGAACATCTCCGACTACCCCTACCAACTGACGGTAGAAAGCCTGGCCAGCAATGTCCCCCTTGAAAAGCGTCAATATACTGTTCGCCAACTTTTAGAAGCCAGTATGATTGCCAGTGCCAACAGTGCTGCCATCGCGCTAGCCGAGAAAATTGCCGGCAGTGAACCTCGCTTTGTTGACATGATGACCAAGCAACTAAAAGAGTGGGGCATCACTGATGCCAAACTGGTCAATGCGTCCGGTCTTAATAACAATCTACTGGGAAATAATATCTACCCTGACTCAGGTCGCAACGATGAAAATATGATGTCTGCCAAAGATGTCGCCATTATTGCCCGCCAGTTAATCCAAGACTACCCTGATGTGCTAACCATTACTAGCAAAACTGTCGCCGATTTTGACGGTACTCCCATGAATACCTACAATTATATGCTAGAAAATCAAACCTACTACCGCGAAGGAGTTGATGGGCTCAAGACGGGAACAACTGATTTTGCCGGAGCTTCTTTTGTCGGAACCTCTACCGAAAATGGGATGCGTATTATTTCGGTCATTTTAGACGCTGATAAGGCTGAAGACAATCCATTTGCCCGCTTTATTGCGACCACCAACCTACTCGATTATGTGCGTAATAATTACGAAATGACAACGGTCATTGAAGCAGGCCAACCCTTCCGAAAAAGTAGTGCACCCGTTCTTGATGGCAAACAAAAAACCGTTTCCGCTGTTGCCCAAAAGGATTTCAATGTTGTCCAGAAGAAATCTAACAAGATTAGCAATGACATCACCATTAAAACCAATGACCAGCTGACCGCTCCGGTCAAACAAGACGAGCTGGTCGGTACTGCTCAATTTAATGATAAGGATTTAGTTGGTTCAGGCTATCTAGGCGACCTCCCTCAGGTTGAACTCTTGGCTGGCACCCAAGTCAAACGTAGCTTCTTCCTCAAGGTCTGGTGGAACCACTTCGTTATCTATGTCAATGAAAACCTATAAAAAATAGGGCCAGTATCCACATCATGAAAACTCTTAAACATACGGTATCAGTATCTTTAAGAGTTTTTTCTTTATTATCTAAAAAAGATTGAAGAAAGTTATCCAAAAAGGAGCCTTCTTCAATCTTTTCATGTCACATTAAGGGGCATAAGGAGATTTTAGACCGATATTTCTAATTTCGGTTTTATACTGATAGGTCCTTCTCCCAGCTCTGTCAGTGAATGTTCTTCGATAATTAATATTTTGATACAGTTGAATTAAGGGTTTTGTGCCGTTATAAATGATTCGTCTTTGTTTAACACCACTAACTGATATCACAACCCAAGGGCTATAATAATTAGCATATACTTTTTGAGTATAGGCAGCTCCAATTGAACCAAGTACAGCAAGCAGGAACAATACTTTAGATAACGATTTTTTTAATACTTTTGCCATGTTAATCACACTTTCTTTATGGTACAGAAAAACAACTCATCAAGTAAAAAGCAATCAAAAATATCGTAGCCCATATGTAAATTATCGTATCCGTTTTTTTCCTTTCTATCACATAGTTGTACTACCTTTATTTTCAATTTTATTGTATCATTTTTTGAATATTAAATCAATTAAAAACATGTGTTTTTCTCTTTTATTTTATCGACAATAATACCTACGATGGTCAAGGTGCTGATATAGCATTCCTTAAAAATCAGCTACTACCTGATAGAATATCCCCATGTTTTGTCATAAACAAAAAGTAGTGAGTCGTCTCTCCCGTCGAAGATGTCCTCACTACTAATCTTGGTAGGTTTGATTCTTTAGCCTCATCACTTGCAAAGCTTGTATCTATTTAACTCAGTTGGAGATAAACTAGCACAGAACAAGCCTAGACTTGCTCTTTTGCAAACTTCCTAACCAACGTTGATACCCCTGCTATCGCAGAGCCTCCATTCATCTACTCGGTTGGAGATTTTTTGGTGATAGGAAAGCTATAACTTGCCTGATTGAGAATCTGACCAACTTTGTGACCTTTGCTACCGCAAAGGTTTTATTTATTCACTCAGTTGGAGAGAGATTAGCAACAAGCAAGCCTGTGCTTGCTTGTTTGCAGTCTCTCTAACCAACTGAGCCTTCCATTTCATAGCTGATAAGACGATTGAGTTCAACGGCATATTCCATCGGCAATTCTTTGGTAAAGGGTTCGACAAAGCCCATGACAATCATTTCGGTTGCTTCACTTTCTGACAAACCCCGGCTCATGAGGTAGTAAAGTTGCTCTTCCGAAATCTTAGACACCTTGGCTTCATGTTCCAAGGCCACTTGTGAATTATGGATTTCATTGAAAGGGATGGTGTCTGATTTGGACTGGTCATCCATGATGATGGTATCACACTCAATGTGGCTGACCGATTTTTTAGAATTTTTAGCAAAGGTGACCTGACCACGGTAGTTGACCTCACCACCGCCCTTGGCAATGGACTTGGACACAATAGACGAGCTGGTGTGCGGTGCATTATGGATCATCTTAGCACCCGTATCCTGCTTTTGACCTGTATTGGCAAAGGCAATGGATAACATGGTCCCCCTAGCTCCCTCACCATCCAGATAAACAGAAGGATACTTCATGGTTGTTTTTGCTCCCAAGTTGCCATCAATCCACTCAACAGTCGCATGTTTAGTCGCTCTAGCCCGCTTGGTGACCAAATTATACACATTATCCGACCAGTTTTGAATAGTAGTATAGCGAACATAGGCCCCATCAAGGGCGAAGATTTCCACAATGGCCGCGTGCAAGCTATTGGTTGAATAGGTCGGTGCCGTACAACCTTCGACATAATGAACACTGGCTCCCTCATCCACAATAATCAAGGTCCGCTCAAATTGACCCGTGTTTTGATTATTGATTCGGAAGTAGGTCTGCAAGGGCACATCTACTTTCACCCCTTTAGGGACATAAATGAAGGTACCACCTGACCAAACTGCTGAATTAAGGGCGGCCAACTTGTTGTCCGTTGGTGGCACTAACTTGGCAAAATATTGCTTGAACAAGTCAGGATACTCCCGCAAGGCGGTGTCAGTGTCCGTAAAGACAATACCCAATTTTTCAAATTCTTCTTTCATGTTGTGGTAAACCACTTCTGACTCATACTGGGCAGCAGCCCCCGCCAAATAGGCCCGCTCTGCTTCTGGGATACCAATCCGTTCAAACGTTTCCTTGATTTTTTCAGGCACATCATCCCAAGAACGGGCTGGCTTATCCGATGGTTTTTGATAATAGATAATATCATCAAAATCAATATCCGACAAGTCGGGACCCCAATCCTGCATGGGCATTTTCTCAAAAGCTGCCAGGGATTTCAAACGAAAATCCAACATCCAATCTGGCTCATTTTTCTCTGCCGACATTTGGCGGACAACTGCCTCATTCAAGCCCTTGCCAGTTGAGTAAATCGGCTCCACATCATCGTGAAAACCAAACTTGTACTCACCCAGATCAATGGGCTTTGGTTCTACTCTTTCATTTGTTTCAGACATTTTCTTCTCCTTTTTCATTCGCTAGGATTTGGCTCAAGGCCTGCCAGGCAAGGCTGGCACACTTGATTCGCTGTGGAAATTGGGCCACCCCTGCCAATATTTGGGCATCACCAAGGGCTTTTTGGCCCTCATGTGTTTGTCCTTGTAACAGTTGGGAAAAGGCGGCTGCTAATTCCTTGACCTCTCTAATCCTTTTTCCCACAACCACATCCGTCATCATGCTGGCTGACGCTGTGGAAATATTACACCCCTGTCCTTGAAAGGCAATCTCAGCCACGTGGTCATCAACCACTTTCACAAAGAGATGGATGACATCGCCACAGGTCGGATTATGGAGCGTTTTGGGAGTGAGCCCAGCCAACTCCCCATAATGATGAGGGGCCCTGGCATGATCCGTGATAACTTCCATATACAGTTGCCTTAATTTATCCCAAGCCATGGAAAAACTCCTTTGTTTCTTCTAAGGCCTTAATCAGGGCCTGACAATCTTCCTTGGTATTATAGAGGGCTAAACTAACCCGCAAAGCTGACCCTTGTCCCAGATAGGTCAAGAGGGGTTGGGCACAGTGATGCCCCGCCCGCACGGCAATGCCTTGGTAATCAAGGGCAGTCGCTACATCATGAGGGTGCAGGCCAGCTAAATTAAAACTAAAGACCCCCACGCGTTGCTGGAACTCAGTCGGACCGTAGAGGGTCAAGCCCTCAATCTGCTTCAAGGCAGCCAAGAGATATGCTCCCAACTCTCTTTCATGCGCTTCAACCCTAGCCATGTCCAGGTCTGCCAAATAATCAATGGCCGCCCCCAAACCAATAGCTTCAGCAATGGGGGGAGTGCCTGCTTCAAACTTATAAGGCAAATCAGCCCAGCTTGCTTCTTGTTCACTAACACTGGCAATCATCTCGCCACCAAAGACCAGAGGGGGAAACTTGGTTAAAATTTCCTTTTTCCCATAAAGGACGCCGACTCCTGTTGGCCCGTACATCTTGTGACCGGAAAAAACGAGAAAGTCACAATCAAGGCTGGCAACCTGCACCGGTAAATGCCCCACTGATTGGGCAGCATCTACAACCACATAAGCCCCTACTTGGTGAGCCCAGCTCGCTAGCTCCTCTACTGGATTGATACAACCCAGGACATTGGACACATGGGCCAGACTAACAAATTTGGTTCGAGAATTGAGTTTGGCCCGAAAATCAACCAAATCCAAACGACCATCCTTGAGATATGCATAAACCAACTTAGCACCTGTCTGGCGACAAACCTCTTGCCAGGGAATCAAATTAGCATGGTGTTCCATGACAGTAATCAAGACTTCATCCCCTGCCTGCAAGACCCTTCCTGCCCAGGCTGCAATGAGATTGAGCCCTTCCGTCGTGCCACGAGTAAAGATAACTTCCTCTCTTTGGGCACCAATAAACGCAGCCACCTTGTCCCGAGCCGCTTCATATTGACGGGTCGCTTGCTCAGCCAAGGTATGAACCCCTCGATGCACATTAGCATTGCGCCTTTGATAATAGTCGGTTATGGCTTGAATGACCCTTACAGGCTTCTGACTGGTTGCTGCATTATCCAGATAAATCAAGGGCTCTCCCTTAATCTGACTATCTAGGATGGGGAAATCTTGTCTAATCCTTGCTTCCATTAGCGCTTGTCCAATTTTTGATCAATAACAGTAATCATCTCTTCTCGAACTTCCTTGACAGGGATTTCTGTAATCACCGCTCCCAAGAAACCTCGAATAACCAGTTTTTCTGCTGTCGCCTGGTCAATCCCTCGACTCATCAGATAATACATGTCCTCTGGGTCAACCTGACCAATGGAGGCCGCATGCCCTGCTGTCACCTCATTTTCATCGATGAGCAAGATGGGGTTAGCATCCGAACGAGCCTGGTCAGATAGCATCAGCACCCGACTCTCCTGCTGGGCATCTGCCCCCTTAGCCCCCTTGATAATATGTCCAATACCATTAAAGGTAAGGGTTGCCCGCTCCAAAATCACTCCGTGTTGCAGGATATGACCAACCGAAGAACGGCCATAATTGGTCACCCGTGTGTCAATCCCTTGTACCTGACGACCACTGGAGGCAGCCACCACCTTGAGATTGGCATGGCTACCATGGCCAATCAAATCACTATCAAAATCAGCAACCACATTGCCTTCGTTCATCACACCCAGAGCCCAGTCAATACTAGCATCATCTGCATGACGACCACAACGGTTGATATAGGCCGTCACCCCTTGGCTCAAGCGATCAATGGCTGAGAATTTGAGCTGACTGCCTGCCCCAGCAATCACTTCCACGCAGATATTAGCGGTGGTTTCCTGACTATGGCCACCAATTGACTCGAATCGCTCCAAATAGTTGACTTTACTATTTTTCCCTAAAATCAAGAGAACATGCTTGTTAAACGGTAGGTCGCTATCGCTATCTTGCAGAAAAATCCCTTCAATGGCTTGCTCAATTTCAACATTGTCCGGCACATAAAGGACCGCTCCGCTATTGAAATAGGCCGTGTGATAGGCAGCTAGTTTGTGGGCATCATAGGCAACCGCTTGACCAAAGGCCTGCTCGATCACATCAGGAATTTGTTCCAAGGCAGTCGCAAAATCGGTAAACACCACACCTTGTTCCACTAGGTTTGCTGGTAGCTGCTCAAAAACTGTTTGAGTTCCTACCTGCACCAGTTTAGGATTGTCCCCCAAGGCGATAAAGTCAGGCACTGCCGCCGTCTGCTCACTCACTGCCAAACGACCATCACCTAGATTCCAACGGTGAAATTTAACCCGCTCAATGGTCGGCAAGTCTAGGTCAGCCATCTTGTCAAAGGCTGCCAGACGACGTTCCTGTAACCAGAGTGGCTCGGCCTGGCTCTGCGAAAAATTAAGAATGGTTTCCTTTGTCATGTCTTACTCCTTTTCTCGCTCTAGCCGACTAAACTTCCTCAGAATAGTCCAGCCCCAACTCCTCTGCAATCTTGGCATAGCCTTCATTTTCCAAACGTTTGGCCAAATCCGCATCCCCTGAAAGCACCACACGGCCATCCATCATGATATGGACCACATCAGGTGTGATGTAATTCAATAACCGTTGGTAGTGGGTGATAATCATGGCACCAAAGCCCTCACCTCGCATGGCATTGACCCCTTTAGAAACCACTTTAAGGGCATCAATATCCAAACCAGAGTCAATTTCATCTAGGAGGGCAAATTTAGGCTCTAACATGAGCAGTTGCAGAATCTCGTTACGCTTTTTCTCACCGCCTGAGAAGCCTTCATTGAGGTAACGCTCTGCCATTTCCTCCTTCATGCCCAAGAGCTCCATTTTCTCATCCAATTTAGTGATAAAATCACGAACGGAAATCTTGTCCTCATCTTCCTTGCCAGCATTCATGGCTGCTCGGATAAATTCGGCATTGGTAATCCCCGGAATTTCACTAGGGTACTGCATGGCCAAGAAAAGGCCCAAACGAGCACGCTCGTCCACTTCCAATTCCAGCACATCAACCCCATCAAAGAGGATTTGGCCCTGGGTCACTTCAAAGTTGGGATTGCCCATAATAGCTGCTGATAGGGTGGATTTCCCTGTTCCATTTGGTCCCATGATGGCCGCAATTTCACCCGTTTTCAAGGTTAGATTGACCCCACGCAAGATTTCCTTGTCTTCGATAGACACATGCAAGTTTTTAATTTCAAGTACAGACACGATAAACTCCTTCATTTCTTTTAGACTCATTATAACAAAAAAAGCCTTATAAGGCTTTGATAAAATCTCTGAATTATTTGCCTCTGCTCTGCCATTTGAGCAAGGCCGCCTGACGATAGTCACTATTTCCGATAAATTTCAAAAGATTGAACAATGGCGTTTTATTGACACCCCAAATTTCCAAACCTTCGATGAAGATTTCAAGGCCAAAGGCCAGACCAATCATCAGCAAGATACCACCTAGACGACTAGACACATTGAGCAAGAGCGAGGTCAGGGAAAATAAAATGGCAATGCCGTAAACGACAAAAACTGCTCCACGGTGGGTGAACCCCATACTCAGCAGCCGATGATGGAGATGGCGCTTGTCTGCTTGAGAAATTTTCTGACCCGACAACTTACGGCGAATAATGGCTACAATCGTATCCATGATAGGAACGCCCAAAATAATCACAGGGGTAACGACTGCCACCGCCGTGGCATTTTTCAACCCTTGGAGCGACAAGACACCAATCATAAACCCAATAAAGAGGGCCCCTGTATCCCCCAAATAGATAATGGCTGGATGATAATTATAAGGAAAGAAACCTGCAATGGCCGCCACCAGGACAAAAATAGTCATGGTCAAATAAAAGTCTGGTACCGGTAGGAAGAAATTGGAGACCAAGCCCATTGTTATCAGACTAATGATAGAAACCCCACTCACCAGACCATCTAGCCCATCAATGAGATTAATGGCATTTGTGACCGATACAATCCATAGAACTGTTAACAAGAAGGTCCAAAAGGTATCAAACAAAATCAAAGGGCCACCAAAGGGAATCTTAAAACTATCAAAATGGAAATCCGTGCAGTACCACACCAGGCTAGCCGCTAGAAAAATCCCCAACAGTTTAACCCTTGGGGTTAACTCATACATGTCATCAATCAAGCCAACTAGGCCCACAAAGAGCCCTGCCAACATGACAGGCAAAATGTAATCAAAATAAGATTGATCAAACAAACGATTTTTTAGCACCTGCGGCATCATAATCAAACTGGTTGCCATGAAAGCTAAAATAATGGCCAGACCACCCGCGCTGGGCATGGGAACCTTATTAATCCGTCGAGCATTGGGCTTGTCAACCGCCCCAACTCGAAAAGCAAAAAAACGGACCAAGGGGGTCAAGATCAAGGACAAGAGCAAGGTCCCGATCAGGATCAACACATACTCAATGGTAAAGGGTACCATCTAACGCCCTCCTATTTTTCGCAACTCCTCAACCGCCCCGTAAGTCAGTAGGGCCTTACCATGTTCTTGTAAATAGGCTCTAGTCTTTAAACTAGCTTGAGCATGCTCAAAGAGACGAGCATACATCAGGTTGGCATAATAGGCTGGCTTGTTTTCCAGCGCTAACAGAATGGTCATATAATATTCTTTGTCGTCTTTGTAGAGTTCCGACACCTCTACCTCAATCTCAAGGGCTTCAACAAACTCCATGACCTGATCAAAGTCGGGAAAACGAAAAACATAGTGAACATAGGCATCTTGTTCTTCCTCTTCCTCAAGTTCAGCCTGCTCAGCTGACGTCAACTGATCTTGCTCGCTTGTCATCACCCCATCAACCATCTCTTCCATCTCTTTAAGGAATTTATGGGCCTGCTTATCCCCTTTTTTCAACATACTATTTTCAATGGATTTGAAAAATTCATCTGGACTCATTTGTGACAGATCATTGAGGTCAGCCAAGTCTTCCAAATTCAAGTCTTCTTTCAATTCTGACTTGGTCACAAAAACATCAATACGGTCCTTACGAGGGGTTACCCGAAAACTCAACATGCCACTATGTTTAAAATTCTCTGGCAAATCCAACTCATCTAAAATCGTGTAGAAAAATTCCTCGGTCTTTTCTTGGGGAACCAGAAAGTCTTTTAACTCCATCCCATAAATTTCCAAATCTTCCATACTGACTGTAATTTTCAGCGTGGTTTCATTAATTTGTTTCATTTCCATATTATCTACCTCAATCCGAGCAATCGTTCCTTTCATTATACATGAAAACCAAGGAAAGTTCAATGTTTACCCTAAGTAAAAAACCAGGCCAAAGGCCCAGTTTCCACAACTAGCTAGCACCACAAGCTAGGCAAATAAGAATTTAATCACTGCATACATAATAAGAATAATCCCCAAAGCGATACGGTAGTAACCAAAGCCCTTGAAATCGTGTTTCTTGACAAAACCAGTCAATAGACGAATCACCACCATGCTGACCGCAAAGGCCGTCACCATACCAACCAAAATGAGGAGTAACTGATCCAAGGTCAGTCGGCTACCAGACAAGAAAAACTTGAGCAATTTCCAACCACTGGCCCCAAACATAATCGGAATTCCTAAAAAGAAAGTAAATTCTGTCACCACCGAACGACTGGTTCCCATCAACATCCCACCAATAATGGTTGAACCTGACCGACTAGTTCCTGGCATCAAGCTCAGAATCTGAAAAAGACCAATCTGGATAGCTGTTTTATAAGGCATTCGCGACAGGTCTGTAATGGTTGGCACACGATTAGCTTGTCGATTTTCAATCCAAATAAAGGCCACCCCGTAGATGATTAACATGAGCGCCACGCTAAAGAAATTATAGAATTTGGCCTCAAACCAATCATCTAAGAACAAGGCCATGACAATCACTGGCAAACAGGCCAAAAGGACCTTGAGCCATAGTTGCCAGGTCAACTGAACCTCACGCGCTGTCTTGCCCACCTTGAACGGATTGAGCTTGTCAAAATAAATGACAACCACTGCTAAAATAGCCCCTAGCTGAATCACAACATTAAATACATCGATAAAATCCTGACTCTGCCCCTTAAAATTGATAAATTCCTGAACCAAAATTAAATGGCCCGTACTCGAAATCGGCAACCATTCCGTAATCCCCTCGACCACACCGAAAAAGACGGCTTTCAGCAACTCTAACATGAGATATCCTTCTCTCCTTTGTAAACTATTTTCTCTCCTATTTTAGCATAAAATCGCCACTTTTTTGCATGTAAACATTTTCTTTGAATAATTCGCCTAAATTGTATTGAAATTTTCTAACTTTTCTTGTAGAATGGTTATAATTTTAAGGAATAGGAGATTTTACTATGAGAAAATCACTTTTAGCCTGCCTGGCGGTGATTGGGATTCTATTCGGAAGCCTGACTACCGTTCGTGCAGATGAGTTTCTCCGTGTCGGGATGGAAGCCGCCTACGCTCCCTTTAACTGGACACAAGAAACTGATGAGAACGGAGCTGTTCCCATTGAGGGCACCAGCCAATATGCCAACGGTTACGATGTCCAAATCGCCAAGAAAATCGCTGACAGTTTAGGAAAAAAACTCTTGGTTGTCAAGACATCTTGGACTGGTTTGATTCCAGCCTTGACCTCAGGCAAGATTGACATGATTGTGGCTGGTATGAGCCCTACCGACGAACGTAAACAAGAAATCGCCTTTTCAGAAAGCTACTACACTGGCTCACCCGTTATTGTGGTTAACAAGGACGGTGACTTTGCCCAAGCCAAATCTCTCGAGGATTTTGCCGGTGCTAAACTAACCGCCCAACAAGGAACCTTCCTCTACGGTATCATCTCACAAATCGAAGGGGTCAACCAACAAACAGCCATGGGAGACTTCTCACAAATGCGTCAAGCTCTCCTCTCAGGTGTCATTGACGGTTATGTGTCTGAACGACCAGAAGCCCTATCCGCTGAAACCGCCAACAGTAAATTCAAGATGATTAACCTCCAAACCGGTTTTGAAGTCTCAGAAGCTGACGCCAGCATTGCTGTTGGGATGCGTAAAGACGACAACCGCCTTGGTAAGGTCAACGACGTTTTAGCAACCATTTCTGACAAGGACCGTCTGGCCCTCATGGACAAGATGATTGCCGAGCAACCTGTTGAGGAAAGCACTGAAGAAACTGGTTTCTTCAACCAAGTCTGGTCTATCCTGACTAAAAACTGGCAACAATTCCTACGTGGTACTGGTATCACCTTGCTGATCTCTATCCTAGGAACTGTTATCGGTACCGCCATCGGTCTTTTAATCGGTGTCTTCCGTACTGCATCTAAGGCTGCCAATAAAGGGCTTGCCTTGGTCCAAAAAATCGTGGGCTGGTTGATTAACATCTATATCGAAGTCTTCCGTGGCACACCGATGATTGTACAAGCCATGATTATCTACTATGGAACTGCCCAAGCCTTTGGCATTTCCATTGATCGCACCCTAGCAGCCATCTTCATCGTCTCCATCAACACAGGGGCCTACATGAGTGAAATCGTTCGTGGTGGTATCTTCGCTGTTGACAAGGGCCAATTTGAAGCGGCTACTGCTCTAGGGATGAACCATTCGCAAACCATGAAAAAAGTGGTCTTGCCACAAGTTATCCGTAATATCCTACCAGCAACTGGTAATGAGTTTGTCATCAACATCAAAGACACCTCTGTCTTGAACGTGATTTCGGTTGTGGAGCTCTATTTCTCAGGAAATACTGTCGCTACCCAAACCTACCAATACTTCCAAACCTTTACCATTATTGCTGCCATCTACTTCGTCCTCACCTTCACGGTGACCCGTATCCTTCGCTACATTGAACGTCGCATGGATACTGATCACTACACGACAGGTGCCAATCAAATGCAAACGGAGGTGCTCTAATGTCTGATATTATTCTAGAAATCAACCATCTCAAAAAATCCTATGGACAAAACCAAGTCCTCAAAGACATCTCCTTGCAAGTCAAGAAGGGGGAAGTGATTTCCATTATTGGTAGCTCTGGATCTGGGAAATCAACCTTCCTACGCTCTATCAATCTCTTGGAAACCCCAACCGAAGGACAAATTCTCTACCATGGTCAAGATGTCCTCGCCAAGGGCTATGACCTGACCACCTACCGTGAAAAACTAGGCATGGTTTTCCAATCCTTCAACCTCTTCAACAACCTTAACGTTCTCGAAAATGCTGTCGTTGCTCAAACCACCGTTCTCAAACGTGACCGAGGTGAAGCTGAAAAAATCGCCAAAGCCAATCTTGAGAAAGTTGGCCTAGGCGAGCAATACTGGAAGGCCAAACCAAGCCAGCTCTCTGGTGGTCAGAAACAACGTGTGGCTATCGCTCGTGCCCTCTCGGTTGACCCAGAAGCCATCCTCTTTGATGAGCCAACCTCAGCCCTTGACCCAGAAATGGTCGGTGAGGTACTTAAAACCATGCAGGACTTGGCAAAATCAGGGCTAACCATGATCATCGTCACCCATGAAATGGAATTCGCTCGTGACGTGTCTGACCGGGTCATTTTCATGGATAAGGGCGTCATTGCCGAACAAGGCACCCCTCAACAAATCTTTGAAAACCCACAAGAAGAACGCACCAAAGAATTCCTCCAACGTTTCTTGCGTTAATAAACACCAAAACCACTCGGTTAATTGACCGAGTGGTTTTTCTTGATTATTTATTAGCCTTGAGGGCTGACAAAACCTGGGCCCGAATGTCCGCTACCCCATCTGGGGTGTTGGGCAAAAAGATGGTTTGATTGCCCTTGCTGGCAAAGGTATTCAGTGTGTCCAAATATTGGTTAGTCAAGAGGATGGACATGATTTGTTCTTCGTTCAGACTAATATTGGCTTCTTTGAGTTCTTGGATAGAGTCTGCTAGACCATCAACAATGGCCTTACGTTGTTGGGCAATACCAACCCCGTGTAAGCGATCTTTTTCAGCTTCGGCTTCTGCGGCAGTGACAATCTTAATCTTGTCCGCATTGGCCAATTCTTGGGCTGCGACACGTTTACGTTGGGCCGCATTGATTTCATTCATGGATTGTTTGACTTCGGCATCTGGCTCAACCTTGGTAATCAGGGTTTTAACAATGATATAACCATAAGTGCTCATCTCCTCAGCCACCTGATGTTGGACTTCAAGAGCAATTTCATCCTTTTTCTCAAACAGCTCATCCAAGGTCAACTTCGGCACAGATGAGCGCAGAGCGTCCTCAATGTAAGAACGAATCTGCTCCTCTGGTCGCATGAGTTTGTAGTAGGCATCAGTGACATTGCTTTCATTGACCCGATATTGAGTGGCAATATTGAGCGTCACAAAGACATTGTCATGGGTCTTGGTTTCAACGACCAACTCTGTTTGAAGTAAGCGGAGCTGAACACGGGCAGCAATCCGGTCAATCCCCAAAGGGAGACGAAAATGAATCCCACTCTGCTGGGTCGCCTGGTATTTACCAAAACGTTCAATAATGGCTACCGTTTGCTGACGAACCACATAAAGACAACTCAAAAGCAAACCAAGGATAAAAAGAATAGGACAAAGAAGAATGATCAGCGTCATGATATTTAGCATGGTAAAACCTCCTTTTTCTTTATCTTACTACTTTGATACAAAATTAGCAAGTAAAAAAGCAAATGCTTTCAGAACACTTGCTTTTATCAATCTTACTCCACACTCATCAGGTAAGGATAGACAGGCTGGTCTCCTTGATGGATTTCTACCTCTACATCCTCGTAGGTTTCTTCTAGGTAGTCAGCCACTGTTTGAGCCTGCTCTAGACTACCTTCCTCACCCACATAAATGCTGACAATCTCACTGTCTTCATCAATCATCTCAGCAAAGGTCGCCCGCAAGGCCTCCTCCATGTCAGGCCTTGACACGACAATCTTGCCATCAACCATGCCCAAGACATCCTGTTCATGAATTTCAAGCCCATCAATGGTGGTATCACGAACAGCCATGGTCATGCTACCGCTAACCACATCAGCCAAGCTCTCTGTCATGGCTGCAACGTTGGCTTCCAATGATTGGCTAGGGTTAAAGGCCAAGAGACTGGTAAAGCCCTGAACAACAGTCTTGCTCTCAACCACAGCCACTGGTAAATCAACCACATCAGCTGCTGATTGGGCCGCCATAAAGATATTTTTATTATTTGGGAGAATAATAACCTGCTTGGCATGAACAGCCTCAATGGCTTTGACAATATCCTCTGTTGATGGGTTCATGGTTTGGCCACCAGAGATGACATAATCCACCCCTTGTGATTTGAAAATCTCAGCCAAGCCCTGACCAGCAACAACTGCAATCAAGCCATAATCTTTCAATTCTTGGGGTTGGGCTGCGACAGCTTCCTTCTCCAGCTGGGCCTCATGTTGCTCACGCATGTTATCCACCTTGACCTTGACCAAGGAACCATATTTGAGCCCCTCTTGCATGACAAGACCTGGGTCCTCAGTATGGACGTGAACCTTGACGATTTCATCATCATTGACCACCAACAGGGAATCACCCAAACCACTCAAATAGCCTTGGAAGTCATCATAGTTAAATTCCTTGACATAGGTCGGACCTTGACCAAGAGCCACCATGATTTCTGTACAGTAACCAAAGGTAATCTCTTCTGTCACCACATGACCTGCTACTGATTGATGATGGGTAGCATTAATCATTTCAGACATGGTCGCAGGGGTCGCTTGGAAATCTTCAGACACCAAGTACTCACCCGTCAAGGCTGACAAGAAGCCTTCGTAGATAAAGACCAGTCCTTGACCGCCGGAATCAACAACACCAACCTCTTTCAAGACCGGCAGCATGTCTGGGGTCTTAGCAAGAGCAATCTTAGCTCCCTCAAGGGCCGCCCGCATGACCTCAATGGCATCAGTTGACGTTTCTGCCTTTTTCATGGCACCGACAGCAGCCCCACGAGAAACGGTCAAAATAGTTCCCTCGACAGGCTTCATAACAGCCTTATAGGCTACTTCAACACCTGATTGGAAGGCCTGAGCCAGGTCTTTACCGTCAAGCTCTTCCTTATCCTTAATCGCTTGACCAAAACCACGGAAGAGTTGTGACGTGATAACGCCTGAATTCCCACGAGCTCCCATCAACAATCCCTTGGACAGAATCTGGCCGACCTCACCAACAGTAGCCGCAGGCTTGCTTGACACTTCCTTGGCACCATTGTCCATGGTCATGCTCATATTAGTCCCTGTATCTCCATCTGGCACAGGAAAGACATTCAATGAATTGACATATTCAGCCTGCTTACCCAAACGTGTTGCTGCCGCCTGGACCATTTCCTGAAATAAACTTGTTGTAATTGTTGACATCTTACTCTCCCACGACCTTAATGTTTTGTACATAGACATTGACCACATCAGCCGAAATGCCCAGTTGGTGTTCAAGATTGAAAGCGACTCGTTCTTGAATATTTTTTGAAACTTCACTAATTTTAACACCGTAGCTCATGACGGTGTAAACATCTACCGTAATCCCCTGCTCCGTAGAGGTGACCACAACCCCTTTGCCATAGTTCTCCTTGCGCAAGAGGGCTTGGAAATTATCCTTGATGGCACTCTTGCTAGCCATACCAACCACGCCGAAAATCTCCGTTGCCGAAGCTCCCACAACAGTGGCAATCACATCATCTAAGAGTTCGATTTGGCCATCTTTTGTATTGATTTTTACTGTCATACTTCCTACCTCAAATCCTTTTATTATTTCATTTTATCATATTATTAAGGACTTGTAAAAAAGGAGATGGCCTAACTTCCGCCCCCTTTTCTCAGACAATAGAAAAAGCTAAGAAATCTCCTAGCCTTTCTTCTATTAAACGCGTTCTACTTTACCAGATTTAAGTGCACGAGCTGAAACCCAAACTTTTTTAGGCTTACCATCGATAAGGACAGTAACTTTTTGAAGGTTTGGTTTAACGGCACGTTTTGTTTGGTTCATAGCGTGTGAACGGTTGTTTCCTGAAACAGTCTTACGACCAGTAAAATAACATACTTTAGCCATGTGTTTTCCTCCTCATTTGATCAAATGTTACGGATGTGCTAGCACCACATACCATAGCATTATAACACATTTAAGGGACCTTGACAAGAGGAATTGCTTGTTTTTCTTGGCTTTTTACCATGAAAAAAGACCTCCCATAGGAAGTCTTTTACGTCTATGATTAAGCCTTACCAGCTGAACCAAAGACATCAATACGCTCTTCAACAGCTTCTTGAACGGCCTTGATACCAGGTGCCAAGAATTTACGTGGGTCAAAGAGTTTCTTCGCATCGTAGTCAGCTTCGTTAGCATTGTAGTCTGCAGCAAATTGACGTGTTGCGTTTGAGAAGGCGATTTGACCTTCTGTGTTAACGTTAACCTTAGCCACACCAAGACGGATAGCTTCTTGGATTTGCTCGTCTGGAATACCAGAACCACCGTGAAGAACGATTGGGAAACCTGGTAGGGCATCTGTCAATTTCTTCAAGTGGTCAAGGGCAAGACCTTCCCAGTTTTCTGGGTATGGACCGTGGATGTTACCAATACCAGCTGCCAAGAAGTCAATACCTGTTTCAACCATTGCTTTAGCGTCTTCGATTGGTGCCAATTCACCCTTACCAACGATACCATCTTCTTCACCACCGATAGTACCAACTTCAGCCTCAACTGATACACCTTTAGCGTGTGCCAAAGCAACCACTTCACGAGCTTTCTCAAGGTTTTCTTCGATTGGCAAGTGTGACCCATCAAACATGATTGATGTGTAACCTACTTCGATACACTCAAGAGCATCTTCGTAGTGACCGTGGTCAAGATGGATAGCAACTGGTACAGTGATTCCCATTGACTCAACAAGAGTTTCGATCATCACCTTAGCCAACTTGTAACCACCCATGTACTTAGCCGCACCCATAGACGTTTGGATAAGAACTGGAGCTTGCTTAGCTTCTGCTGCACGCAAGATAGCTTGAGTCCACTCAAGGTTGTTTGTGTTAAATCCACCAACAGCATAACCGTTGTCACGGGCTGCTTGGACAAATTTTTCTGCTGAAACGATTGCCATTTAATCAGGCCTCCTCTAATATTTTGGGTTTCCCCTTTTACATGTTCATTCTATCACATTTTATAAGAAAATTCTAGTCTTTACCGTTAATTTAAGCGTTTTCAGATATTTTTGCCATATAAAAAGCCGAGCACAAGCTCGACTTCACTTTGCGGAGAGTGGGACTTGAACCCACACGACCTAAAGCGGTCACAGGATCCTTAGTCCTGCGCGTCTGCCAATTCCGCCATCCCCGCTAACAACATCTACTATATTATCACTTTTCTAAGTAAAAGTCAATAGGTTAACTCTCTTTTTTTCATTTTTCGCCCTTTCTGTCTCGACAGCTAAGGCCTCATTCTCTGCTAAACTAGGTCCAGAACCCCCTCTAAACGTTCCGACAAGCCTAAGAAACCCCATCTTTGTCATTGCTCTTGGATAAACTGTCTCCCCTCTCTACTGCATCTGAACGCTTTTATTGAAGCAAGCGAGCAAGCTTCTGTCAGTTAAGATCTTCCTTTCTACAACTAAAAACACCCCCCACTAAGTGGGGAGTGTTCTTCTGTCTTAATGTCAATCGGAGAATCAACGTTTAAGAACTGTTAGGCTTAGTCCTCTTTACGACGACGTTTACCTGCAAGACCAAGTGAAGCAAGGATCATGCCAACACCTGCCGCTGTCGCTGCCGCATTGCTTTCAGTACCTGTAGATGGCAAGACATCCATCTTAGCACCTGATTGAGCTGCTGGCGCTTGGCTTGCTGCTTTGGCTGCTGGTGCCGCTGGAGCTTTAGCTGCTGGGCCTGCAACTGGTTTGGCAGCTGGAGTCGCTGGCTTATCAGCTGGTTTACCTGGAGTTGCTGGTTTAGTATCAGGTTTCGCAACTGGTGTGACGATAACTGGTACTTCAACTTCTTCAGTTGTTCCGTCTGGATACTCAACGATAACCGTTACTGTTCCTTTATTTCCTGGTGTGTCTGTTCCTGGGATTGATGATGGGTCTTTCACAGTTACTTTAGCACCTTCTGGAATACCTTTCACTTTGTCAGTGATATCTTTCTCAGTGATTGGTGTTCCTTCTGGAACGATAACTTCTTCAGTTGTTGGAGTGTATTTATCCTTATCTGGAGTTGGTTTCGCAACTGGTGTGACGATAACTGGCACTTCAACTTCTTCAGTTGATCCGTCTGGGTACTCAACGATAACCGTTACTGTTCCTTTATGTCCTGGTGTGTCTGTTCCTGGGATTGATGATGGGTCTTTCACAGTTACTTTAGCACCTTCTGGAATACCTTTCACCTTGTCAGTGATATCTTTCTCAGTGATTGGTGTTCCTTCTGGAACGATAACTTCTTCAGTTGTTGGAGTATATTTATCCTTGTCTGGAGTTGGTTTCGCAACTGGTGTGACGATAACTGGTACTTCAACTTCTTCAGTTGTTCCGTCTGGATACTCAACGATAACCGTTACTGTTCCTTTAT
>NZ_VOHL01000005.1 GCF_007859195.1 Streptococcus cuniculipharyngis
GAATCAGGCGGTTAGAGGTTCGACTCCTCTAGGGTGCATCATCAATTATCGGGAAGTAGCTCAGCTTGGTAGAGTACTTGGTTTGGGACCAAGGGGTCGCAGGTTCGAATCCTGTCTTCCCGATTGAAGATATAAGAGATGGTCGAAAGACCATCTTTTTATGTTTTCTTTAGTTAAATAATATGATAGAATGAAGAGACTACTAAATTTAGGGGAAAATAAGATGAAATTACAAAAACCAAAGGGAACACAGGATATTTTACCTAAGGAAGCAGCTAGGTGGCATTACGTTGAAGAAAAGGCTCGCCAGCTTTTTTCTCAATATCACTATGGTGAAATTCGTACTCCCATGTTTGAACATTATGAGGTGATTAGTCGTTCTGTTGGTGACACATCAGATATTGTGACCAAAGAAATGTATGATTTTTACGACAAGGGAGAGCGGCACATTACCTTACGTCCGGAAGGGACTGCTCCTGTTGTAAGGTCTTATGTTGAAAATAAACTCTTTGCCCCAGAGGTACAAAAGCCGGTGAAGCTTTTTTACATGGGCTCAATGTTTCGTTATGAGCGACCGCAAGCGGGGCGTTTACGGGAATTCCATCAGATTGGGGTGGAATGTTTTGGCTCGTCAAATCCTGCAACGGATGTGGAAACAATTGCCATGGCGGCACACTTCTTTAAGGAATTAGGGATTGAACAAGTCAAGCTACACCTCAATACTTTGGGAACTGCGGATAGCCGGAAAGCCTATCGTCAGGCCTTGATTGACTATCTTCTCCCTTATAAGGAACAATTGTCCAAAGATAGCCAACGACGTCTGGAAGAAAATCCTTTGCGGGTTCTTGATAGTAAGGAAAAGGAAGACCGCGAGATTGTTGCCCAAGCACCATCCATTTTGGATTACCTAGATGCTGAAAGTCAGGCTTATTTTACCAGTGTTTGTGACATGTTGACCCTTTTGGGAATTGATTATGTGATTGATACCAAGATGGTTCGTGGTTTGGACTACTATAATCATACGATTTTTGAATTTATCACCCAGCTTGACGGTAATGATTTGACCATTTGTGCAGGGGGGCGTTATGATAAGTTGGTTGATTATTTTGGTGGTCCAGAAACGCCTGGGTTTGGTTTCGGTTTAGGGGTTGAGCGTCTCCTTTTGGTTTTGGAAAAATTAGGTATTAATCTGCCAGTTGAGGAGCCGCTTGACCTTTATGTGGCAGTTTTAGGGGATAATCCTCAGGTTAATAGCAAAGCCTTGGAGCTGGTTCAGGCTGTCCGCCAACAAGGTTTTTCTGCTGAACGGGACTACCTTAACCGCAAGTTAAAAGCCCAATTCAAATCAGCTGACAACTTCAAGGCCAGTTATCTAGTGACCTTAGGTGACAATGAGATTGATACAGGTCAGATTAGTCTGAAAAATAATCAGACTCGAGCAGAAATTAGCCTAAGTTTGGCTGATTTGATGACCAATTTTGCTCAAGTCATGGCAAGTCAAGCTACATCAGCCAGTAAATAAAATGCAGAAACTTCCTCCAAATAGGTGGGAGTTTCTCGGTCTTTATGGTACAATAGAAACAAATATTTTTTAACGGAGAATAGTGATGAAACGTTCAATCTACGCTGGTCGTGTGCGAGAAAATCATATTGGAAAAGAATTGACCCTAACAGGATGGGTGGGTCGTCGTCGTAACTTAGGTGGTCTTATTTTTATTGATCTTCGTGACCGTGAAGGTTTGATGCAGTTGGTCATCAATCCTGAGACCGTGTCTGCGGAGCTATTGGCTGAGGTGGAAAAGCTACGTAATGAATATGTGATTGAGGTAACTGGTCAGGTAGTGGCTCGTGAGCAAGCTAATCCTGACCTGACAACTGGTCAGGTTGAGATGCAGGTGACCGCCCTAACCATTCTCAATACCGCTCAGACCACACCTTTCGAGATTAAGGACGGTGTTGAGGTTAGTGATGATACGCGTTTACGTTATCGCTATTTGGATTTGCGACGTCCGGAAATGCTGGCCAACCTCAAATTGCGGGCTAAGGTAACACAGATCATGCGTCGCTATTTGGATGAGTCGGACTTTATTGATGTGGAGACGCCAATTTTGACCAAGTCAACGCCAGAAGGGGCCAGAGATTACTTGGTACCTAGTCGGGTTAATCAAGGTCAATTTTATGCCTTGCCGCAAAGCCCACAAATCACCAAGCAATTGTTAATGAATGCCGGTTTTGACCGTTATTATCAGATTGTTAAATGTTTCCGTGATGAGGATTTACGGGGTGACCGTCAGCCAGAATTTACTCAGGTGGATTTGGAGACCTCTTTCTTGTCAGAAGTGGAGATTCAGGATTTGGTTGAGGGCATGATTGCCAAGGTGATGAAGGAAACTAAAGGCATTGATGTTAGCTTGCCTTTCCCTCGCATGGCCTATGACCACGCCATGAACCTTTATGGGTCTGATAAGCCTGACACACGTTTTGACATGCTCTTGCAGGATTTGACCGATTTGGCCAAGCAGGCTGATTTCAAGGTTTTTGCAGAAGCAGAGGCAGTTAAGGCAATTGTTGTTAAGGATAAGGCTGATGCTTACTCACGCAAGGATATTGATAAGCTGACCGAACAAGCTAAACAATTAGGAGCTAAGGGCCTAGCTTGGGTCAAGTTGGTTGCTGGTGAGTTGACAGGACCGATTGCTAAGTTTTTGCCAGCTATTGCTGAACAGTTGGTGGCTGATTTAGGCTTGGAAGATAATGACCTGGTTTTGTTTGTGGCAGATAGTTTGGCTGTTGCCAATGCCAGCTTGGGCGGCCTACGGACACGGATTGCAAAAGAGCAAGGATTGATTGATGAGTCACTCTTCAACTTCCTTTGGATTGTTGATTGGCCAATGTTTGAATGGTCAGAAGAAGAGGGACGTTACACCAGTGCCCACCATCCCTTTACCTTGCCAACGGCAGAAACTGCTGCAGAGTTAGAGGGCGACTTGACTAAGGTGCGTGCAGTGGCCTATGACATTGTTCTAAATGGTTATGAACTGGGCGGCGGTAGTTTGCGGATTAACCAAAAGGCCATGCAGGAGCGTATGTTTGCTGCTCTTGGTTTCTCAGCTCAAGAAATGACGGAACAATTTGGTTTCTTGCTCGAGGCCATGGATTATGGTTTCCCACCACATGGTGGTTTGGCTATTGGATTGGACCGTTTTGTCATGCTGTTGGCGGGTGAGCAGAATATCCGTGAAGTGATTGCCTTTCCAAAAAATAATAAGGCGACTGACCCAATGACGCAGGCCCCTAGTCAGGTGGCCGATCATCAACTTAAAGAGTTAGCCCTTCGAGTAGAAAGTCATGATTAAAAAGACAACCGTTCGGAAAAAAATAAAATTTGTCATTAAACGCTGGGCCAAGAAACATGGTTTTCTGCGTGTGCTCAAGAGCATTTCCAGGGAAAAATATGCAGAAAAGATTTCTGCCTCCCTTATCTATGCCCTTTTGTCCAGTATTGCGGTCAACTGTTTCTTTCAGCCGGGAAATATCTACGCCAGTGGTTTGACGGGGCTCTCGCAGATTTTGTCAACCTTGAGTGAGCGAGTATTAGGCTTTGGCCTCTCGATTGCGGTCATTTACTACCTGATGAATATCCCCCTATTTATACTGGCTTGGAAATATATAGGTCATAAATTTACCATCTTCACCTTTATTACGGTTACTATCGGTTCCCTCTTTATTGAGTTGATTCCAGTAGTAACCATCACCCAGGACCCAATTATCAATGCCGTCTTTGGAGGGCTCATCATGGGCTTAGGGGTTGGTTACAATCTCAGAAATAATGTGTCTGGTGGAGGGACCGATATTATCAGCCTCTATGTTCGTAAAAAAACAGGACATGAGGTGGGCAGTATTACCATGGCTATCAATGTTGTCATCATGATTTTTGCTGGTCTCCTTTTTGGTTGGAAATATGTTCTTTACTCCATGCTTTCTATCTTTGTCTCAGGGCGGGTGACGGATGCTGTTTTTACCAAGCAGAAAAAAATGCAGGCCTTGATTATCACTAGTCATGCTGACAAAGTCATTGGTATGGTTCATAAAAAACTCCATCGTGGGGTGACCTGTATCAATAATGCTGAAGGGACCTATAATCGTGAGCAAAAATCTGTCTTGCTGACGGTTATTACACGAGCTGAGTTTGCTGAGTTTAAATATTGGATGAAAAAGACAGACCCAGCGGCCTTTGTTTCGGTAGCAGAGGATGTCCGGATTATTGGCCGCTTTGTCGATGATGATCATTAAAAGGAGCTGAGATGAGTCATTATGAATCACAACTGAAGGTAAAAAATCTTGTTTTTATTACGATTGGAGTGGCTATTTATGCCTTTGGCTTTGTGAAATTTAACATGGCCAACCACCTAGCAGAAGGAGGGGTGGCAGGGATTACCTTAATTTTAGATGCTTTATTCAAGATTAATCCTGCCTACAGTACCTTCTTTATCAACCTCCCTCTCTTCATTTTAGGAGCAAGGACTTTTGGTAAACGTTCCTTATTATTAACCATTTATGGTACGGTTATGTTGTCTGTCTTCATTGGGCTTTGGCAAGAGGTTCCTCTAACGATTGATTTACAAGGAGATACCCTGATTATTGCCCTTTTGGCTGGGATTTTTGCGGGTGTTGGTGCTGGTCTAGTCTTTCGTTATGGGGCAACGACTGGGGGAACTGATATTATTGGTCAGGTAGTTGAGGCCAAGACGGGTCGTCAGATTGGTCAGACCTTGCTGGTTATTGATATTTTGGTCCTGTTGGCTTCGCTGACCTATATTGATATTCGTCAGATGATGTACACCTTGATTGCCAGCTTTGTGTTTACTCAGATTTTGACAGTGGTGCAAAATGGGGGTTATATGATTCGCGGAATGATTATCATTAGCAAAGAGTCAGAGAAAATTGCCCAAACCATCTTGCAGGACATCAATCGTGGGGTGACCTATCTCAACGGTCAGGGAGCCTATTCTGGCCAAGACCACAAGGTGCTATACATTGTTTTAAATCCAAGTGAGGTTTTGGATGTGAAGCGTATTGTCGCTAGTATTGACACCGATGCCTTTGTTTCTGTTATCAATGTCGATGAAGTCATCAGTTCGGATTTCAATATCCGCCGAAAGAATTATGGTAAGGATATGCAATAAAGCTAGGGAAATTTCCCTAGCTTTATTTTTGTTTATCGGTAAAGGTAAAGTTAATTTAGCTAAGAACAGGGCTCTCAATTAAATCTACGATATTACATCTCATCAGGGGCTTCAACGCCAAGGAGACCAAGGGCTTCTTTGAGAACAGTTGCTGTCGCTGCACAGAGGGCTAGGCGGCTAGGACGCTCTGCATTGTCCTCAAGGATACGGACATGGGCATAGTAGCGGTTAAAATGCTGAGCCAAGTTAATGGCGAATTTAGCTATAATGGATGGTTCGTAGAGTTCAGCGGCACGTTGGATATGGCGTGGGAAATCTTGCAGCAATTTGATAATTTCCCAGCTATCAGCGTCAGCTAGTTGATAGTTTCCAGCTGCATCAGGGGTGAAGTCTGCTTTTCTCAAAATAGACTGAATCCGAGCATGAGCGTACTGAACGTAAGGTCCAGTTTCTCCTTCAAAGGAAACCATGGTGTCGAGGTCAAAATCATAACCATTGAGACGATCAGACTTGAGGTCATAGAATTTAATGGCTCCGACACCAACAGCATGGGCAACCTCTTCCTTGTTGGCAAGGTTAGGGTTTTTACTTTCAATTTGTGTTAGGGCTCGGCTGATGGCCTCTTGAATGGTTGGTTCAAGTAAAATCACATTGCCCTTACGCGTTGATAGTTTTTGACCATTTTTAGTGACCAAGCCCATGGCAACATGGACCACGTCGTCATGCCAGTCATAGTCCATTTCAGCTAGGACAGCCTTTAATTGTTTGAAGTGGGCAGACTGTTCTTGACCAACCACATAGACTGCTTTGGCAAAATCATAATTGCGTTTGCGGTAGAGGGCAGCCGCCAAGTCACGCGTGATGTAGAGGGTAGCCCCGTCAGATTTTTTGATGAGGGCAGGATGTTCAATGCCATATTTCTCCAGATTGACTACTTGGGCACCCTTTGATTCAGTCAAGAGGTCTTTTTCTGTCAATAGGTCAATGATTTCGTCCATCTTATCATTGTAGAAGGCTTCACCATTAAAACTGTCAAAGGTCACGTCCAGTTCCTTGTAAATCCGGTTAAATTCAACCAAACTTTCGTCACGGAACCATTGCCAGAGGGCGGTAGCTTCTTCATCACCATTTTCTAATTTCAAGAACCAAGCCCGAGCTTCTTCATCGTATTCAGGGTGGTCGGTGACTTCTTCATTGATGCGAACGTAGAGTTTGAGCAGTTCTGAGATGGGATTGGCTTCGACAGCTGCCTTATCTCCCCAGAGTTTATAGGCCACAATGAGCAGACCAAATTGTTTGCCCCAGTCACCTAGGTGGTTGACTTTGACCGTTTGGTAGCCGATTTTTTGGAAGATGTTGGACAGGCTGTCACCGATAACGGTTGACCGCAGATGGCCGATTGAAAATGGTTTGGCAATATTGGGGCTAGACATGTCAATGACGATGTTTTTGCCTTGTCCAAGGTCTTGTTGACCATAAGAAGGACCAGCACTCAGCACTTGCTTCAAGACCTGACCAGATGTCCCTGCCT
Source organism: Streptococcus cuniculipharyngis (assembly GCF_007859195.1). Classification (GTDB taxonomy): domain Bacteria; phylum Bacillota; class Bacilli; order Lactobacillales; family Streptococcaceae; genus Streptococcus; species Streptococcus cuniculipharyngis. Next base: position 6,718 of record NZ_VOHL01000005.1, read on the forward strand.
TGTCAAAGAAGAAGTTGAGGTAGGGGCCGACAGCTTCCACTTTTTCAAAAGCACTTTTGTCCAGTTGATCAACCAATTCACTGGCGATGGCTTGAGGGGCCTTGCGTAGGGTTTTAGCTAGGGTAAAGGTGGGAAAGGCTAAATCACCCATATCAGCATGCTTGGGTTGTTCCAAGAGCTTGACAATGCTTGCTGCATCAAGGTCGGGTAGCACCTTAGCAATTTCTTGGGCAACGAATTGTTTATTGCTCATCTTATTCTCCTAATCATGATAGTATCACTATATTTTATCATATTTTGACGAAATAGACGAGGAGAAAGGAAAATCTAACATTTTTCCTTGAAATAAGGTATAATAAACTATTGATAGAGAAAAAAGGGAAGAGAACAGGAGATTGGGCAAGGGAAATGTTGCCTTTTTTGCTAGTTAACCAGACCAGAAAGTGAGGGAGCAAGACATGAGTCAGGAAAAAATTTCACCAGGCATGCAGCAATATTTAGATTTGAAGGCTCAGTATCCAGATGCCTTTTTGTTGTTCCGAATGGGGGATTTTTATGAGTTATTTTATGAGGATGCAGTTAAGGCGGCTCAGCTTCTAGAAATCAGTTTGACAAGCCGCAACCGTTCAGCGGAAAATCCAATTCCAATGGCCGGGGTTCCCCATCATTCTGCCCAGCAGTATATTGATACCTTGGTGGAATTAGGTTATAAGGTAGCTATTGCTGAACAGATGGAAGCTCCGAAGAAGGCTATTGGGGTAGTCAAACGTGAGGTTGTGCAAATCATCACACCAGGGACAGCCACCAATCTGGAACAGGGTAATAATTTTTTAGTGGCCATAGATTATCATCAAGGCCTATATGGACTGGCTTATATGGATGTTTCGACAGGTGAGTTTTATGTCACCCACCTCAAAGATTTTTCTCTTTTGTGTGGTGAGATGATTAATCTTCGTGCTCGTGAAGTAGTGGTTGGTTATGAATTAACCGAGGAAGAAAGCACCATTTTGACCAAGCAACTCAACTTACTCTTATCTGTGGATCAGGAAAGTCAAGAGAGTGACTTGTTAGCTGTTGACTTACCAGCTATTGAACTTAGGGTAGCCAGCAAGCTTCTGCATTATGTCCATCAAACCCAATTACGCGAATTGTCTCACCTACAACCCTTGGTCCATTATGAGGTTAAAGATTTCTTGCAAATGTCTTATGCGACCAAGGCCAGCTTGGATTTGTTAGAAAATGCTAGGACCGGTAAGAAACATGGGAGTTTATTTTGGCTTTTGGACGAGACAAAAACGGCTATGGGGACACGTCTCCTGCGTGCATGGATTAACCACCCCTTGATTAGTCCGCGGGAAATTAAAGAACGTCAAGATATTATTCATGTTTTCTTGGAGCGTTTTTTTGAACGTCATGACTTGACCGAGAGTTTCAAAGGGGTTTATGACATTGAGCGTTTGGCCAGCAAGGTCTCGTTTGGTAAGGCCAATCCCAAAGATCTCCTACAATTAGGTCAGACCTTGACCCAGGTTCCTGTCATTAAGGCCATTTTAGAGAGTTTTGCTAGCCCCAGTCTGGCCTCCTTGGTTAGTCAGATGGATACTTTGCCCGAGTTGGAAAGTTTAATTTTTGCAGCCATTTCCCCAGATGCTCCAGCTGTTTTAACGGAAGGGAACATTATCAAACCTGGTTTTGATGAGCAGTTGGATGGTTATCGAAAGGTCATGCGAGAAGGTTCGGGCTGGATTGCTGAAATGGAGGCCAGAGAACGTCAGGCAACGGGAATTAGTAATCTCAAAATTGACTATAATCGTAAAGATGGTTATTATTTTCATGTGACTAATGCTCATTTGAATGCGGTTCCGGATTATTTTTTCCGTAAGGCTACCCTAAAAAATTCAGAGCGATTTGGGACAGCAGAACTAGCTAAGATAGAGGGTGACATGCTAGAGGCGCGTGAAAAATCAAGTAGCCTAGAATATGATATTTTTATGAGGGTTCGTGGCCAAGTTGAACGATATATTCAACGGTTACAAAAGTTAGCCAAGCAATTGGCAACTGTTGATGTTTTGCAGGCCTTAGCTGTTGTGGCGGAAAAAAATCACTATGTCAGACCGGAATTTAACCAAGAGCGAGTCATCGCCATTAAAGAGGGACGCCATGCTGTGGTAGAGCGGGTGATGGGGGTCAAGGAATACATTCCTAATAGTATTTATTTTGATCAGACCACGGATATTCAGCTGATTACAGGCCCTAATATGAGCGGTAAATCAACTTATATGCGTCAGCTAGCCCTGACTGCTATCATGGCTCAAATAGGTTCTTATGTTTCGGCAGAGTCAGCCAATTTGCCTATTTTCGATGCCATTTTTACCCGAATTGGAGCGGCTGATGATTTAATTTCAGGCCAATCAACTTTTATGGTAGAGATGATGGAAGCTAATCAGGCTATCCAGTGCGCTAGCCCACAGTCTCTCATTCTTTTTGATGAGCTGGGACGTGGCACGGCCACCTATGATGGGATGGCCCTTGCTCAGTCAATTATTGAACATATTCATGATCACGTAGGGGCAAAGACCCTGTTTGCTACCCACTACCATGAATTGACCGACTTGTCGGAGAGATTGCCCCATCTTGTTAATGTCCATGTTGCCATTTTGGAGGAAAATGAAGAGGTCACATTCTTGCATAAGATTACCGAGGGCCCAGCGGATAAATCTTATGGGATTCATGTTGCCAAAATTGCTGGCTTACCGCCTCTTCTCTTAGAGCGGGCTCAATTGATTTTAACCAATCTTGAAACCCATTCTGCCAGAATGAGGGACCAAGGTCAGTCAACAGTTGCACAAGAAGAAATTGTTCAGCAGTTGGATTTATTTCAAGATGGTGTTCAAGATGAGATTGTCAACCGTTTACGAGAACTTGATATTTTAAACCTAACCCCCTTGGAGGCCTTACCTATTTTGCACGAATTAAAGCAATTAGCCTCTCATCAGAACTAGCTTGTAAAGGACTGGGACTTCTCCAGTCCTTACTTTATTTAAGGTGCCTGTCCTGATTTGTGTTATAATAGTCCTTAAATAAGGAGCGCAAAGATGTCAAAAATTATTGAATTACCAGAAGTTCTTGCCAATCAAATTGCTGCCGGTGAAGTGGTTGAACGCCCTGCCAGCGTGGTTAAAGAATTGGTAGAAAATGCCATTGATGCGGGTAGTCAACAGATTACCATTGAGATTGAAGAAGCTGGTTTAAAAAAGATTCAGATTACAGATGATGGCGAAGGCATGTCAGCTGAAGAAGCGCTTTTAAGTCTGCGCCGACACGCAACCAGTAAAATAAAGAATCAGGCAGACTTATTTCGGATTAGAACGCTAGGGTTTCGAGGAGAAGCTTTGCCTTCTATTGCCTCAATCAGCCGTCTAAGTATTAAGACAGCTAGTGAAGAAGCAAGTCATGGTAGTTATCTTTTTGCTACTGCGGGTAAGGTTGATAAACAAGAAGCGATTAGCACCCCAAAGGGAACTAAGATTATTGTAGAAGATTTGTTTTTTAATACACCAGCTCGTTTAAAATACATGAAGAGTCTGCAAGGGGAGCTAGGCCATATTGTTGATGTGGTCAATCGGCTTAGTTTAGCTCATCCAGAAATCTCCTTTACTCTAATCAATGAAGGCAAGCAACTGATGCAGACGGCCGGAAATGGTGACCTCCGTCAGGCGATTGCAGGGATTTATGGGTTAAATACGGCTCGCAAGATGATTGCCATTGAGGCTTCGGATTTTGATTTTGAGGTATCAGGCTATGTCAGCCTTCCCGAATTAACCCGAGCCAACCGGAATTATCTGACTCTTTTAATCAACGGTCGCTATGTCAAAAATTTCCTGCTAAATCGGGCTATTTTGGAGGGCTATGGTTCTAAACTCATGGTTGGACGCTTTCCTATCGCTGTCATTGACATTCAGTTGGATCCCTACTTGGCTGATGTCAATGTCCATCCCACCAAGCAAGAGGTGCGTTTGTCTAAGGAAGGCGACTTGATGAAGTTGGTGACCAAGGCGATTAGCCAAGCCCTAAAAGAACAAGAATTGATTCCAGATGCCTTGGAAAATTTGGCGAGATCTAGCACACGAAGCCAACATAAGGCGGTTCAGACCAGTTTACCGCTACGCTCTCATCAACTTTACTACGATACGAACCGACAAGATTTTCTTGTCAAAACAAGCAGTGAAATCAACGAAAAAGTAGGTTTACAGGACGTTGACACCCTTGACGAGCCTGTCAAAATAGCAGCCAGCCCAGCGCAACCAGCTGTCAAGTATGCCAACCGCCAAGAAAGGACAACTGAACCTAGTGAACATACTGAGTTAGATTTATCCAATAAATCAAGTCTCCAGCGCCTGTTGAGCCGCTTGGAAAAAGAACAAACGTCAACCTTCCCCGAATTAGACTATTTTGGTCAGATGCATGGGACCTACCTCTTTGCCCAAGGTCAAGGGGGACTTTACATCATAGACCAGCATGCTGCCCAGGAACGGGTCAAGTATGAGTATTACCGTGACAAGATTGGCGACGTTGACAGTAGTTTACAGCAGTTATTAATCCCTTACTTGTTTGAATTTTCGCGGTCAGATTTTATGGCCTTGCAGGAAAAAATGCCCCTGCTCAATCAAGTGGGAATTGAGCTGGAGCCTTATGGGGAAAATACTTTTATCTTGCGGGAACACCCCATCTGGTTTAAGGAAGAGGAAATCGAGTCAGGCGTTTATGAAATGTGTGACATGCTCTTGTTAACCAACGAGGTCTCGATTAAAAAATATCGGGCAGAGCTAGCCATTATGATGAGTTGTAAACGAAGTATCAAGGCCAATCATGCCTTGGACGACTATTCGGCCAGAGATTTGCTAGTGCAACTATCCCAGTGCCAAAATCCTTATAACTGCCCGCATGGGCGTCCAGTTTTGGTTAATTTTTCCAAATCAGACATGGAGAAAATGTTCCGTCGCATTCAAGAAAATCACACTAGTTTACGTGAACTAGGAAAATATTAAGGAGGAGAAGCAGCTAGATGTACGACTATATCAAGGGTCAGTTGACAAAAATCACTGCCAAATATATCGTGGTAGAAACAGGAGGCCTAGGTTACATGGTCCATGTGGCTAATCCCTATCGTTTCTCCGATCAGGTCAATCAGGCGGTGCAGATGTATCTCCATCAGGTGGTGCGAGAAGACGCTCAACTCCTCTATGGTTTTCAGACCGAGGCTGAAAAAGAAGTCTTTTTGAATTTGATTTCAGTGTCTGGTATTGGACCGACAACAGCCCTAGCTATCATTGCTGCCGATGACAATGAGGGGCTGATTCGGGCCATTGATGAGAACAATATTACTTACCTGACTAAATTTCCTAAAATTGGTAAAAAGACTGCCCAACAGATGATTTTAGACTTGGCTGGCAAGTTTGTTCCTGCAGAAACTGATGTTAAGGTAACGAGTCAAGTGGCCGGCAATCCAGCCTTGGATGAGGCCATGGAGGCTCTGTTAGCTCTGGGTTACAAGGCCAGTGAATTGAAAAAAATTCGTGCCTTCTTTGATAATACCAATGACACGACAGAAAATTATATTAAATCCAGCTTGAAGATGTTGATGAAGTGAGGAGACTAGGATGACACGTTGCTCTTGGGTGCCAGAGGATAATGCCCTCTATTGTCAGTACCACGATGAGGAGTGGGGACGTCCCTTGACGGATGATCAGGCCCTTTTTGAACTGCTTTGCTTGGAAAGTTACCAGTCAGGGCTGTCATGGCTAACTGTTCTGAAAAAACGCCCAGCTTTTAGGCAGGCATTTTACAACTATGATATTGGTCGAGTGGCTCAGATGACAGCGGCGGATTTGGAGAAGTTGTTACAAAATCCAGCTCTGATTCGTCACCGACTAAAATTAGCAGCCACCATTAATAACGCCAAGGCGATGCAGGTTTTGCAAGAGGAAGAGGGGAGTTTTAGTCACTACCTTTGGGGATTTGTCAATCACCACCCCTTGGATAATCAGGTCAGTGACTACAAACAAGTTCCTAACCAAACAGTCTTGTCACAGGCTCTTGCCAAAGATTTGAAAAAACGAGGCTTTAAGTTTTTGGGTCCAGTAACCCTCTATTCCTTTATGCAGGCTGCAGGCTTGGTAAATGATCATGAACTTAGTTGTGATTACCATTTTTGAGCATCAAAGTACGAATAAATAAGTGAGGTGGCTGATGAAAGCAGAAATTATCGCTGTCGGAACAGAGATTTTAACCGGTCAAATTTTGAATACCAATGCCCAATTTTTATCTGAGAAATTGGCTGAATTAGGCATTGATGTTTATTTTCAAACGGCAGTAGGAGACAACCATGAACGTCTCTTGTCGGTGTTGGAGATTGCTAGTGGCCGCAGCGATCTCGTTGTCTTGTGTGGCGGTTTGGGACCGACTGATGATGACCTGACCAAGCAAACCCTGGCGCAATTTTTAGCTAGGGATTTGGTAACTGACCCACAGGCCAGTCAGAAACTAGACAATTTTTTTGCTCAGCGACCAGCAAGCTCTCGCACGCCAAATAATGACCGTCAGGCCCAGCTAGTAGCAGGCAGTCAAGCCCTAGCCAACCCAAACGGTTTAGCCGTTGGCGGCATGCTGACGGTTAATCAGGTTACCTATGTGGTCTTACCTGGGCCACCCAGTGAATTGAAAGCCATGGTGCAGGAGGAACTTCTACCCCGTCTGTCACCTCAAGGTAGACTCTACTCACGAGTTCTTCGATTTTTTGGGATTGGGGAAAGTCGTTTAGTGACCATCTTGGATGATGTGATTAAGCAGCAGACCGATCCTACCTTGGCTCCCTATGCTAAAACTGGCGAAGTCACCTTACGCCTGTCAACCAAGGCTAGTGATGAAAGCCTAGCTCAAGCTAAATTAGATGCTCTTGAACAGTTAATTTTATCACGTGAGCGGTTGGCTGATTATTTTTATGGGTATGGTGAGGATCATTCTTTAGCCAAGGAGGTTGCAGATTTGCTAAAAACCAGAGAGCAGACGCTGGCGGCAGCGGAAAGTTTGACAGCAGGCCTCTTTCAGTCCAGTTTGGCCCAATTTTCCGGAGCTTCAAGCTACCTGGTCGGAGGATTTGTGGCTTACAGCATGGCAGCCAAGGCCAATCTTTTGGAGATTCCCTTGCAAGATCTAGAAGAACATGGGGTTGTTAGTGCTTTTACAGCCGAGAAAATGGCAGAGCAGGCAAGGCTCAAGTTGGGAACAAGCTTAGGGGTATCCCTGACTGGTGTCGCTGGTCCAGATTCTCTGGAAGGCCAGCCGCTAGGTCGTGTCTACATAGGGATTGCTAACGCCCAGCAAACGAGGTCTTATCAGGTTGACATTGGCAAGCGAAGTCGTCAGGATATCCGCCAAATTGCGGTTCTTCATGCCCTGGACCTAGTGCGTCGAACTTTATTAAGCCCCTAAAATTTGTTAAAATTGTAAAGATGAAAGAGTAAAAGGAGAAAATTGTGGCTAAGAAAAAAACGAAAAAATTAGAAGACATCACCAAAAAATTTGGTGAAGAACGTGAAAAAGCCCTTAACGATGCCCTCAAACTGATTGAAAAGGACCATGGTAAGGGGGCCATTATGCGGCTAGGTGAACGTGCCGAGCAAAAGGTTCAGGTCATGAGTTCAGGTAGTTTGGCCCTGGATATTGCCCTAGGTGCAGGTGGTTATCCCAAGGGACGCATTGTTGAAATTTATGGCCCAGAAAGCTCAGGTAAAACCACAGTTGCCCTGCATGCGGTAGCTGAGGCTCAAAAAAATGGCGGGATTGCAGCCTTCATTGATGCAGAACATGCCCTAGACCCAGCCTATGCCCAAGCTCTGGGAGTTAATATCGATGAATTGCTCTTGTCCCAGCCGGATTCTGGTGAACAGGGCTTGGAAATTGCTGGGAAGCTGATTGAGTCAGGTGCGGTTGATTTGATTGTTGTGGATTCGGTTGCGGCCTTGGTTCCTCGTACGGAAATTGATGGGGAAATAGGTGATAGTACGGTTGGTTTGCAGGCTCGGATGATGAGTCAGGCCATGCGTAAACTATCAGCTTCAATTAATAAAACCAAGACCATTGCTATCTTTATCAATCAACTGCGTGAAAAGATTGGTGTCATGTTTGGTAGTCCAGAGACTACGCCAGGTGGTCGTGCCTTGAAATTTTATGCCTCTGTCCGTTTGGATGTTCGGGGAACAGCTAACAAGGTAGAGGGAACAGGTGACCAAAAAGGGGTGATTTTAGGTCGTGAAACCAAGATTAAGGTGGTTAAAAATAAAATTGCTCCGCCATTTAAGGAAGCTATGGTAGAAATCATGTATGGTGAAGGGATTTCTAAAACTGGTGAGCTAGTTAAGATTGCCACTGACCTAGACATCATCAAAAAATCGGGAGCTTGGTATTCTTACAATGATGCCAAGATTGGTCAGGGCTCAGAAAATGCCAAGAAATACCTGCTTGATAACCCTGAGATTTTTGAAGAAATTGACCGTAAGGTGCGTGAGCATTATGGCATGACAGTTGCTGATACTGCAGAGCTTGTCCAAGAACAAGAAGAGAAAAAAGCGAGTAAATCAAAGGCTAAGAAGCCAACCAAGGAAGAGCCCGAACAAGAGGAAGAAGAGCTAGTTTTGGATGATTTGGTTCTCGATTTAGATGAGACGATTGACATTGAAGAATAAAATCGGCCTCAAGACCGACTTTCTATTTGACAAAATTATGTTATAATGTTATCAGCACCTTGATATAGAAAGTGAGAGTTGGATATGATTAAGATTTATACCATTTCAAGCTGTACTAGTTGTAAGAAGGCTAAGACTTGGCTAAATGCTCACAAGCTTCCTTATAAGGAGCAGAATTTAGCAAAAGAGCCCCTCACAAAAGAAGAAATTTTAACCATTTTAAAGAAAACGGAAAGTGGTGTTGAGAGCATTGTTTCATCTAAAAATCGTTATGCCAAGGCACTTGATTGTAACTTAGATGATTTAAGTGTCAGTCAAGTCATTGATATTATTCAAGAAAATCCTCGCATTCTCAAAAGTCCTATTTTGATTGATGAGAAACGCTTGCAGGTTGGCTATAAGGAAGACGATATTAGAGCTTTCTTGCCACGTTCTATTCGCAATGTTGAGAATGCAGAAGCACGATTACGTGCAGCTTTATAATATAGGAAAACAAGGGGTGTTGGTATTCAACCTCCTTGTTTTTTTGAGTTAAGATTAAGGAAAAAACGATTGGGGTGTGTTATAATGAACAAAATAATACCTATATGTTTGCTGAATGGTTTAGTTGGTCCATGCAGCAAGATGATTTAGGGGACACAAAAAACAAACTTTCTCGTTTTGACTGGAATAGAAGGTCAAAATCAGATTGATGAGCCTTGGTATCGTCTTCTTAAGACTACCTCAAAAATACGTGGAGAGAAAGCTCTTATGGAATGATCCCAAGTTGCAGCATGCCTTTGAGTTATTTATGGCTGGCCATTCAGATAAAGATGTTGAAAAATTGGTCGGAATCAATGCTAGAACGTTTAGACGTTATAGGGATAAATATGGTATTTTTAGGGAAAAAAACACCTTTAGGTGTCTATTGATGTTAGTTTGATGCTATCCTCTAGGTAATTTTCAATTTCAGATTTATTAGTATTTTGGAGATTGATAACTCCTAAAAATCCTATATGACTTCTAAAGAATTGAGTATAATCTACTGTTGTTGAAGCTAGTATTAATAGTGCTTTAGGTTCTTTGTTTCTAATTTCTTTAGAAATTTTCAGACCATCCCAAGATTTTAGATTAGGGTCATTTATGATAAAATAGGTATTAGTTAAGTTAGTTTTTAAACTATTGTAATTTCGTTTAATTTTAAGTTTTGTTTTAGGGTATCTTTCTTTAAGAAATTGTCTAATAATTTTTGCTAGAGGGTGTTTGTATCTAAAGGGTTGAATTATGTAAATCATTATTTTATACCTCCCGTGATTAATTTTATCATGAGCGATGAGTTAATGAAGGAGTTTGTCATTAATAGAAGTATTTTTATAATGGTTGGTAGTATTTTACCGTTTATTATAAAATAAATACCATTAATGATATATTATATTTTTGATAGATTCTTTTTGTTATGATTAGATTAGTTGTAACAAGGAGGAAATTATGGATTATATTCTTGTTAAGAAAGATAATTTGGTATTTAAAATTCAATTTGCAGATATTTTATATATTGGGACAAATCCAAAACGGCCAAGAGTTTTAAGGTTTGTAACTGATGGTGATGTTTATGAGGCTTATGGTAAACTAAAAGATTTTGAACTGAGATTAGGATTAACTTTTAAATGTTGTCATCGCAAATATTTAGTAAATCTTAGACGTGTCAAAGCTATTGATATGGAAACTAGACAAGTTTTGTTTGATAATAGTAAGATTAATTCAATAGAATGTTCTCGGCGGAATTTTATTGGAGTTTTAAATGAATGGAAAAGTTTATAGAAAATAGAGGGTAATAAATACTAAATATTTTCGTGTTAGAAGATGATTTTTTCAGCAAACTCGTATTGAGACAGCGATAAAGAAAAGTGTGGCTGATAATAATCTGAAGTATCGATATTTAGAGGTGTTTGGGAAGCCCCAACAGTTGTTAGAGGCTATTAAGGAGACAGGCAATCATCAACTTTTTTTCCTTGATATTGAAATTAAAGGCGAGGAAAAGAAAGGTATGGAGATTGCACGTGACATTCGTGAAAAGGACCCTAGTGCCGTTATTGTATTTGTGACAACTCACTCCGAATTTATGCCAGTAACTTATAGATACCGAGTATCAGTACTTGATTTTATTGACAAGGGGATGGCTGATAATGACTATCAAGAAGCGATATCATCTGTTTTGATTCATGCTACAAGTCATATCGATAGGACAATAGGAGAAGATTCTTTTAGTTTTAAGTCACAACATTCTCAGGTTCAAGTTCCTTTTTCAGATATTTTATATTTCGAGACTTCATCCACGATTCATAAGGTCATTTTGACAACTAAAAAAGGGCATATGGAATTTTATGGTAAAGTCTCAGATATTGCTAAATCAGATAAGCGGCTTTATCAAAGTCATAGGGCTTATGTTGTTAATCCAGAGAATGTGATTCGTATTGATAAAGCAAATCATATTGTTTATTTTGAAAACGATGAATCCTGCTTTGTTTCAAGATTGAAGCTCAAAGGATTGCTTGAAAAGGTAAATAAAAAATGACGCTAGAATATGAAGGGATTTTTTTAGTTGGTTGATAAAGTTAATTATTTTTCAACAAGTTAGTCGCTACAAATTTAAATCATATATTTTGGTACTAATTCCTTTGTTCCTGACATTAATTGAATATTGGAATTATGATTTTATATTTTGGGGGGAGATATTATTTCTTCCTATTATTGTATATATCATAAAAAACAAAGAAAACTGGAACTGGACGCAATATCTCTTCTATTGTTTTTTTAGTTTGGTTGTAGATGATTTGTTTAGTAGAATTTCTTCAATATACTTTCAGTTTATTTCACGGCTGTCTTATGATGAGATTATTTCGCATGCATGGTCAGATTGGATTCCGACTATTTTAACATTACCGTTTTATTTTATCTTCTTAAAATTAGTTCAGTTTGATGTTAATAGTTTTAAAATAGGAGTACGAAGCAATAACTTATCAAGAGTAATAAATATTTTCAATATTACTCTTGCTGTTTATTATATTCTAGAATATATTTTAACTGGTTTACCTAGTTTAGAGAATGAAGGTTGGATTATAACAAATTTAGATGATATTTATTATCGTAGATTGATATTATTTATTTATCTTCCTATTTTTTTAGGATTTCTTTTATATATTAGTTATGTTGCTAAGAAAAATATTAATGATGAAATTCAAAAAATGAAAGATGAACAAATTACTTCATTGAGTATCTATAATAATCATATTGAAGGATTATATAAAGAAATCAGAGGATTTCGTCATGATTATACCAACTTATTATCTAGTTTGAATCAAGCTATACAAAATAAAGATATTGTTGGTATTGAGAAAATTTATAATAGTGTATTTAGAGATTCTGATAAACGATTTCAAAGTAGTCAGTATGATATAGGTAACTTATCAAATTTAGATAATGATGCTTTAAAATCATTAGTTTCTGTTAAAATGATTGAAGCACAAAATAAAGGAATTAATCTATCTGTAGAAGTTGAAGAACCTATTGATATTCCTAATAGTTTAGAGTTAATTGACGTGTTAAAGATAGTTTCTATTTTTTTAGATAATGCTCTGGAAGCTTCAGTTAATGCAGAAGTTCCCTATCTTTCTTTTGTATATTTTAGAGAAGATGCCACTAAAATAATGATTATTGAAAATTCAACTAGGGAAGAAAAAATAAACACTAAATCTATTTTCAATTATGGAAATTCATCGAAAGGGAAAAATAGAGGAATTGGTTTGTCTAATGTAAAAGAGATATTATCATATAATTCAAAAGTTTACTTAAAGACATATAGTGATAATTATATATTCAGACAAGAACTAGTCTTTGAGTCGTAAAGATAGTAATACCAGCTTTATTCGAGCTGGTATTTAATTATTAACCGAATTTTTTCTTACGTTTATCAATAGCCATTGGTTGAACTAATCCGCCATTACCACCAATAACTGATTTTAGTTGTGTTACATTAAGTGTTTGGAAGTTTTTACCGAAATCTTTAATTGAGGATGTCATATTGTTTAATCTCCTTTAATTACTGATTACTTGTTGTTTATGTAGTAAGTATATAATAAAAGGAAGTGTCTTTTACAAATATGTAATGAATGGTAAGTTATGATATTTTAGTATTTAGCATCTGGTAATAAATACCACGCTTTTGAAGTAGTTCAAGGTGGGATCCTTGTTCTTTAATTTTTCCTTTGTCTAAAACAAAAATGGTATCAGAATGCTCAGCTATCGCTAGTCTATGTGCAATAAAAATAATTGTTTTATCGTTCATTTTTAATAGATTATTAATGATTTTCTGTTCAGTTAGTAAATCAAGGTTGCTAGTAGACTCATCTAAAATAAGAATCTGTGAATCAGTTAGTAAGGCTCTAGCGAGTGCTAGCCGCTGTCTTTGGCCTCCAGAGAGTATACCACTGTCGGTTGTTAGCTCCGTTTGAAATTGCCGCGGCATATTTAGAATATCAGATAGGATCTCTGCTGTTTGGCAGGCTTCCGTGATTTTTGTTTTTGATACATTTGTTGCTCCTAGTGTTAGATTATCCAGTATTGAACCATTAAAGAGATATGGTTGCTGAGGTAGATAGTTGATATATTTTCGGAGAGTTTTTTTATCAATATCTAAAATTCTTATTCCATTAATAGAAATATCTCCTGAAGTTGGTTCAAAAAATCTGACAATAAGTTTGGCGAGTGTTGACTTACCAGAGCCACTTGTTCCAACAAAGCATACTTTTTCTCCAGGGGAAATAGAGAGATTGAGATGCTCTAACGTAGGAGAGTTAAATCCGTATTGATAGGTTAAATCTCGGATTTCAAGTATTCCGGGAGATATCATTTCAGGTATTTGATGTGCTAATTCGTCATATTCAGATTTTACAAGATAGATCTCATTTAGTCGATTATTAGCTATTTTAGCAGCTTGTAGTTTTGTTTGTAAGTTAATAATATTTTCTAAAGGAATAATAAAATAAGTAAGCAAGGTAGTATAGGTGATTAATTGGCCAATAGATAGTTCTTGTGTAATGACTAACTTGGCACCAAAATATAATATTAAGGAATTTAAAACTAGTTGGACAGTCTGTTTAAGTGATTGTTGTAATGAAGTAAATGGGAAGTAAGTTGCTATTCGTTATAAAAAATAAACCATTCATTAGAGTGGTTATTTATTTTGGAGAGCTTACGATATACTAATTGGTGTAAGGACGTGGTAAGCTAGACCAAGTCAAAAATAGATTAATGAAAGGAACAATTTATAAATGATTCAAAATAAGGTTGATAATAGAGTGTCGATTTGGACTTTACCAGATGATTTTTTAAAATCTAAAAAAGATCGAACTGGTTTTATTAATTAGAAATAATTAATAAAGTTTTTGAAAAGTCAGTAGAGCTTAGGTAGAGTCGATAATTATTATAGAGGATAATCATAGAGGAGGAAAAGTAATGTCAAAAGCAGTAAAACGCACCATTAAACGTAACACAATTAAAGTAGGTAAAGTTAGTGTAACAGCTCGTTACGGTAAAGGAAGTCTGTAAGTAGGAATACGTTATTTTTACTTATTAACTGTTATATGTATCATACTATTGATAAAGAAGTTATATATGTTTTCAGCAATTTTTACATCAACTATAAAGAGACGAGACGTGGCTCTACTGATGTGTTTTTCAATCTTACCATTACTACCCCCCTTTTTAATGGGGAATCAGGATTTTGAAACAATGAGTAAATCCGATTTTACTTCAAGTCTCTTATCATTTATGTCTGGTGCTCTGGACACACAGTATAAGCTAATTATTCCAACTCTGATTATGGGATTTATTGTCAGCTCGGTTTTTAGGGATGAGATTGATACAGGGATTATATTTCTCTATAAAGATATTAAACGAAAAGATATCTTTAATCTTAAACTGAAGAGTTTATGTTTAGTTTATATCGGATATTTTATCCTGTCACTGTTAGCTAGTGTCTGGGCTTATTACGGTTTAGTAGTGCCTAAATGGCAACTAAATCCGAGTCTTTTTCCGAAAGATCTTCTGAGTGTTGAACAAGGCATCTTAAGTGTTCTATCCACGGTCTTGTTAAATACAATCACCATCTATGTAGTTTCTTTGGTGTCTATTAAGTATAAGACGCTAGTAGCCGTATTGTCAGGAGTTCTTTTAACGCTATTAGCAATGATTGCACCAATGCTAAGTTTTATGAAATACGTTTTTCCAAATGGCTATTTAGACCTTCGAGATGAAAATACATTTTTGGTTAGTCTATTTTCTATTTTAGGATTGTCGTTGGCTTATCTCAGCGTGACCTATCTTTTAGCTAAGCATCGTTTTGAGAATATTGAATTTTAGGAGACTGTCTATGAAAACAGTTAAGTTTGAAAGGCTGATGATTGTTATTGGATTGATCATGATAGCCTCTATTAGTTATAATTTTGGCTTGGCGGTTCTATTCATGAATGGGACAACCATGGGACCTAATGCTTATTTGTACACAATAGCATTATCAATGCCTATAGGTTTTATTCTTCTACCTTATCTGATAACAAAGAAGAAGTCCCTCCTTTCTGAGTCAGTAGAGACATCATTCAATATCAAATCAATGATTCTTTTAGCAGTATCTCTTTTCCTAGCAGACTTGCTTTTCTTTAAGACAGGAGAATCCTTTAATCAGTTGATTATTGCAACTAGTGAAGAATTCTTGTTTCGGTATTTAGTCTATAATATTTTACGCCACAGCATGACCAAATGGCAATCAATAGTTATTAATTCCCTACTATTTGCTCTTGTTCTACATTTGAATTATGATGTTGTAGATAATCTATTATTACGTTTCCCTCTTGCACTATTGTTCTCTTACCTATCACAAAGATTTGGATTACAATATGCAATCGCTTCTCATTGGTTATATAATTTAACCGTGATTAAATTTGGTTTCTAAGGAGATTTATGATGCTAGTAACACTTGTTATGTATGCTGCAATTTATTTTGGGTTAACCCTGCTAGGCAATCAGTTTTTGAGTTCAATGTCTGTAGTTCTTTACTTAGCCTTAATTTATTTATTACCACCATTATTGAATGTTTTAGGTATTACTTTGAGAAAAAATAAGACAGAAAAACTAAGTTTGAGTTTGATCTTACCTTTGTTTTCTACCTTGTTTTATGCAGCCTTGTCGTGGGTAACAGAAAAGTCGGGATCTTGGCAAGCTTTTGTTAATCATAATACCGTTTCTAATCAAAATCTAACAGTAGAAATTGAAGCCAATGGGTTTGATCCTAGTCAAATTATTTTTATGGTGTTAGTGTATTTCGGTATTTCATTGACAGCTTATTACTTATCAACCAAAAAAGACAAAAAACAAAGAGGAAAACAGTATGCTTAAAATTGAAAATCTATCAAAGAAATTTGTGGGGAATGATTTCTACTCACTTCATGATGTATCAATGGAGATTAAAAAAGGTGAGATTGTTGGCCTAATTGGTAAAAATGGTGCGGGAAAGTCAACGTTAATGAAGATGATGGCAAAATCATTAAAGCCAACGACAGGGGTTATTACCTATAAGGGCATTGATATTAATAGTCGTGATAATGTTTTGGAAGATTTTGGTATCATGATTGACCCCGTATTTTATCCGGAAATGTCAGTTATTGATAACTTAAAATTTTATCTTAAATTGTATGGTAAGCAAGCGTTATATGATAATATTGAGCCCACCCTAAAATTAGTCGAATTATGGAAAGCACGGAATCGTAAACCTAAGGGCTTCTCTTTTGGGATGAAGCAACGTACTGCTTTGGCTATTGCTATGGTAGCGGAACCGGATTTTCTTATTTTAGATGAACCGTTTGTTGGTCTTGATCCAATTGGGGTTCAAAAATTAATTGATATTTTGAAAAAATGGTCCAGTGAGCGACAAATTTCGATGTTGATTTCCAGTCACCAACTAGGAGAGCTAGAAGCTTTGTGTAGTCGTTATGTTTATATCGAAGGTGGTCAGTTGGCCGATGAGTTTGATGGTCATGAGAATCCAAGTATCCTGGTGCACCTTGCCTCAGAAGGAAATTATGACAGCTATCAATCAGATGTTGTCACTGTGACAGGCAATGTTTTAGAAATTTCAACTGGAGCAGATAAAAATACCTTAAATACTTTGTTTACAGTTTTGGCATCCAATAATTTAATTGAATCCATCGAGATTAAAGAAAATCACCTGAAGGATGTCTTTATGAAGGGATAAGTTCATGAAAAATATATTTTCCGCAGTTTTTAGTTCAGTTTGGAAGAGAAAAGAAACTAAGATATTTTTGGCTTTTAGTCTATATCCGTTGGTTTTTTACTTATCAACCTTATTTCCTAATTCGGAGTTTATGAAAATTCATATGGAAGATGGTTATCAGCTGAGTTTGCTTGAGTTATATAGTCTTTTATTAGGTTCAATTAATTCTTTAACCTTACCCATTCTCTCCCTTTATTATTTGACTCATACTGTTTTTAAAAAAGAAATTGAAGATTCAGTTATGTTTTTGTACAAAGATGTTAGTAGACAAAACGTCTTTTGGGCTAAGATTCTCAGCTTAGTACTGATTGTTGTTATTTTTCTGTGCTCAAGTTTTGTCTTTACCACATTTGCCCACTATACAGCAGTAGTTAATCTTCCATATGGCACACCAGCTGTTTTCCCATCTACTCTGGTAGAGTTGGCACAGACGGCTGTTACAATTTTAATCACTTCACTAGATTTTTTAATATCTGTTTTTATTGCGATGTTGTTGTCTCTTTATTTTGGTAGCGGGGTAACGATGACGTCATCTCTCATTATAGGAATTGTGACGACTATTCTTCCCATCATTGGAGGAAAGTTGGCTATGATTTACCCGACTGGTTTCATTCAACTGGTTTATGGCAATCAGCTGTTATTTGCTTTTATGGGAGCTATTGGGATTAGTCTTTGTTATATCTTACTCTTGTCTGGAATTGGGTTTAAAAAATTTAGACATATGGAGTTTTAATATGAAGCATGGAAAGTTATTGAGAATTTTATTTGACTTTTTAAATAAAAAACAAGTTATTATAGGATTAACAGTTAGTTTTTTAGGAACTACTTTAGGTTTGTTACTTCCTCAATTTATTGGCCAATTATTAGATGAGGAATTTTTAAAAAAGTTAATTACGGAAAAAGAAATTTTAATCAGTTTAGTAGCTTTCTTTATTGGTGTTTATGGTTTACAAGCTCTAGCTAGCTATTTATTAGGAATTTGTGGTAGTCAAGCCATGAATAGGTTGCAAAAATATATTTATAATCATCTTTTAAATTCTTCAGTTAGTGAGTTAGATGGATATAGTTCTGGTGATTTAGCTAGTCGTTTAACAAATGATATGTCTGTTGTCTTGAACTTTATTACGGTTGTATTTCCAAATATGATTTTAAATATAGTTGTTATTGGTGGCTCAATCTATTTTATGTTGAAGATTAGTTTATCATTAACATTAATAAGTTTTCTACTAGTTCCAATTTTGGTATTTGTTATTATACCGGTTAATAATAGATTAGAAGATTACTACACTAATTATCAAGAAGGATTAGGTAAAATTTCAAGCAGAATTAGTCATAAATTTAATCATATTCGTTTGATGAAAGCTTTTAATGGTGAAAAAAATGAACAAAGAAAAATGTCAGATTCTTTTGATACTCTAACTGATAACTTTAAAAAAATTATTGGTTTGTCATCTATTCAAAATACTTTAGTGAATGGACTTATGATGAGTTTCATTATTCTATTACTGGTTATAGCTGGTATGGAGGTGTCTAAAGGAAGTTAATGTTAAATAAAAAGAAGAAATATCCATTTGGAATCAACTGTCCCTCAAAAAATTTACCAAATAAAATAAAAAGGGTTTAGATAGCAGTAACCCTAACGATAAAAAGGATTAATACGAGAATAGTTTTGCTCTTTAAGTTGTTCAGAGGTTTGTTCTAGGCACTATTTGTGACCCTAATATTTGACAAAACTCCCTCTGAATGAGATAATGTAAATGCTTAAGAAGTTCTGTGAAAGCTAAGCGCATAAGAAAACACCCTTGGAGGGCATTCCAAAGGTGTTTTTTTGTGCTTGCTCAAGGCACTCAGGCTTATTTTTTGTCGCGTTTTTCGAAGTACTTACGGATCAGCCATTCCGCAATTAGCTCTGACGCTACACTTATCAAAAGTGGTACGACGACAAGTTCTGTGATTGCACGCATAAGAATTTCACCTCCCACTTGCGCAGTATAGTGAATGCGACTCTTTTATTATATCATACCTTGTCTTTTTGCTGACGTGTCGGCTCGAAAGTCTAAAGCCTTTCGGCTCGTCCCGTGCTAGCGTACTCTAGCAGGGCTTATTGTCCAGAGTTTTCTCGGCATAAGCGAACTCAGTCAAAACATAAGAAAAGCCTACCTTTTTGGCAGACTTTTCTTTTCTATCTTTTTCGTTAATACAAATACGATTGTGCGATGACTGATATTCTATTATGACCTAAATTCTTACTCGCAAATTGCATTGCGATTTTATCGAATATCTCGCCCGCTCTGTCTTTTCTCATGACATAGCGGTCAACTTTAGGTATTTTATCTGTACTTCGAGAGTACTTGTCATAAACTCTTCTTGCATAGCTAGCTCGGTAGCTATGGTTATCATAATTACTCGACACCTTGGGGAATAATCTCCCTTTTTTTGATTGGATCCATCTAACAATATCTCCTGTTTCAGCTGGTGTTTTTCCAACGATTTCAACTACTCTGGACTTACCGCCCTTTGTTCCTTTGTTAACCCGAAGCATCGCCTTTCCATTCTGAAAGAAAAGGTCTTCTGCTGTAATTCTCATCATTTCTGCTCTACGAAGTCCTGTAGCACTCGTAAAACGTGCTAGAACTCGTTCTTTTTCACTTGAGATATGTTTATCTCGTTCTACACTTCTCCTCGACCTTGTAATATTCTCACGACTTCTGGGAGGTATTCTGATAAACTGGGTAGAATCTACTCCAAATACCTTGGATAGTGCTGCTTTGGCAGTTGATATGCTATAAGCAGACCTGTCTTTGTTTATTAAATGTATTAAGTATTCATCCACGAATTTGAGGGCATTATCAATCCCTTTAACCTCTGGATGATTTTGTTGTAACCAGTCACAGTAATAACGGAACTGGTTCTTGTATGTGTTAAACGTCGATTTTGAATAAATCTTATTTTTCGTATCCGCTTCTGCCTTGTCTTTGGAACGTTTCGTTCCAATACCAGTCTGAAGCATATTTTGAAGACGCAAACGCCCTACTTTTCGATAACTCTCTACCCTAGTTTCTTTTTCCTTTTTACGTTGACGTTTCTTCGCCCAACGTCCTTTTGATTGCATGTTAGCCATAGTGACCCTTTCTAAAAAAGATGTTATTGGTTTATCCAGACATGTCTGTTCAAACGTCGAGGTAATCACTCCTCTATGCCGGTGGCCTTGCTTTATCCACCCTGTCGCAACTTTTTTCTGAATGTCTATGCGATGACATAATGGCAACTTTCTAGTCTTTTGCATGACTGCTAGATATAGAGCTAGCTCTCTAATAACTGACTTCACCAAAAACTCGGTGTGTGACTAAACTTCATTTCCTTTTATCCTTAAATTTCATATCCCCACAAAATCCAACCTTCTTTAAACTTGAAACTTCATATCCTCATCTACCTAAAGTGTTTCCTCAAAAATTTATGCTTTTATTTCCTCTGTATATGCTCCAATCTATCAATTAATCTATACTTTAATCTTGCCATTTTAAGTGAAACGAAAAAAAACTAAAAAATTAAAGATAAACCACAAAAGCTATAGATAATTGTTTATACGTTCATTTTTGCCCGCTACGCAGCCCCAAATAATCGTATAAACAATTATCGGTCAAAGGTCGCTCCACGCTCCCAATGCCCTCTTGTCGCCCTAAATACGGGCGATTGTCTGCCCTTACGGATTGCAGACAAAAAATCCATCTAACTAAGATGGATAATGTTAATAAAAAATTAGAACATTTTAGATGTGCTATGAGAGTGATTCTGTGCTATTATCGTTTGATAATAAGTAGTATTTATTTTTTCAATTGGATAATGTTATTGAATTTATTAGTAGATTCATTATTTAAATGGTGAGTTACTGTAATATAAGTAATATCAGGGTTGTCTAACAAAAAGTTTTCGATTAAATTAGCGTTATTTCGATCTAGATTTGCAGTAGCTTCATCCATAATAATAAAGTTTCGATTTCTTAGCAGAGCTCTTGCAATACCGATACGTTGTTTTTGCCCTTCAGAAAGAAAATCGGAAGAAATAATTTCATCTAAACGGGGAAGTAATTCTAAAAGGTTCACTTTTTCTAAAATATTTTCAATAGCTTGATTACTGATATTGCTATCCCAAAGACTAATATTATTTCTTAGTGTATCATTGAAGATATGTGTATGATTACCGATATAAGCAATTTTTGATACGAGACTACTTTCGTTTAGATTTTTTAATTCGCTAGCATTATATTTGAGTAGTCCAGAGTAATCTTTACTATTTCCTAAAAGGATATTAATCAAAGTTGATTTACCGCTACCTGATTCTCCAATAATAGCATACTTTTTCCCTTTTTCAAAAGTGAGGTTAAGGTTACTAAACACCTTATTATCTCCAAAAGAATAGTTTAAATTTTGGATATCAATAGCGTTAATTTCTTCTGAAAGGTTTGTTCCGTCATTGATGGTTTCTTTTTCAAGTTTGTTGAAGAGTGGTTTTACAGAAGAAATTGCAACTTGTAATTGATTAAATGTAGTTAATGAGTTGAAAATATTTCCAGAAATTTGTCCAACAGAAGAGATTGCTCCGAGTGAAATTTGTCCTGCGGCAATAAGAAGGCCTGTTAGAAGTATAATTGACATTTGACCAACAATTGAAAATAATGCCATGATAATTTCAATAAATGTTGTCTTTTGGGTGAATTCGATTTTTTGTGAGATGAAAGTTTGAATAGTTTTTTTGATTTGGATTGTTAGAGAAAGTTTACGGTTAGAATAGTAGAGATCTTTGTAACCCGTTAGATAATCAGTAAGTTCTGAAATTAAATTTTCGTTAGCCGTTGAGAAATCTCCCATTAGATTCTCCATCTTGCTTGCAAATGGGCGTGGTAGATATGTTAGGAGAAGAGTTAGAATAATAGTTAAGGCAACAATTCTGTAATCATAACTAAGTAAGGCAATGATGGAGAAAAGAGTAGTAAATACGGTTGTTAGTAGACTATAAAAACTTGAAAAACCGCTATCTTCAATCATTTTTATATCATTGTTTAAAATGGAAAGATGATCTCCGATATCTTTTGACTGAAAATTAGAGAAAGTTGCTTTGGTGATATTTGAAATATACTGTTCTCGTATAGAAAGAGACATAAATTGAATTAGTTGTGTTTGATGGACCTCAATAATATAGGTAAAGAACATGTAAAGAAGGTACAAACTGATTTCAACCAAAAGCCACCATAAGAATCCGTTAAAATTTTTATTTGCCAATTCATTTGTCATTAGGGAAAGAGTAACGGATGCCCCGACAATACTCGCAGAATTAAGAGCTAGGAGAATGATATGAAGCAAGTTTTTATATTTAAATTGAAGAATATATCTTTTCATAGTTTATTTCCCTTTTTTGATTAAAGTTAATAGATGATCAATAAAATAATATTGTCCTAGCATACCATTAGCATAGCTATAATTTATTTTCTCTTGTAGAGGGTCAATTAAGACCAGTTTATTTGCCTTATAAATTGAATAGTCATAAATATGATTAAAAATTTTTACACTAATATTGAGGTATTTAATATCATTAAAATAAAAATACAGCCAAGCATTTGCGAGTCCAAGACCAGCTAAACCAGTGTTGAGAGAGGTACTCTTGGCATAGGTGTGATCGATTCCTAGACTTAAGATTTTGATAAAGTCATCAAATTCAGTAGTATTGTGTTTTAGGCTAAATTTAATCAATTCGATGATTAGCCCAGAATTTCCATTAGTCAAATAAGGTGAAAGATATTGATCTAGTTTTATATAAGGAATGCCCTTTTCAAAGGAAATATCAGTAATTTTAATTGATTTAACTGTCTCTCTAAATAGAGTTTCCTCCCCATCGTGATTATTTAAAATTTGTAAAACACGATATTTGTATTTGTAATTCGTATTGTTTGAATAAATGATTTTATCAAGAAAATCCAAGTGTTTTTTATAAGAATCTTTTTTTAGAATTAACTTAGCAAGTACTGTTTCAATATTATCATTTTGCTTGTCTTGTAGTATTTCGTCGAATAGATTGTTCTCAGAAGATGGTAAATCATAGTATTTGACAGCAAGATAATTATCAACTGTATCCAACAACGATGTTCCGGGTATTTCAAAAGAATTTACGGTAAGTAAAGTTTCTAGAATTTGTACTCTTTTAAAATCAAGCAGTTCAAGATTTATATTCGGAAGAGTAGAGATTAATGTTGAAAGATCAAATTGTTTTTCATTATTAAAATCGTTCAAGAATAACTGGATGATATGGATAGGAAAATTCATTTCATAGCTCATTTTTAAAAATGATTTCACAGTAGAAAAGCCAGATTTATCAAATTTTAGAAGTGAAGTAGCATTTGTTAACAAGTCAATTATGGAGTACCACAACTTAATACGATCTCGTTTTTCAAATTTTGAAGTAATATGAGAAGGATAATGATTATTTGTAGTTTCTACTAACATATCAGATTTTTTGCTATAAGCTGTTTCAAAATCAATGAAATACAGATTATCCTCAGAGTCTAAAATCATATTACTAGTAGAGATATCTTCAAGAAGTATACCTTCTTTATGAATCAATTCTAGTTTTTCAAACATTTGAGTAATTATTGCAGAAATATTGTCGCAAAATAGATCATGTTCGATTGATGGACGGCTTAGTAGGAGATTGAATTTGTTTTTCAAGCAATCCAATCTTTCTCCTCTAATATACTCTTCAACAAGATAGTAGTTTTCATCATCAAAAAATTCATCGATAACTTTCGGAATAAATGATTTTTGCAGAGTAGATAATGTATGGTATTCGTTCTGTAGTAAATCAATTGCAGATATATCCTCATTTATATAAACATTTTTTCTTGCTTCTTTTACAATTACATTTTCTTCATTGAGTATATCAAAAGCAATATAGACATTACCTGAACCTGTTTGATGAATAATCGACTTCATTATGTAACGATTATTCATTTTTATTTCATTATTATCATGAGCAGATGTGTATGATTTGTCTGGGAATAACTCTTCAATAAAGCTTGGACATTCATAATAAGGTCCCTGTATATCAGGATAGGTATTACCTTCTAAATCTTTTAGTAGAGGGCGTTCTCCATTTATTAAAGTGGCATTCATTACCCCGTAACGATAGAAAAGGACATTTGAATTTTTGTATCTGTGATCAGTTAAAATTTGAATTCCTTGAAAACCATCTAATAGATTATGAAGTAGTTCTAAAATCTTTAAAAATTTTTTATCATTTTCTGGGTATATGGTTATGAATTTTCCAACTTCAATAGGTGAGGATTTTTTTGAAAATATATCTAATAGATCTTTGGTATTATTGATAAACTTGAATGAGATGTGTTCCTCATAACAACAAGACATAGTTTTTGTTAGGATATCTTGATAGTTTTCAAGAGTCGCAGATATGTGAATTTTCCAGCCTTGATAGGGAATAGCAGTTTCAGACATAGAAATGTAAGTAAAGCAGTCAGTATTCTTTATAGTAACATCGTCATAAAAAGTGATATTTTCAAGAGTAATTAATGACATTTTTATTCCTTTCAAAAAAACTGTAATTACGGGGACTGATCTCCTTTGGTAATTACAGTTTACTATATAAAATATCTAAGAAATTTTATTTGTCATATAATGGAATTTAGCAAATTTTCATAGTACAGCTCTCTTGCGAGAAAAAGATTTTCAGCACCTAGGTTTTTTAATGATTCAAGAGCCATTTCTATTTTTTTCTTACCAATTTCTACTTTTCCTATTTTAATCCAATAACTTCCTTCTACAATATTGTATTCAAGTTTTTCATATAGAAATATTTCAGGAATATCCATTTCTGATAATAAGTCAAGATATAGTTTAGAATGTTCGAGATCATTTCTATCTAAAAATTCAGATATGGCATTTATTAATATGGAAATTCGAATTCTTTTGTTTGAATCGTTATTTCCGAATAAAGTAGTTTTATAAACAATTTCTTTTGTTAAAATATTAAGTGTTTCTGTTGGTATTGCAGTCATGCTATTCCCAAAGATAATTAATTCTCGTTTTCCCCACTGATCTATATCAAAAAGATAGTCAGAAATCTGTCTAATTTTTTTTTCATCGATTTTATTACCAGTAAGATTCACTAAAAACGATTCAATCATTATGGAATTATAAAGAAAAGTTTTTTTATTTGTTTCGTTGTATTTAGCTATTTCTGTCGAAAGGTATTTTCGTAAAGCTAATATGTTATTTTGGTAAAAAGCTTTACTAACATGTTCAAGTAATTCTTCAGTATTTGTAGGATTTTCTTTAGATACTAAACCATAAAATTCTTCTATGCTGACATCGAGATTTTCTAATAATGAAAAGAAACGGGATAGGGAGATTTCAGATTCTCCTCTTTCAAATTTTGAAAGAAAGGAAACAGATAAATAATCTCCTGCAACATCTTTTAGAGAAAGCTTCTTAGATAGTCGTATTTTTTTAAATAAACTTCCCATATCTACTGTATCAATCATATCTAATTCCCCCTATTTAAAAAATAGAATGTGTTTTATAACCATTATAACAATATTTTTGATGAATTGAAAAGCCCCCACCATCAGAATAACTACAATCATTTATGGTAGTTATTCTGATGGTAGGGGTTTATAGTAGAATTTTTAACTAGTTTTCTTTTTACTTTATTTTATCAGTTCAATAAAGAATAATAGTGATGGATTGATTAGTTACTAAATAATAAGATTATTAGTTTTTTAAGTATGTATGGTTATTATTTCCTATTTAGTTATTTAGAAGGGCAATAAATAGTGATTTTGATAATCCCTTGTGTAGTAGCAGTATTATTTGGTAATTGATTTAATTTTTGAGTGTTCATAATTTTTTTCTCCTTAATTACTTAGAAGGGCAATAGATAGTAATAGTGATAGCTCCTTGAGTGGTAACAGTATTATTTGGTAGTTTGTTTAGTTTTTGACTATTCATAAGTTTATTCCTCCACAACTGATTTATTCATGATATTTAAGACAAATCGTTTAATAAATCCTTCAAATCCAGAATCATGTAATTCATCATCTAACTCTTTTTGTACTTGTTTATGAATTACATTTCGCTTATCTTGGGGAATGACATTCCCGTTTGCGTCATACCATTTACAGTTTTTAAAGATTCTAGCAAACATAATTTATTCTCCTTTAAATAATTTGGGTAATTTTTGAATAGAGTTTTTAATAATTTGATCTCCATAAATAATTTTTGTCATGTTAACCTCCTTTTGATTTATTTGATAGTTTTATTTTAACTCTATAATTGATTAATTTTTAAAAAGTTTCTTATTTTGGAAAGTGAGAAGAACTTTAATCAACAAATTTTAACTAAATTTCAAGGAAAAAGTAGCTGAAAGTTCCACTTTATGAAACTCGGAGATAAATTTTATATTTTCCATATATGACAATATAGCTACCGAATTAGCTACGCAATGAGGCTATATAAATGCTATGTTAGAAATTTAGATAATGTTTCAAATAAAGAAAAAGGTATCATGCGAAAAAGACAGAGTTGGAGAAAGCCATTAATCGTGTGGCTATAAAAATTGTTTCAGATAATCTGGGAGATAATCACATTTCAGTTGTTGCACAATCATATCTATATCAGTAAAAGTAAAAAGAAAAGATATTGTAATTAGAGAGATTTTTTCTTTTGGCTGAGTGAGCTTATGCGATAAAACTTTTGATTTTTGTGATTTTTGTGCGGACATGTTAGTAAGATTTCTTGTTGTCAAAAGGAAATTGGAATAAATCAGTGAACGCTTGCAACGCAAATTTATTTAAGGTGTAATGTAATTATAAAAACTACTAAGGAGATGATTGTATGGTTTCAGTCGGATGCCTCAGTAGAGAAGGAAGAGATTAAGACGGAGACCTACCAGTATCAGGAGACTGATGAAGGACAGATTCAAACAATGACTGAAAAAATTACCTATCAAGGAGATACTTTTTTAAGTTTGGATTTGCTGATTGAGGAGCCTCTAGATGCGGAGACTAAGGCTGTGTTAGCAGGACAAGATTTGGCCAGTATTAAAGAGGAGATTATTACTTCTGTTGAAAATGAGGCCAGTTTATCTCAACTAAGAGCGCTTAAAGGCATTACAACGAGTATTGATTTGCGAGAAGATTACACATTTGTAGCGCGGGTGGTGATTGACATGCAGGTGGTCAATCTGGATGAACTTTCTGCTCTGGATGGCTTGACAGGAAATTTTGCTGATTTTAAGGTTTTAAAGCCGACGGATTATATTGCCAATCTTGTGGCACAAGAGGCAGTGAGAGTGGATGAGTAGTGGAAAAATTAATTTAAGAAATAAAGTAGTTGTTCTTGTTAATTTGCCGTAAATACGTTATAATAAAACCTAAGATTACCATGGAAAGTAGGTGGATTTATGGGATTTACAGATGAAACTGTTAGATTTAGATTGGATGATGGTAATAAAAAAGAAATTAGCGAAACTTTGACAGCGGTCTATCGTTCGCTAGAAGAAAAAGGTTACAATCCAATCAACCAGATTGTCGGTTATGTCTTGAGTGGTGATCCAGCGTATGTTCCCCGTTACAATGATGCACGCAATCAAATCCGCAAGTATGAGCGAGACGAGATAGTTGAAGAACTTGTTCGTTTCTATCTTAAAGGAAATGGGATTGATAGCCTATGAGGGTCATGGGGCTAGATGTTGGTTCTAAGACGGTAGGTGTTGCCATCAGTGATCCTTTGGGGTTTACCGCCCAAGGACTTGAAATCATTAGCATTGATGAGGACAAGGAAGAGTTTGGCTTGGATCGTTTGGCTGAGTTGGTCAAGACCTACCAGGTGGAACGTTTTGTGATTGGTCTGCCTAAGAACATGAATAATACCAGTGGACCAAGGGTGGAAGCCAGCCAAGCCTATGGAAAAAAAGTGGAAGATTTGTTCCATTTACCAGTTGATTATCAAGATGAACGGTTGACAACGGTACAAGCCGAACGCATGCTGGTAGAACAGGCAGATATTAGTCGTAACAAACGTAAAAAAGTTATTGATAAGCTGGCTGCCCAACTGATTTTACAAAATTATTTAGATCGAATGTTTTAAGGAGAAGAAAAATGTCACATAACCATGAGCATGATCATGAAGTTATTACTTTGGTGGATGAAGCGGGAAATGAAACCCTCTTTGAGATTCTGTTAACCATTGATGGTCAAGAGGAGTATGGTAAAAATTATGTCTTGCTAGTACCGGTTGGTGCTGAGGAAGACGAAGCAGGTCAGGTTGAAATTCAGGCTTATTCGTTTATCGAGAATGAAGATGGCACCGAAGGCGATTTGCAACCAATTCCTGAAGATTCAGAAGCTGAGTGGAACATGATTGAAGAAGTATTTAATAGCTTTTTAGATGAAGAATAAGGGTCAGGTAGCGGGTGCTACCTGATTTTTTGTGCCAAATGACGAATAAATAGGTATGAGAAAAGAATTGTTAAGTCCAGAGGAAAAAGAATTTTTGCAGGCCTATCAGGCCCGTCCCTATCACTATTTCCGCGATATTTGTCGCTATCTCAACCTCCTTAGAAAATTGACTAAATGACGAATTCTGATATACTGGAAATAGGAGAATTCAAGGAGAAGATTTGTGGGAAATAAAGCAACAGATATAGAAACAGGGCATGTTTCTAATATAGGAGAGAATATGGCAGCCTATAGCCGTTCAGAACGCTCTTATGACAGCCAGCAAGGCAAGGTCTCTTTAGAGGGAAATCAGGTATTTTTTAAGGTTCCTGTGACCGGGCGTCATCGCTTATCGCTCTTTCTTTTTAGTTTAGTGACAGGTCTTGTGACTCTAGCCCTTCCCTTGTTAGTTGGTTTAACCAATACCGCACAAGAGGAATACCTTTACTCGGGCTTGATGTTAACCAAGGGCTTACTGCCTTACGGTGATATTTTTTCAACGGGAGGCTTTCTCTATTATGTGATCGTGGGGTTAAGTTACCTTTTGGGTTCCCCTTTATGGTTATTGCTTCCCTATGTGATGGCTTTTTATGTATCGGGCATATACCTCTATCGTCTGGTAGGCTATTTAACCCGTAAGGAAGATTTGGCCATGGCTACCAGTCTATTATTCTATTTATTGAACGGAAGCTTGGGGTTTGGCGGGCTTTATCCTGTTCAATTAGCCTTGCCATTTGTCTTAATTGGCCTTTGGTTTTTGGCTAAATATTTGGCAGGGCAGGCGTTGGATGAATCTTTTATGGTGTATGGTTTTTTAGGAGCTTTGAGTCTCTTGCTTGACCCTAGAACAATTATTTTTTGGCTTTTGTCCAGTGTGCTAGTTTTAAGTGTGAGTTTTAAACGAAAAGAAAGGGCACGCGGTTTTTATCAGCTTCTAGCGACAATCTTTGGTTCCATTATTGTTTTCTACACAGCCAGTTATTTCTTGATTAACTTGCAAATTTTGGACAATTATGTGGGGCAAGCCCTGGTTTACCGCCTAACTGCTTTGAGTCAAGGTGGTGAAAATTTATGGGTGGCCTTCGGTGTTCAATTGCTAATGATGGTGGGAGCAGGTTTGGCCACAGGGATGTTATTGATGTTTAAGACATCAGCGGGTCAAGTTGGCTTGCGTCATCTTCAAGGGTTCATTGCTCTAATCTTTTTGTTAATGGCAGTCTTTGCCCTCTTTTCAAGGAGTTTTGCTCCCTATCTGCTCTTAGACAGCTTACCTTATGGATTGTTGCTGACAGCCAGCTATCTTTCAGCTCGAAGGGATGATACCCAAAAAGTTAAGTCTCATCGTCGTCAAAAAGAGGGACGGGTCAATGATAAAGTTTTCATGGATATGATGAAAGCTCATGCCTATCTTCCTTTCCTAGTCGTGATGTTTGGTTTGGTTTATCCGATTTGGCAAGGCCTTAACCAGTCTACTTTTGCAGCAGATCGGCAGTTAGTGGTTAAGTATTTGAATAAAACAGCCAATGCTGAGGAAAAATTGTACACTTGGGATAATAGCACCAAGATTTACGAAAAAACAGGTTTGACGCCAAGCTCCCAGCTTATCTTACCAGATGCGCATACGGCGACCAAGACCAATGCCCGTCTGTTGGAAGACGATTTGTTACAGAATCAGGCTAGTTATATTGTTGTTAATAAAACCCTTCCGATCTCTCCAGCGGTTTCTGATAATTTGAAAAAAAATTATAAACGGCAAGAGATTAAGGGCTTGACAAGATTTATGGTCTATCGTTTTGAATAGAAAATCAATATATTGTGTTTTTTGATTTATCTAACACAATATATTGATTTTTTTTGCGTGTGTGCTATAATAAGATTGTGAAGGAGTTGACATGATATGAGCGTCTTACAGCAAATTGACAAACAGAAATTGCCGAAAACCCAATTACCTGATTCGGTGATGGTCCTTGATCAGGGACGGTTGTTGAGCCTGTTGTATCAGGAAATTGATGATATTGAATTGGCCAAAAAAATTGGTCAGAAAATTCTCAGGGGTTTAAGCTTTTACCAGGATAGTGGTCTGACCTGGTCTCTTTTTTGTCAAGAATTGGAGCATCAGTTGGAAACTGTTGAGCTAAATCATGTGGCTAAATCCTTGATTGAACAGTATCGTGTAGACGATCAAGCTTACCAGCTGGCGACAGATATTAATTTGAGTATGGAACAGCTGATGGCTAGGGATAGTCGTTTGGTTAACGAAAATGCAAATAAGGATAGTAATGTCTTTAACACGCAGCGGGATCTGACGGCTGGTGTGGTGAGCAAGTCTATGGGTTTGCAATTCCTGCCCCTGGATGTTGCCCAAGCTCATCAGCGCGGTGATATTCACTACCATGATTTAGATTATAGCCCTTATACAACGATGACCAACTGTTGTTTGATTGACTTTAAGGGGATGTTAGCCAAGGGCTTCAAGATCGGTAATGCAGAGGTGGAGAGCCCTAAATCTATCCAAACGGCGACAGCTCAGATTGCACAAATTATTGCTAATGTTGCTTCTAGTCAGTATGGTGGTTGTTCTGCTGATCGGATAGATGAGTTATTGGCCCCTTATGCTAGTCTCAATTATGACAAACATTTGCAGGAGGCTGAATGTTGGATTGAAGCTGGGAAGCGTGAGGATTATGCCCGTCAAAAAACGGCGAAAGATATTTATGATGCGATGCAGTCTCTGGAGTATGAAATCAATACCCTGTTTACTTCTAATGGGCAAACCCCTTTTACGTCGCTAGGATTTGGTTTGGGAACGGACTGGTTTGCGCGTGAGATTCAAAAGGCTATTTTGCAGATTCGGATTAAGGGATTGGGAAAAGAGGGACGAACTGCCATTTTTCCGAAGTTGATTTTTACCCTGAAACGTGGGCTGAATCTGGAACCTGGAACTCCCAATTATGATATTAAAGAATTGGCCCTGGAGTGTGCAACCAAACGCATGTATCCTGATATCCTGTCTTATGATAAAATTATTGAGCTGACGGGATCTTTTAAGGTGCCCATGGGTTGTCGAAGTTTTTTGCAAGGGTGGCAAGATGAGGACGGGCAAGAGGTTAATTCTGGTCGGATGAATTTAGGAGTGGTGACCGTTAATTTACCACGTTTGGCCTTGGCCAGTCGAGGACGACAAGAGATTTTTTGGCAATTATTTGATCACCAGTTGGCCCTAGCGAAAAAAGCCCTACTTTTTCGTGTGCAGCGGGTTTGTCAAGCCAGTCCAGTTAATGCGCCGATTCTTTACCAGTATGGGGCTTTTGGGCAACGATTGGATTCAGGTGATGAGGTGAAGCAATTGTTTACCAATAGACGAGCAACGGTTTCTTTAGGTTACATTGGCTTGTATGAGGTGGCGACTGTTTTTTATGGTAACCACTGGGAGACCAACATGGAAGCTAAGGAGTTTACCTTGGACATTATCAGGCAGATGAAAGACTTGTGTGAGCAGTGGTCAGAAGCCTATGGTTATCATTTTTCGGTTTATTCGACGCCATCTGAGAGTCTGACGGATCGTTTCTGTCGTCTAGATGCGGAACGTTTTGGTCAGGTGGAAGATGTTACGGATAAGGGCTATTATACCAATAGTTTTCACTATGATGTTCGGAAAAACCCGACTCCTTTTGAAAAACTAGATTTTGAAAAGGCTTATCCAGCAGCTGGGGCTAGTGGTGGCTTTATTCATTATTGTGAATACCCTGTTTTGCAGCAAAATCCTAAGGCTTTGGAGGCGGTTTGGGATTATGCTTATGATCGGGTGGGTTATTTGGGAACGAATACGCCCATTGATAAATGTTACGCGTGTGGTTTTGAAGGGGATTTTACACCGACCGAACGTGGGTTTGCTTGCCCATCCTGCCAGAATACGGACCCTCAGACGGTAGATGTGGTAAAGCGGACCTGTGGTTATCTGGGAAATCCACAAATTCGTCCCATGGTTAGTGGACGACATAAGGAAATTGCAGCTCGAGTCAAGCACATGAATGGCTCGACCATGGTATGGAAAGGAAAATAAAATGGGAAAATATCAATTAGATTATAAAGGACAAGCACAGGTAACGAGGTTTCACGAGAAACATTCTCAAGGAAAATCAGATAAAAAGAGTCGTATTCAGGCGTTGAAAGAACAATTTTTGACCAAAAAAGGGAAATAAGAGAGGAGGGTTAGCTGATGGAACTCAGGAGACCAACCTTGGCTGATGAATCAGAGGTCAGGGCAATGATAGCAGAATTTGTCGCCAACGGTGAATCTCATGTTCATGGTGGTTTTTGGCCTGGGAAGATTTTTGACTATGAGGCCTGGTTATCTAGCAATCTTGAAGCTGAGATGGGTCTGAATTTACTTCCGAATTTTGTTCCTGCTATCCAGTTTGTCTCTTTTAATGAGCAAGGTCAGGCAATTGGTGTCCTGCATTTGCGACTACGTTTGAATGACTACCTTTTGGAACAAGGAGGTCATATTGGCTATTCGATTCGTCCCAGTCAACGTCAAAAGGGCTATGCTAAGGAACAGTTGCTACTTGGTTTACAAGAATGTCAACAAAAGAATATTAAGCAGGTCTTGGTAACTTGTGATCAGGAAAACGAGGCTAGTCGTCGGACAATTTTGGCGTGTGTGGCGTGTTAGAAGATACCCGTCAAGGGACGGAACGTTATTGGATTACATTAGGAGGTCGGTATGAACAATCCCAAGCCTCAGGAGTGGACAGCTGAGGAACTTAGTCAGGGTCGGATTATTGATTATAAGGCTTTTAATTTTGTCGATGGTGAAGGGGTCCGCAATTCGCTTTATGTTGCTGGTTGCATGTTTCATTGTGAGGGATGCTACAATAAGGCGACTTGGTCGTTTAAGGCGGGAATTCCCTACACGGCTGAATTAGAAGAACAGATTATGGCTGATTTAGCCCAGCCTTATGTTCAAGGTTTGACCTTGTTGGGGGGAGAACCTTTCTTAAATACGGGAATTTTACTTCCCTTGGTTAAGCGGGTTCGGCGAGAGTTACCAGATAAGGATATTTGGTCTTGGACGGGTTATACTTGGGAGGAGTTGATGCTGGAAACTCCAGATAAGTTGGAGCTATTAGGTTTGGTTGATATTTTGGTAGATGGACGTTTTGAATTAGCCAAAAAAAATCTGATGTTACAATTTCGAGGTTCGTCAAATCAACGCATTATTGATGTCAAAAAATCGTTAGCTAGTGGTCAGGTCGTTATTTGGGACAAGTTAAAGGATGGCCAGACCAGTTATGAACACCTGCAACGACAAGAAAAGGACTGAATGATTTTCAGTCCTTTTGATTAGTGACATCTTGCTTAGTTTTAAAGTTGCCTATCGTCAATGGCATTTAACCAATCAGTTGCGGCCTTGGCGGTTGTTTCCAAAGCACCTGGCTGGAATGGCGAATTGAGATGGGCTGTTTCAATGACCTGTAGGAAGGTCTTGCTGCCACCTAAGTCACAGATAGCAAGGTAGTCTGCCCAAGCTGTCGGGTCTTGGTCCACCTGACTGCGTTTCCAGAATTGTAGGGCACAAACCTGGGCCAGAGTATAGTCAATGTAGTAGAAAGGACTGGCAAAAATATGTCCTTGGCGGTACCAGAAAATACCTCGGCTGAGGGCTTCTGAGTCGGAATAATCACGGTCTGGCAAGTAGAGTGCTTGCAAACGAGCCCAGGTTGCCTTGCGTTCTGCAGGCGTCATGTTTGGTTGCTCGTAGACTTCCTGTTGGAAATGGTCAACCAAGACCCCGTAAGGGAGAAAAGTCAGGGCGTCAGCCAAATGACTGAACTTGTATTTGTCAACCTGGTCCTTGAAGAAACGGTCCATCCATGGCCAGGTTAAAAATTCCATGGACATGGAATGAATTTCACATGTTTCATAGGTTGGCCAAATCACTTCGGGACTTTGAATCCATCGCGAACGATAAACCTGAAAGGCATGTCCAGCTTCGTGGGTTAAGACATCGATGTCTCCCTTAGTGCCATTGAAATTAGAAAAGATGAAGGGGCTCTGGTAATCAGCGATATAGGTGCAGTAACCACCACTATCTTTACCAGTTTTGGCCACTAAATCCAGTAGTTGATGTTCCACCATAAAGTCAAAGAATTCGCCCGTTTCCTTGGATAATTCCCGATACATGGTTTGGGCTTGGGCTAGAATAAAGTCAGGGTCACCCTGAGGCCGAGCGTTGCCATCCAAAAACGTCAGGGCCAAATCATAGTGCTTGAGGCTATCTAGTTGTAGGCGTTTGGCCTGACGCTCCCTAAGTTGAGCGACGATGGGCACGATATGCTTGAGAATTTCTTGGCGATAAACCTTAACCATCTCGCGGTTATAGTCAAAACGGTTCATCTTGAGATAGCTATAGTCCACATAGTCTTTGAAGCCAAGAGTTTGGGCAATCTCTGTGCGGACCTTGACCAGTTGGTCGTAAATTCGATCAAACTCTTCCTCATGGTCCACATAATAGGCTGTGGTGGCTTCTGAGGCTGCTTGGCGGACGTCTCGGTCTGTTGATTGGCCAAAGGGAATCATCTGGGAGAGATTGTAGCTTTGCCCTTGGAAATTGATTTCTGCCCCTGCAATCAATTTATTGTAGTCATCTACCAGTTCATTTTCCTTTTGGAAAAGGGGAATAGCTGCCGCAGAAAAAGTTTTTATCTTGTTTTCTGCCTGCATGAAAAAGGTATCAGGGAGCAGGTCCGATAGGTCTTGGCGAAAAGGTGATGCGACAATAACTCGATAATAATCAGTTGTCAGCTCGTCAAATAAGGGGGTGTGTTCATTCCAGAATTTGGTTTCTTGGTTATAAAACTCGTCAGTCATATCAATGGAATGGCGGATATACCAAAGATTGGCTTGGGTGTCAATCTGGCGAAGCAGGGTCGTGATGTCCTGAACCAGCTGACGGGTTTCAGCCAAGCTAGTGGCTGTTGCTAGTTTGGCTGTTTTTTCAGCAAAGGTTTGCTTGAACGCTGGATAGTCTGGGCGAACATAAGTATAATCAGAAAATGTCATAGGCTCTCCTTACATGTCATGATGTCTCTATTTTATCTTTTTTGCGGAGCTTTGGCAAACGCTATCGTAGCTTGTCAAAGGTGTGTTATAATAAATGAAAAACAGGAGGAAACGGTATGATTAGGGAATTTTGTGCAGAAAATCATAGTGATGTGGAACGGGCTTTGAGTCTAGGAGCCAACCGCATTGAATTGTGTGACAATTTGGCAGTAGGGGGAACAACCCCTAGTTATGGGGTCATTGACCATGTTTGCCGCAAGGCCCATGCCCAAGGAGCAGCTGTCATGACCATGATTCGCCCACGCGGGGGAGATTTTTGTTACCATCAAGCAGAGCTTGACATCATGCTGGCGGATAGCCAACTGGCAAAATCCCTAGGGTCCGATGGTCTGGTCTTTGGTGCCTTGACCAAAGAGGGGTGGTTGGATGAAGTTGCTCTAGCTCAACTCATGCAGCAGGCTGAGGGCTGTCAAACTGTTTTTCACATGGCCTTTGATCAGATTCCTCGTCAACGCCAATTGGCAGCCTTGGATTGCCTGGTTGATTATGGGGTCACACGAATTTTAACCAGGGGTGGTCTGGCAGGTTCTGCCTTGGAACACCTGGATTGGCTGAAAGAATTGGTGACCTACGCTGATGGCCGGATAGAGCTAGTCGTGGGTGGTGGACTAACTCAGACCAACTATCATCAGTTGGTCGATGTTTTGGGGATTGAGCAGGTGCATGGCACGCGTTTATTTTGGTAGGCTTAGTTGACCGTTTTGACAAAGACCAGATGATACTCTTCTGAGAGCTGAGGAGCATAGGCAAAGCCAGCAAAGTTTAGCTGCTTGATGGTTTCTAGGTCAGTTACCTGGTGTTGGATAACTTGATTTAGCAAGAGGCCACGCCCTTTTTTAGAAATCGTTGAGTGGGTTTTGAGTTGGCCATCTTTTTCTTCTTGGAAACTTATTCGGATAAATTGTTTGGCAATTTTCGGAGAAAAGACGGTTTCAAACTCGCTAGAGAGGAGGGAAACAACTGGTTCTTTTTCAACAGCTTGGTCAAAATCAGTTCGCCAGTAATGTTTCAAGGATTTGCCAGTCACCTTTAAGGAGCAGTTAAAATCTAAGCGGTGGGGCTGGATTGGGAAATTGGCGGGGATGACCCCGTAGAGGGCACTGGTGATAAAGACCTGATTTTGCAGAAAGTCTTGCCCGTGCTGAATGACTTCTGGGTCAAGCTGGCGGTACATAAGCCCATTAAATAGCTGGATGGCGGGGTAGCTGCTTGCCTTGTTTTGAGCTAACTCCTGCCATCGTTGCTCTTCAAGAAGGCTGGCTTCTGCCTTTATTTTATAAAGTTTGGCAAGCTGGTCTGGACTATACTGGGCCAGTTCTTGAATGATAGTCTTGCTTTGACTACTTAGGGGATGCGGGGCGATAGGGTCTTTTTCAGCCATTTCTTTGGCCGTTGGGATTAAATATTTCATATTTCTATTGTAAGTTCTTAGGTGTAAAAGTCAAGAAAGGGCTCTCTCTTTATCAAATTCTGACGATAGCTCGCTTTTTTGTTATAATAAAGCTACTAGACCAAGGAGAATTTTATGTCAGCTTCCTTTAACCAATTAATGGAACAAATTGAACTACCACTGGACTTGCGCAATTCCCCCCTTTTTTTGGCGGGAGATTTACAGGCTGTTGACCTGCATGCGCAATCTCGGTGGTGGCATTTTCATTTTAGCTTTCCAGAAATTTTACCGATAGAGAGTTATCAAACCTTACGGACTTGTTTACAAACCACATTTGAACGGGCAGATATTCGGGTGACTTTTGACATTAGCAGTCAACAAGCGACCTTTGATGAAGAGTTACTTCAGGCTTATTATCAGGAGGCTTTTGAGCATCCTCCTTGCAATGAACCGAGCTTCCGGGCTTCCTTTGCTCAACTGCAGGTGAGAGCTAGTAGGCAACAGGTCACGATTTTGGCACCACAATTTGTCAACAATGACCATTTTCGCCAACAACATTTGCCTAAATTGAGTCAGGTATTTGCAGATTTTGGGTTTGGCAAGTTGGATTTTTCTATGGTTTCAGATGAACAGATGACGCAGACCCTGAAATCTCAGCTAGAAACCAATAAGCAAGAATTGCTAGAAAAAGCCAGTCAGGAAGCTGCTCAGTGGCAAGCGTCCTTGGCAGCTCAGCAGCCACCAGCTGAGGAAGTCAAGCCATCAGTAAATTATCAAGAACAGAATAGCCAACGTCAAGCTAGTTTTGATAAGGCTAAAATTACGCCGATGATTGAGGTGGAAACAGAAGAAAATCGTCTGGTTTTTGAAGGTTTGGTCTTTGATGTCGAAAAACGAACAACTAAGACAGGTCGCCATATCATTAATTTTAAGATGACCGACTATACATCTTCTTTTCCCATGCAGCGTTGGGCTAAGGATGATGAGGAGTTGAAGAAGTTTGACATGATTGCTAAGGGGGCCTGGCTACGGGTGCGGGGTAATGTGGAAAACAATCCCTATACCAAGTCTCTCACCATGAATGTGCAGGACGTTAAGGCTATTGTACATCAGCCCCGCAAGGATTTGATGCCAGAAGGACAGAAACGGGTGGAATTTCATGCCCACACCAACATGTCAACCATGGATGCCTTACCGACGGTTGAAGAGTTAATTGACCAAGCAGCGAGGTGGGGACATGCGGCTGTCGCTATTACGGACCATGCGAATGTGCAGAGTTTCCCCCATGGTTATCATCGTGGTAAAAAAGCAGGGATTAAGGTGATTTTTGGCTTAGAAGCAAATATTGTGGAAGACCGTGTGCCTATTACCTACAATGAGGAGGATCTTGACCTAAAAGAGGCGACTTATGTGGTTTTTGACGTGGAGACAACCGGTCTTTCTGCGGTTAATAATGACCTTATCCAGGTGGCAGCTTCTAAGATGTATAAGAATAACATCATTGACCAGTTTGATGAATTTATTGATCCAGGTTACCCTCTTAGCCAGTTTACGACAGAATTGACAGGAATCACGGATAATCATCTCAAAGGAGCCAAACCCCTCCTGCAGGTCTTGCAAGAGTTTCAAGATTTTTGTAAGGGGACAGTCTTAGTGGCCCACAATGCTACCTTTGACGTTGGCTTTTTAAATGCTAACTATGAGCGCCATGGCTTACCCAAAATTAGTCAACCGGTCATTGATACCTTGGAATTTTCGAGAAATCTTTATCCAGACTTCAAACGTCATGGCTTGGGGCCCTTGACTAAACGTTTCCAAATCAGTCTGGAACATCATCATATGGCTAATTATGATGCGGAAGCTACAGGACGCTTACTCTTTATTTTTATCAATGATGCCATTGAAAAATATGGTTTGACCAATCTCAATCAGCTGAATACTCGCTTGGTGGCAGAGGATTCTTATAAGCAGGCTAAAACCAAACATGCAACCATATATGTCAAAAATCAGACAGGCTTGAAAAATCTCTTTAAGCTAGTCTCCTTATCCAATGTCACCTATTTTTCTGGTGTGGCAAGGATTCCACGCACGGTTTTAGATGATTACCGAGAGGGCTTGATTTTAGGAACAGCTTGTTCTGAAGGGGAAGTTTTTGATACCCTCTTGTCGCATGGTTTGGAGGCAGCCCAAGAAGTGGCCCAGTATTACGATTTTATTGAGGTTATGCCGCCGGCCCTGTACCAACCGTTAGTTGAACGAGAATTGATTAAGGATCAGGCAGGTGTTGAACAGATGATTCGTGATTTGGTGGAATTAGGACGTCGATTGGACAAGCCAGTCTTAGCTACCGGCAATGTTCACTATTTGGAGCCGGAGGATGCCATTTATCGGGAAATCATTGTCCGCAGTCTGGGGCAGGGAGCCATGATTAATCGTACGATTGGTCGTGGTGAAAATGCTCAGCCAGCATCTTTACCGCAGGCTCATTTTAGGACAACTAACGAAATGCTAGATGAGTTGGCCTTCTTGGGTCAGGACCTAGCCTATGAGCTGGTGGTTACCAATCCCAATCAACTGGCTGACCAGTTTGAGCATGTTGAGGTGGTGAAAAAAGACCTTTACACGCCCTTCATTGAAGATGCTGAAGAACAGGTGGCTCGCCTAACCTATGACAAGGCTTTTGAAATCTATGGCAATCCCCTGCCGGATATTATTGACCTACGGATTGAGAAAGAATTGACCTCGATTTTGGGGAATGGCTTTGCCGTGATCTACTTGGCCTCTCAAATGCTGGTGCAACGGTCTAATGAACGTGGCTATTTGGTGGGTAGTCGTGGCTCGGTTGGCTCTAGCTTTGTAGCGACCATGATTGGGATTACCGAGGTTAACCCCATGCCACCCCACTATGTCTGTCCTAAGTGCCAGCACTCGGAGTTCATTACGGACGGTTCCTATGGATCAGGTTTTGACCTGCCCAATAAAGACTGTCCTAAGTGCCAGATTCCTTATAAAAAAGATGGTCAGGACATTCCCTTTGAAACCTTCCTCGGCTTTGATGGGGACAAGGTACCCGATATTGACTTGAACTTTTCTGGCGATGACCAGCCCAACGCCCATCTAGATGTGCGTGATATTTTTGGTGATAAATATGCCTTTCGTGCAGGAACGGTTGGTACGGTGGCTGACCGAACAGCTTATGGTTTTGTCAAGGGCTATGAGCGAGATTATGGTAAGTTTTACCGTGATGCCGAAGTGGATCGACTAGCCATGGGAGCCAGCGGCGTCAAACGAACGACTGGTCAACATCCAGGGGGAATTGTCGTGATTCCTAATTATATGGATGTTTATGATTTTACACCTGTTCAGTACCCAGCGGATGATTTATCAGCTAGTTGGCAAACCACCCATTTCAATTTCCATGATATTGATGAAAATGTCCTTAAACTAGATGTTTTGGGTCATGATGACCCGACCATGATTCGTAAGTTGCAGGACTTGTCAGGAATTTCACCGGCTGATATTCCCATGGATGACCCAGACGTCATGAAACTCTTTTCTGGAACAGAAGTCATGGGGGTTAGTGCAGAACAAATTGGCACCTCAACGGGGATGTTGGGGATTCCAGAGTTTGGGACAAACTTTGTTCGGGGGATGGTAGATGAAACCCACCCAACCACTTTTGCAGAACTTTTGCAGCTGTCAGGGCTTTCTCACGGGACGGATGTTTGGTTGGGCAATGCTCAGGATTTAATCAAGCAAGGTATTGCCAACCTATCTACGGTTATCGGCTGTCGTGATGATATTATGGTTTATCTCATGCATGCTGGTTTGGAGCCCAAGATGGCCTTTAATATCATGGAACGGGTGCGTAAGGGCCTTTGGTTGAAAATTTCCGAGGAGGAACGTAATGGCTATATCCAAGCCATGCGAGATAATCAGGTGCCAGACTGGTACATTGAATCTTGTGGAAAAATCAAATACATGTTCCCCAAGGCCCATGCGGCAGCCTACGTCATGATGGCCTTGCGGGTGGCTTATTTCAAGGTCCACCACCCACTTTATTACTACTGTGCTTACTTTTCGATTCGTGCCAAGGCCTTTGACATCAAAACCATGAGTGCGGGCCTTGATGCAGTCAAGAAAAAAATGGCTGAAATTGCAGAAAAGCGGAAAAACAACCAAGAAACCAAGGTTGAGATGGACCTCTTCACCACCTTGGAAATTGTTAATGAAATGTTAGAGCGTGGTTTTGTGTTTGGTCAGTTGGACATTTACCGCAGTCATCCGACCGAGTTTCTGATTGATGGTGATACCTTAATTCCACCGCTGATTGCTATGGATGGACTGGGAGAAAGTGTGGCCAACCAGTTTGCTAAGGCTCGTGAAGAGGGAGAATTTCTGTCCAAGACCGAACTGCGTAAACGTGGCGGGCTGTCAACAACCTTGGTTGAGAAAATGGCTGAGATGAATATCTTGGGTAATCTCCCGGAGGATAACCAATTAAGCCTCTTTGATGATTTTTTCTAATCATCATTTGAGAGAGCAAGTGGTTGAGAAGAGTTTGTTAAAAAGTTAGCTAATTATCGCAGAAAATGATTGAAAAAAAGAAAAGAAAGCGGTATTATAGTAACTACATTGAAATTATGGAGGGTTGCCTCATGGCACATATTACATTTGACTATTCAAAAACATTAGATTTTATCGGTCAGCATGAGTTGGACTACCTGCAAGGTCAGGTTAGCCTAGCAGACCAAGCCCTACGCCAGGGAACTGGTCCAGGTGCAGAAATGACGGGTTGGTTGGATTTGCCAGAAAATTATGACAAGGAAGAGTTTGCTCGTATTCAAGTAGCGGCTAAAACCATTCAAAGCAACAGTGATGTCCTGGTGGTGATTGGGATTGGTGGGTCTTATCTTGGTGCTCGTGCGGCGATTGACTTTTTGAGCCATTCATTTGTCAATCTGCAGAGCAAGGAAGAACGTAAAGCACCACAAATTCTCTACGCTGGAAATTCAATTTCGTCAAACTATTTGGCAGACTTGGTCGATTATGTGGCGGACAAGGATTTCTCAATCAATGTGATTTCCAAGTCAGGAACAACGACAGAGCCAGCTATTGCCTTCCGCGTCTTCAAGGAACTTTTGGTCAAGAAATATGGCAAGGAAGAAGCTAATCAGCGGATTTATGCCACAACTGACCGTGAGAAAGGTGCGGTCAAGGTTGAAGCAGATGCTAACGGTTGGGAAACCTTTGTCGTGCCAGATGATATTGGTGGTCGCTTTAGCGTCTTGACAGCTGTTGGCCTCTTGCCAATCGCCGTTTCAGGAGCCGACATCACTGCCTTGATGGAAGGGGCAAATGCAGCCCGCAAGGCTTATGCGTCAGACCAGTTGGCTGAAAATGAAGCCTATCAATATGCGGCGGTTCGTACCGCACTTTACCGCAAGGGCTACATTACCGAGATTTTCGCCGATTATGAGCCATCCTTGCAGTATTTTGCTGAATGGTGGAAACAATTAGCAGGTGAGTCTGAAGGCAAGGACCAAAAAGGCATTTATCCGACTTCTGCTCATTTCTCAACGGACCTTCATTCCCTTGGTCAATATATCCAAGAAGGTTACCGCAATCTTTTTGAAACCGTCGTGCGTGTGGACAAACCACGTCGTAACTTGGTGATTCCAAGTGAAGATTTGGACCTTGATGGTCTAGGTTATTTGCAAGGTAAGGATGTTGATTTTGTTAATAAAAAAGCCACTGACGGTGTTCTCTTAGCCCACACTGACGGTGGTGTGCCCAATATGCACTTGACCCTGCCTGCTCAGGATGAATTCACCCTTGGTTATACCATCTATTTCTTTGAGTTGGCCATTGCCATTACTGGCTATCTCAATGGAGTTAACCCATTTGACCAACCTGGGGTAGAAGCCTATAAGAAAAACATGTTTGCCCTACTGGGTAAACCAGGATTTGAAGACCTATCGGCTGAACTTAATGCTCGTCTATAAAACAAGTAACACCCTAGTCATGATTGACTAGGGTGTTTTTTAACGGTGCTTAGCAAGAAATTTCCTCAACCATCTACCCAATATAAAACCTAAGGGAAAGGAAAGAATGATGGGTCTTTTGATAAAAAAATCAAGGAATTGATCAATCAACTGATTTAGAGTCATTGTTCCCTAATGCTGACAATTCGATTTTCAATCCTTGCCCCTCCCACACCGTTAGAAGGGACATAGACTTGCCTTGTTCTGATAATAACGCCTCTATCTGCGGAGAGATAGCTACTTCCAACACCTGAGGCAACAGATGCAATAAATCCTGCTAAAGCAGCATTTATACCAGGGATAGCTCCTAATAAAGTTCCAAAGGCACCTGCTCCGAGACTAACAGCTAGAGACCAGGTAACAGAGTCAATGTAGTTGTCATAGAGATTATTACCTAAATAGACTGTCTTATTAACTCCTTTTCTACCGAGACGTTGCGTTAAGGTTGTGAACACAGTTTGATACTGTTCTTTGGTAAAGATGCCATCATCATATAATTTTTGAGCTGCTTGTAATAAATCTGAACTACTGAAAGTAACCACTGTCGAATTGGTTGGTGTTGTTTCTTGTATAGTTGGAGAATTATCGGTTGTCGCAAGAGCTATGGTGGGGGATATATTTGACAGCGCTAGTAAACAACAACTTGACCAAATGAGTGCTTTTTGATATTTTTTGTTCATGATAACCTACCTCCATTATTTTTTATGTAATATATGACACTATTAGTATAGCAAAAAAGCGCTTACAA
The DNA here is from genome assembly GCF_007859195.1 of Streptococcus cuniculipharyngis. Taxonomy (GTDB): domain Bacteria; phylum Bacillota; class Bacilli; order Lactobacillales; family Streptococcaceae; genus Streptococcus; species Streptococcus cuniculipharyngis. The sequence goes on from NZ_VOHL01000005.1 coordinate 50,598, forward strand.
TAAAAATAGAAAGTTAATTATTCTGAAAAATAAGTTAGTTTCTGGTAATTGTGTTTTTCAAGTGAGTCATGATTTGTGTTATAATAGGGATATGGATAGAATTTTAGACCAGGACCTTTTGCCCAGTGATGAAGGAGTGGAGCGTAGCTTACGTCCCCAATCCTTTAAGGAATATATTGGTCAGGATAAGGTTAAGGAACAGTTACAAATTTTTATTGAGGCAGCCAAGTTACGTGATGAGGCCCTAGACCATGTCTTGCTTTTTGGCCCACCAGGTTTGGGAAAAACGACCATGGCTTTTGTCATTGCCAATGAACTGGGGGTAAATCTTAAACAAACCTCTGGCCCAGCCATTGAAAAAGCAGGAGATTTGGTCGCTATTCTTAATGACTTGGAGCCTGGCGATGTCCTTTTCATTGATGAAATCCACCGCATGCCCATGGCAGTAGAAGAGGTACTTTATAGTGCCATGGAAGATTTTTATATTGATATTATGATTGGGGCAGGAGAGACCAGTCGCAGTGTGCATTTGGAATTGCCACCCTTTACCTTGATTGGGGCAACCACACGAGCAGGGATGTTGAGCAATCCCTTGCGAGCTCGTTTTGGTATCAATGGCCACATGGAATACTATGACCTGGCAGATTTAAGGGAAATTGTGGAAAGAACGGCTGATATTTTTGAGGCCAGCATTAGCCCAGAAGCTGCCCTAGAGCTAGCTCGCCGTAGTCGTGGGACACCTCGGATTGCCAATCGTTTGCTGAAACGGGTGCGGGATTATGCCCAGATTATGGGGGATGGTCAAATCAACCAAGAGATAACCGCCCAGGCCCTGACCCTCTTAGATGTGGACCATGAGGGCTTGGATTACACGGACCAGAAAATTCTTAAAACCATGATTGAAGTCTATCAGGGAGGCCCTGTTGGTCTTGGGACCTTGGCCATCAACATTGCTGAGGAGCGAGAGACCCTTGAGGACATGTATGAGCCTTATCTCATTCAAAAGGGCTTTATCATGCGCACTCGTTCTGGTCGGGTGGCAACGCAGAAGGCCTATGACCACATGGGCTACCCTTATCTAGCGAAAGGAGACTAAGATGACCAAGATTTGTTTTGTTTGTTTGGGTAATATTTGCCGTAGCCCGATGGCAGAGTTTGTGATGAAAGACTTAGTCAAGGATGAGGCAGGGATTGAAGTTGTCAGTCGGGCGACTTCTAGTTGGGAACATGGCAATCCCATTCATGCAGGAACGCAGAAGATTTTGCGTCAATATGGTATCCCGTTTGATGTCAATAAGACATCGCAACAGGTTAGTCTGGCTGATTTGGCTGACTTTGACGTGATTTTTGCCATGGATCAGCAAAATCTAGCGGATTTACGAGCTCTTTCGGCAGGTCAATTTGATGATAAAATCCAACTTTTAGTTGAGGATGGTGTGCCTGACCCTTGGTATACTGGAGATTTTGAGGAGACCTATCGCCTAGTTAAGGGAGCCTGCCAAAAATGGCTCAGAAAGCAAGGCATGAAGGAATAAAAAGAAAGGTAGGGATGAGAGGATGAGAGGACAAAAGATCAGCAGGGTGATGACAGAAGTCTTGGCCTGTATTATCATACTAGTCTTAGGAGCTTCTGTCTTTTTTGTACCAATCAAACGTCAAGCTACCTTGAGCTATGATAATGGACGGCTGAGCTATTCTGGTCAGGTGGTTAATCAGCGGTTGAATGGTCAAGGGAAATTAACCTATGACAATGGTGATGTTTATGAAGGCCAATTTATCAATGGGGTGTTCAACGGTCAGGGAAAATTTATTGCAGCAACCGGCTGGCAGTATGAAGGTCAATTTAAAAATGGCCAACCAGATGGTCAGGGAACCTTGATTGCTAAGGACAAAAAAGTGTATAAAGGAACATTTAAGCAGGGGATTTATCAAAAATGAGAATAAAATGGTTTTCTTTGGTAAGGATAACTGGTTTACTGCTGGTTCTTCTCTACCATTTCTTTAAAACAAAATTTGCTGGTGGCTTTATTGGAGTGGACGTCTTTTTCACTTTTTCAGGGTTTTTGATTACGGCACTCTTGGTAGACGAATATGCTGAGAAAGAAAGAATTGATCTCATTGGGTTTTATAAGCGGCGTTTCTATCGAATTTTCCCTCCCTTATTGCTAATGGTTTTATTGGTCATGCCCTTTACATTTTTGGTAAGGCGGGACTTTGTTGCTGATATTGGTCAACAAATTGCGGGAGCTCTGGGATTTACGACCAATTTCTATGAGATTTTCACTGGTAGCAGTTACGAGAGTCAGTTTATTCCGCACCTGTTTGTCCATACTTGGAGCTTGGCAATTGAGGTACAATTTTATCTTCTATGGGCCTTTTTCCTCTGGCTGATGACTAAAAGAAGGGGGACAGCTCAACAATTTCGCGGATCGGTTTTTTTACTATCCAGTGTCTTTTTTACGATTAGTTTTTTAAGCATGTTTATCCGTGCTTTTCTGGTCGATAATTTTTCAACCATTTATTTTTCAAGCTTGAGTCATAGTTTTGCCTTTTTCCTCGGTGCCATGTTTGCCACTTTGACTGGGGTAAAAGAAACGACTACTCGCTTTAAGAAAAATGTCCGTCTATGGCCAAAATCACGAACAATTTTCTATTTTTTTGGCGCTTTTGCCCTCCTCATGTTGCTGAGTGTGATTTTGGACTTTAATCACCTCTTTACCTATCTTTTTGGTTTTATTTTGGCTAGTCTCTTTAGTGTGGTCATGATTTACGCAGCGCGTGTCTTGAGTGACCAAACGGCATCTAGTAAAGAGCCAGCTATTTTGACGTATTTAGCTGACATTAGTTATGGCATGTACTTGTTCCATTGGCCCTTGTATGTGATTTTCACCCAGCTAATGTCTAACGGCTTGGCAGTTTTTCTAACCCTGGTCTTTTCAATGATTTTTTCAAGCCTATCCTTCTATGTGATTGAGCCTTATATCGCAGGTAAAACGGTTCGCTTATTTGACTACGAACTTAACTTGCTTCCCTATAAGAAATGGATTTATGGCACGGTTGGTTTGTTAGGGGTGGTGACCTTAGGAATTGCAGCCTTCGCACCCAAGGTGGGGAATTTTGAAAATGAACTCCTGGTCAATTCGTTGACCCAGGCCCAGGCTAACGTGAATCGGACGCACACTTTGATTGCTGGGGATGCTAATGCCATGAGTGATGTCATGGTTATTGGTGATTCGGTGGCTCTTCGGTCAAGCAGCGCTTTCACCGAACTGTTGCCTGAGGTTCAACTGGATGCGGCTGTTAGTCGTAATTTTACAGATGCCTACACGATTTTCCAGAATCATATTAAGACCAATACCCTATCAAAAACAGTGGTTCTAGCAGTCGGAGTGAATTCGGTAGACGGTTATGCTAAAGCTCTCCAAGCCTTTATTGACGATTTACCGAAAGGCTATCGCCTGATTCTGGTGACCCCTTATAATGCAAAAGATAGCCGAATTGCGGCCATGAGGGACTATGAGTTAGAATTGGCCAAGAAATATTCTTATGTGACTGTGGCCGACTGGTATCAGACAGCTTTAGATTACCCAACTATTTGGCGAGGAACGGATGGTGTCCATTATTCTGATGCTAATACTGAAGGAGCCAAACGTTATGTAGAAACCATCCAAGGGGCAATCAAGAAAGCCGCTAAAAGTGCTGCTAAATAAAGAAACTTGAGAAGCCAAGAAAATGGGTTGAGAAACTCATTTTCTTTTTTTTTGACAAAATTTCAAGAAAGTGTTTACAATAAAACTAAAATAAGCTATAATAAGATTGTACATAAATTGTGAAACTTTTAACAATCGCATCCAAGGAGGATTATATGGTTAAAAAGACGGATGTCCAAGACGATAAAGTGCTAGAAGCTCAAGTGCATGTTGACCAGCTGGTTCAAAAGGGATTGGCAGCCCTTGAGCAGATGAAAGAACTCAATCAAGAGCAGGTTGACTACATTGTGGCCAAGGCTTCTGTTGCGGCTCTAGATGCCCATGGTGAGTTGGCCATGCATGCGGTCAAGGAAACAGGGCGTGGCGTATTTGAAGATAAGGCAACAAAAAATCTCTTTGCCTGTGAGCATGTGGTTAATAACATGCGTCACACCAAGACGGTTGGTATCATTGAAGAAGATGATGTGACAGGCTTGACCTTGATTGCTGAGCCAGTTGGTGTGGTCTGTGGGGTAACGCCAACCACTAACCCAACGTCAACAACAATCTTCAAATCCTTGATTGCCTTGAAGACACGAAATCCGATTGTCTTTGCTTTCCATCCATCCGCCCAAGAATCATCAGCCCATGCGGCTCAGATTGTGCGTGATGCAGCCGTTGCAGCAGGTGCCCCAGAAGACTGTATCCAATGGATTAGTCAGCCATCAATGGAAGCAACATCGGCCTTGATGAATCACGATGGGATTGCGACAATCTTGGCGACTGGTGGTAATGGCATGGTGCGTGCAGCTTATTCTTGTGGGAAACCAGCCCTTGGTGTTGGTGCGGGAAATGTTCCTGCCTACGTGGAAAAATCAGCCAATGTCCGTCAAGCTGTTCATGATATTGTCATGTCCAAGTCCTTTGATAATGGGATGGTTTGTGCTTCTGAGCAGGCGGTCATTATTGACCAAGAAATCTATGATGAGTTTGTAGAAGAATTCAAGTCTTATCGCACTTATTTTGTCACTAAGAAAGAAAAAGCACTCTTGGAAGCCTATTGCTTTGGTGCCAAGGCAGGTAGCAAGAACTGTGCTGAAGCTAAACTTAATGCAGCCATCGTTGGAAAACCAGCTGCCTGGATTGCTGAACAAGCAGGTTTCAGTGTGCCAGAGGGAACCAATATCTTGGCGGCAGAGGTAGCAGAGGTTGGGGAGGCTGAGCCACTAACACGTGAAAAACTCTCGCCAATTATCGCAGTCCTGAAAGCTGACTCTCGTGAGGATGGTCTTGAAAAAGCCCGCCAAATGGTCGAATTTGACGGACTGGGTCACTCAGCGGCTATCCACACAGCAGATGAAGCCTTGGCCAAAGAATTTGGTAAGTTGGTCTGTGCTATCCGTGTCATCTGGAATTCTCCATCAACCTTTGGTGGGATTGGTGATGTTTACAATTCCTTCCTACCGTCATTGACGCTTGGTTGTGGTTCTTATGGCCGTAACTCAGTTGGCGATAATGTCAGCGCAGTCAATCTCTTGAATATTAAGAAAGTGGGCAGACGGAGAAATAATATGCAGTGGTTTAAGGTTCCTTCAAAAACATACTTTGAGCGTGATTCGATTCAATACCTTCAAAAATGTCGTGATGTGGAACGTGTCATGATTGTTACAGACCATGCCATGGTTGAATTAGGCTTCCTTGATCGGATTTTGGAGCAACTAGAACTTCGTCGCAACAAGGTTGTTTACCAAATTTTTGCTGATGTTGAACCAGACCCAGACATTACAACGGTTTATAAGGGAACTGACTTGATGCGAAGCTTTAAGCCAGATACCATTATTGCTTTGGGTGGTGGCTCCCCTATGGATGCTGCTAAAGTGATGTGGCTCTTCTATGAACAACCAGAGGTTGATTTCCATGATTTGGTGCAAAAATTCATGGATATCCGTAAGCGTGCCTTCAAATTCCCTGAACTTGGTAAGAAATCTAAGTTTATCGCTATCCCAACCACATCAGGAACAGGCTCAGAAGTAACCCCATTTGCGGTTATCTCTGACAAGGCCAACAACCGTAAATACCCAATCGCTGATTATTCGTTGACACCGACGGTTGCCATTGTGGACCCAGCCCTTGTCATGACTGTACCGGCTCATGTCACAGCAGATACAGGTATGGACGTTTTGACCCATGCGACAGAGGCCTATGTGTCAACGGTGGCTAATGACTATACGGATGGTCTAGCGTTACAAGCGATTAAACTGGTTTTTGAAAATCTGGAAAATTCAGTTAAGAATGCTGACTTTGAATCTCGTGAGAAGATGCACAATGCGTCAACCATTGCCGGTATGGCCTTTGCCAATGCCTTCCTTGGCATTTCTCACTCAATGGCTCATAAGATTGGTGGTATCTTCCATACTGTTCACGGTCGGACCAATGCCATTTTGCTTCCTTATGTCATCCGTTACAATGGTACTCGTCCAGCTAAAACAGCGACTTGGCCTAAGTACAATTATTATAAGGCTGATGAGAAGTACCAAGATATTGCCAAAATGCTAGGTCTTCCAGCTTCAACACCAGAAGAAGGTGTGGCGTCTTATGCTAAGGCTGTCTATGAATTGGGTGAGCGTATCGGTATTAAGATGTGCTTCAAGGACCAAGGCATTGACGAAAAAGAATTCATGGCTAAGGCTGAAGAAATTGCCTATTTGGCTTATGAAGATCAATGTACCCCAGCCAACCCACGCTTGGCCCTGGTCAATGACATGAAAGAAATCGTGCAGGACGCTTACTATGGTTACAAGGAAAGACCAGGTCGTCTGAAATAGCTAAAAAAGGGGCTTTAAGCCCTTTTTTGCTGAGTCAAACTTTTCTAAACTGCTAGGCTTGTGTTATAATTAAGGAAAACTCTGACAAGTGAGGAAAGTTTATGGTCTTAATGTATCAATCAACGCGCGATGCACACAATAAGGTTAGGGCAAGTCAAGCCATTCTACAGGGCTTGGCGTCAGATGGTGGCTTGTTTACACCGACGGACTTGCCAGAGCTTGATCTTGATTTTGAGCAGTTGCAGGCGGCGAGCTACCAAGAGGTAGCCAAGTTGATTTTGTCAGCCTTTTTGGATGATTTTACAGAAGAAGAGCTGGACTATTGTATTCAACATGCCTATGATGATAAATTTGACACGTCAGTTATCGCACCCGTGGTTAAATTGGGTCAGCAATATCATTTGGAACTCTTTCATGGCGCCACTATTGCCTTTAAGGATATGGCCCTGTCAGTCCTGCCTTATTTCATGACGGTGGCGGCTAAAAAACAAGGGGTCAAGGATAAGATTGTTATTCTAACAGCAACCTCTGGTGATACGGGCAAGGCAGCCATGGCTGGTTTTGCTGATGTGCCTGGAACGGAGATTATTGTCTTTTATCCTCATGGTGGGGTTAGTAAAATTCAAGAATTGCAGATGACAACCCAAGAGGGAAGCAACACACATGTGGTCGCCATTAAGGGCAATTTTGATGATGCTCAGACGCAAGTCAAGCAGATGTTCAATAATGACAACTTGAAAGAAAATCTGGCTCAGGCAGGCATGCGTTTCTCATCGGCCAATTCCATGAATATTGGACGTTTGGTGCCGCAAATTGTTTACTATGTCTATGCCTATGCCCAACTGGTTAAGGCGGGAGAGATTACATCAGGTCAGGCAATCAATGTTTCAGTGCCGACCGGCAATTTTGGTAATATCTTGGCAGCCTATTATGCCAGGGAGCTTGGTGTTCCCATTGCCAAGCTAATCTGTGCCTCAAATGAGAACAAGGTCTTGACGGATTTCTTCCAAACTGGACATTATGATAAAAATCGTACCTTCAAGGTAACCACTAGTCCTTCCATGGATATTTTGGTATCATCAAACTTGGAGCGTTTGATTTTCCATCTTTTGGGCAATGACGCAGAAGCGACTAAACAACTGATGAATGAGTTGGCTCAAGAAGGACAATATCAGTTGACGGTCAAAAATCAAGCCATCTGGGATTTATTTGAGGCAGGTTTTGCTAGTGAATTGGAAACAGCGGCAGATATTAAGCGGCTTTATGATCAGACAGGCTATATCCAAGACCCACATACAGCGGTTGCTTCGGCGGTCGCCCATGCTTATCAAGACAGGTGTCAAGATAAAGGTCCAACCCTGATTGTTTCAACGGCTAGTCCTTACAAATTCCCACGAGTGGCAGTTGGGGCAGTGACAGGTCAAGAGGTGGTGGATGATTTTCAAGCCGTGACAGACCTACATGAGTTATCTGGCCTAGCCTTGCCTAAGGCAGTCAAGGACTTGCAGGAAGCTGGGGTCCGTCATCAAACAGTGGTGGCCGTGACGGAGATGCAGGCCGAAGTGGAAAAACGTTTAGGAGTCTAAGAGCCAATCGGCTCTTTTACTCTTTATCGGGAAAGGAAAGAGGATGAATAAGACCAGTAGCCGTCTACTAAAGATTGCCCTGCCAGTCATGTTAGAAAATTTTTTGCAAGCCTTGATGGGGCTAGTTGACAGTTATATGGTTGCCCAGTTGGGTTTACTGACGATTTCAGGCGTAGCGGTAGCCAATCAAATCATGACGGTTTATCAGGCGATTTTCATGGCCTTGGCAGCTGGAACATCAAGTTTCTTTGCCCAAGCCATGGCCAAAAAGGACAAGGACTTGGAGGATCTTGCTAGTAGACAAATCTTATTTTTGACCATTTTTTTGGGAATGTTCTTGGGTATGGTATCGCTAGTGGGTGGCCCCTATCTCTTGTAACTTTTGGGTACACCAACTGACATTAGTCGCTTGGGAGCTACCTATCTTGCCTATGTTGGAGGGAGTGTCGTCTTGCTAGGCTTGACCATGAGCCTGTCAGCTATGGCACGGGTTAAGGGCATGCTCAATTTTCCTTTGCTGGTCAGTCTATGGACCAATCTGCTTAATCTTTGTCTGTCAGCCCTAGCCATCTTTGCTTTCCCGTGGGGGCTTGTCGGGGTGGCCTTGGCCACGGTTATGTCACGCTTCCTCGGCTGTCTCTGGCTCTGGTTGAGGTTGGACCTGTTCAAATCTTGGGCCTGGACAGGGAATTTACTGAGTTCCAAATTGCTAGCTTTGACACTACCAGCCGTTGGGGAACGCCTGATGATGCGTTTGGGCGATTTGCTGACGCTGACCTTACTGACAGGGCTAGGAACCAAAGTAATTGCGGCCAATAGCATTGGTGAGAGTTTGACCCAGTTTAATTATTTACCAGCCTTAGGCATGGCAACAGCCACCCTTATTCTCGTGGCTGAAGCCTATGGTAAGCAAGAGTTGCAGGCTGGGGCTGATGTTTTGAAAAGGGCCTATGTGTTAGCTAGCCCGATGATGCTCTTGCTGAGTGGCATGATTTATGGCCTGGGTCAGGACTTGATTGGCTTTTTTACAGCCGATGGTGCGGTGAGAGCAGGTAGTCGGATTGTTCTGTTCTACTCATTTCTAGGCAGTCCTATAACTGCGGGGGTTATGGTCTTGACCAGTTTTTGGCAGGCAGTGGGCAAGAGCCAGCTCCCCCTTTATGCTACCAGTTTTGGCATGTGGGGCATTCGGATTGGGCTAGGCTATCTATTGATTGCTCAATTCCAACTGGGCTTGACCGGTCTCTGGCTGGCCACCATATTGGATAATCTCTGGCGCTTGGTTTATCTTTGTTATCACTATACTAAATATGAAACAGTGGATTAATCAAATAGCCATTGTTCACCATAGTTTTTTAGAGCTATCACACTCAGATGGTCAGTCTTTGAGAGCCTGTACTAGTGGCTTTAGGATAGGGGGATATTTTCCGAGTCATATTAGTGTCTTTTTTTTATAAAATGTGATATTATATTGTGGCTAGGGTTATACAAACGTTTCCAAAACCAAAATAACCTTGGAATTGTATCATTTTCATTATTTTTTAAAGAGGAGACTTTCTATGAGTCAAGGTAAAATTACTGCTTCTGCAGCTATGCTCAATGTCTTGAAGACATGGGGTGTTGACACAATCTACGGTATTCCTTCAGGAACATTGAGTTCATTGATGGATGCTCTTGCTGAAGATAAGGATATCCGTTTCCTACAAGTTCGTCACGAAGAAACTGGTGCCCTTGCAGCATTGATGCAAGCTAAATTTGGTGGTTCTATCGGTGTCTGTGTCGGTTCTGGTGGACCAGGTGCGACTCACTTGATTAACGGTATCTACGATGCTGCCATGGATGCGACACCAATGCTTGCTATTCTTGGTTCACGTCCAGTTAACGAGTTGAACATGGATGCCTTCCAAGAATTGAACCAAAACCCAATGTATAACGGTGTTGCGGTTTACAACAAACGTGTTGCTTATGCTGCACAATTGCCAAAAGTAATTGACGAAGCTTGCTGTGCGGCAATCGCTAAAAAAGGTCCAGCAGTTGTTGAAATCCCTGTTAACTTTGGTTTTGAAGAAATTGATGAAAATTCATACTATGGTTCAGGAACATACGACCGTACCTTTGTTGCACCAGCTTTGAACCAAGTTGAAATTGACAAGGCTGTTGAAATCTTGAACAATGCTAAACGCCCAGTTATCTATTCTGGTTTCGGTGGTGTTGGCGCAGGTCAAGTTGTGACGGAATTGTCTCGTAAAATCAAAGCACCGATCATTACAACTGGTAAAAACTTTGAAGCCTTTGAGTGGAACTATGAAGGTTTGACAGGTTCTGCCTACCGTGTTGGTTGGAAATCAGCCAACGAAGTTATCTTTGAAGCAGACACAGTTCTCTTCATGGGGTGTAACTTCCCATTCTCAGAAGTTTACAACACCTTCAAAAATGTTGAGAAATTCATCCAAGTGGACATCGATCCTTACAAACTTGGTAAACGTCATGCGCTTGATGCGTCTATCCTTGGTGATGTGAAAGAAGCAGCTCAAGCAATCCTTGATAAGGTTAACCCAGTTGAATCAACACCATGGTGGAGAGCTGTTGTGAAAAACAACCAAAACTGGCGTGATTACATGAACAAGCTTGAAGGTAAAACTGAAGGCGAATTGCAATTGTACCAAGTTTACAATGCCATCAACAAATATGCTGATGAAAATGCAATTTACTCAATTGACGTCGGTAACTCAACACAAACATCTACTCGTCACTTGCACATGACACCTAAGAACATGTGGCGCACATCTCCATTGTTCGCAACAATGGGTATTGCCCTTCCAGGTGGTATTGCAGCTAAGAAAGACAATCCAGATCGTCAAGTATGGAACATCATGGGTGACGGTGCTTTCGGTATGTGCTACCCAGACGTGATCACTAACGTTCAATATGACCTTCCAGTTATCAACGTTGTCTTCTCAAATGCTGAGTATGCTTTCATCAAGAACAAGTATGAAGATACCAACAAACACTTGTTTGGTGTTGACTTCACAAACCCAGACTACAAGATGATTGCAGAAGCACAAGGTGCGGTTGGTTTCACTGTAAACCGTATCGAAGACATCGATGCTGTCGTTAAAGAAGCGGTTGAATTGAACAAACAAGGTAAGACAATCGTGATTGATGCCCGCATCACACAACATCGTCCAATCCCAGTTGAAGCACCTGAGTTGAAATTGGAACCAAAAGCTTTCTCTGCTGAAGAGATTGCAGCCTTCAAAGAAAAATATGAAGCAGAAGAATTGGTACCATTCAGTGCTTACTTGGCTGAAGAAGGTCTTGAGTCTCGCAACTACAAATAAGCCTTTGCGAGTATAAAGAAAACTTTCTATTCAAGCAGTAAAAGTCCAAGAATTATCTTGGGCTTTTTCTTGTCATCTTTGGGAAAATTATTTTGAAAAAGTGGCATAAAATCCTTGCAAAGCGTGGTTTAGTGTGGTATTCTATATGAAGTGCTGTAAAAAAACAGCCTTAGCTTTGATGCAAGAGGTTGCGACACGCTCGGTTGCATTGCCACGCAACGCTGTCGGTTTTCTTGTGGAGCTAGCCTAGATCTTAAATAGACGAAAAAGGAGACAAAGATGGCAAACAAAAAAATCCGTATCCGCTTGAAAGCTTACGAACATCGTACACTTGATACAGCGGCAGCTAAAATTGTAGAAACTGCAACTCGTACAGGGGCAACAGTTGCTGGACCAGTTCCGCTTCCAACTGAACGCAGTCTTTATACAATTATTCGTGCGACTCACAAATACAAAGACTCTCGTGAGCAATTTGAAATGCGTACTCACAAACGTCTGATTGATATTGTGAACCCAACACAAAAAACTGTTGATGCTTTGATGAAGCTTGACCTTCCAAGTGGCGTTAACGTTGAAATCAAACTTTAATTTGATTGAGAGCATAAAAAACGCTCGTTAAAAACTTTTTTGAGCATGAAAAACGCTCATAAAAAACTTTTTACTAGAAAAAATTAAGTAAAGGAAATATTTTCTCATGACAAAAGGAATCTTAGGGAAAAAAGTGGGAATGACTCAAATCTTCACTGAATCTGGTGAATTTATCCCTGTAACTGTCATTGAAGCAACTCCAAACGTTGTTCTTCAAGTGAAAACTCTTGAAACTGATGGCTACCAAGCTGTTCAAGTTGGTTTCGATGACAAACGTGAAGTATTGAGCAACAAACCTGCCAAAGGCCATGTCGCTAAAGCAGACACAGCTCCTAAGCGCTTCATTCGTGAATTCAAAAACATCGAAGGCTTGGAAGTTGGTCAAGAAATTACTGTTGAAACATTCGCAGCCGGTGATGTTGTTGATGTTACTGGAACATCAAAAGGTAAAGGTTTCCAAGGTGTTATCAAACGCCACGGTCAATCACGTGGTCCAATGGCTCACGGTTCTCGCTACCATCGTCGCCCAGGTTCTATGGGACCTGTTGCACCTAACCGCGTTTTCAAAAACAAACGCTTGGCAGGACGTATGGGTGGTAACCGTGTGACTATCCAAAATCTTGAAATTGTTCAAGTTGTTCCAGAAAAAAATGTTATCCTTATCAAGGGTAATGTACCAGGTGCTAAGAAATCTCTTATCACTATCAAATCAGCGGTTAAAGCTGGTAAATAATTAAGGAAAGGGGAAATCAGTTAAAATGGCAAACGTAAAACTATTTGACCAAACTGGTAAAGAAGTTAGCACCGTTGAACTTAACGATGCAATCTTCGGTATTGAACCAAACGAATCAGTGGTCTTTGATGTTGTAATCAGCCAACGTGCTAGCCTTCGTCAAGGTACACATGCGGTTAAAAACCGTGCAGCAGTATCAGGCGGTGGTCGCAAGCCATGGCGTCAAAAAGGAACTGGTCGTGCTCGTCACGGATCAATCCGTTCACCACAATGGCGTGGTGGTGGTGTGGTCTTTGGGCCGACTCCACGTTCGTACGGCTACAAATTGCCACAAAAAGTACGTCGTCTGGCATTGAAATCAGTTTACTCAGCAAAAGTTGCTGAAGAAAAATTTGTAGCAGTTGAAGCACTTTCATTTGCAGCACCAAAAACTGCTGAATTTGCAACAGTTCTTTCAGCTCTTAGCATCGATTCAAAAGTACTTGTTATTCTTGAAGAAGGAAATGAATTTGCAGCACTTTCTGCACGCAACCTTCCAAATGTTAAAGTTGCAACTGCAACAACTGCAAGTGTTCTTGATATCGTGAACGCAGATAAACTTCTTGTTACTAAAGAAGCAATCTCTACTATCGAGGAGGTTCTTGCATAATGAATTTGTATGATGTTATCAAAAAGCCTGTTATCACAGAAAAATCTATGATTGCCCTTGAGTCAGGTAAATACACATTTGAAGTTGACACTCGTGCACACAAATTGTTGATCAAGCAAGCAGTTGAAGCTGCTTTTGACGGTGTTAAGGTTGCAAGTGTTAACACTGTTACTGTTAAGCCAAAACAAAAACGTGTTGGACGTTATGTTGGGTTTACAAGCAAAACTAAAAAAGCTATCATCACTCTTACAGCTGATTCAAAAGCAATCGAGTTGTTTGCAGCTGAAGCGGAATAATCTAAGGAGGAACTATCGTGGGTATTAAAGTATATAAACCAACGACAAATGGCCGTCGTAACATGACTTCTTTGGATTTTGCTGAAATCACTACAAGCACTCCAGAGAAATCATTGCTTGCTCCATTGAAAAGCAAAGCTGGTCGTAACAACAATGGTCGCATCACTGTTCGTCACCAAGGTGGTGGACACAAACGTCATTACCGTTTGATTGACTTCAAACGTAATAAAGACGGTGTTGAAGCTGTTGTTAAGACCATCGAGTATGATCCAAACCGTACAGCTAACATCGCTCTTGTTCACTATACTGACGGTGTTAAAGCTTACATCATTGCACCAAAAGGTCTTGAAGTTGGTCAACGTATCGTTTCAGGTCCAGAAGCAGATATCAAAGTCGGAAACGCTCTTCCACTTGCTAATATCCCAGTTGGTACAGTTATCCACAACATTGAGTTGAAACCAGGTAAAGGTGGCGAATTGGTTCGTGCTGCTGGTACATCTGCTCAAGTTTTGGGTCAAGAAGGTAAATACGTGCTTGTTCGTCTTCAATCAGGCGAAGTTCGTATGATCCTTGGTGCATGCCGTGCGACTGTTGGTACAGTTGGTAACGAGCAACAATCGCTTGTTAACATCGGTAAAGCTGGTCGTAACCGTTGGAAAGGTGTTCGTCCAACTGTTCGCGGTTCTGTAATGAACCCTAACGATCACCCACACGGTGGTGGTGAAGGTAAAGCACCAGTTGGTCGTAAAGCGCCATCTACTCCATGGGGTAAACCTGCGCTTGGACTTAAAACTCGTAACAAAAAAGCGAAATCTGACAAACTTATCGTTCGTCGTCGTAACGAGAAATAGGCGGCCGAGCAGAAGTTTGACAAAACTTCGTAGCGAGACCCCTGCACAGTTGACGAGGAAAATAGCAAGTTAAAAACGTTGCTATTTGACTGTCAACCACTGCATTGGTCGGCTATGCCATATTCCGCCAGCTCGGTAGAGTAAATTGGGACTAGGCTTGATTTACTCAGGCCGTTGTGGTACATATTTTAAAGGAGAAAATATTAAAATGGGACGCAGTCTTAAAAAAGGGCCTTTCGTCGATGAGCATTTGATGAAAAAAGTTGAAGCTCAAGCTAATGACGAAAAGAAAAAAGTAATTAAAACTTGGTCACGTCGTTCAACGATTTTCCCAAGTTTCATTGGTTATACAATCGCAGTTTATGATGGACGTAAACACGTACCTGTTTACATCCAAGAAGACATGGTAGGTCACAAGCTTGGTGAATTTGCACCAACTCGTACTTACAAAGGTCACGCAGCAGACGACAAGAAAACACGTCGTAAATAATAGGAGGAGGACACAATGGCAGAAATTACTTCAGCTAAAGCAATGGCTCGTACAGTCCGTGTTTCACCTCGTAAAACACGTCTTGTTCTTGATCTCATTCGTGGGAAACACGTTGCTGACGCAATCGCAATCTTGAAATTCACACCAAACAAAGCTGCTCGTGTTATTGAGAAAACTCTTAACTCAGCAATCGCTAACGCAGAAAACAACTTTGGTTTGGAAAAAGCTAACTTGGTAGTATCTGAGACTTTTGCTAACGAAGGACCAACAATGAAACGTTTCCGTCCACGTGCTAAAGGGTCAGCATCACCAATCAACAAACGCACAACTCACATCACAGTAGTTGTGTCAGAAAAATAGGAGGTAAAATCGTGGGTCAAAAAGTACATCCAATTGGTATGCGTGTCGGAATCATCCGTGATTGGGATGCGAAATGGTATGCTGAAAAAGAATACGCGGATTACCTTCATGAAGATCTTGCAATCCGCAAATTTATCAACAAAGAGTTGGCTGATGCGTCAGTTTCAACTATTGAAATCGAACGTGCTGTAAACAAGGTTATCGTATCACTTCACACTGCAAAACCAGGTATGGTTATCGGTAAAGCAGGTAGCAATGTTGATGCACTTCGTGCTAAATTGAACAAAATGACTGGAAAACAAGTCCACATCAACATCATCGAGATCAAATCTCCAGATTTGGACGCTCACCTTGTTGGTGAGAGCATTGCTCGTCAACTTGAGCAACGTGTTGCTTTCCGTCGTGCACAAAAACAAGCAATCCAACGTGCAATGCGTGCAGGAGCTAAAGGGATTAAAACTCAAGTATCAGGTCGTTTGAACGGTGCAGATATCGCTCGTGCAGAAGGTTACTCTGAGGGAACTGTTCCACTTCACACGCTTCGTGCAGATATCGATTATGCTTGGGAAGAAGCTGATACAACTTACGGTAAACTAGGTGTTAAAGTTTGGATCTACCGTGGAGAAGTTCTTCCAGCTCGTAAAGACACTAAAGGAGGCAAATAACAAATGTTAGTACCTAAACGTGTTAAACACCGCCGTGAGTTCCGTGGAAAAATGCGTGGTGAAGCTAAAGGTGGTAAACAAGTTGACTTTGGAGAATTTGGTCTTCAAGCAACAACTAGTTCATGGATTACCAACCGCCAAATCGAAGCTGCCCGTATCGCTATGACGCGTTACATGAAACGTGGTGGTAAAGTTTGGATTAAAATCTTCCCACACAAATCATACACCGCTAAAGCTATCGGGGTACGTATGGGATCTGGTAAAGGGGCACCTGAAGGTTGGGTTGCACCAGTTAAACGTGGTAAAGTGATGTTTGAAGTTGCAGGCGTTTCTGAAGAAATCGCTCGTGAAGCACTTCGTTTGGCTAGCCACAAATTGCCAGTAAAATGCAAATTCGTAAAACGTGAAGCAGAATAAGGAGAAGACATGAAACTTAAAGAAATTAAAGATTTTGTTAAAGAGCTTCGTGGCTTGTCTCAAGAAGAGCTTGCTAAAAAAGAAAACGAACTCAAAAAAGAATTGTTTGACCTTCGTTTCCAAGCTGCTGCAGGCCAACTTGATAAGACTGCTCGTTTGGACGAAGTTAAAAAGCAAATTGCACGCGTGAAAACTGTGCAATCAGAAATGAAATAATAGATTGGGAAAGGAGTATTCTAATAATGGAACGTAATCAACGTAAAACCCTTGTTGGACGTGTTGTATCTGACAAAATGGATAAAACCATCACAGTTGTAGTCGAAACAAAACGTAACCACCCAGTCTATGGTAAACGTATCAACTACTCTAAAAAATACAAAGCACATGATGAGAACAATGTCGCTAAAGAAGGCGATATCGTACGTATCATGGAAACTCGTCCACTTTCAGCTACAAAACGCTTCCGTCTTGTAGATGTAGTAGAAGAAGCTGTTATTATCTAATAAAACTAAAAGGAGACAATTGAGATGATTCAACAAGAAACTCGCTTAAAAGTTGCTGATAATAGCGGTGCTCGTGAAATCTTGACCATCAAAGTTCTTGGTGGTTCAGGACGTAAGTTTGCTAACATCGGCGATGTTATCGTTGCTTCAGTAAAACAAGCAACACCAGGTGGTGCGGTTAAAAAAGGTGATGTTGTCAAAGCTGTTATTGTTCGCACAAAAACAGGTGCTCGTCGTCCTGACGGTTCATACATCAAATTTGATGACAATGCTGCAGTGATTATCCGTGAGGATAAAAACCCTCGTGGTACACGTATCTTTGGCCCAGTTGCACGTGAATTGCGTGACGGTGGTTACATGAAGATTGTATCACTGGCACCAGAAGTACTTTAATCAATAAACACAAACTCAGTCCCCTGTCTATTTAGGCAGGGTGCCCTTAGGGCGTAAGAAAATATCAGGAGAAAATCATGTTTGTAAAAAAAGGCGACAAGGTTCGCGTAATTGCTGGTAAGGACAAAGGCGTAGAAGCTGTAGTTCTTAAAGCACTTCCAAAAGTAAACAAAGTTGTGGTTGAAGGTGTAGCTCTTGTGAAGAAACACCAAAAACCAAACAGCGAAAACCCTCAAGGTGCTATCGTGGAACAAGAAGCTGCGATCCACGCATCAAACGTTCAAGTCTTGGACAAAAATGGTGTAGCAGGTCGTGTTGGTTACAAGTTTGTTGACGGCAAAAAAGTTCGTTACAACAAAAAATCAGGCGAAGTGCTTGACTAATCACGAAGGAAAGGAGAAGTATAATGGCTAATCGCTTAAAAGAAAAATACACTAAAGAAGTTGTTCCTGCTTTGACAGAGAAATTTAACTACGCTTCTGTAATGGCTGTGCCAAAAGTTGAGAAAATCGTTCTTAACATGGGTGTTGGTGACGCTGTATCAAATGCTAAAAACCTTGAAAAAGCTGCTGCTGAATTGGCACTTATCTCAGGTCAAAAACCATTGATCACCAAAGCTAAGAAATCAATCGCCGGCTTCCGTCTTCGTGAAGGTGTTGCCATCGGTGCTAAGGTTACCCTTCGTGGTGAGCGTATGTATGAGTTCTTGGACAAATTGGTATCAGTATCATTGCCACGTGTCCGTGACTTCCACGGTGTGCCAAACAAATCATTTGATGGACGTGGTAACTACACTCTAGGTGTTAAAGAGCAACTCATCTTCCCAGAAATCAACTTTGATGATGTTGATAAAGTTCGTGGTTTGGATATTGTTATCGTTACAACTGCAAATACTGACGAAGAGTCACGCGAATTGCTTAAAGGCCTTGGTATGCCTTTTGCAAAATAACATAGGAGGTAAATATAATGGCTAAAAAATCAATGATTGCTAAGAACAAACGCCCAGCGAAGTTCTCTACGCAAGCTTACACTCGTTGCGAAAAATGTGGTCGTCCACACTCAGTTTATCGCAAATTCAAACTTTGCCGTGTTTGCTTCCGTGAATTAGCATACAAAGGTCAAATCCCAGGCGTTACAAAAGCGTCTTGGTAAGAATATGATACTAAGGACGTAAGGAACTAAGCAAAAATAGAAAATCTGACAAAGAACGCTTGCCTTCTAGGAAGATTTGTCTTTTTTGCACAGTTCCTAGTCCGAGTTCAATTTGGTAAACAAACCAGAAAGAACGTATCCGCCCTTCGGGCATTATAAACTAGCAAGTGAAAACGTCAAACTACTAGTATAGGAGAAATTAAATCATGGTTATGACAGACCCAATTGCAGATTTTCTAACACGTATTCGTAACGCTAACCAAGCAAAACACGAAGTGCTAGAAGTGCCTGCATCAAACATCAAAAAAGGGATTGCTGAAATCCTTAAACGTGAAGGTTTTGTAAAAAACATTGAAATCGTTGAAGACGACAAACAAGGCATCATCCGTGTCTTCTTGAAATACGGTCAAAACGGTGAACGTGTCATCACAAACTTGAAACGTGTTTCAAAACCAGGTCTTCGCGTTTACGCTAAGCATGAAGATCTTCCAAAAGTTCTTAACGGACTTGGAATTGCAATCGTCTCTACATCAGAAGGTCTTTTGACAGACAAAGAAGCTCGTCAAAAGAACGTTGGTGGAGAGGTTATCGCTTACGTTTGGTAATCTTTCGCTTTCAAGAGCTTTGCCACTCTGCTTTAGGCTGATTTGCCGTACCCTGATACTGTCTGCGTCAGCCCTGCATTGATTGGCTTTGCTCTTGAAACCGAACCTTATCAGCCCCGTGAAAACTAGTCGCTAGTCGGCTTGATAATTTAACAGGAGAAAAATTTAATATGTCACGTATTGGTAATAAGGTGATTACATTGCCTACTGGTGTTGAAATCAGCAACAAGGACAATGTGGTTACTGTTAAAGGACCTAAAGGTGAACTCACTCGTGAGTTTAACAAAAACATTGAAATCAAAGTTGAAGGTACAGAAGTAACCCTTCATCGTCCAAATGATTCTAAAGAAATGAAAACTATCCATGGAACGTCTCGTGCAAACTTGAACAACATGGTGGTTGGTGTTTCTGAAGGATTCAAAAAAGAACTTGAAATGCGTGGTGTCGGTTACCGTGCTCAACTTCAAGGAAACAAATTGGTACTTTCAGTTGGTAAATCTCACCAAGATGAAGTTGTTGCTCCAGAAGGTGTGACTTTTGAAGTGCCAACGCCAACAACAATCAACGTTCTTGGTATTAACAAGGAAGTTGTTGGTCAAACTGCTGCTTACGTTCGTAGCCTTCGTTCACCAGAGCCATATAAAGGTAAAGGTATTCGCTACGTTGGTGAATTTGTTCGCCGTAAAGAAGGTAAGACAGGTAAATAATCCCTTAGTTGTTTTCTACCAAGTTTTTATGGGCTTGGGGGGAGGTTGCTATGGACAGTTAAACTTTGCCTAAGGGCAAAAAATATTTAAGAGGTGAAAATTGTGATTTCGAAACCAGATAAAAATAAAATCCGCCAAAAACGTCACAAACGCGTTCGTGGCAAACTTTCTGGAACTGCTGATCGCCCACGTTTGAACGTTTTCCGTTCTAATACAGGCATCTACGCTCAAGTAATTGATGACGTAGCGGGTGTAACGCTCGCAAGTGCATCAACTCTTGACAAAGAAGTTTCAAAAGGAACTAAAACTGAACAAGCCGTTGTTGTCGGCAAACTTGTCGCTGAACGTGCAGTAGCTAAAGGTATTTCTGAAGTGGTGTTTGACCGCGGTGGATATCTCTATCACGGACGTGTTAAAGCTTTGGCTGATGCAGCTCGTGAAAACGGATTGAAATTCTAATAGGGAGGACACTTAATAATGGCATTTAAAGATAATGCAGTTGAACTTGAAGAACGCGTAGTTGGGATTAACCGCGTTACTAAGGTTGTTAAAGGTGGACGTCGTCTTCGCTTTGCAGCCCTTGTAGTTGTTGGTGATCGCAATGGTCGTGTTGGTTTCGGTACTGGTAAAGCTCAGGAAGTACCAGAAGCTATTCGTAAAGCAGTTGACGATGCTAAGAAAAACTTGATTGAAGTTCCAATGGTTGGTACAACAATTCCTCACGAAGTACACTCAGAATTTGGTGGTGCTCGTGTCTTGATGAAACCAGCTGTCGAAGGGGCTGGAGTAGCCGCAGGTGGTGCTGTTCGTGCCGTTGTGGAATTGGCAGGTATTGCTGATATTACTTCAAAATCACTTGGCTCAAACACACCAATCAACATCGTTCGTGCGACTGTTGAAGGATTGAAACAATTGAAACGTGCAGAAGAAGTTGCTGCTCTTCGTGGCATCTCAGTTTCTGACTTGGCATAAGAAAGGAGATTAACATGGCTCAAATTAAAATTACTTTGACTAAGTCTCCAATCGGTCGTATCCCTGCACAACGTAAAACAGTTGTTGCTCTTGGACTTGGTAAATTGAACAGCTCAGTCGTTAAGGAAGACAACTCAGCTATTCGTGGTATGATTAACACAGTATCTCACTTGGTTACTGTGGAAGAAGTAAACTAAGCAATAATAAAAAGATTAGGTTGAGATAAAAGGCTCAGCCTTATCTTGCAAACAATAAGCGAGTTGGTAGTTGGGGTTCCTTCCCCAGTCTATCAGCGCTAGCAGATATTAAAGGAGAAAATTAAATGAAACTTCATGAACTTAAACCTGCAGAAGGTTCTCGTAAAACTCGTAACCGTGTTGGTCGTGGAACGTCATCAGGTAACGGTAAAACTTCTGGACGTGGTCAAAAAGGTCAAAAAGCTCGTAGCGGTGGCGGCGTTCGTCTAGGTTTTGAGGGTGGACAAACACCATTGTTCCGTCGTCTTCCAAAACGTGGATTTACTAACGTAAATGCTAAAGAGTACGCTCTTGTCAACCTTGATCAATTGAATGTCTTTGAAGATGGTACAGAAGTAACACCTGTTGTCCTTAAAGAAGCAGGTATTGTTCGTGCTGAGAAATCAGGCGTGAAAATTCTTGGTAACGGTGAGTTGACTAAGAAATTGACTGTTAAGGCAGCTAAATTCTCAAAATCTGCTGAAGCAGCAATCACTGCTAAAGGTGGTTCAGTAGAAGTCATCTAATTGAGGAGGACGACTTATGTTCTTTAAGTTACTCAAGGATGCTTTACGGATTAAAAACCTCCGTAAAAAAATTCTATTCACCATTTTTATTATTTTTGTATTTCGTCTAGGAACTCATATTACAGTCCCTGGCATCAATGCTCAGAGTTTGGCTCAGTTGAGTGATTTACCATTCTTGAACATGTTCAATTTGGTCAGTGGTAATGCCATGAAAAACTTTTCAGTTTTTTCAATGGGGGTTAGCCCTTATATCACAGCTTCTATCGTTGTCCAACTCCTACAAATGGATATTCTGCCTAAATTTGTGGAATGGGGCAAGCAAGGAGAGGTTGGCCGTCGTAAGTTAAATCAAGCGACCCGTTATATCTCTCTTGTCTTGGCCTTTATCCAATCAGTTGGTATTACAGCCGGTTTTAATAGCCTATCAGGTGCTGCCTTGGTTAAAACACCCAATATCCAGACCTATGCGTTGATTGGTTGTATCCTGACAGCTGGTAGTGTTGTGGTGACCTGGCTGGGTGAATTGATTTCGGATAAGGGATATGGTAACGGTGTCTCAATGATTATTTTTTCGGGTATCGTTTCCTCTCTTCCAGCTGCTATTAGTAACATTTACGAAGATTACTTTGTCAATGTTCGCTCGACAGATATTGGAAATTCCTTTATTTACGTTGCCATTCTTGTTGTTGCGGTGTTGTTGGTTGTCTTTTTTACCACCTTTATCCAACAAGCAGAGTACAAGATTCCGATTCAGTATACTAAACTGGCCCAAGGGGCGTCATCTAACTCCTATCTCCCCTTGAAAGTCAATCCAGCAGGAGTGATTCCGGTTATCTTTGCAAGCTCTATCACAAGTATTCCAAGTACGATTTTACCTTTCTTGGGTGGGGCTAACAAACCGTGGTTAAACACTCTTCAAATGTTGTTTGATTTTAGAACACCAGTTGGAATGGTCGTTTATGCGGTTTTAATCATTCTCTTTTCTTTCTTCTATACCTTTGTTCAGGTTAATCCTGAAAAAACGGCAGAGAACTTGCAAAAGAGTTCAGCCTATATTATCGGTGTTCGTCCAGGTCGTGAAACAGAGAAGTACATGTCAGCTCTGCTGAAGCGATTGGCGACAATTGGTGCCTTGTTCCTAGCCTTCATTTCCTTGACTCCAATTTTAGCTCAACAACTTTTTGGCCTTTCATCGGCAGTGGCTCTTGGAGGAACGAGTTTGTTGATCTTGATTTCAACAGGGATTGATGGTATGAAACAGCTAGAAGGTTACCTTTTGAAACGTAAATATGTTGGCTTTATGAATACAAATACAACAAAATAAAAATGACAAAAACAAAATAAGATAGTTGTCTATCTAAGGTTGGGATTGTTGTCGTTTCGGCTGACAGTCCCTTCTATTTTGTTTTTTAATAAGTTTGTCAGTGGTGGCAGATTTATTTGAAAACAAAATAAGGAGATGAACATGAATCTTTTAATCATGGGCTTGCCAGGTGCTGGAAAGGGAACACAGGCGGCTAAAATCGTTGAACAATTTGGCCTTATCCATATCTCAACAGGCGACATGTTCCGTGCGGCAATGGCTAATCAAACAGAGATGGGGCTTTTAGCTAAGTCATATATTGACGCAGGTAATCTGGTGCCAGATGAAGTGACCAACGGCATTGTCAAGGAACGTTTGGCTCAAGACGACATCAAGGAAAAAGGTTTCTTGCTAGATGGCTATCCACGGACCATTGATCAGGCACATGCCTTGGACAAGACCTTGTCAGAGCTAGGTTTGACCTTGGACGGCGTTGTTAACATTGAAGTTAATCCAGCTATCTTGGTTGACCGTTTGAGCGGCCGTTACATGTGTCGTGCTTGTGGGGCGACCTATCACAAACTGTTCAACCCAACAAAGGTGGAAAATACTTGTGATAATTGCGGAGCGGATGACTTTTACCAACGTGAAGATGACAAACCAGAAACGGTCAAAAATCGCCTAGATGTCAACATCGCCCAAGGTGAGCCAATTATCGCTCATTATCGTGGCTTGAACTTGGTGACAGATATTCAGGGTGAGCAAGAGATTGAGACAGTTTTTGCAGATATTGCTCAAGCCATCCAATCACTCAAGTAAATTGATTATTTCTACTTGCAAATCTAAGAGAAACATGCTAAAATAGTCTAGTCTGACTATAATTGTTACCTCTCTAGCGAGAGGGCATCAAATCGAAATTTAAAGGGGGACTTTTGTGTGGCAAAAGAAGATGTGATTGAAATCGAAGGTAAGGTTGTTGAAACCATGCCAAATGCCATGTTTACAGTTGAATTGGAAAACGGACATCAAATTTTAGCGACAGTATCAGGGAAAATCCGTAAAAATTACATTCGTATTTTGGTCGGAGACCGTGTCACTGTTGAGTTGAGTCCATACGATTTAACACGTGGACGCATCACATACCGCTTTAAATAACGAAATAATTGGAGGGATTAAAACATGAAGGTAAGACCATCGGTTAAACCAATTTGCGAATATTGCAAAGTTATTCGTCGTCACGGTCGTGTTATGGTAATTTGTCCAACAAATCCAAAACACAAACAACGTCAAGGATAAAATAGAAAGGAGAAAAAATGGCTCGTATTGCTGGAGTTGATATTCCAAACGATAAACGTGTAGTAATTTCATTGACTTACGTCTATGGTATCGGACTTGCAACATCTAAGAAAATCTTGGCAGCAGCTGGTGTTTCTGAAGATGTTCGTGTTAAAGATTTGACACCTGATCAAGAAGACGCTATCCGTCGTGAAGTAGACACTATCAAAGTTGAAGGTGACCTTCGTCGTGAAGTAACCTTGAACATTAAACGTTTGATGGAAATCGGTTCATACCGTGGAATCCGTCACCGTCGTGGACTTCCTGTCCGTGGACAAAACACTAAAAACAATGCTCGCACTCGTAAAGGTAAAGCTGTTGCGATTGCAGGTAAGAAAAAATAATATAGGAGGTAAAAAAATTGGCTAAACCAACACGTAAACGTCGTGTGAAAAAGAATATCGAGTCAGGTATTGCACATATTCACGCTACATTTAATAACACGATTGTTATGATTACAGATGTGCATGGTAATGCAGTTGCATGGTCTTCAGCTGGTGCCCTTGGTTTCAAAGGTTCTCGTAAATCAACACCATTTGCTGCTCAAATGGCTTCAGAAGCGGCAGCTAAATCTGCACAAGAACATGGTTTGAAAACAGTTGAAGTTACTGTAAAAGGTCCTGGTTCAGGTCGTGAGTCAGCTATTCGTGCTCTTGCAGCAGCAGGTCTTGAAGTGACTGCAATCCGCGATGTGACTCCTGTACCACATAATGGTGCTCGTCCTCCAAAACGTCGTCGTGTGTAATCATAAACTAAAATAGTACACAAGATTCGTTTGTCGAGGGAGCATAAAAATGATTGAGTTTGAAAAACCAATAATAACAAAAATTGATGAAAATAAAGATTATGGCAAGTTTGTCATCGAACCCTTAGAACGTGGTTATGGGACAACTCTTGGTAATTCTCTTCGTCGTGTTTTGTTGTCGTCTCTTCCAGGAGCTGCGATAACATCGATTAAAATTGACGGGGTCTTGCATGAGTTTGATACTGTACCTGGGGTACGTGAAGATGTCATGCAAATTATCCTTAACATTAAGGGGCTTGCTGTAAAATCTTACGTCCAAGACGAAAAAGTGATTGAACTAGATGTACAAGGTCCAGCAGAAATTACCGCTGGTGATATCTTGACAGATAGTGATATTGAAATTGTCAATCCAGATCATTACCTTTTTACCATTGCAGAAGGAGCTAGCTTCAAGGCTAGTATGACTGTTTCAACAGATCGCGGTTATGTTCCTGCTGAAGCAAATAAGAAGGATAATGCGCCGATTGGTACTTTGGCAGTAGATTCTATCTATACGCCAGTTAAGAAAGTTAATTATCAAGTTGAGCCAGCGCGCGTAGGTAGCAACGATGGTTTTGATAAATTAACAATTGAAATCATGACAAACGGAACAATCATTCCCGAAGATGCACTTGGTTTATCAGCTCGTGTTTTGATGGAGCATTTGAATCTCTTTACAAATCTGACCGAAGTAGCCCTAACGGCTGATGTCATGAAAGAGACTGAGAAAACCAATGATGATAAGGTACTTGAACGTACAATTGAGGAGCTTGATTTATCTGTTCGCTCATACAACTGTTTAAAACGAGCAGGTATCAATACTGTGCTTGATTTGACAGAAAAATCTGAACCTGAAATGATGAAGGTTCGTAACTTAGGCCGTAAGAGCCTGGATGAAGTCAAGATTAAATTGACTGAACTAGGACTCAGCCTTAGAAATGATAAAAAATAAAAGAGGAGGACATAATGGCTTACCGTAAACTAGGACGCACTAGCTCTCAACGTAAAGCAATGCTTCGCGATTTGACAACGGATCTTTTGATTAACGAATCAATCGTGACAACTGAAGCTCGTGCTAAAGAAATCCGTAAAACAGTTGAAAAAATGATTACTCTTGGTAAACGTGGAGACTTACACGCTCGTCGTCAAGCAGCTGCTTTTGTACGTAACGAAGTTGCATCAGAAAACTATGATGAAGCAACTGATAAATATACATCTACAACAGCACTTCAAAAGCTTTTCTCAGAGATTGCACCACGTTATGCTGAACGTAACGGTGGATACACTCGTATCCTTAAAACTGAACCACGTCGTGGTGATGCAGCACCAATGGCAATCATTGAATTAGTATAATATCATCAATTTTGTTGAGTGTTATGATGATGGAGAATATTCTCTTAGTCTAGCTCTGGTCTACCGCTGGGTTTTCCCAGCGGGAACACTCATCATAAGAGGTGAACAGTTTAACGCTTGTTTACGAAGGTTTTCTAAGGTTAGAAAGTCGTCGTAAGCAGGCGTTTTTGTATTGTCTGTGAGATATGTTATAATAGGTGGAAATACTGTGCGGAGGTGGCCTATGGATAGACGGGCGATAGAGTGCTTAAAAGAGCGTTACTTGAGCAAGATGAAAGAGACGCCAGAACTTTATCTTGGGATAGAATTAGAATTTCCCATTGTGAATTTAGCGGGTGGGGCAACAGATATCAGCTTGGCTAAAAAACTGTTATCCTATCTGTCTGACCGCTTAAATGTGACCATTTTAAAACGTGATGAAGACGGCACCCCCATCCAACTCTATGATCATCAGACAGGAGATCAGCTGCTTTTTGAAGTGTCTTATAATATTTTAGAAATGGCCTTCGGTAAGGCTAAGACAGTTGGAGAAGTGGAACGACGTTTTCAAACTTATTTGACGATTATTCAAGAATTTTTAGCTCCCCAGCAACATGCTTTACAGGGGGAAGGGCTACATCCGGGGTGGCAAGTTAACGACAATCGCCCGATTGCAACAGCCCACTATCAGATGCTGACGGCTTATTTAAAATTAGCTGATGCTTATCCTAAAAAACAATTTCATTCCTTTAATGATTATGGTGGCTTTATCTGTGGTAGCCAGGTGCAACTTGATGTGTCTCCAACAAACTATCTTGAAGTTATCAACGCCTTTAATCAAATTGAGGGGATTAAAGCCCACTTATTTGCGAATTCTTACTTTTCTGATGGGGCTTGGCAGACTAGCATTGCCCGAGATTTCTTTTGGGAACGCTCCATGCACGGTTTCTTTTCTGAAAATGTTGGTCTTTACCCCAAACCCTTTGCATCAGAAGAGGAATTTCTAGAATATTTGAGCCGATCAAGTTTCTTTTATGTCTTACGCGAGGGACAATATTATTATTTTGAGCCAATTCAAGTGAAAGATTATTTACAGAGGGAAACGATCGAATCCTTTGATTTGATGGGGAATCGAAAGCTTATTCAACCACAGGCCACTGATTTTGATTATCATCGAAGTTATCATTATCAAACCTTAACCACACGAGGGACGGTAGAATTTAGGAGTGTCTGCTGTCAACCGTTTGATAGGACCTTTGCTCCTGCAGCTTTTCATTTAGGCTTGTTGAGTAACTGGGACAAATTTATCGAGCTATTAGCCACATGTTCATCTCCGGAATTTTTAGAGCTAGAATGGGATGGCTTAAGGAAAACCATTACACAATCGCAGCTAACCCCTAATCAACAAGACCAATTAGAAAAAGCAAGTAAAGCTCTATTAGCCTGTGCTAAGGAAGGTTTGTTGAAACGAGGACACGGAGAAGAGGTTTATCTTAGCTGTCTCTAGACTAAATCTTATGAAACAGTCATAATGAAAACGAGAGGTTAAAGCTAACCTCTCTTAAGGTGAAAGGAAAATTTAAAAAAAACGTCAAAAAACTAGCCAAAGGAGTAGACAGAATAGATAAACTATGATAAGATATAAAAAGTTGACGGAAAGGTCACTAAGTTAATCGACCTAAAAGCTTGATAAAAATTTTCAAAAAAAGTGTAAAAAGTTATTGACAAGTGGAAGTAGGTTTGATAGAATATAATAGTTGTCGCTTGAGAGAGCGGATAGGACCATTGAGAACTGAATAAGACGAACCAAGTGCGGGTTATGGAAA
>NZ_VOHL01000006.1 GCF_007859195.1 Streptococcus cuniculipharyngis
CCTACCGCAAGGTAAGTAAATCAAATACTTCTTTCGTTGATGAAGAAGGTAACCCACTTGCGCCGCAAGAGGACGGTAAACAACCAAGCAAGACCATCTCAGGTTATGAAATCGTGTCAAGCACGACAGATGAGAATGGTAATGTGGTCCACACTTACCGCAAGGTAGCGAAGAAGACCACGTCATTTGTAGATGAGAATGGTAACCCACTTGCACCGCAAGAGGACGGTAAACAACCAAGCAAGACCATCTCAGGTTATGAAATCGTGTCAAGCACGACAGATGAGAATGGCAATGTGGTCCACACTTACCGTAAGGTAGCGAAGAAGACCACGTCATTTGTAGATGAGAACGGCAACCCAATCGTACCAAACGAGGAAGGTAACCAACCATCGAAAGACTTGCCAGAGTACGAGCTAGTATCAAGCACAACTGACGAAAATGGTAACACTGTTCACACTTACCGTAAGGTAGCGAAGAAGACCACGTCATTTGTAGATGAGAATGGCAACCCAATCGTACCAAACGAGGAAGGTAACCAACCATCGAAAGACTTGCCAGAGTACGAGCTGGTATCAAGCACAACTGATGAGAATGGTAACACTGTTCATACCTACCGTAAGGTTTCTAAACCATCAACACGCTTCGTTGATGAAGAAGGTAACCCACTTGCACCGCAAGAGGACGGTAAACAACCAAGCAAGACCATCTCAGGTTATGAAATCGTGTCAAGCACGACAGATGAGAATGGCAATGTGGTCCACACTTACCGCAAGGTGATTACTCCAGAAGCTCCACAAGAGCCAGTGAAACCAAGTCAGCCAGCTAAGGTTGAGCAACCGGTTAAACCAGTTGCACCAAGTCAACCTGCTGCACCGGCCAAAGCTGTTGAGGCGGCAAATCCGCAACCAGCAGAACCGACAGCACCTAAGACTGAGAACAAGCTAACAGTCTTACCAAATACTGGTACAGAAAGTACAACCACAGCAACTGCTGTTGGCGTTGGCATGATTCTTGCGTCACTTGGCCTAGTAGGCAAACGTCGTCGTAAAGAGGACTAAGCAGACCTGTCTCAATTGATAGATGACCAATCAATGAGATAAGAAAATCCCCTCCCTAAATTAGGGAGGGGATTTTTAGTATATGGTGGAAATTTATAGTTGACAAAGACCAGGAATCTTTTTAGAATGGACATAGTACAGGAGGTAGAAAGATGACAGAAACACAAGAGGAATTAAAAAAGCGACTAGGCTTTTTAGCCTATGAGGTTACTCAGAATGGTGCGACGGAGCATGCTTTTACTGGGAAGTATGATAATTTTTTTGAGAAGGGGCTATATGTTGATGTGGTCAGTGGAGAACCCTTGTTTTCGTCGTTAAATAAATACCAGTCTGGCTGTGGCTGGCCTGCCTTTACTAAACCGATTAATAATCGTTTCGTAACTAACCATGAAGATCTATCTCATCATATGCGGCGAATTGAGGTGAGGAGTCGTCAAGCCCAGTCGCATTTAGGACATGTCTTCAATGATGGTCCTCTTGCTGAGGGTGGTTTGCGTTATTGTATTAATTCGGCTGCTCTAGACTTTATTCCTTATGACCAGTTAGAGGAACGAGGCTACGGGGATTACAAGGCTATCTTTGATCAGGAGGAGTAATCGTGGCAAATATTCTTGATTATTTGACAGAACATGGGCAGTCCTCTTTTAATGACATTTCCCTGAATCATATTGATATGCTCATTTTAAATGAAATCGCCTACCTCCCCTTGGGAGAGGGTAAGGATTTGACCAGTGAGTCTACTTTGGTCACTTGGGGAGAGGAGCTATTAGCCCATGACTTGGATTTCTTGGTAACGGCAGAGCGGTTGGAATTATTGAAGGCGGTTTTGGCCAGTGCACGCTTTTCGGACTTGCAGCTAAAAGCCTATGTCAATGAAATTGACCCCACCTTTGATAAACAATTTGCTGCAGCTCTTTTTTACTTACCGGCTTTAGACTATTACCAGCTGGTTTTTCGCGGGACAGATGATAGCCTAGTGGGCTGGAAGGAAGACTTCAACATGACCTATATGAGCGAAATTCCAGCTCAGAGACGGGCGGTAGCCTTTTTGACTGATGTCCTAGGGCAACTACCAGGCACTCTCGTGGTGACAGGTCATTCTAAAGGGGGTAATCTAGCCGTCTATGCAAGTAGTTTTATTGCAGCGGCTGATCAAGATAGGATTAAGGCAGTTTATGCTTTTGATGCACCAGGAGTTCATGAACGTGTTTTAGCTAGCCCAGGCTATGAACGGATTAAATCTAAGATTGTTGCCATACGACCACAGGATTCGATTGTCGGTGTGATGTTGGAAAGTGACAGGGATCCTGTGATTATTGCTAGTGATAAGCGGGGATTGGAGCAGCATAATGTTATTCATTGGCAGACCGATGGTTATGGCTTGCTTTTAGTAGAGGAGGGAACCAAGACTAGCCAAATTTTAGAGCAGACCTTTAAATCATGGACCCAGGAACTCGGAGGTCAGGAATTAAAAGTCTTGGTTAATCTTGTGTTTGATGTCTTTGCCGAGGTTGGTATTGATAGCTTGAATGATTTACAGGAGAATTTCCCTCAAAAATTAACAGGCGTTTTATCAGCCTTTTCTAACCTACCGAGTCAGCAAAGAGAAATGATGAACCAGTCAGTTAATGTTTTTTTCAAACACTTGTTGCAGTTTCGATTTCAACAACTGACAGGAGATTTGGACCAAAAATTAGCGGGTTTTAACGCCAAACTCAAATCATTAGGGGAGACTGATCCATCAAGCAAGACATAAGCTTGCTAAAGGTCGATTAGGTTTTGGAGCTAGTCTGGGCTGATAGTCAGACTGGCCCTTTTTTGTTATAATAAAGCAAAAGAGAGGTTAATTGCTCATGATGATAGAAAGAAACAAGGGGTAATTGGGATGTTGGAAAACTTAGACGCCTTGGCCTTGGCGCAAAAAGTTAAGGACAAGGACCTTTCTCCTAAGGAATTAGTGGAGTGGGGCATCAAGCAAATTGAAGGCTTAAATCCTTATGTCAATGCCGTGACTAGCAAACGTTATGACAAGGCTTTAGCAGAAGCAGAAACGAGGGACTTTTCAGGTCAACCGTTTGGAGGAGTTCCCCTTTTATTGAAGGATTTGGGGCAGGAGCAGCTTGGAGAGCCGGCTAACTCAGGCTCTAAGCTTTTTACCAATTATCGGGCTCGGATTTCAGATAATTTTGTCAGAGCCTTGGAGAGCTTGGGCTTTATTGTTTTAGGACGGACCAATGTTCCAGAATTTGGTTTTAAAAATATTAGTGACAGCCAGCAATACGGAGCTGTCAACCTCCCCTTTGATCGGTCGCGTAATGCGGGTGGTTCAAGTGGTGGAGCTGCGGCAGCCGTATCCTCTGGTATGCTTCCCCTAGCGACAGCTAGTGATGGTGGTGGCTCTATCCGAATTCCGGCCTCTTTTAATGGCCTGATTGGCTTGAAACCTAGTCGAGGGAGGATGCCTGTTGGGCCGATTGGTTTTCGTGGCTGGCAGGGCCTCTCATCGCATTTTGCCCTGACCAAATCTGTCCGTGATACCAGGGCCTTGCTAGCAGGCATGCAGGTTTGTCAACTAGAGAGTCCCTTTGTTCTTCCTTTATTATCTAGCCGTCAGCTAGAAAGCCCTTTACGAAAAAAACTGCGAATTGGGGTCCAAATGACTTCGCCCGTAGGGACACCGGTTTCAAAAGATGCTCAAGCAGCTGTCAAACGGGCTTGTCAATTTTTGACTGATCAAGGTCATCAAGTGAGTGAGGTGTCAGCCCTGCCTCTGGATGGTTGGGAGGCCATCAAAACCTACTACCTGATGAACAGTGTTGAAACAGCTGCTATGTTTGATGAGATTTCGGTTCAGTTGGGGAGGTCAATGACCATAGCTGATATGGAGCTGATGACTTGGGCTCTTTACCAAAGTGGCCAAAAGGTAGCAGCTAAAGATTATACCAAGGCTATTCAGAAATGGGATACTTACAGTCATGTCATGGCAGAATACCATCAGGAGTTTGACCTCTTATTATCTCCGGCAACAGCTGATGTTGCGCCTAAACATGGTCAGCTGCAGCTAGATGAAGACTTGAGAGAAAAATTACTTCATATTTCAGACTATGGAGTGAGTGAGCAGCAAGATCTACTTTTGGAAATGTTTAAACCTGGTTTAAGCCTGACTCCTTTTAATCAGTTAGCCAATCAAACTGGTCAGCCCTCCATTAGTCTTCCTCTTTATCAAACAACAGCAGGGCTTCCTTTGGGAGTGCAGTTTACGGCTGCCAAGGGCCGAGAGGATCTCTTGTTGGCCCTAGCGCAGGACTTTGAGACCGCGGGGCAGTTTGTCCAACCCCGCCC
This sequence comes from Streptococcus cuniculipharyngis, assembly GCF_007859195.1. GTDB lineage: Bacteria > Bacillota > Bacilli > Lactobacillales > Streptococcaceae > Streptococcus > Streptococcus cuniculipharyngis. The sequence goes on from NZ_VOHL01000006.1 coordinate 4,404, forward strand.
TGTTTTTGAGAGAAAGGAAGACGTGTGAGTAAATTTATTGATATCCCACTCATGATAGATAGCTTTGGCTTTGTGATTTCGGGACTGCCTTATACCTTGGGAATTTCCTTGTTCAGTTTTGTTTTTGGTCTGGGCTTAGGACTTGTGGTTGCCCTGATGCGCTTATCGGGGAAGTTTTACTTGACCCTTCCTGCTCAGGTATTTGTCTCTCTGTTACGGGGAGTACCGATGATTGTGGTTCTCTTTGTCCTTTATTTTGGTCTACCACATTATGGCATTCAATTATCGGCCTTGCTTTGTGCCCTAATTGATTTTAGTGTGGTGTCATCTGCCTACATGTCAGAAATTTTTCGCTCCGCCATTGGGGCAGTTGATCAGGGCCAATGGGAGGCAGCAAGGGCCTTAGGGTTACCTGAGCACAAGGTATTAAGGGCTATCATTTTGCCCCAAGCCATGAGAATTGCCCTCCCTCCTTTGGGAAATGTGATTATTGACATGGTTAAGAGTTCTTCGCTGGTGGCCATGATTACTGTTCCAGATATTTTTCAAAATGCTAAGATTATCGGGGGCTCCAAGTGGGATTACATGTCCATGTACATGTTAGTTGGTTTGATTTATTGGTCCTTGACCTTTCTACTGGAACGTGGGCAAAGTATGTTAGAAAAGCGGCTTGGTTTAGGCCGTTAATAGAGAAGATTGAGAGGAATTGATGATGGAACACTCCACATGGCATAACTTAATCAAGGCAGAATTACCAGCTGGCTATTTTCAAGGCATCAACCAATTCATGAATCAAGTCTATCAGACAGGGATTGTTTATCCCCCACGTGAAAAGGTTTTTCGAGCCCTCCAGATGACCCCTTATGAGGCGGTAAAAGTCGTTATCTTAGGTCAGGATCCCTACCATGGTCCCCATCAGGCCCAAGGCCTGTCTTTTTCAGTTCCCAATGACTTACCCGCCCCTCCCTCTCTACAAAATATTCTCAAGGAACTGGCAACAGATTTGGGTGAACGATCCGGTCATGACCTGACCCCTTGGGCTAAAGAAGGCGTTCTATTATTGAACGCTTGTTTGACCGTGCCTCAACATCAGGCTAATGGTCATGCTGGGCAGATTTGGGAGCCTTTTACAGATGCTATCATTAAGGTGATTAATCAAAAAGACAGCCCTGTGGTCTTTATCCTTTGGGGGAGCTATGCCAGACGAAAGAAAACCTTAATTACCAATCCCCATCACCTGATTATCGAATCAGCTCATCCCAGTCCCTTATCGGCCTATCGTGGTTTTTTTGGTTCTCGTCCATTTTCACGAACTAATGCCTTTTTGAAGGCGGCAGGTCTTTCGGAAATCAATTGGTTAAATTAGCCATAAAAAGGACTTTCTCTTGACAGATGACTTCCGTTTTTGATATGATGAAAGCGTATAACGATTTATAAGGAGTAAAAGTCCATGGATAAAAAGCGAATGATACCTCTCTTGTCAAGTTTGGTCTTATCGGCAGCGGTTTTGACAAATCCTGCCTATGCAGAAGAACAGGTAACAGAATCAAGTCCAGCACCAAGCACTAGTGCTAGTCTGGTTACCGAAGAAAGTAGTCCTCAGCCAGAGCTTGAGTCAAGTCAGAGCCAAGACCTACTTGTGCCAGCGACAACAGAACTAGAGACAGAGACAGAAACAGAAACAGATTCTTCGGCAGTGGTAGCCGAGCCAGTAAGCCCTACTGAAGAATCCCTAGCAGTAAGTAATCGCTCAGTAGCCCCTAGTGAGTCTGCTACAGTTGAGTCAGAGCCAGCGGTCAGTCCAGTGGCGACTGCAGAAGCTAGCCCACTAGTTACCGCTCCTGTCACAGCCGAGTCATCAGTCAAGGATATTACCATCTTGCATACTAATGATATGCACGGTAATATGGAAGAAGGACGGGGTGTACTGGGCATGGCCAAGTTAGCTACGGTAGTGGAAGAGAGCCGTAAACAGGGACCAACCCTCTTGTTGGATGGTGGAGATGCGCTTCAGGGCATGCCTATTACCAACAGTACCAAAGGTGAAGAAATGGTTGCCCTGATGAATCAAATTGGCTATGATGCCATGACAGTCGGCAACCATGAATTTGACTTTGGCTTGGATCAGTTAAAACGTTTCCAAGAACTCTTGAAGTTCCCAATCATTAGTTCAAACATCTATGTTGACGGTGTCCGTCTCTTGCAACCTTACACGATTATCGACAAGGATAAGACGGTAGTCGGGGATGAATTTGTGGTTATCGGGCTGACAACACCTGAAGCAAGCACCAAGACCCATCCGCGTAATATTCCTGGAGTGACTTTTACTGAGCCGATTGCCGAAGTGGAAAAAGTCATTGCTGAAGTGGAGGCTCGGGCACAGGCAGAAGGCAAGGTCTATCGCAATTATGTTGTCCTATCGCATTTAGGAATTGACCAAACGACCCTCCCACAATGGCAGGGGGGCAATTTAGCCAAGGCATTTTCTCAAAGCAAGCTCCTAGAAGGCAAACGCCTGATTGTGGTTGATGGGCACTCACATACCCTGGCAACAGCTAGCTATGGTGACTATGTGGTCTATGGCCAAACCGGTAACTACCTTAATAATGTCGGTAAAATTTTGGTATCAGCTGATAAGATGACGGCTAGCTCATTAACCTATGATGATTTGAAGTCTGTGACGCCAGATCCAGCAGTCGCAGCTAAGGTGGCACAGGTTAAGGCAGATTTTGAACAATTAAATTCAGAAGTCTTGGTAGCCAACAATCCTGTTGAGCTAGATGCTGATCGGATGAATGTTCGGGTACGTGAAACCAATATTGGTAACTTGATTACTGATGCGATTTTGACCTATGGTCAGACAGGTTTCAGCCATAAAACAAACTTGGCAGTGATGAATGGTGGTGGTATCCGTAAGACCTTAGAAAAAGGAAAACCAATCACCAAAGGTGGCACCATTGCCGTGTTACCATTTGGTAATTTCATTTCACAGATTGAAATGACGGGTCAAAGTATTTATGACATGTTTGTCAAATCACTGGGATCTGTTCTCCAAAGTAAGGGGGAAACTCAAGCCCCTGTTCTTGATGAAAATGGTCAACCTCTCCTAGAACCAAGTGGAGGCTTCCTCCATGTTGCCGGAGCGGAAGTTTATTATGACACGACCCTACCAGCTGAGGAGCGGATTTTAGCCATTTCAATTTATAACCCAGAGACAGGTGCCTATGAGCCAATTGATTTAGCAAAATCTTACTATCTAGCAACCAATGATTTCTTGGCAGCTGGCGGTGATGGTTACATCATGCTAGGCGGCGCCCGTGAAGAAGGTCCGTCACTGGATACTGTCTTTGCAGATTTCTTGCAAACCCAGGCCAAGACTCTTGATTGGTCACTTTACGAGAAAATCAATCCAAATTCACGCTTGATTTCTCTCTCTAAGGCAAGCTTTGAAAAATTATTGGAGGAGTTAGCCAAGGCAGAGCAAGAGGACCAAAAACTAGACTTGCCAAGCACGTCAGAGAATAAGGAGCTGACCTTAGACCAAGCTAGGCCATTGGTGCAAGCAGGGACAGCAACAGGTCAAGCGACTCAAGCCCAGACACTTGTGACAACCAAGATGACAAGCGGCAGACAAACGGTTGCTAAACCAGCGTCATTTGAAGTGACTAAGATTGCTAGCCTGGCTAATGATAAGAACCACAGCCTAACGAGTGATAAATTCCTGCCATTGACTGCTGGTAATCGGTCAATCATGGGTATTTTTGCCGGACTAGGGCTGATGATTCTTGGCTTGGTCGGTGTGCGGAAGAAAGAGGAATAAGTCCCCTTAAAGGACTAGACACTTGTCTAGTCTTTTTTGGCGACAAAAAAGCCGAGCAACTGCTCGGCTAGTTAAGGAAGATTTATTTTTTAGGGGCTTGTTTGGTTAGATTAAGCCCAAAGGGAACTAAATTTTCCTTCTTGTTTTTAATCCGTTTCATATTATCCTGATGACGCAGGAGAATCACGGTTGCCATCAAGCCAATGACCACTGAAAAAACAAGGTCATAGCTGGGGAGGATGATGCCAAGGGCGGGGAAAATGATGATTCCAACCAAGGCACAGATGGCAACGGAAATGCTAGCATAGGAAATCATGCTGGTCAAATAAAGCGTGGTTAAAAAAATGACCAGTAGATAAAGGAAAAATGATGGGGCAAAGCCGAGAATGACGCCAGCACTGGTCGCAACTGCCTTACCCCCCTTAAAATGAGCAAAGACAGGAAAGGTGTGACCTAAGACAGCCAAGAAACCGATGATGATAGGCGATAGCCAGCTGCCACCAAACCAAATAGGCAAGAGGGTTGCCAAGGTTCCCTTTAATAAATCAACTAACAAGGTGACTGTTCCGGCCTTTTTGCCGAGAATGCGAAAGGTGTTGGTAGTCCCTGTGTTACCACTGCCAAATTCACGCAGATTTTTACCATAAATAGAATGACCAATCCAAAGACCAGTCGGAATGGAGCCTAATAAATAGGCAATCAAAAGATAAATCAAGGTAGTCATATTGCCATTATACCACATAAATCAGGAAAAAATGTAGAATTCCTTTGCAAAAACGCCTAAAAACTTGTAAGATAGGGGAGTATGAAAAATTTGGAGGTCAAGATGGCTAAGGAAGTAACGAGAACAACTTATAATGATGATGCCATTCAGGTCCTAGAAGGCTTGGAAGCGGTCCGCAAGCGACCAGGTATGTACATCGGTTCAACGGATGGGGCTGGCCTGCACCACTTGGTCTGGGAAATTGTTGATAATGCGGTGGACGAGGCCCTATCAGGCTTTGGTCGGGAGATTCGAGTCACCATTCATGCTGATGGTTCTCTTAGTGTGGCTGACCAAGGACGAGGCATGCCTGTTGGCTTACACGCGCGTGGGATTCCCACAGTAGAAGTCATCTTTACCGTCCTCCATGCCGGGGGGAAATTTGGTCAAGGTGGCTACAAGACCTCAGGGGGCTTGCACGGGGTTGGGTCGTCAGTTGTCAATGCCCTCTCTAGCTGGCTGGAAGTGGAAATCACCCGAGATGGGGCCATCTACCGCCAACGCTTTGAAAAGGGGGGGCAGCCTGTCACGACCTTGGAAAAGATTGGCACAGCAGCCAAGTCCAAATCAGGGACCACCGTCCGTTTTCTACCAGACGCCAGTATTTTTTCCACGACTCAGTTTAAATTTAATACCATTGCTGAGCGCTTGAAGGAGTCAGCCTTTCTCTTAAAAGATGTGACCATGGTCTTGACCGATGAAAGAAGTGGTCAGACAGAACACTTCCATTATGAAAATGGGGTAGAAGACTTTGTAGCCTACCTCAACGAGGACAAGGAAACCTTGACCCCTGTTGTTGCTATCGAAGGCAGTCAATCAGACTTTCAGCTCTCCATCGCCCTCCAATATCATGATGGCTTTTCAGATCATATCCTCTCCTTTGTTAATAATGTCCGCACCAAGGATGGCGGTAGCCATGAAACGGGTTTTAAGACGGCCATTACCAAGGTCATGAATGACTATGCCCGTAAGACTGGTCTGCTCAAGGAAAAAGATAAGAACCTAGAGGGGTCGGACTACCGTGAGGGCCTGTCTGCGGTCTTATCCATCCTGGTCCCAGAAGAACACTTACAGTTTGAAGGGCAAACCAAGGATAAGTTGGGGAGCCCTCTGGCTCGTCCAGTGGTGGAGAGCATTGTTTCAGACAAGCTGACCTTCTTTCTCATGGAAAATGGTGAACTAGCAGCCAATCTCATCCGCAAGGCCATCAAGGCGCGTGATGCCAGAGAAGCCGCTCGTAAGGCCCGTGACGATAGCCGCAATGGCAAGAAAAATAAAAAAGACAAGGGCCTTTTATCTGGCAAATTGACACCGGCCCAGTCTAAGAACCCTCAAAAAAATGAACTCTATCTGGTTGAGGGGGATTCGGCTGGTGGCTCAGCCAAGCAAGGACGAGACCGCAAGTTTCAGGCTATCTTGCCCCTCAGAGGTAAGGTTTTAAATACAGAGAAGGCCAAGATGGCAGATATCCTTAAAAACGAAGAAATCAATACCATGATTTATACCATCGGTGCCGGTGTCGGGGCAGATTTCTCATTGGTGGATTGTCATTATGATAAGGTCATTATCATGACCGATGCTGACACGGACGGTGCCCATATTCAAACCCTACTTTTGACCTTTTTCTACCGTTATATGCGGCCCTTGGTTGAGGCAGGTCGGGTTTATATCGCTCTTCCCCCTCTTTACAAGATGAGCAAGGGCAAGGGGAAAAATGAGCAGATTGCCTATGCTTGGAGCGATGGTGAGTTGGCTGATTTGCGAAAAGACTTTGGCAAGGGAGCGACCCTCCAACGTTATAAGGGACTGGGCGAAATGAATGCTGACCAGCTCTGGGAAACAACCATGAACCCTGAGACGAGGACTTTAATTCGCGTGACGATTGAAGATCTAGCTCGGGCTGAGCGGCGCGTGTCTATCCTGATGGGTGACAAGCCTGCTCCTCGTCGCCAGTGGATTGAAGACAATGTCAAATTTACCTTGGAAGAAGCCAGTGTGTTTTAGGGAGTCAAGAAAGGGTGGTTTGAAACAGTGGTCTTGGCGGGATTAAGATGGCGCTAGCGCCTTGCCAGCCATCGTAAGGAAAAAAGAAAGGCTGTGAAGTAAAAAATGGTAAAAGTACAAAGTGTTGAACCAAATATTGCTGATTTAGTCAATAGCTGGTTAAAAAATTATCAGCTGGATTATAAGTTAGAACAAGAAACCTTAAATACCGAGATTGATAAGGCTCTTAATGACTATCATTCTAAGAGTGGTGGTAAGGGTGGCAATAGACCCGACGCAAAACTCTTGTTGCAAGATGAACAAGGCAATTATTTTCCTGTCTTAATCGAGTATAAGGGTTATAAGGACAAGTTAGTCAAGCTAACGACGACTGGTGAGGTGGATAATAGCACGGCTAAAAATGAGCCGCATTTTCAGAATATCAAGAATTACGCTGTCAATGGAGCCGTTCACTATGCCAATGCCCTTTTGCACTATACTAGCTACACTGATATTATTGCCATTGGTGTGACTGGCTACAAGGATCCTCAAGATAATCTAAATCATGCTATTGGTGTCTATTATGTTTCTAAGTCCAATCTAGGTATTGGTCAAAAAGTTGGCGACTTTACCGACCTCTCCTTTTTAGCTCCTACTAATTTTGAAGGTTTTGTAGAAACTATTCGTCATCTGAGCTTGAGCGAAGAAGAATTGGCACGTATTAAGGAAAAACGTGAACAGGAAATTGACGCTAGTTTGACCAAGCTCAATAATGACATCTACCAAAACGAAAAAGGCTTGGGGGAAAATGACCGTGTTTATTTAGTTGCGGCGTCAATCATTGCCACCTTGGGGATTCCAGGTAAGGTAACTCCTCTAGAAAAATCAGATCTTAAATCTCAACGAGAGACAGGAAATGATAGTGATGGACAAGTTCTTAAACGGAAAATTGAAAGTTTTTTGGAAGAAAAAGACTTGCCTAAGTCTAAGAAAAAATTGATTATTCGTACTTTGTCTAATACCATTTTGTCGGATAATATTAACAAGATTAAAAATGGTGAAAGTCAGTTGAAAAGGGTTTTTACCAAGATTGTGGATGACTTGGGGATTTACTACAAGATTGGGTTGACAACAGATTTTACTGGAAAACTATTCAACGAGATGTATTCATGGTTAGGTTTCTCACAAGATAAGTTAAATGATGTCGTGCTAACGCCTTCCTATGTTGCTACTTTTTTGGTGAAGCTAGCCCGTGTTAATAAGGATTCTTATGTCTGGGATTTTGCCACAGGTTCGGCGGGTCTCTTGGTCGCTGCCATGAATGAAATGCTTAATGATGCCAAGGAAAAGATTAGTTCGCCAGAAGAACTTCGTCAGAAAGAGTTATCCATTAAGGCAGAGCAGCTGTTAGGACTAGAGTTACTTTCTGGTGTTTATATGTTGGCTGTCCTTAACATGATTTTGATGGGTGATGGTAGTTCTAACATTTTGAATAAAAATTCTTTGACAGAATTTAATGGTAATTATGGCTTTGGTAAAGAGGGAGAAAAATTTCCTGCGGATGCCTTTATTCTCAATCCTCCGTATTCGGCAGAAGGCAATGGCATGATTTTTGTTAAAAAGGCCTTGTCTATGATGACCAAGGGCTATGCTTCTGTCATTGTTCAGGATTCTGTTGGTAAAAATGGGCAAGAGATTAGGAAGGCAATTCTTGAGAAAAACACTTTATTAGCTTCGATAAAAATGCCAGTGGATGTCTTTATCGGAAAGTCTGGTGTACAGACGTCTATTTATGTTTTCAAAGTTGGTGAAAGTCATGATGTGAAGCAACCTGTTCGTTTTATTGATTTACGCAATGATGGTTATAAGCGAGCTAGTCGTAAGAAAACAAAGGCGAGTAATAACTTACGCGATGTTGATAATGCCGCAGGTCGTTATGCAGAAGTTGTTGATTTAGTCAAGTATGGAGCGAGTTATTTGCACATTCTGACCACTGATGAATTTATTGAAGACCCCATTACTCTAGATGAAGAAAAAATTGGACTGGATTGGAATTTTGAACATCATCAAAAGATTGATACCAAACCAACCTTGGATGATTTCAAAAAAACAGTTGCTGATTATCTCTCATGGGAAGTCACTCAACTACTCCAACAAAAGGGGGAAGATGTTGCAAAAAAGCCATAAATCCAGCTTTGCAGAAGTTAGACGATGACTTCATAAAGGCTGGGGGAGAGTGGAAAAAGATAGCAATTGAGACCCTCTTTGAAAAAATACCGACTAAGAAATTACCATATAAAGCGAGGGACTTAAAAAATAAACATGACGAAGTTTATTGTTTACCTGCTTTAACAGCTGGTGTGGAAAATCAAGGATTAGCTTATTATGTACCAGTAGAAAATGCAACAATTTTGAAAAATTGTATTAGCGTATCAGCCAATGGTGCTAATACAGGAGTAATGTATTATCAATCTAAGGAATTTACAGTCCTACAGGATGCCTATGCAATACGTTTTAAGGAAAAAGAGCTATCTGAGTTGGCTTACTTATACTTTGTCGGTGTATTGCAAAAGGCAATAAGATACCGTTATAATTGGTCAAATAAAGCCGGTTGGGAACGTATTAAATCAGTGGAAATCACAGTACCTTATGTAAAAAATGAGTTGGCATTTTCATATATGGAAACCTATATAAAGACGCTCGAGGCTGAACGCATCGAGACGCTCGAGGCTTATCTAACAGTCACTGGACTAAAAGATTATCACTTAACAGAAAAAGATGAAAAAATACTTGACAAGTTCGTCAAACTCTCCGATACTAAGAGTAGAGTAGAGTATTTGGGTACTTATGCTTTCAAAAGTATTTTTAACATTTATACAGGACAAGATGTTATTATTGGAAGAACAGAAAAAGGGAATATTCCTTTGGTCAGTCATCAACATCAAAATAATGGAATTTCGGTTTACATTAAACAGTTGTCCAATCGTCAGTTATTTGGTTATAAGGAAACTTTAGCTTTAGCAGATAGAGGTGTGTTTTTAGCAACAACACAGGCTAATGATTTTTATATTGGAACGAGGGTCAAAGCCTTACAATTTAAGGATGGAGACCAAACAAGCGAGGTTCGCTTGTTTGTGACGACAGCTATCAATAAATTACAAATTCTATTTACAGAGTACTCAGTCAATGCTACTAATAAACTACCTGATTTACAGTTTCAATTACCTGTTAAAAATGGGGAAATAGATTATACTTTTATGTTCGACTTTATCCGTGTAATTGAAAAATTAGTCATCAAAGACTTGGTCGAATGGACGGATAAGAAGATTGAAGCAACCAAGGAAGTGGTTGCTAGTCACTAATCAATAATTAAACCTTTTTTCTTAGTTTTACCTTTCTTTTACGAATGATAAGATAAGGAACCAATCATCTCATTTAGTTCTTTGCTGGTGAAATTAATGATTAAGGCTGTCTAACCAAGTAGTTGGGAGTGACTAATTTTTAGCCATCCTCTCCCTGATGGTCGGACAAGTCGATAAAATATAAAAAAAGCCAGCGAGCGGGTTAGGCAGGTCAAAAAATTTTTTATTGGCTTGTCCGACCCACTCCGAGTAGGTGATAAAAATTTTATCAGATTCATCAAGGAGGCTTCTATGAAAAAAGTTTATCGTGTGACTGGTATGTCCCCGGCAGCCTTGGACAGCAAGGCCCTGTATCAGCTGATCAAGGAATCGCATGATGCCATTGCTAAATTTACCAAGGCTCATAAAACGGAACTGCTCTATGTCAGTAAAAACACTCGCCTGTCAACCTTGTTAGACCAGTTTGACGATGGTCTACATGTCAATCGGTCGAGTAGAGTTACCAAAAAACTAGAAGCGGCAGACAATGAGCGCAAGGATGCCCTAGTCACCTTGTTTTCCTTAATTCGGGCCTTTGCTAGAAGCAAGGATAGCAATAGTCAAGCTGCTTATCAAGACCTCACTCCCCTACTAAAAAATTACCAAAAATTAACCCAGCTCAGCTATGAAAAACGAACCGAGAGTATCAATCACCTCTTGGCTCAACTGGCCTCAGTGACCTATCAGTCGGCTCTGACCCAATTCCACCTATCCCCACATGTGGAACAATTAAAGGCAGTCCAGAATCGTTTTGCTCGTCTTTATCAGGAGCGGCTGACAGAGCAGACGAGCTTTGTGCCTAGTCAAAATCGGCAATTAAAGGTAGAATTGATTGAGACTTACGAGTTTTTGGTTGACTTTACAGCACTCAATGCCTATGCTTATCCAGAAAAAGCCTACTTTGCCCAACTTCGTGACCAGCTTAATGCTATTCGGAGCCGGTATAGAAAACGTAAAGGTAAAAAGGCTCCGACGGTTATTGCCGACCTGGCAGTCACAACTACCAGTAACCAAGCTGAAGTGATCTAGACCTTAACAATGAAAGAATAAAGGAAACGTATGGAAAGTAAGACAATTCTAGCCACTGTTTCTTTGACACCCTTGACTTATACGGAGTTTGGTCAAGTATTAGATGCCAAAGAATCAAGACAGGCAATGACCGTTTACCGGATAATGGATAAACTGAAACATAAGGAAGAAACTTATGACAATACCTTATCTTCTCTCCCTTTTTCTTTGGAGGCGTCATGGAAAAAAGATGGGGTGTCTTGGGTTAGATTTGATGCCCTAAATGGTTACTATCTTGTTCTGTCTCATCTTGACGACCAAGTAACGGAATTTGACCTACCAGACGATCTCAAAGAACATATTGCCCAGAAAAAACCAGTCATGGTGACCTTAGCCCTTTAGAAAGGAACCCAATCAGTCCCAACATACGATAGTGGACGATGTGTATAATCTTATGACCAACATTCAAAACATGTCCTTGGAGGACATCATGGGGGAGCGTTTTGGACGTTACTCCAAATACATTATTCAGGAGCGGGCCTTGCCAGACATTCGTGATGGTCTCAAGCCCGTGCAACGGCGGATTCTTTATTCGATGAATAAGGACGGCAATACCTTTGACAAGGGCTATCGGAAATCAGCCAAGTCAGTGGGAAATGTCATGGGGAATTTCCATCCTCACGGTGATTCGTCCATCTATGAGGCCATGGTACGCATGAGTCAGGACTGGAAAAACCGAGAAATTCTGGTGGAAATGCACGGAAATAATGGTTCTATGGACGGAGACCCGCCGGCGGCCATGCGTTATACCGAGGCTCGGCTGTCAGAGATGGCAGGTTATCTCTTGCAGGACATTGATAAAAAGACCGTTCCTTTTGCTTGGAACTTTGACGATACCGAGAAGGAGCCTACGGTCCTACCAGCTGCCTTTCCAAATCTTTTGGTCAATGGAGCAACAGGTATTTCGGCCGGTTATGCTACGGATATTCCCCCCCATAATCTGACGGAGGTGGTTGATGCGGTGGTACACTTGATTGACCACCCCAAGGCTAGTCTGGATAAGCTCATGGAGTTTCTTCCTGGGCCTGATTTTCCAACAGGTGGCTTGATTCAAGGAACTGAAGACCTGAAAAAAGCTTATGAAACAGGTAAGGGACGCTTGGTACTGCGTAGTCGGACAAGCATTGAGCCCCTTAAGGCAGGCAAGGAGCAAATCGTCATTACCGAACTCCCCTATGAGGTCAACAAGGCAAATCTAGTTAAGAAAATTGATGAGGTTAGGGTCAATAACAAGGTGCCTGGCATTGCCGAGGTCCGAGATGAGTCAGACCGCGCCGGCCTACGCATTGCGGTAGAATTGAAAAAGGATGCGGACAGCCAGACCATTCTCAACTATCTCTTTAAGTACACGGACTTACAGATTAACTATAATTTCAACATGGTGGCCATCGACCATTACACGCCGCGGCAGGTTGGTTTGATTAAAATCCTCTCTAGCTACATTGCCCACCGCAAGGAGATTATTATTGCCCGGTCACGTTTTGATAAGGAAAAGGCGGAAAAACGGCTTCATATCGTGGAGGGCTTGATTCGTGTCTTGTCAATTCTCGATGAAGTCATTGCCCTGATTCGGGCCAGTGAGAACAAGGCTGACGCCAAGGAAAACCTCAAGGTCAGCTATGACTTTACAGAAGAGCAGGCTGAGGCCATTGTGACCCTACAACTTTACCGCTTGACCAATACCGACATTGTGACCTTACAGGAGGAAGAAGAGCGTCTGCGACAGGAGATTCAATACCTGTCTGCCATTATCGGAGATGAAAAGACCCTGTATCAGGTCATGAAAAAAGAACTGCGAGAGGTCAAGAAACGGTTTGGCAATCCTAGACGAACAGAATTAAGGGCAGAAGAAGCTCATATTGAGATTGACAGCAAGAGCTTGATTGTGGCAGAGGACACCTATGTTAGTGTGACCAAGGCTGGCTATATCAAACGAACCAGTCCACGCTCCTTCTCCGCTTCAACCCTTACTGAGGTAGGCAAGCGCGATGATGACTACCTGATCTTCTTAGCCCAGGCTAAGACCACCCAACAACTACTCATCTTTACCAACCTTGGGAATGTCATCTATCGCCCGGTCCATGAATTGGTTGATAGTCGCTGGAAAGATATCGGAGAGCACTTGTCACAAACCATCAGTAACTTTTCTGCTGATGAGGAGGTTGTCTTTGTTGACTTGTTAGACCAGTTGAGAGACGGTCTTTACCTGGCAGCTAGCCAGTCGGGCCAGATTAAACGCTTTGAGCAAAAAGAGTTAGGTCCTTGGCGAACCTATCGGTCCAAGTCTCTGACCTTTATGAAATTGAAAGCGGCTGGCGACCGAGTCTTGACTGTGGCTCCTGTTCAGTTGGAGGAGGTCATGCTAGTGACCCAGTTGGGTTATGCTCTGCGGTTTGAAAATAGCGAAGTGCCGGTAGTCGGTCTGAAAGCGGCTGGGGTTAAGGCGGTTAATTTGAAGGCAGATGATTTGGTCCAGGCCGTCTTTACTGTCCAAAGTGATTCCTTCTATCTCTTGACCCAAAGGGGAAGCCTGAAGCGAGTGGCGGTGGATCAGTTGCCGGTTACTGGTCGGGCCAAACGAGGCCTTCAAGTTCTCCGGGAATTGAAAACCAAGCCCCACCGAGTTTATCTAGCGGGTAATGTCTTGGCTGGACCGCAACAGTTACAGGTCGTGTCACAGGCAGGCCAAACCTACACGGTGGACTTGACCAGTCTCTCCCTGTCAGAGCGGACCAGCAATGGTAGCTTTATTGCAGATAGCATGAGCAGTGACCAAGTTATCAAGGCCTGGGAGGAGTTGTCTGGGTGAGAACAGGTCTTTGTTAGCGACCACATGTTACCCAAGTTGGTTTGACTGTCCATTGCTAAGTGTCGGGAAGTTTGCTCTTGCAAGCTTCCTTGTTTTTGTGTAAAATAGTTACAGGAGTGAGGTTCTTATGAGTAAAAAAGATAAAAAGATTGAAGTACAGGTCCTAGATGCCAAGGTTGAGGTCAATGGTCAGCTGGTGGCAGGCTACCACTTAGTTATTGGTAAGAAAATTGCCGGTCAACTGGTTGAGTTGGATAAACAGTTTGCCGTCATTAAACAGGGGGCTGTTGACAGTATCTATAAAACATTTGACCAAGGAATTGAGCATATTATTGAAGCTTATAACTTGAATCATTAAAAAAATAACAAAAAAGTCTTGCACAAAGGCAAAACCTGTGTTATAATAGGTTTTGTTGTTAAGGAGAGATAGCGAAGAGGCTAAACGCGGCGGACTGTAAATCCGCTCCTTCGGGTTCGGGGGTTCGAATCCCTCTCTCTCCATATCTAAGACAAGTAGCTTAGATGATGATTGGGGTATCGCCAAGCGGTAAGGCAAGGGACTTTGACTCCCTCATGCGTTGGTTCGAATCCAGCTACCCCAGTTGAGGTATTAGGAATTCCTAAGACCGTCAGCGATAAAATTCTTGTCCTTGCGGGTTGCCTTGAAAAAATATATTGTTGTTAAAAGCTAGCTTGGCTAGCTTTTATTGGAGGATTTTTTAGAATGAATGAATTTGAAGATTTGCTAAACAGTGTTAGCGAAGTGAACCCAGGTGACGTGGTCACTGCGGAAGTTTTAACAGTTGATAATGGTCAAGCAAACCTTGTCATTGAAGGTACAGGTGTTGAAGGTGTTTTGACACTTCGTGAATTGACAAATGACCGTGATGCTGATATCAATGAATTTGTTAAAGCTGGCGAAACACTTGAAGTGCTTGTTCTTCGTCAAGTTGTAGGTAAAGATACTGATACAGTAACTTTCCTTGTTTCTAAAAAACGTTTAGAAGCTCGCAAAGCTTGGGATAAGCTTGTCGGTCGTGAAGAAGAAGTTGTTACGGTTAAGGGAACTCGTGCCGTTAAGGGTGGTCTTTCTGTTGAGTTTGAAGGCCTTCGTGGCTTCATCCCTGCATCAATGCTTGATACTCGTTTCGTTCGTAACACTGAGCGTTTTGTTGGTCAAGAATTTGAAGCAAAAATCAAGGAAGTTAATGCAGCAGAGAACCGTTTCATCTTGTCACGTCGTGAAGTTGTAGAAGAAGTTGCAGCAGCGGCTCGCCAAGAAGTCTTCTCTAAAATTGAAGTTGGATCAGTTGTCACTGGTAAGGTTGCTCGTTTGACTAGCTTTGGTGCCTTTATTGATCTTGGTGGTGTTGATGGTCTTGTTCACGTGACTGAATTGTCACATGAGCGTAACGTTTCTCCAAAATCAGTCGTAACTGTTGGTGAAGATGTTGACGTTAAAGTTCTTGCTATTGACGAAGAAGAAGGTCGTGTATCGCTTTCTCTTAAAGCAACAACACCTGGACCATGGGATGGTGTAGAGCAAAAACTTGCAGCTGGTGATGTTGTTGAAGGTAAAGTAAAACGTTTGACTGACTTTGGTGCTTTTGTAGAAGTGTTGCCAGGTATTGATGGCTTGGTTCACATCTCACAAATCTCACACAAACGTGTTGAAAATCCAAAAGATGCCTTGTCAGTAGGTCAAGATGTAACGGTTAAAGTGCTTGAAGTTAATGCCGCTGATGAGCGTGTATCATTGTCAATCAAGGCACTTGAAGAGCGTCCAGCCCAAGACAAGTCTGAAGGCGACAATGGTGAAAAACGTCAATCACGTCCACGTCGCCCACGTCGTCAAGAAAAACGTGACTACGAGTTGCCAGAAACACAAACTGGTTTCTCAATGGCTGACTTGTTTGGTGATATTGAATTGTAATAAAAAAGCTTGGTTTTACCAAGCTTTTTTATTGTTGCCTTCAGTCAAGAAAAAAGCACCCATCTGGGGGGTGCTAGAGACTAAGAAAGTATTGGAGGAGATGGCCGCCGTAAATCCATAGGTAACTGTAACCGATGATGGATAAGGGTTTGGTGATTAGCATGATGATGATAAAGCGTCTGAGCGACATGCTACTCAGCCCTGTAACCATGACCATGATGTCGGCTGGAGAAATCGGCGAGGCCATGCAGAAGATGAAAAAGCGTTCGTAGCCCTTGGTTTCTAGTTTGGCTTCGTATTTACTGAGATCCTTGTCCTTGACAAACAGTTTGATAAAGGGGCGACCATAGCGCTTGACAATGAGGAAAAGAATGATACTCCCTAGTAAAATCCCGATATAGTTAGTGATAAAGCCTAGCCAGGGTCCAAAAACCAAGTAGCCGGCTACTGTGGTTACCCCACCTGGAAGGATGGGGATGACAATCTGGACAATTTGAATGAAAATAAAGATTAGGGGAGCCATCAGTTGGTATTGGCTGACCCAGCTCTTAAAGGCATTCTGATCATTGAGAATCCCATTTTTGAAGAGCCAGATGACTAGGGCAATGGAGGCAATCAGTGTGATGATTCCTAAAATTTGAAACGTTTTCTGCCATACTTTATACATAATACAATCATATCAAAAATAGTATTTTTTTGCCATCTTTTAATGTTTTTGATATACTAGTTAGGTAATGTTTTGGGGTCGTTACGGATTCGACAGGCATTATGAGGTAGATTCTGCAACTCGGGTGACGGCGTAACCGTTCAGTTAAATATAACTGCAAAAAATAACACTTCTTACGCTTTAGCTGCCTAAAAACCAGCGGGCGTGACGTCTCTGGAATTGCTTGTGTTTCAGTAGAGGTCTTATTTGAGCAAGCTACGTTTAGCCATTGTCTAGCTGGCTAAAAAGAGAGTGATAGACTCGCAAGATAGGGGCTTGAGCCATGTGTCACTAGCTTGTTAAACCAAGACATGGCCTATGGTTGTAGACGAATCTGTTGGCAGGTGTTTGGACGTGGGTTCGACTCCCACCGGCTCCATTAAGTTTAAGATAAAGATAGAGGATAGATATGACGACAAAAAAGATGAGCCTGGTCAGTTTGGTGTTCTTGGCCCTCTTGCTTTCGGCTTGTTCCAGTCAAGCCAAAAAAGCAACGACTAAGCCTTCCTTGGAGGTTAATCAGTCTTGGATTACCAAGCCAAGTGTCCCCAACCATGAAGATGTTCGGATGAAGTTTGAACAAATCAGGCTAGGCACAGAAGCCAATGAGTTTCAAGGTGGGTCTAACCTAGAAGAACTCAAGGCTCTCTTTGGTGAGCCAAGTGGCCACGAAACCAAGCAGGCAGGGGAAAATGTTACCATTGACGCCTATACTTGGACTTTTGATGATGTGGTTTTAGCTGTTCAACAGTATAAGGACAGTGCGATTTCCCGGTCTATTTCTAATTTCCAATTCACTCGTGAGGAGCGAATCACACTTGATGATTATAAGGCCTTGACAGAAGGCATGACCTTTGAACAAGTGGTTGAAAAATTTGGTAAGCCAGATGTCATGGCCCAGGTGGTGTCAACAGGTAAGGCTGAGACCCAGGCGATTTGGTCAAGTGGTTTGAAAAAAGGAGCCAATGTCTCTAATGCCAATATTCAGTTGATTTTTGAACAGGGAGTTTTGACCAAAAAAAGCCAGAATGGTTTGGGCTAATCAGAACAACATAAAGTTGAGAAGTTTCTCAACTTTATTTTCATAATCAGCCAGCCAATAGGAGAGGATAAAAAAACTGGACCAAGAAAGGTCCAGAAATGTCTTATCATCCATCCTGAGAGAATCGAACTCCCATTTCAAGAACCGGAATCTTGCGTGATATCCATTACACTAAGGATGGCTAGATTCTATTATAACATAAAATCATCAATTGGGAAGATTTCTCTTGCAAAAAATTAAAAAAAATTATAAGATGATGACGCATGAAGGTCAAAGAGAAAGGAGAGGAAAGTGATGGCTTGGACATTTGATGAACGATCTCCCATTTATGCTCAGTTAGCGCAGCGGGTTAAGATGAAAATATTAAGCGGGGAATTGGGCAGTGGGCAGCAACTGCCAACTGTTAGAGAACTAGCTGAGGAGGCAGGGGTTAACCCCAATACCATGCAGCGGGCTTATACAGAGCTTGAACATGAGGGCTTGGTCTTTACCCGTCGGACAGCCGGCCGGTATGTGACGGAGGATGTGGCCCTACTAGCGGCTATTCGACATGAAGTAGCAGGTAATGAGATTAAAACCTTTATTGATAATATGAAACATGTTGGCTTTATGGAGGAAGAAATTGTTGCAGAGTTAAGCAACTACATGAAGGGAGAAGAGCGATGACAACTTTGCTACGTTTTAATCATGTGACAAAGGCCTATGGTGGGTCAAGGGTTTTGGACGATTTTAATTTAGACCTAGCAGAAGGCAAGATTGTTGGTCTCTTGGGACCGAATGGTAGTGGCAAGACCACCTTAATCAAATTAGTGAATGGTCTTTTACAACCTGATCAGGGGGAGGTTTTGATTGCAGGCCATCACCCTTCGGTAGCTACCAAGAAGTTAGTGTCCTACCTGCCGGACACAAGCTATCTTAGGGATTATTTAAAGGTTAGAGAGATTATTTCCCTGTTTGCAGATTTTTATGCTGATTTTGATCGGCAGCGGGCAGAAAGCCTGTTGTCAGATTTGGCCATTGATGACACCCAATATTTAAAAAATTTATCCAAGGGGGATAAGGAAAAGGTCCAGTTAATCTTGGTGATGAGTCGTAAGGCCAAGCTCTACGTCTTGGATGAGCCAATTGCAGGTGTTGATCCTGCAACGCGAGATTATATCTTACGGACCATCATTAGTAATTATTCTGAGGATTCTTCTGTCTTGATTTCGACGCATTTGATTGCTGATGTGGAACCAGTTTTGGATCAGGTTGTGTTGCTAGATCAGGGTAAGCTCATCTTGCAAGGTGAAACAGATGACTTGCGCCAAGAATATGGGAAGTCCATTGATGGGATTTTCCGTGATAGATTTAGGGTTTAGGAGGGGGCCATGTTTGGAAAATTAGTAAAATATGAATTGAAGTCAGTTGGCAAGTGGTATTTGGGTCTTTACGGCCTAGCCTTTCTTTTCTCCATCATTCTACGCTTGAGTATTCCTGATATGGAGGAACTGAACCAAGCGGTCAATATCAGTCAATGGGTTTTGACCACCTATCTGGTTTCCGTCATTGCTATTGTTGTTTTAATTGTTGCTATCTTTTTATCAACCCTTTTTATCATTATTAGGCGATTTACCCAAGCCATTTATGGCCGCGAGGGTTATCTGACCATGACCTTGCCGGTGACAACGCATCAGTTACTCTTGTCTAAGGTGGTGACAGCCCTAATCTGGTGTCTGTTAAATGGCCTTATTATTTTAGTGAGTGCCGCAGTGATTAGCGATGGCCTGACCGAGCTTTCGGATGCGATTTGGATGAGTCTTGATTTACCGTCAATTAGTGTCATGGTTGCCGTCTTACAATGGCTACTTTACCTGTTACTAGCTATTGTAAGAGGAATTTTAATGATTTATTTGGCCATTTCTCTAGGACAGCTGTTCAATAATCGTCGGATTTTGATGGCTTTTGTGGCTTATTTTACCCTAGCCTTTTTGGCGGGTTTATTAACCTCCTTGGTCCAGCATTTGCTAGCTGGGGCAGAAGCCTATCTTTTTTTCCTAGCCTTGTTTGAGCTAGTCTTTATTGTTCTTTATTATTGGATAACCCATTACCTGATAAAACATCGGTTAAATTTACAATAGCTGGTATTGTGCGACCCTTAGTGGGTCGTTTTTTGGTGCATGCTAGCGTTTTTCATAGTATAATAAAGACGAGAAAGGTTGAGGAGGAAACCTTATGTTTGTTCAGTTAGATACTAAAACGGTCTATAGTTTTATGGATAGTCTGATTGATGTTAAAGACTATGTGGCGATGGCCAAGCAGTTGGGTTACCAGCAACTGGGAATTATGGATCGGGGAAATCTCTATGCGGCCTATCATTTTATTCAGGCTGCAAAGAAGGAGGGGCTAAGGCCAATTTTGGGGATTGAATTAAGTCTAAATTGGTCTGGGCAGGACTTACGCCTCTATGCGATTGCCCAAAATACAGAAGGCTACCACCATTTGATTAAATTAGCCACCTGTCAGATGACGCAAGGGGTGAGTTTGGCTGACTTGGAAGACTATGGGGCAGGGGTAGCCTTTATTGTGCCCTACACTGAGGGTGTGTTAGAGGTGGACTTGCCTTTGGATTATTATCTAGGGGTGTTTTTGGATAGTCCACAAGTTGATTATTCTCGTCCCATTATTCCCTTGCAGACTGTCCGTTATTATCAGGATGAGGATACTGAGGTACTTCAGGTTTTACATGCTATTCGAGATAATGTCTCTTTGGCTCAGGCAGAGCTGGCGCCACGACAACAGTGCTTTTATCCAGCCCAGCAAGTTGCCGATCTGTTTGAAGAACGTTTTCCTGGTAGTATTGCCCGGCTGCAGCAACTAGTGGCAGGGGTTGATTACCAGCTGGATAATGGTTTGAAGTTACCCCGTTTTAATCGTAACAAAGAAGCGGTCGTTGAATTGGCTGAACGAGCTCAAGCAGGTCTGGTGGCTAAGGGCAGTTGGACAGCGCCTTACCAGAGTCGTTTGCAGGAGGAACTCGCTATTATTCATCAGATGGGCTTTGATGATTATTTTCTAATTGTTTGGGATTTATTGCGCTTTGGACGGAGTAAGGGCTATTATATGGGCATGGGTCGGGGATCGGCTGCAGGCAGTTTGGTAGCCTATGCCTTGGATATTACAGGTATTGACCCTGTGAAAAACAACCTCCTTTTTGAACGTTTTTTAAATGTTGAACGGTATAGCATGCCTGATATTGATATTGATTTGCCTGATATTTATCGGGGAGAGTTTTTACGCTATGTCCGTGATCGTTATGGGCGACGCCATTCGGCACAAATTGTGACCTTTTCTACCTTTGGTGCCAAACAGGCCTTGCGTGATGTCTTCAAGCGATTTGGGGCTAGTGAGTATGAATTGAGTCAGCTTAGCAGAAAAATTGGGTTTAAAGACAGTCTGGCTTCTGCTTATCAACAAAACATGTCCTTTCGTCAACTTATTGCTAGTAAACAAGAGTACCAAAAGGCCTTTAAGGTGGCCCAAATCATAGAGGGGAAGCCACGCCAAACCTCTATTCATGCGGCGGGTATTGTGATGAGTGATGATGACCTGACAGATCATATTCCCCTGAAATCAGGAGAAGAGATGATGATTACTCAGTTTGATGCGGAAAGTGTTGAGAGTAATGGCCTCTTGAAAATGGATTTTTTGGGCTTAAGAAATCTGACCTTTGTCCAAAAGATGCAGGAAACAGTTGCTAGTCGTTATGGGGTGACCATTGACATTAAGGCCATTGATTTGGAAGATGCTCCCACCTTGGCCTTATTTGCAGCGGGGAAAACCAAGGGAATCTTCCAATTTGAAAGGGCTGGGGCCATCCACTTGTTAAAACGGATTAAGCCTTCAGCTTTTGAAGAGGTGGTTGCCACAACCAGTTTGAATCGTCCTGGGGCTAGTGATTACACGGAAAATTTTATACGGAGAAAGTATGGTCAGGAAGCCATTGAACAACTGGATCCTCTCGTTGACCAGATTTTGGCGCCTAGTTATGGCATCATGCTTTATCAGGAGCAGGTCATGCAGATTGCCCAAGTTTATGCAGGGTTTAGTCTAGGGAAGGCAGACCTCTTGCGACGAGCCATGTCCAAAAAAGACCAAAAAGAGATGCAGGCCATGGCTAGTGAGTTTATGGCCGGAGCTCAGTCTTTAGGACATCCGGC
Organism: Streptococcus cuniculipharyngis; assembly: GCF_007859195.1. Classification (GTDB taxonomy): domain Bacteria; phylum Bacillota; class Bacilli; order Lactobacillales; family Streptococcaceae; genus Streptococcus; species Streptococcus cuniculipharyngis. The sequence continues at coordinate 26,128 of NZ_VOHL01000006.1, forward strand.
AGATATGGCTCAGGATATCTTTGAGCGGATGGCTAAGTTTGCCGGTTATGGCTTTAACCGTAGCCATGCCTACGCCTATTCTGCCTTAGCCTTTCAGCTGGCCTATTTTAAATGCCACTATCCTGATGTTTTTTATGACATTATGCTTAATTACTCCAGTAGTGATTACATTGAGGATGCCTTGCAGGCCGGTTTCCACCTGGCTAAATTTTCGATTAATCAGGTTAGCTATCATCATCGATTGGATCAACAATACCTTTATCTGGGCTTGAAGATGGTTAAGGGCTTGGCTCAAGATCTGGCTAAGTGGCTGGTTGAGCAGTCTCCCTTTGTCAGTATGGAAGATTTTTTGACCAGATTACCGAATCAGTATCGCAAAGCAGAAGTTTTGGAACCTTTGATTAAGGTTGGGTTGTTTGATGACTTGGAAGCCAATCGGAAAAAGTTACTGTTGAACCTAGAACCTCTATTTATCTTTGTTACCGAATTGGGCAGTCTATTTGGAGAAACATCTTATAATTGGTTGGAAACCAGTGATTATAGCAATCATGAGAAATATGACATGGAGCGTGAGCTACTAGGTGTCGGCTTAAGTCCCCACCCGTTAGTGGCTATTTTACAGGAACATGAGGGGAATTTTACTCCCTTGGATCAGCTAGTAGCAGACCAGTCAGCAAGACTGTTAGGCCAGATTGAGGCGATTCGGGAAATTCGAACCAAGAGTCAGGGAGAGTTAATGGCTTTTTTAACCGTAACCGATTTACAGAGATGTTTTGATGTGACTGTCTTTCCAGGCCCTTATGCTCAACTAAAAGACCAGCTAGCCCAGGGGAACATTCTTTATTTTCTTGGTAAGACGCAGGAGCGTCAAGGCAAGTTACAACTGGTTTTACAGACTGTTCAGGTTCCTAGTCAGGAAAAATTTTGGATCCAATTAAAAAATCATGAGCATGACCAGGAGATTTCACAGTTATTAAGCCAATATCCTGGTGATATTCCGGTGATTCTCCATTATGAAGAAACTAAAGAAACCGTAAGAAGCCGTCGTCACTTGGTGGCAAAATCGGAAGAATTAGAAGGAAAACTAAAAACTTATGTCATGAAAACGATTTTTCACTAAAAATGAGAGAATTTTGTTTAGGAGTATGCTATAATGATATAGTTAAGTAAGAAAAGGAGTACAAAATAAATGAAACGTATTGCTGTTTTGACCAGTGGTGGTGACGCTCCCGGGATGAACAATGCTGTTCGTGCAGTCGTTCGTAAGGCGACATCAGAAGGAATGGAAGTTTTTGGCATCAATCGTGGCTATGCTGGCATGGTTGAAGGAGATATCTTCCCGATGGACGCTAAAAGTGTCTCGAACATTCTATCGCATGGTGGTACTTTCCTTAAATCAGCTCGTTATCCAGAATTTGCCCAATTAGAAGGCCAGTTGGCTGGCATTGAACAACTTAAAAAACATGGGATTGAGGGTGTTGTTGTTATCGGTGGAGATGGCTCGTATCATGGGGCTATGCGCTTGACAGAACATGGTTTCCCAGCTATTGGAATTCCAGGAACTATTGATAATGATATTGTCGGAACGGACTACACGATTGGTTTTGATACAGCTGTGAGAACGGCGACAGAAGCCATTGATAAAATTCGTGATACGTCATTTAGTCATGGCCGTACATTTGTTGTTGAGGTTATGGGACGTAATGCAGGAGATATCGCTCTTTGGGCGGGAATCGCTACAGGGGCTGATTTGATTATTATTCCAGAAGAGCCTTTTGATATGGAAGCTGTTGTGGCTAATGTTAAAGAAGGCTACGAGGTTAAGAAAAAAGATCACTTTATTATCGTTGTTGCTGAAGGCGTTATGAGCGGTGAAGAGTTTGCTGCTAAAATGCGTGAGGCAGGTGATACTAGCGATTTGCGTGTGACTAATTTGGGCCATATCCAACGTGGCGGTAGCCCATCACCACGTGACCGTGTTCTGGCGTCATGGATGGGGGCACATGCTGTAGAATTACTGAAGGCAGGCCGTGGCGGTTTGGCTGTTGGTGTGAAAAATGAAGAACTCATTGAAAGTCCAATCCTAGGGACGGCTGAAGAAGGTGCCTTATTTAGTTTGACGGAAGAAGGCAAAATTGTGGTTAATAATCCACATAAGGCACGTCTTGATTTTGCTAAACTGAACCGTAGTTTGGCACGCTAATCGTATTGTTATCAACGAAATCATAAAAGGAGTAAAAAAGTTAAAAATGAATAAACGTGTAAAAATTGTTGCAACACTTGGACCAGCGGTAGAATTCCGTGGTGGTAAAAAATTTGGTGAAGATGGCTACTGGGGTGAGAGTCTTGATGTTGAAGCATCAGCACAACGCATTGCTCAGTTGATTCAAGAAGGTGCTAACGTTTTCCGTTTCAACTTCTCACATGGTGACCATGAGGAGCAAGGTCAACGTATGGCTGTTGTTCGTCGTGCTGAAGAAATTGCTAACCAAAAAGTTGGTTTCTTATTGGATACTAAAGGTCCTGAAATCCGTACGGAATTGTTTGAAGGTGATGCTAAAGAGTATGACTACAAAACTGGTGAAAAAATCCGTGTTGCAACCAAGCAAGGTATTAAATCAACTCGTGAAGTGATTGCCCTTAACGTTGCTGGTGGTTTGGACATTTTTGACGATGTGGCTGTTGGTCAACAAATCCTTGTTGACGATGGTAAGTTAGGTCTTCGCGTAGTTGCCAAAGATGATGCTACCCGTGAATTTGAAGTTGAAGTTGAAAATGATAGTGTTATTGCTAAGCAAAAAGGGGTTAACATTCCAAATACGTCAATCCCATTTCCAGCCTTGGCTGAACGTGACAATGCAGATATCCGCTTTGGTCTTGAGCAAGGCTTGAACTTCATCGCCATCTCATTTGTTCGTACCGCTAAGGACGTTGAAGAAGTGCGCGCCATCTGTGAAGAAACAGGTAATGGCCATGTTAAGTTGTTTGCTAAGATTGAAAACCAACAAGGGATTGACAACCTTGATGAAATCATCGAAGCGGCAGACGGTATCATGATTGCACGTGGTGACATGGGGATTGAAGTACCATTTGAAATGGTGCCAGTTTACCAAAAAATGATTATCAAGAAAGTTAATGCTGCTGGTAAAGCAGTCATTACAGCAACCAACATGCTTGAAACAATGACTGAAAAACCACGTGCGACTCGTTCAGAAGTTTCTGATGTCTTTAATGCTGTTATTGACGGTACTGATGCAACCATGCTTTCAGGTGAATCTGCTAACGGTAAATACCCAGTAGAATCTGTTCGCACCATGGCAACTGTTGCTAAGAACGGTCAAGCACTTCTTAGTGAATATGGACGTCTTGATTCATCAAGCTATGATCGTAGCAACCAAACAGAAGTTATCGCTTCTGCCGTTAAGGATGCGACGAAATCAATGAATATCAAGTTGGTGGTGACCATCACTGAGTCTGGAAATACAGCTCGTGCGATTTCTAAATACCGTCCAGATGCAGATATCTTGGCTGTAACCTTTGATGAAAATACGCAAAAATCATTGATGATTAACTGGGGAGTTATTCCAGTCGTGACAGCTAAACCAGCTTCAACGGATGACATGTTCGACTTGGCTGAGAAAATGGCACTTGAATCAGGTTTGGTTGAAACTGGTGATAACATTGTGATTGTTGCCGGTGTACCAGTTGGTTCAGGTGGTACAAACACGATGCGTATCCGTACAGTGAAATAAGAAAAAGCAGGTTTCCCTGCTTTTTTTGTTCTTATGAGAGCGTTGCATGTTCTAATTTGAGATGGTTGAGGTAGTCAGGTAAGTCATTGGTTTGCTCTTGGATTTGTCGTTCGGGTGTTTACCGAGAGAGATTAATCCTTCAATGACATAGGTATAGGATTTGGGGAGACTTTTACGAAATTGAGAAGGCGAGTATTTATTGGTACAGTATTAGTCGATTAATTTTTCCCCTACCAGCTTGTGAGTTCCTTTGGATTGCTAGTGGCCTTAATGTTTTGACAGATAAAGTGGGGATAAGAAATGAGAAGGTCCAAGTCACGACGCTCACCTTGATTTAATTGTGTGAAGGAGAGGTCTAACTTTTCTTTGATTGGGCCTACTCCTATTTTGAGAATGTGGTTGAAGCCGGCAAATTCGCATGGGTGGCGCTACTGTCATACTTTGTTTTCTTGGGAAGATTAAGGATAGCTTGCAGATTGACCAAGTTCTGCGATGACAGTTGTTTCGGTGGGAAAGAACTGTTGTAATTCATGGTAAAATTTATCTTGGTGCATAAAGCCTCCTTAGAAAAATGATTGCATCATCGTATCATACTGGGAAATAACTGACAAGAAAAATATTGGGAGATTGCTTGAGTTGGGATATGGTCTTCCCCTTTTCTTAGTAGTTAAAACATGGTATAATAAGAGGTAGAAAATTAATGGGGGTAGCCATGCTCAAGCGTGATTTTTTTAGAAATATTTTCTTGGTTGGTCTAATTTTAGTTGGCTTGCTTTGCTTACGTGTATTTGTTTTTTCACTAGATAAGATTAGTGAAGCAGAAAGCAATAGCTACTTAAGAGCAGGCGATATTGTTCTTGTGACTAAAAATAGGTCCCCTAAGTTGCGGGAGTTTGTCCAGTATGAAGTGGATGGGCGCACCTATATTGGTCGGGTAGTTGCCCAGCAGGGGGATTCGGTGACCTATATGGACGATATTTTCTATCGGAATAATCACCCTGAAAGTGAAAACTATTTAACTGCGCTTCGCTCTAAGTATCTGGCATCAGAAACAGCTTCCATGTTTACAGAGGATTTTACCTTGGCTAGCTTGGCAGGACCACAGGTGACAAGTATTCCTCAGGAAAATTATTTGATCCTGAATGATAATAGGCAAAATATGGCTGATAGCCGACAATTTGGCTTGATTAAAAAAACTCAAATTAAGGGAGTTATTGAGTTTAGATTACTGCCCTTGGATAATTTTGGATTTATCAAGTCAGAATAAGTGAGAAAACTGGTTCGAGTAAGGGCTAGTTTTTTTAAGATGAGATGACTAGACCAATTTTTAGGATTGACAAAGTCAAGATAAAAGCATACAATAATAGTGCTGTCTAGTGGGTAAAAAATGACTAGACCAATTTAAAAAGGAGTATCGATAATGTGCGGAATTGTTGGTGTTGTGGGCAATGAAAATGCCACAGACATCTTATTGCAAGGATTAGAAAAATTAGAGTACCGTGGTTATGATTCGGCGGGGATTTTTGTGACTAAGGCAGGCGAGGAGCCAGCGCTGGTCAAGTCAGTTGGTCGCATTGCTGATTTACGTGATAAGGTAGGAGAAAGTTTGGCGGGTAATCGTGGCATTGGCCATACCCGTTGGGCAACCCATGGTAAACCCTTGGAAGAAAATGCTCATCCCCATCAGTCAGAAACTGGCCGTTTGACCTTGGTTCATAATGGTGTGATTGAAAATTATGCTGAGCTGAAGGAAGAGCATCTAGCAGGACATCATTTCAAAGGGCAGACAGATACCGAAGTAGTGGTTCACTTGATTGGTAAGTTTGTTGAGGAAGATGGTCTGGATACCTTAGCTGCCTTTCGTCAGGCACTTGGTTTGATTAAGGGCTCTTACGCCTTTGCCTTGATTGATCAAGAAGAGCCAGAAACCATTTATGTGGCTAAGAATAAGTCCCCTCTTTTGATTGGTTTGGGGCAAGGCTATAACATGGTCTGTTCAGATGCCATGGCCATGATTCGCGAAACCAATCAATACATGGAAATTCATGACCAAGAATTGGTCGTGGTGACCAAGGATAGTGTGTCGGTCCAAGACTATGCGGGAAATGTTTTGGAGCGTGAGAGCTACACCGCAGAACTTGACCTGTCAGATATTGGCAAGGGGACCTATCCTTATTACATGCTCAAGGAAATTGATGAGCAACCAAGTGTCATGCGTAAGCTGATTTCAACCTATGCAGATGACAGGGGAGCCATGACAGTTGATCCAGCTATTGTCAAGGCTGTTCAAGAGGCTGACCGTCTTTATATTATTGCTGCGGGAACATCTTACCATGCTGGATTTGCCTCTAAGCAGTTCTTAGAAGAATTGACAGATACACCTGTAGAATTAGGGATTGCTTCTGAATGGGGTTATGGCATGCCACTATTAAGTCAGAAACCGCTCTTCATCTTCCTGACTCAGTCAGGGGAAACGGCTGATAGTCGTCAGGTCTTGGTCAAGGTTAATGAGATGGGCTTGCCTAGCTTGACCATTACCAATGTTCCTGGTTCAACCCTGTCGCGTGAAGCTAGCCATACCATGCTTCTACATGCGGGTCCTGAGATTTCAGTGGCTTCAACCAAGGCTTATACTGCACAAATTGCAACCATGGCCTTCTTGGCTAAGGCGGTTGGTGATGCCAATGGTAATTCTAAGGCCAAGGATTTTGACCTAGTCCGTGAATTATCTTTGGTTGCCCAATCCATTGAAGCAACCTTGTCGGATAAGGACATGATTGCTGATAAGGTGGAGAAGTTACTCTTAACTGCTCGTAATGCCTTTTATATCGGACGTGGAAGCAACTATTATGTGGCCATGGAAGCGAGTTTGAAGTTGAAGGAAATTTCTTATATCCAGTGTGAGGGCTTTGCTGCAGGTGAGCTAAAACACGGGACGATTTCCCTGATTGAAGATGGGACACCAGTAATTGCCCTCATTTCCAATAATTCGGTCTTGGCTTCGCACGCTCGGGGAAATGTTGCCGAAGTGGTGGCTCGTGGTGCTCATGTTCTGACCATTGTTGAGGAGGGAGCTGATAAGGCCGGCGATGATATCATCACACGGGCAGTTCATCCTTATCTATCAAGCATTTCCATGGTCATTCCAACCCAGTTAATTGCCTACTATGCTTCCCTCCAACGTGGTCTAGATGTTGATAAACCACGCAATCTAGCTAAATCAGTTACCGTAGAATAGAGAGGATTTCCCATGCCAAATTGTCCACAATGTCAATCAGAATACGTTTACGAAGACCGCGGATTTTATATCTGCCCTGAATGTGCCTATGAATGGAACCCAGCAGAGGTCACTGAAGAGAGTGATGAGCTGCTTGTCCTTGATAGTAATGGTACCCGGCTAGCTGATGGCGATACCGTCACTGTTGTCAAGGATTTGAAAGTTAAGGGGGCTCCCAAGGATATTAAGCAAGGAACCCGTGTCAAAAATATTCGTTTGGTTGACGGTGACCATAATATTGACTGCAAGATTGATGGCTTTGGTGCCATGAAACTTAAATCGGAATTTGTTAAGAAATTGTAAGACTAGAAGGGGTGTATTAGCACCTCTTTCTCTTTTTCCTGTCCGATAAATTATGTTATAATAAAACCATGTTAAAGAAGAATAAATTACTCCTCATTGATGGCTCATCAGTAGCCTTTCGGGCGTTTTTTGCCCTTTATCATCAACTGGACCGCTTCAAAAATAAGTCTGGTCTTCATACCAATGCCATCTATGGTTTCCATCTCATGCTGGACCACATGATGGCACGGGTCAAGCCAAGTCATGTGTTAGTGGCCTTTGATGCCGGAAAAACCACCTTTCGGACGGAAATGTTTGCCGATTACAAGGCTGGCCGGGCCAAGACACCAGAGGAATTTCGTGAGCAATTTCCTTATATTCGAGACATGCTCAAACATTTGGGCATTGCCCATTATGAGCTTGACCAGTATGAGGCAGATGATATTATTGGGACCTTGGCCAAGATGGCTGAGGCAGATGAGCGTCCTTTTGAGATTACCGTTGTCAGTGGTGACAAAGACTTAATTCAGCTGACCGATGCCAATACGGTGGTGGAAATTTCTAAAAAGGGGGTGGCAGAATTTGAGGCCTTTACCCCTGCCTACCTCAAGGAGAAAATGGGGTTGACGCCCAAACAGTTTGTTGATCTCAAGGCCCTCATGGGGGATAAGTCAGATAATATCCCTGGCGTGACTAAGATTGGTGAAAAAACAGGTCTTAAACTATTGCATGAATATGGCAGTCTAGAGGGAATTTATCAACAAATTGATCACTTTAAGCCCTCTAAAATGAAGGAAAATTTACTTGCTGATAAGGAGTTGGCCTTCTTATCTCAGACCTTGGCAACAATTAACACGGCTTCTCCTCTGACGATTGGGCTAGATGATATTGTGTACCAAGGGCCACAACTGGAAAATTTGGCAGCTTTTTATGAGGAAATGGACTTTAAACAATTTCGACAGGCCTTGGACTTGCCTAAGGATGAGCAAGTACCTGTTTCTTACCAGAGTGTTAAACAATTGACAGATAAGATGTTTGGTGATGACCAATTCTTCTATTTTGAGATTTTAGATGATAATTATCATCTGTCACCGTTGGTGGCTTTTGCTTGGGGAAATGAGGAGACGATTTATGTTAGTGATGACATCAGTCTTTTGCAGACAGATCTCTTTCGGCAGGTCCTTGCCCAACCGATCAAAACCTATGACTTTAAGCGCACTAAGGTTCTTCTGGCAGGACTAGGTATTGACTTACCTCAGGTGGCCTTTGATAGCCGGTTGGCCAAGTATCTTCTGTCAACGGTTGAAGACAATCAATTATCAACCATTGCTCAGCTCTATGGTCAAACGTATTTGCCAACAGATGATGAGGTCTATGGTAAGGGGAGTAAACGTGCTTTGCCAGACCAAGCCTTGTTATTTGAGCACCTGGCTAGGAAGATTAAGGTTTTGGCAGAGACACAGGAACCGATGTTGCAAGCTTTAAGGGATCATGAGCAAGAAAAACTTTTATTTGAAATGGAACTACCTTTGGCAAAGGTTCTTGCCAAGATGGAAATTGCGGGTATTAGCGTTAATAAGGCCAGTCTACAGGAAATGGCTGAGGAAAATCAACAAGTCATTGACCGCTTGACGGAAGAAATTTACGTCCTGGCTGGGGAAGAATTTAATATTAATTCGCCTAAGCAGCTGGGAGTCTTACTCTTTGAAACATTAGGTCTGCCGGTGTCAGTAACTAAAAAGACGAAGACAGGTTATTCAACTGCGGCCGAGGTTTTGGAACGCTTGGCTCCCGAATCAGAGTTGGTTAGTAAAATTTTGGATTATCGCCAAATAACCAAATTGCAATCGACCTACCTTGTCGGCTTGCAGGACTATATCTTAGCTGATGGTAAAATTCATACCCGCTATGTGCAAGATCTAACTCAGACTGGTCGGTTGTCAAGCATTGATCCCAACTTACAAAATATTCCGATTCGTTTGGAACAGGGGCGTTTAATTCGCCAAGCTTTTAGACCTGAGCAAGATAGGGCTGTCCTTCTTAGTTCAGACTATTCTCAAATTGAATTGCGGGTCTTAGCTCATATTTCCGGAGATGCTCACTTGATTCAGGCTTTTGAAGAGGGAGCGGATATTCATACAGCCACAGCCATGCGGGTATTTAATATTGACAATCCATCAGAGGTCACGGCCAATGATCGCCGGAATGCCAAGGCGGTTAATTTCGGTGTTGTCTATGGCATCTCTGATTTTGGCTTGTCCAATAATTTAGGGATTAGCCGCAAGGCCGCTAAAGAGTATATTGAAACCTATTTTGACCGTTATCCAGGGATTAAATCCTATATGGATAGAGTGGTTCGCGAGGCGAGGGATAAGGGTTATGTTGAAACTATTTTTAACCGTCGTCGTGAACTTCCGGATATTAATTCGCGGAATTTTAACCGACGTAGTTTTGCAGAACGTACGGCCATCAATTCACCAATTCAAGGAAGTGCGGCTGATATTCTGAAATTAGCCATGATTGATTTGGATAGGGAGTTGGAAGAACGAGCTTTAAAATCAAAACTTCTTCTTCAAGTACACGATGAAATTGTCTTAGAAGTTGTGGAAGAAGAGCTAGACTTGGTAACAGACTTGGTTAAAAAGACCATGGAGCAGGCGGTCGACCTTCTTGTTCCCCTCTTGGTCGATCAGAATAGCGGTAAAACTTGGTATGAGGCCAAGTAAGGAGGACAGATGACTTATCATTTTAAAAATCCTAGCGATGCTATCATCAACGATTATTTGAGCAGCAGTCGTGTGATTGCAGTGGTCGGCTTGTCTAATCGAGAGGAAACAGCCAGTTATCAGGTCAGTCGAGTCATGCAGCAGGCAGGTTATACTATTATTCCAGTCAATCCCCGTCTGGCAGGACAAGAGATTCTAGGGCAAGAGGTTTATGCTAGCCTACTGGACATTCCAGTAGCCATTGATATTGTTAATGTCTTTCGTCCTAGTCAGGTCTTGCCACAAGTAGCAAGTGACTTTATCCAGAGTGGGGCCAAGATTTTTTGGGCCCAGTTGGGTTTGGAAAGTCAGGATGCTGAGCTGCTATTGAGACAGGCAGGTAAGGACAAATTGGTCATGAACCGTTGCATCAAGTTGGACTATCTCAGATTGTTTGGTAAGCCTTAAGATTGTGTTATAATAGACAGTAGGAAGGAGGGCTCATGGAATTTAACTTATCAGAATCAGAACAAGCCTTGTACCAAGAAACCTTGGCCGAGTTCAAGGAACGACAAATTCGTTTAACCGATACCCGCAAGGCTATTATTGCTTACATGATTGAGAGCCATGACCATCCCAGTGCCGAGATGATTTATCAGGATTTGTTACCGGCCTATCCCAGCATGAGTCTGGCAACCGTTTATAATAACCTCAAGGTCTTGGTTGACGAGGGCTTTGTTAGTGAGTTGAAACTTCCTCAGGATAGTACTAGCTACTATGATTTTTTAGGGCATCAGCACCCGCATGTCATTTGTCAGGTTTGTGGCAAGATAGTTGATGTGATGGTGGCCGCCAGCTTACCTGACTTGAAAACAGCCATTGAGACAGAAACAGGCTTTCATGTCACTAAGACGCAAACCATGATTTATGGGATTTGCCCAGACTGTCAAGAAAAAAAGGATTAGACTAGGGTCTAATCCTTTTTCAGTTATTGTGTCTGGTTATTTGCTGTTACTAGCTGATTATAGAAAATAGTCGTCGCAGTGGTGTAATAAGGAAGGCAGTAGATGAGAATTGGGCTAAGGAAAATGGTTAAGATAAACCAACCAATAAAGGAGACATCTAAAAGAAAGGCTTGTTTACGATGACCAGCCATCAGTTGGCGACTGGCCATGAGTAGCTTGTGGGGATTTTGATAGGTTTGATTTTGAACCTGGTCATATAAGAGCAAGGTGGATTGGCTAAAACTATAATAGAGGGGAGCGGAAATACTGACCATCACTAGGAAAAGGATAAGCATAAAGCCAAGGAAAAGTGGGATAGGATCTGCAGGCTTGATGTTATCGACAATAAAGCCAAAAATTAGGCCAAGCAGGCTACCGAGAACTAGCTGGGGTAAGAGGATATAGAAGAATTTGAGCAGTTCCACCAAGATGAATTTACCAATAAAAGGGCGTGAGAAGGCGCGGCTACTGTCGCTAAAAGTAGGAATGGTTTTGGTTTTTCTGTAAATATCTAGCATGGTTATGCTGGCTGAAGCAAGGAAAAAAGCATTAAAAATAGTTAGCAGATTAGGGAAAAGCAAGGGGTAGATTTGGTCCGAGTTGATGGTGCTAGTCAGGCTGTTGGTGATAATCAACAGTAGGACAGGGGTTAAAAAAAGAGAGGCTTTTTTGGGGGTACTTTTCAAGACTTGTTTGGCTTCTTGTTTAATGGCTTGATTGGTCATCATAGAAATGACCTCCTTTCTGTCCTTTATTATATCATATCCCATGACAGAAGCTGCTTTTTTTGGTAAAATATGGGATGTTTAAGAAGCCTGGAACTGTATTTTCCAGTTGCTAAGTAAAGGAGACAACATGACAGAACATCCAATTCAATATCGCTTAATCAAAAAAGAAAAACACACGGGTGCCCGTTTGGGTGAAATTGTTACCCCCCATGGCACCTTCCCAACGCCAATGTTTATGCCCGTCGGTACCCAGGCAACGGTTAAAACCCAGTCACCTGAAGAGCTCAAAGAAATGGGCTCTGGGATTATTTTGTCAAATACCTATCATCTATGGTTGCGTCCTGGTGACGAATTAGTGGCTCAGGCTGGAGGACTCCATAAATTTATGAACTGGGACCAGGCTATTTTGACGGATAGCGGTGGTTTTCAAGTTTATTCCTTGGCAGATAGTCGTCAGATTACCGAAGAAGGGGTGACCTTCAAAAATCATCTCAACGGGGCAAAAATGTTCCTTTCCCCAGAAAAGGCGATTTCCATTCAAAATAATCTGGGCAGTGATATTATGATGAGTTTTGATGAATGTCCCCAGTTCTATCAGCCTTATGATTATGTCAAAAAATCAATTGAACGTACCAGCCGGTGGGCAGAGCGTGGCCTTAAGGCCCATCGTCGCCCGCAGGACCAAGGTCTCTTTGGGATTGTTCAAGGGGCTGGTTTTGAAGATTTACGCCGTCAATCCGCTCAGGATTTGGTCAGCATGGATTTTTCAGGTTATTCCATTGGTGGTCTAGCTGTGGGTGAAACACATGAAGAAATGAATGCCGTCTTAGACTTTACCGTCCCTCTTTTGCCTGAAAATAAACCGCGTTACTTGATGGGGGTTGGGGCCCCAGATAGTTTGATTGATGGGGTTATTCGTGGGGTGGATATGTTTGACTGTGTCTTGCCGACGCGTATCGCTAGAAATGGTACCTGCATGACCAGTCAGGGTCGTCTTGTTGTTAAAAATGCCCAATTTACCGAGGACTTTAGCCCGCTTGACCCTAATTGTGACTGTTATACTTGCCAAAACTACACACGGGCTTATATTCGCCATCTGCTCAAGGCTGATGAAACCTTTGGTATTCGTTTGACCAGCTACCATAATCTTTATTTCTTGGTTAATTTGATGAAACAGGTTCGCCAAGCCATTTTGGATGATAATTTGCTGGACTTCCGAGCAGATTTTGTTGAGCGTTATGGCTATAATAAATCCAAGAGAAATTTTTAACCATCAAATTGTTTAAGCTTAGCTTAAGCTAGTTGGACTATACTATAACCATCCTAAAACTTTTCTTTTTCATAAATCTCCTTCCCAACAGTTGTTGGGAAATCGGAAGCTACCAGTTATTGGCTGGTAGTTTTTTATTTGTTCAGATAAGACAAGGTTCAGTAAGCTGAGGCATTTGTTATGTTGCTGTTCGGTATAATGGAAAAAGCGATAGTGAAAAGTGGCCAGGTTAGGGCAGCTGGAGTAAAAGCTAACACCTAGAGTAGTAAGGATGTAATCCCTTACTTTTTTCTGAAAATAGCTTGACAGATAGTCTTAATGACGATACAATGAACTCATATAGATAAAGGGAGGTCTATTATGATTAAGAATAAACGTCTACTGACCATCATCTGTCTTGCCCTGGTGGTTGCTATTGCCAGTCTTTTCTTTCCGAAGGGCCAGGAGGCTAAGAAAGATGAACCTGCCAAGGTTGGTGTTTTGCAGTTTGTTACCCACGAGGCCTTGGATGAAATCTATCGTGGGATTCAGGCAGGTTTGGCTGAGTCAGGCTATGATGACAAAAAGTTAACCATTGATTTTCTTAATGCAGAAGGTGATCAAAGTAAGGTTCAAACCATGAGTCAAACCTTGGTGAATAATGGCAATCAAGTTTTAGTTGGGATTGCGACACCTGCAGCTCAGGGCTTAGCCAATGCTAGCAAGGACATTCCGGTCATTATGGGGGCTGTAACAGACCCGGTTGGTGCTAATCTGGTTAAGGATTTGAAAAAACCAGGTGGCAATGTAACAGGTGTGTCAGACCGTACACCAATTGGGGCACAGATTGAGTTGATGAAGACTCTGACACCTGATGTTAAAACAGTTGGTGTACTTTACACAAGTAGTGAGGACAATTCAAAATCACAGGTTGAAGAATTCACTAAATTGGCAGAAGAAAAAGGGTATAAGGTTGAGGCTTACTCTGTGCCATCAACCAATGAAATTACCACAACCATGAATGTCATGTTGAGCAAGGTAGACGCAGTATGGCTTCCCCTTGATAATACAATAGCTAGTGCTTTTGCAACGGTAGTATCAGCTGCCAAAGAAGCGAAAAAGCCAATTTTCCCAAGTGTTGACACCATGGTGAAAGAAGGCGGTCTAGCCTCTGTTGTGATTAACCAGTATGAATTGGGAGTAGCGACAGGAAAAATGGTTGCCAAGGTCTTAGATGGTCAGAAAGTGGGCGACCTGCCTGTTGAAATTTTTGCTGAAGGTCAGCCGGTAGTCAATCAAAAAGTAGCCAAGGAACTGGGGATTGCTATTCCAGAAGATGTTTTAAAAACGGCAGTTGAAGTGATTAAATAATAAAAGGCTCTTAGGAGCCTTTTAGTGTAACCACAAAACGAAAAAATAGGCAAGAGACAGAAAGGGAACAAAAGGGATGGGGTCTTGGTATTTTTTTAAGCCAAGGCAGTAGATGATGGCTAGAAAGCTGGCAAGTTGTAGTAGGTTAATGACTGCAGTTATGGAGAGAGACAGACTGAGGCTAGCTAAAAAGAGAAAGTCTCCGCTACCAATGTTCAAGGGAAGTAGGTAAGCTAGAAGTCCTAGGAGTAGAAACAGTAGGCTGATTGTTTTAAAAGGAGTTAGGAAAAGAAGAGGAAGACTGCCTAGGAACCAAATCACAAGGGGATATTCTTGGTATTTTAAATCGTATAGGCTGAGAATAAGTGCTGAGTAGATTAATATCAGCTGGGCAAGGTTGACGATACCCCACCAAAAGACCAATAAAACAAGGCCACAAGCCAACTCAAGTCCCGCATACCAGAAAGGAAGTTTCACTTGGCAAAAGCGGCAACGTGAGCGATGATAAACTTGTGATAAAATAGGAATGAGGTCGTACCACCTTAATCGCCTTTGACAATTTTGGCAGTGACTGGCGGGCCAGATGATGGAATGGTCAGGGAAACGGTCAATGATTAGGCCAAAGAAGGAGCCTAAACTAGCGCCGAGGAAAAAAATAAGAAAAGTTGTCATACCTTATTATTCGTAATCGTCGAGAGGAAAACAGTAAATCATTGACAAATTTGTTTAGAATGATTATAATTAAAATATAAATAAAAAGGAGATCATCATGACAGAACATACTTATCCTCAAACGAAACAGGTGCTAAATCAAGCGGTAGCTGACATCTACAAGGCTATTTCAATTATTCGTCAGGCCCACTGGTACATGCGTGGGCAAGGCTTTCTCTATTTACACAAGCAGATGGACAAGCTCATTGATGGGTTAGATGGGCACTTGGATGAACTGAGTGAACGCCTGATTATGCTTGGCGGGGCCCCTTATTCTACCCTGAAAGAATATGACCAAGTCTCCCAGTTGGTTGAAGTGGAAGGGAGTTTTGAGGTACCAATGGCTGAGCGTTTGAACAGACTGGTTGACCTCTATGAATATTTGGCTACTTTGTATCGTCAAGGTTTGGCTGTAACAGATGAGGAAAATGAAGCCGTAGCCAATGGTCTCTTTGCTGATGCCTTAGCCGATGCCGAAAAGGTTAGTTGGATGTTGAAGGCAGAATTAAGCCGCTAGGTCAGATAGGAAAAGGAAGCTAGTTCAAGTCAGGACTGGTTTCTTTTTATCATTGAAAAGTACTGGAAATTTTGATAAAATTTGTGTATATGAAAAGCTTATATGACGTGCAACAGTTGCTCAAGCGATTTGGTATAATCGTTTATTTAGGAAAACGATTATACGATATTGAAATGATGAAGATTGAGTTGGAGCGTCTGTATCAAAATGGCTTGCTTGGACGTGAAGACTATTTGCAGGCTGAACTGATTTTACGACGAGAACATCGCTTAGAAAGGCAGAAAGAAGATGAGTAAGAAATTATTAGGCATTGATTTAGGTGGAACAACGGTCAAATTCGGCATCCTTAGCTTAGAGGGAGAGGTCCAGGAAAAGTGGGCGATTGAGACTAATATTTTAGAAGAAGGTCGTCATATTGTGCCAGATATTGTGGCTTCGCTCAAGCATCGATTGGAGCTTTATGGCTTGACTGCTGCTGATTTTGTGGGGATTGGCATGGGTTCGCCGGGTGCGGTTGACCGCCTCAATAAGACGGTGACAGGTGCCTTTAATTTAAACTGGGCTCAGACTCAGCAGGTTGGCTCAGTCATTGAAAGAGAACTCGGGATTCCCTTTGCGATTGACAATGATGCCAATGTGGCTGCCTTAGGAGAACGTTGGGTTGGGGCAGGCGATAATCAACCTGATGTTGTCTTCATGACCCTGGGTACAGGTGTCGGTGGCGGTATTATTGCAGCTGGTCATCTGATTCACGGCGTGGCAGGAGCTGGCGGTGAAATTGGCCACATGATTGTGGAGCCAGATTCTGGCTTTGATTGTACTTGTGGTAATAAAGGGTGTTTGGAGACCGTAGCTTCAGCAACAGGGGTTGTTCGTCTAGCTCGTTTATTGGCGGAAAGCTATGAAGGTGATTCGGCCCTTAAATTAGCGATTGATAACGGGGATGACGTGACCAGTAAGGCTATTTTTGATGTTGCTCAAACGGGTGATTACTTTGCCAATCAAGTGGTTAATCAAGTGGCTAAATATCTAGGATTAGCAGCGGCAAATTTGGGGAATATTCTCAATCCGGATGCCATTGTGATTGGTGGCGGCGTTTCAGCTGCGGGTGAATTTTTACGTCAGAAGGTAGAGGACTATTTTGTAGCTTATGCCTTTCCTCAAGTTAAACAGACTACAAAGATTAAATTAGCAGAGTTGGGTAATGATGCTGGCATTATTGGTGCGGCAAGTCTAGCTCGTCAGTTTTTAGAAGATTAGGAGATAGTGATGATAACCTGGTTTTTATGGATGATTGTTTTAGGTTTTGTGGCCTGGACAGTTTGGAATTATTGGCGGGTGCGACAATCAGCCCAATTTATTAGCAATGAAGAATTTAAGGGACTAATGCAGGGAGGTCAGGTCATTGATCTCCGAGATGGTGCTAGTTTTCGTCGTCAGCATATTTTGGGGGCGAGAAACTTTCAAGCGGGTCAATTTAAGGAGTCGCTCTCAGCTCTCCGCCCGGATAAACCTGTTTTGCTCTATGATAATGCGCGTGGAGCCAATTTGGCCCGTAGTATTTTAAGCTTGAAAAAAGCAGGCTTTACCCAAGTTTATGTTTTGCGGGATGGGTTTGACCATTGGGATGGTAAAATCAAGGCAACTAAACAGTAGATTTAGGCTAGGATTTCCTAGTCTATTTTTTTAAAAAGTCGTCAGGAAACGTTTACAAGTATTGTGTTTTCTGTTTTTTATCAAAAAATATGGTATAATACAACGGTTAAGATAAAAAATAAATAGAGGAAATCATGACAAAATTAAGAGAAGATATCCGTAACGTTGCCATTATCGCTCACGTTGACCACGGAAAGACCACCCTTGTAGATGAATTGCTGAAACAATCACAAACCCTAGATGAACGCACCACCCTAGATGAGCGTGCCATGGACTCTAATGACCTAGAAAAAGAGCGTGGTATCACCATCTTGGCGAAAAATACTGCAGTTGCTTACAATGATGTCCGTATCAATATCATGGATACCCCAGGTCACGCGGACTTTGGTGGTGAGGTTGAGCGGATTATGAAAATGGTTGACGGTGTTGTCCTTGTGGTTGACGCCTATGAAGGGACCATGCCCCAAACTCGCTTTGTATTGAAAAAAGCCTTGGAGCAAAATCTAACCCCAATCGTTGTGGTTAACAAGATTGATAAGCCGTCTGCTCGTCCAGCAGAGGTTGTTGATGAAGTGCTTGAGCTCTTTATTGAGTTGGGGGCAGACGATGACCAACTTGATTTCCCAGTGGTTTATGCCTCAGCCATCAATGGAACATCATCGTTATCAGATGATCCAGCGGATCAAGAAGCGACCATGGCACCAATCTTTGATACTATCATTGACCATATTCCTGCCCCAGTGGATAATTCAGATGAGCCACTGCAATTCCAAGTGTCACTTTTGGACTACAATGACTTTGTCGGTCGAATTGGAATTGGTCGTGTCTTCCGTGGAACAGTTAAGGTAGGGGACCAGGTAACCCTATCAAAACTTGATGGCAGCACTAAAAATTTCCGTGTTACTAAACTTTTTGGTTTCTTTGGCTTGGAACGTCGTGAAATTCAAGAAGCTAAGGCTGGTGATTTGATTGCCGTGTCTGGTATGGAAGACATCTTTGTCGGTGAAACAGTGACCCCGACAGATGTGGTTGAGCCTTTACCAGTGCTTCGGATTGATGAACCAACCCTACAAATGACCTTCTTGGTTAATAATTCACCTTTTGCTGGTCGTGAAGGAAAATGGGTAACCTCTCGCAAGGTGGAAGAGCGTCTTTTGGCTGAGTTACAAACCGATGTGTCACTTCGTGTTGACCCAACTGATTCACCAGATAAATGGACGGTTTCAGGGCGTGGTGAGTTGCACTTGTCAATCTTGATTGAAACCATGCGTCGTGAGGGTTATGAACTTCAAGTATCACGTCCAGAAGTTATCATCAAGGAAATCGATGGGGTCAAGATGGAGCCTTTTGAACGTGTGCAAATCGACACGCCAGAAGAATACCAAGGGGCAGTGATTCAATCCCTATCTGAACGCAAGGGTGACATGCTAGACATGCAAATGGTTGGTAACGGTCAAACACGCTTGATTTTCCTTGTGCCAGCCCGTGGCTTAATCGGCTACTCAACAGAATTCTTGTCAATGACCCGTGGTTATGGGATTATGAACCACACCTTTGACCAATATTTGCCGGTAATTCCAGGAGAAATTGGAGGTCGTCACCGTGGAGCCTTGGTATCAATTGATGCTGGTAAGGCAACCACTTATTCCATCATGCGGATTGAGGAGCGGGGAACCATCTTTGTTAATCCAGGAACAGAAGTTTATGAAGGCATGATTATCGGTGAAAATTCTCGTGATAATGATTTGACCGTTAATATCACAACTGCCAAACAAATGACCAATGTCCGCTCAGCCACCAAGGACCAGACAGCGGTGATTAAAACACCTCGTATTCTAACCTTGGAAGAATCCTTGGAATTCTTGAATGATGATGAATACATGGAGGTTACTCCAGAATCTATCCGTCTCCGTAAACAAATTCTTGATAAACAAGGGCGTGACAAGGCAGCTAAGAAGAAAAAATCTGCTGAATAAACTTTAACTAAGAGGTTAATCGATGTTCTATCTTATTATTGCATTAATGATTTTAGGTTATTACATTTTTGCCGCGCCTAAATCAATAAAAAATACCTTGACCATGATTTTTATGGTTGGTATTGTCGGGGTCTTTCTAGTATTAGCCATCTTGAGTTTTGTTCATTTGGTGAAATCTCCCCCAGAGATTTTTGTCGGTCTAATCATGACGGTTCTGGGTGTTTGGTCGTTAAAAGATACCCTAGAGTTGAAAACTAGGCGAAAAAGTAAGATAGATAGAGAAAATAGGAGAGGTTTTTAAGAGCCTCTCTTTTTCTAGTTGGGCGTTTCCCACCCTTGAATCTTGAAAAATAGGTTAATTAAGGGTAAAATAGTAATGATAGAAACGGATGGAATGGAAAGAGTATGAAAATAGTTAATCGCTTCAAGCATCAAAAAGTTTTGGTCTTAGGCTTGGCTCGTTCAGGCCTGGCAGCAGCCAAATTACTTAGTCAACTGGGGGCCCTTGTGACGGTCAATGATGCTAGTCCCTTAGCAGATAATCCTTTGGCACAAGAATTGTTAGAAGAAGGTATTCGGGTGGTTTGTGGCCATCACCCTGTGGAATTGTTGGAAGAAGACTTTATGCTTATGGTGAAAAACCCTGGGATTCCTTACCATAATCCTATGGTTGAAGCAGCCTTAGCCAAGGGGCTTCCTGTGTTAACAGAAGTTGAGTTGGCTTATCTGATTGCGGAAGCACCTATTATTGGGATTACTGGATCCAATGGTAAGACGACAACCACAACCATGATTGCTGAGGTCTTCAAGCAGGCTGGGCAGTCGGGAGTTGTCGCAGGAAATATAGGGTTTCCAGCCAGTCAGGTGGCGCAAACAGTCACAGCGAGTGATAACCTGATTATGGAATTGTCTAGTTTTCAATTGATGGGGATTGAGAGCTTTAAACCACATATCGCTGTCATTACTAATTTTATGCCTAGTCACTTGGATTACCATGGTAGCTTTGATGACTATGTTGCTGCTAAATGGCGTATTCAAGAAAATATGACATCGGCAGACTACTTGGTTCTTAACTTCAACCAACCCTTGGCTAAGGAATTAGCGGTAAGCAGTAAGGCTCAACTTGTGCCATTTTCAACGGATGAAAAGGTTGACGGGGCTTACTTGTCTGAGGGAATGCTCTACTTTAAAGAAGAGGCAATTTTACCTGCGGCTGACCTGGGTGTTCCTGGTTTGCACAATATTGAAAATGCCTTGGCGACTATTGCAGTGGCCAAGTTAGCTGGTTTGCCTAACCAGGCCATCGCTGAAGCTCTCGGTCAGTTTGGTGGGGTTAAACACCGCTTGCAGTACCTAGGTCAGATTAATCACGTTAAGTTTTATAACGATAGTAAGTCTACTAATGTTCTAGCCACTCAGAAAGCCTTGTCTGGTTTTAAGAAATCGGAGGTCTTGCTTATCCTTGGGGGATTGGATCGAGGAAATGCCTTTGACGATTTATTACCAGATATCAGAGGTTTGAAAAAAATCATTGTTCTTGGGGAATCAGCTCCTCGGTTGCAAGGTCTGGCTGCACAAGCTGGGGTTGACTGTTTGACAGTGGCAGATGTTAGACAGGCTGCTTTGGAAGCCTTTAAGCAAGCCAATCCAGGAGATACGATTTTGCTCAGTCCAGCTAATGCTAGTTGGGATATGTATGCTAACTTTGAAGAACGTGGTGATGAATTTATCCAAGCCTTTGAGAGCCTAAAAGGAGAATAAAATGGGTCAGAAAAAGATTATTTTTACAGGTGGTGGCACGGTTGGTCACGTTACCCTCAATCTTATTTTAATGCCTAAATTTATTGCGGATGGCTGGCAAGTTCATTATATTGGAGACAAGAAAGGGGTCGAGTACCAAGAGATTGTCAAATCGGGTTTGCCTGTAACCTTTCATGGGATTGCTACTGGTAAGTTACGTCGCTATTTTAGTTGGCAAAATTTTTTGGACCTGTTTAAGGTAGCCTATGGCATCATTCAGTCGCTCTTGATTGTTGGGAAGGTTAGACCTCAGGCTCTCTTTTCTAAGGGAGGGTTTGTTTCTGTTCCACCTGTTATTGCAGCTCGTCTCTTGCGGGTTCCTGTTTTTGTTCATGAATCCGACTTGTCCATGGGCTTGGCCAATAAAATTGCTTCAAAATTTGCAACGACCATGTATACTACTTTTAAACAAGGGCATCTGGTTAAGGAAAAACATGTGGGAGCAATCACCAAGATTAGTCAGCAAGAGGTTGATCTTGGACAGGTCCAGGACATTCAGGCCCAATTTGATGACAAGCTTCAGACCATCTTGTTCATCGGAGGGTCTGGTGGAGCTAAGGTCTTCAACGATTTTATTTCCAATAATAAGGCCCTTTTGGAAGCTTACAATGTGATTAACATCTCAGGTGATAAAAGTCTCAACCAATTATCACAAAATCTTTATCGGGTTGATTATGTCACAGATAGTTATCAAGCCTTGATGACACTGGCCGATGTGGTGGTGACACGAGGAGGAGCTAATACGATTTTTGAATTATTAGCCATGAAAAAATTGCAGGTGATTGTGCCTTTGGGGAAAGAGGCCAGTCGAGGTGATCAGTTGGAAAATGCCGCCTATTTTGAGAAACAAGGTTATGCCAAGCAGATTTTGGAGTCAGATTTGACTATGGAGACTTTAAATCAGGCAATAAAAGAGTTATTGGCCAATCGTGAGGCTTATATAAGCGCCATGGAGCAAACCAAAGATTTAAAATCGGCTGATGCGTTTTATGCCCTGCTTCAGTCAGATATTGAAAAAACATAGAAGGACATTATGGCAAAAAAAGGGAAGAGCAAGCAGTCAGCTGAAGAACCAGTATTGACAGACTGGCAAAAAAGAAATATTGAGTTTTTAAAAAAGAAACAGCGAGAAGAGCGGCTAAAGTCAGAGCAGGCTAGTCATTTTCCGTCCCGACGCCCTTCTGTGGACAGGGAGCCAACAGAAGGAAAAATGCCGAAAAAACCAATTAAACAGAAGAAGGTTAAGCCGGTTAGGGTCAAAAAGGAGCGGACAGCCCAGGATCGCGCGCGGTCCAAGTCTTTACCTATTTTTATTGTCGCAAGTTTGATTTTGCTTGTGGCTACCTTTTATATCACGCCCTTCAGTCAAAGTAAACAACTGTATATTTCAGGGAATCAAAATGCCTTGATTGAGGATATTGGTCAGGATACGGGGATTAAGGCCAGTGATTATATCACCAGTGTTTGGCTCTTTCATCAGAAATATGAGGAGCAGTTGAAGGCAAAAAATCCTTGGATTAAGGAGGCCAAGATTTCCTACCAGTTTCCTAATCAATTTACCATCAAGGTTAAGGAATATGGGATTTTGGCCTATACCCTAACGGCAGATGGCTACCAACCGATTTTGGAAAATGGAAAAAAGGTAGCCTCAGTTAATGCTAGCCAATTGCCAGATAATTTTTTAACCATTAACCTATCGAATGATAAACAAATTAAAGCCTTGGTAGCGGATTTGGTGACCTTGAGTCCTAGTTTGCGTCGGAATATCCAAACAATTAGTTTGTCACCTAGTAAGGCGACGAAGGATTTAATACAATTTGACATGTACGATGGTAATATCCTTCGTGTTCCCTTGTCTGAGGTGGCGATAAAATTGCCTTATTATGACAAAATAAGTACTAGCCTTGAAGCACCAAAAATCATTGATATGGAAGCGGGTGTTTATACCACAACGGCTGAGTTAGAGGCTTCTGTGACGTCAAGTGAGAGTTCTTCGTCACCCAAGGAAGAAGAAGCCAGTGAGAGTGCCACTGAATCGACATCAATCAGTGGCGAGGAAACTAGTGCACAGGCAGAATCAACTGATAATTTAGCAGAGGGCCCAGCTGGTGAGGAGCCGTCAAGATAAGTTTCTACAACAAAAAGCGTAAAATGTTATCATTTTACCTTTTTTTATGATATAATAGCATCTGAATAATTCTATTTTTGAATAGTACAAGATAATAGCAGATTGGAAAGATAGTGAGGTCAAGTGAATGGCTAGAAATGGCTTTTTTACAGGGTTAGATATAGGAACAAGCTCCATCAAAGTTCTAGTTGCCGAATTTATTAAGGGCGAAATGAATGTGATTGGGGTCAGTAATGTTGAAAGCAGTGGTGTGAAAGATGGCATTATTGTTGATATTGAGGCCGCAGCAACAGCTATTAAATCTGCTATTGAACAGGCAGAAGAAAAGGCTGGCATTTCTATTGAACGGGTAAATGTTGGTTTACCAGCCAATCATTTGCAAATCGAGCCTACTCAAGGAATGATTCCTGTGCCTAGTGAGTCCAAAGAAATTAAGGATGAAGATGTTGACAGTGTTGTTCGTTCAGCATTAACCAAGAGTATCACACCAGAACGTGAAGTGATTTCTTTAGTACCAGAGGAATTTATCGTGGATGGTTTCCAGGGGATTCGAGATCCTAGAGGGATGATGGGGATTCGTTTGGAAATGCGTGGCTTGATTTATACAGGGCCAAGTACCATTTTACATAACCTTCGTAAGACAGTTGAGCGTGCAGGTATTAAGGTAGAAAATATCATTATTACCCCTTTAGCCATGGCAAAAACGGTTTTAAATGAGGGAGAGCGTGAATTTGGTGCAACAGTCATTGATATGGGAGCTGGTCAAACGACAGTGGCTTCTATGCGAGCACAAGAATTGCAGTACACTAATATTTATCCCGAGGGGGGTGAATATGTGACCAAGGATATTTCAAAAGTTTTGAAGACCTCTATGCAGATTGCTGAAGCTTTGAAATTCAATTTTGGTAGTGCTGATATGGCAACAACCAGCTTGACAGAGACCGTTCCAGTAGAAGTGGTCGGAAGTGAAGAGCCTATCGAGGTTACGGAACGTTATCTGGCTGAAATCATTTCTGCTCGGATTCGTCATATTTTGGAACGTATCAAACAAGATTTGGTACGAGGGCGTCTTTTGGAATTGCCTGGCGGTGTTATCTTGGTTGGTGGTGGTGCTATTCTTCCAGGTGTGGTTGAATTAGCGCAAGAAATTTTTCAAACCAATGTCAAATTACATGTACCAAATCAGGTTGGTATCCGCAATCCGATGTTTGCTAACGTGATCAGTTTGGTAGAATATGTTGGCACAATGACAGAAGTTGATATTTTGTCGCAAGGTGCAGTTTCTGGAGAAGAGCTGCTTAGACGTAAGCCAGTGGACATGGGGACACCTAGTATGACGGTAACTGCTCCTGAGCTTAATAGGTCCTATGATGTTAAGCCATCTAGAGCGGTGGAATCCTTCCAAGAACCAGACTATATTCCACAACCCCTACCAAAAGAGCCCGCAGCTCCGAAGGAAGCTAAGCCGAAGATGGGCGAACGCATGCGTGGTGTCTTTGGCAGTTTATTTGACTAAAAGTTCTACTGAAGTGAGGAAATAATACATGGTATTTTCATTTGATGCAGCATCTGTCCAAGGTGCAATTATTAAAGTAATCGGTGTTGGTGGTGGTGGTGGTAATGCCATCAATCGTATGGTTGATGAAGGTGTTGCCGGCGTTGAATTTATTGCAGCCAACACGGATATTCAAGCCTTGAGTGCCTCTAAGGCGGAAACTGTTATTCAGTTAGGGCCTAAATTGACTCGTGGTTTGGGTGCTGGAGGTCAGCCTGAAGTTGGTCGTAAGGCGGCCGAAGAAAGTGAAGAGGTACTGGTGGAAGCTCTGACAGGAGCAGATATGGTCTTCATCACAGCAGGTATGGGTGGTGGCTCTGGAACAGGGGCAGCACCGGTAATTGCTCGTATTGCTAAGAGTCTAGGTGCTTTGACAGTAGCAGTGGTCACTCGTCCTTTTGGTTTTGAAGGAAATAAGCGTGGAAATTTTGCTATTGAAGGCATTGCTGAACTTCGTGAGCAAGTAGATACCCTACTGATCATTTCCAATAACAATCTTTTGGAGATTGTTGATAAAAAGACGCCTTTGCTTGAGGCCTTGAGTGAAGCAGATAATGTTCTTCGTCAAGGGGTACAAGGGATTACAGATTTGATTACTAATCCAGGTCTAATCAACCTTGATTTTGCTGATGTTAAAACTGTTATGGCCAACAAAGGGAATGCCTTAATGGGAATTGGTATCGGTAGCGGAGAAGAACGCATCATTGAGGCGGCACGTAAGGCGATTTACTCTCCCTTGTTGGAAACAACGATTGATGGGGCTGAGGATGTCATTGTCAATGTGACGGGTGGTCTGGATATGACCTTGACTGAGGCTGAAGAAGCTTCTGAAATTGTCAGTCAAGCAGCAGGTAGTGGTGTAAACATTTGGTTGGGAACATCAATTGATGATAGCATGAAAGATGAAATCCGTGTCACTGTTGTTGCAACTGGTGTCGGTAAAGATCGTGTCGACCAGGTCTCTAATTTCCGTCAACCACGGACCTACACTCAGGCAACCACTAGTCAGTCATCAGCAAATGATCATCAAGAACCTGTTCAGCCAAATTTTGATCGTCGCACAAATTTTGATATGGCTGAAAGCCGTGAAATGCCTGTTCCAACGATGACAACATCGAAGAAACAGGTTAGTCCGGAAGAATCCTCCTTTGGTAATTGGGATTTACGCCGTGATAACATTGCTCGTCCGACTGAGGGAGAGTTAGACAGTCAGTTGAGCATGTCAACCTTCCAACAAAGTTCCTTTGATGGGGATGACGAGCTTGAAACCCCACCGTTTTTTAAAAATCGTTAATCTATGACTATCGCAGAAAATAAGCAGTTAGTTTATCAAAGAATTAAGGCAGCTCAGGCAAGGTCAAGGTTTCAGCAGGCCGTAGAGGTGATTGCTGTGACCAAGTATGTTGGTTGTCCAGAAGCAAAAGCTTTAGTGGATTTGGGGATTGAGCACTTAGGGGAAAATCGAGTGGATCAGTTCCTTGAAAAATACAAGGAGTTGGCAGGTAAGCCGATTACTTGGCATTTAATTGGGAGTTTGCAGAGGCGCAAGGTCAAGGAAGTTATCAATTATATTGATTACTTCCATGCTTTAGATTCTCTCAAGCTAGCTGCTGAGATTCAAAAGAGGGCCCAAAAACCGATCAAATGCTTTTTGCAGGTAAATATTTCAGAGGAGGCAAGTAAACATGGGTTTTATTTGTCTGAAATAGAGGCAGCCCTTGAAGAATTGAAGGCCTATGATAAAATTATTTTGGTTGGTCTGATGACCATGACTCCCTTAGCGGCTAGTCAAGATGACAAACGAGCGATTTTTCAAAAAGCTAAGATATTACAAGAATCTTTGGCTGAGAGGAAGCTTGAACGGATGCCCTTTGCTCAGTTGAGTATGGGAATGAGTGATGATTTTGACATCGCTATTCAAGAAGGGGCCAATTTTATCAGGGTAGGATCAGCCTTCTTTAAATAAATAGGAGTACAATTATGGCAATAAGAAATTTTTTTGATAAGGCTATATCTTATTTTGATACAGATGAGGTTAGTGAATTAGAGGAGACGCTAGCCACGCCAAGAATGGACAGTCAAGCAACTCCTCAGCAGCGAAAACAGGCGACGGTTAGTCAACCTGTTCGTTCTCAAGTCAGTCAGCAGAGCCAAGCTCGTGCTCAGGTGAGTTCTCAATCACAGACTCAACAAAGACCTCGACAGGAGGAGCCCTTTAGACCAGTTAACCAGCGGCGTGAAACGCCTGTTTCTGTTGCCAATAGTGCGGTGACAATTGCCCTGAAATATCCTAAAAAATATGAGGATGCTAGAGAGATTGTGGCTCTTCTTAATAGCAACGAATGCGTCCTTATTGATTTCCAATACATGTTGGAAACTCAAGCTAGACGGTGTTTGGATTTTATTGATGGTGCCAGTGAGGTTCTCTCAGGTAACCTACAAAAAGTAGGCTCATCAATGTATCTGCTGACCCCAGTTTCTGTTGTTGTTGATATTGAAGAAATGCAGCTACCGGGTAATGGTCAAGACCTATCTTTTGACTACGATATGAAGAGAAGATAAGCTAATGGAATTTGTGATTATAATAGCACTAAGGTTCATCCAGGTTTACTCATATATTTTATTGATTTATGCAGTTTTATCTTGGTTTCCTGGTGCTTATGAGACTCGGTTGGGCCAGCTGATTTCTTCCTTGGTCGAGCCGGTGGTTAAACCTTTTCGACGTTTTCGTCTTGTTTTTGCTGGCTTAGATTTTACCATCTTTGTATTGATGGGAATTTTAAATTGGCTGAGTGGTTTTTTACTTAATTTATTGAATCGATGAAAAAGTCCAGTCAATCAATCTACCAGCATTTTCATCCTAGTGAGAAGCCTTTTATCGATAAAGTCTTTCAGCTTATTGAGAAGATGGAGACTAGTTATAGTTACCAGTTGACGGATTTTTTAGACCCGAGACAACTTACTATCGCTAGTAATATTTTAGCCAGTCAGGGAGTTTCCTACTTTCTTTCGACAGCTCTTTGCCCGATGGAGCAAGCTAGGTTAATTATTGCCCCGGATTATTATGTTTATCATGCTGAGGATTTTGAAATTTCCTTGGTAGAGATTGACTACCCAAGGAAATTTTCACAATTAACCCATCGTCAGGTGATGGGGGCCTTCTTGAATCAATCTGGGTTAAAGCGAGGGTTCTTGGGGGATATTTTAGTAGCTGATGGACGGATTCAATGCTTTATTGATAGCAGAAAGTTGCCTTATCTTGCGCAAGAAGTGACAAGTATTGGACGTTTACCCGTTTCCCTTCGTGAGATTGCTTTTGAGGAGCGTTTAGTGGGGGAATCAGGGCAGGAGCGTTTCATTATCAGCTCTAGCCTAAGGTTGGATAAGGTGGTTGCGCAAGTGCTCAAGAAGCCTAGGAGTCAAGTCTTAGCCTTAATTGAGCAGGGACGGGTAAAATGCGATCATGCCTTAGTTGATAAGCCCTCATTGGAGCTGGCTATTGGCAGTCTTGTTAGTATTCGTGGCTATGGCCGTTTTCAGATTGAGAAGAGCAAGGGCCTGTCTAAACAAGGAAAATATAAATTAATCATCAGACAGATGATGTCTAAATAAGGAGAAAATTATGGCACTTACAGCACTTGAAATTAAGGAAAAGACCTTTAAAGTCAAATTTCGGGGATATAGTGAAGAAGAAGTAAATGAGTTTTTGGATGTTTTGGTAGATGATTATGAAGAGCTTGTTCGTGTAAATCGGGAACAGGAAAATCGAATCAAAACACTGGAAGAAAAACTAGCCTACTTTGATGATATGAAAGAATCATTGAGTCAGTCAGTTATCTTGGCCCAAGAGACTGCCGAGAAAGTAAAAACAACTGCTCAGACAGAAGCTACTAATCTAGTTGGTAAGGCAACCAATGATTCTGAACGTTTGCTGGAAGAAGCCAAATTAAAGGCCAATCAGATTTTGCGTGATGCAACAGATGAAGCCAAGGTTGTAGCCATTGAAACAGAAGACTTGAAACGTCAGAGTCGTGTTTTCCACCAACGCTTGTTGGCAGCTATTGAAGCACAACATAGCTTGATGATGTCGCCAGAATGGAGTGAGCTACTGCAACCAACAGCAGTTTACTTGCAAAATTCAACAGCGGCCTTTAAGGAAGTGGTGGAGAGTGTTTTGCAAGAACAAATTCCAGAAACGACTGATGAGAATTCTTTGGATGCGACTAGACAATTTACTCCAGATGAAATTGCTGAATTGCAACGTCGTATGGAAGAAAGCAACCAGCAATTAGAGGCAGCTCAGGCGGAAGAAAAAAAAGCTGAGCAGGATGTTAAAACTGAGACGGAGGATTTCCGTGCAACAGCTGGTGAAACACAAACTTTCAAACTAAATATTGCTGATTAACAAAAACACGATAATCACTTGATATTACTAGCGAGCAGGAGATGGTGGAAGTCCTGTAATCCCTAAGGTGATTGTTATCATTTTGTATCATTCTGGCTGAACCTTAGTAGGCTAGGACGGTTTGTCCCCGTTATCCGACAATAGAGGGACGGTGTTTAACATCGTCTGAACAAAGGTGGTACCACGAGCTTTCGTCCTTTTTGGCGGAGCTCTTTTTCTATATGTAAAAGGAGACAGAGATGAAATTAAAAGAGACCCTAAACCTAGGTAAAACAGCCTTTCCCATGCGGGCAGGCCTACCAAATAAAGAACCAGAATGGCAGAAAAAATGGCAAGAGGCTGAGATTTATCAAAAGCGCCAGCAACTAAATGCTGACAAACCAAGCTTCTTTCTTCATGATGGCCCTCCCTATGCCAATGGTAATATCCATGTCGGCCACGCCCTTAATAAAATCTCTAAGGATATTATTACCCGTTCCAAGTCCATGATGGGCTACCGTGCTCCCTTTGTTCCTGGCTGGGATACACACGGTTTGCCAATCGAGCAGGTTTTGGCCAAACAAGGGGTCAAGCGTAAGGAAATGGACTTGGCTGATTACTTGAAGATGTGTCGGGATTATGCCCTTAGTCAGGTTGACAAACAACGTGAGGATTTCAAACGTTTGGGTGTCGCTGGTGATTGGGAAAATCCTTACGTTACCCTGACGCCAGATTTTGAAGCGGCACAAATCCGTGTCTTTGGAGCCATGGCAGATAAGGGCTATATCTACCGTGGTGCTAAGCCAGTTTACTGGTCTTGGTCATCAGAGTCAGCCCTTGCTGAGGCTGAAATTGAATATCATGATTTGGTATCAACCTCACTTTATTACGCTAACCGTGTTAAAGATGGCAAAGGGGTACTTGATACCAACACCTACATCGTGGTTTGGACAACAACACCATTTACCATCACGGCTTCTCGAGGGTTGACGGTTGGTCCTGATTTTGATTATGTAGTGGTCAAACCTGCCAATGATAGCCGTCAATTTTTGGTGGCAGCTGAGCTGCTCAATTCATTAGCAGAACGCTTTGGCTGGCAAGATGTGACCGTGGTTGCAACCCATCAAGGTAAGGCCCTAGACCGTATTGTGACCGAACACCCTTGGGACACCGCCGTTGAGGAATTGGTCATGAATGGTGACCATGTCACTCTGGATTCTGGTACTGGTGTGGTTCACACGGCGCCTGGTTTTGGTGAAGACGACTACAATGTGGGTATCAAGTATGGCTTGGAAGTTGCCGTGACAGTTGATGAACGTGGCTTGATGAATGAGGCTGCTGGTCCCGATTTCCAAGGACAATTTTATGATAAGGTCGTGCCAACAGTGGTGGACAAGTTAGGTGATTTGCTGCTGGCTCAAGAAGAAATCTCCCATTCTTACCCATTTGACTGGCGGACTAAAAAGCCAATCATCTGGCGTGCCGTACCGCAATGGTTTGCCTCAGTCTCAAAATTCCGTGAAGATATTTTATCTGAAATTGACAAGGTTAATTTTTACCCAGCTTGGGGTAAAACCCGCCTTTACAATATGATTCGTGACCGTGGTGACTGGGTTATTTCCCGTCAACGTAACTGGGGAGTGCCTTTGCCAATCTTCTATGCTGAAGATGGCACGGCTATCATGACCAAGGAAGTGACTGACCATGTGGCTAAGCTCTTTGAAGAGCATGGTTCAATTATCTGGTGGGAGCGTGAGGCTAAAGAACTCTTGCCAACAGGCTTTAGTCATCCAGGGTCACCAAATGGTGAGTTTAGCAAGGAAACAGACATCATGGACGTTTGGTTTGACTCAGGGTCATCATGGAATGGGGTCATGAATACGCGTCCTAACCTTGGCTACCCAGCTGACCTCTACCTTGAAGGAAGTGACCAGTATCGTGGTTGGTTTAACTCATCCTTGATTACCTCAGTCGCGGTTAATGGCCATGCCCCATACAAGTCAATCCTGTCACAAGGCTTTGTCCTTGACGGTAAAGGTGAAAAAATGTCTAAATCTAAAGGTAACATCATCTCACCAAATGATGTGGCCAAGCAGTACGGGGCAGAAATTCTCCGTTTGTGGGTGACCTCAGTGGATACCAGTAATGATGTGCGTGTGTCAATGGATATCCTTGGTCAGGTGTCTGAAACCTACCGTAAGATTCGTAATACCCTGCGTTTCTTGCTAGCCAATACGTCAGACTTTAACCCAACAACAGATAAGGTGGCCTATGCAGACCTGCGTGCGGTTGATAAATACATGACCATTAAATTTAACCAGCTGGTGGCTAGCATTAACCAAGCCTATGATAGCTACGATTTCATGGCTATCTACAAGGCTGTTGTTAATTTTGTAACTGTTGACTTATCAGCTTTCTACCTTGATTTTGCCAAGGACGTGGTTTATATTGAAGCGGCGGATAGTCTAGCTCGTCGCCAAATGCAAACTGTTTTCTATGATATCTTGGTTAAAATTACCCAACTCTTAACACCAATCCTACCTCATACGGCTGAGGAAATCTGGTCCTACCTAGAGCATGAAGCGGCTGAATTTGTCCAATTAACCGAAATGCCTGTGGCAGAAAGTTTTGCCAACCAAGAGACCATTTTAGCAGAATGGGAAGCCTTCTTGACCTTCCGTACCCAGGCTCAAAAAGCCTTGGAGGAGGCCCGTAATGCTAAACTCATCGGAAAATCACTAGAAGCTCATTTGACGGTCTATGCTAGTGAAGCGGTGAAAACTATGTTGGCAGCCTTGGATTCTGATTTGGCGCAACTACTGATTGTGTCTCAATTAACCGTGACGGATGAGCCGGCCCCAGCAGATGCCCTTAGCTTTGAAGGTCTCGCCTTTAGCGTTGCCCATGCCAGTGGTCAAGTTTGTGACCGTTGTCGTCGCGTTGATGAAACGACAGCAGAGCGAACCTACCAAGCCACTGTTTGTGACCACTGTGCTGAGATTCTTGAAACCCATTTTGCTGCAGCAGTGGCTCAAGGATTTGAAGCTTAAGTTTAAATAAAACTGATTAGAACAAGCTAATCAGTTTTTTCTTGTTTTCAATTTTCTTTTTCGAATAATCAAACGAAAGGAGAACTTGAAGATGTTAGTAGCCTTAAATGAAAAACAGGAGTTGATTAATTTATTGGTTGATCCAGTTCCGCATTCGATCCATTTGACTTGTCCGGGCTGTAGGCGGGCGGTTACTGTAAAAAATGGTCCCGTTATGCGGGCGCATTTTGCCCATAAACGATTGGAAGATTGTCATCTATTTACTGAAAATGAAAGTCAGGAGCACTTGTCTTTGAAGGCAAAACTTTACCGTTCCTTGTCCTTAAATCATTCGGTCAAGGTTGAGGCTATCTTGCCAGAAGTGGGACAAATCGCTGACTTGTTGGTTGGCGACCATTTGGCTTTGGAGGTGCAGTGTAGCCGTCTGTCTGTGGAACGTTTACGCCAAAGAACCCTTGCCTATCAAGAGCAGGGCTATCAGGTACGTTGGCTCTTGGGTAAAAAACTGTGGCTGACAGACAAGCTGTCTGAACTGCACAAACAATTCCTTTATTTTTCCAATAACATGGGCTTTCACCTGTGGGAACTGGATGATGACAAGTCCTTGTTACGCTTGAAATATTTGATTTACCAAGACCTCAAGGGAAGGGTTCATTATTTGGAGAAAACTCAGCCTTTAAGCGAGACTAGCCTGACCTTTTTACGTCTTCCTTTTTTGAAACAAGCCCTGTCCACTTATCAGCGTCCCATGGACAAAAACCTCTTGCTTTATATTCAAAAACAACTTTATTACGGTCAGGGCAAATGGCTCAAAAAGCAAGAAGAGGCTTATAAGGCCGGGGACAATCTCTTGACTTGGTCAGTAGAAGATTTTTACCCCCAGTTGCGGCCTGTGACCTCTAGCAGTGGCTTTTGTCAGATTGGCAAGGATTTATCCAATTTTTATCAGAATTTCGCGGCTTATTATGCCAAAGAACAAGATAAAAGCCAGCAGATGCTTTATCCACCAGCCTTTTATAAACAGCAAAGACAACTTGCTCAGCCTGACGTTAGTTGCGAAAGGTAGCCATCAATCGCCTTCTGACTGTTTAAGATAAGGACCTTGTCACCATAGGTTTGGGCAATGTGTTGATAATTGGCCTTGTGTTTTTGGTTTCGTCCATCCCACCAAATCCACTTGGTAAAGGCCCAGTCTAGTTTTTCTAGACAGCCATCAGCCATGTCAGGTCTTGTTTTGCCCTTGTAACTTAGGTAGCGTTTGAGAACACGGTAATAGGTACGATAGGCAGGGAAGAGGAGCATGATAATGATATCGGCTTGAGCCAGTCGTTCTTGATAGTAGGTCTCGCTATAATTTCCTTCAATCAGCCAGTCATCTTCTTGGAGAATGGGCTTGACCAGTTGTCTAAAATCGCTACAACTTCTTTCTTGCCAGTTGGGGAGAAAATGAAGGCGGTCAAGGTGTGTCACAGGAATTGCATCGTGTTGTCCTAACTGCCTAGCCAGGCTGGATTTGCCTGAGCCACTGTAGCCAATAATGGCAATTTTCATTTGATTTCCCCCTTAGTTTGGTTTAGTTTGTCCATTATAGCATGATTTATGGTAGAATGAAAAGAAAAGATAAAAGGAGA
Organism: Streptococcus cuniculipharyngis; assembly: GCF_007859195.1. GTDB lineage: Bacteria > Bacillota > Bacilli > Lactobacillales > Streptococcaceae > Streptococcus > Streptococcus cuniculipharyngis. Next base: position 59,904 of record NZ_VOHL01000006.1, read on the forward strand.
GCATGATGTCAGATAATCGTAGCCATTTAGAAGAACAATATACTTGGGATTTGTCAACGATTTTTCCCACTGATCAGGCTTGGGAAGAAGCCTATGCTGATTTGACCAAAGATGTGGAAGCAGCAGCTGATTTTGCTGGTCATCTTTTGGAATCGAGCCAGCGTCTTTTAGAGATTACCACTATTTATATGGATTTGTCACGTCGTTTGGAAACCCTCTACGTCTATGCCCATATGAAAAATGATCAAGACACAACGGTGGCCTACTACCAAGAATTAGAAGCCAAGGCCAATGGTCTTTATAGCAAGTATGGTCAGGTTTTCTCTTTCTATGAGCCAGAATTTATGACCCTGTCACAGGATCGCTATGAAACTTTCTTGCAAGAAACCCCAGAATTGGCAGCCTATGCCCATTACTTTGAACGGCTTTTTAAACAAAAAGAACATGTTCTTTCCCAAGCAGAAGAGGAGCTCTTAGCGGGTGCTTCTGAAATCTTTGGTGGGGCCAGTGAAACCTTTGGCGTTTTAGACAATGCGGATATTCAGTTTCCGGTCATCAAGGACGAGGAGGGCAATGACGTTGAAATCACTCACGGCAACTATATTCGCCTTTTGGAATCAAAAGACCGTGAGGTCAGAAAAAATGCCTATGAGGCCCTTTATAGTGTCTATGAGCAATTCCAACATACCTATGCCAAGACCTTGCAGACCAATGTCAAGGTACAAAATTTCAAGGCTAAGGTTCGCCGTTTCAGTTCAGCTCGTGAGGCTTCCCTAGCAGCCAACTTTATCCCAGAAAGTGTTTATGATACCCTGCTTGAAGCGGTCAATGCCCATCTTCCCTTATTACACCGCTATGTTAAATTGCGTCAAAAAGCCTTGGGTCTGACCGATTTGAAAATGTATGATTTGGCGACACCCTTGTCAAGTGATGAGCAACAGATTACCTATGAGGAAGCCTTGGCCAAGTCTGAGGAAGTACTAGCCATTTTTGGTCAGGATTATAGCGACCGGGTGAAACGTGCTTTCAATGAGCGGTGGATTGATGTTCATGTTAATAAAGGCAAGCGGTCAGGGGCTTACTCAGGTGGTTCTTATGACACCAATGCCTTTATGCTGCTCAACTGGCAGGATAACTTGGACAATCTTTATACACTGGTGCATGAAACAGGGCACAGCCTACATTCGACCTTTACCCGTGAAAATCAACCCTATGTCTATGGTGATTACAGCCTCTTCTTGGCCGAGATTGCCTCAACAACCAATGAGAATATCCTAACCGAAACGCTTTTAAAAGAAGCCACCAATGATAAGGAACGCTTTGCCATTCTCAATAATTACCTTGATGGTTTCCGTGGCACCGTTTTTCGTCAGACCCAGTTTGCTGAATTTGAACATGCCATTCATTTGGCAGACCAAAATGGCGAGGTTCTAACCAGTGATTACCTCAATAAGCTCTACGCTGAACTCAATGAGAAGTATTATGGTCTCAAAAAAGAGGACAACCATTATATCCAGTATGAGTGGGCGAGAATTCCGCATTTTTACTACAATTACTACGTTTATCAATATGCAACAGGTTTTGCAGCGGCTAGCTATCTGGCGGAGAAAATTGTTCATGGCACACAGGAAGACAAGGACAAGTACCTTGACTATCTCAAGGCGGGTAACTCTGACTATTCGCTCAATGTCATTGCTAAAGCAGGAGTGGATATGACCACGGTTGATTACCTCAATGCTGCTTTCAAGGTCTTTGAAGCTCGCCTCAATGAGTTGGAAGAACTAGTGGAAAAAGGCGTTCATCTTTAAGCAAAGAAAGAACTGGCTCTGTTCCAGTTCTTTTTGTGTGCTAATGAAACGCAGAATGATAGGGCCAGTTGCTCAAAATGCTCCCTATCTTGTTTGGGAGTCAAGGTGTTTGATATTGAATGATTGGTTAGTAAGTTGTATAATAACATATATGAATCAACTCATTAAACACAAACTAGAGCTTTTGCCCAATCAGCCGGGTTGCTATCTACATAAGGATAGGACTGGTAGCATTATTTATGTGGGGAAGGCAAAAAATCTGAAAAATCGTGTGCGTTCTTATTTTAGAGGTAGTCATGATACCAAGACGGAATTACTAGTGTCAGAAATCGTTGATTTTGAGTATATCGTGACTACCTCCAATATTGAGGCCTTGCTCTTGGAGATTAACCTCATTCAAGAGCACCAACCTAAGTTTAACATCAAGCTCAAGGACGATAAATCTTATCCTTTCATCAAGATTACTAAGGAAAAATACCCCCGCTTGTTGATTACCCGTCAGGTTAAAAAAGATGATGGCCTTTATTTTGGGCCTTATCCAGATAGTACGGCGGCTAATGACATCAAAAAACTTTTAGATCGGATTTTTCCTTTTAAGAAATGCAAGAATCCTGCCAATAAGGTTTGTTTTTACTATCATCTCGGGCAATGTTCTGCTCATACTGTCTGCCAGACGGATCAGGTCTACTATGAAAGCATGATTGACGATGTGAAACATTTTCTTAATGGACAGGATGATAAAATTGTCAATCAATTGAAGGAGAAAATGCAGGCAGCTGCCAATCAAATGGCGTTTGAGCGAGCAGCCGAGTATCGAGATTTGATTTCAGCAGTGGCTACCCTGCGGACCAAGCAACGGGTTATGCACCAAGACATGATGGACCGAGATATTTTTGGTTATGCTGTCAAAAACGGTTGGATGTGTGTGCAGGTGCTTTTTGTTCGTCAGGGGAAATTGATTCAGCGAGATGTTAATCTTTTTCCCTATTACAATGAGGCCGAGGAAGATTTTTTAACCTATTTAGGGCAGTTTTATCAAGATAGTCGTCACCTCATGCCGCAAGAAATTTTTATTCCCAGCGATATTGATGACAGTTTGGTTGCTGCCTTGGTGACGAGTAAGGTCATCAAGCCCCAACGGGGAGAGAAAAAACAATTGGTCAATTTGGCCACCAAGAATGCCCAAGTCAGTTTGCAGCAGAAATTTGATTTACTAGAGAAGGATTTTCAAAAAACACAAGGAGCTGTGGACAATCTCGGTCGGCTCTTGGGGATTGCTAGTCCCCGTCGGATTGAGGCCTTTGATAATTCCAATATCATGGGAACCAGTCCAGTGTCTGCCATGGTGGTTTTTGTTGATGGTAAGCCTAGCAAGAAAGATTATCGCAAATATAAGATTAAGACAGTGGTAGGGGCGGATGATTATGCTTCGATGCGAGAAGTGCTTCGTCGTCGTTATGGCCGAGTGAAACGTGAAGGCTTGATTCCTCCTGATTTGATTATTATTGACGGGGGGCAAGGGCAGGTTAATGTGGCTAAGTCAGTCATTTATGATGAGTTGCAGCTGACCATTCCCATTGCTGGTCTGCAAAAAAATGACAGGCACGAAACGCATGATCTGCTTTTTGGTAATCCCTTGACAGTTGTAGATTTGCCACGCCAATCCCAGGAATTTTTCCTCCTTCATCGGATTCAGGATGAGGTCCACCGCTTTGCCATTACCTTTCATCGTCAAGTCCGGTCGAAAAATTCCTTTGCCTCCCGCCTGGATGGGGTAGCGGGTCTAGGTCCTAAACGCAAACAGACCTTGCTCAAAAGCTTTAAGAGCATGACGGCCATCCAAGAGGCTAGTGTGGAAGATTTAGTTAAGGCAGGTCTCCCCCAGAAGGTGGCAGAAAGCCTATACTGGCATCTGCGGCAAGAATAACTGGGTTGGTAGTTTTCCTGAGACTAGTTTTATGTTACAATAACAGTAGAATAGAAGAGGTGACCAGATGAAATTTTTAGAATTGAATAAAAAACGTCATGCCACGAGGACTTTCAATAATCAGCCAATTGATTTGGCAGATGTGAAAACCGCCATTGAGATTGCCACTTTGGCACCAAGTGCTCATAATATTCAGTCTTGGCAGTTTGCCATTGTTAAGGACAAAAAGGCTGAGCTAGCTGAAATCATGTATGGTCACAATCGTCAACAGGCCCTGGATGCCCAGTATGTGATTGCCGTTTTCAGTGATACAGACCTGGTTAATCGTGCCAATCGGATTGCTCGCCACGGGGTCAATCAGATGCCCGAGGCGGCCCTGTCTCGTTTCATCAATGAGTTTCCTAAGATGTACCCGACCTATAGTCCCCAGCAGATGAGTGATTATTTAGCTCTTAATGCTGGTCTAGTGACCATGAACTTGGTTTTGGCCCTGACGGATCAAAAGATGGCAAGTAATATTATCCTAGGTTTTGATAAGACCAAGGCCAATGCGATTTTGGAGATGGATGAGCGTTACCGTCCAGAAGTTTTGATTACGGTTGGTTATAGTGATCATCCTGGTAATCCAAGCTACCGCCTGCCAGTTGAACAGGTGATTGATATTAGATAAGGAGCAGTGGAGATGACAATAGATTTTCAAGCAGAATTTGATAAACGTAAAGATGAATTTATGGCTGATTTGACCAGCCTTTTATCCATTAACTCGGAACGAGATGATAGCCAGGCGGATGACAAACATCCTTTTGGGCCTGGTCCGGTCAAGGCTTTAGAGCATTTTTTGGCCATGGCAGAGCGAGATGGCTACAAGACGCGGAATATTGATAATTATGCTGGTGACTTTGAGTATGGCCAAGGTGATCAGGTCTTGGGAATTTTTGGGCACTTAGATGTCGTACCAGCTGGTTCTGGTTGGGAAACAGACCCCTATCAACCGGTTGTCAAGGACGGCCGTCTCTATGCTCGTGGGTCTTCTGATGATAAGGGGCCAACCATGGCCTGCTATTACGGTTTGAAAATCATCAAAGAATTGGGCTTGCCTGTTTCTAAAAAAGTTCGCTTTATTGTGGGAACTGATGAGGAGTCCGGTTGGGCAGATATGGATTATTATTTTGCTCATAATGGTCTTAAAGATCCTGATTTTGGTTTTTCACCGGACGCTGAATTTCCAATCATCAATGGCGAAAAAGGAAATATCACGGAATACCTTCATTTTGGTGGTGACAATGCAGGTTCGGTGCTTCTACATAGCTTCACCGGAGGTTTGCGTGAAAACATGGTGCCAGAATCTGCAACAGCTTTGATTTCGGGTCAGCTTAACCAAGGTGATTTGGCAGAGCAATTAGCCCAGTTTACGGCCCAGCATGGGGTTACAGGCCAGCTAGAAAAACAGGATGACAAATATCAAGTCACCATCTTTGGTAAATCAGCCCATGGGTCAACTCCTGAAGAAGGCATCAATGGCGCAACTCTTTTGGCAAGTTTCCTGACTTCCTTTGACTTTGCTGCCAGTGCCAAAGATTATTTGACCGTGGCGGCTGGTTTACATGGTGATTTCACGGCTGAAAAACTTGGTTTGGCCTATACCGATGCTTGCATGGGAGCTTTGAGCATGAATGCGGGTGTTTTCCGTTTTGATAGCCAGTCAGCAGATAATACCATTGCTTTGAATTTCCGTTATCCAAAGGGAACGGACGAACATGTTCTCAAGGCAGGTTTAGAAAAGCTGGCTGGAGTGGAAAAGGTTAGCCTATCAGAAGCCCATCATACGCCTCACTATGTGCCTATGGAAGATGAACTGGTTAAAACCCTCCTGTCCGTTTATGAAAAGCAGACTGGTTTGAAAGGGCATGAAGTTGTCATCGGTGGTGGAACGTTTGGTCGTCTCTTGAAACGTGGGGTGGCCTTTGGGGCCATGTTCCCTGATTCAATCAATACCATGCACCAAGCCAATGAATTTATGGCCTTGGATGATTTGTATCGCTCAGCAGCTATTTACGCAGAAGCTATCTATGAATTGATTAAATAAGGTTAGCCATAAGGACTGGGTCACGGCCCAGTCTTTAGTTGTCTGCTAGCTGATTGGTGAAAGTAGCCCCCTATTTATGCTATAATAGGAAGGTAGCAAAAAAGGAGAAGATGATGAACCCATTATTAGAAGGGATGAACGATAAACAGGCTCAGGCAGTCCAGACGACAGAAGGGCCCCTCTTGATTATGGCAGGAGCTGGCTCGGGCAAGACCCGCGTTTTGACGCATCGGATTGCCTACCTGATTGATGAGAAATGTGTCAATCCCTGGAATATTTTAGCCATTACCTTTACCAATAAGGCAGCTCGGGAAATGAAGGAGCGGGCTTTGGCACTTAATCCAGCCACGCAAGATTGTTTGATTGCGACTTTCCATAGCATGTGCGTCCGTATTTTGCGGCGAGAGGCAGACCAGATTGGCTATAATCGCAACTTTACCATCATTGATCCAGGTGAACAACGGACCTTGATGAAACGTATTCTCAAACAATTAAACCTAGATCCCAAACAGTGGAGTGAACGGGCTATTTTGAGTCATATTTCTAATGCTAAAAATGACCTCCTAGACGAGCTGGCCTATGAGCAGCAGGCGGCGGATTTTTACCGGCAAACGGTGGCTAAGTGTTACAAGGCTTATCAGGCGGAACTGCGTCAGAGTGAGGCCATGGATTTTGATGACTTAATCATGATGACCTTGCGTTTGTTTGATCAACACGCTGATGTTCTAGCTTATTACCAACAACGCTATCAGTATATCCATGTGGATGAGTACCAAGATACCAACCATGCCCAATACCAACTGGTCAAACTCTTGGCTAGTCGTTTTCAAAATATCTGTGTCGTCGGCGATGCTGATCAATCCATTTATGGCTGGCGGGGGGCTGATATGCAGAATATCCTTGACTTTGAAAAGGATTATCCCCAGGCACAGGTTGTTCTCTTGGAAGAAAATTATCGGTCAACCCAGACCATTCTTAAAGCAGCCAATGATGTCATTGCTAATAATAAACAACGTCGCCCAAAAAATCTCTGGACGCAGAATCAGGCTGGTGAGCAGTTGGTTTATTACCGAGCTAATGATGAGCGGGATGAGGCCCTCTTTACAGCTAGTCAGATTGACCACTTGATTAAGGAGCAGGGCAAACAATTTAAGGATTTTGCTGTGCTTTATCGGACCAACGCCCAGTCACGGACCATTGAGGAGGCTCTCTTGAAGGCCAATATTCCTTATACCATGGTAGGGGGGACCAAGTTCTATAGTCGTAAGGAGATTCGTGATGTTATTGCCTATCTAACTGTTATTGCTAACCCCAATGATAATATCAGCTATGAGCGGATTATCAATGAACCCAAGCGAGGGGTTGGTCCTGGTACGGTAGAGAAGTTGCGACTGTTTGCCCAAGAGCAGGGGATTAGTATGCTTGAGGCCTCTGATAATGTCATGATGTCGCCCATCAAGGGGAAGGCAGGGCAGGCAGTTTGGGATTTGGCCAATCTATTATTGACCTTGCGTGGTCAACTGGACCAGTTGAGCCTGACTGAATTGACCGAGGCTGTCTTGCTCAAAACGGGCTATTTGGAGCAATTACAGGCCCAACAAACCTTGGAAAGTCAGGCTAGGATTGAAAATATTGAAGAATTTCTATCTGTGACTAAAAATTTTGATGATAAGGATAGCCAAGAGGATGAAGATGGTTTAGACCGTTTGGGACGTTTCCTTAATGACCTAGCCCTGATTGCTGATACGGATGATGGAGATAGTCAAGTCTCTGAAGTGACCTTGATGACCCTGCATGCGGCCAAGGGTTTGGAATTCCCCGTTGTCTTTTTAATTGGGATGGAAGAAGGCGTCTTTCCGCTTGGTAAGGCTATTGAGGACCAAGATGAGATGGAGGAGGAACGACGTTTGGCCTATGTGGGTATTACAAGGGCTGAAGAAAGGCTTTACCTCATGAATGCCAATACCCGGACCCTTTACGGAAAAACAGCCTATAATCGCCCAAGTCGTTTCATTCGAGAGATTTCAGAAGATCTCATAGCTTATCAAGGCTTGGCTCGTCCGGCCCATAGTTCCTTCAAAGCCAGCTATGTTGAAGGTGGCAGTCGTTTTGGTCAGGGCATGAGCTTGGCAGATGCCTTGCAGAGTCGTAAACAAGCGGTGCAACCTCAAACCTTCTCTCGTCCGTCAACCAAGACAGACCTGCCTGATTGGCAGGTGGGTGATATTGCCCACCATCGTAAATGGGGACAAGGCACTGTCCTGGAGGTGACAGGTAGTGGTCAAGGTCAAGAAGTGAAAATTAATTTCCCAGAAGTTGGTGTGAAAAAACTGCTAGCGGCTCTAGCACCTATTGAGAAGAAATAAAAAGTTCCCTTAGCTAACTGATTAATTGCTATATGGGGAATAGTAGGATACAAATACTTTCATAAAAACGCTAGTTGGTTATTTTAACCAACTAGCGTTTTTTAGTTAACCAACACCTATAACAATAATTCCTTCAAGAATGAAAAGGAGTATAGGCAGTAACATGTGTTTTTTCATATGATTTCCTCACTCTCGTTTTTTATTTATTGTATAATAGTTTTATAAAAACTGATGATAAGGTTAAATTGTCGAAGTTGGTAAATAATTTTGAAAGGTTTATCAGATATGCTTAACCAATTTATAGCAAAAAAACATCTCTTTTTCTATTTTGTCTTTATCGCGATGACTTGGCTAGAAGCTGTGATAACGCCAAAGTTAATCTCAATGATTGTGTCTAGTTTTGAAATGAACCGTCTATCAATCCTTTGGTACGCTGTGATTTATTGGTATCTTGGGAAATTTATTAATTATTGCTGGACTAGCTGGTAAAAGGTATTATTATGCTAGGATTGTGTCAGATTTTACCATTAATTTTAAGAAAAAGATCGTTGAACAATTCTTGTATGGTACTAAAATAGATAAAGATGAGGTCTTATCTGATCTTGAGAACGATGTTAAGCAATTGGAAAATAATTACCTTGAACCAGCCCTTATCATCGTATCGTCATTAGGATTTACAGCAGTATCAATTAGTTATGCTCTGGCAACGAATTTTAGTCTGGGTTTGGTTTTTATCTGTTTCTATTCTATCCCAGCATTATGCAGTGGTATCGGTTCTAAAAAGTTAGATAAGCTTTCACAGGAACAGTCAATATCAAATCAAGAATACCTAGCACAAACAACAACTATCATCAACGGGGAGAGGGTTATCAAAAACTATCAAGCTGAGATTTTCTTTTTTAGCAGATTTCTATCAGTCCTTACTAACAGGATTGACAAATTCATTTATTATGAAAAGCAACGGACGATAAATAATCTTCTGATTAATAGCATTGATGCTTTTTGCTCTGTTGTGCCATTGATTATTGGTGGTTTTATGACCTATAATAATTACCTAAAGGGGTCCGTTTTTGTAGGAATTTATTTGGTTTCCCACAATATCAGCTATCAATTTAATGAATTATCCTACTTCATCAATACTTACAAGTCAAGTAAACAATTGCGGGATAACTATTCATTCTTGCTGACAGAGAAAGTGGAGAAAAAGAACCATTCCACACACTCTTCCCTTTTTCCTATACGGATTAGTGATGTCAGTCTGAAATTAGGTGATAAGATCATTTTTAAAAACTTTTCTTTAGATATATCTGAGGGGGACAAAATCGCTGTGATTGGCCCCAGTGGATGCGGAAAATCGACACTTTTAAACATGATTTATGGTCATGTTTTACCAGACTCGGGAGAAATCACCTGTCAGGGAGAGTCAATGACAGAAAAGAAGTTATCGCATGCTATGACTTATATTTTGCAAGAATCATTTGTTTTTGAAGGGATGAGCATTGAAGATAATATAGCACTTGGCAAAGCAATAGATGATGATAGACTCGTTAATATTTTAAACAGGGTTGGTCTATCATTTCTAAAAGGTCATCTTTTATCTGCTCAAAACCTTTCTGGTGGTGAAAAGCAACGGATAGAGATTGCTAGAAGTTTGTATCATGAGAGTCAGTTGATACTGGCTGATGAGGTCAAGTCAAACTTAGATAAAACGAATGCCCAGCAGATTTCTAATCTTCTATTGCAATTACCTCAAACTCTGATAGAAGTTATCCATCATTATGATGAGGATACCTTAGCAAGATATGATAAGGTAGTTGACCTATCGTCCTAGAGAAAAAATAAAGAGTTTAGTTATCCAACTAAACTCTTTTAATTTGGGGCATAAAGTTGACGGAGACTAAGCAGCATGGCTCTAATAGCAGTCGTGTCTTCCTGACAGTTGTTGTCTATCCAGGTGGCTAAGATGGCATGTAGGCTAGCGATAAAAGTCGCTTGAGCATAGTTAGGGGGCAGATCAAGCAAGCTCAGGTCTTCCTTTTGAAAATAGGGATTGGCCTGCCAAAGGCTTTCCATAAAAAGCTGAATTTGGCTTAAAAAATCCAGCTGAGGAAGTTTGAGCAGAGCCCTAATTAGGTCTTTTTGTTCTTTGAAATAGCAGAGCCCTTGCAAGAGCTTGTCTTCCTGAGCTTGTTCGCCCTCACGAAAGATGAGCAAGAGTTGGTCTTTAATCTCCTCGGCCAGTTGTTCAATTAGGTCAAACTTATCCAAATAATGGAGATAAAAGGTACCACGATTGATTTGAGCCTCTTGGCAGATAGCGGTGACACTGATTTGGTCAAAACTTGTCTGGTTGAGGAGCTTGGCTAGGGCAGTTTGAATTTTAGCCTTACTCTGTGTCTGACGCTGAGCTGGTTTCCTTAAATCAACAGTCTGTCTAGGATTGTGTATTGCATTTCTCATATGAACCAGTATATAATATATGGGTACTTAAATCAACAGCTTGTTTAAGAAGGAGAAGTTATGGCTTATATTGAAATGAAACATTCCTATCGGCGGTATCAGATGGGAGATAGTGTGATTGTAGCCAACCATGATGTCAGTTTTGAGATTGAAAAGGGCGAATTGGTTATTATCCTCGGTGCCTCTGGTGCTGGTAAATCAACCGTGCTCAATATTCTCGGCGGCATGGATAGTAATGATGAGGGGCAGGTCATTATTGATGGGACAGATATTTCCCAGTTTAATGACCGACAGTTGACCAGCTACCGGCGGACAGATGTTGGTTTTGTTTTTCAATTTTATAATTTAGTCCCCAATCTAACGGCTAAGGAAAATGTTGAGTTGGCAGTAGAAATTGTGCCAGATGCGCTTGACCCTGAAACGGTTTTACGTGAGGTTGGTTTAGGCGAACGACTCAATAATTTCCCAGCCCAGCTATCGGGCGGTCAGCAGCAGCGGGTATCTATTGCACGAGCCATTGCTAAAAACCCCAAGCTCTTGTTGTGTGATGAGCCAACGGGAGCCCTAGATTATCAAACGGGTAAGCAGGTCTTGCAACTCTTGCAGGACATGTCGCGACAGAAAGGGGCAACGGTAATTATTGTCACTCATAATTCGGCCTTAGCCCCCATTGCTGACCGAGTTATCCACATGCATGATGCTAGAGTGACTAAGATTGAGCGTAATGCCCAACCGCAAGATATTGCAAGCTTGGAATATTGAGGTGGTCCATGAGAAAAAGAAGCTATTGGAAGGAAATTTTCCAAACCATGAGGGGGTCACTGGGTCGCTTTCTCTCAATCTTACTCCTAATGTTATTGGGGTCTTTTGCCTTGGTCGGCCTTAAATCGACAGTTCCAGATATGGAAAAGACAGCCAGTGCTTACTTTAAGTCCCAGCAGACAGCTGATCTTTTGGTGATGGCAGATTATGGCTTGAGCCAGGTAGACCAAGAGGAGCTAATGGCTCTCAAACAAGCTCAGGTGGAATTTTCCTATATGGCAGATGTTAGTATTTTGGACAGGACAGCTGCCTTGAGGATTTTTTCCCAAGACAAGACAGCTAAGCTGTCACAATACCAACTGGCAGCAGGGCGTTTGCCCCAGCAGTCAAATGAGATTGCCCTGGCCTCTTTTTTGGCCAAGGACTATCAAGTAGGTGACCAAATCCAGCTTGAAACCAGCCAGTCTTCCCCTTTGAAAGAAAAGACCTTTCAGGTAACGGGCTTTGTCAATTCTTCAGAAATCCTTTCAACAACCAATTTAGGCTTGTCTAAGGCAGGGGCTGGTCGTTTGACAGGCTATGGTGTGGTGTTGCCCGCAGCTTTTTCTAGTGATGTTTATGGCTTGGCTCGTATTCGTTATGATCAATTAAAAGACTTGTCCCCCTTTAGTGATAGCTATAATCAACAATTAGCTAAGTTGGAAAATGCTTTACAAGAGCAATTAGCCGATAATGGACAGGATCGGCTAGCAGCCATCAAGGCACCGACCCAGACTCAACTCACTAAAGCCAAGGAAAGCTTGCGTCAGGCTAGGGAAAAGTTAGCAGAGCAGGAGGAAACCTATAATAGTAGTAAATCCCTCTTACCCGCAGAACAACAGGTCAGGACAGAAGCAGAGTTGACGGCAGCTGCCAAACAACTTGCCGAAGAGGAGAAACGGTTAGCTCAAGAAGAAGGTCGGTTAGCTGACTTGGCTATTCCCAACTATCAGGTCTATAATCGTTCGAGTCTGCCTGGTGGTGCAGGCTATGAGACCTTCAAAAATAGCCTGTCTAGCATTGCTATGATTGCCAATATTTTTCCCATGGTGCTCTATCTAGTTGCAGCTATGGTGTCTCTGACCACCATGACGCGGTTTGTTGATGAAGAGCGCCTGACCTCAGGCATTCTCAAGGCCTTGGGCTATAGTAATCGTGATATTATCCGTAAGTTTGTCGTCTATGGCTTGGTGTCTAGCTTGGTGGGAACGGTCTTTGGTGTGCTGCTTGGAACCTTCTTTTTGCCTCATCAGATTGCCAAGACCATTATGGGCAATCTCACCTTGGGCAAACTACAACTGTTTGTCTCTTGGCCAGATATTGGCTGGGCCTTCTTATTGACACTTTTGAGTAGTGTTTTACCAGCCTATTGGGTGGCTAGGCGAGATTTACTGGAAAAACCAGCTAGATTACTTCAGGCCAAACCACCAGTCAAGGGGGCAAAAATCCTTTTGGAAAACCTACTTTTTCTTTGGAATCGCTTGAGTTTTACCGGTAAGGTAACAGCAAGAAATATTTTTCGCTACAAGCAACGCATGCTGATGACCATTTTTGGTGTGGCGGGTTCGGTTGCCCTTTTATTGGCTGGCTTAGGCATTCGTTCGTCCGTAGGGGGTGTGGTGCCTAGTCAATTTGCCAGGTCATTAACTTATGATATGCTGATTAGCCAAGATCAAGGATTAAGCCAAGATCAAGGATTAAGCCCTGATCAAGCGCAAGACCTGTCTCAGCTGATTAGAGGAGAAGCTCGGCGAGTTGATCGATTGTACTATGCTAACCTCAATCAAAGACTGACCGGCTTGCCCAACCAACAAACCATCAGTTTGATGGTGATGCCCAAAGCAGCTCTTCCTAACCAAATGAACCTTGTTGACCGATATCAGCAACCAATCAAATTGACAGACCAGGGGGTTATTATTTCTGAAAAATTGGCCCAGTTGTATGGGGTTAAGGAGAAAGAAAGTTTTTGGTTTAAGGCCCTAGATGGACGTCTTATCAAGTTAAAAGTTGCCCATATCAGCAAGCTCTACGCTGGACATTTTGTGATAATGAGTAAGGCCTATTATGAGGCGAGTTTCAAAGAGACTTATTTAGCCAACACTTATATGGTGACGACCAAGTCCTCCCGTCAAACTGAGCGAGACCAATTTGCCAAGAGCTTATTAGGACTAGCTAGTGTTGATACGGTGATCCAAAACACAGATTTGATTCGGACCTTGGAGAGTGTCGTCAACTCTTTAAACAGTGTCATGCTGATTTTGGTCTTGGTTTCTGTTTTATTAGGTATTGTGATCCTGTATAACTTGACCAGTATCAATGTGGCTGAACGGTTACGAGAGTTATCAACCATTAAAGTATTAGGCTTTTACCATCGAGAGGTCACCCTATATATTTATCGAGAAACCATCATATTATCTCTATTGGGTATTGGATTAGGTCTGTGGTTGGGTAGATTGCTCCATGCTTTCATCATCAATGGTATTGGTGGCGACAATATCCTATTTGAACAGACCTTGCCTTTAGGACTAGACCTTATTCCTATTTTAGTCATTGCTAGTATTATTTGTGGTTTGGGCTTTTTGGTTAATGGCCGACTCAAACGACTGGATATGCTAGAAGCCTTAAAATCTGTTGATTAAAGAACTTCTAACCACCTAACTTCTCGGTTGCTAGGTGGTTTTTTGCCAGCTGATGAGAGAAATAGTTGACAAAGGTTCTCACAAGAACTATAATAGTTCTCGTGAGAAATATTTATAAGGGGGATGTCAGTGAAACAACTTCATTGTCAGTTAAAACGGCTGAAAACAGATTTTGACTTATTTGCTAGTCAGTTAGCTAGGACCCATGATGTCGAGCATCTAGCAGGACCACAAGGCCAGACATTAGGTTATCTTTACCATCATCAGGATGAGGAGATTTTTGTTAAAGACATTATGCGAGAAATTGGTATCTCCAAATCAGTTGCCAGTAGTTTGATGAAACGGATGGAAAAAAATGGTTTCATTGCCTTAGTTGCCTCGCAGAAAGATAAGCGTTATAAACAGGTGGTTTTAACAGATTTGGGCCTACTCAAAGCAGAAAAGTTAAAAACATTTTTTCAAGTGTTGCATCAAAATCTTTTGACAGGTATTTCTCAAGAAGATTTGGCCGTGGCTATGAAGGTCATGACCCAAATCCATCATAATATTCAAGAAAGGAATCGTAATGAGTAAACTCTTTAAGCAGATGACCACTAAAGAAATTATCATGATTGGTTTTAGTGTTCTTCTCATTGCCCTCAGTGTTTGGCTAGAATTGGAAGTACCGACTTATATGTCCAACATTACCAAATTACTCTCCACTTCAGGAACAAAGATTGATCAAATTATGGAGCCAGGTGCTAAGATGATAGCTCTCTCCTTGACCAGTTTTTTGGTAACTGTTGCTGTCGGTTTTATTGCTGCGCGGGTGGCAGCTAGTTTTATCACTCGCCTACGCTCACAAATTTTTCAACAGGTAATGACCTATTCCCAGAAGGAAATTAAGACCTTTTCTATTCCTAGTTTGTTGACCAGAACGACCAACGATTTGACCAATATTCAGGTCTTGATCACCATGGGTTTGCAGGTGGTCACTCGGGGGCCAATTATGGCTTTTTGGGCGATTGGCAAGATTATGGACAAGAGCCAAGAATGGTTAATGATTACCGCAGCAGCTGTGGCGGCCATGATTTTGATGTTAGCCGTGTTATTGATTTTTGCCTTTCCAAAGATTCGCGTGGTGCAAAAATTGACAGACCGTCTCAACAGTGTTACCCGTGAAATCCTCTCAGGGATTCGTGTGGTTCGGGCTTATAATGGTGAGGCTTACCAAGACGAGAAATTTTTTCAAGCCAATCAAGAAGTGACCAAAACCAATCTTTTTGTAGGGCGTCTCATGGCTATTATGAATCCTAGTCTGAGCCTGATTGCTAGTAGTTTGACCCTGATGGTTTATTGGATAGGAGCAGGTTTAATCAATGAAGCAGCTCTGGCCGACAAGGTAAACCTCTTTAGTGACATGGTTATTTTCTCCTCTTATGCTATGCAGGTTGTGATGAGCTTTATGCTGATGGTTGCTGTCTTTTTCATCTTGCCTCGAGCCTTGGTTTCTGCAGGGCGGATTGCTCAAGTCTTGAGCTTGGCTTCTTCTGTTCCTTATGTGGAAAAAAGCAGAGCTGAACAGGCTAGAAAGGCTCAACCACAACTGGTTTTTGACAATGTTTCTTTCCGTTACAGTCCAACAGCTGAAGCTGTTGTTCAAGATGTTAGTTTTACGGCTGAGGCAGGGCAAACGATTGCCTTTATTGGTTCAACAGGTTCTGGTAAATCCAGTCTGGTCAACCTCTTGCCACGGTTTTACGATGTGACACAGGGAGCAATTTTTTTGGATGGTCTTAATATTAAAGACTATTCACAGGCGGATTTGGCTGAAAAGATTGGCTATATTCCCCAAAAACCAGTTTTATTTAGTGGAACAATTCGGTCTAATATGACCTTGGGAAGTCAATCGACTAAATCTTTGACGGAGGAAGACATTTGGCAAGCCTTGGATTTGGCTCAAGCGAAGTCTTTTGTTGAAGACAAAGAGATGGGCTTAGAGACAGAAGTTGCCCAAGGTGGAACTAATTTCTCAGGTGGGCAGCGTCAGCGGCTAGCTATTGCGCGTGCTTTAGCCCGCAAACCCGATATTTTAATTTTTGATGATTCGTTTTCTGCCTTGGATTACAAGACGGATCGCATTTTACGGTCAGCCCTTGCTAAGGAGACTAAGGACATGACTAAGTTGATTGTTGCACAACGTATTTCAACGATTATGGATGCAGATTTAATTCTAGTCTTGGATCAAGGGAAGGTTGTCGGTCAGGGACGTCATCAGGAGCTCTTAGCAAACAATAGTGTTTATCAAGAAATTGCTTATTCACAATTATCCAAGGAGGAATTAGTAGATGCCAAATAAAAGAAAATCTTCATTTATCCAGCAGCTCACTCCCTATGTCAAGGGATTTAGATTGCCTCTTTTGATTGCTGTTGTGGGAGCTATCGTCGCTAGTACCATTACCGTCATTGGTCCAGACCGCCTGAAAGAGATTACAGATGTGATTACAGATGGCTTAGCCTTGATTGCCCAAGGAAATACCAAGGGGATTGATACGACTAAGGTGGGACAAATCGCCAGTCAGCTCATGATCCTCTATGCTTTGGGTTGGTTAGTTAACTATCTCCAAGGCTTTATCATGGCTAGCCTGATTCAGGAATTCTCCAAGCGTTTACGCCTGGCAATCGCCGAAAAAATAAATCGTCTGCCTTTGGCCTATTTTGATAGTCATCCCCAAGGAGATACCATGTCTCGCGTTACCAATGATGTGGATACCACCTCACAATCCCTATCGCAAAGTTTGGGTCAACTCTTATCATCTCTCGTCTTGTTGATTGCTGTTATCATCATGATGGTTAAAACAGATGTCAAGATGACCTTGACAGCTCTAGGAGCAGTGCTAGTCGGTTATCTTTTGACAGGTTTTATCATGGCTAAATCCCAACCCCTTTTTAAACGCCAACAGGAAAATCTTGCTAAGATGACAAGTTTTGTAGAAGAGGTCTATTCAGGACATCAAGTTGTTACCAGTTACCATGCAGTCCCAGAAGTGACCCAAAGTTTTGACCAACTTAATGCTAAGCTGTATCAAAGCATGTGGAAATCACAATTTTTCTCAGGGATTATGATGCCTCTTATGCAATTTATTGGGAATTTCTCTTATGTGATGGTCTGTGTGGTTGGTGCGAGCTTGGTGATTAACGGCGAGATTACTATTGGAACCATTGTTGCCTTTATGAGTTATGTCCGTATTTTTTCTCAACCCCTTTCTCAAATCGCTCAGGCCAGTGGTCAGTTACAATCGGCCAAGGCTTCCTTGGGGCGTATTCTAGAATTTTTAGCTGAAACAGAGATGGAGGACGAGACAGCTAAGCAAGCTGAACTCAATCAGGTTAGGGGTGATCTATCCTTTGACCATGTTTCTTTTGGCTATGCTCCAGATAAGACAATTATCCATGATTTCACTGTTGATGTGACAGCGGGTCAAAAAATTGCCATTGTTGGGCCGACTGGTGCCGGTAAGACCACCATTGTCAATCTCTTGATGAAATTCTATCAGATCAATCAGGGAGCCATTAAAATTGATGGCATAGACATTAATGACCTTAGACGGGAAGCTGTTCATTCAGTCTTTTCAATGGTTTTACAAGATACTTGGTTATTTGAAGGAACGATTAAAGAAAATCTGATTTATAACCAGAGAGGAATTTCAGATGATGAAGTGATTGCAGCAGCTAAAGCGGTAGGAATCCATCATTTCATCATGACCTTGCCTGAGGGATATCAAACGGTCTTGGATGAGTCAGTGTCTTTGTCTGTTGGACAAAAACAATTGATGACTATTGCACGTGCCTTGTTGAAAAATGCGCCACTCTTGATTTTAGATGAGGCGACCTCATCGGTAGATACGCGGACAGAGGAATTGATTCAAAGAGCCATGGATAAATTGATGGAAGGGCGGACCTCCTTTGTCATTGCCCATCGTTTATCTACCATTAAAAATGCCGATCTTATTTTAGTCATGAAAGATGGTAACATCATTGAGCAAGGTAACCATGACCAACTCATGACCCAATCAGGCTTCTATGCCGACCTCTATAATTCCCAATTTGAGGAAGTGACAGACTAGAAAGTTTGACTAAAAAGAAGATATGAAAAAGAACCCACTGATTTTATCAGGGGTTCTTTTCTTGTTTTATGGCTTCGAGCCAGTTTTTCTCGTAGAGAAAAACAAGAAGACCACCAGCTATGTTGGTGGCTGCCCAGGCTTAGAGCTTCCATTTCTTTTTCTTGATATAATCTAATTGTTCAGGTTAGATAAAGGAGGAAAAAGAAATGGCTAAAACCAGTTACAGTTTATCACATACCAAATGGATGTGCAAATATCATATAGTTTTTACACCTAAGTACCGGAGAAA
>NZ_VOHL01000007.1 GCF_007859195.1 Streptococcus cuniculipharyngis
CTTTTTACACTTTTTTTGAAAATTTTTATCAAGCTTTTAGGTCGATTAACTTAGTGACCTTTCCGTCAACTTTTTATATCTTATCATAGTTTATCTATTCTGTCTACTCCTTTGGCTAGTTTTTTGAGGTTTTTTCTATGTTAAACGGCACTTATCCTCAATCAACATGTCTCCATAGTCTATGACAAAGATTTTTGATATAATAAAGACTAATGGTTATATACTATAAGAAAGGATTTTCCCATGAAGTTAATTTCTTGGAACATTGACTCCCTCAATGCAGCCCTGACCAGTGACTCAGCTCGTGCTCTACTTTCGCGCACTGTTCTTGATACCTTGGTTAATCAGGAAGCAGACGTTATTGCCATTCAGGAGACAAAGCTTTCTGCTAAGGGGCCAACAAAAAAACACCTTGAACTCCTAGCTGGTTATTTCCCCGACCACCATATTGTCTGGCGGTCTTCTCAAGAACCTGCTCGTAAAGGCTATGCGGGTACTATGTTCCTCTATCGTAAAACACTTAACCCAATCATCACTTATCCCAAAATTGATGCTCCCTCAACCATGGATGATGAGGGCCGAATCATCACTCTTGAATTTGAAGACTTTTTCATCACTCAAGTTTACACACCAAATGCTGGCGATGGTCTAAAACGTCTCGCAGAGCGACAGGTTTGGGATGCCAAATACGCAGAATACCTTGCTGACCTAGACCGGCAAAAGCCTGTCTTAGCAACTGGTGATTTTAATGTTGCCCATCATGAAATTGACCTTGCTAACCCAAGTAGTAACCGTCGTTCCCCTGGCTTTACTGACGAAGAACGACTGGGTTTTACCAATCTTTTGGCCAAAGGCTTCACTGATACTTTCCGCCACCTACACGGGAATATTCCTGACCAATACACTTGGTGGGCTCAACGAAGCAAGACTAGTAAGATTAACAACACAGGGTGGAGAATTGATTACTGGCTTGTCAGCAATCGAATTGCAGAACAAGTTACCCAGTCAAACATGATCTCATCCGGAGACCGGCAAGATCACACTCCCATTCTTTTAGAAATTACTCTTGATTAAAAACCTAGGTTAAACCTAGGTTTTATTTTAATGTCAAATTGCTATAAGGTGTACGATAGCCAACTTGGAGAATCTGATCACCATCGGCTAATATCGGACGTTTAATCAACATGCCGTCCTCAGCTAAATGAGCTAACAACTCTTCCTGTGACAAAGAGTCAAATCTATCTTTCAAACCTAATTGACGGTAAGAATTACCACTCGTATTAAATAGTTTTTTTACTGGAAAATCTTGATTGGCCAACCAGGCTTGTAATTGACTGACTTGCGGTGGATTAGCTTTAATATCAATGGCTACAAATGCCACCCCCAGTTCTTCTAATTCTTTTTTAGCCGACCGACAGGTCGAACATTTAGGATATTCATAAAATGTTAACATTTCACCGTCTACCTCTTTTTGATTTTTTAACTTTTTTACCATCAGCAAGTGGGGCCAACTGGTAGCCTGAAGCATAATACTCTAATGTCGTCAACTGATCAACCACTAGATAGGATTGGGAAAATAGGCCTAGCCCCTGTTTTTGCTTGGTAAAACGTTCCTTAAGTTGATTGGCATAAGATCGTTTGGTCGCCCTATCCAAGTTCTGTCCTAGCTTAGGCAGACCTGAGAGCTTAAAATTCCCTCCCACATCTCGAATAGGTACCATTGAACAGGCAGTTTTGAAATATTCTACCCTCGTTTGTCGATCTACCAATACCGATAAGGAAGAAAATAAACGAAATTCAACAAAACGTTCAGTCATCAATCAACCTCACTATCTAAACCATGGTAACTATGATACAATTCCTGTCGGTTAAGACCATAGGTTTTGGCAATTTTTTTGATGGCATGATTGGTTTTTTCACCTTGAGCAATCAGTTCTTCTACCAACTCTAGAGGATCAATCACCTCAGTTGACGGTCGAGAGGATTGAGCGCCCGCAACGAGAAGGAGACATTCTCCTTTAACTGGGTTAGATTCTAGATGGGCGATAATCTCTTCACAATAACCGCGTTGGTATTCCTCATAAAGTTTTGTCAATTCCCTAACTAAAACTACCTGCCGATTTCCATAGACTTCCTTGATATTGGTTAACGTATCCACAAGCCTATAAGGGGACTCGTAATAAATTTGTGTTTCCGGATAGTCTTTCTTGCTTTCAAAAAAAGCACGCTGCTGACCTTTTTTACGAGGTAAAAAACCATAAAAAACATGAGGTTGCGGCAACAGTCCACTCGCAATCAAACCAGTCAAACCTGCCGATGGTCCCGGCAAAGCAATAACGGGAATGTCCTTCTCGATAGCTGCCAATACCAAATCATGTCCTGGATCAGAAATGCTCGGCATTCCCGCATCGGATACTTGAGCGATTGATTGACCAGCTTCCAGAAGAGCCAACAGACCTGGGATTTTTTCACGAGCATTATGTTCATGGAAGCTCACTTGGCGACCTGGAATAGAAAAATGTTTTAATAGTTGGCCCGTATTACGCGTATCCTCCGCGCAGATAACATCAACTGCTTTCAACACCTCAAGAGCCCGCAGGCTGATATCTTGGAGATTACCAATGGGAGTTGGAACCAGGTAGAGCTTACCCGATTTTTCTTCTCCCTTAAAACTCTTTTGAATTTTCACTATGCTTTTCTTTCTATTTGTTCATCACAGAAGAGGCATTCTCCTAGATCACGGCGTTGACCGTAAAGGTCGATACAAACATGAAAACCATCTTCATAGGTTTTTCGTAGGGTATTTTGCACCTCTTCACTGGTCTGATGACGCCCCTTAGCAAGCTGGTTTAAACGCTCACGTAATTTACTATTTTCTAAATGGAGGCGAGCATTTTCCTCTGCTAAAGCCTGAGCTTGCTTTTTCATGGCCTCTACATCAGCTAATGTTAACATCAGATTTTGGGAAACCCCATCAAAAATACCGAATAATTCTTTTTTTACCATATTTTCCTCAACTGATTATCATATATTCCAAGGCACTTTGGAAACTAACATGGCTACGCCACATGCCATAAGCGACATGCAACTTGGTCAAATAATCTCTGGCCTGCTTTTCTTTTTTTCTTTTGGCTAACAAAACGGTCAAAAGGGCTAACCCCTGTTCCTGCTCTGTTTTTTCTAAGCAAAGGTTAGCCAGACGGGCAGATTCTAGAAAGGCCTGTTCTGGCTGGGTCATTAGCTTATCAACGAAATTTTCCCATCCGCGAATTTGGTCCAATAATCTCGTATTCTTGGCCATGCTCATCGCCTCATCTATCGTTTTTGCCAAATGAGACACCGCCTCGGCCTGATTCTTTAATAAGCCCTGACCAAGTAGTAACTCCATCAAATAGGTCTCATTCTTCATGAAAGAAACCAGTTGACAACGACTCCTGATTGTAGGCAAAACCTTGCTGCTATCACTGGTTAGGAGGAAAATCGTCAAATCTGCCGGCGGCTCTTCAATGACCTTCAAGAGACGGTTACTCGCATTAGGGTGCATCTTTTCAGCATCACAAATGATAAAGACTTGACGATTACTTTCAAAACCTGACTGGGAAGATTCACGTAAAGCATCACGAATCAGTTCCGTTTTCAAAACCTGACCTGTCGGGCGAATCACATGGACATCAGAAAAGTCCCCGGCCTGAATCAGACGACAGGAGCGACAATCTCCACAAGGAAGCCCCTGCTCCAGCTTTAAGCAAAAGCGACTTTGGGCTAAAAAGAGAGCCAATTCAAAACTACCAAAATAACCATCAAAAAGATAAGCGTGACTCAAACGTCCTGACGACAACACCTGACAAAAATCACTGTATATCTTTGCTTGTACCTGTTCCAAATCCATCATGATAGGTCCTGTAAAAGTTGTTTAAGCTGACTTTCCGCCTCGGCCACTACCTGACTTAAGTCTTGATTGGCATCAATCACAACAATCCGATCAGTATGTTGCTGGGCCAAAGCCTGATAACCCTGACGGACACGCTGGTGAAGTTCTAATGTTTCTAAATCCAGACGATTGACCTCACGCTGACCGCTTTCCTGAATACGAGCTAGACCAATTTCCGACGGGACGTCAAAATACAAGGTTTTATCCGGCTGATAGCCATCGGTCGCATAATCATTGAGCCAGCCAATTTCAGCAATATCTAAACCTCGGCCATAACCTTGATAAGCAACCGAACTGTCAATAAAACGATCCAACAAGACTAACTGGCCTTTTTCTAAAGCCGGCAGTATTTTTTCAACCATGTGTTGGCGACGAGCGGCGATATAAAGCAACAACTCAGTTTTAGCATCCATTGACGTATGATTGACATCCAGGATAATCTCTCGAATTTTTTCAGAAATCGCAATCCCGCCAGGCTCACGCGTCACTAAAACACCCTCTTCTCCTAATTGCTCCTTCAATTTCGGCAACAATGCCTCTAAAACCGAGGTTTTCCCTGCACCATCTGGCCCCTCTACAGATACCAACCTTCCCTTTACCATAGCCTCTCCTTGCTTTATCTAATACATCTATTTTATCAAATTTTTTCGAAAAAAACACTGATTTACCAATCAACAAAAAAGTCGGCAGTTTAAAACTGCCAACTTCTAGATTTGCTTCTTATAAGACTTTAACTTGGGTTTGGCTGATGCTGTCAACATGAACACCTTGCTCTTGCAAATGAGCTTGTAAATCATCGATATTCAGACCTCCCTCTAGCTGAACCTCAACCACAACCTTGTCATCATTTTCCTTATTAACAACGACACTACGAATGTTAACCTGATCATCGGCAAAAATTTTGACCACTTTTTCAAAAGCACCTGCCTCATCTTTCAAGAACAACCGAACGCGGATCCCTTCTTCGCCATAGCCTGAAACCTTTAGGAAAGTTCTGAAAACATCGCGGTCAGTGATAATACCTGACATAACTCCATTTTCTGCTACCGGAAGAACACCAATCTTGTTGGTCATCATCACATAAATAGCATCTTCTAGATTGGCATAAGGCGAAATCGTAATAACATCCTTTATCATAACTTCCCTAACCTTGGTCTTATTGAGTAAATAATTCATCTCATAAATGGATAGACTGGTTGCCTTAGAAGGAGTCGCTTCTGCCATGGTTCCTGCCGTTACCAAGCCAATCAAGCGGTCATTTTCAATGACCGGCAAGCGGCGTAACCCTTGTTCTTTCATCAAATCAGCAGCATGGGCAACACTTGTATCTGGTGAAATATACACTACTTTTTTTGTCATAAAATCTTTAACTGCCATCAGCAAACCTCCATCTCTTCTTTTCTAATCTTATTATACCATAAATGGAAAGCGATTTCCTTGTTTTTAAAAAATCTCCGACTATTTAGTCAGAGATTCTAGGATTAGCCACCAAGATAGGCCTTACGGACCTCATCAGAAGCCAAAAGCTCTTGACCAGTTCCTGATAATACCACCTTACCTGTTTCCAATACATAACCGCGGTTAGCAATGGACAGAGCTTTATTGGCATTCTGCTCAATCAAAAGAACTGTCGTTCCTTGACGTTGAATATCCTGAATAATGTCAAAGATTTCCTGGATGAAAATCGGCGCCAAACCCATAGATGGCTCGTCCAAGAGGAGTAACTTAGGTTGGCTCATGAGGGCACGCCCCATGGCCAACATCTGCTGCTCACCACCAGAAAGGGTTGCTGCATCTTGATTTTTCCGCTCTTCCAAGCGTGGGAAACGCGCAAAAATCTTTTTCAGATTGGCCTGGTTTTCTTCGCGGTTATTTTTCAAGAAGGCACCCATCTCCAGATTTTCCAAAACGGTCAAGCCTGAAAAGACATGGCGACCTTCTGGAACCTGTGACAAGCCATCAGCCACGATTTTACGAGCAGGAACTTTTTGGATTTCATTGCCCAAGAAAGTAATTGTCCCGCTAGTTGGACGAACCAGACCTGAAATGGTCCGCAGGATAGAGGTTTTACCCGCTCCATTGGCACCAATCAGGGTCACCACTTCCCCCTCGTTAACTTCAAAACTCACATTTTTGACAGCCTCGATAACACCGTAGCTGACTGACAAGTTATCAACTTTTAACATAGACATTAGGCGTCACCTCCTAGGTAGGCTTCAATTACTCGTTTATTGTTTTTGATTTCTTCTGGTGTGCCATGGGCAATCAAACGACCATACTCCAACACATAAATCCGCTCAGTAACTTCCATGACCAGACTCATATCATGTTCAATCAAGATAATGGTAATACCGAATTCTTCCTTAATCTTACGAATCAAGCCTGTCAATTCAGCCGTTTCCTGTGGGTTCATTCCAGCAGCCGGCTCATCAAGGAAAAGAATCTTTGGATTTGTTGCCAAGGCACGGACAATCTCCAAACGACGTTGTTGACCGTAAGGCAGGTTTTTAGCCAAAGTATCCGCATCCTTATCTAATTCAAAGATGGCTAATAGCTCCAAGGCCTTAGCCTTCAATTCTTCTTCGTTGGTATAAAATTTTGGTAAGCGTAGAAAGGAAGCTAATAGATTTGATTTACGCGTATTGCCCATGCCCACCAAAACATTTTCTAAAACCGTCATATTCTTAAAAAGACGGATATTTTGGAAGGTCCGCGACAACCCTAGCGAAGCAATGGCATAAGGTGTCTTCCCATTAAGAACTGTTCCTGCCAGGCTAACCGTTCCTTCACTTGGCTCATAAACCCCTGTTAGCAGATTAAATAGGGTCGTTTTCCCTGCACCGTTTGGCCCAATCAAACCAACCAGTTCCCCTTGGTTCAATTCCATGGTGACATCACCAACAGCAGTCAAGCCACCGAAATTTTTTGTCAGATTTTTTACTTCAAGAAGTGCCATTAGTTTTTGCCCTCCTTACCTTTTGCGAAAAATTTAGATAGCATGAGTTCTTTTGTTCCCAAGAGCCCTCCTGGACGGAAGACCATCACTAAAATCAAGGCTAGCGAATAAATAATCATGCGTAGGTCTGAGAAATTTTGTAGAAACATGTTCAAAACACCCAAGACTACCGCAGCAACAACTGTACCAGTTACCGAACCAAGACCACCTAAAACCGCAACGATGAGATAATCAATCGAACGCAGAATCGTAAAGTCTTTTGGGACAGCAGTTCCGAGATAACCAACGTAGAGTGAGCCAGCCACACTAGCCATAATGGCTGCAATCACAAAGGTTAAAACCTTAGCTTTGGTGGTGTTAACTCCCATGGATTCTGCAGCAATTTCATCCTCACGTACAGCAATAACTTCACGTCCCATTGGGCTACGCAGGTAGTTTAACACCAAAATAACAATCAAAACAACAAAGAAGAAAACAATTGGCCAAGTAGTGTATTGTAAAATCCCTGTCAAACCTGCGGCTCCATTGGTCAAGTTACCGCCATTGATGATTACCATACGGATGACCTCAGATACACCCAAAGTAGCAATGGCCAAGTAGTCCCCTTTCAAGCGTAGGGTGGGAATGCCGACAACTAAGGCAACCAAAGCTGCAATTACGGCACCGACCAACATTGAAAGGTAGAAGCCGGCATAAGTTGGCAAGCTTTTTGTCATGATGGCTGTCGCATAAGCACCAACCGCCATAAATCCTGCCTGTCCCAAAGGAAATTGACCTGAGAAACCAAGAATCAAGTTGGTTCCCAAAGCCATAATCATGCTAATGCCAATTCCCATCAAAATTTGGACGTAATAAATGCCTAATAAACCTGATGAAATCAACAGAGATAGGACAACAAAGATTGACGCGATAAAGGCAAACCAGATAGCATTTACTTTTAGATTTTTCATGCTTACACCTTCTCCTTCACGTTTTTACCGAGAATTCCTGCTGGTCTAACCAGAAGAATAACAATCAAGATGATATAGACAACCGCGTCACGGAAACTTGAGAGACCGATTGAGACAGAGAATGTTTCCAAAAGACCAATGATGAAACCTCCGAGAGCGGCACCTGGGATGATACCAATACCACCCAAAACGGCTGCGACAAAGGCCTTAATCCCTGGTGTCATCCCCATCAAAGGATCAATCGAATTGTAGTACAAACCGATTAGCACACCCGCTGCACCTGCCAGGGCAGAACCCAGTGCAAACGTGAAACTAATGGTTGAGTTCACGTTGATTCCCATCAGCTGAGCCGCATCGCTATCAACTGAAACCGCGCGCATGGCTTTCCCCATCTTGGTTTTCTTAACGATAAATTGTAGGGCCACCATCAAGGTTACCGATACAGCCAAAATGGTCAATTGAACATTAGTAATGCTAATTGGACCCAAAGTATACTTGACCGTCTCTAGAGCTTGCGGAAAGGCACGCGTGTTGGCACCAACCAAATAGACCATGCCATATTCCAACAGGAAGGACACACCGATAGCCGTAATCAAGGCTGCAATCCGTGTCGAATT
Organism: Streptococcus cuniculipharyngis; assembly: GCF_007859195.1. Classification (GTDB taxonomy): domain Bacteria; phylum Bacillota; class Bacilli; order Lactobacillales; family Streptococcaceae; genus Streptococcus; species Streptococcus cuniculipharyngis. The sequence goes on from NZ_VOHL01000007.1 coordinate 8,455, forward strand.
GCGGAGCGGACGATAGGCTAAAAATTCAATCAAGACACCTAAGGCAGCTGTCAAAACCATTGTCAACAAAAGGGCGACAAAGAAATTCATCTGAAATGTAGAGATCAAATAATAGCCAATAAAGGCACCCATCATGTAAAGGTCACCGTGGGCAAAGTTGATCAACTTGATGATACCATAAACCATGGTATAGCCTAGGGCGATGAGGGCATAGACACTCCCCAAAATCAACCCATTGACAAGTTGCTGAAGCATAAAGTCACCAAACTTTCTATCAATAATAATGAATAAGTGGAAGAAAGATTTCTTCCACTTATGATATTTTAATTCAGACTAACTAAATAGTCAAGCCAATTATTTCACTTCAACTGGAGTTGCTGAATCTTCCTTACCATCTTTCAAGCTAACAACAAGAGCTGATTTCTCTGGGTTATGGTTAGCATCAACAGTAAATTTACCAGTCACACCTTCGAAGTCCTTCAAGCTAGCAAGGTTAGTTGCTACATCTTTAGATGTTTTTGCTCCCTTAGCAGCTTCTGCAACCATGTAAACTGAGTCATAAGCAAGGGCTGCAAACATGTTTGGCTCTTCACCGTATTTAGCCTTGTACGCCTTAACGAAGTCTGCAGACTTAGATGTCAAGCTAGTTGATGTTGAATAACCTGATACGTAGTAAACATTGTTAGTGTTTGCTGCACCTGCCGTTTCAACGAATTGTGGGTCGTTGAATCCGTCAGGACCAAGGATTGGTTTATCAATCCCCATTTCACGCGCTTGTTTTGTCAGCAAACCAGTTTCAGTATAGTAACCTGGCACTACAAGAGCATCAAAGTCCTTATCTTTTACCTTAGTCAGAGCTGCTTGGAAGTCTTTGTCCCCAGAAGCAAAGGTTTCTTCCGCAACAACTTCACCCTTGTAAGTTTTCTTGAATTGCTCTGCTACTGCCTTAGCATAGTCGCTAGCATTATCGTAGAAAAGAACAACTTTCTTAGCTTTCAAATTATCTGTCGCATACTGTGACAAGATTGCTCCTTGGAAGCTATCAACAAAGGTTGCACGGAAAACGTAGTCTTGAACCTTACCAGAGTTGTCTAAGGTCAAGCTATCCAAAGTACCAGAAGGCGTTACCAATGGTACTGCTGCTTGTTGAGCCATATTGACCACAGCTGCCGTATTCGATGATGTTGCCGGTCCGATTGTTGCCACAACCTTATCTTGGGTTGTCAAACTAGTTGCCACGTTGGCTGCCTCAGTCGTATCTGATTTATTGTCTTTTGATACCACTTCCAATTTTTTACCATCAACACCGCCAGCAGCGTTAATAGTTTCAACAGCCAAATCAGCACCATTTTTCTCAGCGTTACCATAGGCAGCAACTGCTCCTGATAGCTCAAAGTTATAACCGATTTTTACCGTTTCGCCAACTTCATTACCCGTTGAGCCAGCTGAACCGCCTGGAGCTGCTCCACAAGCTGCCAAGACAGCTGTACTAACAAAAGCAAGAGTTGCTAACGCAAACTTTTTCTTCATATTTTTCTCCTTAGGAATTTTCTTAATTGCTATGTTTTATATAATACTGAATTGTCTAATAATTGTCAACCCTTTTTTCAAATTTTTTAGAATTTTTAGCAAAAACGCTTTCAATTGCTTAAATTGCCTACAAAATTGCTATCAATTTCCTCTAAATATGACTCTTGGACGTGTTTGACAAATTTAAGTTGTTGAAGCTGCTGCCCAATATCAGACACGCGCTCCTGATTCAGATAAAGGAGGACATATTTCATTTTTTTAGAATGATAAATTAAATCTCCATAGGTTTCCAATTTTTTCGCATCCCTATTGTAGTAAAGGTAAATAATAAGCCCTTGTCGTTTTTGCTTTTGGAACATTTTTTTCTCCTATTCAATAAAATAAGGATGAAAAGACCGGCCACTAGCGGACTACCCTTTTCATCCCTTACCTCTATTTTATTGTAGCACATTATTGGCCATAATTTCATCAATGAAACCATATTCTAAGGTTTCTTGAGCAGATAGCCAACGGTCACGCTCGGCATCTTGATGAATTTTTTCAACGGGTTGGCCTGAGTTTTCTGCCAAGATACGTTCAAGGTTTTCCCGTGTTTTCAAGAGATGCTCTGCTGCAATGGCCATATCAGTCTGCTGGGTTCCGCCACCTGTACCACCCATTGGCTGGTGAATCATGTATTCGGCATTTGGCAACATGAAACGTTTACCCTTGGTACCACTAGATGCGATAATAGTTCCCATAGAGGCTGCCATCCCCATGACAATGGTTTGAACATCTGACTTGATAAAGTTCATCGTATCAACAATAGCAAGACCTGCTGAAACAGATCCTCCTGGCGTATTAACATACAAATAAATGTCCTTGGTATTATCCTGGGCATCTAAAAATAGCAGCTGGGCAATAACTGAGTTGGCCATATTGTCCTCAACAGGACCGGTCAACATGATAATGCGGTCTTTCAACAGACGTGAATAAATATCATAAGAACGTTCGCCACGACTGGTTTGTTCAATAACTACTGGAATCATTCTGGAATTCTCCTTTTCTTAGCTTAAATGATAATCCTATTATAGCCTTTTAGTCAAAAAAGGTCAAAGATTTACTAGCAAGTGACAAAAAGGAAAGACTGAAACCACCGTTTCAGCTCTCCTTTATCTTTATTTAGTGCCAAATAGGCGGTCACCGGCATCGCCTAAACCTGGGACAATGTAGCCTTGATCATTAAGTTTCTCATCAAGTGCAGCGGTATAAATGTCAATATCTGGATGAGCTGCTTGTAGTTTTTCAACCCCTTCTGGTGCTGCCACCAAGCAGACAAATTTAATATTGGTTGCGCCGCGTTTTTTCAAAGAATCCACAGCTAAAATCGCTGACCCTCCCGTTGCTAACATGGGGTCAACCAGGAAAATTTGACGTTGGTCAATATCTTCTGGCAACTTAACCAAATATTCAACTGGCTCAAAGGTTTCCTCGTCACGGTACATACCGATATGACCAACCTTGGCTGCTGGCACTAGGCTAAGTAAACCATCAACCATACCGATACCAGCCCGCAAGATGGGAACGATAGCCAGTTTTTTCCCAGCTAGCTGCTTTTGCACGGTCTTGGTAATTGGTGTCTCAATTTCCACATCTTCCAGTGGTAAATCACGAGAGACCTCGTAGCCCATCAACATGGCAATTTCATTGACTAGTTCACGAAAATCCTTAGTTGATGTTGTTGTCCGACGAAGAATCGACAATTTATGCTGAATCAATGGATGTGAAATCACTTGAAAGTTTCCCATAATAACCACCTTTTTTATTTTTTTCTATTATAGCAGATTCTGATTAAAAAATCCCCTCCCAGGTCATGCTTTTGTCAAATAAAAAACTGACCAACCCAATGAGGTTGACCAGCCATTTTCATTAATTAATTTTCATTTTTTGTCGAAGATTCTCAGCTTTTTTGCCAATCATCTTATCCAAAAGACGGGTCTTCAAGGCCAAATAACCATAAACTGCCACTCCCAAACTACCCACCAAAACAACATAAAGGAGACTTGACCAGCGACTTGCCGGTGGGAAAAATAGGTACAGAGCAATGGTAACTGGGGCAATGACCAGGAACATCCCCAAGGTTAATAACTGAATCAAGCTAATCTGTTTCATGACCAATTGACGATTAAAAGAGGTGACGTTTTGGATACGGTAGTAACTCAGTACAATCGGCACCAATAAACCTACCGCCGTTGACCAGATGGGGCCATAGGCATGGAATAGGTAAATAAAAGGCAACTGTAAAGCGATTTTGACCAGTAAACCATAAACAAAATACATGATAGACCGACGCGTTTCAAAAAAGGCTTGCAAGATAGGAGACAGCACTGTATAAAGGGATAAAATGACCGTTTGTAACAGGGAAGCAACAAACAGACCCAAGGACAGTGCATCTGATTGCCCGTAAAAAACAGTATAGAGAGGTTCTGCCAAAACAATCGCCCCAATGATGGCCGGGAAAATAAATAACATAAGAATCACGATGTTATTGATAACCAACCCGGCTGTCTCTTTGCGATTTTTCTTAATAAAACTTTCCGTCAGAAGGGGAATGGAGGTGGCGCTGATAGAACTAGCCACGGCAACAATAATCATGGTTAATTTCCCAGGATTTGAAGCAAAGTAGGCAAATTGGACCTTCAAGTCCTCGTTCGAATAATCTGTAAAATAGGACATGGCATTGATATAGGTTACCTGATCAATCAATCGAAAGATTTGAATGGCTGATCCCATCACAATAAATGGAATGGCTTCCTTTATCGTTTCCCAAAGCAAGTCCTTTGTTGAAACAGTCAGATGAGTCGGCTGAGCTGTAAACAGAGGAGTCAGCAAGTGCTCCCGCCAGAGGAAATAAAAGAGAACAGCAAAACTGGCCAACATGCCGATAAAGGCTGCAAAAGTAGATTGGGTTACCGCTTCAACATAATCCCCTGAGCCCATTTTCATGATAAAAAAAGCAGTTAATAGCATCCAAATAACCCGAATCAGCTGCTCGGCTACTTGGCTGACCGCACTAGGATACAATTTATTAAAGCCTTGAAAAAACCCTCGTAAGACGCTCATGGCAGGGAAGACCAAAACTGCTAAGGTGAGACTCCGCATTACCGGAATCAATTCCTGACCACTACCGCTCATCTCCGAAAATAAAGGAGCCAGACCGTACATCAAGGTCGCAAAGATTAACCCCAAAATCAGCATGAACTGTAACACCTTACGCACCAGATAAAAACTCAAATCCATTTGGTCTAAGGTGTTATACTTGGCAATCTGCTTAGCAACCGCAATCGGTATTCCGACCGTAGAAATCAGTAAAAAGAGAGCGTAAATTTCATAGCCCATTCCAAAAAGGGCATTGGCTTGAGGAGCATACTGGCCCATCCAAGCATACCAAGGAATGATATAAAGCGCTCCCAATAAGCGACTAATAAAATTGCCGGCCGTTAGCCAGGCTGTCCCTTGCACCAGCTGTTCTTGCTGCGTTAATGGTTGTTTTTCCTTGCTCATAACTCATTCTTTCAAAGTGTTCTAGAATTTTATTATAAACTTTTCCTTGTGACTTGTAAAATAAGAACTTTAAGTTTAAAATAGACTGTATGATAACTTTAAAACGATTATTAGATATCCTTAAAGAAGACAATAATTTCCGTGAAATCATGTCCGACGATGGCTACTTTTGGGATTGGAAGCAAGATTTTAGTTTCCAGCGTCTCAGCTATGATAGTCGACAGGTTGACGAGCAAACCCTCTTTTTTATCAAAGGTTTAAATTTTAAAAAAGAATTTCTGGAACAAGCTGTGCTAGCTGGCCTACCCTTTTACGTGGCCGAACAAGACTATGAGGTGGGGATTCCGGCAATCCTGGTCAATGATGTCAAACGGGCTCTCAGCTTGATTGCCATGGCCTTTTACCATCACCCACAAAAAAAACTAAAACTGCTAGCCTTTACAGGAACCAAGGGAAAAACAACAGCTGCCTATCTGGCTTTCTCTATCCTATCTCAACAACATCAAGTGGCTATGCTTTCAACCATGAACACCACACTAGATGGGAAGACTTTTTTTAAATCCAGTCTCAGCACCCCTGAAAGCTTGGACCTATTCGCCATGATGGCCCAGGCCGTAGACAATGGCATGACTCATCTCATCATGGAAGTCTCTAGTCAAGCCTATCTGGTCAATCGGGTCTACGGTCTCACCTTTGATGTTGGTGTTTTTCTCAATATCAGTCCTGACCATATCGGGCCAATTGAACATCCAACGTTTGAAGACTATTTCTACCACAAACGCCTCCTCCTTGACCATAGTAAGGCCGTCATTATCAATAGTCAAATGAATCATTTCGACCTATTAAAGGAACAGGTAAAAGATATTCCCCATGATTTCTACGGTAACAATAGCGATAACCGTATCCAAAATAGCCAGGCCTTCTCCTTTGACGTCACAGGAAAACTAGCTGGAACATATGACTGTCAACTGCTAGGGGATTTCAACCAGGAAAATGCTCTAGCTGCCGGTCTTGCTTGTTTACGTCTTGGGGCTTCACTGGCCGATATCCAAACAGGGATTGCCAAAACAAGGGTCCCAGGTCGAATGGAAGTTCTAACTCAAAAAAATGGGGCTAAAGTCTTTGTGGATTATGCCCATAACCAAGATAGTTTGGAGAAACTAATTGGTGTTGTTCAAAAGCACCAAACAGGGCAACTAATCCTCGTTTTAGGGGCACCAGGTAATAAGGGGGAAAGTCGACGAGCTGATTTTGGCCAGGTGATCAATGCCTATCCCGATCTCAAAGTTATCTTGACAGAGGACGATCCTAATTTTGAAGATCCCGCAGCTATCTGTCAGGAAATCGCCAACCACATCAACCGACAAGTGACGATCATGATCAAGCGCGAAGAAGCTATCCAAACCGCTTTAAGCCTAACAAAACAAGCTGAGGATGCCGTGATTATCGCCGGCAAGGGGGCTGACGCCTTTCAAATTGTCCAAGGGCAACGAACTGACTATGCTGGCGATGTCCTAATTGCTCAAAAATACCTTTAACCCCCCCGAGTGAGAAAGCCTACCTCTATAGGTTTTTCTCGCTCTTTTTTGATGAAGAAAATCCAAACTTCCTCAACAAGCCAATCTTGTCAAGTCTAATAATCAATAATGATTCCAATATGTTTCAAAATGCCAGTCTTGGCTTTTTTTAAGTTAAATTTATGCTATAATGAGAACAAAAGGAGGTTGGAAACGATGTCACAGATTGAGGCGAAACAGATCCGCCTGGCTTATCACGGCAAGACAATCCTTAACAATCTGTCAACCAGCATACCAGATCAAAAAATCACTTGCCTGATCGGCCCTAATGGTTGCGGTAAATCAACCTTACTTAAGTCACTTGCCCGAATCATCCCCATTGACTCTGGTGACATTTTTCTTGACGGACAGCCTATTTCAGCTCTCCCGACTAAGACTATCGCCCAGCACCTAACCCTTTTACCACAAATTTTAGAGGCAGTTCCGGGCACTTCTGTCTATGAGCTAGTATCTTATGGGCGTTTCCCTCATCAAAGATATTTGGGGGGCTTGAGCAAACAGGATCGCGATAAAATTCACTGGGCTATGGAAATGACCGAAGTCACCTCGCTCGCCAATTCCCCTCTAGAACGCCTGTCCGGAGGGCAACGTCAACGTGTTTGGTTAGCTATGGCCCTCGCTCAAGATACTCAAACCATTTTTCTTGATGAGCCGACCACTTACTTGGACCTTAATCACCAATTGGAAATTCTAGAACTGCTTCAACAATTGAACAAAGAGCAGCAAAAAACCATTGTCATGGTCCTACATGATCTCAATCAGGTGTCACGGTTCGCTGATCATGTTATCAGCATGAAAGAAGGCCAAATCTACCAAGAAGGAAGTAGCCAGCAGGTGCTATCTCATCCTGTCTTACAACATGTCTTTAACATAGATGCTCATTTGGTTCCAGACCCTGTGACACAAAAACCTCTTATTTTAGGCTATCAATTATTAAAATCATAAGGAGACACCCATGAAAAAAAGATTTTTCATCCTATTCCTATGCTTGGCTAGTATTTTCTTAGTTGCTTGTGGAAAGAGCAAGTCGACAAGCTCGACTCAAAGCCGTCAACTGCCTCAAATTGAGGGATTTAGCTATTATGGCGATATTCCCCAAGCTCCTAAACGAGTGGCTAGTATGAGTGCCAGCTATACTGGCTATCTACTCCAACTAGGCTTAACTATCGTTGCTGCAACTTCCTACGACAAGGATAATCCTATTTTAGAAAAAGAACTAATCCAAGCCAAACAAGTAATGCCAACTGACTTGGAAGCCCTAGCAGCAACCAAACCAGACCTCATCATCGCTGGTTCTACTGAAGAAAACCTAGAACAATTGGCAACAATTGCCCCTGTTATTGCTGTTGAATATGGCAAACATGATTATCTCCAAGTTTTGACCGATTTTGGTAAAGTCTTTAAAAAAGAAAAAGAAGCAAAAAACTGGCTAGATGCTTGGCAGGATAAGGTACAAGCTAGCAAAGCAAAGCTAGAGCAAGCCTTGGGTTCCGACAAAACCTTTACAGTTATGGGCTTAACAGAAAAAGAAATCTATTTATTTGGCAATAACTGGGGCCGTGGTGGAGAAATTATTTACCAAGCTCTTGGGTTCCAAGCCCCTAAAAAAGTTCAAGATGAGGTCTTTCCAAAGGGTTACCTATCTATTTCAAAAGAAGTTCTCCCTGATTATGTTGGTGACTACGCCATTGTCGCAACAGATAAGAAGACAACTACCTCATCCCTCTACGAGAGTGATATTTGGCAAAGTTTGCCAGCTGTCCAAAACAAGCGTGTGCTCAATGTCCAAGCAGAGGCTTTCTACTTTAATGATCCTAAAGCCTTAGATTATCAGTTAAAGATTTTAGAAGATGCTCTACTTGCAACCACTAAATAGGAAATTTTCTATGTCTAAAACAGAACCTTACCTTCAAACAAAGCCGAAATATTTTTGGCTTGTTTTTTTCATCAGCCTTATCGGCCTACTAGCTGGGACCTATGCTAGTTTACGCTTTGGCGCCATCACTTATTCCCATCACGATCTATTAAGCACCCTAGCCAGACCTGAGCTTGAAAGTGACCTACAGAATGTCATCATCGACACTCGATTACCCCGTTTACTCGCAGCAGGTCTTGTGGGCGCTGGGCTCTCTTGTGCTGGAGCCATGATGCAAGGCATTACTAAAAATAATATTGCCGACCCCGGGCTATTGGGCATCAATGCCGGGGCCAGCCTGGCTCTGGTAATCGGCTACAGTTTCGCCAAAGAACTACACTACCTTCTCATCTTGTTCCTCTGCCTTGTGGGGGCTAGTTTTGCCGCCAGCTTAGTCTTTGCCTTTACTTACCACAACAAGACCAGTAACCCCCAGTTGGCCCTTATCCTTTCCGGAGCAATGGTCACCACCCTTTTTTCTGCCATAGGTCAAGCCATTACCATCACCAACAAGTTATCGACCACCATCATCGGGTGGCAATCTGGAGGCCTCATTGGAACCAACTGGACAATGCTACACGTTATCGCACCTTTCATTTTAATTGGTTTGGCTATCGCCCAACTCATGAGTCATCAATTAACCATCCTCAGTCTGGATAGCACCATCAGCATTGCTTTAGGTCAAAATACCCAAAAAACACGATTGTTATTGCTAGGAATCGTCCTCATTTTGTCTGCTTCAAGCATTGCCTTGGTAGGAAACCTAGCCTTTATTGGCCTATTAATCCCACATCTCGTCAGGTTGGTGGTTGCCAATAATTACCGCTACCTTCTCCCTCTGAGCATGCTTCTCGGAGCTGGTTTCATGGTTTGGATTGACCTAGGTGGGCGACTCATTAATTCTCCTTATGAAACCTCCCTCAATGCAATGGTCAGCCTCCTCGGCCTACCTTGTTTCTTATTTTTAGTGAGGAGGGGACAGACCTATGACCAACACTAAAAAATTCCTTTACCTCATCATCAGTCTCTTACTAGGAGCTCTTCTGTCTTTCGTTTTAGGTAGTTATCAGGCCAACATTTTTGAACTTTTGACTCATTTTGATCAGGCACAACTTATCTTACTGACCATCCGACTTCCTCGCTTATTAGCCTGTTTGTTGGGTGGTGGCTCATTGGCTTTGTCTGGCCTACTCTTACAAACCCTTACCCAAAATCCCCTGGCTGATTCCGGAATTTTAGGCATTAATACGGGAGCCGGATTCGTTCTATCCTTCTTTTTGGCAACAGGTTACCTTAGCCAAGGTATCCACACTGGTCTACTCCCTTTAGTGGCTATGTTAGGGGGATTTCTGACCGTTTTAATCGTCTATCTCCTAGCCTATAAGAAAAATCATAGCATTAATCCCAATCGTTTGATTATCTCAGGAGTCGGACTTTCTACCATGATGGCTAGTCTAACCGTGACTCTGGTTGGCCATATTGACCGCTATAAGGTTGACTACATCAGTCGCTGGCTCAGTGGACAAATCAATGGGGATAATTGGGCTATTTTGACCATTACCAGCCCACTGCTTATCCTCCTCTGGCTCCTGGCCTACAGTCAATACACCTCACTCAATATTATGACCCTCAACGAACACACTGCTACTGCCTTGGGACTCAATCTAAAAAAAGAACGACTCATCATTCTTTTTTTAGCAACAGCTCTTTCTGCCATTAGTGTTATTCTAGTGGGTAATATTACCTTTGTCGGCCTTATTGCTGGACATAGTGTGCGAAAACTGTTTGGCAATAATCACCTCATCAGTATCCCCGCTGCCCTCATCATGGGCATGCTCATTCTCCTCTTGTCTGATAGCATCGGACGAATTTTTCTGGTTGGCTTGGGCATTCCAACAGGGCTTCTCGTGGCCATGATTGGCGCTCCCTATTTCCTCAGCTTGATGCTGAAAATAAAATAAAAAATGAGTAGGGCCACTACTCATTTTTTGATGATTAAGCATTAAAACTTTCGGTTAATTGTGGCACAACCTGTTTCTTACGAGAAACAGCCCCTGCTAGGAAGGCGTGATTGTTTTCCAGTTTGAAGTTGAAGGCCGCTTCAACCTTGTCCATATTGCTACCGAGAGCTAGGATTTCTGAGTTTGAGTTAACAATATCAGTAATCATGAGGACAAAATCTGAATAGCCATTGGCTTGGTTGGCTGCTAAGATAGCTGTTTCAATTTCTGCTTGGCGTTCCAAGACCTCAGCAATATCAACGGTATTGACCTGAGCAACACGGACTGGATGACCATTAAGCTCAAAGGTCTTAGCGTCAATGTCAATCAACTCTGCTGCTGACTTGCTGGCCAAATTGGTTCCTGCCTTCAACATGGCCAAACCATAGGTTTCCAAATCAACTTCTGCCAATTCTGCCAAGTCCTTAGCAACCTGATGGTCACTGTCGGCTGTTGTTGGAGATTTCAGCAGGAGCGTGTCAGAGATCAAACCAGACAAGAGTAGGCCGGCGATTTCTTTTGGCAGAGCGACAGCATTTTCCTTAAAGAGGCGATAAACAATCGAACTTGCTGACCCTACCGGCTCTAAACGCATGTAGAGGGGATTTGCTGTTTCAAAATTAGCCACACGGTGGTGGTCAATCACGTTGATAACTTCAACTTCCTTGATATCAGCAATGGATTGTTGGGACTCATTGTGGTCCGTCAAGATAACTTGCTCGGCACCTTCTGCCTTGGCTGATGTGATCAGACGTGGTGCCTTCACACCAAAATAGTCTAAGACAAAGGCGGTTTCTTCATTCGGTGTCCCTAGAGCAACCACTTCTGTATCCAAACCTAATTGTTGGTACAAGTAAGCTGCTGCATAAGACGATGCGATGGCATCTGTGTCAGGATTTTGATGACCAAAGACTAAAATTGACATCGATAATTACCTCATTATTTTCTAAATAGTTGCCCTTATTATACCAAAAATCCTAGCAAGTCGCAAAAGACTAGCCATGAACTCGTTTCATATAGTCTGTGTAGCTTTCCGTCCGCATCAATTCCTTGGCATTTTGTACCCGCTCAGCTGTCGGTGGCTTGACACCTGCCAAGGGATAAGGAATGCCCAGCTCCCGCCACTTGAATTCCCCCATGGTATGGTAGGGGAGGATTTCAAAACGGTCAACATTTTTCAAGGTCTTGACAAAGTCGCCTAGCTCAATCAAATCCTCATCAATATCTGTCAAGCCTGGCACCAAGACATGACGAATCCAGACTGGAACATTTTTCTTAGATAGGTAATTGGCACAAGCAATGATATTTTTATTGCTCTGACTGGTGACAAATTTATGCCGTTCATCATTGATTTCCTTAATGTCCAGCAAGACCAAATCGGTCACGGCCAGCAACTTGTCAAAAATCTCGTGGTAGGCTGGGGTGTCACGAAATGGCAAGGCACAAGTATCCAGAGTGCAGTGGATACCTAATTTTTTAGCCTCGGTAAAGAGGGCGGTGACAAAATCAATCTGCAAGAGAGCCTCGCCGCCAGATACCGTAATGCCACCTTCCTTGCCCCAAAAATGACGGTAACCCAAGGCCTCCTTGAGCACATCTTCAACGGTGCGTTCGCGTGACTGATTGGTCTCCATTTCCCATGTGTCCGGGTTATGGCAATATTGGCAACGCATCTTACAGCCCTGCATGAACACAATAAACCGGATGCCCGGCCCATCTACCGTTCCAAAACTTTCTGTGGAATGGACCATCCCAGTCACTTGTTTATAATCAATCTCAGCCATCTGACCACCTCTGTTGAAAACGCTTTATAGTTTTATTATACTCCTTTTCGCCCTAAAAAACCAGTAAAATAAAAGAAAAACCCATGAGCTAGTCATGAATTTTTCTCTTTTTAATTGACTTGGTCTACAACTTCCAGTGGCGTCACCGTCACTTTCAACTTGACCACACGGCCATTTTTGACCTTGTCATTGATAAAATCAAAACGTTTGTTCTGGCTCTCCACCTGATAACTTTCCTTATCGGTTTGAGTAGGAATGGTGCCAATCCCTGCCAGATAGTAGCCAGCAATTGTGTCAACATCATCATTTTCCAAATCAGTTGTAAAATAATCATTAAATTCATTTAGGGTCATGGTGCCTAAGACAATATAGGTTCCATCTGCAATTTCTCTGACAGATTCTGCCACCTTGTCAGTTTCATCATCAATCTCGCCGACAATTTCTTCCAACAAATCTTCCAAGGTGACTAAACCAGCCACCCCACCATATTCATCCAGCAAAATGGCCATTTGATTTTGCGTATTCCGCAAGGAGGTTAGCAAATCATCAACAAAGATCGTTTCGGGCACAAAAAGGGGCTCTTGCAAAATACGACGAAGATTAAGCTGGTCAAAACCATCCGTAAAAGCTGCACTGAGAATCTTCTTGGTATGGATTAAACCAATGACCTTGTCCTTATCCCCATCATAGACAGGAATCCGCGAAAAATTTTCCTTCATGATGGCCTTCATCACTTCAGCCTTATCATCATTGATATCAATCATGAAAGCATCGGTCCGTGGCACCATCACTTCACGCGCCATCATCTCATCTAGCGAAAAAATCCCCTGCAACATGCCAATCTCTTCCGCATCCAAGGTAGCCTCGCTATTGGTCAAGAGGTATTCAATTTCATCTCGGGTCATTTGCTCATTAGCATCATCAAAAGTCATGGGGGTTAAACGACTCAAGAGATTGGTCGATGCGGATAACAACCAGACGAAGGGACTGACCAACTTGCCCAAGAGAATAATGACAGGGGCCGAGTAAATGGCAAGATTTTCCTTGAGGTTCATCGCAATCCGTTTGGGATAAAGCTCCCCAATCACGATGGAAATATAGGTCAAAAAGACCAGAGAAATCAAGTCGCCTACAGTCTTGGCCGTTGCAGACTGACCAAACCAGCTGGCAATCTCCGTTCCCAAAGAATCCGCAAAACTCGCCCCCGACAGGAGGGTAATGACAGTAATGCCAACCTGAATCGTTGACAGGAAATTATTGGGATTTTCCAATACCTTTAACAGGCGAACATATCTTTTATCGCCCTCTGCTGCTTTTTGCTCTACCCGCGAACGGTTGAGTGATACCATGGCCATCTCGCTAGCCGAGAAAAAGGCATTGAACAAGGTCAATAGCAACAAGAGTAAAAACTGTAACAACAAGGACTGACTACTAGGGTCTTCCATAACATTTCTCCATTTTCATTCAATAATAGTCTATTATAGCATAATATCAGCCAAGTACTCAAGGGTTTCTTCTGCTCCTTGTTAGACTAGTCGCTGCCTTTAGCTAGTTTTTCCACCATAACCAAAAAAGGAGGGCAATTAATTTGATTAAGGGCCTGGTAACTCATAACTGAAAAATCCTCCTGAGGCAACTGACTCAGGAAATCCAGTACCCTATTCTTTTCCTCCAAACCACCTTCGTGACCATAATAAACCATCACGGACAGACGACCTCCGGCTACCAACCGGAGTAAAATCTGTTCTAGGGCTGCAAGCGTTGTTTCAGGTCTGGTGATGACAGATTTATCTGCCCTTGGTAAATAGCCAAGATTAAAAATAGCTGCATTAATCGGCTCTTTAACATAATCAGCAACCCTTTCATGGCTATCATGAATCAACTTAACTTGAGTAAATTGTTGCCCCAAACGCTTTTGCGTCATGGCCAGGGCCTGTTCCTGTATATCAAAAGCATACACTCGCCCTGCTCTCTGGGCTAAAAATAAGGTATCAAATCCCTGCCCCATGGTCGCATCAACAGCGACACTCTTGGGGGTCAAAATTTCAGCCAAAAAATCATGGGCCTGTTCCAAGGGTTTTCTCATCGCATGTCCTTCCTAACCGAAGTACCATAAAAAGCTAGAACTGGTCTAGCTTAGCTTTGTTTACCAGTAAATCTTAACTGAAAACGAATGTAGTCATAATAGGGAAAGGTGATATTTAAGAGGGCATAGCCGACCAAAAAACCAGCCAAGACATCACTAGGATAGTGAACGCCCAAATAGATTCGTGATAAACCAAGAAGGAGAATCACTAAAGCCAACAGCAACAACAAAGCTTTTTTCTTACCTGATTCTGGCATACGTTGGCAAACAATAATGATGGCTGTCCCAATAATCAACATGGGCCCCAAAGAATGCCCACTAGGAAAAGAATAGCCCGCTGCTTCCACCAAGTGATTTAAGCTAGGACGAGGACGTTGATAGACCGCCTTTAAGCCTAAAATGGCAAGGCTAGCCAAAGCACCATTGGTAAGTAATAAACCCGCCTCAGACTTCCACCCTTTCAACCACAGACAAAGGGCACCAAGCAAAACTAGGGCAAGCTGACTACTAGTATTGCCGAGGAGGGTTATGGTTTTGAAAAAATGCGTCATCCCTTGTGGTAAACTGCCACGGATAGTAGCCTGTAGCCCGCGATCAAAGGGGGCAAGGGTCTCCGGATAAAATTTCACCAGATAGCCTAAGCAGACAAAGATGACCAGGGCAAAACTCCCCCTAAGCCAATAAATTGTTCTATTTTTCATACTTATACCTTACTAAGACTGGTTTTAATAAGCCATACATCAGCCCAAACACAAGGGAAAAAATGATTCCTTGTAGCAGGTTGAAAGGCAAGACCATCTGGAAAAGATAAATGTCTCTGCCAATGTATTGATTGATATCAAAATTTGCAAATTTTGCATACAAAGGAATGGCGTAGACTAGATTTAAGCCTAACATGGCCATCGTCAGCAAGCCCGTTCCCAGTAAGCTGGCCCACACATAGGCCAACCGACTGCCACGCCCTTTCCAGACCAGGGCAAAAACCGTGACAAACAAGGCCAAAGCCAAAACGTTCATGGGTAAACCAATTAAATCGTTGACCCCACGATTGTTAAGCACGAATTTCAATAAGGTTCTCAGCAATAAAATCACGTAGGCGACCTTCAAATCCAAAAGATACATGCCAAGCAAAATTGGCAAGATACTCAATTCTATTTTCAGAAAATCTGCCCCGGGAATCAAAGGGAACGAAAAGAGCATTAAACAAAACGATAAGGCTGACAAAATAGCCACTAAAACGATTTTCCTCGTCTTAACCATATAAAAATCCTCCAATTTTTTCAAATTGGAGAAGCATCAAAGAGCATACAAAAAACCCTTTGTCTTCTCCCATCCAGACTTTACTGTCGGTTGTGGAATCTCACCACATCAGCTTACGCTCACGGACTTCTAAGTCATGCTTAGTCACCGCCGGTCGGGAATCTCACCCTGCCCTGAAGACTCTTTTAGTATATCATAAACTCTTTATTTTCACAAAAAGACTGACTCCAACCCTACTTGAGTTTGTCACTCTCATAGGTATGGCTTAATTCTAATTGAGGGAAATCTTGTTGACGCAAGGCCTCATAGACAATCATACAAACTGCATTTGACACATTTAAACTACGAACATGCTGATCATTCATGGGAATCCGCAGAGCTTTGTCCTCGTGCAGGCGCATGAAATCTTCTGGCAGGCCGGTGTCTTCACGACCAAAGATAAAAAAGTGTTCCTGCCCATCATGATAAGCTGCCTCAGAATAAATACGCTCAGCAAACTTGGTAATCACGTGTAGCTGACCTGAGCATTGCTCAAGAAAGTCTTCTAAGCTATCATAGAAATAAATGGTTAATTTATCCCAGTAATCCAGACCTGCCCGCTTCATCTTTTTATCATCAATTGGAAAGCCCATGGGACGAATAATGTGAAGCGGGCTATTTGTCGCCGCACAAGTCCGGGCGATATTTCCCGTATTAGCAGGAATCTGTGGTTGGAACAAGACAATGTGATTTAAACCACGGACCTGATCTGCTTGAGCATGGCTAAGTTCTTCCAGATTCATCATTTCTCCTAACTGCTAAAAAAATAACCATGCCACCCGGAATAAATCAGCAGGCAACATGGTTGATGGGCTCATTAACTTAAATCATAACAGGCTTGAGTTAAATCAATGAGGAAGTAAACCTATTATAACATTCTAAAACAAGATGTCAATAGCTTTGGGAAAAATAATTGCTCCTGGCCAGGCCACCCTTGAAAACGTTTTTCAATGATAAAAAAGTGCATTTTCACGGAAAAAAGAGTATGATATATAATGATAAAAAGGAGAATATCTCATGAAAATTATTGTCGTCGGAGGTGGCAAGGTCGGCTCTGCCCTCTGCCAATCCTTAGTGGAAGAAAGCCACGATGTCATTCTAATTGAAGAAAAAGAAACAGTCCTACAACAACTGACTAAATTTCTTGATATCATGGGCATTGTTGGGAACGGGGCTAATTATAAAATTTTAGAAGAAGCGGGTGTCTCCAGCTGCGACATCTTTATCGCCCTAACTGAAAAAGATGAAGTCAACATGATTGCTGCAGTTCTGGCCAAAAAAATGGGGGCTAAAGAGACCATTGTTCGTATGCGCAATCCTGAATACTCAAACTCCTACTTCAAGGATAAAAATTTCCTCGGTTTTTCTGCTGTCATCAATCCTGAATTGCTGGCCGCCCAGTACATTGCCAATAGCGTGGAGTTTCCTAATGCCCAGTCAGTAGAACACTTCGCCAATGGGCGAGTGATGCTGATGGAGTTTCACATTACCCTCCAAAGCCAGCTCTGCCATATGACCCTCAGCCAGTTTCGAAAGAAATTTAACCGTCTAGTCATTTGCGCCATCAAGCGTGGGGACGAAGTCATTATTCCTCATGGTGAAGCCACCATTCAAGTAGATGATCACATCTTTGTCACTGGTAACCGAGTGGAGATGATTCTCTTCCATAACTATGTTAAAAATAAATACATCAAAAATCTCATGCTAATTGGGGCAGGGAAGATTACCTACTATCTCCTCCACATCTTGAAAAATACCAATATCAAGGTCAAGGTACTTGAGATTAGCGAAGCGCGTGCCAGCTGGTTGAGCCAGGAATTCCCTGACCTCCACATCGTCCACGGAGACGGAACAACCAAGGAAATCCTTCTAGAAGAAAATGTCCAAAACTATGACGCTGTGGCTACCCTAACTGGTGTTGATGAAGAAAACATCATCACCTCCATGTTCTTGGAAACCCTAGGCGTGGAAAAAAATATTACCAAGGTCAATCGCACCACTCTCCTAGAAATCATTGAAAACCAACTGTCTTCCAGTATCGTGGTGCCTAAGCGAATTGCCGTTGATAGCATCATGCACTTTATTCGGGGTCGGGTCAACGCCGAAGGGTCAAAACTAGACGCCATGCATCACCTAGCCAACGAACGCATTGAAACCCTCCAGTTTGAAATCAAGGAAGGAAGTATGCTAGCCGGTGAACAACTGGCGCAGATTGGCCTCAAAGACAAGGTACTGATTGCTGCTATCATTCGTCGAGGGCAGACAATCTTCCCAACTGGGGATGATGCCTTAGAAATTGGTGACAAGGTCGTGGTGATTACCTTGCTCAAAAATATCTACAGCATCAAAGATTTATTAGAGAGGTAGGGCAAACTTATGAATCGTCGTATGGTCGGCTACCTAATGGCCAAGCTCTTCTTTATTGAAGCGGGACTATTAACCGTTCCACTGATTACCGCTCTAATTTACCAAGAACCACTCAAAAATACCTCAGCCATCCTCCTCACCATGGGGCTTCTTCTGCTCCTAGGAGGACTTGGTCTAGTCTTGAAACCTAACAACCATCGAATCTACACCAAAGAAGGACTCATCATTGTCTCACTCTGTTGGCTCCTTTGGTCTTTTTTCGGAGGTCTTCCCTTTTTCTTTTCAGGGCAAATCCCCAACCTCATTGATGCCTTTTTCGAAACCACCTCAGGTTTCACTTCAACGGGTGCGACAATCTTAGATACTACCAAAGTCCTATCCCCCTCTCTTCTTCTCTGGCGTAGCTTTACCCAGCTCATTGGTGGAATGGGAGTTTTGGTTTTTGCACTCGCCATCATGGATAATCCACAAAATAACCATTTGGAAGTGATGCGTGCGGAAATGGCCGGACCAGTTTTTGGCAAAGTCGTTTCCAAACTAAAAAATACTGCTCAGATTCTCTACCTCATCTACCTGGCCATGTTTATTATCTTGGCCTTAATTCTGTGGCTAGCAGGCTTGTCCTTCTATGACAGCTTGGTCACAGCCATGGGAGTGGCGGGCACAGGAGGATTTGCTGGCTATGAAAATAACATTGCTTATTATAACAATTCCCTCATAACAGTTATTGTTTCTGTGGGAATGTTAGTTTTTGGGGTCAATTTCAACCTCTACTACCTTATCCTACTAGGAAAAGTCAGAAGTGTTTTCAAGAATGAAGAATTGAAATTATATGGACTCATTACTCTGATTGCTGTAGTAGCGATTAGTATTAACATTAACGGCCTCTATCCTAGCCTCAAAGACACTTTAGAGAAGGTCTTCTTTCAAGTGTCTTCCGTTCTCACCTCCACAGGTTTTGGCCATCCGGACATTCAACCCTGGCCCCTCTTTTCACAAACCCTCCTCCTCTTACTCATGTTTTGCGGAGGCATGGCAGGGTCAACCGCAGGTGGTTTTAAAATAATGCGGGTATTAACCCTGTTAAAACTAGCCAAAAACCAAGTTCTCTCGACCCTCTATCCCAACCGGGTCCTGACCTTAAATGTCAATGGTACCCCTCTAGACAACAAGACCCAACAGAGCATCCTCAAATACCTAGTGCTCTATCTCATGGTCCTAAGTGGGCTAATCCTCCTTCTCAGTCTTGACAATGATAACTTCTTAATTGTGGCTAGCGCTTCCTTATCAGCCCTCAATAATGTCGGTCCTATCCTAGGAACCAATGATAACTTCAATCTCTTTAGTCCACTATCAAAGATTATCCTTTCTTTTGTGATGATTGCCGGTAGGTTAGAATTATACCCACTTATTCTCTTCTTCCTACCAAAAACCTGGTCCAAAACCTAGGCTAATTGAAGGTCCGGTCTATTGTCAAAAATGGGGCCAAACAAGACGGATAACTTGTGAAAAATCCTAGTAAATACTTGAATTTTTAGTAATTTCTCTTTATAATTGAGAGAGGTACTATTATCTAAAAAAGGAATTAAAACTATTTATGACATCATCAAAAAATGAATTACTTTATTTCGTTTTGACTATTCTATTCATTGTTTTTGCTGCCTTCATTTACTTTACATTTGGTAGAAAAACAGCTAGCGTCCAACCAAGCAATCTGACTGCCCAAGTAGTTGCCCGTCAAGAAGCGGAAAAAAAATTGCAAACTGCTAAAGCTTCTGTAACCAATGCAGAAGTCAACCCTAATGACAGTAGCCTGGCCTTGGCCCAAGAAGCTGTTGAGCAAATCGAAGACGATAGCAAAAAAAATGAACTCCGGGCACGTCTAGACGCTGTAGCCGCTGAAATCACTAACCAAACAGCTGCCACTACAGCTGTCGAAACTGCCGAAGCTAGTCTTTCCACAGAGGATATTAAGGCTGCCCAAGAAGCGCTCAACCAAGTCGGCAACGAAGCGAAAAAGACTGAGCTAATGAATCGTTTAACAGCCATTGCTTCTAGCTTGGGCTACACCCTCGATCCTAGCCCATCAAGCTCAACAAATTAAGGAAGACCCACCATGACTATCAAACGTAAAGAATTAATCTATATCGGACTGACCTTGGTCCTACTGGGTATTTTAGGATTTAGTTATCTTGCCTTAAATAAAAAATCCAGTTCCAGTCAGGTTCAATCAACCCCTACTGCCAAATTGTCAACACAGATTCCAAGCCAACTCGAACAATTATTGGCCGATTTAGAAAAGGATCCTAGTCGGGAAAAATTGGCTAAAGCACAAATTGAAGTGAATAAGTTAACCAACAATTCCCAAAAAGAAACCTTACAAAATCGCTTAAACAAGGTTAAGGCTAAACTCAATTTGGTTGATAGCACCGAAAAAGCCCTCATCAACGCTGAAAATTCACCAAGTGAAAAAACCATTAAAGCAGCTCAAGCAGCCATCAACCGCATTAGTATTCCAAGTAAGAAAGCAGAATTCCAAAAACGTCTTGATCGCGTTAAAAATCGACTGTCTAAGGAATCCTCGGAAGAAACGACAAGTTCTGACTCATCTAGCCAAGAACAGACCTCTGATGAGTCAAGTAACACCTCTTCAGAAGCTTCTAGTCGTGAAAGTGAATCCTCTTCTGCCTCAACACAAGCTGCAGAGGAGACCTCAGCCAATCTAGGAACAACGACAACTGACACACCAGTCTACCCAACCTATACACCACCTGCTGTCAGCCCTTCTATTGTTACACCTAGCACTCCAGTAAACAATGAAACTCCTGCTTCTAGCCTTGAATCACAAACAAGTGAATCAGTAGCAGATAACAGTACAGAAGTGGCACCTTCTGAAACCCCATCTGAAGACCCTAGCCCTGCCTCAGTAGAAGGAACAGAATAACCCTAACAAAAAAAGTAGCCCAGTTTACACTGAGCTGCTTTTTTATATTTCATACCCAAGTAAGACACCACCGTCTTCAGCATAGAAACTACAAAGTCCTGATGTTGGTAAATAGCTAACATCTGCCTGTGGGAATGTTTCACGAATTTTCTCACTTAATTGCTGAGCCAATTTTTCATTATTGGAATGGGCAATCAGCACTTTTCCACCCTGATAGCCCGCCTTAAGCATTTCCTCAACACCCGCCAAGATCGCCTTTTTCTGCCCACGTGCTTTCTGCAATAGCTCTAAACGGCCTTCATGACTGGCCTCACCCACCATACGGATATTTAGCAAGCCAACAACAGCACCAACCAATTTGCTTAAACGGCCATTTTTTACCAGATTATCCACCTTGGCCAAGATAAATAGCAGCTTAGTCCGTTCTTGATAGGTCCTTATCTTTTCCACAATTTCTTCAAAAGAGAGACCTTGGGCAATCAATCGATTAAGCTCCATGACCAACAAATCCACTTCTCCTCCTGCCGATAAGGAATCAATCAAGTGGATCTTGATATTAGGATTCTCCTCGCGTAGCATTTCCATACCCAAACGAGCACTATTGTGGCTACCAGATAGGGTTCCTGTTATAGTAACCACAAAAACCTGATCAGCCCCACGATAAGCCTGTAAAAAAGCTTCTGGACTAGGGCAACTTGATCCCGCAGCTGCTGAGGTTTGGTACATGGTTTCCATCATTTGTGGAATATCTAAACCTTCATCATCAACAAAAATATTATTACCAATCTGAATGGTTAAAGGAACCCGTTCAAATGTCGTATCAGGAGCTAGTTGATCCAACTGCTTAAAATCACAGCTAGAATCCGCAACAATTTTCCAAGTCATGCGTCATCTCTCACTTTTCTAAAAAATAAAATGCTTTCATTTTTATTATAACATCAATCTAGCCATTCTCCTAACAAAAACCATTTGAGAATCAAATAAAATCTTAAGCCAAGCCTTTATTTAAAATATAGGTCCTAATGGCCTGAGCTACCCCAGCTTCCTCATTCGTCCTTGTTAAATAGTTGGTGCTTGCTTTTACCTCTGCCGTGGCATTTCCCATAGCAACACCCAAACCAGCATAGGCTAACATTTCCAAGTCATTGTTACCATCACCGATAGCCATGATTTGGTCTGGAGTAAGGGCAAAGCGGTCAGCAAGTTCTGCTAGGGCACTGGCCTTATTGACCCCCTTGGGCATGGCTTCAAAAATATAGGATTGACTGCGTACCACAGAAAACTGCTGGGCTAGATTAGCTGCCTGCTCCTGTTGAAAACGGTCTAATAGCTCTTCATCTCCCATAAACATGGCTTGGAAAACCAAAAAATCTTCTGCCTCAACAGTCGCCAAATCCGTCGCAATAGCCTGAGTAAAGACCAGGCTGGCATCATAGGCCACAATCTCTGGCACATGGTCAGCCAAAACATAAAGATTTTCTTTTTCCACTAGGGTCAGGTAAATCCCCGGATAGGCTTGACAAAGCTCAACCAAATCGGCTATCTCAGCTAAACTAAGAGCATGATAGGCAGTTAAGGACCAGTCCTTGGTGCTATAAGTTGAGCAACCATTATTTAAGATGGCAAAATCACCAATAGTCAACTCCTTAAAATAGGGAATGACCCCTGATTTCATACGCCCCGTACAGATGGCCACCTTGACACCTGCCGCTGACACTTGTTCTAGGGCCGCTATATTTTCTTGAGGTAACTGCTTGTCATCTGTTAGGAGAGTACCATCCATGTCTGTTGCTATCAATTTAATCATACAATTTAACCTTTTACCTTTCTGTTCTCATTATATCATATCAACAACCAAGAGAAAAAAGCCAGCTGTCGCTGGCTCTTCTTTTAATCTTTTTGTTCCAAATCACGGAGCATTTGGTCAATCTTATTGCCATACTCAATAGATTGGTCTTTAACAAAAACCAAGTCTGGAATCTTATACATGGTTAGACGTTTGCCCAACTCACGCTTGATAGTGCCCGTCGCTTTTTCCAAACCCGTCTGAGCTTTTTGATTATCAGAGGCAAGATCACTCAAAATCGTATAGTAAACCTTGGCTACTGACAAATCTCCTAGCATCTGCACATCGGTCACGGTAACTCCTGACACACGAGGGTCACGCACTTTCTTTTGTAAAATATCATTGACCTCACGTTTGACTTCCATGCCAACGCGGTCCACACGAAATGAATTTGCCATGCTAACTCCTTTCTAGCAACTTAGTGAATTAGCGTTTGATTTCTTCCATGACATAGGCTTCAATGGTATCATCAACTTGCAAATCGTTGAAGTTTTCAATCATGAGACCACCCTCACGACCATTGGTGACTTCTTTGACATCATCCTTGTAATGTTTCAAGCTAATCAAGGCACCGTCATGAATCACAACCCCATCACGAATGACACGGACCTTAGAATCACGAGTCACCTTACCATTGATGACCATAAATCCAGCAATGGTACCGACCTTAGAAATCTTGAAGGTCTCACGAACAAGAGCTTCACCGATAACTTTTTCTTCAAATTCTGGGTCAAGCATACCCTTCATGGCATCTTCAACCTCTTCAATCACCTTGTAAATAATGCTATGCAAACGGATTTCGACATCGTCAGCATCAGCCTGTTGGCGAGCTTGTGGGGTAGGGCGGACGTTGAAACCAATCACAATGGCGTTACTTGCTTGAGCCAGCGTGATATCTGATTCATTGATGGCACCAACGGCGGAGTGAACAACGGTTACCTTAACCCCTTCCACATCTATCTTGAGCAAGGATGAAGCCAAGGCTTCAACAGAACCTTGCACGTCTGCCTTGATGATGACATTAACCGACTTAACTTCGCCTGCCTTGAGCGTATCAAAGAGATTTTCCAAGCTAACGCGTTGGGTTGCTTGGCGTTGTTTGAGCAGGGCACGCTTGGCCCGCTCTTCACCTGCTGCACGAGCAGCTTTTTCATCTTCATAAACGGCAAAATGATCTCCCGCCATCGGTGCTTCATTCAAGCCTGTGATAGAAACCGGTGCTGATGGGCCTGCTACCTTGACACGACGACCCAAATCATTGGTCATGGCACGGACACGACCGAAGGTATTACCGACAACAATTGGGTCTTGTACATTAAGGGTTCCTTGTTGAACCAGTAGGGTAGCTACCGCACCTTTTCCTTTATCCAAACGTGCCTCAATCACGGTACCAATGGCACGAACCGTTGGGTCTGCTTTGAGCTCCTGAATTTCAGCAACCAAAAGAACTGTATCCAAAAGTTCTTCAATGTTTTGACCAAATTTAGCAGAGATTTCCACAAATTCACAATCGCCACCCCAGGCGGTTGAAATAATACCATGTTCAGCCAGTTCGCCAATCACACGTTCAGGGTTGGCCCCTGGTTTATCAATCTTGTTGATGGCTACAATAATTGGCACATCTGCTGCCTTGGCATGGTTAATGGCTTCGATGGTTTGGGGCATGACACCGTCATCAGCTGCCACAATCAAAATCGTAATATCCGTCACGGAAGCCCCGCGGGCACGCATGCTGGTAAAGGCCGCATGTCCTGGGGTATCCAAGAAGGTAATCAACTTGCCATTTTCCTCAATCTGGTAGGCACCGATATGCTGAGTAATTCCTCCTGCCTCGCCTGTTGCCACACGAGAGTTACGAAGAGTATCAAGGAGGGTGGTTTTACCATGGTCAACGTGACCCATGATGGTCACAACTGGTGCCCGTTCGACCATGTTTTCAGGATTGAGGTAAGACTCATCAACAAAGAAACGCTCAATATCAGCCGTGTCAACCTCTACCTTGGCCTTGGCCTCAATACCATAATCCACCATCAAGAGTTCAATGGTATCACCGTCAAGAGACTGGTTTTGAGTAGCCATTACGCCCATCATAAAGAGCTTTTTGACAATCTCAGCTGGTTCACGTTTGATCCGTTTAGCAATCTCAGCTACCGTCATGCCCTCAGTGTACTCAAACTCCTTAGGCAATTCATGGAACTTGCGTTCCGTGACTGCTTTTGGTGCCTCATTGCGATTATTCTTACCTTTTTTCTTCTTATTGGGATTCCAATTACTGTTTCTTTGATTTCTCACTTGATTTTGACTATTCCAACTCTTCTTATTCTTGTTTTGTTTTGGCCCATCTTCATTTTCATGTGCAAAGTCACGAGACTTATCTGAACGGGCTTTCTTTCTGCGCGTATCCGTAGCTACAGGCGCTGGGTTAACTACTGCTGATGCTGGTTTAACTGGTTCAGACTTTTCAACAACTACTTCTGTCGCTGCTTTTGCCACTTTCTCGGCCTCTTTTTTGGCCTGACGAGCCTGTTCACGCTCTTTCTCCGCTCTTTGTTTAGCTGCTTGAGTTTCTCGGAAACGTGTTTCACTTTGACGAGCATATTCAGCATTTTGTTCAGCTTTTAGGGCTGCCGCACGCGCTTTAAAATCAATCCGTGGTCCCTGCTGGTTAGACTGGGCCTGACGCTGTTGTTGGCCATTAGCCTGGGCTGGACGATTAGCCTGACGACGGTCATTTGATCGGTCAGCCGCTGGACGGTTTGATTGCTGACGGGCTGGATTGCTTGCCTGTTTACGGTCCCGTCCCTGCTTGCGCCGTTCGGCCTCTGCCTTAGCACGCGCTTCACGTTCCGCCTTAAAATTGCGGCTTTTTGGCTTACTTGCTACAGGAGCAACCTTTTTTTCTTCCTTGACTACTGGCGTGCTTGATTTTGCCACATCCGCCTGTACTGGCTCTGCTTTTGCTGGAGCTGGCTTTGCTTCAGGCTTAGGGGTGCTGACAGCTGCCTTAGCCACTCCAAAACTCTCCACAATCCGTTTGGCGTCGCCTTCTTCAACCGAAGACGAATGACTTTTGACTGCCAAGCCCAGAGATTGAGCTCGTTCTACCACTTCTTTACTTGCCTTACCAATTTCCTTGGCAATTTCATATAATCGTTTCTTAGACAATTTTTGTCCTCCTATTCCTTAATCCATAAGAGTCCTCATTTTCTTAATAAATCCAGCATCAGTAATAGCCAAAACCTTTCTTGGCTTACCAATAGCTGTGCTTAATTCCAGTGTCGAAAACACTGCAAAGACTTCTACTTTATAATAGTTACTTTTATCTGTAACGGCCTTGGTTAAATTACTTCCAGCATCATCGGCCAAAAACACCAAACCTACCTGACCTGACTGAATCGCCTTGATAACCAACTCCTCACCTGAAATGACACGACCCGCACGTTGAGCCAAGCCTAACAGGTTTAATAATTTTTCCTTATTATTCAAGACCTAGTTCTCTTCGTTTTATCTTGTGATCCACATAAGCAATCAACTCATCATAAAAACTCTCTGGCACTTCCACTGAAAAACTACGGTTAAAAACCTGTCTTTTCTTGGCCAAAAGGGCCTCCTGATTGTCTAGCTTAATATAGGCACCACGGCCATTTTTCTTTCCTGTCGGGTCAATAAAAATCTCGCCCTCTTTGGTTTTAACAATGCGAAGCAAATCACGCTTGTCAATTATTTCCCCTGAAACAACAGATTTACGTAAAGGTATTTTTCTTACTTTTGCCATCAAACACCTGACCTTTTCTTACTCTGTCACATCAGTTTCCAGGAGTTCAGCGATCTGCTCATTAGAAGCAAGCTCTGATTCTGCCAGCTGGGGCATTTCCGCCTCCATGGCTTCATACTCTGAAGCTGACTTGATATCAATGCGGTAGCCTGTCAAATGAGCTGCTAAACGGACATTTTGCCCTTTGCGGCCAATAGCCAAAGACAATTTATTGTCAGGAACCACAACTGTCGCATGCTTGCTATTTTCTTCATCAAACAAGACATAGTCCACCTCAGCTGGGGCAATGGCATTATAGATAAATTCTGCCGGATCCTCCACCCATTGAATTACATCAATATTTTCTTCTACAGGCACCCAGAGTCCAGTCTTGGCATCTAGACGTTTGGGATGAAATTTACTGATTACTTTTTTAATGTTTGCCCCACCACGACCAACAATAGTACCAATGGCTTCAACATTAGGATTGTGACTGCGAACGGCCACCTTAGTCCGATCTCCCGCTTCACGCGAAACACTCATGATTTCAACTGTACCATCAAAAACTTCAGGAATCTCCTGCTCCATGATACGTTTGATAAACTCTGGATGACTACGACTCACAAAAACATTGACGCCACGAGGGTTGTTTTCCACCTTGTAAACATAAACCTCAATTCGGTCATGCGACTTGAATACTTCCCCCGGAATCTGGTCTTGTTTGGACAACTGGGCCTCAATGCTCCCCAGGTTAACATAAATGAAACGCTCGTCAAACCGTTCAACTGTTCCTGTCATGATCTCACGTTCATGCTGCTTGTACTCGTTGAAAGTTACCTCGCGCATCTGACGACGCATCCGTTCCATGATGGTTTGTTTAGCAGACTGGGCTGCTACACGGCCAAATTCTTTAACTGACTCTTCAAAACGAATTTTATCTCCCAACTCATAAACCGGATTAATGGCCAAGGCGTCAGTCAAACTAATTTCCAAACGGCTATCAAAAACCTCATCGACCACTTCACGGACCGTATAGACTTGAAAATCACCTGTTTTCTCATTAAATTCAACGACGGCACTTTCAGACTGGCCATAACGGCGACGGTAGGCTGATTTCAAAGATTCTGTCACGGCTTCAATGATGTCAGCCTTGTTAATGTGTTTTTCTTCTTCCAAAATACGGAAGGCTTCTAGCATTTCTTTGCTCATAAATGACGGTCTTACGACCTTCCTTTCTTAAAATTTAACTGCAAGACGAGCTTTCGCCACCATCTTGTAAGGGATAGTTACCGTTTTCTGACGAGTCTTGTCCATATAAGCTAGTTGGAGTTCCTCGCCATCAAAAGCCAAGAGGTCTCCTTCAAAAATCTTGACCTTGTCAATGGCCTGATAAAGACTGACATGGATATACTTGCCCACCGCAGCGGTCAAACTTTCCTTGGTTTTCAAGGGACGTTCCAAACCAGGGCTAGAAATTTCAAGGAAATATCGCTCTGGGAAGGGGTCAGGCTGGATGGTGTCCAGTAAAGGACTGATGATTTCTGTCAGCTCAGCCGTATCCTCGACCGTAATGCCTTCTGGCTTATCCACCAAAATGGACAGCACATAGTCGCCCCCCATTTTTTCATACTCAATATCCACCAACTCAAAAGGAGCTGGGATAACCGGCGACACCAAATCTGTCACCGTCTCAATAATCGTT
Source organism: Streptococcus cuniculipharyngis (assembly GCF_007859195.1). GTDB lineage: Bacteria > Bacillota > Bacilli > Lactobacillales > Streptococcaceae > Streptococcus > Streptococcus cuniculipharyngis. The sequence continues at coordinate 36,802 of NZ_VOHL01000007.1, forward strand.
GCGATAAGACATCCTCCTCTACAAGAAAATGAGACGAAGTTACAACCCCGTCTCCTTTCATCATCTTTAATCTTCTATCAGTATATCACTTTTTCAGGAGAATTGCAAAGCATAACCGCTAAAAAAGAAATGAAGTTCCTTGTTTTTAAGGCTAAAGCCTAAATCAAAGGCTGGACAAAGCACTTTCAGCCCCTGCTCTTGGCAAGAATAAGACACCTGTCCCAAAACCTTTCTCGTATAAATAGAGGTGATAAGCAAGCTCTCCTGGTCCGCAAAAATCTGCATGTCCTCTGGATAAACCAGCCACCAGTCATGATACCGATACCGCTTATTGCCCATCAAACTGCTCCCTGATAATGTAGATGGCCTCGTCTTTGAGAACAAAATTGGTCTGCCAACGAGGCAAAATCCGAATAGCATCCGCCTCTTGGTCATATATTAAAACCGCATTGAAGTCGGTATAATCAGGTTCAACCACCATGCAAGTCTTAGCCTCACTGTCACGATAGGCAGTGAAACAAGTCTCGACAAAAACTGACCTGCCATAAAAATCAATCTCTCTAAAATTCTTCTTGTCTAACATTATTGTTTCTCCATTTTTTTCTCGAGGTATAGCGGGTCAAACCTTTTCCTTGTTTGAGCCAGACTTTTTCATCCCCATCTTCAAAAGGACTTTTATGAAGACTAGCTTCAGGATAAATAATTAAGTTTTGCCCTTGCCAGCAACACCCCACCTGCCAACGAGGAGCAAAGATCAAGTCACCACTAGCAAGCTCAGTTAATAGAGCATAGACTTTCCAACCTTCTTGGTCAGTGAGTAACCACTCCCCAGTCTTATCAACACTAGCCACCGCTCGTAAACCATGCAACAATGTGACCCTTTGGGGAAAATCTTTTAAGGCATGATCGTCTGAGGAATCTACCATTGTCATCACCTCCCAGTTAAAAGATCTACCAACAAATCCTTTATGCAGCCATTCGCCTTCCAAAAAACCAAAGCCTAGGCTTTGGTCTCTTTTATTAAGGAGAGGAGGGGATTCGAACCCCCGAGCCCCGTGAAGGACTACACGCTTTCCAAGCGTGCGCACTCGGCCACTATGCGACCTCTCCATCAAGTGGGCCAAGGCCCACAACTGGTTTACTTAAATTGAGCTTCCACACGGTAAATGACCTGACCCTTACGAGAAAATTTCTGCTCGTACTCCGTCATGACATTACCCTCGTAGTCACTAGCATGCAGGTCTAACCAGACCTTTTTTAATATCATACCATATTGTGAGAAAGATGCCAAGCTATATTCAAACAAACCACGATTGTCTGTCTTAAAATGGATTTCTCCCTCAGCTGGCAAAATCTGTTCATAAGTTGCTAAAAAACTCCCGTAGGTCAAACGACGTTTTTCATGACGGGTTTTAGGCCAAGGGTCACTGAAATTAAGGTACATCAAGTCCACTTCCCCATCCGCAAAATAATTGGTCAAGCTTGACCCATCAACCAAGAGTAGCTTGATATTAGGCAGATTACTTGCCAAGACCTTGTCCAAGGCATAAGACAAGACTGAGCGTTGAATATCAATGCCAATATAATTAATCTGGGGATTTTGGGCCGCCATACCAGTAATAAAGGCGCCCTTACCACTCCCCACTTCGATATGAACAGGGTTGTCATTGCCAAAAACTTCCCGCCAACGTCCTTTGGCTTCCTCAGGATTGAGAATAACATACTGGGGATTGTTTTCTAAGTGCTCCTCAGCACCCTTACGTTTTCTAACTCGCATACTTACTTTCTAAATGTCTCCCGGAACTGACGTAAGTCATAGATTTCTTGATTCACATGTTCCATATCACGATTATCAAAACACTTGAGAATCTGTGACAAATAAGAAAACTGACCATACCAGTACAACTTACGCATCACTTTTTCATTGTGCTTATAGCCATAAAGACCTAGCCACTCTTCCCAGCGAACGCGCGGAATATAATGACTAAGGACCTGAGCCACATCATACATCCGATCCGTCAATCGGACCGAATCCCAATCAACCAGATAAATTAAACCACTAGTGGTGATGACCCAATTACTATGACGAACATCACCATGGACAATGGTAGCCAGCTCTGAACGAAATTCCGGCAAACTCCGTTTCAGCTCTTTAATCACCGCTTGCAGATAGGAATTTTCCTGAAGCTGTAAAGGAGCATTTTTCTCCCAGTCCACCAATAAATCATAGGGATTTTCAATCTTATAATTCAGTTGCAAGAGTTGATTGACTAGCGCCTTGGAGCGGTGCATACGGACTAAAATCTGCACAATTTGCTTGCTATTCATGTCCTGTTTCGTCAAAATACGACCATCTAGCCACTCTTGCGCACTCATCATGTCACCATTAGCCATTCGCTTAGCCCACAAAAGCTGGGGTGCAATCTGCTCACTGGCTAGGGCTGCCAAAATAGGGGTAGTATTCAACTTGACAAAAACGCGGTCACCATTGGGATAGGTTCCCATATAGGCCTTGCCACTATTTCCTCGTAAGGGCGTCAGTGCCAATTCTTGATCTGTACCTGCCATTAGCCCCTCCTTTTCTTTTTAAAACGATATCACTACACCTATTTTACTTGTTTTCTCTCACTTAGTCAATCCTGACCTCATGCGGTAAGGCAAATAAAACCAAAAGAGCAATAAATCCCCGACCAATAACAAGCCATTGAAGCCCATCAAACAAGTGAACACCAGCTCAATAAGAGCTAGAATAAGCAAACCACTTCTCAAAAAGAGCAAAAGGTTGGCTGCCCTCCCCTCTTGGTAGGGGTATAATTCAGGCAGATACTGGTAATCATAATGCCCCAATAGGGCAATCATTTGAAATACCCATAAATAGGTAAAAAGAAGGGCCAAACTTTCTGCAAGCAAGCGATTATCCAAACACCACAGACTCAAGAGGGATAAAAAGAGCAACCGAAGACTGATATCCAAATAGTCACCACTACGTAAAAAGGCTCGAGCATATAAGTTTAACCACAACCGTTCTGTTTGCTTGGGAATAGCCAACAAAAGGCCGTCCAAGTAAGCTCGCCGCTTCACTCGACTAGATAAACCCTTAACATCCGTAAAGAGAGAGAAGAATTTTAAAATACTTTGCTGGCGTCTCTTTTCATAAGCAATGGCTGCCTGCCAATTCAACTGCCCACTGGCATAAAACACTCTAGACTTCCACTGAATCATCAAGGCCTTAATCAACAGAAGAAAAAGCATTAAAAGAGCCTGTAAGGGTAAGGATAGGCCCAGAGCCCCAAGTAAGGGACTCAGGAGTAATAAAACTCCTGTCTGTAGACCTCCCCAAATCACTATGGCACGCACAATAGCTTGCTTGATAATAGCTTTCAATTCTACTTCCTTGACCAATAAAAATTGGCTATCAGCCGGCTCCAAGTAAGTTGCCACCCTTCCCGTCGCTAACATCATTATTAGTAAGACTAAAACAAAAGTAATAATCGGTAGAGGATTTGCTGGAAAATTGTTCAAAAGACGGCTATATTCCACCATAACAAAGCCGGTCAGCAATAAGAGGACCAAAACAAAATGATCATTTAAAACATAACGCAAATAAGCTAGGCAGGATTGAATGAATTGAAAACGCCGTTTCGCAAATAGTTCTCTCATAGGCTATCCTCTTGTGTCAGGCTCAAATAAATATCCGTCAGACTAGCCCCGTCTTGTCCAAAATTCGCTTGCAATTCCGCCAAAGTACCTTGAGTTAAGACCCGTCCTTGGTGTAAAATCACAAAACGGTCACACATTTTTTCTGCCGAATCTAGCACATGCGTACTCATTAAAATAGCTGTTCCTTCTGCTTTTTCCGCTAGCAACAAATCAGTTAAATCCTTAATAGCCAAGGGATCCAACCCCAAAAAAGGCTCATCAACAATTAAAAGACCCGGCTCAACCATCAGGGCACAGACAATCATCACCTTTTGTTTCATCCCCTTAGAAAAATCCACCGGAAACCAATCTAACTTATCTTGAAGCCTAAAAACCTTAAGCAGTTTCTCTGCTCTAAGCAAGGCCTGCTCAACGTTCAAATCATAAGCCATCGCCACTGTTTCCAAATGCTCTTTCAAGGTTAATTCCTCATAAAGACTCGGCGTTTCTGGAATATAGCCAATCTGACGACGATAATTAGCCCCATCTTCCTCTAAGGTCAAGCCTCCAAGGCTAATTCGACCTTGATAAGGACGTAATAGACCAATAATTTCATTAATTGTCGTGGATTTCCCCGCCCCATTTAGGCCAATTAACCCCACCAATTCACCACTAGCTACGTCAAAGCTCACCTCACGTAAAACAGGGATATTAATATAGCCGCCAGTGACATTTTCTAATCTTAGCATCTCATTCTCCTAGCAAGTGTTCTCTCTCTATTCTAACATATTCGCAGAGATTTTAACAAAAAAGCCGTGACTAGCACGGCCCTAAAGCTTAATCTTGATAATATCGCCAAACCCGAACAAGCATGGCAATCATAGGAAGGAAAAGAAACACTCGTAAAAAACTAAAAACAGACATTAGAGGTTCTTCCCAACTAGGCGCCCCCAGTAGAGCAAGTAGGAAGACCGCCCCTAGGAGCAAAAGGTTACAGAGAAGAACAAGGGCTAGATTTTTCAAAGAATCTTTCCCTGACACATTAAAACTATCTTTCCAATAACGACGATACAAGGCTAGCATAGGATTCTGTCTCCTTTCTCTTTTTTCAACTATATCATACAATCACCCTTTTCGCAACTTTAAAGCTGATACCACCTTTAAAAGTCGGATTTAGCCAATCTATGTTATACTATAAATATCAAAATAAGCGAGGTAAGCCCTATGGAAAATTGTATTTTTTGTCAAATCGTTGCCGGAACTATCCCTGCTGCAAAAGTTTATGAAGACGAACAAGTCGTCGCCTTCCTGGATATTACTCAAGTCACACCAGGACATACCCTGATTATCCCCAAACAACATGTCCGCAATTTATTGGACATGCCCGACACAACTGCTAGCACACTCTTTGCTAATGTGCCTAAAATCGCCCGTGCCCTAACAAAAGCAACCGGCGCCCAAGGCATTAACTTGGTCAATAATAATGAAGAAGCTGCTGGTCAAACCGTCTTCCACGCCCACCTTCACCTGCTCCCCCGCCTAGGACACCAAGACGGCCTGACAATTGATTTTACAACAAACGAGCCTAATTTCCCAGCACTTGCAGAACTTGCCCAAACCATTAGTCAGGAGGTTAGCCAATGAAAGTCAAACCCTTTATCCTCTCGAGCTTAGTTGGAGCTGCCCTCTACAAAACTTACGAAAATAGGCTAGTCCTTAAACATACACTGAAAGCAAAACGTGAACTCGTCAAGAAAAGCCAAGAAGACATCACCACTATTGGGCATAACCTAGAACTAGTGAAAGAGCAAACAGGCAACATCAACCAGATCAGCCAGGACCTCACCTACAAGTTCCGCGTTTTCAATACAGAGGCCCAAGCAACTATCCAAGAAATCAAACAAATTCTCAGTAAGTATCAAAAAGACTCCGCTCAAGACCAAGATCCTCAATCTTAATCTAAACAAATCCCTTCTCACTAGCCAAGAAGGGATTTTCTCATCAAAAAGACAAACCTCAACATGAGATTTGTCTGCTAGTCCTTATCATCAAGAGCTCTGTCCAACAATTACTCTGTTGGAAGTGGTTGTACAAAACTTTCAGCTACAGGGGTTTCCACCACTGGAGCAGGAGCAACATAAGAAGACTCTTGGGTTATTGCTGGCGCAGAATAACTTGGATAAGTTTCCTGAACAATTGGTAACTCACTACTTGGTGTTACCGCTGGAGCAACTGGCGTTTCTGTCGCCACAGGGGCCGCAGGGGTTTCGACAACAACTGAGGACGGCACTGTCATCACACTACTCGACACCTCCGGTACCGTGACCTCATCAGCCTCATTCTTACTTGACTTAGGCGCTTCTTCTTCCTCATCTGTTGAACCATTGATGGTAATATTACCACCGCCATATAGGGATTCGTACAAGACAGCTGTCGTTGTAATTGCCTTGGTCTTGGTTGGGTAACCCAACTCTTTTTTAATTCGGTTTTGAATCTCAAGCAAGTGCTGAGCCGTAACAATTTGATAAGAACCACCATCTTCCAAGGTCGCATCCTCGCCTCGCAATTGATAGGTCTTAATATTTTTCAAGGCATCCTGATAACCCAACAATTTCGGGATGGTTCGTGTCGAAATTTCTACATTGGTCTGCATGTTACTACTTACCGCTGATAGAATTTTCTTATAGTTACTAATACTGTCTAAGGCTAAAATTTTAGCCATAACCTTTTGAATAACTTCCCGCTGACGTTTTTGACGACCATAGTCACCATCAGGATCATCATACCGCATCCGTGCATAAACCAAGGCTTGATCACCATTGATTTTATGAGTTCCTACAGGAACTGTTGAGGTATAGGCTGGTTCTTGCTCATAAATTTGAATCGGAAAATCAAATTTGTTGGTTACGGTAATACCACCGACCGCATTAACCAAGTCTACCAAGCCCTGCATATTGATTTGCATGTAGTAGTCAATGGTGATATCCAGCAAATCTTGTACGGTCATAATCGCCATCTGGGCACCTCCAGCAGCGTAGGCAGCATTCAACTTAGCCTCAACCCCGGTCATGTCATTCTTCTTGGGACCAGATAATTTGATAAGGATATCACGCTCCAAGCTAGTCATGGTCGTCTTTTTCGTTTTCGGATTGACTGTCACTAAAATCATCGAATCACTATTGCCTTGCCAACGATCTGTCCTATCGGCACTACCTGTGTCAACCCCCATCAATAGAATGGAAAAGGGCTTCGTTTGTCGAATCGCTTGACTGACATTTTTGGAAGTTTGATAATTTTTAAAGGTTTTTGCGAATTCACTATTTGTAAAACTAGACAGGGTCTTGAAATAAATTCCCAAAGCAATCCCTGTCGTTGCCACAATCGCTAGCAGCATCACCGTAATTTTTTTTCCAATTTTCATCTTTAATTCCTAATTTATCATTTTACCCATCATATAAACATCAAGAAATTGACCATCACGCGCCTTAGCTCCACGTGGTCGAACCCCTTCAATGACAAAGCCAAATTTTTCATAAACATGAACTGCCCGCTGGTTTCGTTTTTGAACGGTTAATTCTAATCGCCGAATTACCCCGGATTTTTCTGCCCAGATAATAGCTTCCTCCATTAAAATCTGGCCAATTCCTTGGTTCCAATAATCCTTGCGGATACCGATAAAAATATCACCAATGTGTTTAATCCGCTCATGAAAATCGCTAGTAACATTCAAGACCCCAATCACCTCATCAGCCACCTTAGCCAAAAGGCAAACCTGGTTGATGGATTCCTGGCGCTGCCTGATAAAATCCGTCATCTGCTCAAGTGTCATCAGGATACCGGCCTCATCCAGGGTCATAAAATCACTCTCATACCCGATATGATTTAAAAGGGCTAGTAAAGCTGAGGCATCTGACGGCTGAGCCTCAGCAAAAATAACTTCTACTTCAGCCATTAGTCAACTCCTTAACTAGACTTTGCGCACTTGGACCATGGGCCTTAAACGATACCCGCCGTCCTTCCTCTAAGCGCTCAATCACAACCTCTACATAATCATTCGTAAATTGTTGCCCCAAAAGCTGCCCCCATTCAATAACGGTTACACCCGAACCAAACAAAAATTCATCTAAATCAATCGAATCCGGGTCATCTCCAATGCGATAGACATCCAGATGATAAAGAGGAAGACGTCCCTCATACTCACGTACAATCGTGTAGGTTGGACTTTTAATCATTTGAGTGACCCCCAGACCTTGACCAATCCCCTTGGTTAAGGTAGTTTTACCCGCTCCTAAATCTCCTGTCAGCACCAAAACCTGCCCTGCTGTCAGTTTTTCTCCAATTTTTCGACCTAGGGCAATGAGGTCTTCTTCCGTATAACTGTCAAACATAGAAACATTGTATCACATTTTCACACACTAAACCAGTTTTTACCCAGCTAAATCTCCTATTTCCACACAAAATGCCGTACAAAACGTACAGCATTTTACTTTTCTTACATTAACATAAAATTAATGATAAAGAGCAGGTCTAAAATCCAGATAATGGGTTGAATCTCCTTGACCCGTCCCTGAACCAATTTACCGATGGTATAAAAGAGAAAACCAAAAGCAATACCATTCGTAATACTATAACCAAATCCCATGAAAATTGAGGCAAAGAAGGCTGGAATCGCCTCACTCATATCATCCCAATCCACACTTTTTAAGTTAGAAATCATCATGACCCCAACCATAATCAAGACAGCAGCCGTTGCCTGAGTAGGAATAATAGATAAGAGAGGACTAAAGAAACTTGATACCAAGAAAAGACCCGCAACCACCAAGGCGGTTAGACCTGTGCGACCTCCCGCCGCAATTCCAGCAGCCGACTCCACATAGGTGGTAACATTAGATGTTCCAGCAATAGCTCCAGCCGTTGAGCCAAACACATCTGCATACATGGCCTTTTTCAATTTAGGATCAAGGTCACGAGCATTTTCACTGGTTGTATCAAAGATTTGTGTTTTTTGACTAGTGCCAATCAAGGTACCGATGGTGTCAAACATATCCGTCAAGGCAAAAGCAAAGACAGTCATGATAACCTCAACCGTACGACTAGAATCTGCAAAAAGAGTTCCCAGACCGGTAAAAGCCGCCCCAAAGACAGTTTTCAAATCACCAAAGGCTGTCACGATATTATTGGAAGCAAAATCAATCGTTGAAAGGCTAACAATGCCAAAAGCCAAGGCAACCAAAGTCGTTGCCAACATGGCAATCATCACACCGCCCCTAACATTACGAATCAATAAAACCGCTGTGATTACAATGGCAATTAACGAAACAATAACGCCGACATTATCAAAAGGAACTAAGGCCGGTACAGCAGATGAATTACCCAAAATCGTTGCTGCTGCCTTATCTGCTCCCTCACCTAGGACAGTATAGGTCTGAGGATTTAGGGTAAAACTGAGAAGCCCTGCATTTTTCAAACCAAGGTAGGTTAAGAAAATCCCAATTCCTCCGCCAATAGCATGTTTGAGATTTTCAGGAATTGAAACAATAATAGCATGACGCAGACGTGTCAAGGTCACCGCAATCGAGATACAGCCACAAAGAAAGACCATGGCCAAGGCTTCTTGCCAAGTATAGCCAAGGGAAAATACCACCGTATAAGTGAAGAAAGCATTCATTCCCATACCAGGTGCCTGGGCATAGGGAACATTGGCATAAAGTGCCATGATTAGCGTACCAACCACCGAACCAATAATAGTTGAAAGAAAAACCCCTTGTAGTGGCATACCTGTCTGGGCCAGCATTGAAGGATTCACGAAAAGAATATAAGACATGGCAAAGAAGGTTGTTATCCCAGCCATAACTTCCGTTCGAACATCAGTCCCGTGCTCTTTTAGCTTGAAAAATGTTTCCATTTTGATTATTAAAACTCCTTTTTTAGAACGATACCCATATTATATCAAATGATGATTGTGTTTTCAACAGTTATTGTTGTGTTTTCTTGCTTTTTTGTTCTAGAAAATATTTATATCGGTTTTTTTGTTCGTTTTTTACGCATTATAACAAAAAAACAAATCGTCTCCCACAGCTTGCGAAACGATTTGTACTAAATTTTAATCTTCTTGATCTAAAAAAATCAAGGTCATGATTTGCAAAAAGGTGAAGCCCAGAATAAATGGGATAGCTGCCCAGGAAACCACATCCACAATCTTTTGCAGAACCGTCATTGGTCTAATAAAAATATCCCATGAATTCAAACGAGCATAGCGACCAATATGGATGGCAAAACTTGATAGGACTGACAGATTGCCAATCAAGACATAGCGCAGCAACATATTTTTAACCGCAAAGGTACGGAAAATCAACTGCAAACTAACCACTCCCGATAATACCCCAAAGAGAATACTAGCCACAAATAACATAAACAAAATCATACTTGACCGTTGCCAAAGAGCATCGCCAGCAAAATACATATGAATGATATCTGTCAACATATAAAAGGTATTAGGGTAGAAAAAGAGCCACAGAACGGCCCAAATAGCTTTAAACAGTTTCCGCTTAGCACCATAAGCCAAATAAGCGAAATCCAAGGCTAACAAGGCTAAAAACATATTCCAAATCAGGTTGGGACCCTCTACACTATAATAGTAGATACTAACCGAAATAATCACGAAAAACAGATGTATACAGGCCCTTTTTATTTTCATTCACTCTATCCTCCTATTCAACAGGTTGTTTCATTATAACATAATTTAAGTGGAAAAAAGTTCCTAGAAACTTTTGTGAACAACTTGTTAACCCCTGACATTTCTTGGCTTAATTTGTCAGTTTTAGCAATCTTCTGTTACCCATTTGAGACATTGCATCCCCAGCAACAAGAGTTGGCTCAGCCTTGAAAAATGGCCTGACTATTTTCTTAACCTCGTTTTTCTGTTATAATGAAAACATGACTAAAAAAATTATTGCAATTGATTTAGATGGTACCTTACTCCATAGTGATGAAACCATCTCAGACTATACTGTTAAAACCCTCAGAAAAGTTGAAGCCTTGGGCCACATGGTTGTGATTGCTACAGGTCGTCCCTACCGCATGGCATGGGACTACTATCGGCAACTCGGTCTCAAAACACCTATGATCAACTTCAACGGTGCCCTGACCCACCTGCCTGAACAAAAATGGGAACAGGAACTAGATGTTCGTTTGGACCAAGATTATATCTGGCAGCTCCTAGACATGCAACAAGATATTCAAATGGATTTCTTGGCAGCTGAATACCGTCGGCAACTCTATATCAGTTTCAACCGCCGCGAAGCCATTGAGCCGAAACTTTTTGGCCTTTCAGAAATCAAGGATGAGATGGAGTTACTCCCCCACAAAATTACAGATGGGCCAAATGCGTTATTGATGAAAACCCAAGCACAAGATAAATACGCCTTGGCAGATGACATTAAAGATCGCTTCAACAATCAGATTGAGGTTGACTCTTGGGGGGGACCGCTCAATATCCTCGAATTTGCTCCTAAAGGGGTCAACAAGGCCTTTGCCCTAAACCATCTCCTCCAAGCTTGTGACTTAGATAAGAGCCAGCTGATTGCCTTTGGGGATGAACACAACGATACCGAAATGCTAGCCTTTGCCCAAACTGGCTACGCCATGAAAAATGCCAACCCAATCTTACTTGACTTTGCCGATGAGCAACTTCAATGGACTAATAATCAAGACGGGGTGGCTAGACAACTAGAAACGATGTTTCTTTCATAAATCTGACTAAAAGACTGGAAACCCTTTATTTCTAGTCTTTTTTCGTTTTTTCGCCAAGATTGTTCATTTTTTGGTAAATTTTCAGTTATTTTTGATAAATTTCTCCATTTTTTTAGCCCAACCCCCTTGACCTTTTCCTGAAAACGTTTTATAATTATCTATGTTCTTGAATTTCGTTTGAAATAATACCAATAATCGCCGTATTATTGTCAATGAAAAATAACTAAAAGGAGGAAAATCAAGAATGGGTATCGGTATTATTATTGCCAGCCACGGTAAATTTGCTGAAGGCATTCATCAATCAGGTTCCATGATTTTCGGCGAACAAGAAAAGGTTCAAGTCGTGACCTTTATGCCAAGTGAAGGACCAGATGACCTCTACGCACACTTTACCAACGCAATCGCTCAATTTGATGCTGATGATGAGATTCTTGTCCTTGCTGACCTTTGGAGTGGCTCGCCCTTCAACCAAGCAAGCCGTGTCATGGGAGAAAACCCTGACCGCAAATTCGCCATCATCACAGGTCTCAACTTGCCAATGCTGATTCAAGCCTACACAGAACGCATGATGGATGCCTCTGCTGGTGTTGAACAAGTTGCTGCCAACATTATTAAGGAAGCCAAGGATGGTATCAAGGCTCTGCCTGAAGAGCTCAATCCTGCTGAAGCAACTCCCGCAGCTGCACCAACTGCGGCACCACAAGGGGCTATCCCAGAAGGAACTGTCATCGGTGATGGCAAACTTAAAATCAACCTGGCTCGTATTGACACCCGTCTCTTGCACGGTCAAGTAGCAACAGGTTGGACGCCAGCATCAAAAGCTGACCGTATCATCGTTGCTTCTGACTCTGTTTCAAAAGACGACTTGCGTAAGCAGTTGATTAAGCAAGCCGCACCTGGTAATGTTAAGGCCAATGTTGTGCCAATCAAGAAATTGATTGAAGTGTCAAAAGACCCTCGTTTTGGTGGTACCCATGCCCTGATCCTCTTTGAAACACCACAAGATGCTCTTCGTGCAATTGAAGGTGGCGTAGAGATTAAAGAGTTAAACGTTGGTTCAATGGCCCACTCAACTGGTAAAACCATGGTCAACAACGTGCTGTCAATGGACAAGGACGATGTGGCTGTCTTTGAAAAATTGCGTGATTTAGGCGTTGCCTTCGATGTCCGTAAAGTACCAAATGACTCTAAAAAAGACCTCTTTGACTTGATTAACAAGGCAAACGTCAACTAATACACTTACTAAAACAAGAAAGGATTTATCATGGATATTTCATTTATTTCTGCGATTTTGGTTGTCGTGGTTGCTTTCCTTGCTGGTATGGAAGGTATCCTTGACCAATTCCAATTCCATCAACCAATCGTTGCTTGTACCCTTATCGGTCTTGTAACAGGTAACCTGACAGCTGGCGTTATCCTCGGCGGAACGCTCCAATTTGTAGCCCTTGGTTGGGCAAATATCGGTGCGGCAGTCGCTCCTGACGCTGCCCTTGCTTCTGTTGCAGCTGCCATCATCTTGATTAAGGGTGGTGACACCTCTCAACAAGCTATCGCGGTTGCCCAAGGTCTTGCCATTCCGCTTGCTGTTGCCGGCTTGTTCTTGACCATGTTGGTTCGTACAGCTTCTGTTGGTTTGGTTCACGGGGCTGATGCTGCGGCTGAACGTGGTGACTTTGCTGCACTTGAACGCTACCATTTGATTGCCCTTTCACTTCAAGGTCTTCGTATCGCTGTTCCAGCTGCCTTCCTGCTTGCTATCCCTTCTGAAAGTGTAAAAGCTGCCCTTGAATTAATGCCAGAATGGTTGAGTGGCGGTATGCAGGTCGGTGGTGGTATGGTTGTTGCCGTAGGTTTTGCCATGGTTATCAACATGATGGCTACCCGCGAAGTATGGCCTTTCTTTGCCCTTGGTTTCGCCCTTGCCGCAGTCAATGACCTTACCCTTATCGCCCTTGGTGCTATCGGGGTTGCCCTTGCCTTCATCTACCTTAACCTTTCTAAAAAAGGCGGTAACGCAGGTGGTAATGCTGGTTCACATGACCCAATCGGTGACATCCTAGAAGACTACTAAGAGGAGGCAAGACAATGACAGAAAAAATTCAACTTTCACTAAGTGATCGTAAAAAAGTTTGGTTCCGTTCACAACTCCTTCAAGCGTCTTGGAACTACGAACGCATGCAAAACTTGGGTTGGGCTTATGCTTTGGTCCCAGCCATCAAAAAACTTTATAGCAAGAAAGAAGACCAAGCTGCGGCACTCAAACGCCACATGGAATTCTTCAATACGCACCCATACGTTGCTGCTCCTATCTTTGGGGTAACACTAGCTCTTGAAGAAGACCGTGCTAACGGTGCAGACATTGATGACGCTGCTATCCAAGGGGTTAAAATCGGTATGATGGGGCCTCTTGCTGGTATCGGTGACCCAGTCTTCTGGTTTACTGTTCGTCCAATCATCGGTGCCCTTGGTGCCTCTCTAGCCATTGCTGGTAACGTCCTTGGTCCAATCATCTTCTTCGTGGCTTGGAATGCTATCCGTATGGCCTTCCTATGGTACACACAAGAATTTGGTTACAAATCAGGTAAAGAAATCACCAAAGATATGTCTGGCGGTATCCTCCAAGACATCACCAAAGGGGCTTCAATCCTTGGTATGTTCATCCTAGCCGTTCTAGCAGAGCGTTGGGTATCCATCAAATTTGCCTTTGATGTTTCTCGCGTGCCATTGGCTAAGGGAGCTTACATCGAGTGGGATAAACTACCAGCTGGCAGTGAGGGTATCAAAGAAGCCTTTGCTCAAGTCGGTGCTGGTCTTTCTCAAACCCCTGAAAAAGTGACAACCTTCCAACAAAACTTGGATGGCTTGATTCCTGGATTTATGAACGTTCTTCTCGTTTTCCTTTGCATGTGGTTACTGAAGAAAAAAGTATCTCCAATCACTATCATCGTCGGCTTGTTTGCGGTTGGTATCATCGCTCGTGTGCTTGGTATCATGTAAGACAAGTCTAAGACTAGAACTTCAGTTCTAGTCTTACTTTTTTGTCCCAGACACTTATGTTATAATAAAGAAAATAAGCAGAAAAGAGAACAAGCATGGCACAATCCTTAAACAAGACCATTACCCTTCAAACCACCGGTGTTTCCTATCTAGGCATCGGCAGCAAGGTGGGTAAATTTCTCGTCGGTGATCAGGCCATTGAATTTTACCCTGATACCAATGTCGAACAATACATTCAAATCCCTTGGACCTCTATCCAACAGATGGGGGCAAATGTTTCCGGCAAATCCATCAGCCGGCATTTTGAAATTCTGACCGACCAGGGTAAATTTTTATTCGCCTCAAAAGATTCCGGCAGAATCCTCAAAATCGCCCGCCAAGAGTTAGGCAATGACAAGGTGGTCAAACTACCAACCTTGCTCCAAACCATCGGTAAAAAATTATTTGGTAAAAGATAAATCTTACCTTTACTTTTAGCCCAAAGTTGAGTATAATAAAGGTAACGGATAAGTAGAAATTACCATCTTTTCAGAAAGTCTGCGGTTGTTGCGAGCAGGCAAGAGGGGATTTTGAAATTCTACCGTCAACCATTAGCAAAACAATAATTAAGTGCACAAGATTTGTGAAGTTGGATGGAACCACGCCCTTGGCGTTCCAACATCAGCTTATCTTGTGCTTTTTTCATTAAGGAGGAAGATATGTTAGATCTCAAACGTATTCGCAATGATTTTGCCACAGTGGCAGAAAAACTGGCTAACCGTGGCGTTAGCCAAGACAGCCTTGACCAATTGGCCGACCTTGACCAAAAACGTCGTGCCCTACTGGTGCAAACGGAAGAGTTCAAGGCTCAACGCAATCTCGCGTCTGCGGCCATTGCCCAAGCCAAACGCAACAAGGAAAATGCAGATGAGCAAATCGCAGCCATGCAAGAGCTTTCTGCTAAAATTAAGGAAATTGATGCGGACCTGCTTGAGCTAGATGAACAAGTGACTGCGATTATCACGGTCTTACCCAACACTCCCCACGATAGTGTCCCAGAAGGTCAGGACGAAGAAGACAATGTCGAAGTCCGTCGTTGGGGAACACCACGCGAGTTTGACTTTGAACCCAAGCCTCACTGGGACTTGGGCGAAGACCTCAATATCTTGGACTGGGAACGTGGTGCCAAGGTTACTGGGGCGCGTTTCCTCTTCTATAAAAACCTTGGCGCACGCCTAGAACGTGCCCTCTACAACTTCATGTTGGATGAACACATCGCTGAAGGTTACCAAGAAATCATCCCACCTTATATGGTCAACCACGACTCTATGTTCGGGACAGGCCAATATCCAAAATTCAAAGAAGACACCTTTGAACTGACAGATACCAATTTTGTCTTGATTCCAACCGCTGAAGTGCCCTTGACTAACTTCTACCGTAATGAAATCATTGATGGCAAAGACCTGCCAATCTACTTCACTGCCATGAGCCCATCTTTCCGCTCTGAAGCTGGTTCTGCTGGTCGTGACACCCGCGGTTTGATTCGCCTACACCAATTCCACAAGGTTGAAATGGTGAAATTTGCCAAGCCTGAAGAATCTTATGAAGAGTTGGAAAAAATGACAGCTAACGCTGAAAGTATCCTGCAAAAATTAGGCCTGCCTTACCGTGTGCTTGCCCTTTGTACCGGTGACATGGGCTTCTCAGCAGCCAAAACCTATGACTTGGAAGTTTGGATTCCAGCCCAAAACACCTATCGTGAAATTTCTAGTTGCTCAAATACAGAAGATTTCCAAGCTCGTCGTGCTCAAATCCGCTACCGTGATGAAGCCGACGGCAAGGTAAAATTGCTCCATACCCTCAATGGTTCAGGTCTTGCCGTTGGGCGTACAGTGGCTGCCATCCTTGAAAACTACCAAAACGAAGATGGCTCTGTTACCATTCCAGAAGTACTACGTCCTTATATGGGTGGCCTTGACGTCATCAGCCCTCAATAATCAGCTATTATCTCCTAGAAAGCTTTTTCTGGGAGATTTTTTTATTTTATCATTGACAAAGACGAATGAAAACAAGTATAATGATTAATATCAATCATATTTTTTAGGAGATGAGCATGCAACTTTTGGAAGAACGTATTCAAACCGCTGGGCAGGTTTTGGGAGAAAATATCCTCAAGGTTGATTCTTTTTTAACCCATCAGGTCGATACTAACTTGATGAAAGAAATTGGCCAGACCTTTGCTCAAACATTCAAGGAAGCTGGTATCACTAAAGTGGTGACCATTGAGGCCTCCGGTATCGCCCCTGCCCTCTACACGGCAGAAGCCTTGGAAGTTCCCATGATTTTTGCTAAAAAATCAAAAAATATCACCATGACCGAAGGGATTTTGACCGCTCAGGTTTATTCCTTTACTAAGCAGGTCACCAGCCAAGTGTCGATTGCTGAAAAATTTCTCAGCTCTGATGACAAGATCCTAATCGTTGATGATTTTCTAGCCAATGGCCAAGCTGCCAAGGGCTTGATTGAGATCATTGAACAAGCCGGGGCAAAGGTTGAGGCCGTTGGCATTGTCATTGAAAAATCCTTCCAAGATGGCCGACAAGTTTTGGAAGAAGCTGGTCATCAAGTTCTATCCCTAGCTCGCATTGACCGTTTCCAAGATGGACAAGTGGTTTTTCGGCAGGCTGACCTTTAACACCATAAGAAAAAAACGGCAACAGCCGTTTTTTAATTGAGATTGACCAAGGCTTTTTGGAAGCCCCATAAATTTGCTTGCAGTTGCAACTGCAAATCAGCTGTATTAGCCACTTCTTCCGTCACGTCAAAGACCACATTACCTGTTAGCGTGCTTTGTGGATTGAGTTCCTGCCAGAAAAATTTGGCATCATTATTGGCATAGATACCTGCTGATGTGTCAGCCGAATACTCCACATCTCCCTGTAAGAGTTTGAAGAAACTATCCGACACCGTCACCGCTTTCTTCCCCTTATTGGTTACGGTTACATTTAGCGTCAAATAAACCCCATTGGCAGTCTTGCCAAACTCACCACCAAAGTTACTTTCAATCGATCTGCTATTGACCACAAAGTCAAGGTCGCCAACAGTGACCGTTTGACCGATACCATAACTTGGCTCAGCAGAGGTTTCTGCTTGGGTTGATGACTCTGGTGTTGCAGTGCCTTGCTCAGACGCCACCGTTTGACTGGCAGTTTGATTGCTAGTACCACTTGGTTGAGTTGTTTTTGCTGCATTTTTACCAAATAGCATACCCAAAAGACCCAAGAGCAAGAAACCCAAGAAGATTTTCCCTAGACAACCACCTAATTTTTTCATGACTTTTCTCCCTTCAATAAAAAAAATTCCTAAAACTATTATATATATATTGTCAAGCTATTTTACTCCATTTAGGCAAAAAAAATCACGCTTAAAGCGTGATTTTTCTTGTCTCTCTATTCATTAAATGACACGTGCACATGGTCCATGTGGTTTTGTGTTGCACTGCCACGATCTGGCATTGGATTCCAAGTATTAGCAGGGCCATAAATATTATTAACCGGAGCATAGAATTGTTGTTGCCAGATAACATAGGAAATATCATTATTGGCCATGTTATCAATAGCATATTGGGCAACTTGGTTTCCTTGAGCCACACTGTCAACCATGACATCAACAGCCAAACCTTTACCATGGTCTTGAGGATCTCCAGGACGGTAACCTCCGATATTGCTAATACCGAAGGTATTACCAACCTCTGATTGGAAAGCTGCTGCCTTTGGTTGCATTCCTGTACTATCATAAGTCAGAGTTTGAGTTGGTGCCGGAGTTTCTGAAACTGTCTCTTGCGCCACTTCTGATGTCGCTGGTGTTTCTGAGACTGCTTCTTGCGCTACTTCTGATGATGCCGGAGTTTCTGAAATTGCTTCTTGCGCTACTTCTGATGATGCCGGAGTTTCTGAAATTGTCTCTTGTGCTACTTCTGATGATGCCGGAGTTTCTGAAACTGCTTCTTGTGCTACTTCTGATGAGGCTGGTGTCTCTGAAACTGTCTCTTGTGCTACTTCTGATGAGGCTGGAGTTTCTGAAACTGCTTCTTGTGCTACTTCTGATGAGGCTGGAGTTTCTGAAACTGCTTCTTGTGCTACTTCTGATACTGCTGGAGTTTCTGAAACTGTCTCTTGCTTAGCTTCAACCACACGATTAATAGCTTCTGTTACAGTTTCTGTTGATTGACCATAGCTAGGTGTCTCTGTCGATGACACAATTGATTGGGTCAATTCTTCCACGCTTGCCACTGGTTTTACTTCTGGTGTGCTAGTCGCTTCCACAACCTGATTGATGGCCTCCTTCACAGGCTGATCTGTTTCACCGTAAGCAGGTGTGGTAGGAGCCGCCGAAACAACCGACTGAGTCACTTGCTCAACAATTGATTCACTAGTGACTACCGGGCTTTCAACCGTTAAATCTTCAACCTTAACAAGCTTATCTTCTACCAAGACTTGATTGGTTGTCAGGTCTGCAGTAGCTGTAACAGCTTGTCCTTCTGTGGCAGCTGCGGGGCTTTCAATCTTAACCGTTGCAACTTCTTTTTGCTCGTTATAAGTAATCGTCAAGACTGTACCAGGATAAATCAAATTGACATCGCTAATCTTGTTGATGTTAGCCAAAATATTAATGTCAACACCAACAGCTTCTGCAATAGCGCTAAGAGTATCTCCGTATTGAACAGTATAAGTTGTTTTATTGCCTTCTGTTACTAAATTAGCCCTGATTTCTTCTGCAGAACGCGCTGTCCAGTCAGTGTTTTCGTCTGCTTGCACCTGACTTGCTGCAACCATTGACAAAACTAGGGTTGAAAATAAAAGTGATTTTTTTGTAAGTTTTTTCGACATGCTCATACATTTCCTTATCTTTATTGATGAAACTATTATAGCACAAAAAAAGCGAGAAAAAAGGCCTTTAAGAGTTCTTAAAAAAGTTGACATTTATTAGTGTTTTTTTGTTACCTTCTTGTAATATTTCTTGCCTTGGCAAGGCTCCTTTGATACAATAGGAGAAACCCACGAGTTGCAAAACCTTACACTATAAAGAAAGGAACCTCTAGCCATGACATTTATCTATCAATCCTTACGCAAAGAGCTGATCAACTACCTTCTCTTTACCTTGGCCCTCGCCATAATCATGACAGGAGAAGCTTTTATTTTTGAATATATCATCAGAGTAGCTAGTCAAAAAAGTTGGGCAGACTACCTCCTGATGCTAGTTATCGTCCTTGTTTTTCTCCTTAGCCAAACCGTCATCTACTACCTGCAACAAGCTCTGACTGAAAAATTAAGCAAACTGGCAACCGCACGTTATAAGGAAAGATTTTTTCAAAAAATGAGCCAAAAACCTCTGCTTGACCTCCAAAAAGAGGGTAAGGGCAATTGGATTTCCTCCCTCACCTTGCAGATGGAGCTGCTACAGCAAAGTTACTTTTACACCATTTTTTGGGCGGGCTACCTTGTCTGTCAGCTCTTGGTGGCTACGGTCATGGCCTTCTGGCTTAATCCGCTAATTGCCTTGATGGCTCTCCTACTAACCTTGCCAAATTTGCTCATTGCTATCTTGGGACGCCAACGATTGGAACAACATCAGGGACAACTAACAATCGCCAACAATGTCTATGTCAGGCAAACTTCCGATTTGATTGAGGGACTGGAAGAATGGAAAGTTGGCCAGGGGCAGGAACAGGTTAACCAGCGTTTCCAAGTAGAAAATCACGATCTGCTCCAAAAGCAGGTCAAGGTCTTACGTTTTGAGCAAGTCATCGCTGCCCTCAATCAGTTCTTTTCCAACCTGCTCTACCTGGGTGCTTGGATTATTGGTGCTTATTTTATTATTCGAGGACAACTTGCCCTGCCAACGTTGATTGCTTTTTCACAACTCTTAGCCCGTATTTCTTTTCCCATCTATAGTTCATCAGCTTTGATTGCCCAGTATATCAGTGGTCGCAAGATTCTCCACGACCTCGAAGCACAGCTGGCCACTACCGAGCCAACTGGAACAAGGAAGCTCACCAATCTTAAACGAATTGATTTGCTTGATTACCAGTTCCAAAATAAAGCTCCCCTGCAAGTCAGTTTTGAAGCTGGTAAAAAATACCTCTTGATTGGCCCGAGTGGGTCTGGTAAAACCAGTCTGTTACGCCACATGCTCAAACTGGCCGACAATTATGACGGGGACATTCTCATCAATGGCCAACCGCTAGAAAGCTGGGAGGACAAGAGCCTGTATCAACACATTCATTATTTGCCTCAATTCCCTCATATCTTTGCAGCTACTTTGCGGGATAATCTAACGCTTTTCCAAAAAAATATGGATTCAGATAAACTTTGTCAAGTCCTAGAACAAGTTCAATTGAAAAACTGGGCCAAACCTGACAAACTGGACCTTCTCTTAGGTCAAGGGGTATCGAACTGTCGGGAGGCGAACAAAAACGGATAGCCCTCGCCCGTTTTCTACTTGCTCCTAAACCATTTTTACTGATTGATGAATTATCGGCCGGCTTGGACAAGGATGCCCTTAAACAACTTGAAGCCTTAGTTCTTCAACTCCCTGTTAGTTTAATCTATATTAGCCATCAAAATCTTGACCAGTTACGGCTAGCCTTTGACCAAGTCATTGACCTGACTGATAAGATGTAAAAGTCGTTAAACCAATCCTGTTTAACGACTTTTTTATGTTCAAAATTCTTAGGCTAATTGGTGCTCTTGGTCTGCAACCTTCATGGCTAGGGCAAAATTCCCCAGAGTAGCTGAGCCATTATTGGCTACAGCCGGCGTGACAATATAGTCCTCAACTGGCGGAATTGGCAGATAATCATTAAGCAGAGCCAAGAAGTGCTGATGAACTAACTTAAGCATGTGCTCTTGGGCCATGACACCACCACCAAAAACAATCATTTCTGGACGGAACATCATGGTTGCTTGAATGGCTGCCTGAGCAATGTAATAGGCCTGCTTATCCCAAACATCACTATCAACAGGGATATTTTCCCCACGAATACCCGTCCGGGCCTCTAAACTAGGCCCCGCTGCTAATCCTTCAAGGCAACCCTTGTGGAAGGGACAGACCCCATCAAAATCCTGATCTTGGTCATGTTTTAACATGTAAGTATGCCCCATCTCAGTGTGGCCGATGCCACCAATAAACTGACCGTCTTGATAAGCTCCGGCTCCTATTCCTGTTCCGATGGTATAATAAACCAAATTTTCTACTTCATCACGCGCAATCACTTCACCATAAGCTGAGCTATTGACATCTGTCGTGAAATAAAAGGGAACTTTCAAAGCAGCTTTGAGCGGACCAATCATGTCCACATGTGACCAGTCTGGCTTGGGCGTTTTGGTGACATAACCATAGGTCGGCGATGTTTCATCAATGTCAATGGGACCAAATGAACCAACAGCCACTGCCTGCAAATTGTCAAACTGCTGGAAAAAGGCAATGGTGTTTGCCAGAGTTTCTTCTGGTTTTGTCGTCGGAAACTGAGTCTTAGCAACAACTTCAAAGTCTTCATTCCCAACCGCACAGACAAACTTAGTGCCACCTGCTTCTACACTACCGTATAATTTCGTCATCTTTTTTCCTCTAATTTTCTCTAGACAGAAAGAGGTTGACACTTGTTCAACCCCTTTTCTTATGAAGGGAATAGTCCCTTATTTGACTTTAAGTAAGTCTTGACCTTCTTGAACAGTCGCTGATGCCAGTGGTTCAACCGCTGCAAAGTCTGCTGTATTTGTCACAATCACCATTGTTGTGTCATCAAGACCAGCTTGAGCAATCGCTGAGCGGTCAAAGGTTCCAAGAACATCGCCTGCTTTAACGCTTTGATTTGCCTTAACTTTTTGGTCAAATCCCTTACCGTTCATTGATACCGTATCAATACCTACGTGAATGAGAATTTCTGTACCATTTGCTGATTTGATGCCGTAAGCATGACCTGTTTCAAAGGCAATTTCTACCGTACCATCAACTGGCGATACCACTTGGTTACCACTTGGTTTGATGGCAATTCCTTTACCCATTGCTTCTGATGCAAAGACTGGATCATTGACATCTTTAAGGGCAACGACCTCACCTGCAAGTGGAGCAAGGATTGTTTCTTCTGATTTAGTCGCTACCGCTGCAGCAACTGGTTTGTCTGCTACAGGGGCACTAGGCTTTTTTACGTCTTTTTCCTCATCTTCATAACCGAAGAAGTAAGTCAAGGCAAAACCAAGAGCGAATGATACAGCCACCATGAAGATGTATTGGAAGAGTTGGCCATTACCAAGGTAAAGTGTCGCACCTGGAATGATGGTAACGCCCATACCAGTCCCTGCAAGACCAAGGATAGCCGCAAGCGCACCACCAATAGCACCTGCAATCAATGACAGAAGGAATGGTTTGCGGTAACGCAAGTTAACACCGAAGATAGCTGGCTCTGTAATACCTAGGAAGGCTGATAGAGCTGCTGGGAAAGCAAGAGCTTTCAATTTAGGATTTTTAGTTTTCACACCAACTGCCACCGTTGCCGCACCTTGGGCTGTCATGGCTGCTGTGATGATAGCGTTGAATGGGTTAGCTCCAGTATTAGCAATCAACTGAGCTTCAAGGAAGTTAAAGATATGGTGAACACCTGACACCACGATGACTTGATGAACCCCACCGATAAGCAGACCACCAAGACCGAATGGCAAGGCAAGAATAGCTTGTGTTCCACCAAGGATAGCTTTTTCAACCACGTGGAAGACTGGTCCAATGACAAATAGACCAAGGATAGACATGACCAACAAGGTAATGAATGGCGTTACCAAAAGGTCAAGCACTTCTGGCACAACTTTACGCACAGCTTTTTCAAACTTGGCACCAATCAAACCGATGATGAAGGCTGGCAACACTGATCCTTGCAAACCAACAACTGGAATAAAGCCAAAGAAGGTCAAGGGTTTAACGTCACCACCAGAGGCAACCACCCAGGCATTTGGCAACTGACCAGCAATCAACATCATCCCAAGGACGATACCGATCGTTTGGTTACCACCAAAGACACGGAAGGTTGACCAAACCACAAGGGCTGGAAGAACGATAAAGGCTGTATCTGTCAAGATTTGAGAGTAAATCAACAAATCACCAGTCAACTCTGCACCAAAGGCAGCAAAGAGACCACGCAGACCCATGAAGAGACCAGTCGCTACAATGGCTGGAATGATTGGCACAAAGACGTCACCAAAGGTACGAATAGCGCGTTGGAAGGCATTCCCTTGTTGAGCCGCTTCTGCCTTTTGCTCAGTTGTTGTTGCAGTTGGTAGACCTAAAGCTACAACTTCATCATAAATTTTATTAACTGTTCCTGTCCCAAAAATCATTTGGTATTGGCCTGAGTTAAAGAAGGCACCTTTGACCTTCTCAATATTCTCTGCTTTTTCTTTGTCAATCTTAGACTCATCAACAACCATGACGCGTAGACGGGTTGCACAGTGAGCAACACTTCTGACATTTTCACGACCACCGACGGCCTCAATGACCTCTTTTGCAATCTGTTTGTTATCCATTTGCAAAAATCTCCTTCTAATTAAAAAATTTTTCATTTCAAGTGAAAGCGTTTCACTCATGACACTATTTATTTTACCATGATTTAGAAATATGTCAAGCGTTTTGCAGAAATAATTTTTAAATCACATAAAAAGATTGATTTTTCATCAGAAAACGTTTACTATATTAGTAGAGAATTATTATTGACTTAGAAAGAGAGACTCTCCTTTAAATGAATTTACCAACAGCAATTAGATACAAAGCTTATGACAAATGGACCCCTGAAGAAATTGCTCACATCAAGGAAAACATGGCCAAATCACCTTGGCATGCCACTTACCATTTGGAACCAAAAATGGGGCTTTTGAATGACCCCAATGGTTTTTCCTATTTTGATGGCAAGTTCCATCTCTTTTATCAAAACTTCCCCTTTGCTGCCAGTCATGGCCTCAAACAATGGGTGCACACGACCAGTACGGACTTGGTCCATTTTGAAGAAACTGGGGTTGAGCTAAAGCCAGATACCCCACTTGACAGCCATGGTGCCTACTCAGGGTCGGCCTATCAAGTGGACGATAAGCTCTTTTTGTTCTATACAGGCAATGTCCGTGATGACAACTGGGTACGGACCCCCTTACAAATTGGTGCCTTTATGAACAAGGATGGCAAGATTGAAAAAATCAAAGAAGTACTGATTGAGCCAGCCAGTGATGCAACCGAGCATTTCCGCGACCCACAGATTTTCAAACATGAAGGCAACTTTTATGCCATTGTTGGGGCTCAAAATCATAATAAACAAGGCTTTATCAAGCTCTACCGTGCTCTTGATAATAATGTTCTCACTTGGGAAGAAATCGGTAATCTAGACTTTGCTGGCACTGGCAGTGAATACATGATTGAATGCCCTAATCTTGTCTTTGTCAATGAGCAACCGGTTCTGCTTTACAGTCCCCAAGGATTGGATAAGGCTGAACTGGCTTATGACAACATTTACCCCAACACCTATAAAATATGTCAAGCGTTGGACACAAAAACAGCCAAGCTGATTGACCCATCGCCAATCTTCAACCTAGACTACGGTTTCGAAGCCTATGCCACCCAGGCCTTTAACATGCCAGATGGCACAGCCTATGCTGTCAGCTGGATTGGCCTACCAGATGTGGATTATCCAACCGATCAATACGACTATCAAGGAGCCATGAGCTTGGTCAAAGAATTGACCATCAAGGACGGTAAACTCTATCAAAATCCCGTCAGTGCCATGACCAGCCTCCGTCAATCACAAGAAGCTCTCAGCAACAAGGAAAAAACGGATAACACTTATGAACTAGAAATCCTCATTCCCGAAAATAGCCAAGCTGAACTCCTGCTCTTTGCTGACCAGGATGGCAAGGGCTTTACTATCACTTTTGACACCCACAAGGGAGAAGTTGTCATTGATCGCTCTCAAGTTGGCCAACAATACGCCCTCGAATTTGGCACCAGCAGAAGTTGTCCAATCCCTCGTCAGGCTTGCAAGGCCAGAATTTTCATTGACAAGTCCATCTTTGAAATCTTCCTCAATGATGGGGAGCAAGTGCTGACTGGTCGCATCTTTCCAACTGCTCAACAATCAGGTATTCAGGTCAAATCAGGCCAGATCACAGGGACTTATTATCAGTTGAAAGGATAAGCCTATGGTTGCAAAATTAACCGATGTTGCCCAACTGGCTGGTGTTAGCCCAACCACTGTCTCACGAGTCATTAACAAAAAGGGCTACTTATCTGAAAAAACCATCAAAAAAGTCAAAGACGCCATGAAAACACTGGGCTACAAACCCAACAATCTGGCCCGTAGCCTGCAAGGAAAATCAGCCAAATTGATTGGTTTAATTTTTCCAAATATCAGTAATATCTTCTACTCTGAGCTGATTGAATACTTAGAAGTTGAACTTTTTCGACAAGGCTACAAGGTCATCATTTGCAATAGTCAAAATGACCCCAAGAAAGAAAAAGACTACCTTGAAATGTTGGCTGCCAATCAAGTAGATGGCATTATTTCCAGCAGTCACAATCTTTGTATTGACGACTATGAAAAAGTGGAAGCTCCTATTGTCGCTTTCGATCGTAATTTAGCCCCCAATGTTCCCATCATTGCCTCAGACAATTTTGAAGGGGGCAAGTTGGCTGCTCAACAATTGCTTAAAGTCGGCTGCCAGAAGATTATTATGATTACAGGAAATGACAATTCTAACTCACCGACAGCTTTACGCCATGCTGGTTTTCAAACCTTACTGCCCCAAGCACCTGTCATCAATGTTCCCAGTGATTTTTCCGCCATTCGCAAAGAAATGGAAATCAAAAACATCTTAAGCCAATACCGACCCGATGGTCTCTTTGTTTCCGATGATTTGACCGCTATTCTAACCATGAAAATCGCTAGTGACCTCGGGTTAAGAATACCGGCAGATTTAAAAATTATCGGCTATGACGGTACCCGCTTTGTTGAAAATTATTTCCCCCAATTAACCACCATCAAACAACCCATCAAGGAAATCGCCCACCTCTGCGTTGATGTCCTCCTCAAACAAATTGCCAAGGAAGCTATCAATACCGAATACATTTTACCCATCAGTCTCTTGCCAGGAGCCAGTATTTAGACCTCAGTCATAACCACCCGTGAAAACGGGTGGCTTGTACACCAGCTGTCAGCCATTTCTCTCCAGCGACGTCTAAAGACGTTCGCTGAACTTCGTTCAGGTTAGTGCTATAATTACTTGACTAATGCCCGTAACAACGGGCTTTTATCTTGTTCTAAAACTGCCATCTGAAAATGGATCTTCATACTCTTTGACACTCAATTTATCAAGTGCAATGTCATTTTTCTCCTGCTCGCGAATGTATTTCGCAACT
>NZ_VOHL01000008.1 GCF_007859195.1 Streptococcus cuniculipharyngis
GGGTCTCGGTTGTTGGGATTTCACCAACGGTAACGATCTTACCACCTGAACCTTCTGGGATATTAACATTCTTCTTAACATCATCTTCCGTAATTGGAGTACCTTGTGGTACAACGATTTCGTTAGTTGATGGCTCAAACTTGTCTTTGTCTGGTGTTTCAGACTTAGTTGGAGTTTGTGAAGAAGATTCACTTGGAGTCTCTGATGGAGTCTCGCTTGGTGTTTCACTTGGAGTCTCTGATGGAGTCTCACTTGGGGTTTCACTTGGAGTCTCTGATGGAGTTTCGCTTGGGGTTTCACTTGGAGTCTCGGATGGAGTCTCGCTTGGTGTCTCACTTGGAGTCTCGGATGGAGTCTCACTTGGGGTTTCACTTGGAGTCTCGGATGGAGTCTCGCTTGGTGTTTCACTTGGAGTCTCGGATGGAGTCTCGCTTGGGGTTTCACTTGGAGTCTCTGACGGAGTTTCGCTTGGGGTTTCACTTGGAGTCTCGGATGGAGTCTCACTTGGTGTTTCACTTGGAGTCTCGGATGGAGTCTCACTTGGGGTTTCACTTGGAGTCTCTGATGGAGTCTCGCTTGGTGTTTCACTTGGAGTCTCGGATGGAGTCTCGCTTGGTGTTTCACTTGGAGTCTCTGACGGAGTTTCGCTTGGTGTTTCACTTGGAGTCTCGCTTGGCGTTTCACTTGGTGTTTCGCTTGGAGTCTCTGATGGAGTCTCACTTGGTGTTTCACTTGGAGTCTCTGACGGAGTTTCACTTGGTGTCGGTGTGACCGTCACAGGCACTTCAACAACCTCTGTTGAGCCATCTGGATAACGAACAAGTACTGGTACTGATGGTTTTTTACCTGGGGTGTCAGTACTTGGAATATCGCCAATCTCTACAACTTCACCACCTGAGCCTTCTGGAATTTTTACTTTCCCCTTAACATCGTCTTCTGTGATTGGTGTGCCTTGTGGAACAACAATCTCCTCAGTTGTCGGAGTGTATTTATCCTTATCCCGTTCCTCCACTGTGATCGTCATGGTCTTAGGCTCAGATTCCTTACCTTGGCTATCCACAGCAACAAATGTCACGGTGTAAGTTCCTGGTGTGTTGGTGTCCAAACCACCCTTATCGGTAATCTTAATGGTTGGTTTAGTTGACTCTTTGTTGTCACTATCATCTTCTTTATCAGTAGCACTAGCTTCAGAAATCAGTTGGTCATCAGTAATTTCTGCACCTGCTTTTACCGTGCGATCTGCAGGAGGGGTCACTACCGGCGCTTCATTGGTGATATTATCTTGTGCTTCCTCAGACTCATTGCCCCAACCATCGTAAGCCTTGGCAGTAACGTGTTCTCCCTCTGGCAAGTTAACACCTGCTGGGGTAGGGGTTAGAAGTTTCCCATCAACCATTTGGACTGGTTGACCATCTGGCAATCTAATGTAGCTACCGTCTCCTTGCTTAATGTAAACAACTTTAACCGGTTGTTTGTCTCCATTACTATTTGGATAAGTAACTTCTATCTGCGTTACATCCGGATCACTTGGTGGTGTCACTGGCACAACATCAGCTCCCGCAATAACATCGTCAACAACAGGTGCTGCTGGGGCTGTTACGTCACGAACAATCATTCCAAATTTAGATACCTTAGTATTAACGACACCGTAGTTATTTTTTGGTGTTTGTCCGTCTGCTTGATAGAGTGGCAATAATTCTGAATCAGTCTTATCATCAATTGCACTTGCTGCAATGGCATACAAACCTGGTGTCGTTGGAGCACCTGTAATCTTATACAAGGCCCTACCAGCTTCACGTTCAACAAGCTCTGCTGTCAAACCATCTGGTAAACCGGCTTGCTCAACACCATTAGCACTGTAAGTAAAGACCACCTTATTGAACTCACGATTAGTTGAGGTTGCTTCAACATAAATTGGCTCAATAGCTTCATTAGCCTCTACATCACGATAAGCTTGTTGGTAAATTCTAGGTCTAACTTGACCTTTTGGATCCTCTGTAACATTTGCCTTTTCAGCCGCTACTTTCTCAGGAGTCATGCCATCAGCTAGATTGGTTGCTTGGTTACTTACCGTAATCTCTGGAGCAATGTTATCGACAAAATACAATGGCAAAATTTGCCAGAAATAACCATTAGCATCACGCGCTACGGCATAGTAATCACGTTGGTTATTTTTGTCCCAATTTTCTGGTAGAGTGATTGTCTTTTTATCAGTTGGGCTGTCGAGCTTATAAGCTGCTGATGAATCATTTAAGTCTTTTGAAGCAATACCAACATAAACATCAGCAGAGTCAGTATAAGATCCGTCCATGTTAATTGGAACAGTCTTGTCTGTGGCATAAACATATGAGCTATTGATATGTGTCAATAGTGACTGTTTAGAGACTGTTCCCTCATACGTTGGCTTCGTTACCGTATAGGTTTCAGAGGTAATCGTCTCGTTCGTCTTAGGATTACGAGCCTCAACATAAATCTGATCCCCTTCCTGAATTCCTGGAAGATGAACAGGTGATAGATATGGACGACGACTATCAACTTCTTCACGCTCTGGCTTTGTAGCCGCAGGCGCTTGACCTGTCAAGGTTGTAATCACCTCACCTGTTGATTTCTTAAAGGTATATTCAATTCCTGGCTGAGCGGTGAAAGAAGCATTTGCGGTATTATCTTTGAGGGCGACACCTGCCTCAACAATTTTCACTGGGAAAATTTTATTGGTATCAAAGATAAACATTTGTTGACCATTATCAGGGTCAATTAATGTCACAACTCCGTCACCTGTTGGCAAAGTGCCTAGACGAGTATTGTCCATAGCTCCTGATGTATTGCTTGCTGCAGCAAACATCATTGCTTGACCTTCTAGTTCATTGTCGCCACCCTTACCTGCTGCTGCTTGGTCATCTTTGACAACATTGAAATTGATTAAGTTTTTACGTCCGCCACGCTCTGTCACTACAGCTGCCTGCATCGCTGATTGACCTTCTGCTAGCTTATAACCTTCAAGTGCTGGAGCTGTGCCAACTTCACTAACAGCATTAACTGAGAATTGGACATTCTGGTTAGCTGGTAGGGTTGTCTCTTCAACAACAGATTTATTTGCTGAGTAAACCACCTGCTGAGTATCAACATCGGTATAGGTTACCTTATAGGTTGTTGCAGCTACACGCTTTGTTGACTCTTGAGGAGTTGTAGCAGCCCTAGTTGCTGTTTCCGCTACTGCTACTGAAGCTACTGGCGCCTGAGCCACTTCTGACTTCGCTACTTCTGGGCTTGTTGAGGCTGAAGCTACTGACTCACTACCTGCAGTCGAAGCAGTACTTGTTACCTCCTCACTGGCTACTCTTGTCTCTGATTGAGCGGTAGCACTTGTTGAATTAAGGTCTTGACGAGTTTCTGATGCAGCTACCTCTGAAGCTAGAACTGCTTCAGATGAGCTAGCTGGAGTGGTTACTTCTGTTACCGCTGACGGTTCCGAAACAACTGTGCTGGTTGGCAGATTAGATTCTGTAGCTGCCGTCACCTCTTGTTGTTCAGCCTGAGCTGTTCCCGCAAAAGCTGCAAAAACAGTGGCAATCAAAACAGAAGCTGCACCGAACTTAAATTTCTTAATGCTAAACTTTTGTTTGGTTTCATCATGTTTTTTAAACATGTCTCACATTTCCTCCTTTTTGTGATTAACCCGTATTATACCACCCTGTTCACACCTTCGTCAACCTGTCAACTGATACGCTTGTAAATATTCTCACATTTTTATTCATCTTAAGAAAAGCTTAAGTTTCATTCTTTTTGAGCACTCAAAACCCTATAAACCATGTGAAAACTCTCGTTTTTTAGGAATAAAACACTCTCTTCACCTTCTTTTTTTATTAATATCCGAAAGTATAATTTTATACTCAATTTCCTGATTTTGAGTAATTTTTATGTATTATAAAAAAAAAAAAAAAAACGAAATTTATATTTATACACTAAATTATCTGTCTTTTACAAACATTATTTCCTTTAACCTAGCTTAAAAAGAGCCGCTTTTTGGACTTAAAGTCTGAACATTATAAACATAAATTGTCATTCAAATCTGTCTATTACAAAAAAGAACATGTGACCTAGCTCCCGCAAGGGAGGTTGAATCAACATGTCCTTATCATCAATCTTATTTGACAACAATATTAACGAGTTTATTTGGTACCGTAATGATCTTGACAAGGGTTTTACCCGCAAGGGCTTCTTGGACCTTGTCATCCGCCTTGGCTAAGTCTTCCAGTTGCTCACGCGCCATGTCTTTGGCAACGACCAACTTGGCACGCACCTTACCATTGATTTGGACCACAATCTCAATCTCATCTTCCACCAAGAACTTATCGTCCCAGCTTGGGAATGGCACGTAAGTGATGGATTCATTAGACTGGGTCAAGACCTGCCAAAGCTCTTCCCCCAAGTGAGGGGCAAATGGGGCAATGAGTTGAACAAAGCCTTTGGCATAGTCAGCGTATAGCTGGTCTTCTTTGTTGGCTGCATTGACAAAAATCATCATTTGGGCAATAGCTGTATTGAACTTGAGGGTCTCAATCTGCTCAGTCACTGCCTTAACAGTTTCATGATAGACCTTATCCAAGGCTCCGCTATTTTCCGTGACAATCTCCTTGCTAGTTATCAGGCGATAGACGCGGTCAAGGAACTTGCGAGCCCCTTCCAAGCCTTCTTCTGACCAAGCGATAGAAGCGTCCAGTGGCCCCATGAACATCTCATAAACACGCAGGGTGTCGGCTCCGTACTGCTCAACCACATCATCAGGGTTGACGACATTTTTTAGGGATTTAGACATTTTTGCTGGTGCTTGCTCTAGCTGCTCGCCAGTTTCCACATGGAAATAGCTACCGTCACGTTTTTCCACCTTGTCCGTCGCTACCAAGGCGCCACGGCTATCACGGTAGCTGGTTCCCAAAATCATGCCCTGATTAAAGAGTTTTTGGAACGGTTCCTTGGTTGGCACCACGCCAAGGTCATAAAGGAATTTATGCCAGAAACGTGCGTAGAGCAGGTGGAGAACAGCATGCTCAGCCCCACCAATGTAAATATCCACTGGCAACCAAGCCTTAAGCAAGTCTTCATCCGCCAGTTTTTTGTCATTATGAGGGTCAATGTAACGCAGATAGTACCAACTTGACCCTGCCCACTGGGGCATGGTGTTGGTTTCACGACGACCCTTAACGCCATCAGCACGGGTAACCGTCAGCCAATCCGTCAGATTAGCCAGCGGGCTTTCCCCTGTCCCAGATGGCTTGATGTCACTGGTTTTTGGCAAGACCAAGGGTAACTCTTCTTCAGGAATGGCTGTTGAGGTGCCATCTTCCCAGTGAATGATTGGGATTGGCTCACCCCAGTAGCGTTGGCGGCTGAAGAGCCAGTCACGTAGGCGGTAGGTCACTTGCTCACTACCTCTTCCTTCTGCTTCCAGCCAAGCAACCATCTTGCTAATAGCCTCAGCCTTGTCTAAGCCATCCAAGAAATCTGAATTGATGTGACGGCCATCTTCCGTATAAGCCCCTTGACTGATGTCACCACCCTCGATGACTGGCAGGATTGGCAGGTCAAATTGTTTGGCAAATTGCCAATCACGTTCATCATGGGCAGGCACTCCCATGACTGCCCCTGTCCCATAGCTAGCAAGGACATAATCTGAAATCCAAATCGGCACTTCTTGACCATTGGCTGGATTGATGGCGTAGGCCCCTGTCCAGACCCCTGTCTTGTCCTTGGCAAGGTCAGTCCGAGCCAAATCAGATTTAAGGCTGGCTTGGTGCTTGTAATCAGCGACCAAGGCCGCCTGCTCTGGGCTGGTAATCTCATCAACTAAGGCATGCTCTGGCGATAGCACGGCATAGCTCACCCCAAACAGGGTATCGGGACGAGTGGTAAAAACAGTAAAGTCCTTGTCTGTTCCCTTAATCTTAAAGGTTACATTTGCCCCTGTTGATTTACCAATCCAGTTGCGTTGCATGTCCTTGATGGATTCTGGCCAATCTAGGTCTTCTAGGTCATTAAGCAAACGTTCAGCATAGGCCGTGATTTTAAGCATCCATTGCCGCATGGGCTTGCGAACAACGGGGTAGCCGCCTCGTTCAGAGGTTCCATCTGGTAAGACTTCTTCATTGGCAATGGCTGTGCCTAGTTCTTCCACCCAGTTGACCGGCACTTCTGCTTCATAGGCCAAGCCTTTTTCATAAAGTTTGGTGAAAATCCACTGGGTCCACTTGTAATAATTAGGGTCAGTCGTATTGATTTCACGGTCCCAGTCGTAAGAAAATCCGAGGGCATTGATTTGACGCTTAAAATTGGCGATATTTTCCGCCGTAAATTCAGCCGGGTCATTACCGGTGTCCATGGCGTATTGCTCAGCTGGCAGACCAAAGGCATCCCAGCCCATAGGATGGAGGACATTGTAGCCCTTGGCACGCTTGAAACGACTGAGAATATCTGTCGCCGTGTAGCCTTCTGGGTGACCAACGTGCAGACCTGCCCCACTCGGATAAGGGAACATATCCAAGGCATAAAAATTGGGTTTGTCAGGGTCAGTAGTGGTCTTGAAGGTTTGATTTTCTGCCCAGAAAGCCTGCCACTTAGGCTCGACAGATTTATGATTATAGTAAGACATCAGTTTCTCCTTGTTGACATACGATTATCTAAACAGCCCTAAGAAACACTCATTAGGGCTAAAATATGCTTTATTATACCATTTTTTAGGGGAAAATAATAGATGAAGGGACTACTATTGGAAATAATTGAGCACTCGATTCCATAGGTCCTGGGCTGTTTGAGCCAGATTGGCCTCTTCAACTGCCTTGGTGATATTTTTTTGAGCCTCTTGGGCTGAATCCCTGAGACTGTCAATAATGGACTGGGAATTGCTTTCAGTCGCTGTGTCCGTTAGATAGGTTGGAGCGATGCCATTTTGCTCATAGGCATTTTCAACACTAAACTGATTGCCATCCGTATAAGGCAAAATGTAGCTGGCCAGATTGCTAAAAATATAGGAGGCCGTCCCAGCACTGGAATCACTGAGGTAGTGACTCTCATCTGTTTCGCTGAAACCAACCCATTGGCTGATAACAACATCTGGTGTATAGCCAATGACCCATTGGTCACTGGCTAAATCAGGGTTAAAGTCGGTCTCTGTCGTCCCTGTTTTCCCCGCCATAGTATAGCCGACAACATTGGCATTGACCGCCGTTCCATTAGAGAAGGTGCCCAACATCATGCTAGTCATCTTATCAGCTACGGATTTACTCATGACTCGTTTGGCACTATTGCTAAATTCTTTGAGCACCTCGCCATTGGCGGTTTCGATACGGGTGATGAGATGGGCCTTATTCATGACCCCATCGTTGGCAAAGGCGGCATAGGCCTGAGCCATTTCCAAGGGATTGGTCGTGACACTGCCGCCAAGGGCAACCCCTAACTCCTGCTCCGTCTTAGATAGGTTGAGGCCAAAGCGTTTGCCATAACTAAAGACCTTGTCAAGCCCTAATTGGTCAGCCAGGTAGACGGCAGGAACATTATAGGAATTGGCTAGGGCCTGATACATGGGCACATCTTCACTAGTGTAACCACCATAGTTACTCGGCTGGTAGCCATTAAAATCAATCGGACTATTCGGCAATAGACGATCTGTAGACCAGCCAGCCGCTACCGCTGGGGTGTAAACCACCAAGGGCTTAATGGTTGAGCCTGGGCTACGAGCTGACTGGGTAGCATAGTTGAAACTCCTAAAGGTTGGATCAATGGTCGAGTTGACACGTCCCACCAGACCTCTGACACCACCTGTTTTGGGATCAAGGGCTACACTGGCTGCCTGAGCACTGCTACCATCAGCGGCAAGGGGAAACAATTGGCTATTGTTAAAGGTGGTCTGCATGCCAACTTGATAATTTTGGTCTAACTCGGTATAGATTTTATAGCCATTATTGACAATATCCTGCTCTTTCAAGCCATAAACAGCCATGGCTTCATTGATTACCGCATCAAAATAGGAGGGATAGCGATAGTCATCAACCTTACCCGTATAGGTATCTGCCAAACGATTGCCCATACCAATGGTCGCTGTCTCGTCAGCTACTTCCTGACTAATCATACCTGCCGCTACCATATTTTGTAAGACCGTATCTCGACGATTAGTAGCATTCTCCACCGAGTAATAAGGATTATAAATCTCTGGTCCTTTGAGCATACCTGCCAAGGTTGCCGCCTGGTCCAAACTCAAATCTGCAGCTGTCGTGCCAAAATATTTCTGACTGGCATCTTCTACCCCCCAGACCCCATTACCAAAGTAGGCATTATTGAGGTACATGGTCAGGATTTCCTGCTTGCTATATTTTTTGGTTAATTCCAAGGCCATGAAAAACTCTCTCGCCTTACGCTTGATGGTTTGGTCTTGGGTCAGGTAAGCATTTTTGGCTAATTGTTGGGTAATGGTGGATCCCCCACCAGACCGTCCTAGCGTTAAAATGGCCAACAGGGTCCGCTTGTAGTTGATACCGTCATTTTGATAAAAGGTCCGGTCCTCAGTTGCCAGCACAGCATTTTCCAAATCATCCGAGATGGCATCCAGTTCCACATAAGTCCCCTTTTGACCATAAAGCGTGCCTGCCTGGTCACCATTTTTGTCATAAATGACCGTTGTCGCCTTGAGGGCCTCCTGCAAATTAACCACCTTAGCCGTTTTGGACAGGTAAAAGAGGTAGGTTCCCGACAGGAGGACGAAGCTAGCCACTAAAATCAGAAAAATCTTGCCCAAGCGATAACGTCGCCAAAAACGCCGTAAGGGATTGCGAGTTGAGGGCATAAATCTCTTGATGTTTTGGATAAACTTGGGCTCTGCCTTTTCCTTGGCCTTGTAAACCTGACTTCTCTGGTAGGAGTTGCCATCTAGCTCTTGTCTTGCTTGTTCAGAGGGGGCCTCCTGTACGGATGTCCTCTCCTTTTCCGCTACGCTAGTCTGCTCTAAAGCGCTTTTTTTCTGGATTAATTTTCTAAATATCATGTTCTTATTATAGCAACTTTCATCAAAATCAGCATCAGTCAGCCCTCTGACCGAGAAAATATCAGCCCCTAGACCGAAAACATGCTATAATAAGAGCATGACAATGACCGTAAAACTAATCAATCCCTTTCCTGATTTGACCGTCAAGGAACTCTTGGAAGACAAGCTCTTGATTCCACGAAAAACCAGACACTTCCTGCGGACCAAAAAACACCTACTCATCAACGACCAGACGGTTCATTGGCAGCATCTAGTCAAAATAGGTGATGCCATTGAGTTAATCTTTGACGAAGAAGATTATCCCCAAAAGATTATTCCCTTTGGTGATAAATCCTTGGTCGAGGCTTGCTACCAAGATGACCATCTCATCATTGTTAATAAGCCCGAAGGCATGAAGACCCATGCCAACCAACCGGGCGAAATGGCCCTGCTCAACCATGTTTCGGCCTATGTCGGCCAGACCTGCTATGTCGTTCACCGCCTAGATAAGGAAACCAGCGGCCTCATTCTCTTTGCCAAAAATCCTTTTATCCTCCCCATCCTTAATCAGCTCTTAGAAAAACGTCAGATGTCTCGCCAATATTGGGCCCTGGTTACTGGACAATTTCCTCATAAAAACCTAACCTACAGGGATAAGATTGGGCGTGATCGCCATGACCGTCGCAAACGCCTAGTTGACCCTAGGAAAGGACAAGACGCTGTCACTCACATTAAACGACTCAAACCTTATCAAAACACCAGCCTAATCAATTGTCAATTGGAAACCGGACGAACCCATCAAATCCGTGTTCACCTAGCCCATCATGGCTTTGCCTTAATAGGGGATCCCCTCTATCATGACAAGCCTGACCTTCGCCTCATGCTCCACGCCCACCAACTGTCCTTGACCCACCCCTTGACCTTAGAAAAAATCCAAGTTAAGGCAAAATCCACCAGCTTCGAACAACGATTAGCACAAGAAAAAAGTTAGGAAAATTCCTAACTTTTTTCTAATTTTCTTACATCATCATTGATGGGTCCATGGCTGGCATGGCAGGTGCTGCTGGTTCAGGCTTGTTGGCAACGACTGCTTCCGTTGTCAAAATCAAGCTAGCGACAGAAGCCGCATTTTGAAGGGCTGAACGGCTGACCTTAACTGGATCAATAATACCAGTGGCTACCATATCCACCCATTCCCCATTAGCTGCATTAAAACCTGTTCCAGCTGGGCTATTTTTCAAGCGATCAATAACGACTGACCCCTCGTAACCTGCATTAAGGGCGATTTGACGAACAGGTTCTTCCAAGGCACGCAACACAATGTTCCGACCTGTTGCTTCATCCCCCTCAAGTGTCAAGTCAGCCACTTTGGCAATCACATTGACAAAGGCTGTTCCACCACCTGCAACAATACCTTCTTCAACAGCGGCACGGGTGGCATTGAGGGCATCTTCAATCCGCAATTTCATTTCTTTCAATTCCGTCTCAGTGGCAGCTCCGACCTTGATCACGGCAACGCCACCAGACAATTTAGCTAAACGCTCCTGCAATTTTTCACGGTCAAAGTCAGATGTCGTTGTCTCAATATGAGATTTAATCAAATTCACCCGGTTAGCAATCGCCTCTTCCTGACCTGCTCCCTCAACAATGACCGTCTTGTCCTTATCAACAGTCACTCGGGCAGCTTGTCCTAGATGAGCTAAGGTCGCATCCTTGAGATCAAGGCCTAAATCTTCAGTCAAGACCGTACCACCTGTCAAGATAGCAATGTCCTCTAGCATGGCTTTGCGACGGTCACCAAAACCAGGTGCCTTAACCGCAACGACATTGAAGGTTCCACGGATTTTGTTCAAGACAAGGGTTGGCAGGGCTTCACCGTCCACATCATCAGCGACAATCAAGAGTGGACGACTGGTTTTCAAGACTTCTTCCAAGAGTGGGAGAATCTCTTGGATATTGGAAATCTTCTTGTCAGTCATCAGGATAAATGGATTTTCCAAATCCGCCACCATTTTTTCATTATCAGTGACCATGTATTGTGACAGATAGCCACGCTCAAACTGCATGCCTTCTACCACATCAAGCTCTGTTTCCATACCACGAGATTCTTCAATGGTGATGACACCATCTTTACCAACACGCTCCATGGCTTCACTGATGTATTCACCAACTTTTTGGCTGCGAGATGATACTGCTGCAACCTGGGCAATGGCCTCTTTATTGGCAACTGGTTGGGCAATAGCTTTGAGTTCCTCAACCGCAGTTGCAACCGCCACTTCGATTCCACGACGGATTCCGATTGGGTTGGCACCTGCGGTTACATTTTTCAAGCCTTCACGGACAATGGCCTGCGTCAAAACAGTCGCTGTTGTTGTGCCATCGCCGGCAATATCATTGGTTTTTGAGGCCACTTCTGATACCAGTTTGGCACCCATATTTTCAAAATGATCTTCTAGTTCAATTTCCTTAGCAATGGTCACCCCGTCATTGGTAATCAATGGTGACCCAAATGATTTTTCCAAGACAACATTACGACCTTTAGGGCCAAGGGTCACCTTGACCGTATCTGCCAAAATATCTACCCCACGCACCATGCTCGTGCGGGCATCTGCTGAAAACTTAATATCTTTTGCCATAGCTTACTCCTCCTTACTCAACAATCGCTAAAATATCTGCTTCACGAATAATCACTAAATCCTGCTCGTCTTCTTTGACCTCAATACCTGCCAAAGGTTCCAGCAAGACCACCTGGCCAACGGTAACGCTAGGAGTAACTAGGTCACCATTGATGGTGCGAGGCCCTTGACCAACCGCAAGAATTTCAGCCCTTTTAGGCTTGTCTTGGCTCTTGGTTGCTAGGACCAAGCCACCAACTGTCTCTTCTTTTTCTTCCATTACTTTTACGATCACACGATCACCTAAGGGTTTTAACATATTTACCTCCATTTTTTAGCACTCTTTACCTTTGAGTGCTAATTTATACCTCTATTTTACCACTTAGTCAAAATTAGTCAAGAATAAAGTTTGATTTTCTCG
Organism: Streptococcus cuniculipharyngis; assembly: GCF_007859195.1. GTDB lineage: Bacteria > Bacillota > Bacilli > Lactobacillales > Streptococcaceae > Streptococcus > Streptococcus cuniculipharyngis. The sequence goes on from NZ_VOHL01000008.1 coordinate 12,047, forward strand.
GAAAATTACAGCGCTTCCACATGACCTAGCAGAAAAAGAGAGGAAACTCTCCCTCTCTCAGCCTTAAAATGGTAATGCCTCCTCTTCTAAAACCAAGTCCACCAAATCATCGGTCTGGTTGTTCTCTCGCATCGCTCTTTGGGCTCGGCTTTCCAACAATCGAAAGGAAGTCACCAAGACTTCTGTAATGTAGTGGTTTTGACCGTCCTTTTCATACTTTCTGGTCCGTAACTCACCATCAACTGACAAGAGACTGCCCTTGCTGGCATAGCTGACCAAGTTTTCAGCCGAACGTCCCCAAAATACTAGGTTGATAAAATCAGTTAGATGTTCACCCTCTTGATTCTTAAAGCGCCGATTGACGGCTAGGCTAACTCGAGCCAGGGATTTGTCCGTTGGCGTTTTGACTAATTCTGGTGTCGCTGTCAAACGACCAATTAAAATCGTTTTATTTAACATAATAACTACCTCCTATCTTACTATTCGTAAACCAAGCAGAAAAATAGGATAAATCCGTCAAAAAAAATCACCTTTTGGGAAAATAGTTGATAACGTTTTTTACCATTTCCCCAAAGATAGGTAATCAATCACCTGCCAAATAAGATTGACCAATTCCTGGCCTAAGACAATACTAAGGACTAGGTAAGTCTGTACTTTTCTGATTTTCTTGTCTTTGACCCGCCACTGTATATACAAGCAGAACAGACTCGCTATTAACAGACGAAGGAAGAGTTTACGCCAATTTATCATCTTACGAACCTCCTAAACCGGTTGGTGAAAAGGCCAAAAAAGAGCAAGATAACTTGCTCCATGCTTTATCCTTGCCAATGTTTTTCAGCAGCAAAAGCCTCACCGACCACTGCCGTGTCAGCCAATTCAATAATGCCACGTTTCTGCGGTGCATTTGGTAGGGCCAATTCACGAGGGGAGCACATCATGCCATAGCTGGCAACGCCACGCAAGTCACCTGGGAAAATGAGATTCCCCTTAGGCATCATGGCACCTGGCAGGGCCACAATGGTTTTCAAGCCGACAGCTGCATTGGGAGCCCCTGCTACAATTTGGATAGGTTCTTCTTGACCAACAGCCACCTGACAGATATTGAGGTGGTCACTATCTGGATGGGCCTCCATGCTGACAATTTGGCCGACGACAAACTTAGGCTCCCTATCATTGATGAGCTGCTCTGTAAACCCTTGAGCTGCCAAACTAGCATTGAGCTGGGCCACCTGCTCATCTGTCAACCAGACCTGACCCGAGCCCTCGAGTTCAATCACTTGGGAAAGGTCAAAAATATTCCAGGCCACTGTCTGATCAGTATCCAGCCTAAAGACCCGAGCCACTGGCCCACGGCGATCAACAGCAACTGCCTGACCTTGGTCATCTGCCACGATAACCATCAAGACATCTCCGACCTGCTCTTTGTTATAGGTAAAAATCATCTCTTACTCCTCTATCTAATACTTGCTAAAAATTGATTGATTTCCGCCTTGGTCTTGCGATTTTTATTGACCAAGCGTGCTACTTCCTGATCCTGCTCACGCACCACCAAACTTGGAATGCCAAAAATATCCCATGCCTTTGCCAGATCTAAAAAGACATCTCGATTAAGCTGGACAAAGGTGAAATCTGGATTTTCAGCCTCTAAATCAGGCAGGACAGGATAAAGCACCTGACAATCTGGACACCAATCAGCAGTGAAGAGAAAGACTACTCGCTCTTTGCTAGCTAAATAAGATGCTAACTCCTCTTGCTTTTTAAGCACAATCATTGGCTAACCTCCTCATAGGCAAAATCGCCCTGATAATAACTGAACTGGTAGTGACGACCATCGGTCATGACCACTCCACCACTGGTTGCTTCATCTGCTTGATCATAGTCATTAAAATACATGACTTCAATCGTCCCCAGATTGGTAAAAAATTCTCTTAGTTGAGCTTTCATGGCTTGGTCTTGCTTTTCTTGGTCAGCTTCTTTGAGCCGATAGAAGGCTGCTAGACCGACAAGGCCCAAACTCATCCCCAGAACTAAACCTGCTTTTTTTCGTTTCATACCTGTTATTTTATCATAATTTCAGCAAAATTTCTCTCTGCTCCCAAATTTTTGCTATAATTGAGGAAAAGGAGAGACTTATGAGCGATTTATTCACAAAAATTAAAAAGGTAACAGAATTACAGGCCATCTCTGGCCATGAGCAAGCAGTCCGTGACTTCCTGAGAGCTAAGATTGAGCCCTATGTGGACAAGGTTGAAACAGATGGGCTCGGGGGACTGTTTGGCATTAGGGAAAGTCAAGTTATTGATGCCCCTAAAGTAATGGTAGCCGCCCACATGGATGAGGTTGGTTTTATGGTCAGCCACATTCAAGCAGATGGTACCCTGCGAGCGGTCGAAATTGGTGGCTGGAACCCATTGACGGTTAGTTCTCAACGCTTTACCCTCTATACCAGACAAGGACAAGCCATTCCTGTCATTACAGGAGCCATGCCTCCCCACTTAATCAAGGGTGGCGCTAGTGTGCCAGCCATCTCAGATATTATCTTCGATGCTGGTTTCGACAATAAGGCTGAAGCTGAAGCCTTTGGGATCGCACCAGGCGATGTGATTGTACCAGAAAGTCAGACCATTCTCAGTGCCAACCAAAAATACGTCATGGGCAAAAGCTGGGATAATCGCTATGGTATTCTCATGGTTTGCGAACTTTTGGAAAGTCTGGCCCAAGAACAATTACCCAATCAACTGATTGCCGGGGCTACGGTACAAGAAGAAGTTGGCCTACGTGGAGCTAGAGTGGCTACTAATCTCTTTAAGCCTGATGTCTTTTTTGCCGTGGATTGCTCACCAGCAGGAGACGTTTATGGCGACCAAGGCAAAATTGGTGACGGTACCTTAATTCGTTTTTATGACCCAGGTCACCTGCTCCTGCCAAATGTCAAGGATTTCTTGTTAGATACTGCTGAAGCCGCTGGCATTAAGTACCAATATTATTGCGCCAAGGGCGGCACTGACGCTGGGGCTGCCCACCTGCAAGAGGCCGGCATCCCATCAACCACTATCGGGGTCTGTGCCCGCTATATCCATTCTCATCAGGGCCTCTATGCCCTGGACGATTTCCTTGAGGCACAAGCTTTCTTACAAGCCCTGGTTAAAAAACTAGACCAGTCAACCCTTGATTTGATTAAGGCTTACTAACTAAAAAACTCCTAGACTCTATTGGTCTAGGAGTTTTCTCTATCTTATGACTTATTTCAAACGCTCAACGTCACGTGCAATGACCAGTTCTTCGTCTGTTGGGATAACCAAAACCTTAACTTTTGAATCAGCTGTTGAAATGTCACCTGCAAAACCAAAGACGTTCTTCTCTGGGTCAACTTCCATGCCAAACCAGCTCAAGCCCTTGACCACATCACGACGAATCATCCAACCATTTTCACCGATACCTGCGGTAAAGACAAGGGCGTCAACACCATTAAGAACAGCCATGTACTGACCGATAAATTTCTTAACACGGTCAACAAACATGTCATAAGCCAAGGTTGCCCCTGGATGGCCTTCTTCCATGGCATTTTCAATGTCACGCATGTCACTAGATAGGCCAGACACACCTAGCAAGCCTGACTCTTTGTTCAGAACATTGGTGACTGCTGCTGCATCTTCTAGTTCTGGTACATTTTCCACCAAATAAGGGATGATAGCCGGGTCAATATCACCTGAACGTGTTCCCATCATCAGACCGGCAAGTGGTGTAAAGCCCATTGACGTATCAACAGATTTTCCATGGAGGTTGGCCGTAATTGACCCACCATTACCGATATGGGCTGTGATAATTTTCAATTCTTCAATTGGTTTGCTAAGCAATTTAGCTGCCTCATGAGCAACATAATAGTGGCTAGTACCATGGGCACCGTACTTACGTACCTTGTAGTCTGTGTAATACTTGTCTGCGATAGGGTAACGGTAGGCTACCTCTGGCATGGTCGTATGGAAAGCCGTGTCAAAAACAGCAACGCTGGTAATATCAGGCAAAAGTTCCTTAAAGGCACGGATACCAGCTGCATTGGCTGGATTGTGAAGGGGTGCTAATGAAGATAGCTCCTCAATCTGTGCCAAGACCTGGTCGTCAATTAGCACGGACTCTTTGAACAATTCGCCTCCAGCAACAACACGGTGACCGACACCTGTGATTTCATCATAGCTAGCAATGATATTGAAGCGAATCAAATCATCCAAAACCAACTTCACAGCTTGAACGTGGTCTGCCACGTCAAGGGTTTGAGATTCCTTTTTCCCGTCAAATTTTACGGTTGAAATAGAATCGCCCAAACCGATACGCTCAATAATCCCTTGGGCCAAAACGTCTTCTTCTGGCATTTTGTAAAGTTGCCACTTAAGGCTCGAGCTTCCTGCGTTAATTGCAATTGTTTTCGACATATCTACATCTCCTGAAATCGTTTACGTTTTACTCTCTCATTATACCAAAAAATCTCTTAAATCGCACTCTTCAATGCCCAGTTTTTGAAACTTTCCATAAAATGTTCCAAAACTTGACGGTTTTGTAAATCCGTCAAAGGGTAAACAAAGGTTTCTTGGGGGCGATCAACTTGTTTTTGTAGCACAAAGATGGATTTGGCATTGCTTGGATGGCCAAAAATCTGCTCTGGCAGGGTCACCACGGCTAGGACACTAGCTTCATTTTTTAGCCAAGACTTGAGTAAGTCACTTTGCGGACTGGTTAAGAGATTGACTGGTGCCAAAAAAATCGCCAAACCATCGGATGTCAAATATTTGAGGGATTGTTCCATCAAGAGGTGGTGGGCATAGGTGTGTTCATCTTTGGCTGCCACCTGATAACGCTGGGCAATCTCGTCATTGGGATAATAGCCTACTGGTAAATCACTAACAATCACATCACTGGCCTTAATCAGCTGAGGACGGACCGCATCTTCTTGCACAAAACTAAGCTCTGCTCCCATGACATCAGCAATACTGGCTGATAAATCAATCAACAAATCATCAACTTCCACCCCCATATAATCCAGTTGCTTACTGCTATTATTTAGAAGGGTTTGGGCTAGGTTACCCGTTCCACTACCAATCTCTAAAATGCTCAGCTCTGCCTTTGTGCTTAAACTTTCCAAAATAAACAAGAGAATAAAACCAATACTATCTGGCGTAAACTGGTGGTTAATTTGTAAGGTTTCTGTTTGGTTGGCCTTGATAAAGAGAAATTGGAAGGCTCGCCGCCATTCTTCCTTGCTGAGGGCTAGTTGGGACAGTTGGCGGTTGTTTTTGGCGACTAGCTCATTGGCCACTTGGCCACTCAAGTAATAGGCATTTTGCTCAATCAAAGCATCATAAAAGTGCGTCTGCAAATCATTCTGCAAGGTCTGGGTATTTTCTAACATCAGCTCATAGGCACGTTCAATTTTTTCAAAATTCATGGCTTCCTCCCCTTCTATTATAACAAATCCGACAAGACCGTCAAACCTCTCTCCCCTTAATCAAAAAGGCAACTAGGTTACTGGTGAATCGAAAAAAGACTGGCTCACACCAGTCATTGTAGGTCCTTAGGCAATAAATTGGCGAATCGCTTCCTCTGACAGTGATGAATCGCAAACAACCTTAACCTGACCTGATTTAGCCACCAAGAGAGCAGGAACGGTCTTCATCTGATAGCGGTCCCGCAAGGCTGTAATGGCCACTTGATCTGCCAACTGATCGCTTTGGATAAAGGAGACGCTCAAAGCATCTTCCTGAGCCACTCTAGCTAATTTAGGTGCAAAGCGTTGGCAATAGGGACAGGTTGCCCGTCCAACAAAGAGAAGCAAATCTTGACCCGCAGCTAATTTTTCCTCTACTGCTTGAGGGCTGGTTTGGTCAAATTGAGCAACAATTTCTTCAAAGGTCATTTTTTCTCTCCTTTTTCTTTAGTTACGGTCATCATACCCTTTTGGATGGCTAGAATGCCAAGCCCAGGCTGAGGCGATAATTTTCTTAATATCATCAAATTCTGGTTTCCAACCAAGTACTTCACGAGCCTTACTTGATTCTGCAATCAGGGTATCCGGATCTCCAGGACGACGTTCCGCCATCTCAGCAGGAATCGCATGACCTGTTACTTGACGGGCAGCCTCCAAAATCTCTAAATTTGAAAATCCAGTAGATGAGCCCAAGTTGAAGGCTGTTGAAGCATGGCCAGCTCGAAGATAGTCAACCGCCAAAATATGAGCATCTGCCAAATCAAATGGATGCACATAGTCACGGACATTCGTACCATCTGGTGTCTCGTAGTCATCTCCAAAAATCATAATTTTATCGCGAGAGCCTTGAGCAACCTGCAAAACAATTGGCAAGAGATGGGTCTCTGGTCCATGGTCTTCTCCAATGCTACCATCTGGTTTGGCTCCTGCTACATTAAAGTAACGTAGGGCGACAAACTTAATTCCATAAGCCTGATCTGACCATTTCATGATTGTTTCCATCATCAACTTACTTTCACCGTAAGGATTGATTGGTCGCTGAGGTGTCGTCTCCTTAATTGGCAATTCTTCCGGGAGACCATAGGTTGCCGCTGTTGATGAAAAGACGATATTTTTCACCCCATACTCATTCATAACCTCTAATAAATTAACCATTCCGGATGTGTTATTATCAAAATATTTAAGCGGATTTTCCATGGACTCTGCTACCAAAGAGTAAGCCGCAAAATGAATAACCGCATCAACATCTGGATTTTCCGCAAAGACTTTTCCCATAAAGGCCTTATCTGCTAAATCACCCTCATAAAAAATGGCATCTGGATGGACAGCTGCACGGTGACCTGTCACAAGATTGTCAACAACGACAACTTTTTCCTTGCCCGCTTCGATCAACCGATCAACCATATGTGAGCCGATATAGCCGGCTCCACCTAAAACAAGAACTGTCATTTTTTCTCCTCCATGTCTTCATTATCGTTATCATTATAACTTTTTCAGACAATTTTTTCAATTGACAAAGCCGGTCTTACTTTTTAACCCTCAGAAAACGACATAAGCCAGTCACTAAAAACAAGGCAACAAAAATAATCGTGATGGTTGCACTGGCCGGTGTTTCCCAAAAGTAGGAAGCAAAAACACCACCAACCATGCCAATAAATCCAATCACAATGGCTAGAAGGATAACGCTACGGAAACTACGACCCAAGCGCATGGCTATGCTAGCAGGTAGGACCATGATAGTAGATACCAGCAAGGCACCTGCTGCTGGAATCATGAGCGAAATAGCAATCCCTGTGATGACATTAAACAGTAAAGACATCAAACGCACAGGGAGCCCGTCAACAAAAGCGGTATCTTCATCAAAGGTCAACAGGTACATGGGACGAATAAATAAAAAAGTCAAAACAAGAATAAGAATTGCCATCAGAAATAGCCCCCAGACCTGGCCTGTACTAATGGTAATAATGGAGCCAAATAAATATTGATCCAAACTGAGAGAAGAGCCTGCTTCAATTTTACTCATGATCATCAGGGAAATAGCCAGGCCCAAGGACATCAAGATAGCGGTAGCAATTTCCATATGATGCTGGTAAACAGTACGCAGGTATTCCAAAAATAGGGCAGCCAAGACTACCACAAACAAGGTAGAAAAGGTTGGAGAAAGTCCTAAGGCTAGCCCTAGAGCTACCCCCGCCAAAGAAACGTGACTAAGGGTATCGCTCATCAGACTCTGACTACGGAGAATCAAAAATATTCCTAAAATCGGGGCAAACAGGCTAATCGCAATGACTGCCAATAAGGCCCTTTGCATAAATCCATAAGATAACAACTCAATCAACTGAACTCACCTCCCCATCTGCCTCATGCACATTAAAACACCGCCAAGGCAACTGTTGATTACGGACCAAATGAATATTACGGTCAGCATAGGCCTTAACCTCATCTGGATCATGAGTGATCATGAGGACTGATTTCCCATGTTGATGAGCATTATGGTGCATGAGGTCATAAAAGGTTTTAATCGTTCCAGCATCCATTCCTGTGGTTGGCTCATCCAAAATAAAAACATCTGGATCAGAGGCAAAGAGTCTGGCAATAACCACTCGCTGCTTCTGCCCTCCGGATAGGCTACCAATAGATTTCTGCCTGTTATCCCACATGCCGACAGATTCCAAGCTTGCTTGAACATGCTCATCATCGTGCTGATCTAGCTGTTTGAGCCAGCCCTTCCTTGGATACCGGCCCGACCGGACAAATTCCTCAACCGTACTTGGAAAACCCGCATTAAAACTAGCAATTTGCTGAGGAAGATAGGCTAGACGAAGCTTTTTACCCGCTATATTCTCCTTAGCAATCGTCACTCGGCCACTCTTAGGCCGTAAAATCCCTAAAGTTGCCTTAATTAGGGTTGATTTAGCCGCCCCATTTTCTCCCGTTAAGGTGACAAATTCTCCACTGTCCAAATGGTAGTGAATTCCCTCCAAAACAGGTTCATTATCATACTGATAGGATAAATTTTCTACTGTTAAATAACGCATCAATCCACCTCCAAGCGTTGGGTAAATGCTTGCACAAATCGCTCCAAAACTGCTTGCTCTTCTGAAGAAAATCGCTGCAAAATTGCTTGATAAACCTGCAAGGTTTGCAGATGATGTTGAGCATGTTCCTGAGCAATCGGCAGAGCCTTAGTTGTCAAAACCAACTGGCTTCTACGGGCATCTTCGGGATGCTTTCGACGACTCAATAAGTCCTGATCTTCTAAATTTTTAATCGCCTTGGTTATGGCCGGCTGACTAACACGAAGACGCTTGGCCAAGTCTGAATTGGTCAAATCCTCCTCAGCCAAGAGCATCAAAATATGCTCCTGTGTATTGGTCAGCTCAAAACCACTCTGGCAGGAACCGATTAAGAGCTCCTGCTGATTCTCAGCTTTTAGAATCACTGCTTTAACTAGAGCATCAATTTGCTTTGCTAGCATAATAAACCACCTCATTTTCTTAACCAGTTAATTATAACGTAAAAAAAAAGAGATTTCAAGCCTCACCTACCAATTACCGCCAGCTAATAAAACTAGCCAACATTTGAGGGATTAGACTTGATAACTCCTTGCTAAGATAGGACTCTAACCTTATACACTTCTCGACAAAATCCTTTCATGCTATTAACCACCCTATCCGCCCGCTTTTCATTGGCACAAAGGGCAAAAACAGTCGGACCACTGCCTGTCATCAGGGCAATATCTGCTCCTGCCTTCATCATCTTGTCCTTGACTTTCTGAATAAAGGGATGCTTGCTAATACTGATATCCTCTAAAGAATTTCCCATATAAGCAAGAGCTTGGGGATAATCATTGGCCAACAAGGCTGCTGCTAGACGAGTAATATCCACACGCTGAATGGTATGGGGATCGATTTCCTTGAAAATTGTCCGCGTTGAAATGCCAAAATGGGGCTTAACCAGAACTGCCCAAGAGGACAAGTCCACCGCCAAAGGCTCAACCACTTCACCCTTACCAGTCACTAAGGAGCACCCTGCTTCGATACAATAGGGGACATCACTGCCAATTTCAAAGCCTATGTTACGCAAATGCTCCTGACTTAGCCCCAGCTGCCACAACTGATTTAATCCCCTTAGGGTAGCTGCCGCATCTGTCGACCCCCCACCTAGACCGGCACAAATGGGAATTTTCTTTTCGAGATGGATTTTTACCCCACGTTTAATCCCATACTTCTCCCTTAGTAAACAGACTGACTTGTACACGTCATTACGTTCATTCAAGGGCATGCGACAGTTGTTTGATTCTAAGATAATCTCGTCACCAGGCCAATCGGTTAAGGTAACATAGTCATTCAAATCCACGCTCACCATAATCATAGCGAGGTCATGGTATCCATCTGGCCGCCGCCCTAAAATATCCAAGCCTAAATTGATTTTTGCTGGGGCTTTTTCTATAATTTCCATCCTTTACCTTCTATCCCATTGACAAATTGCCGGCCCATGGCAGAAATTGTTTCCAAACAGATGAATAAAACAGAAGTAAAAATCAGTTACTTCTGTTTTCATCTTAGTCAGTTACAAAACGAGTTAACAACCCATTGATAAAGCGTGCCGATTGGTCATCTGCATATTTTTTAGCAATTTCGATGGCTTCATTTAACGCTACACGAGCTGGCGTATCATCCACATAGGTCATTTCATAAAGCCCCAATCGTAGGATAACCTTATCCGTTAGACTCAACCGTTCCAAGGACCAACCGGTTTTTAAATGTTGAGCAATAAGCTGGTCTAGGTCTGCTTGATTATCCTTGACACCCGACACTAGGTTAAGGATAAAAGCAGGGGTGTCTAAAACCTGATCATCGGCTAAATCCTTATCATAAACATAGGCAAACTGCGTCAATGACAAGAAATCCCCACCAAACTCCATGGCAAACAAGGCTTGAAAGGCACGCTCACGCAAATCTCGTCTGGAATTGTCAAATCGTTTAGTCATTCAGGAAATCCTCATCAAACAAAGACTTCATGTCTGGTTTAGGCGTTTTCTCCGGAACAATCCCAACCACATGAACATTAACAGCTGCCACGGTCACCTCAGCCATATCATAAATGGCTGACTTAACCGCCTGTTGGATAGCCACAGAAACAGTTGGAACATTGACACCATACTGTAGATGAACGTAGAGATCTACATTTAGGGACCCATCCTCTTGCGTCTCTAAATATACCCCTTTGCCAAGTGTTTTCTTGCTCAAGGTATCTGCCATTTTTTTGTTGTGTAAGGAATGAACACCTTCTACCTTGGTCGCTGCAATGCCCGTAATGACTTCCAAGACACGCGGTGAGATGATGATATCACCAATGGTTTCTTTTGTCATAACATTATCCTTTCATTCTGAACAAGGATTGAAGTAACCTTCAATCCTTAGCGATTAAGCACGAGACACATAAGTTCCTTCAGCCGTATTGATAATCAATTTTTGACCTGCTTCAATAAAGTCTGGCACGTTGACCACTAGGCCTGTCTCCATGGTCGCTGGTTTACCAGATCCAGTGACTGTCGCTCCTTTAATTGATGGCTGTGTTTCTGCCACAGTTAATTCAACTGTTGTTGGTACTGTCACACCGATAACTTCTGTTCCGTAAAACTGGATTTTTACATCTGAATTTTCCAAGATGTAAAGTAATTCATTTTCAACGTTTGCTACTGGAATTTCGTATTGGTCATAGCTTTCTGTATCCATGAAGTAAGCTGTGTCATCCATTTTGTAAAGGTATTGAGCTGGGCGAGTTTCAATAATAGCTTGCTCAAATTTTTCCTCTGGACGGTAGCTGGTATCAAAAGTTGACCCTGTACGCACATCGCGCAACTTCATCCGCATGATGGTATTTCCCTTACCTGGTTTATGGTGACTTGCTTCCAAAACCTTAATCAATTTACCATCTGCTGTTTCAAAGGTCATTCCAGCCTTTAGTTTACTTGCTTCAATCATGTCTTTACCTCTTCACTAAATTATTATCACTTCATTTTATCATAAAATGAGCTAGAACTCAAATGGTTTGGTAAAAATCCCCGAGCTGAGCGCTAGCAAATGCCCAATAGGCAGGCTAGAACTAACCCTAATTTGAACACCGGCAGATGCTTTTAACACTTAGTGTCATTCTCTTGAGTAAAGCTTCCTAATCCCCTATGTGATTAGAGAGCTTCACCAATTAATCCTCTTTTTGCTGCTCTCTTTGCTTTTGGCGAGCCTGAGCCTTGCGAATCTGACGATCTAGCTCCAAGCTGATGGCTGGTTCTGGTGCAAAATGCTGATGCCAATCAGCTGGCTTGAGAATTTTTCCCGTCGCAGGATCAAAATGCGCCTTACCATCTGGGAAAACCTTACCCATATTTGCCTCATGAACACTGTCAAAAATCGGCTTGGGATCAACCCCCATCAGAGTGAAAGAGCCATAACTAAAATAAAGAAGATCTGCCAAAGCATCTACCTGGCCGAGCAAGGCATCCTTACTTGGAGGGGTTTGCTTTACTTTAGCAACAGCCTGGTCCAAAGCCCGGTGGAGACTGGCTATGCTTTGCTCAAAATCTGCTGAGCTTGTTTGACTCGCATAAAGAAATTCAACCAACTCCTCAATCTTAAAATTAGCCCGATGACTGGCCTGAATGGGATCAAAGGCCTGTGGAATATCTTGGAGACGACCATCCATTAACTCATGGAAATCTCTGACCTTATTAAAATTATCATCACTACTGCTGAAATTGATGTCATTTTCTAGATGAATCAGGCCATAGTGGGCTAGGGCTTTGGCTATACCATCTTGATTATTACTACTGGTTGTGTAAGCGGCTGCTTTTTTGGCCTCCTCCGTCCCATTTCCCATGGCGACACCAATCCCTACTCCTGCCAGCATTTCAAGGTCATTATCCGAATCGCCAAAGGCCATCACTTCTTGAACATCAAAACCAAAATACCTACCAACTCGGCGAATACCAGCCAACTTAGACATATTCTTAGCAATCAAATCAGCCGAATAAGGACTACTTCTGGTAATGGTCAGTTGAGGAAATTTCTCCCTAAGTACCTGAGTTTCCTCCTTGGTTGCGACCAAGACAACTTGATAAATCGGTTTTTGAACAATGGTTAATAGGTTACTATGATTCTGTGGCTTAATCCGGCGAACCACATGTTTAAAACTCCTTTGAACTGTTCGTGCCCATTCTTTAGGAATAAGCCGACTAACCAGTTGACCAAAACGGCTAGTTCCCATATTGATGATATTGGATCCAACCAGACCTGTCTCGGTTCCCAAAGAAATTTCTCGCCTTTTGTTTGACGCATATTTGATGACACGATAAAGGTCTTTTTTACTGAGGGCATTGGCATAAATCACCTGATCCCGTGTGAAAATGTATTGACCGTTGTAGCTAACAGCAAAATCTAACTCTAGATTTTCCATAAAACGGTTAATAAAACTTGGTCCTCGTCCAGTAGCCACTCCAACCAGAATTCCCTGCTGGTGCAACTCTTTGATTGCTTTTTGTGTTGATTTTTGAACGGATTTTATGTCATTTAACAAGGTTCCATCAATATCAAAACACACTGCCTTAATCGCCATCTAACACCTTCCTCCAACTGACTTGTCTTTAACTTTACACCACAAATATGATACAATAATCATATCACATTTTAAGATTGAAAGAAAAGATTATGAAAAAAATTCTTGTATTACATACCGGAGGGACCATTTCCATGCAAACGGATCAAGCAGGAAAGGTACGCCCAGATAAGGTAAATCCCATGAACCAGGTTAACATCGAAGGCAGCGAACTAGCCCTTGAGGTGATGGACGTATTTAATTTGCCTAGCCCCCATATGCGGCCTGACCATATGCTCAGGCTTTACCACCTCATTCAAGAAAAAGCTGAGCACGTTCAGGGCGTAGTCATTACTCATGGGACCGATACGCTGGAAGAAACGGCCTATTTTTTGGACACCATGGACCTGCCGCCCATCCCAGTTGTTCTGACAGGGGCCATGCGATCGTCTAATGACCTAGGCAGCGACGGAATCTATAACTATCGATCAGCCCTACGAGTAGCTAGCCATGACAAGGCGGCTGACAAGGGGGTTTTAGTGGTCATGAATGATGAGATTCATGCTGCTAAATATGTTACCAAGACTCATACCACCAACGTTTCGACCTTTCAGACACCAACCCACGGTCCACTTGGCATTATCATGAAACACGATCTACTCTTTTTCCAAACAGCCGAGCCTCGTGTTCGTTTTGACCTCAAGCAAGTTGCAGGAACAGTTCCCATCATCAAGGCTTATGCTGGTATGGGAGACAGCATTATCAGTCTGCTAACCCCTGATAACATTGATGGAATCGTCATTGAAGCCCTCGGTGCAGGAAATCTACCACCTGATGCCCTACCTGCCCTCAAACAACTCATCAATCAAGGCATTCCAGTCGTTTTGGTTTCTCGTTGTTTTAATGGCATTGCTGAACCAGTCTATGCCTATGAGGGAGGCGGTGTTGACTTGACTCAAATGGGCGTCATGTTTGTCAAGGAACTCAACGCTCCCAAGGCCCGTCTGAAACTACTCATCGCCCTCAATGCAGGCCTGACCGGAATCGCCTTAAAAGATTATATTGAAGGATAAGAAAGCCTCTCGTGCCGATAGCACCAGAGGTTTTTTCTCATCTAACAAGCAAAACAAACAATAAAACTCAAAAAAGAGTTAGCTTTTTCCTGTTCTAGCAAGTGAAACAGGCAAATCATCCTTGCCCTAGTCAAATGCTTGTTCTTGTTTGAGGTATTGACCTAGCATCTGGTAGTCGGGACTTGCTTGCCAATCTGCTTGGGCCAAAATCTGACTGGCTACCTTTCTGGCTTCTTCCAAGATGGGGTAGTCTTCCACCATATCAGCCACCTTGAACTCGGGAATACCTGACTGACGAGTACCAAAAATCTCTCCCGATCCACGCATTTTCAAGTCAGCCTCGGCCAAGACAAAGCCATCTGTCGTTTCACACATAATCCTCATCCGTTCCTTGCCACTATCCGTCTTGGGGTTGGCGACCAAAATGGCATAAGATTGCTTAGACCCACGACCAACCCGCCCTCGTAGTTGATGGAGCTGGCTGAGCCCAAAACGATCTGCATCCATAATCACCATGATACTGGCATTGGGAACATTGACCCCCACCTCAATCACAGTTGTTGAGACTAAGATATCAATCTCATGTGCCTTGAAGGCCTGCATGACCTGATCCTTTTCCTCGGATTTCATGCGACCGTGCATGAGGGCAACCCGAGCCCGTGTCCCAAAAAATTCCTGTAAATCTTGGTAAAGGGCTTCTGCATTTTTCAAATCAAGGGCTTCTGACTCCTCAATCAAGGGCGAAATGATGTAAATCTGGGCTGATTTTGCCACTTCCTGATTCAACCAGTCCAGTACTTTTTCCAACTGCTCATGCTTGACCCAACGTGTGATAATGGGCTTACGCCCTGCCGGTAGCTGGTCAATGATTGAAACATCCATCTCGCCAAAGGCAGTAATCGCCAGCGTTCTTGGAATTGGCGTAGCTGTCATCATCAAGACATCAGGATTTTCTCCCTTTTCACGGAAAAGACGACGTTGCTTGACCCCAAAGCGGTGTTGTTCATCGGTGATCACCAAGCCCAAACGATGATAAGATACCGCTTCTTGAATCAAGGCATGGGTACCGACAATCATATTGACTGAACCATCAGCAATCCCAGTCAGAGCTGCTCTTTTATCAGCTGTTTTCATGCCGGAAGTTAATAACACCACGGTCAAATCTGGAAAAAGCTCTTTTAAGCTCCTATAATGCTGGTCGGCTAAAATTTCCGTGGGAACCATCAGGGCTGACTGATAACCTGCTGTATGACTGGCATACATGGCTAGACTGGCAATGACCGTTTTACCAGAACCGACATCCCCTTGCAAGAGGCGGTTCATGTGACGTCCTGATGCCATATCGGTCAAAATTTCCGTCAGACTTCTTCTCTGGGCCTGGGTTAGGGCAAAAGGTAAAGCAGACAAACGCTCTGCCAGCTTTTGCTCGTCATAAACAATAGGAGTTCCTGCCGTTTCTTTTTGATTGCTGGCTTTCAAGCTCTGCAATTGCAACTGAAAATAGAAAAACTCCTCAAATTTCAAGCGTCGCAAGGCCTGCTGGTAGGCTGCTAAATCTGTCGGGAAATGCATGGCCAAAACTGCAGACTGACGGTCTACGAGCCGATACTTCTCCAAAAGATACCGTGGTAAATTCTCCTCCAAGAGCTGGAGATAGCCACTATCAATCACCGTTTTGATGGCCTTGACCAAACTGGCCTGCGAGAGCCCCTTGGTCAGATGATAAACGGGTTGCAAATCATCCGCCAGCTGAGCTAGCACTTTAATCCCCGTTAGGCTAGCTTTTTTGCTATCCCACTTTCCAAAAATGGCGACTTCCTGCCCTAAGGCAATCTTATCCTGCCAATAGGGCTGGTTAAAAAAATGCACGTTGACAACAGCCTCAGCCTGTTTGATTTTGAAACTGAGGCGATTACGCTTAAAACCATAATACTGAACCGTGGCTGGTGTGACCACGGTCCCCAGCACAACTGCCTTTTCACCGTCCATCAAGTCTGCCACTTGCCGACTCTTAAAATCGTCATAGCGAAAAGGGTAATAGCAGAGCAAATCTTCAACGGTTCTAATCTCCAATTTGTGAAATTTTTCCGCTGATTTGGGGCCCAGCCCCTTCAAACATGCCAAATCATCTTGTAACCTCATGGCCTTGTCCTACCGATAAAATCTAGGCACGCGCCCACTAATCAAACACAGAATTTCATAATTTATGGTCCCTAAAAATTGAGCCAGGTCTGTTGCCGAAATGGCTTGTCCGCCATCTTGACCAAGAAGAGTAACGACGGTACCTAAAGGATAAGCTTTAGGCAAACGAATGGTCAACTGGTCCATGGAGACACGGCCAACAATTTCACAAAATTGCCCATCGACCAAGATGGAAAATCCCTGTAAACGGCGAAGCCAACCATCAGCATAACCGATAGGCACAGTCGCAATCACCTCGTCAGCCTGAGCAGTATAGGTAGCCCCATAACCAATCGTTTCACCCGCCGCCACCTGTTTAACTTGCACCAGTTGGCTTTCCAAGCGGAGAGCTGGGCGCAAGTCAAGCGGGAGAGGCAAGCTTGTCCCACTGGGATTTTGACCATAGATGGCCACACCTAGACGAACTGCATTAAAAACCCCTTCTGGGTGCCAAAGACTAGTCGCTGAATTGCTGGCATGAATGAGAGCAGGTTTATCATCAAGCTCTGCTAAAATCTGCTTGAAGCGAGCTAATTGCTCCTGAAACTTATCCTGACTGGCTTCATCGGCCGTCGCAAAATGGGTGAACAAGCCAACCACTTGAGCACCTTGCTGGGTTAAGACTTCCATGGCCTGATTGACTTGGCTAGCCTCTCGCATGCCGACACGCCCCATACCAGAGTCCACCTTAAGATGAACCTGCAAACCTGTCAAGTCCTGCCCTGTCAGCAAGACTTGCTCCAACCATTCCTGACTGGTAATGGTCACCATGACCTGATGGGCCATGGCAAGCCCGACATGGGCAGCCTCAATAACCCCCAAAATCAAGATTTGCCCCTTAATCCCAGCCTCTCGTAATTCCAAGGCCTCATCCAAGTTTGACACACACAACCCATCAACTTGCGACTCTAAGTGCTGGGCTACTGCTACCGCACCATGGCCATAAGCATCCGCTTTAACCACCGCCCAGGTTTTCACCCCCTGGGGCAACTCTTCTTTTATCATCTCAATATTAGCCGAAATGGCTGATAAATCAACTATTGCACGTGTTGGTCTATGTTTACTTGCAACCATTTTCTTCCTCCAAAATAACACTGGCCTGCACCAAATTCCCACTATGACTAATCGAGACAAAAATTTTGCCTGAAAACTTTGAACAGGTCATGACCGGTGCCCCCTTAGCATTGGATAAAACTTCAATATCTTGAAAAGTCAGCCGACCAATCCCTGTTCCCATAGCCTTGGCAAAGGCCTCCTTGGCTGCCCAACGACCTGACAGGTATTGGATTTGTCGCTTAGCTGGTAGTTCTTGAAAAACAGCCAACTCTGTCGCCGTTAAGACTCGACTGGCAAAGCTGGGGCGTTTGGTATAAGCATCTCTGACTGCCGAAATCTCCTGCAAGTCAATGCCATGTCCTACAATCATTATCATTCTCCAAGAAAAGAGCTAAGACGTGGCTTGCTCTTCTCTCTTATTTCTACTGATTTTAGAAACGTGCCCTACCGTGGCAGTTCTTAAATTTCTTGCCTGAGCCACATGGACAAGCATCATTACGTCGAACCCCTGAAAAATCATATTCTTCCAAGTGGTCAAAATCAATTTTCTGAGCTGCGATATTGCCTTGAGCTGTCGTGCGAGCATTTTGGGTCACGTGCTCACGCTCTTGCTCATGAATTTGTGCCTTCATCATGGTTCTAGTGACATCAAACTCAATGGTGCTAATCATGTCTTGGAACATACGGAAACCTTCTGATTGGTATTCCACAATCGGATTATTTTGCGCATAACCACGCAAGCCAACGGCACTACGCAACTGATCCAAGGCATCAATATGACTCGTCCATTTGTTGTCAACAACCATGAGAATCAAGACCTTTTGGAACTCAATAATCTTATCTTCATCTTTCAATTTAGATATTTGACGACTATAAACTTCCATGGCACGGTCATAGAGTTCCTCTTTTATTTCCTTGTAGCTCAAAGCTTCCAAATCAGAAACACTAATCGCATCTTCATCAACAAGATTGGCTTGAGCAAAGCTAACAATAGCTTCCAAAGCCTCTGCCTTGTCTAACCGACTGTGAGAATCCACCTGACGGTCAATGGTCCGTTGAATCATGGCCTTAATCTCTGGTCCCAAATCACGGATGGCTGTGATGACTTCATAACGGTCAGCATAAATAATCTCACGTTGCTCACGCATAACGTCATCATACTGTAAGACCTGTTTCCGTGAATCATAGTTATTTCCTTCGACACGTTTTTGGGCACTTTCCACCTGCTTAGTCAACAGACTAGACTTGATGACTGCATCTTCTTCATCCAAATTCATACGGTCCAAGAATGCCTTAATCCGTTCAGAACCAAAACGTTTCATCAAATCATCTTCCAGAGAAAGGTAGAATTGCGATTCTCCCTTATCCCCTTGACGACCAGCACGTCCACGCAACTGATTATCAATCCGACGACTCTCGTGACGCTCAGTCCCGATAACACAGAGACCACCCAAATCAAGCACGCCCTCACCCAATTTGATGTCAGTTCCACGTCCAGCCATGTTGGTCGCAATAGTCACCGCACCACGCTGACCAGCATTCATGATAATTTGAGCTTCTTTAAAGTGATTTTTAGCATTTAGGACTTCATGCGGAATACCTTCTTTAACCAGCATCTTAGACAGTAAATCACTGGTATCTACCGAAGCCGTTCCAACCAAGATGGGTTGGCCGGTTTGGTAACGTTCCTTGACATCTGCCACCACCGCGCGGAATTTCGCATTCAAGGTTGGGTATAACAAATCAGGATGGTCAATCCGTTGCACAGGACGGTTGGTTGGAATCGGAATAATCCGCATGTTGTAAATTTCACGAAATTCTTCTTCCTCAGTTTTACCTGTCCCCGTCATCCCTGCTAGTTTCTTGTACATGCGGAACATATTTTGGTAAGTGATTGACGCACTGGTCCGTGATTCTTCTTGAATCTTGACTCCTTCTTTAGCCTCAATGGCTTGGTGCAAACCGTCAGAGAAACGACGCCCTTCCATGGTACGCCCAGTAAATTGGTCAACAATTAGAATCTCACCTTCTTCACTAACCACATAATCCACATCTAAGGTCATGATGTAGTTGGCACGAAGAGCATTGTCAATATAGTGAGTTAGGGCAACATTTTCCAAATCATAAAGGTTTTCCAAATGGAAGTAGGCCTCAGCCTTGTCAATTCCTGAATCCTTCAAGCCAATCGTCTTAGTCGGCACGTCAATCGCATAATCTTCACGTACCAAGGTCTTAACAAACATATCCGCCCGAACATAGAGTTGATTAATATCTGAGCTTCCTGCCCCTGAAACAATCAAGGGAGTTCTGGCCTCGTCAATCAAGACCGAGTCAACCTCGTCAACCAAGGCAAAGTTTAACGGACGTTGCACCATGTCCTCGCGACGGGTCACCATGTTATCACGTAGGTAGTCAAAGCCAATCTCTGAGTTGGTTGAATAAGTGATGTCACAGTTATAAGCCTCACGTTTTTCAAGGGATGACTTAGCTGCTAGGTTAATCCCAACAGATAAGCCCAACCAGCTATAGACCTCACCCATCTCCATGGCGTCACGAGTTGCCAGGTATTCATTGACCGTGACAACGTGGACCCCTTCACCAGAAATAGCATTGAGGTAAACTGGCATGGTCGCCGTCAGGGTTTTTCCTTCACCCGTACGCATCTCAGGTACATCACCATGGTGGAGAACAATCCCCCCCATAATTTGCACCGTGTAAGGGAAGAGACCCAGCACGCGCTTGGCTGCCTCACGAACAACCGCAAAGGCTTCCGGTAAGAGGTCATCTAGGGTCTCCCCATACTGGTAACGTTTCTTAAATTCTTCTGTTTTAGCTTTCAAGGCCTCGTCTGACAAGGCTTCCATCTCATCAGCATATGACTCTACTTTTTTTGCAATTTTTCTTAATTTTTTCACTTCACCCTTGTCATTTTCAATCAGGGTACGCAGCATATTTGCCATTCTTTTTCCTCTCAATACGATACGTTATCATGTTATTATATCATGAAATGACATTCCATTCAAGAATAGATGAGCATCAATTAAAAGGCTTAGATGACACCCACCAAACAAGGAACATAGCTACCCTTTCGCTCCCGAATCTGCTATACTAGTTAAGACACGTACTCTTGAAAGGACAATCTATGAAACGATTTCTAGAAAAAACCAGCCTGCTGGCCTTGTCTAGCATGTTGGTATCAACTTTTGCAGTCACTCCTGCCCTACCACAAATGATCAAACATTTTGCCCAGCTAGGCATATCTGCCACACAGGTGGAAAACCTGATTACAATCACGTCTTTTGCCATCATGATTAGCCTCTTGCTCAATGGCTTAGTCGTCCGCTGGCTATCAGAACGGGCCATCATCGTAACTGGCTTGCTCCTCATGGCTATCGGTGGCTCTATGCCCCTGATTTTCTCTCAGTTTAGCTTGGTCTTTTTGGCAAGGATTTTGCTAGGGTTGGGGATTGGCCTGATTAACGCTCGGGCCATCAATATCATCAGTCATTTCTTTACAGGTAAGGAACGCTTGCAGATGATGGGCTTACGTGGCTCAGCTGAAGTGCTAGGCAGTGCCAGCCTAACTGGCCTGGTCGGCCTTTTGATTGGCTTTGGTTGGCAGGCTGCCTTTGCCGTTTACCTTTTTGCCCTGCTCATTCTCCTACTCTTTTTACTCTTTGTCCCCAAGGAAGGTCTAGAACATCAGGACAGCCAATCACTGGACCCCAATCAAGCAAGGCCAAAACTCAATAAAAAACTTTGGAAATTGGGGCTTTCCTTAGCCTTTCTTGCCTTTTTTGTCATCAATGTCAATACCTTTCTCATCATACGGATTCCCCAAATCATCATTGACAAGGGAATAGGGACAGCCCAGGAGGCCAGCTATATCCTTAGTCTCATGCAGCTGATGGGAATTTTAGCCGGCACCCTATTTAGTCAACTCTTCAGCCGGTTACAATCCTGGCTTCTGGTCCTAGCCTACACCTTTTTCGGCTTTTCTATTCTTGGCATTGCCCTTGCTGACAAGCTCTGGCTACTCGGGCTGACTGCCATGATTTCCGGCTTCTTCTACAGTATTATTCTAACCCTAGTCTTTAATCAGGCCAGCGACCGTATCCCCAGCTCTTTGCTCAATACCGTCATGACTATTGTCCTGATGGGCTGTAATATTGGCGGTGCTACTGCTGCTCTTGTGCCAACCTATTTAGAAACAATCAGCCCCATCATGGGAGCCTTCGGCCCTTATGCCTTTATGTGTGCCCTGATTAGTCTTTGGCTGATGATCAAACAAGTAAGAGGGAGCCAGAATGCGACTTGATAAATTTTTAGCGGACTGCGGTGTTGGCAGTCGAAAAGACATAAAAACTCTCTTAAAAAGCAAATTGGTCACGGTCAATGGACAGATCGAAACCAGTGCAAAATGCCAAATTGACGAAAAAAAAGACCAGATTAGTCTAGACGGACAAATTCTAAACCACGAAACTTTTGTTTACTACCTGCTCAATAAGCCGCCAGGCCTTATTTCAGCCACTGAGGATACTTACCATCCTACGGTCCTAGACCTCCTAGACCACGAGGCTCGTCATAAGAAAGTCTTTCCTGTCGGACGCTTGGATATTGACACCCACGGTCTTCTCCTTTTGACAAATAATGGCAAGCTGGCCCACGCCATGCTATCTCCTAAAAAACACGTTAATAAAGTCTACCAAGCTAAGATTGATGGCATCATGACCCCAGCAGATAGCCTCGCTTTTGCCCAAGGGATTGCCTTGAAGGACTTCACCTGTCAGCCAGCCCAATTAAGCATCCTAGCCACAGACGACCAGGAAAATCGCAGTGTGGTTCAGATTACCATTAAAGAAGGTAAATTCCATCAGGTCAAACGTATGGTACAGGCTTGCGGTAAACAAGTCATTGATTTACAACGCCTCAGCATGGGGCCTTTGCAGCTAGATCCCAACCTTGCCCTCGGTCAATATCGTCGGTTAACCCCCCAAGAGCTAGCCAGCTTAGAAATGTTTGGTGTCCCGCTTTAGCCCACAGAAAAACCTGCCTGAAGGCAGGTTTCTTTTTAGTCATTACTATGACTAACAATCAAGTCCAAGTGCCCCTCAAAACGCCAAGAGGTCACATCATTTGGGAGAATAAAATGGTCCCCCTTACTTAAAGGATAAGCTTTGTCAGCCAGCTGCAAGCTTCCCTGACCATCAATGACACTGACCAGATAATAAGGAGCCGCCTGACGAAAATCAGCCTGACCACTTAGCTGCCAGCGATAAACGGTAAAAAATTGATTACTAACCAAGAGACTCGTCGTCAAATCACCAACTCGCAAAGTGGCAGGATGGCTATTTTCCACAGGGCCATACGACATGACATCAATGGATTGCTTCAAGTGAAGTTCCCTCAATGTCCCCTGATTGTCTGGACGATCAAAATCATAAACGCGGTAGGTGGTGTCACTGGATTGTTGGGTTTCTAAAATTAAAATCCCCTGACCAATCGCATGCATGGTCCCACTAGGCACGTAAAAAAAATCGCCCTTTTTGACAGGAACTCTGGTCAACAGGTCATCCCACTGACCACTAGAAATCATCCCTTTCAGCTCTGTCTTGGTTTGAGCCGTATGACCGTAGATAATCTCCGCTCCCTCATCTGCCTCTAAGACATACCAACACTCCGTTTTGCCCAGCTCTCCCTCATGGGCCATGGCATAGGCATCATCAGGATGGACCTGAACACTGAGCCAATCATTGGCATCCAAAATCTTGGTCAATAAAGGGAAAGCCTTACTTTTAGGATAACCAAAGAGGGCTGGCTGACGCTGATAAAGGTCATCTAATCCCACTCCCTTAAATGCTCCATTACTCACCAGAGAAACCCCATTAGCATGGGCAGAAATCGCCCAATACTCACCTGTTTTATCACTGGGAATATCATAATTAAAAACTGTCTTTAATCGCTGACCGCCCCAAATCTTCTCATGCATGGTTCCCTGTAAAAATAATGGCTCTGTCATGTCCTCTACCTCCTCTATACTAACCCTCATTATACCATCTCAAAGCCCGTCAGAGCAAGCTATTATTTAAAGAGACCTGACAAGTACCGGGATTTTTGCTATAATAAATGCAAAAATAAGGAGATTGCTTATGAAAGTGATTAAGTTTGGGGGGAGTTCTTTAGCCAGTGCCTCACAGTTGGAAAAAGTTCTCAACATCGTCAAGGCTGACCCAGAGCGGCGTTTTGTTGTCGTTTCTGCTCCTGGTAAACGCCATGAAAATGATACCAAGGTGACAGATGCCTTGATTAGCTACTACCAAAAATACCGAAATCATCAGGATGTGACCGCAGAACAAGACTGGATTATTCAACGTTACCAAGACATCATTGACAGCCTGGGCTTAGGCTCTGCTATTTTCAATCAAATCAAACAGTCTTTCAAAGACTTAGCCAGCCTGCCCATTGTCGATAATGACTTTCTCTATGATACTTTCTTAGCCGCTGGCGAAGATAACAATGCCAAGCTGATTGCTGAATATTTTTGTCAAAATGGCCTGATGGCCCGCTATATCCATCCTAAAGCAGCAGGAATTATTGTTAGCAGTGAGCCACAGAATGCCCGCCTACTACCAGCAAGCTATGATAAATTAGAAGAACTGCGGCATGCTCGTGAGATTTTAGTTATTCCCGGTTTCTTTGGCGTTACTGAAGACAATCAGATTTGTACCTTCTCCCGTGGTGGTTCCGACATTACAGGATCGATTGTTGCGGCTGGTATCGGTGCTGATCTTTATGAAAACTTTACCGATGTTGACGGTATTTTTGTCGCCCATCCTGGTGTTGTCAATAACCCCTTGTCCATTTCCGAATTAACCTACAAGGAAATGCGAGAACTAGCCTATGCTGGCTTTTCCGTTCTCCATGACGAGGCCCTTATCCCTGCTTATCGTGGAAAAATTCCCATTGTCATCAAAAACACCAATAACCCTGACCACCCTGGCACAAAAATTGTCCTTGAACACCAAGAACAAACCCTGCCTGTTGTTGGTATTGCAGGGGATGATAAGTTTGTCAGCATCAATATGTCAAAATACCTGATGAACCGTGAAGTTGGGTTTGGCCGCAAGGTGCTTCAAATTTTGGAAGACCTTAACATTCGCTGGGAGCACATGCCCACAGGGATTGATGACCTCTCCATCGTCCTGCGTGAAAAAGAGCTAACCCCTATTAAAGAGCAGGAAATTCTCGCTTACCTAACCCAAACTCTCAAGGTTGATGAGGTGGACATTGAACGTAATCTCTCTGTCATTATGGTGGTTGGGGAAAACATGCGTAATCAAATCGGGGTCACTGCCAAGGTTACCAAGGCTCTTTCCGAAAAAAATATCAACTTAGAAATGATTTCACAAGGTTCTAGCGAAGTATCCATCATCTTTATCATCAAAACAGAGCAAGAAAAAGAGGCCATTCGTGCCCTCTACCACAACTTTTTTGAAAACAATTAAAAACTAGCAGATAAAAACTCTGCTAGTTTTTTTACACTAAGTTTGCCAACAAGTCTTCAACTTCTTCTGCCCCAAGATAATCGCCAGCCTCAAGGAAAACTGATTTGGCTTTAATGACATGATTCCTTGCTGCCTCTCTTTGCTCCAAGGCTAGATAAGTTTCTGCCAAGCCTCGGTAGGCACAGGCCTGAGCAACTAAATCATCACCTGTTAAGGCTGCCTCCAAAGACAAACACATCCAAGGCAAGGCTTCCGACGCCTGCTCCATTTTCAAACGTAAGTAGCCCTGTTCATAATGATTGACCGACCACTTCAGTTTGTCCTCAGAAAAATATTGTTCTAAACAGGCTGCTTCCTCTTCAATCAAAGCCAGAGCCTGAGCATAGTCAGCTTGTTCCCGATAAACCATGGCTAACTGATGAAGTCCTATGTGTTCTTGCTCCCTATCACCGACCTGTCTTGCCAAGTCCAGATAAGACTCAAATACAAACCGAGCAGACTCAATATCCCTATCCGCCAAGTAAAGATAACCTTTTAAATTTAAAAAACTAAAACTCTCCCCCAGCACCTCCTCTAGATCAAGCATCAAGCTTCTAGCTTGGTCAAGATCTCCAGCCACAAAATAGTCCCAAGCTTGGTTTAATCTTTCCTCTTCCATGTCTTTCCCTCCCTATTCAACTTATCTTCTAAATAGGAAAACTGGTCAATTTCCCTAAATATAAATCCTCTTCATCTTTTGTCAAGCCATCCACTTCCTTCAGTTTGATAAACAAGGCAGTTAAGAAATGGTAAACCCTTAATTTAGCCAAGTAAGTCCTATCATCATCTGCCTGTAAACCTACTTGTCCCAACCAATTCAACACGTCTTTTACTGGGAGTTTTTCTTGACAAACCAAGAGCTGAAATACACGAGCCAAACGCAACTCCTCTCCTGCCGTAAAAGGCTCTGGAAGTTTTTCTAAGGTTTACACTAAACACGTCCAGATATCCTGGTACATTTCTCTAGGAAAAGCCACATGCTGACTAGCAAACATGAGAAGATCAGCTCCATGAGCAAAGGCATGGACCCAACCGTAATCCCGATGATAGCCAGTCGTATCCCTTTCCCTTGCTAGATAAGTTGGAATCGCTTGAAACAGAAGCATTCTCTCCTCTGCTGATAACCCATTGTAAAAGCTGGACCTCTCACGAGAATCCTCGCTAAGCACTAGGGCTAATACGAGAGCGGTAAAACTCCGTGTCAGAGTGGCCTCACCCAACTCCTCAATCCGATAAAATAAGTATTGTTCTTCTAACAACTTCCTCGTTAAACACTGAAATTGACTCCTACTTATCCGTTCGCCCAAAATAGCCTGACAAAAACTTGCATAAACCAAATTATCCCTAATCTTAGGATTTTTATCTCCAATATGCTCCAATAACCACGATATTTCCTCATCGCTATAGCTATCTTCTAAATGCAATTTTTCTTGAAGTCTAGTTTCCATCGCTCAGCTCCTTCCGCTCCTTTTAGTTATCTTATTCTAACAATAAATCTTGATTAAGACAAGAAAGAGCAAAAAAGAAACCTTGACTAATCAAGATTTCTTTCATACTATACCGGCGGCCGGGGTCGAACCGGCACGTCCTTGCGGACACTGGATTTTGAGTCCAGCGCGTCTGCCAATTCCGCCACGCCGGCAAAGTATAACTGGGGTAGCTGGATTCGAACCAACGCATGAGGGAGTCAAAGTCCCTTGCCTTACCGCTTGGCGATACCCCAATATAAGATAGGCGAGTGATGGGAATCGAACCCACGAATGTCAGAGCCACAATCTGATGTGTTAACCACTTCACCACACCCGCCATATTCTTATAACACGGGCAGTAGGAATTGAACCCACACTGAAGGTTTTGGAGACCTTAGTTCTACCTTTAAACTATGCCCGTAGGATGGAAAGAGAGGGATTCGAACCCCCGAACCCGAAGGAGCGGATTTACAGTCCGCCGCGTTTAGCCTCTTCGCTATCTTTCCAAGATATTCAATTTATGGCGCGAGACGGAATCGAACCGCCGACACATGGAGCTTCAATCCATTGCTCTACCAACTGAGCTACCGAGCCAACTTTCTATTGCGGGAGCAGGATTTGAACCTACGACCTTCGGGTTATGAGCCCGACGAGCTACCTAGCTGCTCCATCCCGCGATATTAGTTAAGGAGGATGTGGGATTCGAACCCACGCACGCTTTTACA
>NZ_VOHL01000009.1 GCF_007859195.1 Streptococcus cuniculipharyngis
AGAGTCTGGGGAGCGTCTTTACCTTACGTCTAAAAATAAACGCAACAATCCAGATCGTCTACAACTTAAAAAGTATTCGCCTAAACTTCGTAAACATGTTCTCTTTACCGAAGTTAAATAGTTACATACAAAGCCAAGGTCACCTGACCTTGGCTTTACTTTATTCTATACGACCATAGCTACCACTAAGGACGCCATTTGTTGCAGGGCCCTGAGCAACATAACGTCTAACGCCACTTGATGACACATAAGACAACCACAAGTAGCCATCTCCTTGATAGACACTATCAAAATAGAAGGATTGCCCATAGCTATAGCTGGCAACTGGACTTCCCGCTAAGCTCGGACTATTGCGGACATTAAGCTGATTGACCGTAACCACGAAACGGCCACTACTATCCTTAACTTTCTGGTAGCCATTGTTGCTTGGGCTTGAAAACACTGGATTGCCTTGCTCAATAACGACTGGAGCAGGAGCCTGCCATTGTGGGCTGACTTCTCTTTGATAAGGGGGACGAATCCAACCAATAATCACACCCGAGGGATTGTTGAGGGTACGTCGCAAGCGACGGGCAGGGCCTCCCAGGGTCAAGGATTGTGTCCCTCCATCAACATTCTGTTCAATCGTACCGTAGCTGCCGCCTTCGTCAGAAATAATCAGACCTGCATGCCCATAAATATGTGCGTAGGTTCTCATAATGAAGATGTCTCCGACTTCGGGTTTATTTATCCCATTATTACGGATAACCTGGTAGCCTGCCTGTTGGGCTGAATCTAGAAGATTGATGGCATTACCCCAGATGGGCTTGCCAAAGTGTTTACCCAGAATCCAGTTCACTAAATCCACACACTGCATCCCATAGACACCATCATAATCAACTCCTTGACCTTGACTGGCCAACCTTTCTGCCCAAGTTACGATACTAGTTCGGCTACTGGCTGATACCTTAGTTCCACTTACTAAAGCCAATAGCACAACAACTGACACGATTAGCTTATATAGACGCTCTTGCATTCGACTGCCTCCTTCTACTGTCTTATCTATTTATTCGTACTTCTACAGTAGCAACTAGGACTGAACTAAAAAACTAGGGAGTCAGCAGATAATCTTATGCTAACTTGATTTAAGTATCAGTATTTCTAAAGAAAATGAGGACAATAATAGCTTTTTTAAAACAAAAAACCGTCCCTAAGGACAGTCTTTCTTAATCTTCGTTGACAAATGGCATAAGTGCCATGACACGAGCACGTTTGATAGCTGTTGTTACTTTACGTTGGTTCTTAGCTGATGTTCCAGTCACGCGACGTGGTAAAATTTTTCCACGCTCTGAGACGAAACGGCTAAGCAATTCTGTATCTTTGTAATCAACATATTCAATTTTGTTAGCTGCGATATAATCAACTTTTTTACGGCGTTTGAATCCGCCACGACGTTGTTGAGCCATGTGTTATTCTCCTTTATATATTTGTTCCCATTTTAAAATGGTAAATCGTCATCTGAGATGTCCATAGGGTTGGTTTGCCCAAAGGGACTCTCATCTCTGCCAAAGTTAGGTGTTTGAGGGGCGTTTGTTGCTCCAAAAGTTGAAGCTGGGCTAGCTTGGTAAGATTGGTCAAAACCAGCTGAACCACCCTCGCGTGTAGCACGGCTTTCTAAGATTTGAAAGCTATCCGCCACTACTTCTGTCACATAAACACGTTGACCTTGCGGATTATCATAATTACGCGTCTGGATACGTCCAGTCACACCCAAAAGAGTGCCTTTTTTGGCCCAATTTGCCAAGTTTTCAGCCTGTTGGCGCCAGATGACAATGTTAATAAAGTCAGCTTCCCGCTCACCAGCCTGATTCTTGAAATTACGATTAACCGCCAAGGTAAAGGTTGCCACCGCTTGATTAGTTGGGGTGTAACGAAGTTCGGCGTCACGAGTCATACGACCCACAAGTACTACATTATTTATCATAAACTACCTTCTTAAGCGTCAAGTTTTACAATCATGTGACGAAGAATGTCATTGTTGATTTTTGATAGACGGTCAAACTCGTTAAGAGCTGCGTCATCAGAAGCTTCAACAGTAACAATGTGGTAAAGTCCTTCACGGAAATCTTTGATTTCGTAAGCAAGACGACGTTTTTCCCATAGTTTTGATTCAACAACAGTTGCACCATTGTCAGTCAAGATAGAGTCAAAGCGTGCTACCAAAGCATTTTTAGCTTCTTCTTCAATGTTTGGACGAATAATATAAAGAATTTCGTATTTAGCCATTGATATGTTCCTCCTTTTGGTCTAATGACTCATGGTCCTGGCCATGAGTAAGTGAGGGATATACTCACAAGATACTATTATAGTCTCTTTTTTTTTGAAATGCAAGAGAAAAGTCAAATCAGTTGCTATTTTTTTCTGCCTTTTTGACTTATGTTATAATAGGAAAGAAGAAAAGGGGGCTGTGCTTATGGACTTAAAAGATTATGGTATTGACATGTGGGAAGAGGAAAAAATCCTCTCCTTTCGTCGTACCCTACTAGCTTGGTATGACAAAGAAAAGCGTGACCTGCCTTGGCGACGGACAACCAATCCCTACCACATCTGGGTTTCAGAGATCATGCTTCAACAGACCCAGGTGGTGACGGTCATCCCCTACTATCAACGCTTTCTTGACTGCTTCCCCAGCATTGCTGACTTGGCTCAAGCCCCAGAAGAACAGTTACTCAAGGCTTGGGAAGGCTTGGGTTACTATTCTCGTGTCCGCAATATGCAGGCTGCTGCTCAACAAATCATGTCAGACTTTGGCGGGCAATTTCCAAGTAACCATCAGGATATCAGTCGTCTGAAAGGCATTGGACCTTATACCGCAGGAGCTATTGCCAGCATTGCTTTCGGGCTGCCAGAGCCAGCCGTGGATGGTAATGTCATGCGGGTGATGGCTCGGTTATTTGAGGTTAATCATGACATTGGTGACCCAAAAAATCGTAAAATCTTCCAAAAAATCATGGAGATCCTCATTGATCCTGAGCGACCGGGAGATTTCAATCAAGCCCTGATGGACCTGGGGACAGATATTGAGTCCGCCAAAAATCCCCGACCTGAAGAAAGCCCCATCCGTTTTTTCAGCGCTGCCTACCTCAACGGCACCATGGACAAATACCCGATTAAAGAACCCAAGAAAAAACCTCGACCTGTCTTTCTCTATGCCTTTATTCTCCAAAATTCGGATGGAAAAGTTCTTTTAGAAAAAAATCAAGAGACGGGTCTCTTAGCTGGCTTTTGGTCTTTTCCGCTGATTGAATATCGCTTGGCCCAACAAATGGATTTGTTCAACCAAGAGCAAGATCAGCTACTGGAGCAAGGCTCTCCACAAAGTCTTTTTGAAACCAAATACCACCTCAAACCAAACTGGTCAGAACAAGTTTTCAGGGACGTTAGCCACACCTTTAGCCACCAAAAGTGGCAGATTAAGCTAGTTAGCGGTCAATTATCAGCCCATCAGCTAACTGGCCAACAATATGTATGGGTCAGCCCCGATGACTTTGACCAATTCCCAATGGCTGGGCCCCAAAAGAAAATGGTCCAGTCCTATCTGCTAGGCAGATTCACTTAATTCAGTATAGGCGATTGAAATCCTTATTTCAATCCTTAATTTTTG
Source organism: Streptococcus cuniculipharyngis (assembly GCF_007859195.1). GTDB lineage: Bacteria > Bacillota > Bacilli > Lactobacillales > Streptococcaceae > Streptococcus > Streptococcus cuniculipharyngis. The sequence continues at coordinate 3,644 of NZ_VOHL01000009.1, forward strand.
CCTAGATTTTTCAAAAAATTTCCATAATAGCTGGTCTTTTCCTTGTTTTGTGATATAATAATTAGAAAATAAAGAAATATATGGAGTTTTCTAAATGAATTCAGCCTATTTTTACCTGGATATGATAACCCACGAGCTGACCGTCCCCTATACACAGCAAAATCGTCGGGTTCGGGTCTTGCTCCCTAAAAATTACGAGAGTAATACCGACCACTATTATCCCGTGGTTTACTTCCATGATGGACAAAATGTCCTTTATAGTAAAGAATCTTTCAGCGGCCATTCATGGAAGATCATTCCAACCATCAAACGTAATCCTGACTTAGCTCAGATGATTATTGTTGCTATTGATAATGATGGGGATAATCGCATGAATGAATATTCCGCCTGGAAATTTGGTCATTCTATCCCTGGCATTCAATTCGGGGGCAAGGGCATTGAGTATGCTGAATTTGTCATGGAAGTGGTTAAACCTTTCATTGATCAGCATTATCGAACCAAGGCTGACAAGTACCACACTGCCATGATTGGCTCATCCTTAGGGGGAAATATTACTCAGTTTATGGGCTTGGCCTACCAAGACCAAATCGGTTGTCTTGGCGTCTTTTCATCAGCCAATTGGCTACACCAGCAAAGTTTTGACCGCTATCTAGAACGACTTGACCTCAATAATGACCAGCGGATTTTCATCTATACAGGTACTGACGAAGACGAAGAAGAAGATCGTAAACTGGTAGCCACCAATATCAGCCAGGCCTATATTGATTGCTCGCTCAGCTATTATCAACAGTTAATTGCTAAGGGCTTGGCTTTGGATAACTTACGCTTGGTCATCACCGCTGGCGCCCAGCATAGTGAAGAGGCTTGGGCAGAGCACCTACCTGACTGTCTACGCTTTTTAGGAGAACATTGGTAAAGGAGAACCTTATGAATACAGAATATTTACACCATTATAGTCACAACCTCAACCGTGATATGCCACTGAATCGCTATGGTCATGCCGGCCTGCCTGTGGTTGTCTTTCCATCATCCGGTGGTACCCATAATGAATATTTTGATTTTGGCATGATTGAGGCCTGTGCCGAATTTATTGAAGCTGGGAAAGTTCAGTTCTTCACTCTGGCTAGTGTCGATAGCGATAGCTGGTTGTGCGAGTGGAAAAATGGCCACGATCGCGCCTTGATGCACACCAGTTACGAGCACTATGTCATTCAAGAAGCAGTGCCTTTTATCAAACGGATTAGCAACTGGCAAGGGGCCTTGATGACAACTGGTTGTAGCATGGGAGCCTACCACGCCCTCAATTTTTACCTGCAACACCCTGATGTTTTCTCACACGTCATTGCCCTGAGCGGTGTTTATGACGCTCGTTTCTTTGTCGGTGACTATGGTCATGACGAGCTCATCTATCGCAATTCGCCAAGCGACTACATCTGGAATCAAAATGATGGTTGGTTTATTGATCATTATCGTCAAGGTCAAATCATTGTCTGCACTGGTTTGGGAGCTTGGGAACACGATGGCCTACCATCCTTCTACTCCCTTAAACAAGCCTTCGCTGAAAAACAAATTCCTGCTTGGTTTGATGAATGGGGACAAGATGTCGCCCACGACTGGCCTTGGTGGCGTCAACAAATGCCTTATTTCCTTGCTCAGTTACCCCTCTAAACAAAGGAGCCTGTCTATGAATTATGTCCTTATCTCTCCCTACTACCCACAAAATTTCCAACGTTTTAGCATTGAACTGGCTAAACAGGGCATTACCGTTCTCGGTATCGGCCAAGAACCTTACGAGCAACTGGACCAACCCCTCAAAGAAGCCTTGACGGAATATTTCCGTGTCGATGACTTGGAAAATCTTGACGAGGTCAAACGAGCCGTCGCCTTTCTTTTTTACAAGCATGGGCCTATTGACCGGATCGAATCGCATAATGAATACTGGTTAGAGTTGGATGCTGCCCTGCGTGACCAATTCAACGTCTTTGGTCCTAAGACAGAGGAATTGACCAAGACCAAGTTCAAATCACAAATGAAGGCCTACTTCAAAAAAGCTGCTGTGCCAGTTGTTCCTGGCCAAGTGGTCAAGCAAAAAACAGAGGTCGCTAAGGCTGTCAAAACACTAGGGCTGCCACTGATTGCCAAACCTGACAATGGGGTAGGGGCCGCTGCAACCTATAAATTAACCCATCAAGCAGACGTGGAGACCTTTGTCCAAGACTGGGATGAAAGCACTGCCTATTTTCTAGAAAAATTCGTCAGTTCAGATAAGGTCTGTACCTATGATGGTCTGGTAGATGCTGAGGGCAAGGTTGTCTTTGCCACCTCGCTGATTTATAAGGAGCCACCGATGGTAACCTTGAAAAATAAATCAGATTTCACCTACTACATCACCAAAGAAGTGGAGCCCAAGTTAGCTGCCTATGGTCAAAAAATCGTTGAGGCTTTTGGCATGAAAGAACGCTTTTTCCATATTGAATTTTTCTGCGATAAAGATGATTATGTCGCTATTGAATACAACAACCGCCCAGCTGGTGCCTTTGCCCTTGACGTCTATAATTTTGCTCATTCCATCAATCTCTTTGAGCAATATGCCCGTCTGGTGGCTGGTCATGGCTTTGAACCATCAGCCTATGCGTCCCAGTATTCGCTAGCGGTGACCCGTCGTGATTATCGTCACTACCATTTCTCAGAAGAAGAAATTCTCACTCGCTATAGTCAAGAGCTCAAGGCCAAGCTGCGCATGCCAGCTGCCTTTGCCGCACTGCAGGGCGACAGTTTCTATGTCCTCAACAGTGACACTGAAGAGGATATTCTCGACATGATGGAAGCTATTCAGCGTCTGGCTCAAGACTAAGAAAAACTAAACCAAGGAGAATCCTGATGAATTATATTGTTATTTCTCCCTACTACCCACAAAATTTCCAAGCCTTTAGCCTTGAACTGGCTAAACAGGGCATTACCGTTCTCGGCATCGGCCAAGAACCTTACGAGCAACTGGACCAACCCCTCAAAGAAGCCTTAACGGAATATTTCCGCGTCGATGACTTGGAAAATCTTGACGAGGTCAAACGAGCCGTCGCCTTTCTTTTTTACAAGCACGGACCTATTGACCGGATCGAATCGCACAATGAATACTGGCTGGAGTTGGACGCCGCTCTGCGGACCCAGTTCAATGTCTTTGGGGTCAAAAGTTCTGATTTGATGAAAACCAAACTCAAATCCCAGATGAAAACCTACTTCAAGAAAGCTGGCGTACCAGTTGTCCCTGGTCAGGTTGTCACTAAAAAGGCTGATGTAGCTCAGGCAGTCAAGGCACTAGGACTACCACTCATTGCCAAACCTGATAACGGGGTAGGAGCTGTTGCCACCTATAAACTAGCCAGTCAGGCTGATGTCAAAGCCTTCACTGAGCAGTGGAATGAAGAAACCGCCTATTTCTTTGAAGCCTTTGTCAATTCCAATCAGATTTGCACCTATGATGGCCTGGTGGACGCTGAGGGCAAGATTGTCTTTGCGACCTCACTGATTTACACCGAGCCCCCTATGTCTATCATGCAACATCGCTCTGATGTGGCCTACTACACCAATCCCAAAATTCCCAAAAAGTTGGAAGGCTATGGTCGACAAATCGTTGACACTTTTGGCATGAAAGAGCGTTTTTTCCATATTGAATTTTTCCAAGAGGCGGATGATTACATTGCCATTGAATACAATAACCGTCCCGCTGGTGGCTTTATTATGGATGCCTATAATTTTGGTTACTCCATCAACCTCTTTGAACAATATGCCCGTTTGGTAGCCGGCAAGGACTTCCAACCCTCTAACTACCCAGCCCAACTAGCTCTGACGGTCATTCGTCGCGATGATAAAACTTACCACTATTCGGAAACCCAAATTTTAGAACAATACAAGCCACAGTTAAAGGCTCGCCTACGAATGCCCGAAGCTTTTGCGGCCTTGCAGGGCAATGACCTCTACCTGCTCAATGCTAATAGCGAACAAGACGTCAAAGACATGATTAAAACAATTAGCCAACTGGCTTAAACATCGTCCCCTCAAATAAGGTATCACACCTCGTTTGGGGGATTTTTTGCATCCAAGCAAAAAACATCATTCTGACAAACAGAATGATGTTTTCGTTCAACTCTCTGTCGCCTCTCCCAAAGCTAAGACAGGCCCTCGGTGTTGAATAAAAGGAACCTGCCTCTGCTCCAAGAGCTGGATGGCAAAAGGATGAGGACGATAGGCTGCTTTGTAGGTGATTTTTTCAATCCCTGCCTGTAAGAGGGCCTTGGTACAGTTGATACAGGGAAAATGAGTCACATATAACTCTGTGTGGGCAGTTGAAATCCCTTCCTTGGCACATTGGATTAAAGCATTCATTTCTGCATGTACCGTCCGAATACAATGGCCATTCTCCATCTCATGCCCCATATCATCACAATTGGCCGTTGCCGAGACCCCGCCATTATAGCCAGTAGCAATAATCCGCTTGTCCTTGACTAGCACAGCCCCCACATAGGCTCGGTTACAGGTGGAACGTTTGGAAATCAGCTCCGCATTGGCCATAAAGTAATCTTGCCAGGAAAGCCGCTCTGCCATTTTCCTACCCCCTATAAGACAATCAATTCTTTAGGAGCTTGTGTCAAGATCTCGCAGCCCGTCTCCGTAATCAAGAGATCATCTTCAATACGGACGCCATACTTGTTATCCAAGTAAATCCCTGGTTCGTCCGTCACCACCATACCTGCCTGCAATTTATCCTCTGTCTTGACAAAGAACGGCAACTCATGGATGTCCAAGCCCATACCATGACCGATGGAATGGGTAAAGTTGGCCCCATAACCAGCCTCATCAATAACGCGACGGGCCACACCATCAAAGTCAATATAGGTCATCCCCGCCTTGGCCTGCTCAATCAAGGCCTTGTTACTCCGCAGCACGATGTCATAAATCTCACGCTCTTCATCCGTCACATGACCCACATGAATGGTTCGGGTCATATCACTCACATAATGCTGATAGTAACAACCAAAGTCCATGGTCAAGCTCTCACCAGACTTGATGACCTTGTCTGTCGCCACCCCGTGCGGCATGGCAGAGCGATAACCACTGGCAATGATAAATTCAAAGGAAGCTCCCGCCGCCCCTAAAGCCCGCATCCGTTGGTCAAGGAAGTGGTTAACTTCCATTTCAGTGGTCACATTGGGCTTAATAAAATCCAAAACATCTAGAAAAGCTTGGTCTGAAATTTGACAGGCACGGCGAATGGTCGCAATCTCGCTGGCATCTTTTATCATTCGCAAGTCTTCCACAAAGTTCGTCACTGCCTTGAGCTGATAGCCCTCAAAAACAGCCTGCAAGCCTTGATAGAAGTCATAGGACACCTGACCATCAAAACCAATAGTGCTCAAGCCATCATCTTTGATTATCTTAGCAATTTCTACTAGCGGTTGGCGAGTTTCCACAATATCAAAGCCCTTGATCGCCTCTTTGGCAATCAGGGTGTAGCGTGAGTCCGTCAAAAATAAACGACGCTTGTCACTGATAAAGACTGTTCCTTCTGTTCCCCAAAAACCGGTCAGGTAATAAACATTGTTTTGGCCAGTGACCAAGACGGCATCCACAGCCGTCTGAGCCAATTTGGCATCAAATCTTACTAAACGTTCTTGCATTGTTGGTCTCCTTTTTATGATAATTTTGTTGTCAAATAGTGGCCAGTATAGCTGGCTGCCACCTGGGCGACTTCTTCTGGTGTGCCTGTGGCTACAATTTGCCCACCACCGACCCCACCTTCTGGTCCCAGGTCAATAATATGGTCTGCGGTCTTGATGACATCCAAATTATGCTCAATCACCAAGACGGTATTGCCATCATCAACAAAACGCTCCAGAACCTTGAGCAGGCGGGCAATATCATCAGTGTGTAGGCCCGTGGTTGGCTCGTCAAGAATATAAAAACTCTTGCCTGTTGAGCGTTTGTGAAGTTCACTGGCCAGCTTCATCCGCTGGGCTTCGCCCCCTGACAGGGTAGTGGCCGACTGACCCAGAGTAACATAGCCCAAGCCCACATCTTGAATGGTCTGCAATTTGCGGGCAATTTTAGGGATAGCCGCAAAAAACTCTAGGGCATCATTGACCGTTAACTCCAAAATCTGGGCAATATTTTTGTCCTTATAATGGACTTCTAGGGTCTCACTATTGTAGCGGGTCCCATGGCAGACCTCACATGGCACATAAACATCTGGTAAAAAGTGCATTTCAATCTTGATAATCCCATCACCCGAGCAGGCTTCACACCGCCCACCCTTGACGTTAAAGCTGAACCGTCCTTTTTTGTAGCCCCGAATCTTGGCTTCATTGGTTTGAGCAAAGAGGTCACGAATATCATCAAAAACCCCGGTATAAGTGGCTGGGTTGGAACGTGGTGTCCGCCCAATCGGACTTTGATCGATGTCAATCAAACGATCAATTTGCTCAATCCCTGTAATGGCCTTGTGCTTGCCTGGTTTTTCTGAATTGCGATTCAGCTCTTGGGCGATAGCCTTTTTGAGCACACTATTGACCAAGGTTGATTTCCCAGAGCCTGACACACCCGTAACCGCGATAAACTTGCCCAAGGGGAATTTGACATCTACCGTTTTCAGGTTGTGTTCACTGGCCCCTTTGACCTCAATAAACCGGCCATTGCCTGAACGTCTTTCCTTGGGAACAGGGATGATTTTCTTGCCAGACAAGTATTGACCCGTGATCGAGGATTTGTTCTTGGCCACCTGTTTGGGGGTCCCTGATGCCACAATTTGCCCACCAAATTGACCGGCTCCAGGGCCAACATCAATGAGCCAGTCAGCCTCCCGCATGGTGTCTTCGTCATGTTCCACCACAATCAAGGTGTTGCCCAAATCACGCATTTTTTTCAGGCTGGCAATCAGACGGTCATTATCCCGCTGATGAAGGCCGATAGAGGGTTCGTCTAAGACATAAAGCACGCCACTAAGGTTGGAGCCAATTTGCGTGGCTAGGCGAATCCGCTGACTTTCGCCACCAGACAAGGTTCCTGCTGTGCGTGACAGGGTCAGGTAGTCTAGGCCAACATTTTTCAAGAAAGACAGGCGGTCAGTGATTTCCTTGAGAATGGGAGCTGCAATAGTGGCCTGATTGGCCCCTAATTGTAGCTGGTCAGCCCAGGCCAAGTGGTCGGCAATTGACAACTCCGTCAACTGGCCTAGGTGAAGACCATCCTCTCCTCCTAGACGCACCGACAAGGCTTGTTCATTGAGTCGGTAGCCATGACAGGTCAGACAGGGCAACTCATTCATGTAAGCTCGCATGACGTTGCGGGTATAATCACTGGTGGTTTCACGGTAACGACGGTTAATATTATTGGCAACGCCCTCAAAAACGATGTCAATATCACGCACCCCACCAAATTCATTTTCGTAATGAAAATGGAATTCACGCTCACCAGAGCCATAAAGAATCAGCTCCCTATCAGCCTCCGCCAAGTCAGCAAAAGGTGTATCCATGTCAATACCAAACTGGGTCATGGCCTGCTCTAACATGAGCGGATAATAGTTGGACGAGATGGGGTTCCAAGGTGCCAAGACCCCTTCACGCAGGGTCTTGCCGCTATCTGGAACCACCAAATCAAGGTCCACCTCCAATTTATTCCCCAACCCATCGCAGGTGGCACAAGAACCAAAGGGGGCATTGAAAGAAAAGAGCCTTGGCTCCAACTCTGGCACGGTAAAATGACAGACTGGACAGGAGTAATGTTCAGAAAAGAGCAGTTCCTTGCCATCCATGGTATCAATCATGACATAGCCGTCGCCTAGACGAAGGGCAGCCTCAACGGAATCAAACAGTCGACTGCGAATTCCCTCCTTATTGACCAAGCGGTCAATAACCACTTCAATATCGTGCATCTTGCTTTTGGAAAGTTCTGGGACCTCAGCCACATCATAAATCTCACCATCGACACGGACACGGACATAACCATCCCTTTGTACCCGTTCAATAATCCCCTTATGTTGCCCTTTTTTCCGACGAACAATAGGCGCTAGAATCTGCATCCTTGTACGCTCAGGCAAGGACAAAACCTGATTAACGATCTGCTCCACAGAGGAAGCCGTGATGACCCCATGACCATTTTTACAATAGGGAACCCCTACACGGGCATAGAGTAAACGCAGATAGTCGCTAATCTCCGTCACCGTTCCAACGGTTGAGCGGGGATTTTTGCTGGTGGTTTTTTGGTCAATGGAGATGGCTGGACTCAAGCCTTCAATTGAATCAACATCTGGTTTTTCCATATTGCCCAAAAACTGGCGGGCATAGGCTGATAGGCTTTCCACATAGCGGCGTTGCCCTTCAGCATAGATGGTATCAAAAGCCAAACTAGACTTACCCGAGCCAGACAAGCCCGTCACGACAACCAACTTGTCTCTGGGAATATCAATATCAATATTTTTCAAATTATGGGCACGCGCCCCACGAATCACTAATTTATCTTGCATTTTTCTTCCTCAACTCCTTTCATTATAACATAAAGCCCAAGGCCTGTGACTTTTCAAAGTAATGGCAGAGCAGGAAAAGTCATTTCCCAATTTTTTAAGTTGACTAACCCAAAAATCAGAAAATTATAGTATAATGGAAAGGTATGTAATCAGCAGACGAGGGAGGTCTTGAAGATGAAACAAATGTTTCTGTCAACTGCAACTGAATTCAAGGAAATTGACACATTTGAACCTGGGGCTTGGATTAACCTGGTCAATCCCTCCCAAGAAGAATCTGTCCAGCTAGCCCAACAATTCAATATTGACATTACCGATTTGCGGGCCCCACTCGATGCCGAAGAGAGCTCACGTATCGCTAGCGAAGACAACTACACCTTGATTATCGTTGACGTCCCCACTCAGGAAGAGCGCAATGGCAAGAGCTACTATGTGACCATGCCCCTAGGGATTATCGTCACCAAAACAGCCGTCATCACCACCTGTCTGGAACCACTGACCCTCTTTGATCATTTTTTCAACCGTCGGATTCGTAATTTTTATACCTTTATGAAAACCCGCTTTGTCTTTCAGCTACTCTACCGCAATGCCGAGCTCTTTCTAACCGCCCTACGGTCTATCGATCGTCAGAGTGATAAAATTGAAGCTGAGCTGGAAGGGGCTACTAAAAATGCCCAGTTGATTGACATGATGGAGTTGGAGAAGTCTATCATCTACCTGAAGGCTTCTCTGAAAATCAATGAACGAATTGTCAAAAAACTCTCCAGCAATGCCTCTAGTCTGCAAAAATATATTGACGATGAGGACTTGCTGGAAGATACCCTGATTGAGACCCAACAGGCCATTGAGATGGCTAGCATCTATGAGAACGTCCTCAATGTCATGACTGAAACCTCTGCCTCAATCATTTCCAACAACCAAAATACCATCATGAAGACCCTGGCCCTCATGACCATGGCCCTCAACATCCCAACCGTTATCTTCTCCGCCTATGGCATGAACTTTCAAGATAATTGGTTGCCCCTAAACGATCTGCCCCAAGCCTTTTGGTATATCGTCTTGATTGCCGCCCTGGGCAGTTCTTCTGTCGTCCTCTACTTTTTCCGTAAAAAGTGGTTTTAATTTTCCAGCTAAGGAGTTTTTATGTCTATCCAAAACCTAACCAAAAAAAATCAAGAATTTATCAACATTGCCACCCACCAACTCATCAAGGATGGTAAATCCGACACCGAAATTAAGGCCATCCTTGAAGAAGCCCTGCCAAGCATTCTGGAGCAGCAACAAAAAGGGGTGCCTGCCCGTTCTTTCCTCGGTGCCCCAACCTTGTGGGCAGCCTCATTTAGTCAAAAAGTTGAGGAAAAGCAAGAAGCAGCCCAGCCTAAAAATACCAAACCCTTACTCATGTGGTTAGATAGCTCCTTCTTTCTCTTGGCCATTGTTGCTTTGATTAACGGTTTTATGGGGCTAGTCAATCCAAAATCAGTCACCTCTATCTCCTCAGGCCTGACAACCTTACTCGTCTTGGCTTTTGTCGGAGGGGTTGCTTTCTATGTCATGTATTACTACATTTACCGACATGCCAATAAACCAAGAAGTGAACGTCCGAATACTTGGAAGTCCTTAGGAATTGTCTTTTTAGCCACCTTAATTTGGATGTTTGCTTACATGCTGACCCCTCTCCTTCCCCAAGCCCTTAATCCAAGCCTACCAAGCTGGGGCTTACTTATGCTATCCCTTCTTTCCTTTGGGGTCTGTTTTGTGCTTCGTCGTCGCTACAATGTCCAAAGTGCCTTTGCGCCTCAACGTTAAAATCATCTCCCCTTTTGGGAGATGATTTTTGATTGTCTCTCTAAATGGCCGCTGTCAATTCTGCAACAAATCTAAGCATGAGGGCCAGATAATTCTTCCTTTGGCTACTGTCCCTAAGAACCCGCTGAGTCTCCGCCAAACGATCGGTGATAATGCCATCAACCTCCATCGTCACCAGCCTTTCTACTGTCTCCTCGTCATTTGCCGTCCACGCCAAGGCCTGTTTCTCCTGACTCCTTAGTTTGTTCATAAAGTCCAGGGTGAGACTAGAATATTCCATCACATAACCATCAGCTTGAGTGCGAGGAAAAATCGATGTGTAGGGAAGAATAAAATAAACTGCTAGTTTTCGGTCGATTGCTTTAACCTGTTCAACCACGCGATAGTCTAAAGACTGAATCAAGTGTTTTCTTTGCCTAATGTCTTGCCCATATTTCTGCAAAAAGTGACGAATCATCTCTGGGGAATCTCTTGAATTACTCTTGATTTCAATCAGCAGTTTTTGGTTTAATTGCCCCGCTCTAACCAAATAATCATCAAGAGAACTCACGGGACTACGGTAGCCATTTTCACTGACTTGCATACCCTGCAATTCCGCCAAAGTAAAATCATGAGTCTCCCCATCCACCCCTGCCAAGGCCTTTAAATTACGATCGTGCATGAGGACAAATTGACCATCCTTGGTTTCTTGCACATCGATTTCAACATAATCCGGTCGTAACCGAGCTGTTTTCTCTAGGGCAGCTAGAGTATTTTGCACCCCATTGGCATCCGTGACACCCCGATGAGAAATTGTTTTAGGCATGTCTTCATAGGGGTGTAAATAATAGCTCATGGCCTGTGCGCTAAATAAAACAAGTGCCGTGCCCAAAATCAAAAATCGAAAACCATGATTTAGAGAATTATTTCGATAAGAGATCTTTTCACCTTCTTGCACAAAGGTCACAAAACGAACCAGGAGCAGCCCAACCAAGGCGTACCAAGCTAATTTTATCAAGACATAATGAGCAACCGCAACCAGAAAGGAAAATTGCTCCGGACCCCGGTCCGCTAGTAATTGGACCAAAACCGTCCCTAAAATCAGCAGGAAAAAGGTAAATAAGGCTGTTACATACATGCCCAAAAGACGCCAACCTATGCCCCAGACCTGACTAGTCTTCGCCCAGGATAAGGTTACCGCACGTCGCACTGATTGGTTATCAAATAAGACTAGCGGGAGGGCAAACATTAACCGAATCCCTAAATAGGCAAACATCAAACCTGCTAATAGCAATAAGATGGCAAGGTAATAATTACTTCGCCAGTAGTCCAAAATAAATTGCGGAATCAGTAGCTTGTTGAAAAAATAAAGATGCAACAAACGCCCCCAAAACGGAAAAAGCACCAACAGATAAAAAAGACAAAAAACCACCTTGCTCGGCCGTATTTCCTGTACAAGAGCCCACCAATCAGAGAACACCCGTTGACAATAGGCTCGCAGACCTTCTTCGCTCAAAAGAGCTCTGATCCCCACAAAAATCAGTAACATGTGACCATAAGAAATGACCAGATTGAGGAACAAAAGCCCCACCAAGGCTGCTCCCACCCACCAGGGCTTGGTTAAAACCTGCCAGATGTTATTGTAAGACAGATAAAGATTGCCGGTCTGTGCCAACAACTTCTCCGCTAGAAAGCCATTAATTGGTAACCAAAACCACTCAATAAAGGTAAATACTATCCCAAATAAGAGTAAGAGTTTATCCAGCTGATGATAAATCAGGCGTAACTCTTGCTTAATTGTTTTCATTAACCTCTCCTTACCCCTTTCTACCTTATCACCAAGAACAATCTTATTATCTCAGTATCATATCATAGTTTTGCTAAAGATACCAGACTGGGCCTAAAACAGGCGAGGTCTGGACAAAAAAGAACCTGGGACGTGCTACTCCCAAGTTCTAGTTAGTCGTTATTCTGAAGACCGTTTCCGCGTATAGAGCCCCGCTCCCAAGGCTGTAAAGACCAAGATGAAGACAGTCAAGACACTGACTTCCTTAGTGATTTGACCTGTCATTGAAATTGTTTGACGCAAACCCGATACCGTATAGCTCATCGGCAGAAATGGGTTGATGCTTTGAAAAAATCTATCCGTCAAGGCCAGTGGATAGGTCCCCGCACTTGACCCCAATTGTAGCAACAACAAAATCAGAGAAGCAAAAGCACCAATACGCTCATGCCAGGTATAGAGGGCTGTTACCATGGCCATAAAAGTCAGACTGGCTAGAAGGGTCAAGAAATAGGTTTTTCCCTCATGATTAGCAGTTACCCCAATCAAATGGACCGCCAAATACAGGATAGTTCCTGACAAAAGGGCAACCAAACCATTGACAGCAAGTTTACGCGATACCCAATCCAATCGATTTTTAGGGGCAACCCCTGAGACCGTCTTGGTAAAAATCATGTTGCTAGATAGGGCAGCCACCATCAAGGCTACGGACATCATATAAGGCGCCATACCTACGCCATTCGTTTCAACCTTGTCCTTATCCTTGTGACTCAAACGAACAGGACTGGCTAAATCCAAAGCATTATCCTTGTCTGTTGACACACCAGCTAGTTTATCATTAGCCTGGGCTAAACCTGAGCTTAAACTAACTGCTCCAGTCCCTAGACTACCCAATCCTTCAGTCAAACGCTGCCCCCCTTGAGATAATTGATCTGCTCCTGTGGCCAGCTGATTAGCCCCATTAGCCAGTTGGCTAGCTCCCGAGGTCAACTGACTAGATGTTCCATCTAAGGTAGCAGCTCCACTCTGTAACTGACTGGCTCCATCTCGAAGTTGACCACTATTGCTTGATAATTGGTTAGCCCCGGCTGAAATGCTAGCAACCGCAGCGGTATATTCTTCAACACCGGCCTGCAGTTGACTAGCGCCTAGCCCCAACTGACTCTGCAAAGTGGTTACTCCTGTAGCAAGTTGACTACTTCCAGGGATAAGTTGATCTGTCAAGGCTAGCTTAAGTTGGGTAAAACCTGTTGATAAGCTTGCCAAACCAGTTACTGCTCCCGGTAAAACGGCATTGGCTGAAGCCTGTAATTCGGTCAATTTTGTCGCTTGAGTTCCAGTATCAAGACTAGCCAATGCTGATTGTAAACTTGCCACCTGATGGCTAATGGACTGAGCCGCACTGACAAGTTCAGTCTCGCTTGCCCCACCAACTGCTGCCAGAAGCTCCCCTTGTTGGTCTGGTGTTAAACTTTGATAAACCGAACTCGCTTGTAATTTGGCTACTGTTTGGCTAGAATCAGCAGTCGCAGCTTCCAATAGTGTCTGAGCCGCACTACTGATTGCTATTAACTCACTGGACACATCAGGGAGACTGGCCTCTGACCCCCCCAAGGATTGAATCACCAAGTTTAGTTGTTCTAATCCTTGACTTAACTGATTCAACTGCTCTTCTTGCTCTTGTGATAAACCAACTTGACTAGCTAAACTAGTCAAACCATCTCGAAGCTGATTGGCCCCATCAACCAAGGGTTGCATTTGTTCCGCAGCACTCCCAAGCTGACTGACCCCATTCACTAAATCAGCGGAACGGGCCTCCAACTGGCTGCTACCACTGGCTAAACTATCCACCCCACTGGTATAAGTCGCAAGACCTGACGTCAAGCTAGATAGGCCCAAATGTAATTGTGTGACACCCGCCGCATATTGTCCTAATCCAAACGACAAGGTCTCTGCTCCGTCTGAAAAGGTCAAACTGGAACTAGCCAGTTTAGCAAGATTTTCTGTCAAGGTCTTGCTGCCATCTTCTAGCTCCTGAGAACCCTCGGCTAGTTGCTGGCTTCCCTCCCCGGCCTTGATTAAACCTGAAGACAATTTTGAAACATTTTTGAACAGGCTATTTGTGTAGGTGTAGGTAATATTTTTGGCCACCCTATCCTTGAGCTGGGTCATCGCTGACTCTGCCATCTTGCTGGCAACAAAACTGTGCCCCTTAGAGGTTTGGTAGGAAATAGTCATCTGCTTGGGCTCCTCAGTCAGGAGACTTGCCGCCTGTTGAGAAAGGTCCTTGGGTAGGGTAATCAGCATAAAATATTTTCCCTTGGCTAGACCCTTTTCACCCTGCTTTTTGCTGACAAAGTGGTAGTCTAAAGCTTTGTTTTTAGACATATTGTCCACCATATCATCTCCGACAGTTAAGGTCTTTCCCTGGTAGCTAGCTGGTTGATCTTGATTGACCACTGCCACAGGCAACTGAGCAATCTTACCATAGGGATCCCACATGGAACTAAGAAAAATAACATTATATAAGGCTGGAATCAAGGCCAGCCCAATCATACTGATCCATAAAATCGGTTGTTTTATAATGGCTCTCCATTCGTCTAACATAGATTCCTCCTATTTTTTGGACAGTTCGTCCATCATTTTGTTATAATCTATATTATACCGGTTGCCTTTCTGATTTCAAGCTAAAAGGGAGGTTTTTAGACAAGGTGTACAAAAATGTTCAGGAGATTCTACCATGACTGACCCACGAAAACAACAAACTAAAAAGGCCATTGAAAAAGCCATGGCTGACCTGCTTAAAGACCACAGTTTTAATGAGGTTACAACAGTTAAGCTAGCTCAGACTGCGCGAATCAGTCGCTCTAGTTTTTATACCCATTACAAAGATAAATACGAAATGATTGAGGCTTACCAACAAAGGATGTTTGCTAATATTGAGTACATCTTTGATAAACACAAACTGGATAAAGAAGCCATTATTCTTGAAGTCTTTGACTACCTCAACAGGGAAGACCTTTTTGCTGCCCTCCTCTCACAAAATGGAACTCGAGAAATTCAAATTTTTCTCCGCCATAAACTCCGCCTCTTACTGTCTCATGACCTGCAAAATCGCTTCTCTAAAGAAGAAAAAACAGCCATTGAAGACCTCTACACCAGCGTCTACCTCAGTCACGCCATTTTTGGTGCCTGTCAAACATGGATTGCCCGGGGAAAGAAAGAATCTCCTGCGGAAATGACCCAACTCCTCCTCAAGCTCTTAGGTAAATAGGAAAATATCACAAAAAGCACAACGTTTATTTCCTAACCTTCAACTAAAAAAAGCCTGCCCCCAAACTGGGGACAGGTTTTGCCATCTCATTGATTACTTTCTAATACCGTCTGCTTGATAAATGGCACGCTGACCACCAATCAATTTAGGCCGACTGGTCAAGGCCGTCACATGGGCCTGACCCAGATGTCGCAAAATAGGCCGAAGGGGCACCTGAACCCGCTTAACGTGCATGCCAATTGACGTATCACCAATATCCAAACCTGCATGGGCTTGGATTTCTTCCACAAGGACAGGATCTGCCATCAACTCATAGGCCGCCAACATCCCACTACCACCAGCATGAAGTTGAGGAATGGCATTAACTTCTTCCCAGCCATGGGCTTCAGCCACCTGACGCTCCACTACCAAGGCCCGATTGAGGTGTTCACAGCCCTGCACAGCCAAATCAAGGCCTCTGGCCTCCACTTCCGTCAAAATTGTCTTGACAATGAGCTGGCCCAGCTCTGCATTGGACTCTTGCCCAATAACCCCACCGGCTACCTCACTACTGGACAAACCCAAAACAAACAACTGACCAGGCTTAATCCCACTACGCTCTAAAATATCCCGGATAATCAGCTGCGTGTCCGCCACTAATGTTTCATCTACCATAGACACCTCCTTGGTCTTATTATAACAAAAAATTATTCATAGCGGAGTGATTCCACAGGGTCTAGCTTGCTGATTTTCAAGGTTGGGAAATAGGCTGACAAGAGTCCCATCAAAAAGGCAAGGACAAGCATAACCAAGATGGACTGGATGTTCAACAGGAAAACTTGCTTGATACTTGGGTAAAATTCTTGCACCACTTGATTGGCAATGGCACCAATCAAACTAGCCACCAAGAAGGAAATGAGCAGGGAAATGAAGGTAATCAAGAGGGATTCATAAACAAAAATCCCCTTGATGTCACGGTTGAGATAGCCCACCGCTTTCATCACACCGATTTCCTTGGATCGTTGCATGATGTTAATATAGATAATAACCCCAATCATGACAATAGAAACTAGTAAGGCCTGGCCAGACAGAACAATCAACAAGCCCTGGATGACCTTGATAAAATTCACAATAATGCCCAAGATTTGTTTTTGCGACACCAAACTATATTTTTTGTAGCGGCTTAGTTGCTCAATCACCTGATCCGTCTGAGCCGGGTCCTTCAACTCCAAAATCATATAAGGGACGGTCTTTGTGAACCCTTGACTTTCTAGCAGTTGAGTCAACTGTTTAGGAGCCATAAAGCTGTTGCTATCACCCCTCTCATCCTTAATCACGCGCACAATCTTGGTCGTCACCTGAGCAGTTTTGTTACCTTGACTGGTAGTCTCCTGAATGGTTAGACTGATTTCTTTCCCCAGAACCTCCTTGGCTGTCAAATTACTCTGATTAGCCTGGTTAAAATCGGTCAAGAGGGTTTCTGGAATGGTCACACCTTCTTCATTTGCCTCCTGGTAAAGCTGACCCGCCAACAAACTATCCTTGCTATTGGCAGCCACAGAGATACTGCTATCTTCATACAGGCTCACCAGTTGAGCATAATTGGGCAGAGACGTGGACAAATCTAACTGGCCCTTGCCAATACTCAGCTGGCTAATCATGGTTGAAAAGGGCATTTCTAAATACTTAATCTTCTGCTTGCCAACCGTTTTTTCAATGAAGGCCTTGTCTTCTGCATTGATGACCCCGGCCTGATTGACCTCAGGATTAAGCATAACCTGTACCTGAGCTGGGAGCTGACCGTTGCCGGTCTCCTCGTTAATCATCTTGATAATGGCATTGCCTAAGCCAAAGGAAATCAAAATCCCGATAAAGCCAATCGAGGTAGCCAGAGCAATTAGCAGATTGCGCCATTTTCTCTCCAAAAAATTGCCCCAGGCCAGCTTCAAGGTATAGGCCAATGATAATTTATTTTTTTCTACAGTCGATTTCTTCAATGATGACACCATCTTTCATCTTAATGACAAGGTCAGCATAGTCGGCAACCTCCGGATTGTGGGTCACAATCAGCACTGTCTTGCCAGCTTTTGCTAACTCCTTAAAAATCTCTAACACCAGCTCCTGCGACACTGAGTCCAAGGAGCCCGTCGGCTCATCTGCCACAATCAATTCTGGATCATTGATTAAGGCTCTGGCAATGGCCACACGTTGCTTTTGCCCACCTGATAATTGGGTGACATTCTTGTCCTTAAAGGCTAGAATTTCCAAATCAGCTAGGACCTTCTCCGCCCGTGTCACCATCTCCTTCTGAGACAGCCCCTTGAGGTAGAGAGGTAAAAGCACATTGTCCAAGACCGACTGATGTGCAATCAGATTAAAATTTTGAAAAACAAAACCAATATGGTCCTTACGAAAGAGTACCAGCTCCTGATCAGACAGGTCTTTGAAATCCTGCCCCTTAAACAAGACCTGCCCCTCGTAGGAACGGTCAAGGCCACTCAAAATATTGAGCAAGCTGGTCTTGCCACAACCTGACGGACCATAAATGGCAGTGATGCAGCCTTCTGGAATTTCAGCATCCAGCGATGCCAGCACCTGTTCTGTCTCATGACCGCTAATCACATAGTGCTTGGATAACTGCCGTAGCGTAACTAGATTCATCATAACTCCTTATTCTAATAATGATATTGCTTCAAGAAATAACGGTAATTCAAGGCCTGTACCACCAAACTCACTAGGGCAAAGCCTATAAAGAGGGGGAGGGAAGTTTGGCGGGCAAATAGAAAGGCAAAGGCCGTCAGAGACAAGCTCAAACAAATCCTCCTCACATAGTAAACCAGCGGCAAGCGATAAGCCTCAATTTCCTTGGCATGGGCCATATATTTCCCCTTGAAAAAAAGACTTTCCCGCCACTGAAAACTCTGCAAAAGCCCATAAAGGAGCCAGAGAGCCAGGGCCAGCGAGAGCATTTGACCGAGGTCAGCCCCCTGCCAGCAGCCATAATAGACTAGGAAGGGCAAAGCAACCAGACCATAAGAAAGGAGAGCCAACCCTAGTAACTTGGGCAGGAGAAAGCGAGTTAGATTAAGGCCCAAGACCTGCAGATAGGGAAAATCTTGCCAAAGGCTTAGGAAATAATAAGCAGGACTTTTAGCATAAAATGCCAGACTTCCCACAAAAAGAGCGGTAAAGAGAGGGGAGGTCTTGGTTGGATTAAGAAAATCTAAGTCCGAACCTGTCCTTAACCAAAGAAAGAACAAAAATAATGAGGCCAAGGGCAGTAAAGCTGCCTTAATTAGGGTCAAGTCATCAACCACCGTTCGGATATACTGCCAGTCACTGGCCCAATTTCTTGATAACTGCAAGGACTGGCCTAGCCGATAAAAACGGTTTAAGAGGGGAAAAGACAGCGTCTGCGTCACCACAAATAAAAGCAGTGGCAACCATGGGGTGAAAAAGAGACCTGCAACCAAGGCTGGGAGGATAATGATGGCATTTCTCCACCATAACAGTAAGGCTAATTGACCAGCTGGTACCGCAAAAAATAAGCCAAGGGTTTCTGGTGTCTTGGTCTTGACAAGGTAGAAATTTTCATAACTGATACCGACCAGAACACTCCCATACAACAAGACCTCGGTCAACTGCCGATAGGAAATCGGCCCCAAAAACTGGTAACTGGCCAAAAAGGTCAAAACCTCTGACCGAAAGAAAAGATAAAGAAATAAGAGAAATGCAGACCAAGCCAGATAGGGCAAGAGATAAACCCACAAGTGCTTGGGACTAATCTCCTTTTCTTCCTTCCAGTAGCCCTGCCGAGCGATAAACAAGAGATGTAGATTGGTCAACATAGGCTACCTCCTACAAGCTGATGACCCGCCCTGACTGGGGCAAGTACTCCTGATAGCCATGGGTAACAATGACAAACTCTTTGCCCAACTGCAACTCCTGCTTGATTAGGTCGGATAGAGCCCTTAAACTGGCCTGATCCAAACCTGAAAAGGGTTCGTCCATGAGATAAAGGGGCGGGTCCAAGAGAAAGGCCGCCATCAGCATGACTTTTTTCTTTTCACCCAAGGAAAGGGATTGGATGGGAGAGGTCATTAAACGGTCATGGAAAGAAAACGTCTCGATTAACCCTGCCAACTTCTGCTCAAAACTAGCCTGCTCCAAGTGGAGATTGGCCCGCAAAAAATGGAAAAAAACCTTGGGTGACATGCCGACAAAGTAAAGCTCAGACGAATCTGGCACATAGCCCACCGTCTGCGATAGGCTAACCTGCCCCCTAGTCGGCTTAAGCAAGCCCAGGCAAATTTTCAAAAGGGTGGACTTGCCTGAACCATTTTTTCCTTCAATAACTATTAAATGGTCCTCCGAACTATCAAAGGAAATATCAGAAAACAAGGTTTTCTGTTGATTGTGATAGGATAACTGTTTAACTTTCATAACAAGTTTACTTTCTTAGTTGTATTTTTTATCAATCTATTATAAAATAAAATAGTGGCTTGTTATCTCGGTAATTTGTACTTAATTATATGCCTATGGTTAAGTATTGAGATAACAAGCCATTATTTCATATAAAATTACCAGTTAAACCATCTTTTAACCCAGCCCCACACAGCATGACGGACTGCATTAACGATAACCCATCTGACAACGGTCCATATAAATCTCCACATAATAAGTTACTCCTTTCTACTAGAATAATTCTATTATACAGTAAAACCATAGCACAAACAAGGACATTTATGTCTAAAATGAAAATTTTTAGAAAATAAATTTGATTAACACAGAATAAATGTTCGTATTTAATGTTTCTGCTGCATTAGCTAGAGGCGGAAACAAAAGAAAGCACCGCTTTTTCAATCTTTTGTCGCTAGCCGGTAACCAGGACTTTTTGATCGAGCCTTTCCATACTAAAAAAACAAGTGTTCAGCCTCCCGAGACTGCCAATCTACCGATCTCTGCATGTCTCTAAGAAACGAACACTTGTTTTCAGTCAGTCTATCCTAGATGAGCTATCTAGGCACTCTCCGATTAACAAGACCTTGTCCTATTATACACTAAAAAGACAAACAATACTAGGACATCTTTGTCTAAAATTAAAGAAAAAACACCTTATTCTTCATCTAAGAGAAAAGATACCGTCGTATCTAACTTTTCTGCCAAATAGATCAAGCTTGGTAAAGAGGGATAACATTCACCATTCTCAATACGTTGCAACTGCCGAACGGTCAAGGCATTCTCCTCCTGACAAATCATGTGTCGACTAATTCCCCGATCCTCACGAATCGTCCGAATCATAGCTCCCAATTTCCGTTTCATAAAATCTCCTTTTCTTTCCCAGCATTATATCAATTGCCGGACAAAAAGTAAATGATTTCGTTTTGAAAAGTCAGAAAAAGAAGATTCCAGCACATAACCCCAGTAAAAGGCGAACAATAATTGCCTTTTTCAATAAAACAGCAGAGCCACGGCCCTGCTGTTTTTAAGTTTTTGAAAAAATCTTGGCCAAGGTAAATCCCAGTGCCATGCCGACAACATTTTGCAGAAAATTACCCAAAACATCAGCCAAGGCTGCCCCTAAGCCATAAAAGCCCCACGAGGCGAGAAAATAAGTCCCGACCATCACCAAACTAGCTAGAGACAAGCCTAACCATCTCCCCCTGCCTGACCAAGCGGCTAGGTAGCCCTGGGCACCATGGGCAAAGAGACTGATGAACATCCACTGCGGATAACCCGCTAGCAAATCCAAGAGAAAAGCCGCCAGACCTCCCACGATAGCTCCTTCCTTTTTCCCAAAATAAAAGGCCGTAAAATAAATCCCTGCATCCAAAAGGGTTAGAAAACCATTCGGCGTTGGAATCATGATGAAACGTCCTAAAACAAGGCTTAGGGCTGTTAAGATGGCTATAACGGTTAGTCGATTAGTTCTTGTTTTCATATTGTTGTACTCCATAATCATTAGAACGGTTAATCGCTTGATGGACAAACCTTTTAGCCGCTTTAATGGCAGCTAGGATTTCCTGTCCCCAAGCCAGTTGACTGGCAAGGCTAGAAGCAAAGGTGCAACCAGCCCCGTTATTATTTTCATGTAAAATCGGTAGGCTGAGCGGATAGAAGGTCTGACCATCAAAATACAGGTCAAGAGCCTGATGTTTGTCTAGCCGGGTCCCCCCCTTAATCACCACATGTTTGGCTCCTAGTCCATACAGCATTTTTGCTGCTTTTTTCATATCAGATAAGGTGGTAATGGTGATGCCAGACAGGATTTCTGCCTCACGCAGATTGGGTGTAATAAGCGTCACATGTCGGAAGAAGGTCAATAATTCTGCCCGCATTTGGCTAATTTCTTCATCCGAATTTTCCTTAAAGACCAAGACTGGGTCTAAAACACAAGGAATCTCAGGTCTGGCTTTAAGAAAGGCTAAGGTTTGCCGGGCCAGGGCCTGATTGGGTAATAACCCAACCTTAATCGCTGCAAAGGGAAGATCTGCTAGACTAGCGAACTGTTTGACTAGTAAATCTTCCGTCAAAGCCGTAATTTCAAAGCCTCCTTCACTAACCGTAGCCAAACTCGTCAAAGCCACGAAACCAAAAAGACCATGACTGGTGAAAGTAGCCAAATCTGCCTGCATACCACCCCCACTTAAAATATCGCTACCGGAAATAGCTAAAATATAATTAGTCTTCATAGATAATCTCCTTGAGATATAGACCATTAGGGCCAGCCGTCGGGCCGGCTAATTGCCGATTTTTACTGCTTAAAATGAGTTCAATTTGCTTGACTGGCATCCGCCCATTACCAATTTTCAAAAGGGTTCCAACCATATTGCGGACTTGTTTATAAAGGAAGCCATTGCCTGTAAAGGTAAAAACCAAAAATTGCCGCTGCTCATCCAAGACCACACTC
Source organism: Streptococcus cuniculipharyngis (assembly GCF_007859195.1). Lineage (GTDB taxonomy): Bacteria > Bacillota > Bacilli > Lactobacillales > Streptococcaceae > Streptococcus > Streptococcus cuniculipharyngis. Next base: position 25,890 of record NZ_VOHL01000009.1, read on the forward strand.
GCATGGCTAATGGTACGCACCTTATTCTCCACACTGGTCCCAGCAGCCGTAAAACCTGTAAAATCATGGGTCCCAACCAAGGCTTTCACCGCCTCTGCCATTAGACTAAGACTCACCGGATAAGGATAATGAGTGGCATAATGCCGCATCATCGGATTTTTAGGTCGTCCAATATCCACTAAAAATTCATAGGTCTTGTGATGCTTCTGATAGCGAGCATGAAAGTCATCACTGACCTGCTCCACCTCAACCACATCAATATCATCGGGACATTGCGTATCTAGACCAAAACGTAATTTTTCCACATCTCGTTCCTGGGGCAAATCAAAATGAATGACTTGACCATAAGCGTGCACCCCACTATCAGTTCGTCCTGCGCCGTGGACCGCCACAGGTTGACCACTATTCAATCGGGTTAAGGTTTTTTCCACCTCCTCCTGAACCGTCCGTCCTTGATTTTGTCGTTGAAAACCAACAAAACCACTGCCATCATAAGAAATAATTGCCTTATATCGTACCATAGTTTCTATTATAACAAATTCACGAACTTTCTGAAAGGGGGAGAAAGATTAAAAGATTGGGCAATCATCCCCAATCTTTTTTTATTAGATATCTTCAAAAGCGTCTTTTACCTTGTCAAAAAATCCTTTTTTCTTAGGGTGAACCTCATTGAAACCACTCGCTGCAGCAAATGATTTGAGGGCTTCTTTTTGGGCATCATTAAGCTTGGTTGGGGTGACAAGCTTGACGGTTACATGCTGGTCTCCCTGACCACCACCCCGTAAGCGCGGTGCTCCCTTGCCTTTCAGACGGAAGGTCTTACCCGTCTGCGTTCCTGCAGGAATGGTTAATTCAACCGCTCCATGTACGGTTGGCACCTCAATGGTATCACCCAAGGCTGCTTGCACAAAGTTCAAATCCAAACTGTAATAAATGGTTGCCCCATCACGTTGGAACTTATCACTTGGTCGGACATTGATGATAACAAAGAGATCACCATAGGGACCACCATTGAAACCAGCTTCCCCTTGACCAGCTAGACGAATTTGTTGGCCAGTTTCCACACCTGCCGGCACCTTGACCGAAACAGTATGGACCTTTTCTTCATGGCCAGTTCCACGACAGGTTTGACAAGGTGAGGTAATTTCTTGGCCTCGGCCATGACAACGATCACAAGTCACCTGACGACGCATCATGCCTAGTGGTGTTTGCGTATCCACTGTCATGATACCTGAGCCATGACACTTGCCACAGGTGACTGGGCTAGTACCAGGTTTGGCACCAGTTCCCGAACAAGTGCCACAGGAAGCTTCACGACTGTATTTGACTTCTTTTTCTGTACCAAAGATGGCTTCTTCAAAACTTAAATCAACTCGGTACTGAAGATCGTCCCCCTGGCGTGGGGCATTGGGATTACGACTAGCACTTCCGCCACCAAAGAAACTGGAAAAAATATCTTCAAAACCTCCGAAACCAGCACCATCAAAGCCTCCGAAACCAGCACCATCAAAGCCTCCGAAACCTCCTGCTCCTCCACCGAAGCCGCCATTAGCTCCCGCCGCACCATATTGGTCATAAGCGGCACGTTTTTGGCTATCACTCAAGGTCTCATAAGCCTCTTGAATATCCTTGTATTTCTGCTCAGCACCAGCCTCCTTGTTAAGGTCAGGATGATACTTTTTAGACATCTTGCGATAGGCTTTTTTGATGTCATCTTGTGATGCGTCCTTGGCTACCCCTAGACGCTCATAAAATTCTGTATTGTTCATAAGTTATGCTTGTTCGGCCCACAAAAACCAACAAGACTTCCTTTCCATAATTTTTTCGGATAAGCCTAGCTTTGATTTAATTAACTTCAGTAGCCAAACTCTCTACTAATAATTTAGCTACAGCTCGACCTGACATGGGATTTTGTCCTGTAATCAAGCGACCATCACGCAGAGCATGACTGGCAAAGGGACGTTTTTTCTGAAAATCAGCCCCTCTTTGTTTAACTGCATTTTCTGTAACAAAAGGAACCTTACCCAACTTTCCGCTAAGAATTTCCTCCCACTTGGTAAATCCTGTGATACGTTTACCCGCAATTAGATAAGAACCTTCTTCATCTTTAAGATTGAGTAAACCTGCCACTCCGTGACAAACCGAGATCAGGTAACCTCCTTGACGGTAAATTGACATGGCTAAAGCCTGCAAACCCTCATCATCAGGAAAATCCCAGATGACACCGTGACCACCAGTATAGTAGAGCGCCACATAGTCCGCAGGATTGACCTCAGATGGCTTTTTCGAATGCTTCAAGGCACGAACTTGAAAATCCTGACTGTTCTTTATGGCAAAATCTCCCTGCTTGGCATAGACCTTTTTCAAGCTACGAGGATCCAAGGGCACCTGACCTCCCTTTGGACTAACATAATCCAGTTCATAACCAGCCTTTATCAACTCATCAACAAACTCTGTCGCCTCAGCCAACCAAAGCCCAGTTGCTTCAGAATCCTCCCCATAAGAACTGACATTAGTCAAAACCACAAGTACTTTTCCCTGTTTTAGACCCATGCAACTCCTCCTCTCTACCCAAAAACAGAGGCTGGGTGACAACCTCTGAATTTGAGATAACTTATTTGTTCCAAACAAGACGGTCAGTTCCTGTTACGATTAACCACTCATTTCTTGTTTCAAACTTGTAACTTACCGAACCAACCTCACCCTCAAGCTTCTAAGCTTGGGGTAAAATAGTCCACAGGACTATTTTACTTCTCCGTAAACTCGCCGTCTACCACATCATCGCCTGAGTTGTCAGCTGTTTGGGCACCTTCTGCACCTGCTTGGGCTTGTTGAGCCGCCGCTGCCTGCTCGTACATTTTGACTGCAAGAGCTTGAGCTTTTTCATTAAGAGCTTCAAGTTTTGCCTTCATCTCATCAAGGTTACCTGACTCTTGAGCTGCTTTCAAGTCGTCAAGGGCTGCTTGAGCTGCGTCACGTTCTGTATCAAAGCCTTTGCCTTCTGTTTCCTTGATGGTTTTCTCAGTCGCAAAGATGGCTTGGTCCACTTCATTTTTAAGATCGACTTCTTCTTTACGTTTCTTATCTGCCTCAGCATTGGCTTCAGCGTCTTTCATCATACGGTCAATTTCTTCTTCAGAAAGGCCATCATTTGACTTGATGACAATGTGTTGTTCTTTCTGTGTACCAAGGTCTTTAGCCTTAACAGACACGATACCGTTCTTGTCAATGTCAAAGGTCACTTCAATTTGTGGAATACCACGAGGAGCTGCTGGAATATCTGTCAATTGGAAACGACCAAGCGTCTTATTGTCCGCTGCCATTGGACGCTCCCCTTGAAGAACATGGATGTCCACCGCTGGTTGATTGTCTGCTGCCGTTGAGAAGACTTGTGATTTAGAGGTTGGAATGGTTGTGTTACGCTCGATTAATTTAGTAAAGACACCACCCATGGTTTCAATACCGAGTGACAATGGTGTCACATCAAGCAGGACCACATCTTTGACATCACCAGTGATGACACCACCTTGGATAGCTGCACCCATAGCAACCACTTCATCAGGGTTGACAGATTTGTTTGGCTCTTTACCAGTTTCTGCCTTAACAGCTTCAACAACTGCTGGAATACGAGTTGACCCTCCAACAAGGATAACCTCATCAATTTCAGAGATAGACAAGCCAGCATCTGAAAGAGCTTGACGTACAGGAACCTTAGTTCGCTCTACCAAATCACGAGTCAAATCATCAAATTTCGCACGAGAAAGAGACATTTCCAAGTGAAGTGGTCCTGCTGCTCCTGCTGTGATAAATGGTAAGCTGATTTGTGTTTGGGTCACACCTGACAAGTCTTTTTTCGCTTTTTCAGCCGCATCTTTCAAGCGTTGAAGAGCCATCTTGTCAGCTGCTAAATCGATACCATTTTCTTTCTTGAACTCTGCCACAAGGAAGTCAATGATTTTTTGGTCAAAGTCATCACCACCAAGCTTGTTGTCACCAGCTGTTGCCAAAACATCAAAGACTCCATCACCCAACTCAAGGATAGATACGTCAAAGGTACCACCACCAAGGTCAAAGACCAAGATTTTTTCATCCTTATCCGTTTTATCCAAACCATAAGCAAGAGCTGCTGCCGTTGGTTCGTTGACGATACGCTCTACTTCAAGACCAGCAATTTTACCTGCGTCTTTGGTTGCTTGACGTTGGGCATCATTAAAGTAAGCTGGTACAGTAATAACTGCTTTTTCTACCTTTTCACCAAGGTAATCTTCTGCATAGCCTTTCAAGTATTGCAAAATCATAGCAGAGATTTCTTGTGGGGTGTACTCTTTACCATTAGCTGATACTTTTTCAGAAGTTCCCATTTTTGATTTGATTGAGATGATCGTTTCTGGGTTAGTCACCGCTTGGCGTTTTGCAGCATCGCCCACAATGATTTCACCATTTTTGAAAGATACAACAGAAGGCGTTGTGCGATTTCCTTCTGGGTTAGCAATGATTTTACTTTCAGTTCCTTCAAGAACTGCGACTGCTGAGTTGGTTGTTCCTAAGTCAATACCGATAATTTTAGACATCTTCTTTACCTCTTATTTGTTTTTCTTTTTAATGCTCGCATAAGCTCGCTGGTTATTCTTTCTTTTCGCAGTAACTGTTTGGCATGTCGTCATCTTTCGGACGATGAAAAGCCTAATCATCCTTGCCGGGGGGTTGTCAACGACAACAAAGATTTCTGACTTACTGCCTAGTTTAACGTCATTGCGGACAAGCTTGCTTCAATAGCAGAGCTTAAGCAGACTAGCTATAAACGACGACCATGGCTGGACGAAGCAGACGGTCATGGAGTTGATAACCCTTTTGGAAGACTTGAGCGATAGTATCTGCTGGATGGTCATCGTCAGCTGCTAGAGTCTGAACGGCCATGTGGTAGTTAGCATCAAAAGTTTCCACTGCCACTTCCTCCACCCCTTCTTCTTTCAGGGCTTGAACCAAGCTATCACGGGTCATTTCAAGGCCTTTTTTAACATCATCAGTCAATCCCTCCACAGCCAAAGCACGTTCTAAATTGTCCAAGGCTGGTAGGACTTTTTTAGCCAAATCCTGCGAGCGATATTTTTGCAACTGCTGACGCTCTTCCGTCGCACGACGTTGGATATTTTGCATCTCCGCGTGGGCTCTCAGATACTTGTTTTCAACCTCATCAAACCTAGCCTGCAGGTCGGACAATTCAGTCGTTTCTACTGTTTCCACCACCTCTTCTTCGGTGGCTTCTACTAGCTCCTCCTCTAGCTCTTGATTTTTTAAATCATCTGACATAATCATCTCCTCTTTCTACTTCATAGTGATTGCTATTCACATAGCGATAATAATCAGTTAATTTGGCCACTAAAACCTTACTAACCAAACTGGTTAAACTCACTGCCCGGCGATAATCCATCTCCACAGGACCCATCAAAGTCATTAGACCAAAGCCTCGATAAGGGATGAGAAATTGTTGGTTGATTAGCCCCAACTGGGTCATATCACTACCTAACCCTTCAATAATATCGACCGTCAGCAAATCTTCATTTTTAATCTGTTGACGAAGGGCCAAGGCCACTTCTTGCGGATTATCTAGAAACTGGTAGGTGGACAAACTACCGTAGGTGAGGCTCTTAACCTTACCTGCAATGAAAATCGTTTCATTAAATAATTTAGAAAAGACATAGTCAAACAAATCTAGGACATTATCCGTCGTGACAAAATACTTTTGCACCACTTGGGGAATCTCCGTTCGCAACTTGTAATGAATGTCTAAAACTGATTTACCTAGCAAACGCTCCGCAATCAAATCTTCCAAAATTTGCAGGTCCTTGCTGAGAAAATTTTTGGGAACAGCAAACTCAACAGTGACAGGCTTAGAATCATCCAAAACCATAATTGCCAAAGCATCATGGCTACTATGCTGAACAATCTTAAAACCTGTTAATCGCTGTTCCTTGGACTCAACATCTAGAACAAGGGCTGTATAACCCGTCAAATCCGATAAAATCTGACTAGCTTTTTGCAAAAGATCATCCAACTTGAAGGCTTGAAAATCAAAGGCCTTAATCACTTGGTAGGCATCCTGCTCATCAATACTGTCCAAGGCTAAAGAGTGTTGGACAAAATATTTAAAACCAGCCACACTGGGCTTGCGCCCACTAGAGGTATGGGCCTTCTCTAACAAACCAAGCTTCTCCAAGCGAGCCATCTCATTACGGATGGTTGCTGAACTAGAATCAATGGTCTGCTGCAAGGTCTTAGAGCCTACCGGCTCTCGAGTCTGGGTAAATAATTCCACAATGAGATTGAGAATATCATTCTGCCTTTGCGTGATCATGTCACCCACCCTTTCATTTAGCACTCGTAATCCCCGACTGCTAATTTATAGTTCTATTATACTCCTATTAGCAACAATGTCAAGGGAAAAGCACAAAAAATTAGCACTCTTTTATCAAGAGTGCTAAAAATCAGTCTCCAGACCTAAATCATTAGCCTGTCCCTACCTTGCCTACTAGTTATCATATTGAGTCAGATTTTTTGCTTCAATTATATTAATCAACTCTTCCGCATAATCTGGCGCCGTGGAGAATCCTGCCGCCTCCAGGGCCTTGGCTGAAATTTTATAATCAGAAGAGGTCGCCAAGGTCTGGTATAAATCCTTGCCCCAAGCACCTGATTTTAACTTGGCCATGTAATCGTAGAGGGACTCTTTCCAAGAACGATAAACAACAAAGCGCTGGCTAATTGTCGTCAACTTCCCTGCCAAATAACGATCTGTGCGCAATTCTACACTCGTCTGCCCTGGCTGAGCCACCAAACCAAAGAGGTTATGATAGGTAACTGCCAAGACATAGCTACCATAATTGGAAGATAGGGCTGCTTGAGCCATAATGAGCGATGCTGGCACACCATAAACCTGCGATAGACGTTGAGCATGTGGCGCAATATCTTGGAGGAACTGATTTTGCGAATAAGTCTGATTAACTACGGTCTCAGCCTTCATCAACTGGGAACGGCCCAAAATAGGAAACAGGCCACCTAGCAATAACAGTCCAATAATCACCAATCCTTTTGCAGATAACTTTCGTCTCACTGATTGTTCTCCTTCAACAAATTAACATACTCTTCCAAGGTTAATTGATTCTTTTTCATATAATTAGCCGATTGGACCCCAACATAGCGAAAATGCCAATCTTCATAATCCACCCCTGTGACCTTAGCCTTTCCTTGTGGGAAACGCAAAACAAAACCATAATCTGCCGCTAAATCCTGTACCTGACGGGCAACCTCTGGATCACTAGCATTAAGACTATTGACTGTGCTCATATCAATGGCCAATCCCGTCTGATGTTCACTAGCCCCCGCCGGTTGAGAATAAGTTTGAACCAAGCGCTCAGCCGCTGCTCGCGAAAGATCTGGATTGGCTGCCATCTCTTGCTCAACATAGCTTTCATAAAGTTCCTCTTGATAAGCCACACTACGATATCCTGAAATCAAATGTTCATTGGCATCGATGGCTTGCGCCGCCTCTAAAAAACCTCTGACCTGATCTTCAATTCGCCGATCCACCCAAATATTATCCACCATAGCAAGATCTGGATTTAGTTCAGGAGTATAGTGGTTCCTGTTGACCAAGCGTAACTCCCAGTCAGCCGAGGAAACTTTGGGTAGGTCACTCTCCTCTTTATCATTAGAATCAGCCAACCGCTCCGATTTGACGGTAGACTCCGGCATCTGAGCATTATCCGTTTTTAGAAAGACACCTTTCACCAACAGTAAGAGCAAAAGCAAGACACCCACGATTAAACCGATACATTTAAGATTAAGCCCTTTTCCCATAGACATCCATCGCCTCCTAAAATCCCTATTATTTTACCATAAAATGAAGAAATCCGCCATTAAGAACGAAATTTCTCCCTCTCTTAATTATTCGAAATGATTTAGCAAAAATCCCCCTCATCGCATGACAAGGGAGATTTTCTTTCTATCTGTTGGAAAGTGACAGGTTCATCTGCCTAGGTCTTAGTCCTCTTTACGACGACGTTTGCCTGCAAGACCAAGTGAAGCAAGGATCATGCCAACACCTGCCGCTGTCGCTGCCGCATTGCTTTCAGTACCTGTAGATGGCAAGACATCCATCTTAGCACCTGATTGAGCTGCTGGCGCTTGGCTTGCTGCTTTGGCTGCTGGTGCCGCTGGAGCTTTAGCTGCTGGGCCTGCAACTGGTTTCGCAGCTGGAGTCGCTGGCTTATCAGCTGGTTTACCTGGAGTTGCTGGTTTAGTATCAGGTTTCGCAACTGGTGTGACGATAACTGGCACTTCAACTTCTTCAGTTGATCCATCTGGATACTCAACGATAACCGTTACTGTTCCTTTAT